>NZ_CP045032.1:0-1200000 GCF_009026825.1 Corynebacterium urogenitale | reverse complement strand
TCCCGACGAGGCCTTCGCCGGCGAGCGTGCCACCGACAAGGATGCAGTGCTCAAGGACCTCGAGCGCCCGACTGAGGGCCGGATGTACGACATTGAGTTGGCACTGCGCCTGGGAGCCACCGTCGATGAGGTGTACGAGGCATCGAAGGTCGACCCGTGGTTCCTCGAAGAACTTAAGGCTCTCGTGGACTTCCGCACCGAGCTGGAAGAGGCTCCCGTTCTCTCTGAGGACCTCCTGCGCGAGGCGAAGTACATGGGCCTGTCCGATCGCCAAATTGCGGCATTGCGCCCGGAGCTTGCGGGTGAGGACGGAGTTCGGTCCCTGCGCTGGTCGCTCGGCGTGCGCCCAGTGTTCAAGACCGTGGACACCTGTGCTGCCGAGTTCGAGGCAAAGACCCCATACCACTACAGTTCCTATGAACTGGATCCAGCAGCCGAGTCCGAGGTAGCTCCTCAGAAGGATAAGAAGAAGGTGCTGATCCTGGGCTCGGGACCGAACCGCATTGGCCAGGGCATCGAGTTCGATTACTCCTGTGTCCACGCCGCTCTGGAGCTCTCCCGCGTCGGCTACGAGACCGTAATGATCAACTGCAACCCTGAGACCGTTTCCACCGACTACGATACTGCCGACCGCCTGTACTTCGAGCCGCTGACCTTCGAGGATGTCATGGAGGTCTACCACGCTGAGGCTGAGTCCGGCGAGATCGCCGGTGTCATCGTCCAGCTCGGCGGTCAGACTCCACTGGGGCTGGCACAGCGACTGGCAGATGCCGGAGTCCCTGTCGTCGGTACCTCTCCGGAAGCCATCAACCTCGCTGAGGATCGTGGTGAATTCGGAAAGGTGCTGGAGAAGGCTCAACTACCGGCTCCCGCGTATGGCACCGCAACCTCCTTCGAGGAAGCGCGCGCTGTCGCTGCCGAAATCGGCTACCCCGTCTTGGTGCGCCCGTCCTACGTTCTGGGTGGACGTGGCATGGAGATCGTCTACGACGAAGATTCGCTGTCCGATTACATCGCCCGCGCGACGGAGATCACGGACGATCACCCGGTTCTCGTTGACCGATTCCTCGACTCCGCGATCGAAATTGACGTGGATGCCCTGTGTGATGGTGAAGATGTCTACCTGGCTGGCGTCATGGAGCACATCGAGGAGGCTGGTATTCACTCCGGTGACTCCGCCTGTGCCTTGCCTCCGATGACGCTTGGCCCCGAGGACATCGAGAACGTGCGCCGTTCCACCAAGGCGCTGGCTCATGGAATCGGAGTCAAGGGGTTGATGAATGTCCAGTTCGCCCTGAAGGACGACATCCTCTACGTCATCGAGGCGAACCCGCGAGCATCCCGTACGGTGCCTTTCGTCTCGAAGTCCACTGGCGTGGGTCTGGCAAAGGCTGCATCCCGCATCATGCTCGGTGATTCCATCGCTGAGCTGAAGTCTGAGGGCCTGATCCCTAGCGATCGCGATGGTGGCTCCTTGCCGCTGGATCACCCTATTGCTGTCAAGGAAGCTGTGATGCCGTTCAACCGCTTCCGCAGCCCGGAGGGCCATGTTCTGGATTCCCTGCTGAGCCCGGAGATGAAGTCTACGGGTGAGGTCATGGGGCTTGACTCCGATTTCGGCACGGCGTTTGCGAAGTCTCAGGAGGGCGCGTTCGGTGCTCTGCCTACCAGCGGTAACGTGTTCGTATCCGTCGCTAACCGCGATAAGCGCACGTTGATGATGCCGATCATGCGCCTGGCAGATCTCGGCTTCAAGATCTACGCGACCTCCGGCACTGCTCAAATGCTGCGCCGTAATGGCGTGGAGTGCGAGACCGTGGCTAAGCTCTCGCAGATTGAAGGCCAGCCTGCGGAGAAGGAGCGCACTGTCGTCGAGCTCATCAACGACGGTGAGATCGACTTGGTGCTCAATACGCCAGCGGGCTCTGCGGGTGCACGCCACGATGGCTACGACATCCGCGCTGCGGCGGTGAACATGAGTGTTCCGGCGATTACCACTGTCCAAGGTTGCACCGCAGCGGTGCAGGGCATCGCCGCTTTGCAGAAGGCCGAGACGACTGTCCGTGCTATCCAGGAGGTTCAGCACTAATGACTGGGCTGGGCTTTTCGGCGGCCGAAGGTACGTTCGGTGAGCGCTTCCTTGCACGCGCCGAGAAGTTCGGCCAGGTGTGCGTCGGTATGGATCCTCACGCCTCGATCCTCGAAAATTGGGGGCTTGAAGGTTCCGTTGAAGGTCTGAAAGAGTTTTCTCGCCTGTGCGTGGAAGCTTTTGAGGACACCGCTTGCGTGGTGAAACCGCAGGTGGCGTTCTACGAGGCATTTGGCTCTGCGGGCTTCGCAGTGCTTGAGGATTCTATTCGCGCGCTGCGTGCCCAGGGTGTACTGATTGTGTCCGACGCCAAGAGGGGCGACATCGGTTCGACCATGGCAGGCTACGCACATGCTTGGTTGAGCGATGATTCGCCGCTGGTATCCGACGCCGTCACGGTTTCTCCCTGGCTGGGTTTCGGATCTTTGGATCCAGTATTCGAACTCGCTGAGGCGACAGGACGGGGCGCCATTGTGCTCGCAGCGACCTCTAATCCGGAGGCGCCTGAAGTACAGCGATCACGACCATATCGTGAGAACAACGGTGTGGGGGAGTACACACTAGCGCAGTACGTCGTTGACAACGTGGCAGAACGAAATTCTCGTCACGAGGGGGCTGGCAACCTCGGTGTGGTTGTCGGTGCCACTGTCGACAGTCCACCCGATTTGCGGAACATAAACGGAATGATCCTCATGCCAGGGGTGGGAGCCCAAGGCGGAACGATGGAGGACGTGCGGCGTATTGCAGGCTCATCAGTGAGTCTGGTGAGCCCGAATGTGTCGCGCGGTGTGCTCCGTGAGGGGCCGAAAGTCTCTGCTCTGCGAGACGCTGTGCGACGCACAACAGGCGATATGTTGAAATAGCCCAGCTCAATAGTGCTAGACTTGCGTGAGTTATGGCGTGTTAGGCACCAATTATCCCCGTCCGGCAGCTACAGTCTGGTAGCTTATCTGTCGAGGATTTCGCAAGTGTCCGAATGGATGCTGGCTACGCGGATCGCAAGATGAACTAGTGTATGTTCGTCTGCGATGCGTTGCGTCCGCTCATGGATGCGCACGACATTCCTACACATTCATCAAAACCTACGATTTGAACATACAACGGAGGACCCCGTGGCACTTCCCCAGTTGACCCCGGAGCAGCGTGCAGAGGCTCTGAAAAAGGCGGCAGAAGCTCGTAAGGCACGCGCAGAGTTGCGCGAGAAGCTCAAGCGAGGCGGCACCGACCTGAAGCAGGTTCTGAAGGACGCTGAAACCGACCCGATCCTGGGCAAGATGAAGGTTTCCGCACTGCTCGTGTCTCTCCCGAAGGTCGGCAAGGTCAAGGCAGAGGAAATCATGACTCAGCTGGAGATCGCCCCAACCCGTCGTCTGCGCGGTCTCGGTGACCGTCAGCGTCGTGCTCTGCTGGAACACTTCGGCTTCGAGGAGTAAATCCTTGACCATCGGCACAACTGAAGAGCGAGTGGTCGTCCTTGCGGGTCCTTCCGCAGTGGGTAAATCCACTGTGGTCGCCCGTCTCAAGGAAGACGTCCCGAACCTCTTTTTCAGTGTGTCCATGACCACCCGCGACCCACGCCCGGGGGAGGTCCATGGGCGTGACTATCTCTACGTTTCGCGGGAAGAGTTTGAGCAGGCTATCGAGTCCCACAAAATGCTCGAGTGGGCTGAGATTCACGGCGGATTGCAGCTATCCGGTACACCGCTCCAGCCGGTGGAGGACGCAATTTCCGAGGGGCGACCAGTCCTCATTGAGGTGGATCTCGCGGGAGCCCGCAATATCAAAAGGCTGCGACCAGAAGTAAAACTCGTGTTCCTCGCGCCTCCATCATGGGAAATTCTGGTGGACCGGCTCACAGGTCGTGGTACGGAAACCCAAGACGTGATTAAGCGCCGTCTTGAAACCGCTGAGGTGGAGATGGCCGCCCAAGATGAATTCGATCAGGTCGTTGTCAATGACGATCTGGAGAAGGCGGTCTCCGCTATCAGCCGGATTCTGCAAGGTTCTTAATCTGCATCCATCCCGCTATTTCTCCGCACAACCCGAAATTTCTAATACAAAGAAGGTGCATACAGTGGACAACCAGGACGTGAATTCGAACGAGAAGGTGTTCGATCAGCCTGTTGGCATCACCAACCCTCCGATCGATGAGCTCCTGACGAAGGTGTCCTCCAAGTACGCCTTGGTGATCTTCGCAGCCAAGAGGGCTCGTCAGATCAATGACTACTTCCAGACGCTCGACGATGGTGTCTTCGAGTTCGTGGGGCCACTGGTTACTCCAGACGTCCACGAGAAGCCACTGTCCATCGCCCTGCGCGAGATCAACCGCGATCTCTTGGAACACACTGAGGGGTAGACCCGCTAGGCTGTCCGTTGTGACTACTTCTAACACCGGACAACCAGAACACATGCCGCTCCGCGTCGTTATCGGCGTAGGGGGCGGCATTGCTGCTTATAAGGCAGCTCACCTGGTGCGCTACTTCACGGAGAAGGGGCACCACGTCAACGTGATCCCGACACCCAGCGCACTGAAGTTCGTCGGGGCAGCGACTTTCGAGGCCCTATCGGGCCATCCGGTGTCCACGGACGTTTTCGATAGTGTCGATGAGGTTCAACATGTCCGCTTGGGCCAGGAAGCCGATCTCATCGTTATCGCCCCAGCCACGGCAGACCTCATGGCTCGCTTGGCTGGCGGGCGCGCCGATGATTTGCTGACTTCGAGCTGTTTGGTGGCGACGTGTCCGATCGTCCTCGCTCCAGCGATGCACACGGAGATGTGGGAGAACCCGGCAACCACTGCGAATGTCGCGACTCTTCGGAAGCGGGGCATCGTTGTCCTGGAACCTTCACACGGCCGGCTGACTGGAAAGGATACTGGTCCCGGACGGTTGCCGGAACCGGATCACATCGGGACGTTGGCGCTCGCTGTCGCCCGCTGTGGCGCCTCTGCTTTTGATCACTCGCTCGAGGGGAGGAAAGTGGTGATCACTGCCGGCGGCACCGTGGAGCCACTCGATCCTGTGCGTTTTCTCTCTAACGCTTCTTCAGGTCGTCAAGGCTTTGCCTTGGCGGATGTCGCTGCTCAGAGGGGTGCACAGGTCACGATCATCCAAGCGCGCACAGAGCCGCTCCCGACGCCCTCAGGTGCAACAATCGTGCCTGCAATGAGCGCACTCGAGCTCAAAGCAGCGGTGGATGAGCACGCGCAAGATGCCGATGTGGTGATCATGGCAGCTGCGGTCGCGGATTATCGTCCGGTGAACGCTGCGGCGTCGAAGATGAAGAAGGGAGCAAACGACACTGATCTTTCCACGCTAGAGCTCACGGAGAACCCGGATATTCTCGCTGCTCTCGTGAAACAGCGCGAAGCTGGCGCTATCGATGCGGAGACGGTGATTGTTGGATTCGCAGCAGAAACCGGCGATGACAAGAGCACCCCACTTGAGCACGGCATACGCAAACTTGCGAAAAAGGGATGCGATTTGCTGATGTGCAATGCAGTTGGTGACGGCAGGGTCTTCGGTCAGGAAGACAATGCCGGCTGGCTCCTGACCGCGGGGGAGTCTGCCGACAAGCCTGTGATTACTGAGGTTCACACTGGGCCGAAACTAGATATCGCCGTGCAGATGTGGAATGCGGTAGAAACGCTGATGAATGAGCGCTAATCGACAAATACAGACAGCTTAGTCTATTATGATTCTGTCCTGCGCGGGCTGCGCCTGCCCGTGCAGTTACACCCCAACACACGTAAGAAGAAAAGAAGGTCCCACGTTGTCCTTGCGACTGTTCACCAGTGAGTCCGTAACTGAGGGCCACCCGGACAAGATCTGCGACGCTATCTCCGATTCCATTCTAGATGCCCTTTTGGCGAAAGATCCGGAGTCACGAGTTGCAGTCGAAACTGTCGTCACCACCGGATTGGTACACGTAGTAGGCGAGGTGCGGACCTCGGGGTACGTCGAGATCCCGCAAATCGTCCGCAACACCCTCACAAAGATCGGCTTCACTAGCTCCGACATGGGCTTCGATGGCAAGACTTGTGGAGTCAGCGTATCCATTGGCGAGCAGTCTCCTGAGATTGGCGCGGGCGTCGATACAGCCATCGAGCATCGCGAGGGGAGTGCCAATGCCGACGAGCTAGATGCTGATGACCAACTGGGGGCAGGCGATCAGGGCCTAATGTTTGGTTACGCGACCAATGAAACGGCCGAGTTCATGCCACTACCAATTTCTCTCGCTCATCGCCTCGCACGTCGCCTAGCTGAGGTACGCAAGGAAAACATCATCCCGGGACTACGCCCGGATGGTAAGACCCAGGTCACCTTCGCTTATGACGAGGCCGGTAACCCCGTCAAACTCGACACGGTGGTGATTTCCACTCAGCATGACGAGAGCTGGGGAGTGGCAACAGCACAGCGGCAGAGCCTCGAGGCGGCTCTCAAACACCACGTGCTTGACCACTGCATCGCTGAAGCCGGCATTCGCCACCTCGTGGGAGCTGATGTCAAGCTATTGGTCAATCCCTCCGGCTCCTTCGTCATCGGTGGCCCTATGGGAGATGCTGGTCTGACCGGTCGCAAGATTATCGTCGACACCTACGGCGGAATGGCTCGCCATGGTGGTGGCGCTTTCTCCGGTAAGGACCCATCAAAGGTCGACCGTTCTGGTGCGTACGCCATGCGTTGGGTAGCGAAGAACATCGTCGCGGCGGAGCTCGCAGAACGCGCCGAAGTTCAAGTTGCCTACGCCATTGGTCGCGCCAACCCGGTCGGTCTCTACGTCGATACTCACGGCACTGCCGCCGAGGGTCTCACCGATGAACAGATTCAGGAAGCCGTCCTCAAGGTCTTTGATCTTCGTCCCAACGCAATCCTCCGCGATTTGAATCTCAAGCGGCCGATTTACGCTCAAACCTCCGCCTATGGCCACTTCGGCCGTACAGACGTTGATCTTCCTTGGGAGCGGACGAACCGTGTGGACGCTCTGAAGGAAGCCATCGGACGTTAAACTGCATCTGTGACCCAGATCAAGGAGCCTATCGCACGCGTCGTCCCTCTTTTAGGGATGCCGCATCTCGATAGGCCTTTTGATTACACAGTGCCGGATAAATTGGATCAATCGGCACTACCGGGCGTCCGCGTTCGTATCAGGTTCGCCGGCCGGCTCGTTGACGGGCTTCTTATCGAACGCCGCCGCACGTCAGAGCACGGCGGGAATCTCAAGCCATTAGAAAGAGTCATCAGCCCTATCAGGGTATGTCCTCCGGACATGTGGGAACTCGTCGAGGAACTTGCCTCCCGCAGTGCAGGAGTTCGCTCGGATATTCTCCGCACGGCGATTCCGCCACGCCATGCCGCGGCTGAAAAAGCTGGACTCTTTGGAGGGGGCAAAGACTGGGAAGAACTCTACGGATCCCTCATCCCAGTTGAAGAGCTTCGAGAAAAGTCTCTTTCCGCGGCGTCGAGTGCCGCCGAGGATTACGCCCACGGCGCCGCTTTTCTGCGGGCAGTGCTTGCTGGCAAGAACGCCATGGCCAGTTGGTTGACTCTTCCTGGTGCTGATCCCACATACATCGCAGCGGCAGTTGCAGCGGCAACAGTGTGGAATGCAGAGGACGCAGGTGTGCTCGTGGTCGTTCCAAACCAGAAGGAAGTTGACCGGGTATCTGCGAACCTCCTCCGATGGGTATCTGGCGCACAAATCACGGAGATGACGACAACGGAAGGGCCACACGCGCGCTATCGTCGTTTTCTTTCGATTCTTCACGGACAGGGTCGGCTTGTCGTAGGCACCCGTTCGACGGCGATGGCTCCCGTCCGTAACCTCCGGCTGATTGTTGTACTCGGAGAAGGCGACGATAATCTCGTAGATCCGCGCGCGCCATACTTACACGCACGGGAGATCGCCAAGCTACGCGCCGAGAAGCAGGGGGCAGCACTGGTGACGATCGGCGTGCATCGGTCTGCCGAGATACAGCAATGGATCAGCGAAGGATCTGTCCATTCCATTGACGCCGACCGCCCGGTGATTGCGGAGCACTTGCCGCTAATTCGTGCCCTTGGAGAAACTGATCTCCAACGGGAAAGAGAAGCCTATAGCCGTGGATCTCGCATCCCCGCGTTAGCATTTCAGGCCTTACGCGCCTGCTTAGAAGCTAATCGGCCGGCGCTTGTACTCGTCCCACGGCGGGGATATTCCCCCGCGTTGTCCTGTTCTTCCTGCCGCACACCGGCACGTTGTCGCCACTGCAATGGTCCTTTAGAACTGCCAGCTTCCGGTACCAACACGCTTCCGCGCTGCCGTTGGTGTGGAGCGACCGAGGGTCTCTTCACCTGCCCCAGCTGTGGCAACCATACCGTTCGCATGACCGTCGTTGGACAGGATCGTACGGTCGAGGAACTCGGTCGAGCATTCAGCAGCGTGCCCATTATTTCTTCGGGCGGGGAGCATGTGAAGACCTTCGTACCCGAACGCGCAAGCATTATCGTCGCAACGCCCGGTGCTGAACCTATCGTGAAAGCCGAGACAGCAGACAGCCCGATGGGCCTGTATGGAGCGGCGATCATGCTCGATCCGTGGATCATGCTTGGCCGTGAGGACTTAAGGGCTCAAGAAAACGCCATTCGCCAGTGGATGCAGGCAGCCTCCCTCGTCCGCCCCCACGGGGAGGGAGGAATGGTTGTATTCACAGCCGACGCGTCCCTCAACCCCGTACAAACGATCATTCGTTGGGATCCTATTGGTTCAGCGGAGCGCGAATTGGCGTCGCGCAGAGAGGCGCACTTCCCGCCCGCGGTGACGGTAGCGGCGATAGACGGCACCGCAGAGTCCATCGCTGAGTTGCAGCACCATTGGCACATGCCTGAGAAGGTGGAATTGCTGGGCCCAGTTGAGTTGCCTCCGGGAATTCGGCTCCCGGCCGGTCTGGACAAACCGGAGGCCCATCGCGCACGGCGGCTGATAGTCAGAGTTCCGCACGAACAATCGAGGGCGCTGGGGGAGAGCCTGAAAACCGCTCAGGCGGTGCGGGCAACAACGAAGCACCCTGGACCTTTACGCGTGGTCATGAACCCGGTGCGGATCGGCTAATCTGGTCGCTATGACAAAGCTAGCTATGCGTTATTTCGGCGACCCCGTGCTACGAACAGTGTCCGATCCCATCCCAGAGGACAAGATTGGCGATGACACCTACCGCACCCTCGTTGCCGACATGCTAGAGACCATGGACGCGTATGGGGGTGTGGGCCTGGCCGCTAACCAGGTGGGCGTGACCAAACGCGTTTTCGTGTACGACTGCGAGGGCGACCGCGGCCACATTCTCAATCCGACGTGGGAAGCAGTCGGCGAAGAAACCCAGACCGGGGGCGAGGGGTGCCTCTCTATTCCCGATGTCGGGGGTACTGTCACGCGGGCTGAAACTGTGCGTGTCACCGGCGTTACCGTGTACGGTGAACCGGTCGATCGCACGGTATCTGGACTCCTCGCCCGATGCGTCCAGCATGAAACTGACCACCTCGACGGAGTGTTGTTTATCCAGCATCTATCCAAGGAGGAGAGAAAGCAGGCGATGGCGGCGATTCGCAACGCGGAGTGGTTCAACCAGTGAGCGCACCGATGAAAATTATTTTTGCCGGTACGCCGGAGCCCGCTGCTGTTAGCTTGGAATATCTTCTGGCTGATGATCGCCTAGAGGTCGTTGCCGTCGTCACCCAACCCGATGCCAAGCGTGGTCGCGGTCGCACACTTCACCCAAGCAAGGTCGCTGAGGTCGCGCAGCAGCACGGAATCCCCACGTACAAGTGGCCAACTCTGGCACGTGACAGCGAATCGGGAGTGGAAGCCCGCCAGATTCTCAGCGATCTAGCGCACACCGGGGTGACAGCGGCGGCTGTTGTGGCTTATGGCAATCTCATCCCCGCGGATCTTCTGGATGTGTTCGATCACGGTTGGATTAACCTCCACTTCTCCGTCCTGCCACGATGGCGCGGAGCTGCACCAGTGCAGGCTGCAATCGCCGCCGGTGACGAGGTGACGGGAGCAAGTACATTCCGGATCGAGAAGGGACTCGACACCGGCCCTGTCATTGCCACTTCCGAGGAGCCGATCGGGCTCGAGGACACGACAGATGATCTCCTGACGCGCCTGACGTATTCTGGTCGCGTTCTGCTTGCTGACTCTCTGGTCTCCTTATCCGACGCCACCGCTCAGCCCACTCCACAACCCGTGGAAGGCGTCACTCATGCAGCGAAGATCCGCTCCGCAGATGCGCAAATTCAGTGGAACGATCCTGCTCGAGTCATTCAGCGAGTGGCTCGCGCCCATACGCCTGCGCCAGGAGCGTGGACGATGCTGGGGGACAAGCGATACAAGATAGGCATGATGCTTCCGCATGCGGGTTCCGAGCAGCTCGCAGCGGGACAGTTGGCGCTCTCAGGAAACGCAGTGATCGTCGGTACTGGTGAGGGTTCTTTGGAGATCACGCGCATCCAACCACCAGGAAAAAAGATGATGGCAGCCCAGGACTGGGCTCGAGGGCAACGGGAGCTGTGGAATTCAGATCCGCATTTTCTCAGTCCCCAAAATGACGAGCAAGGGGTGTAGGCACAGTGGGTTTCCGTTCGCGATCTGAATCTGCTCGGCAAGGCCGGGCCCGTGAGAATACCGCCAGGCGTGTGGGCAAGCCCGAACACGGTGGTGGCAAGCGCAGCACCCAGTCGAGGAATAATTCGACGGCAGAAGGACATAGCCCACGCTCGAAGGGCTACCAACAGCGCCGTCCAGACAAGCGTCAGGCGAAGGCGCGGCAACGAGGATCGGGTGATCGGGCACGTGACGTCGCTTTCGCGGTTCTGCGCGAGGTGACGCTCAACGATGCTTTTGCCAACCTCGTACTGCCTGGCTTGCTGAAGGATTCCGGCCTCGCCGGGCGTGATGCGGCGTTTGCCACGGAGCTAGCGTACGGCTGTCTGCGCGCCACTGGTCTTCTCGATGCCATCATTGCGAAAGCGGCTGGTCGTCCGGTGGACAAGATCGACTCCGTGGCTCTCGATGCCCTCCGCCTAGGTACTTATCAGATCCTGCGCACTCGGGTGGACGATCACGCTGCGGTGAACACCTCTGTCGAGCTAGTCAAGGCC
Organism: Corynebacterium urogenitale; assembly: GCF_009026825.1. NCBI lineage: Bacteria > Bacillati > Actinomycetota > Actinomycetes > Mycobacteriales > Corynebacteriaceae > Corynebacterium > Corynebacterium urogenitale. The sequence goes on along the minus strand of NZ_CP045032.1, from coordinate 1,188,774 downwards.
AATGGCGCGGCGCAAGCTAGCGGATTCGTCAACGGGGTGTTGCGCACTATCACGAGATCCACTCCAGAGCAATGGCTGCAACGGGTCGCGCCGAGTGACAGCATCGCGGATCGTGCTCTTCGCACTGCGCACCCCGCCTGGATCGCTGAGGCTTTCAATGATTCTCTGAACCAGTCTTCTGGCAGTAGCAACATCCACCCAGAGTTAGAGGCTTGCTTGGTGGCGGACGATAGTCGACCTATCGTTCATCTCGCGGCCCGTCCAGGCCAGATGAGCGCTGAAGAACTCGCCCTGATTACTGGCGGTGAACAGGGGCGTTTGTCTCCGTACGCGGTGTATCTGGAAGAGGGTGCACCGGGCGAGCTGGAACCAGTGAAGGAGGGGATGGCCTCGGTTCAAGACGAAGGTTCGCAGCTCATCGCCCTCGCCACCGTCAAGGCTCCTCTCCAACGCAAGGACGCGGGGCGCTGGCTGGACTTATGCTCCGGGCCTGGTGGAAAAACCGCATTCATTGCTTCGTGGGCGATGGGGGATGAGGCCCAGGTAGACGCCGTGGAGTTGGCCCCGCACCGAGCTCAGTTAGTGGAGAAAGCCACGCGCAACCTCCCTGTGTCCATCTACACCGGCGATGGTCGCGATCTCGCTAGTATCGACGGGCTCAGCGTCCCCGGCGAAGGCTACGACCGCGTACTAGTTGATGCACCCTGCTCCGGCCTGGGAGCACTGCGCCGACGCCCGGAAGCACGCTGGCGTAAGGAAGCCACGGATGTGGCACCGCTCGTAGCTCTGCAAAGAGAACTTCTGCGGTCGGCACTGAGTGCAACAGCGCTAGGGGGAGTGACAATCTACTCCACGTGCTCACCGCACCGGGCTGAGACTGTTGATATCGTGCGCTCTGTTGCGGCCGAAACTGGAGCTGAGGTCATCGATCTCAGTGAGGTCTTTCCAACACTTGAAGGCAATGATGCCGCACCCTTTGTTCAATTGTGGCCACACCGCCATGGAACGGACGCCATGTTCATCGCAGCCTTGCGCCCATCGCACTAGTTGTTGCTGCTTCGCCCTGTGTCCGGGCATCCCAGGCAATTCCGGCCATAGGGCACGGACAGCGTAAACTAGTACGCATGACTGATGCATCCGCTTCTGCGTCTCCTGCACGCACCACCATCGTCGCGCCGTCCATTCTGGCCGCGGATTTTGCCAATCTCGCAGGCGAAATCGCGAAGGTACCGAATGCCGACTGGCTACACATCGACGTCATGGATGGCCACTTTGTCCCTAACCTCTCTTTCGGACTGCCCGTGGCAAAGTCCCTGATTCCGCACACTAATCAGCATCTCGACGTGCACCTCATGATTGAGGATCCTGAGCGCTGGGCGCCTGACTTTGCCCAGGATTTTCAGTCAGTAACTTTTCACCTCGAAGCCGTCCGAGATATCGATGCTGCCATTGTCCTATCGGAAAAACTCCGCGGTTTAGGCACGATGTCCGGTATCTCCATCAAACCCAACACACCCGTCGAACCTTTGCTGGATCACCTCGAGAAGTTTGACCTCGTCCTCGTGATGTCCGTAGAGCCAGGTTTTGGCGGTCAAGCTTTCATGCCAGAGGTGCTAGACAAAGTGCGAGCCCTGCGTGAACGTATCGATGCTGAGGGACTGTCCACACTCATCGAAATTGACGGCGGAATCGGCGCCGAGACCGCCGCGGAGTCCGGTGCTGCCGGAGTGGATGTCTACGTCGCAGGTTCCAGTGTCTTCGGCAAGGAGGATCCTGCCGAACGGGTCGACACCATTCGCACGTACGCTGCGACTGCGGCTCAAGACTGACTCGTCGCCGGTTTGCCGAACCAAGAGATGCAGAATCAACTTTCGCTCTTTAGCGAAGCCGATCGCCTTGGTTGCTGCGTCACGGGGACAACGTCACCAAATCCGCCCGTGGGGTGCGTTATTTACGACGCCACCGGCGAGCGAATTCTTGGTCGGGGCGCCACGCAACCCGCAGGTGGCGCACATGCCGAGGTCATGGCACTGCGGGACGCCGACAAGCGTGGCGAAGACGTCCGTGGAGCCCGTGCCGTTGTCACCTTGGAACCGTGCAATCATTCCGGACGTACCGGCCCCTGCTCCCATGCGCTGCTGAATGCAGGAATTGGCCGAGTTGACTACCTCTTCGCGGATCCGAATCCGCTCGCCGTTGGCGGCGCGGATTTCCTCCGCGCGCAGGGTGTGACCGTCCACGGACCATATCTTGACTCGCCTGTGGCGTCGAACTCCAACAAAGAATGGACACCGCAGTGGGCGGTCGAACCATGGTTGATCTCCACGCTCCGCGGCCGGCCACATGTGACGCTCAAGCTCGCCTCCACGATCGATGGCTTTGTGGCTGCCACCGATAAGACCAGTCAGTGGATCACCGGTGAACAGGCCCGTCAGTTCGTGCACGAAGATCGGCGTACGCGCGATGCAATTATCGTGGGTACGGGAACGGTGTTGGACGATAATCCACGGCTCACCGCACGGAATTCCGCCGGTGAGCCCTACGACTCTCAACCTCTGCGCGTGGTGATGGGCTGTCGAGACATTCCTCAGAACGCAGCGATTTATGATTCTCCCGGCGATGTCCTGCATGTGAAAACGAGGAGTGCAACGGAGCTGTTAGCGGCTCTGAAGCAGCGCGGGCTCGTTGACGTTCTTGTGGAAGGTGGGCCCTACATCATCGGTGCTTTCCTTCGCGAGGGGGCTTATGATGCGCTTCAGCTTTACCAGGCTCCAGCGCTGTTGCTTGCCGGCAGGCGGGGAGTGAGCATCGAAGAAGAATTGTCCACGACCATGAGCGACATCGAACGCTTGACCCCGCGCAGCATCCGTACTTATGGGTCCGACGTCCTCTGGACGCTCACCAGATGAGCTCGGCCGGGTAGCCCCTACGGATAACAACTCATTCACCGGTGCAAAGAGCTTCAACCTCATGAGTTCACACCGAATAGTTCATACAAGGAGTACAAAAGAGCATGTTTACCGGAATCGTCGAGGCAGTAGGAACCCTGGGACCGATCACCCGGGAGGAAGACTCGATCCGGATGCGGATCGACGCTCCAGCGGTGATGGCCGACACCAAGCACGGGGATTCCATTGCGGTCAACGGAGTCTGCTTAACCGTTACGGATTTCGACAGCAACGGATTCACCGCCGACGTCATGCAGGTGACGCTGGATTACACCACCTTGGGGACGCTGACCGAAGGGCAACGCGTCAATGTCGAGCGGGCTATGGCAACAGGCAGCCGATTCGGGGGACATGTGGTTCAAGGACACGTCGATGGCACGGCCACGCTCCAGTCCCGGACCTCCAGCGACAACTGGGAGGTCTTCCGCTTTAGCCTGGACGATTCCCGACTGGGAAAGTACGTGGCCAAGAAGGGATCCATTGCTATCAACGGAACCTCACTGACAGTGGCGGAGGTTTCCGATGTTGTCACCGGCGACGGCACCTGGTTTGAGGTGTCGCTTATTCCCACGACACTCAGTGACACAATGCTGGGGGATCTGGCAGTAGGTGATGGGGTGAACATCGAATGCGATGTGTTGGCCAAGTACGTGGAACGCCTACATACGGCTGGCCACTAACCGCTATCGACATGTAATTTCACACCGCACATGCTCACCGGACAGTTGTGGTGTGGGGCACATGTTCGAAGGATCGTAGGCTGCCGTTAAGCTATTAAATTATGGATACCATGGACAACACCCCGGTGACTGACTCCCTGCTGGACGATGTCGACCGCGCCATCCAAGACATCAAGGATGGGAAGCTCGTAATCGTCGTCGATGACGAGGATCGGGAAAACGAAGGTGACTTCATTTTCGCGGCGGAGAAGGCGACGCCGGAACTGGTGGCCTTCATGGTGAAATACAGCTCCGGCTACGTGTGCGTGGGTATGACCAATGAGGACTGTGATCGCCTTGGTTTACCACCGATGGTGGCGCGCAACCAGGACGTCCGCAACACTGCCTACACCGTCACCGTGGATGCGGCAGAAGGTGTCACCACTGGTATTTCCGCAACCGACCGTGCGCATACTATTCGCAAGCTCGCTGATTCTTCCAGCGTGGCGCTGACCTTCAATCGACCCGGTCACGTGGTTCCGCTGCGGGCGCGTGACGGTGGGGTGCTGGTTCGCGATGGCCACACCGAGGCTTCCGTCGATCTTGCAAAGGCCGCGGGGCTTCGACCCGCCGGTGTCCTCTGCGAGGTCGTTAGCGAAGATAATCCCGCGGAGATGGCTCGTTTGCCGGAGCTGCGCCGCTTCGCTGATAAGCATGGTTTGGCGCTGATTTCCATCGAGCAGCTTATTGAATGGCGCCGCGCGCACACCCCCGTCGTTGAGCGCAGTGTCGAAACCCGACTGCCTACCCGCGTCGGGGAATTCAAGGCCATTGGCTACACCAGCTTGGTCGATGGAATTGAGCACATTGCGCTGGTTGCCGGCGAGGTCAACGGGAGGCAGAACGTACCCGTTCGTGTGCACTCCGAATGCCTCACCGGCGATGTCTTCGGTTCCCTTCGCTGCGATTGTGGAGAACAGCTCACTACTGCCCAAGAACTCATCGCGGAACAAGATCACGGCGTGCTTATCTATTTGCGTGGCCAAGAAGGTCGCGGAATCGGTTTGGTTCCAAAGCTGCGGGCCTACGTGTTGCAGGACGAGGGGCAAGACACCGTGGAAGCCAACGAATCCCAAGGCTATCCTGCAGATATCCGTGAGTACTCTGCCGCCGCCCAGATCATCAAGGATTTGGGTCTTGCATCAGTAGCCCTCATCTCCAATAACCCCGATAAGAAAGAGAAACTGGAGCGCTATGGTGTCCACATCACAGAGCGCATCCCAGTTGAGCTACCAGCAAACCCAGACAACATTAGCTACCTGCGCACTAAGCGCGACAAGATGGGCCACCAGCTCGATTCATTAAGCTGACCACTGGCGTCGTCAATTTTTCTCAACAGGAAGCAGGAGAACATGGCAAACGCAGGAGTGCCGACAATTCACGTACCCAAGGGCGCGGCAGACGGGTTGCGCGTGGCGGTCATCAGTGCGACGTGGAATCAGGAGATCACTGATCGGCTGCACGCACGCGCGATTGAGACCGCCAAAGCCGCGGGAGCAAGCGTGAAGAACTGGAGGGTAGCGGGCTGCCTAGAACTTCCCGTCGCCGTCGCAGAAGCTGTGAAACACTTCGACGCGGTGGTCGCGACAGGCTGCGTGATCGAAGGCGAGACCGAGCATTTCCGCGTCGTCTGCGATGCCGTTACCCAAGGTTTGACACGCATTCCGTTGGACTCCGGAGTACCCGTGGGCAATGGAGTGCTGACGGTACAAAACCAACAGCAGGCCATTGATCGTGCCGGGGGCGAAAATGCGTACGAGGACAAGGGAGCAGACTCCGCCACAGCAGCCCTACACACTGCGTTGCTACTACGCGACATTGCCAATAGCTAACCCACCCACGTCGACAGTCAATTTGGTCCAACTTCACGGGCGGGTAGGCTCATAGACGTGAACACGACAGAGAGCAGACGGCAACGAACGATGTCTCAAAAGGACGAACCAACAAACCTCACTACCAAAACCCAGGGTGAAGACTGGGAGCTGGTGGTCACGTCTCCGTTCCTTAAAAAGGCTGCGTGGATCGGTGTGGCTGTCGTCATGATTATCCACATTTTTATGGCGATCGTCGTCAATATCGGAGACACTGGCCCGAACATCCAGCTCAGCGACCAACTAGGTTTTGTAGGGATCGGCCTGCTGTTTTCCTTCGTGTGTCTGCTGCTGCTGCGCCCCCGAGTACGGGTGAACTCCCAGGGCGTGGAGGTCCGCAATATCGCCAACGCGCAGTTTTATCCCTGGGAGATTGTCCACGGACTTTCGTTCCCCAGCCAAGCCCGCACAGCCCGTTTGGAACTGCCGGATTTTGAGTTCGTACCGATGATGGCAATGCACATCCGCGACCGTGCGACGATCGCCCAAACAGTGGAGAATTTCCGTTCCTTGGAAGATCGCTACATGCCAGAGGACTAGCAGCACCTACCTCATGACAAACACAGTTTCTTATCGCCCGGAGCCGGGGAGTATCCCCACGGAACCGGGCGTCTACACATTCCGCGATGCTTCCGACAGAGTCATCTACGTCGGTAAAGCGAAAAACCTGCGGGCGCGCCTGTCCAATTACTTCCAAGATCTGCGGCAGCTGCACCCTCGGACGCGGGCAATGGTGCAGTCGGCAAACCGGGTGGTGTGGACGGTTGTGTCCAGCGAGCTTGAGGCGCTGAACCTTGAGTACACCTGGATTAAACGTTTTAACCCGCGCTTCAACGTCATGTATCGGGACGATAAGACGTACCCGATGCTCGCCATCAGCGTCAAGGAGCAGATTCCCCGCGCCTACGTCTACCGTGGGCCTCGACGCAAGGGCGTGCGCTACTTCGGCCCCTACCCGAAAGCCTGGGCCATTCGCGACACGCTGGAATCTCTCACGCGCGTTTTTCCTATCCGTACTTGTACCGCTGGGGTTTACCGGCGACACGAGGCACTCGGCCGTCCGTGTCTGCTGGGATACATCGACCGCTGCTCAGCTCCCTGTGTGGGAAAAATTTCTGCCGAGGATCACCGTGCCTTGGTAGACCAATTTTCCAGCTTTCTGGCTGGCAACACAGCCGGCGTGACGCGCCGAGTCCGCCAGGAGATGGAGGAGGCGGCAGAAAACCTGGACTTTGAACGTGCGGCAGCTTTGCGCGATCAACTGGGAGCGATGGATAAAGCAATGGAGAAGCAAGCTGTTGTCTTTTCCGATAACACCGATGCCGATGTCATTGCCGTCGTGTCCGATGAACTGGAAGCCGCGGTACAGATTTTCCACGTGCGCGGGGGACGCATTCACGGTCAGCGTGGCTGGGTTGTGGAACGTGATGAGGTTTCCAATGCCGCCCTGACCGGACAGTTTCTCACTCAGTTCTACGGCGATGAAGCCGCTCTGGCCACTGCGACAGAGACCGCAGTTGCAGGTGCCGCGTCTCAAGGGGTCGATAGAGAACTCGCAGTAGCGATAAACCCTGCTGCACGGGCTGAGCTTGGTGACCTGGTCGGAGACGTGCAGGTCACCCCAGTCCCACGCGAAGTCTTGGTGGAAAATGTTCCGGAAGACGTCGATGAGATCTCATCCTGGCTCACGGAGCTCCGTGGGGCGAGAGTGATCGTGCGCACGCCTCTTCGCGGCGACAAGAAGGCTCTCATGGAGACGGCGAAGACAAACGCCACACAGGCGCTCGCACAACATAAGCTCAAGCGCTCCGGCGATATCACCACTCGATCAGCGGCCCTTAAGGAGCTCCAAGAGGCGCTGTGGATGGACGAATCTCCGCTGCGCATCGAATGCACTGATATTTCGCATATTCAGGGCACCGATGTTGTGGCCAGCCTGGTGGTCTTTGAAGACGGCTTGCCGAAGAAATCTGACTACAGGCGATACAAGATCCGGGAAGCGGCAGGCGAGGGCCATTCCAATGACGTTGCCTCCATCGCGGAGGTTGTTCGGCGTCGTTTCAAACGTCACCTCGAAGACAGAACCGCCGTGCCAATGGGGGATGACGCCGGCGATCTTCTCGAGGGAGAAGAAGATCTTGCAGTAGCGCCAGAGGGAACAAAGAAGTTTGCCTACCCACCAAACCTCTTCATCGTCGATGGCGGGCAGCCCCAAGTCAATGCGGCCCAAGAAGTGCTGGACGAGTTCGGGATCAACGACGTGACCCTTGTGGGCATCGCCAAGCGGCTGGAGGAATTGTGGCTGCCGGGGGAGGAGTACCCGGTGATTTTGCCCCGCACGTCCCAAGGCCTCTACCTCGTGCAATACCTCCGCGATGAGGCTCATCGATTCGCCATCAACTTCCATCGCCAGCAACGCAGTGCGCGCATGCGCCGGTCGGTGCTGGATGATATTGCTGGCCTTGGCCCGAAGCGGCGTAAACAATTGGTGAGCGCCTTCGGTTCCGTCGCAAAGGTCAGAGAAGCAAGTGTGGAACAGCTAGCTGAATTACCTGGATTTGGGCCCTCGCTGGCGAAGAAGATTTACTCAGCCCTGCACGTGGACGACACCAAAAACAGCTAGACTCGGCTGCATGAGCACCGCGAATCACCATGACAACCAGCGCATGCCTTCGTTGATCCTCATCACCGGTATGTCCGGGGCGGGACGGCGCGCGACGTCCGCCGCCCTCGAGGAATTGGGTTGGTATGTTGCCGAGAACCTTCCGCCCGAACTGATTGTTCGCATGGCGGAGATGAGTTTCGAAGATGATTCGCCCATCGAGAGGCTCGCGATTGTCACTGATGTGCGGTCGCGCGACTTCGCCGGCAACCTGTCTGAGGTCCTCGCCACACTGAGTGAATCTGGACGGCGACCAGTCGTGCTGTTCCTCGACGCGACTGACGCTGCACTCATTCGCCGCTATGACGAGGTGCGCCGTACCCACCCGCTGCAGGGTGAAGGAACGTTGAAGGAAGGGATCGATCGCGAACGTGAAATGCTTCATGAGATTCGCGAACGAGCCGACGTGGTCTTGGACACCACGAACACCAGTGTCCACGAGCTGCGCAAGACATTGGAGACCTACTTTGCGGGAATCGATTCCAAACCCCTGCGGGTGAATCTCCAATCCTTCGGTTTCAAGCACGGCGCACCGACAGATGTCGATGTGCTCCTCGACGCGCGTTTTCTACCCAACCCCTATTGGGAGCAGTCGCTGCGCGAATACAGGGGTACGGACCCACAAGTTGCGGAGTTCGTTTTCGGCCAGCCGGGCGCGAAGAGATTCCTCGATGCCACAGAAGCAATGTTGGAGACCATGCTCGATGGATACCGTGAGGAGGGGAAGAGCTTCCTTTCCATCGCTGTCGGCTGCACCGGAGGCCATCACCGAAGCGTGGCCGTCGTTGAGGAGCTAGCCAATCGTTTGGAAAACGATGGCGTCCACGTCCGAGTTTCCCACCGTGACCTGGAGCGATAGGCAATGACGTCACAAACAAGAAATACACGCAACAGCGCCGCGGACCAGGAATTGAGGATCACGTGCCTCGGAGGCGGCCACGGGCTGTTTAATACACTCCGTGGCGCTCGCACCGTCGGAGACTACGTATCGGCGATCGTCACCGTTGCAGACGACGGTGGATCCTCAGGCCGACTGCGCCGTGAGTTGGGTGAGATTCCCCCAGGTGATTTGCGGATGGCTCTAGCCGCGCTATCCAGGGATAACGAACGCGGACACCTGTGGGAGCAGGCACTGCAGCACCGCTTCGGTGGCAACGGAGCACTCAAAGGCCACGCAGTGGGCAATTTCCTCATCACCGGGCTGTCGCAAGTTATGGGGTCACTCATCGATGCGCTCGATGAAATCGCCAATCTTCTGGGCGTCAAAGGGCGCGTCATCCCCATGTGCAACGAGCCCCTCGACCTCGAGGCGGACGTCACTGGTTTGGAGGAGGACCCACGCGAAGTTGTGGCCGTGCGGGGACAAGTAGCCGTGGCCACAACCATCGGGCAGGTGCGCCGGGTACGCCTTTTACCCAGTAAGCCGAAAGCATCCCCTGAAGCTGTGGAAGCGATTGAGAACGCACAACTCATCACTCTGGGGCCGGGTAGCTGGTTCTCCAGTGTGATTCCGCACATCCTGATCCCCGAAATCGTCGAGGCTCTCAATAGCGCAACAGCCCCAAAGGTGCTACTTCTCAACCTCGTGGCAGAACCAGGTGAGACCGCCGGTATGTCGATGGAGCACCACATTCACATGCTCAATCAGCACGCATCCACGCTGGCCATCGACGTCATTGTCGTAGACCTGTCAACGATGCCGGGCACCTCCGAACGTCGGCACATTGAGCGGGCTGCCTCTAAGCTCGGAGCGCGCGTAATCTATCGTGATGTACGGGAAGATGACGGTCGCGGACGTTTCACCGATCGTCACAAGCCGCAGAAGATGGCCACGGTGTTCGAAGAGATTCTCCATACACCAGTGGAAGAACTGTCTGCACGCAGAGACGACAACTAGTACGAAACTAAGACTACGCCGTATGCCAAGAAAGGACGTGGCGCGCAGTGGCGCTGACGACTGATGTAAAAGCCGAGCTTGCCCAGGTGAACGTCACCCGCTCCGACGTGATGACTGCAGAGGTGGCGAGCCTGCTCCGCTACAGCGCCGCACTGCACCTGGTAGGTGGGAAAATCGTCGTGGAGGCGGAGGTCGATAGCTCTGCGACCGCCCGCCGAATTTCCGGTTTCGTCGAACAACTTTTCAACCTCGAGGCCGAGATTCAAGTCATCGGCGCCAGTAACCTTCGCCGCAACTCTCGCTTCATCCTGCGTTGGTCCGAAGGCGGCACCGAACTCGCCCGACGAACCGAATTGATTGACAGGGCTGGTCGCCCAGTTCGCGGGCTTCCGCGTTTCATCATCGGTGGTAGCCGAGAGCAATGTGTTGCCGCTTGGCGCGGAGCGTTCTTGGCGCACGGATCCCTCACAGAACCGGGTCGCTCCAGCGCCCTGGAGGTCACCACTCCAGGCAATGAAGCTGCACTGGCCTTGGTGGGCGCCGCACGGCGTATCGATGTCACAGCGAAAACTAAGGAAGCCAGGGGAGTGCACCGCGTCATTGTGCGTGACGGTGATTCCATCGACGCGCTGCTGACACTGATGGGTGCTCGCGATACCCGAGTTCGTTGGGAAAAGCACCGCATGCAGCGTGAAGCGCGGTCCAAAGCCAACAGGCTCGCGAACTTCGATGACGCCAACCTCCGCCGATCCGCACGCGCCGCCGTGATCGCCGCCGCCCGCGTTGAGCGCGCCTTGGAGCTGTTGGGCGAGGACGTGCCACAGCACTTGGCTCAGGCTGGGCATCTACGTGTACAACACCGTCAAGCCTCGCTGGAAGAACTCGGTCAACTCGCCGAACCCGCCATGACGAAGGACGCCGTCGCGGGGCGAATTCGACGACTACTCACGATGGCCGATAAGCGCGCCGAAGAGCTCGGCGTGCCGAATACGCAGATCGCCGTCACCGAAGAACTCTTTCAGGACGTCGATTAACCCCTCCGAAGTGGCCGATAGGCCCGTTTTAATCACAAAATAGCTCCATGTGGGTGTGAAAGCCCCTGCGGGAGCGTTCCTGTCTAGGTAGGGTCGGAACTGTCACCGTGAGACGAACCTCGCAGTACAGCAACTGTCCTCAGTTGTTGCTGGAGGCTTGCACTCTCAACAAAATCGATAGGAGACTTCAACGTGACGATCCGTGTTGGTATTAACGGCTTCGGCCGCATTGGCCGCAACTTCTTCCGCGCTATCCAGGCCAACGGCGCGGACATCGAGATTGTCGGCATCAACGACCTGACCGACAACAAGACCCTGTCCACTCTCCTCAAGTACGACTCTGTCGTGGGCCGTCTCGACGCGGAAGTTGAGTACGACGACGAGTCCATCACCGTTGACGGCAAGCGCATCGCTGTGTCCGCGGAGCGTGAGCCAAAGAACCTGAAGTGGGGCGAGCTCGGCGCGGATATCGTCATCGAGTCCACCGGGTTCTTCACCGATGCTGAAGCTGCGAAGGCTCACATCGAGGCAGGCGCAAAGAAGGTCATCATCTCCGCTCCTGCGAAGAATGAGGACGCCACCTTTGTCGTCGGTGTCAACCACGAGAACTACGATCCGGAGAAGCACAACGTCATCTCCAACGCATCCTGCACCACCAACTGCCTGGCTCCAATGGCCAAGGTTCTGGACGAGGAATTCGGGATCGAGCGCGGCCTCATGACCACCGTTCACGCCTACACCGGTGACCAACGTCTGCACGATGCTCCTCATAAGGATCTGCGTCGCGCACGCGCAGCAGCTGTGAACCTGGTGCCAACCTCCACCGGCGCTGCCAAGGCTGTCTCTCTGGTTCTCCCACAATTGAAGGGCAAGCTGGATGGCTACGCAGTCCGCGTTCCAGTGATCACCGGCTCCATGACCGACCTGACGTTCGAGGCGAAGAAGCCAGTGACGGTGGAAGAGGTCAACGCAGCGCTGAAGAAGGCTGCCGAAGGTCCACTGAAGGGTGTGCTGAAGTACTCGGATGACGAGCCACTGGTATCCACTGACATCGTCACCGATCCTCACTCCTCCATCTTCGACTCTGGCCTCACCAAGGTCATCGACAACCAGGTGAAGGTCGTCTCCTGGTACGACAACGAGTGGGGCTACTCCTGCCGCCTGGTGGATCTGACCACCTACGTCGGCGAGCGCCTCTAATTACCCCCATAAAGAGGGGGCTGGGCTGGGCGAGATCCACAGGATCCGGCCAGCCCCTTCGCATGTCTACCCCCAAGGAGATCGAAAGTTCAATAGACTGGAGTTGTCGTAAGCAAGCTTATGCTGCGCGTTGGATGTTCCGTCTGCAGCGCGCACGATATCGATTACTACCCAGTAAGGAACTCACATGGCTGTGAAGACTGTCCAAGACCTCATTGACGAAGGCGTGGAAGGTCGCCACGTTCTGGTTCGCTCCGACCTGAACGTTCCTCTGAAGGACGGCGCTATTACCGACCCAGGCCGCATCGATGCTTCTCTGCCAACTCTGCGTGCTCTGCTGGAAGCTGGTGCCCGCGTCATCGTTTCCGCTCACCTGGGCCGCCCGAAGGGGGAGCCGAACCCAGAGTTCTCCCTAGGTCCAGTGGCCGAGGCCCTCTCCGAGCGCCTCGATATGTACGTTCCTTTGGCATCGGATGTCACCGGCGAGGATGCTCATGAGCGCGCCAACGGGCTCAACGATGGAGACATCCTGCTGCTGGAAAACGTCCGCTTCGATGCACGCGAGACCTCCAAGGACGAGTGCGAGCGCGCCGAGTTCGCCGCGGAGCTAGCCGCTCTCACCGCAGACAACGGCGCATTTGTCTCCGACGGCTTCGGAGTAGTGCACCGCGCCCAAGCATCGGTCTACGATGTCGCGAAGAAGCTGCCGCACTATGCCGGTGGCCTGGTCAACACCGAACTCGAGGTGCTCAAAAAGGTTTCCGACGACGCAGACAAGCCCTATGCTGTGGTTCTCGGTGGTTCCAAGGTGTCTGACAAGCTCGGCGTGATTGAAGCCCTCGCACCGCAGGTGGATAACCTCATCATTGGTGGCGGTATGTGCTTCACGTTCTTGGCTGCTCAGGGCTACGAGGTCGGCGGATCCCTCCTCCAGGAAGACATGATCGACACCTGCAAGGATCTCCTCGAGCGATTTGGGGATGTCATCGTCCTGCCTGTGGATGTCGAGGTTGCCGAGGCATTCGACAAGGATGCAAACCACCGCACAGTTGATCTGAAGTCCATTCCAGCCGGCTGGATGGGTCTTGACATCGGACCTGAGTCCGTGAAGAAGTTCGGTGATATCCTCTCCAACGCCAAGACCGTGTTCTGGAATGGTCCAATGGGCGTCTTCGAGTTCGAAAACTTTGCCGCTGGAACCAAGGGTGTTGCCCAAGCAATCATCGATGCTACGGCCGCTGGTGCGTTCTCCGTCGTCGGTGGTGGCGACTCGGCAGCCGCCGTGCGCACCCTGGGCCTCGACGAAGAGGGCTTCAGCCACATCTCTACCGGTGGTGGCGCCTCCCTGGAATACCTGGAAGGCAAGGAGCTGCCGGGCGTCGCCGTCCTGGAGAGCTAACTCCGCATATCCAACGGCGCCACCCCGACCCGGTCCGCGGTGGCGTCGAAAAAGCAATCATCCTCCCGGCACCACAGTGGCTGAGGGGATCCACATCCAAGAGCAGCACAAGGAGAGATCATGGCAGCTCGCACCCCACTTATCGCCGGCAACTGGAAGATGAACCTCAACCACAAGGAAGCAATCCATGTGGTGCAGAAGTTCGACTTCGCATTGCCGAAGGACTACTACGACTATGTTGATGTGGCGTTCATCCCACCGTTCACGGACATCCGCAGCGTCCAGACTCTGGTAGATGCGGATAAGTTGCTCCTGACCTACGGTGCGCAGGATGTATCCGTACACGAGTCCGGAGCCTACACCGGCGAGGTCTCTGCCCAGATGCTTTCGGCACTGGGGTGCTCGTGGGTTGTTGTGGGTCACTCCGAGCGGCGCCAGTACCACGGGGAAACCAACGAAATCGTCGCTGCTAAGGCTCAGGCCGCACTGGGAGAGGGTATGAGCCCCATCGTGTGCGTCGGAGAGCCACTTGAGGTTCGTGAAGAAGGCACGCACGTGGAGTACGTGGTCAACCAGACTCGAGGCTCACTGGCAGGGCTGAGTGCCGAGGATCTGGCCCAGACCGTCATCGCTTACGAGCCAGTCTGGGCGATTGGTACGGGCAAGGTCGCCTCCGCCGAGGATGCCCAGGAGGTGTGCAAGGCGATTCGTGATCTCATCCGCGAACTAGCTGGCAACGAGGTAGCCGATGGCCTACGCATCCTCTACGGCGGTTCCGTCAAGGTTGATTCCGTCGCTGAAATCGTCGGCCAACCAGATATCGATGGTGGCCTGGTCGGCGGAGCTTCCCTGGATGGCAAGGACTTTGCGGGCCTCGTAGCGGCTGCAGCTAAGGCCACGCAGTAGCCACTGAATAGCAGTCTCACCCCGGTAATCCCTCGTGGAGACCGGGGTGTTTGGCGTTGTTGTTGACCTGGAGGCCACCTGCTCGACACATTTTCCATGCATAGTGGAGGAAGTACGCCTTGCACTCGACAGCGAACCCCCAGGGGTTAGGAAGGGACGAACGCATGACGGACACTGGCAGCCATCGAGGAACCACCATTCCCGGCACCTCTATTCCTGTGATTCCGGAAGATAGGCCAAAGCCACCGATTACGCCGAAGGTGCGGGACGATATCCGCTACCTTGGCAAAATTCTCGGTGACGTGATTCGTGAGCAAGAGGGCGAATACATTTTCAATCTCGTCGAGAATGCTCGGACCACAGCATTGGACCTGCGTTACGGGGAGCTCAGTGTTGCGGAACTCGCCGAGCAATTCCGGGAACTGGATCCGGAGAACGCGATCCCCATGATTCGTGCATTCTCCCACTTTGCGCTTCTAGCCAACCTGTCGGAGGATTTGCACGCTGAACGCCTGCGGGAGTACGAGGCAGACGAAGGACACCCTAAACCACCATCGACGCTCACGCATACCTGGGAACGTTTTGCTGAAGCAGATGTCCGTGCCGAGGATGTCGCTGCCGTCATGGACCGCGCGTACGTCGCTCCCGTGCTGACCGCGCACCCAACGGAAACCCGCCGGCGCACTGTCTTCGACGTGCAAAAAGATATCGCTGAGATGATGCGTGAACGTGCCAGGATTCTCAACGCGAAGAAGACAGCGCGGACACAGGACAAGCTAGAGGCCATCGACCAGGTGATTCGCCGTCGCATCACCGTCCTTTGGCAGACCGCCCTCATCCGTAGCGTTCGTCCACGAATTGAGGACGAGATCAAGGTGGGCCTTCGCTACTACGGGATTAGCCTCCTGGAGGAGATTCCCGCGATCAACCGCGCAGTGGCTCAGAGTTTGCAGGAACGCTATGGTGATGAGGTTCCCGCTACACCCATAATCCGGCCGGGTTCATGGATCGGTGGTGACCACGATGGTAACCCATATGTCACGGGTGAGACTGTGGGTCTGGCTACCGGCCAGGCAGCTGAAACAATTTTCACACACTACGTTGACCTGCTGCACGAACTGGAAAACGATCTCAGCTTGTCTCTGCGCTTTACCGAAATCACTCCCGAATTGGAGCAGCTCGCCGACCGGGGGCACAACGACGTTCCTTCGCGCGCCGACGAACCGTACCGCCGCGCGATTCATGGGATGCGCGGAAGGGTCGCAGCCACGGCATGTCAGGCTTTGGGGCATCCAGTAGTTGCCGGAGACATTCATGAGAAGCATGAACCTTATGCCTCCCCAGCTGAGCTCCTCGCCGATATCGACACCGTCGATCAGTCTTTGCGTTTGAGCCTCGACGACCTGCTGGCGGACCATACTTTGTCGGATCTCAAGTTCGCCGTCCGGACCTTCGGCTTCCACATGTCGGGGCTGGACTTGAGACAGAATTCGGAATCTTATGAAGATGTGCTGACGGAGATCTTCCAGCGAGCGGGCGTTGCTGAAGACTATCGTTCGCTGACCGAGGAGCAGAAGCTGGAGCTACTCGTCTCCGAGCTCTCCAGTCCGCGCCCTCTGATTGATCCTGTGGCGACGTGGACGGAGGAAACCGAACGCGAACTGGGTATCTACCGCGCCGCTGCGGATGCGGTGAAAAGGTTCGGGCGTGAGGTCGTCCCGCACAATATCGTGTCGATGACGACGAGCGTGTCCGATATTTTGGAACCGATGATCCTGCTCAAGGAAGTGGGCTTGTTCCAGGCGGATAAGGATAATCCGAAGGGCAGCGTGGACGTGATTCCCCTGTTCGAGACGATCGATGATCTGCAGGCCGGGGCGTCGATCATGCGTGAGCTTTGGCAGCTGCCTTTTTACCGCAACTACCTCCAGCAGCTGGACAACCAGCAGGAAATCATGCTCGGGTACTCGGATTCCAATAAGGATGGCGGGTATTTCGCCGCGAACTGGGCGCTCTATGATGCGGAGCTCGCCCTCGTTGAGGCTGCGCAGGAGGCGAATGTGTTTCTGCGTCTGTTCCACGGCCGCGGCGGCACTGTGGGCCGTGGTGGCGGACCTTCATACGACGCCATCCTGGCGCAACCAGCAGGCGCTGTTCAAGGATCTGTGCGCATTACTGAACAGGGAGAGATCATCTCCGCCAAGTATGGTGATCGCCCTAATGCGCGGCGCAATTTGGAAGCACTGGTCTCCGCGACTCTCGAGGCCAGCCTCCTGCCTCTGGACGATATCGAGAACCCGGAACGCGCCTACGCGGCGATGCGAGAAATCAGTGATCTTTCGCAGAGGGCCTATGCGGCTCTCATGCACGAGGATCCAGGGTTCATCGAATACTTCACGAACTCCACTCCTTTGGCGGAGATTGGCAGTCTCAACATTGGTTCCCGCCCTTCCTCCCGTAAGCAGACTGAGGCCATCTCCGATCTCCGCGCGATCCCGTGGGTGCTAAGTTGGTCCCAATCCCGCGTCATGCTTCCTGGCTGGTTCGGCGTGGGCAGCGCTTTGCAGCAGTGGCTGGCTGAAGGTGAGGCAGTCGCTGGCTCCCAGGACGATCGAGTGGCCTACCTGAAGGAATTGCACCAGCGTTGGCCTTTCCTAGAGTCCGTGCTGTCCAACATGGCCCAGGTGATGTCGAAGGTCGACATGGGTCTTGCCGAACTCTATGCCACATTGGTGCCCAACCAGGAGGACGCACAGCGTATCTTCGGCATCATTCGTGAAGAATTTGAGCTCACTGTCGAGATGTTCAGGCTTGTTACCGGGCGCGAATCTTTGCTGGCTGATAACCCCGAACTCGTCAGTTCCGTGCGCAACCGCTTCCCGTACCTCGTCCCGCTCAACCTGGCTCAGCTCGAACTGCTGCGACGCTACCGCGCAGGGGATGACTCGCGCCAAGTACGGGTTGGTATTCGCCTAACAATGAATGGACTTGCGACCGCGTTGCGCAACTCTGGCTAGTCTGCATGAGGGAATCCGGCGGGCTCGAGGTTCGGGCGTGGCGCAATTGCACCCTGCAAGCGCCACGGGTAGGTTAGGACTGTTGATAATTCATCACCAGTTCCAACTCGAACAAAGGTAGGACATTGATCCTTACGCTGCAGATCATCTTGGTTCTCGCCAGCCTGCTCATGGGCCTATCCGTGCTTTTGCACAAGGGCAAAGGTGGCGGTCTTTCCAGTCTCTTCGGCGGTGGTATGCAATCGAACCTCTCCGGTTCCACTGTGGCAGAGAAGAACCTCGATCGTCTGACAGTCGTTACGGCTCTGATTTGGCTATTCGCACTGATTGCCCTGAATCTCTTGTACTAAAGTTAGTGCGCCTTACCGGCTGAGAGGCTTCCCCAACAACACTTGATCGCCTGTCTCCCCGATGCTTTGCAGCTCGGAGGAGGCAGGCGATCTTCTGTTATCGGGAAGAGAGCAGTGCGTCGATTCCTATGAAGGCTTGGCAGCCTCATCAACCCACAGGACAGTCTCCTGGGTACCGTGAACCATTCCCGCTGGCCACTGACCGGAGAGATCGCGCGCGGCAGCATATTCAGCGGCCTGCTTCTTCTCCGCGCCGGCGACCACGAGCCAGACACGCCGTGAAGAATTCACAGCATTGAGAGTCAGCGTCACACGCTCAGAAGGTGGCTTGGGACATCCTCGCACCGGCTGAACGTCGGCCTGTGGCGCCGTCAGCTCAACAGTGTCGGGGAATAAGGAATTGACGTGCCCCTCGGGACCCATGCCCATGAGGTGGAGATCGAAGCCGTCTGGGGCTTCGCGTGCGATCACTCGGGCATAGCTCAGCGCAGCAGAATCGAGTTGTTCGCCATCGGTGGCCTCACCTTCATCGGGAGCCGCGATGCTGAAGATATTAGACTTCGGAATGTCCACGTGGTTGAGAAGTGCCTTGAACGCTTGGGTGTCGTTGCGTTCTGGGTCGCCGACGGGGAGAAAACGCTCGTCGCCGAAGAACACTGCCACCCGGCTCCAATCCACCGATTGCATTGGAAAATCTTCGGCGGTGGACTTTGCTGCATGGTCGAGAATCAACAGCTGGCGGAGCGTTTCGATGCCGACAGTGCCGCCGGTGAGCACCACACGAACCACGCCATCATCGGTGACTGTATCGCCCGTACGCTGCAAATCCGCCACCGTGGTGACAAACTGCCGGGAAACGGCAGTGGCTACCGCCACGGGGTCTGCAGATACACGGATATCAATGGGATTCATGGGAAAGTCCATCAAACCTTTCAGTGCGAGATAGTGGAGGATTGCTAGCGACGGGAAACCTGGTCGTAGGCGAGTGGATCCTCAGCCGCATCGCCGTCGAAGAGGGCATTGTTGGCACGCATTTTCTTACGGTAGCGCCCACGGCGATCCGGACGATTGATGCGCACGAGACCGCGCAGGGCGTGACCGAATGCGTGGTCGGGATCAAGGTGACGCAACTCCTCGGCGAGGCAGTCGCCCACGGCACGCCGAGCCAACGTCACCCGAGAGGTCTTCTCTTGCCCCTCTGTCACCACGGTGACGCTCACTGTCGCAGCATTAACAACCTTGACCTCAATATCTCCGACGCCACGTTTTAGCACGGCGCGCTGCACTGGCATGACGGGGAATCCATCCTCGTCCTCGGGGATCTTCGCAGAGCCGCTGATATGTCGCGTCACGGGGACATCCAGACGGTCTGCCAACCAACCAGCTGCAATGTCGAGTGACGGGTCCTCCTCGGGTCCGTACACTTCTGCTGCAAGGATCTGCTCGTGTGGAGGCTGGTCGAGGGTGGAAGCTAGTAAGCCACGCCAGAGTGTGATGCGAGACCACACCAGGTCCGAATCGCCAGGAGCATAGGTCATACGGCGCCTGTAGAGTGCGTCCGTGTCGGCGTCGGACAGAGAATCGGTAATGCGCCGGGTCGCTAGCGCACCGATCGGATCGGCAGAGGGGTTGCGCGGAGCGTCCGTCGGCCACCAGGCAACCACAGGCGTGTCAGGCAGCAGGAGAGGAGTGACTACGGAGGCTCGGTGGGCGGGCAGGCACCCGTAGAGATGCATGACGATGATTTCGGAGGCTCCAGCTTCGCCAGCAATGCGGATCTCTGCGTCGAGTCGAGTGCTGTCCTCATCGCAGTGGCTCACGAGGACAATCACTCGGGCTGGGTGTTCGCGCGACGCTTCGTGAGTGGAGCGGATGACCTCGTCGAGGTCCGCCGAATCATCATTAACGACAACGATGAACGTCAGCACGCGACCCGTGGCCACCTCGCCACGTTCTTCCCTCAGTGCACGTAGACGCTTGGAGATCTGATTCGTCTTAGTGTTCGGAAGATCGATAATCATGAGTTCTTCTTCTCAATCCAAAGTAGCGTTCGTTCACAGGGCTTAAGGTCGGCGCCAGCAACGATCATTGCGGCGGAGCATCTCATCTGCGCTGGCTGGCCCCCACGTGCCGGCGGCATAATCATCGGGACGGCCATGCAGTGCCCAATGGTTCAAAATTGGATCGAGAATGCGCCACGATAATTCCACCTCCTCATTAGTAGGGAAGAGGGAGGCCTCATCGAGCAGTGCATCGAGAATGAGGCGCTCATACGCCTCGGGGGATTCCTCAGTGAAGGCCTCTGAGTAGGAGAAGTCCATGTTGACATCGCGAACTTCCATCGCGGAACCTGGCACCTTGGAGCCAAACCTCATCAGCACGCCTTCGTCCGGCTGTACCCGGATCACGAGCATGTTATTGCCCTGGGCAGTGGTCTGTCCTACACCAAAGGGAAGGTGCGGTGCTTCTTTGAATACCAGGGCAATCTCCGTAACGCGTCGGCCCAAGCGCTTACCGGTACGCAGGTAAAAGGGCACGCCTGCCCATCGCCGCGAGGAGATTTCGAAGGTCGCAGCAGCGTAAGTCTCAGTGGTCGATTCGGGGTCGAATCCCTCCTCCTGACGAAGGCCTACGACCTCCTCAGACCCCTGCCAGCCTGAGGTGTATTGACCACGGGCGGTGGTTTTCGCGAAGGGGCCCACTGGGCGGGTAGCGCGCAAAACTTTGAGCTTCTCGTTCTGCAATTCCGCGGGGTTAAAGGCCACCGGTTCTTCCATGGCGATGAGAGCCATCAGCTGCAGCAGATGGTTTTGCATCACATCGCGGGCTGCGCCGATGCCGTCGTAATATCCAGCTCGACCTCCGAGTCCGATATCTTCCGCCATTGTGATCTGCACGTGGTCCACATAGTGGCTGTTAAAGAGGGGATCGAAGAGTTGGTTGGCAAAACGCAGAGCGAGGATATTCTGCACTGTTTCCTTGCCGAGGTAGTGATCAATGCGGAAGACACTGGATTCCGGAAAGACACTATTGACAATGGAATTTAATTGACGGGCGGAAGCCTCATCATGACCGAATGGCTTTTCAATCACCACACGGCGCCAACCACCATTGTCCTCGGCATGTGCGAGCCCGGAGCGTTCCAGTTGGTGACATACATTCGAGAAATGCTCTGGCGGAACGGAGAGGTAGTAGGCCCAGTTTCCCGCCGTACCACGTTGTTCGTCGAGTTCACGAGTCTTCGCGGCCAGGTTGTCAAAGGCCTCGTCCGTGACGAAATCGCCCTTGACGAAGTTGATGCCCTCCGCCAAACGATCCCAGATCTCCTGCCTCCACGGGGTGCGGGATCGTTCCTGGACGGCAGCTTTGACCTGTTCCTCGAACTCTTCCTTCGTCCAGTCGCGTCGGCCATAGCCGACGAGGCTGAATCCCGCTGGCAATAGACCACGGTTAGCGAGGTCGTAGACGGCAGGCAGGAGCTTTTTGCGAGCCAGATCGCCAGTAACACCGAAAATCACGAGGCCACACGGACCCGCGATACGGGGAAGTCGCTTATCAAAGTCATCGCGTAGCGGGTTGTGCCACTGCTCCGAGGAGTGATCGTTGAACATGCCGCCTACTTTATTACTTCTCAAGTTGAGTACTGAGTGCGCCCAGCAGTTCGCCCCACGAATCGACAAATTTCTGGACGCCCTCCGTTTCGAGCACCTGCCACACATCGGCACAATCAATGCCCAGAGCGGTAAGCTCCTCGAACACGACATGAGCGGAGTCATATGTTCCGCTGAGCGTATCGCCCGTGACCTCGCCGTGGTCAACGGTGGCGTCCAACGTGTCCTCTGGCATGGTGTTGACAGTCTGCGGGCCTGCGAGCTCGGTGACGTAGAGAGTGTCCGGATAATCAGGATTCTTCACGGAGGTCGACGCCCAGAGGGGGCGTTGGATGCGTCCGCCGGCTGCTTCGAGCTTCTTCCATTCGAGGTTGTTCACCAGCATCTCCTGGAAAGCAGCGTAGGCAGAGCGCGCATTGGCAACACCAGCCTTTCCCTTCAACCGCTGAGCCTCCGGTGTACCAATGGCATCGAGTCGCCGATCGATTTCCGTATCTACTCGGGAAACGAAGAAGCTCGCAACCGAATGAATCTGCGAAATGTCGTGACCATTGTCACGAGCCAGCGCAATACCGTCGATAAAGGCGCGCATGACTTGGCGGTATCGAGCCTCGGAGAAAATGAGCGTCACGTTGACGGAGATACCTTCGCCGAGGACGGTAGTAATGGCTGGCAGGCACTCCTCTGTGGCTGGAATCTTGATCATGAGGTTGGGGCGCCCCACGGTTTCAGAAAGGATCTTTGCCTGAGCAACCGTTGCTCCTTCATCCTGAGCAAGTCGCGGATCAACCTCGAGGGAGACGCACCCGTCTACGCCATCAGTGGCGTCGTGCATCGGGCGGAATACATCGCAGGCGGCACGCACGTCATCGGCCGCCATATCGAAAACAGCAGAATCCGCAGGTACACCCTGCTGAGCTAGGGAGGCAATCTGCTCGTCATAGGCAGTGCCCTGAGACATAGCCTTAGCGAAGATCGCTGGATTGGTCGTCACGCCTACGACACCCTTGGACTCGATCACTGAGGCGAGGTTCCCGGTAACAATACGGTCTCGAGAAAGATCGTCCAACCACACTGATGTGCCAGCATCCGCCAGTGCCTTCACGCTCGAGGGCGCTGAAACTGTCGAAGGATCAGGAATGCTAGGGGAGACGGGAGTGGACATGTTGTCTGAAACCTTTCATCGGAGTGTTCTCCACAGATGGTACGCAAAAACTCTCCCGCCTCTGTGAAGGAGAGAGAGTTTTTGGGAAAATTACTTAGGCGCTGAGGGATTCCTTAGCTGCGGCAACGACTGCTTCTGCGGTGATTCCAAACTCCCTGAACAAAGTCTTGAAGTCGGCGGAGGCTCCGTAGTGCTCGAGGGAGACGTTGCGGCCCTTGAAACCGGTGTACTTGTGCCACGGCATCGCGATCGCTGCCTCGACGGACACACGAGCGGTGACATTCGAAGGGAGGACAGATTCCTGGTATACGGCATCCTGTTCCTCAAACCACTCCATGCATGGCACGGACACGACACGGGTTGGAACGCCTTCGGTTTCCAATGACGCCGCGGCCTCAACCGCCAGCTGCACTTCGGAACCAGAAGCCAAGAGAATTACCTGTGGCTGCTCGTTAGAAGCCTCACGGAGGATGTATGCGCCGCGGGCAACGCCCTCGACCGCCTTGTCCTTGGTGCCCTCCAAGACAGGAACGTTCTGGCGCGTCAGGATGAGAGCCTTCGGGGACTCATCAGCCTTCAGAGCTTCAGCCCAAGCCACGGCAGTCTCATTCGCGTCTGCTGGGCGAATCACGGACAGGTGCGGGATTGCGCGCAGAGCAGCGAGGTGCTCGACGGGCTGGTGGGTAGGGCCGTCCTCACCGAGGCCGATCGAATCGTGGGTCCACACGTGGTAGACATCGGACTTCATCAAAGCGCCAAGGCGGATAGCGCCACGGGCGTAATCCGCGAACTGGAGGAAGGTCGCACCATATGGGCGAGTAGGTCCATGCAGCGCAATGCCATTGAGGATTGCCGCCATACCGTGCTCACGGATGCCGAAGTGCAGGTTGCGACCTCCCGGCTCCGTGGAGAACATCTTGGTGGTAATGGACTCGGGTCCGAAGGATGGGGATCCCTTGATGATGGTGTTGGTGGAACCAGCGAGGTCAGCAGAACCGCCCCACAGCTCTGGCAATTTTTCCCCCAGAGCTTGCAAAGTTGCCTCAGATGCCTTACGGGTTGCGACAGAATCACCGGCATCCCAAGTTGGCAACTCATCAGCGAAATCATCCGGCAACTCGCGGGCAAAAAGACGATCAAACAGGGCCTTGTTTTCTGGGTTGGCGGCGGCCCAGGCATCAAAAGCCTTATTCCATTCTGCGTGAGCCTCGGCACCGCGCTCAACGAGCTGTCGTGTGTGTGCAACCACGTTGTCTTCGACTGGGAATGGGGTGTTCGGGAAGTCCAGCTCCTGCTTAATCGCAGTAATTTCCTCTGCACCCAGAGCTGCACCGTGGGAGGCTCCGGTGTTCATCGCATTTGGAGCAGGGTAGGCAATGACGGAACGCACACGGATGAAGGTGGGTCGATTGACCTCGGCCTTAGCCTTCTCGACTGCGTCCAGAATGCCTTCCACATCTTCACCGGTGACTTCGAGGGTCTGCCAGCCGTAGGACTCGTAACGCGCGACGACGTCTTCAGTAAAAGCAATCTGGGTATCGTCCTCAATGGAGATACCATTGTCATCCCAGAAAACGATGAGATTCCCGAGCTGCTGCGTGCCGGCGAGGGAGCAGGCCTCGCTGGTGACGCCCTCCTGCATATCACCGTCGGAGGCGATCACGTAGATGTAGTGATCAAAGGGCGACTCGCCCGCGGCGGCGTTGGGATCGAACAGCGCACGCTCGCGGCGTGCCGCCATGGCCATGCCCACAGAGGATGCCAGGCCTTGCCCCAGTGGGCCGGTGGTGATCTCCACACCAGCAGTGTGGTGAACCTCAGGGTGACCAGGAGTCTTCGAGCCCCAGGTACGCAGAGCCTTCAGGTCATCGACCTCCAAGCCAAAGCCGCCAAGGTACAACTGGATGTATTGAGTGAGGGAGGAATGTCCTGCGGAAAGTACAAACCGGTCACGGCCCACCCAGTGAGGATCCTTCGGGTCGTGGCGCAGAACCTTTTGGTAAAGAGTGTAGGCAAGTGGCGCCAAGCTCATGGCGGTGCCTGGGTGGCCGGAGCCGCAGTTTTCCACAGAGTCGGCTGCCAGCACGCGGGTGAGGTCCACGGCACGGGTGTCCGTATCCAACCAATCCGCTGGGTAGTTACGAACGGTCAGAGCTGCAAGCTCGGGGGAGAGAGTCACTGAATTTGCCTTTCTGCAGACAGGTTGAAAAGTTCTGTCACTGTGTTAGCGCAGAGATACAGATACCACTTTAATATTTCTCACCGACAAGCGTGCGGGGTGGTGTCGTGTTTTAGACTCTTGCACGCACTCGGGTAGCTTAGTAGAGACGTTCATGAAGACGCTTGTGTTGAAGAAAAGTGAGGCGAGAAGCCCGGTGAATAAGTTCGCTGACACCGTCAAGGCATATATTGCCTTGACTAAGCCCAGGGTCATCGAGTTGCTCCTGGTCGCGACGATCCCGGCAATGCTCCAGGCAGAGCGTGGCGAAGTTAATTTCGGGCTCATCATCCTGACCCTGATAGGTGGTTGGATGGGCGCCGCATCCGCAAATACCTTCAATATGGTCGCCGATTACGACATCGACCAGAAGATGAGGCGCACACGGCGCCGACCATTAGCGAAAGACAGCGTTTCCGTGAAGAACGCGACAATCTTCGCCTGGGTTCTGATGATCATCAGTTTCCTCTGGTTGTGGCTACTCGCTCACTCACTGCTCGCCAGCCTCTTCATACTTCTGACGATCTGGTTCTACATTTTCGTCTACACCAAGTGGCTCAAACGTCGCACGTGGCAGAACGTCATCTGGGGCGGTGCCGCAGGGTGTATGCCGGTGATCGTCGGCTGGGCTGTCATCACCGATAACAACGGTGGAGCACTGAGTGCTGGTTGGACGTCCTGGGCGCAAGCAGTCATTCTCTTCATGGTGATTTTCTTCTGGACTCCACCTCACACGTGGGCTTTGGGCATGCGCTACCGCGAGGACTACGAAGCCGCGGGGGTGCCAATGATGCCCGTCGTCAAACCCCCGCTGGAGGTCACCCGCCAGATTCTCTGGTACACCTGGGCAACCGTCATCACCTCCTTGTTGCTCGTTCCTGCAGCTGGTTGGATCTACGCGGCCATCGCACTCGTGTCAGGTCTGTGGTTTGTCATCATGGCGCACCGCCTCCACCAAGGCGTGAAAAACGGCACGCCTGTCAAGCCAATGCAGTTGTTCTTCCTCTCCAACAACTACCTGTCAATTCTCTTTGTTGCCCTCTCCGTTGATGCAGTATTGGGATGGCAAACAATTGGCGGCTTGCTCGGCTTGTAAGGACATGGCTCGGAGGAGCATAGACACGACACCTCTCCCAAAATCCCAAAATTCAACGCGGATATTCACACCCGCGGATTGTGCAAACCACTGCCTCGCTACAGCTAGTGGCACATGCCTACCTCGCTGACATACAACAACGCCCTCGCACCGTGGATCCGATGCGAGGGCGTTCGTGCTCAAGTAAATGCTTTCCACCGCGATGAATGTGGGTACTGAGCTATGCGGAGCGCTTAAGAATTTCGGGCATAGTCGACATTGTTGACCAGTTGGGCGTCGGCCTCCACAGAGCCCGTATGGGAAGCATTTCCACCCATGAGACGCTGACGCTGCCCCCACAGTAGACCCGTGACCAAAGCAGTGACACCGGAACCAATCACGTGCACGGGGACCGTCCATGTCGGTACACCCAGCCGGAACTGAATGATGCCGATGACAGCTTGGAAGACAATCGCGACGATCAACCAGCCAGCGGTGGCCTTGAGCTTGCGATCGACGTTGAGAGCGAACAAACCTGCCAGGAGACCAATGGTCAAGCCCAGGTAGAGATACATAGAGTGAGCGTGCAGATTGGCAATCGTGAGCAGCTCAATCTGGAGTCGATGCTCGGGCAGGATCGCCTCATCACCAGCATGTGGGCCGGCGGAGGTCACCAAGGTACCGGTAGTGAGCACCACAGCCAGAGCGAACGCGGAACCGTGGGTGAGGTAGATCAGAGCGCGGGGCATCAATTCCACACGCTGGCCATCATCCGGTTCGCCGATGCGTACGACGAGGACGGCAGCGAAGAACACCAGAATCATGGACGGCAGAAAGTGAGCGGCAACCATCCACCACGCCAGATCGAGCCGTACGGTGATGCCGCCGATAACCGCCTGGACAATGATTCCGATTCCCTGCAAAAAGGCCATATGTAACAGCAGCGTTCTGCGGCCGGCTCGAATCAAAGCCACAAACACCACCAGCGCCGCCGCAATAAGCACGAACGTCAACAGACGATTTCCGAACTCGATCGCCTGATGAATCCACGGTGCGGCTCCCGCTTTAGGGACGAAGGAACCGGGATGACACTGTGGCCAGGTATCACATCCCAATCCAGAGCCGGTCACACGCACCAGCGAACCGGTAAAAGTGATTCCCGTTTGGCAGACCAAGAGGATGATCGCGAAGACTCGCTGGGTTGCGATGGAGGGGATCCGTTCCGAGCGGGTCAAGGGGTTTTTCGCGTCCAATTTATGGACCCCAGCATAGAGCCACATGAGGGCTCTGGACAGAGGATTCTTTTCCTTTTGCACACGTGATTGCATCAGTTCCAACACGTTTTCAGCCTATCGGTTACGGCCAAAAGACCACAATTGCCACACGCGTGACGCGACGCTAATCACTGTCCATCGTGAACCGGAAAGTTTTGAAGGCGGCGCAGGCACCTATGAGGGCCCAAACGAGCAGAATAAGAACCGCGACACCATCAAAGCGTGCGTGATTCAGAGCTGCAGTCAAGCCATCCATCAGCGCGACGGAAGGGACGAAGGCCAAGAGATTTCGTGTGCCCTCACTAAGGGAATCTCCTGCCATGAGCACCACGACGGCTGCGCCTAGGAGTACAAACCACACAGTGTTGGAGAGGGCAAGCACCATCTCCGAACTCAGCCGACCACCAAGCAGGAGGCCCAGACTGGTGAAGGTCGCGACTCCGACGAGGGCCACGACAATCGCCGCAGGAATGCCCGAGACTTCGGGCGCCCAGCCTAGGAATGCCGCAGCGAGACTCAGGATCATTACCTGCACCGCGACCACGACAGCCACGGCGCATATCTTTCCCCCGATCAAAGCCCATGTTGGCACACCAGAAGCGCCAATCCGTTTCAGCGCACCGTAGCGGCGATCAAAGGCGACAGCGATCGCCTGCCCAGTGAAACCGGCACCCATGAGGGCGATGGCTAGCGTCATCGGGTAAACCGCACTGACACCTCTGTCTTGGGACAACTCTGGAAAGAGGGAGAGGCCAATGAGAATTCCGAGTGGAATGATCAGGCTCAGTAGCTGTTGCTCACCGTGGCGCAGAAACAGAAGGGATTCCATCTTGGCCTGTGCTGCGAGGATCTTGCCCGGAGATGAGCGTCGGGGTCGGGGAGCGAAGAAGCCGGTCGGAAAGCGTTGGTCGCCTGGGGTATTCATGAGCGGATCTCCCGTCCAGTGATATTGAGGAACACATCCTCCAATGTCTGTTTATTGACATCCAGTGAGCGGATTAGCGCCCCTTGCTCCGCGAAACCGTGTGCGACATGGGCGATGAACTCGGGGGAGATGGACGCGCATTCCACCTCCACGTGGTGAGGTTTCTGCGAATGCACGGTCACGGAGTTACCTGGCACAGACGTCTCGAGCGCTTCACGGAGCACGTCGACGTCGAGAGTGCCTTCAACGTGGATCAGTAGGCGACCTCTCGGAGTAGTGCCTGGATCCTGACGCAAGGAGGTCAGTTCTTCAGGTGAGCCCTGAGCTACCACGACACCGTGATCGATGATGACGACGTTGTCTGCCAAGGCCTCGGCTTCATCCATAAGGTGCGTGGTCAAGACGACGCCGACACCATCGCGCTTGAGGGAGCGGATGAGATCCCACACCACCATCCTGGATTGCGCATCGAGGCCCGCAGTTGGCTCGTCAAGAAAAACCAGCTCGGGTCTGCCGACGAGGGCACAGGCAAGGGAAAGTCGTTGTTGCTGACCTCCTGAGAGGCGCCGATATGGCGTTTTCCTGTGCGATGCCAGGCCCACTGTCTCGAGGAGCCATTCCGTATCCAGGGGATCCGCGGAATAAGCGGCGACGAGGTCGAGCATCTCTTGGACTCGGACGCCGGGATAGGCACCGCCACCTTGAAGCATCACACCGATACGGGTGCGAACCTCGTTCGTCTTCTTCGCCGGGTCGAGTCCGAAAACTCGCACAATGCCGTCGTCGGGGGAGGAGAATCCTTCACACATCTCGACGGTCGTCGTCTTGCCTGCGCCATTGGGGCCGAGAAGAGCCAAGACCTCACCGGCACGCAGCTGGAAACTCAGGCCGTTGACCGCCGTTTTGTCTCCATACCGGCGCACGACCTGGTCGAGCGTGAGAACCACGGGACCGCAGGTGTCCTCGGTGGCGTGATGAGTTTCGTGGGTTTGCACGGGTGATTACTTTAGCGCTTCTCGGGCCGAAACCCTACGATGGCGCAAGCGTTGTCCCTCCAAGGATTGACCGGTGCGCACGCTTTCGGCAAGAAATGGGTGGGACCTGGCAAACCAATATCCAAGGGCAAGTACTGCGGAGAATACAACAACGAACATCACGTAGATGTAGATCACCGTACCTGGGGGCAGGCCTAACCCCTTGGGCAGGATGAAGAAGCTAAAAGCGGTGGAGTATGCCGCGGCGATAAAGATGAACAGGTCCCGGTTTGCCCATGCGGCTAGAGGAAGAATCGCCCACAGCAGATACCAAGGGTGAACCACGGGGAAGAAAATAACGAGCAGGAACATCGCCACACCCAAGCCACCGACTGGGTGGATCCTTCCCTTAAAACTTGCCCACAACATGCGCACGACCCAAAAAATACCGACGAGAATACCGAAGGCTCGGAAGACCGTCAGCGCAACTTCCTGGTGGTCGCCGAGGCCAAGGAAGTTACCGAGGAATGCCGAAGCAAGGCCCGCGACGGTCGAGAATGACATCCAGCTGACGATCTCCGTTGCACCGCCCTGGGAGGTTATCCATCCGAACCCTACGCCGGTGCCCAACGACATAGCTACGACGACGACAGTGGCGACGCCCGAACAAATGAATGCCGAGACAAACAGGTCTTTGATCGTGCCACCGAACCAGCGCGCTATTGCCACCCCCGCAAATCCTAAAGCCATCAAGGCCGTGACCTTGACAAGACCAGCACCTGTAATGAGCGTCAGGCCAGCGACAATGAGGATCCACCGGCTAGCCTGAGGACGGTCGAGACGGTCCACACCACGCAAAACGAGCTCCATGCCGGCCAGCAGCAGTCCGAGCATCGCTGCCTCGTTGTGGATGCCGCCGACGAGGTGAAGCAAGGCCAAAGGATTGAGAACTCCGAGCCACAACGCAGTCTGTGGCGGTACGGAGCATCGGCGCGCGAGCCGCACGAGCGCCCATCCGGCGAGTGCCAGCCCCATAATCGACACGAGTCGATGGAGGAGTATTCCTGCCACGAAATGATCATTCGTGAGCCAGGAAATGACGGCACCGTAGCCCAGTGCCGTCGGACCGTACGGAGCGGGAGAATGACTCCACATCAGAGGCACTGAGCGTGCCAGTGGATCCTGAGCGCCCAACAGATCCACAGGTCCTGCGGAATAAGGATCCCATCCGCGGGCGGCAATGGATCCCTGTGCCAGGTAGGAGTAGATGTCCTGAGTAAACAGGGGAGCTGTCACAAAAAGCGGAATCACCCAGGCCGCGAACGTCCGCCAGAGGATGCTTAATGGAACCAAGCGTGCCTGGCGGCTTCGCGTATTCACACAGAAGCGGGCGATAAGGAGCCAACCTATGACGAGCAGCCCAATGCCTAGGAACACAAGGACAGTTGCGCTATGCAGCATGCGGGAGAAAGTGCCTACGAACGCCACTTGCCTCAAAGGATTGAGGAGGACTGGGAACGCACCAGCACCCAAGCCGCCCAGAGCAATGATGAAGGCTCCGACTGTTCCGAGAAACATTGCTAGTCGGAGACGCATCCGATGAGGAGCGTCGAGTGGGAACGCTGGCTCATTGCCCGGCACAGCAGAGCGGCCATCCGGTGTCGAAGAGTCAGAGCCACTCTCCGAATAAGTGGCGGATGCCACATCATCCTTATGCAAGTGCGCGCTTCGCGAGCCCGCCAACCCCAGATGCGGCAGCTGCGAGGCCAACGCCTGCAAAGGGCGCACCTTCGTAAGCCGCGAGTGGCGATGATCGTCAGTCATGAATGTGAAGTCTACTGATTCGGAGTGAGGATTCCGTAGATTGGCAAGCCGTGCACTCAACAGATTTGCAGCGATTTTTTCGCGAGCGGACTTGCAAGCGCAGGGATTATGCGGTGAAACCTATCAAGACCGGCAAAAACAAAGGCATACCTTAGTAGACAGATGAAATCATTTAAGTAACATTCGTGTTGTCTAATCATGTGTTGGGCGAACCCGTACCAGCACGAAAAGCAACGAGGAAAAGAGGTGTCCACCCAAGTGAGCGATCACGATACTCGACACCGCATTTTGCTCCATGTGCTGCGCCATGGACCGGTCAGCGCAACGGACATCAGCGAAGAGTTTGGGCTCAGTGCCGCGGGTGTACGGCGACATCTAGACAATATTGTTGCCGACGGCCACGCAGAAATCGTCAGTGTTCCGCGCTCCGGCCAGCGAGGCCGCCCTGCCAAGATGTTCCGGCTTACCGATGCCGGGCGATCCCAATTTGGCCATGATTACGACACCCTGGCGCTACTCGCGCTCCGTGCGCTGAGGCAGGCTGGAGGCGAAGAAGCAGTGGAAGATTTCGCTGCCCAACGCATCCACGATCTACTCGGCGATATTGACGACGACGAGCAGGGGAGCACCACCTTCGCACATTCCTCCGAGGATGACGACAAGGTCATCGCCAAGGCTAGGGCGATCGCCGATGCGCTCACCGAGAAGGGATATGCTGCGACGGTTGGAAATGCTGCCGGTGGCGTTCAGATTTGTCGCCACCATTGCCCCATCCAGGATGTCGCGCAAGAGTTCCCTGAACTGTGCGCGGCGGAACACCGGGTGGTTGCGGAACTGCTCGGACAACATACACAACCGCTGGCTACTATTGCCGACGGCAATGGCATTTGCACCACCCATATTCCGCTGACAACGATTCACCCTTCCCCCAAGAAGGAAAGTTAAAATATGACTCAAGCTGCACAGCAACCACAGACCGACGAGGAGATCATCAACTCCATCGGCGCCTATGGCTACGGTTGGCACGATTCCGACGTCGCAGGCGTTTCCGCACGTCGTGGCCTCAATGAAGAGGTCGTTCGTGACATCTCCGCCAAGAAGAACGAGCCGGAGTGGATGCTCCAACGCCGTTTGAAGGCTCTCGAAATCTTCGATAAGAAGCCTTTACCGACCTGGGGCGCGGATCTCTCCGGCATCGACTTCGACCAGATCAAGTACTTCGTGCGTTCCACGGAGAAGCAGGCTCAGACCTGGGAAGACCTACCTGAAGACATCAAAAATACCTACGACAAGCTCGGCATTCCTGAGGCAGAGCGTCAGCGTTTGGTCGCCGGCGTTGCCGCCCAGTACGAGTCCGAGGTTGTCTACCACCAGATTCGGGAAGATCTGGAGAGCCAGGGTGTCATATTCGTCGACACCGACACGGGCCTCCGCGATTACCCGGAACTTTTCGAAGAGTACTTCGGCTCCGTGATTCCAGCTGGTGACAATAAGTTCTCTGCACTGAATACCGCAGTGTGGTCCGGCGGTTCATTCATCTACGTGCCGAAGGGCGTCCACGTAGATATCCCTCTGCAGGCCTACTTCCGCATCAACACCGAGAACATGGGCCAGTTCGAGCGCACTCTCATCATCGTCGATGAAGATGCCTACGTGCACTATGTCGAGGGCTGCACCGCCCCGATCTACAAGACTGATTCCCTTCACTCCGCAGTGGTGGAGATCATCGTGAAGAAGGGCGGACGTTGCCGCTACACGACCATCCAGAACTGGTCCAATAACGTTTACAACCTCGTCACCAAGCGCACCAAGTGTGAAGAGGGCGCAACGATGGAATGGGTCGATGGCAACATCGGTTCCAAGGTCACCATGAAGTACCCAGCCGTGTGGATGACGGGTCCTTACGCCAAGGGTGAGGTACTCTCCGTCGCCTTCGCTGGCGAAGGGCAGTTCCAGGACACCGGCGCCAAGATGGTGCATATGGCACCTCACACTTCCTCCAACATCGTGTCGAAGTCCGTGGCTCGTTCCGGCGGACGTGCGGCCTACCGCGGCCTGGTCCAGATCAATAAGGAAGCGCACCACTCCGCCTCCAACGTGGAATGTGATGCCCTGCTGGTGGACTCTGTCTCCCGCTCCGACACTTACCCGTACAACGACATCCGAAACGACCACGTCACCTTGGGTCACGAAGCAACTGTTTCCCAGGTGTCCGAGGATCAGCTCTTCTACCTGATGTCGCGTGGCATCGAAGAGGACGAGGCCATGGCAATGATCGTTCGCGGCTTTGTGGAACCGATCGCCAAGGAACTCCCTATGGAGTACGCACTGGAGCTGAACCGACTCATTGAACTGCAGATGGAAGGATCGGTGGGCTAAGCACGATGACCACCCCGCTTACTGAAACCGAGGCAACTATCACCCCGGTCAAGGCTGGAACTGAACACCAAACCAAGGGTGACCGTTTCACCTCTTTCAACGTCGAGGACTTCTCCATCCCTAAGGGTAAGGATGAGGACTGGCGCTTTACCCCGTTGCGCCGACTTCACGGTCTACACGACGGCACCGCAGCCGCCGGTGAACGCGCAAACATTGATGTCCAGGCACCCGAAGGCGTGAGTTACGAGGAACTGGATCCTTCCGATGAGCGCATCGGCCGCGCAGGCGCCCCTGTTGACCGCGCCGCAGCCCAAGCCTGGTCGGAGACCACGAAGGCCGATTACATCAAGGTCGCTAAGGACACAGTTCTCACCGATCCGGTCACCATCACCATCACTGGTGCAGGCGAGGAAAAGGTTTCTTACGGTTCTCTGGTCGTCGAATTGGACACCCACGCAGAGGCTGTTGTCATCGTGAAGTACGCCGGCTCTGGTGCGCATTCCGACAACATTGAGTTCGTTGTCGGTGATGGTGCCAAGCTGACCACAGTCGTCTTCGAAGACTGGAACCGCGACGGAGTTCACCTGTCCAACTCCCATATCCAGGTTGGTCGCGATGCTACCGTGCGCCATTACTACGCTGCCTTCGGTGGCGATGTGGTTCGCTCCGTACCACACGTGCGCTACACCGCTCCCGGCGGTGATGCCGAGCTTCTCGGCCTCTACTTCGCCGATGCTGGCCAATACTTCGAGCAGCGCCTGCTAGTCGATCACTCCATCCAGAACTGCCGCTCCAATGTTTTGTACAAGGGCGCGCTGCAGGGAGAGCCGGAGAAGGGTGCAGAGGCACGCGATGCACGCACGGCATGGATCGGCGATGTGCTGATCCGTCCGGAGGCAACCGGTACTGACACCTACGAAAAGAACAACAACCTGGTGCTCACCAAGGGTGCCCGTGCGGACTCCGTGCCGAACTTGGAAATTCAGACCGGCGAGATTGTCGGAGCTGGCCACGCTGCAACCGTCGGTCGATTCGATGACGAGCAGATGTTCTACATGCAGTCCCGAGGCATCCCTGCCGCAGCTGCCAAGATGCTCATCGTGCGTGGCTTCTTCACCGATGTCATCAAGCGCATTCCGCTGGAGTCTGTCCGTGAACAGCTTGAAAACAAGGTGGCTGAAGAGCTGGAGAACACAGTTCTCTAGCAGCCTTTCAACACCAAACGCTTCAGACACACACTCATTTCAAACAGAAGGAAAGCTTTAACTACAATGAGCACTCTTGAGATCAAGAACCTGCACGCACAGGTTGTTCCGGCGGACGAGAACGAAGCTCCGAAGCCAATTCTTCACGGCGTTAACCTCACCGTGAACTCCGGCGAGACTCACGCCATCATGGGACCGAATGGCTCCGGTAAGTCCACTCTGTCTTACGCCATCGCTGGCCACCCTCGCTACGAGATCACCGAAGGTGAGGTTCTGCTGGATGGCGAGAACATTCTGGAGATGGAGGTGGATGAGCGCGCTCGAGCTGGCCTCTTCCTAGCAATGCAGTACCCAACTGAGGTTCCTGGCGTGTCCATGGCAAACTTCCTGCGTTCCGCTGCTACCGCCGTACGCGGTGAAGCTCCGAAGATCCGCGACTGGGTCAAGGAAGCACGAGGCGCCATGGAGGAGCTGTCCATCGACCCATCCTTCTCCGAGCGATCCGTCAACGAAGGCTTCTCCGGTGGCGAGAAGAAGCGCCACGAGGTCCTGCAGCTCGGCCTGCTCAAGCCACGTTTCGCCGTCCTCGACGAGACCGACTCCGGCCTCGACGTCGATGCGCTGCGCGTCGTCTCCGAAGGCATTAATCGCTACAAGGAGCGCGAGAATGGTGGCGTAGTCATGATTACCCACTACCAGCGCATCCTGAACTACGTGAAGCCAGACTTCGTTCACGTGTTCTCCAAGGGCAAGATCGTCAAGTCCGGTGGACCTGAGCTGGCCCTGCAGCTTGAGGAAGAGGGCTACGAGCAGTTCGTTTAGGACATTCCTCGCCGCGATTCCTTAAGGCGGCGCACCACGTGACAGTGCGTCGCTAGCTTGCCTGGTCACCGCATTTGGCGACGTTTCCCGTCGCCAAAGGTATTCCTCAGATAAATGCGTTGGCCAGGCCTTTGTCACCAAGTTTTTACACCGACTTCAAGGAGTTCCCTCCAGTCATGAGCACATCATTGGACACCATCGCGATCAGGAAGGATTTCCCAATCCTGGCCCGCACAGTCCGTGATGGCCGCCCCCTCGTCTACTTAGACTCCGGAGCGACCTCACAGCGCCCGGTTCAGGTTTTGGATGCCGAACGCGACTTCCTCACGCGGCACAATGCACCAGTTCACCGTGGCGCCTACGAAATCGCTGAAGAGGCCACTGATGCCTACGAAGAAGCACGCGAATCCATCGCTAACTTCGTTGGGGCAGATTTCCACGAACTGGCGTTTACGAAGAACGCCACCGAAGCGCTCAACGAGGTCGCCTACATCCTCGGCGATGAGCGTTCAGGGGAGTGGACGGTGGGGCAGGGCGATGAGATCGTTGTCTCGGAACTCGAGCACCATGCCAATCTGGTTCCTTGGCAGGAATTAGCTTCACGCACGGGTGCCACTCTGCGCTGGTACTCTCTCACGGACGATGGGCGTATTGACCTGAACAGCCTAGAGCTCAGCGAAAAGACCAAGATTGTTGCCCTCACGCACCAGTCGAATGTCACCG
Organism: Corynebacterium urogenitale; assembly: GCF_009026825.1. Classification (NCBI taxonomy): domain Bacteria; kingdom Bacillati; phylum Actinomycetota; class Actinomycetes; order Mycobacteriales; family Corynebacteriaceae; genus Corynebacterium; species Corynebacterium urogenitale. Next base: position 1,152,576 of record NZ_CP045032.1, on the reverse strand, counting down.
GCGCAGTCTTGGATGTTGAAGAGGCAGTGCGTCGCGCTCACGCCGTCGGGGCGCTATTCGTCCTCGATGCGTGCCAGTCGGTACCTCACATGGCGGTGGATTTCCACGCCCTCGACGTGGACTTCGCCGCCTTTTCAGGCCACAAAATGCTTGGCCCGAACGGGGTCGGCGTGCTCTACGGTAAGTCGGAGATCTTGGACGCACTGCCTCCTTTTCTCACCGGCGGTTCAATGGTGGAGAAGGTCACCATGGAGGGCACCACGTTCACTGTCGCCCCACAGCGCTTCGAAGCCGGTACACAGATGACTAGCCAGGTCGTTGGCTTAGGCGCCGCGGTGCGTTACCTCGATGCTCTCGGCATGGACAAGGTCGCGGCTCACGAGCATGATCTCACTGTCTACGCCTTGGAGCAGCTACAGCAGATCCCCGATCTGCGCTTGGTTGGTCCGGCCACCGCGGATAACCGAGGCTCGGCGGTGAGCTTTGTTGTCGAAGGCATTCATCCCCACGATCTAGGCCAGGTGCTGGACGATCGTGGCGTGTGCATTCGTGTGGGCCACCATTGCGCGTGGCCCGTGCACACATGTATGAAGGTCCAAGCCACCGCGCGCGCTAGCTTTTACGTTTACAACACCCGTGACGAAGTGGATCAGCTGGTGGCGGCCATTCGACACGCGCAGAAATTCTTCGGTACGGCCGAAGATTAGTTTTCTCACAGAAGTACTTTCCTATGAAACTTGAGCAGATGTACCAGGAAGTGATCCTGGACCACTACAAGCACCCGCAGCATTCCGGACTTCGCGAGCCCTTCAACGCCGAGGTTCACCATGTGAACACTTCCTGCGGTGACGAACTGACTTTGCGTGTCACACTCAGCGAGGACAAGAAGACCGTCGCCGATGTGTCCTATGAAGCTGTTGGCTGCTCTATCAGTCAAGCCTCCACTTCCGTCATGGCGGAGGAGATCGTGGGGCAGCCCGTCGACGAGGCATTCGCGAAGCTCGCTGAATTCGAGCGCATGATCACCTCCAGGGGCAAGGTTGAGGGCGATGACGAGATCATCGGCGACGGGGTAGCGTTCTCCGGTGTTTCCAAATACCCAGCCCGTGTGAAGTGTGCCCTGCTGGGGTGGAAGGCCTTCGAAGCCGCAGCGTACGATGCGGGGGCTAAGCCTACTGAGACTGAATAGAGGCAATCTTCGCCCGATTCCACCCGTCACACTCGCGACAAACCAACACTGACGAAGGACAAGAAAATGACTGATAACACCGCGAACAACACCCCCGAGGCCCCAGCCGCGGAGAACCCCAATCCCTCCGCACCGGAGATGGACCCTAACCCAATCAACGAGGTCCCTCAGCCCCCAGCCGAGCAGACACCCGAGCAGGTGGAGTTGGCGGGCAAGATCGAAGACTGCCTCATGGATGTCATTGACCCCGAGCTCGGCATTAACGTGGTTGACCTCGGCCTCGTTTACGATACCTGGGTTGAAGGAACGACGGCGGTCGTCAATATGACGCTGACCTCCCCGGCATGTCCTTTGACCGACATGATCGAGGATCAGGCTCAATCGGCCGTGGTGGGTACTCTCCAGGAGATTTCAGAGCTGCGCATCAACTGGGTGTGGACCCCTGCGTGGGGCCCGCAGATGATTAACGAAGAGGGCCGCGAGCAGCTGCGCTACCTGGGCTTCTCCGTGTAGCTCGCCGTAGTTCGTCGATTCTTCGTCTATTTATTCTTCACCGCGCGCAGTACGCGCCGCGGTGTTTTCCATAAGGGCAAGAGAAATGGGTGGCGAAAGCCCGTGTACGCGCGCAGTGCCCACATGGTACGCGCGACTTCGCGGCCATCGTGTCCAGTAAGGTATGCGAGTTGGCGCTCGCGGGGGAGACGGAAAAAGGCATCGAAGAAACTCCGCAAAGTTTCGCCATCGGCGAGTGTGATTAACTCCGCTCCGAGACGACGGAGGGCACGCGCCAATTCAGCGTTCAGGCGATCCGCCCATCCCCAAGCCGACGACGCCACGTGTCCATCACTGGCAGCAAGCCCCTCAAGCACACGGTCGGCGTTGGCGAAGGAACCGCCAATCGAATAGCCGGTGGCCGGATGAATGAGCCCGCCCGCTGCACCGAAACATACTCGTCGTGGATGCTCTGCAGTCACCCGTGTAAAGGCCGACCTTCGCGTCCCCATGGGAATGGCCACAAGTTCGCGGCGACTGAAGGTCTGGGATCGCGGCCATTCCTGACCTAGCTGTGGCAATTGTAGGTCTGGGTATTTCGCATTGAGGCGCCGCCAAAGTCGCTGCTCGAGAACGGGCAAGACTTCCTTCGGCTCGGAGTGGGTAGCGAGGATTGTTTCCTCGAAGAGCACCCCATCACTGACGTGCTGGATATAGAGGAAACTCGGCTGCGACCCGGTCGAGTCAGACCAATCCATGAACACCGGTTCTGGCGCGCCACGCGTGGCGTCGAAAAAAGAAAACGGGATGACATACCCCACAGCGACCTGCCACACCACTGAGTCGTGAACGGGAGCACCCGTGCAATCAGCCACGCACCGAAAGTGCGCATCCTCTGGGTTGTGTTCTGTTGCTGGAATGATTCGCGCGCCGGAAGTCTCCACCGCCGAGCGTAGAGTTCCAGTGTTGAGCATGCGGTAGGCGAAGGCAGCGTCATTTTCGACGCAAGTGCGGACCTTCATCGCCACCGGATCGTCGAAAAACTCCAGAGCCCATTCCGGCAGTTCAGGCTCTAAGGCTCCGTAAGTGGCCGGCCATACAGGAAGATGGCCAGATTCCTCCACACGGGGATCAGCGAGGGTGACACTCCATCCTTTGGCACGGGCGCGCAGGGCGAGGACAGCCCCCGCGGGGCCGGCTCCGCGAATCAACAACTCAGGCATCACAAAGAGAATACATACCCAACGCAGAGGGGGTGATACCGTAGACGGTTGTGATTGTGACCGAAGACCTCGAAGTACGCGTAGGTGCCCGCACCCTCCTAGACGCACCGGGACAACACCTTCGCGTGCAACCCGGCGACCGTATTGGCCTCGTCGGCCGCAACGGTGCTGGCAAGACCACGACAATGCGTATTCTCGCCGGTGAAGGCGAACCTTACGGTGGCAAGGTGATCCGGAGCGGAGAATTTGGCTACCTCCCTCAGGACTCCAAGGAAGGCGATATTGAGCAGACGGCGCGCGACCGCGTTCTTTCTGCGCGGGGACTCGACCAGATCCGCCGGACAATGGATCGCCAACAGGAAATCATGGAAACCACCGGTAACGACTCGGAACGGGACGCCGCAATCCTCAAATATTCGAGGATGGAGGAGAAGTACCACGCACTCGGAGGTTATGAGGCCGACAGTGAAGCCGCCCGCATTTGCGACGCACTAGGCCTGCCGGAACGAGTCCTAGACCAGCAACTCAAGACTCTCTCCGGTGGTCAGCGTCGCCGCGTGGAATTAGCCCAAATCCTTTTCGCTGCGACCTCAGGTTCAGGGCGTTCCCAGACCACGTTGCTCCTCGATGAGCCAACAAACCACCTGGATGCCGACTCGATCACCTGGCTGCGTGAATTCCTCATGAAGCACGACGGCGGACTTATCATGATCAGCCACGACGTTGAGCTTCTGGAAGCCGTGTGCAACAAAATTTGGTTCCTCGATGCGGTCCGCGCGGAAGCCGATGTCTACAACATGGGTTGGAAGAAATACCTGGACGCCCGCGCAACCGACGAGGCACGCCGGCGTCGCGAGCGCGCGAACGCGGAAAAGAAAGCTGGAGCTCTGCAGCAGCAGGCTGCGAAACTTGGCGCCAAGGCAACCAAGGCGAAGGCCGCCAAGCAAATGGCAGCACGCGCTGAGCGCCTGATGAACGAGCTCGACGAAGTCCGTGTGGAGGATCGTGTAGCCAATATCAGCTTCCCCGAGCCAGCAAAGTGCGGCAAGACGCCTCTCAATGCCAAGGGGCTGACCAAAATGTATGGCTCGCTTGAGGTCTTCGCGGGTGTCGACCTTGCCATCGACAAGGGTAGCCGTGTCGTCGTTCTTGGTTTTAACGGCGCCGGAAAGACGACTTTGCTCAAACTACTCGCCGGTGTCGAGCGCGTCGATGGCGAGGGCGGTGTGGTCACCGGCTACGGCCTGAAGATTGGTTATTTCGCCCAGGAGCACGACAACATCGACGGGGCTAAGACCGTGTGGGAAAACGCGATCTCAGCCTGCCCAGACGCGGGGGAGCAGGATCTCCGCGGGCTGCTGGGCGCATTCATGTTCTCCGGGGAGCAACTGAACCAGCCTGCTGGCACGCTGTCCGGAGGCGAGAAAACTCGACTCTCCTTGGCTACTCTCGTCAGCTCCCGAGCGAACGTCTTGTTGCTGGACGAGCCGACGAATAACCTCGACCCGCAATCACGCGAGCAGGTACTGGATGCCCTTCGGACCTACACCGGGGCTGTAGTGTTGGTCACGCACGACCCAGGTGCGGTGAAGGCCCTGGATCCCGAGCGCGTTATCGTGTTGCCAGACGGCACGGAGGATCTATGGAACGACGAGTACATGGAGATCGTGGAACTCGCGTAGTTAAGCTGCGGCGCACAAGGATGCGGCATGCTCCACGAAGCGGTGGAGGAGAGAGTTGGAGACACGGGTATCGTGTCCGAGGAGCTGGGCATGAACCTCCTCCGCTCGTCCCTCCTCGTAGTAACCGTCGTCCTCGTAAAAGCTGAGGCGCTTAAGAATGCGGGCTCCATCCATCTCGGGGTGGAATTGGCTCACCCATACATTGCTGCCTAAGCGATACATCTGCACAGGACACGTGGGGCCGGTGGCAAGAAGAACGGCCTCTGGAGGGAGTTGCTCAACCGAATCTTTGTGACCCGACATCCCTAGAAACTCGGAGGGAAGATCGCGGACGAGCGGATCCCGTGACGCTTCCTCGGTAAGGATGACGCGGGACGGCCCCGGTTCCTCGCTGTGAGTTTGGCCAACCCGTCCGCCCAAGTAATGCGCCAGCATACTGGTGCCGTAGCATGCCGCGAAAATGGGGAAGCGGCGATGCTCGAGGGTGTCCTTAACGAAGTCGGCCAGCCTCCGCGAGACCGCTGGCTGCCACACATCGTCCACAGGTGAGGTGATGGTAAAGGGGCTGCCGCCGATAAATACTCCGGTGACTCCAGTGAAATCTCCCAGCTCGCTATCTGCTTCGTCGAGCACGCGTGCTTCCAGCTGATCTGGGCGCAGGCCGGTGAATGTGAGGAAGTCATCGTATTCTGCGGCAATGACGTCCTCACCGCGGCGCGGGGAGAGTAGAATGAATTTCACCCCGTCAGAATAGCAGACAGCTTGGTCTATTTCCTAGATTTTTCCTGGTTTTCTGGCAGATGACTTTTCAGCCTTGCCAAAAAGGTGCGCGCTGAGTTGATCTTCAGCTCCTCATAACCGCGCACCGAATCAGCTCCTGCAGCGAGCTCCGTCAGGTGCGCTAGGTCCTCCTTGGTGACCATCTGCTGTGCCAGCCGAAGCAGGGTCGTGCGGTAGACCTCGCTGAGTTCACGTTCCACCTTGCGCTGCGTGGAGTATCCGAAAATATCTAAGGCCGTACCACGCACGCGCTTGGCCGCAGCCAACATCCTGAAAACCGGAACGAGCCGCGTACTCACACCAATCTTTTTGCGCATTCCCATCGCCCGCAGAATGGGCGGATGCAGTTGGATCTTTATTGTGGCTCCTGCACCGTATCGACGTTCAAGATCTGCGAGATAGCTCGGATCTGTTGCTAGCCGCGCGACCTCATATTCGTCCTTATAAGCTTGCAATTTATGGAAGCCAAAAGTCGCCGCCTTCGTCAAACTCTCAGAAGAAGGATCGACACGGCTTTCCGCCTCGGCGATTGCCTGCACGTCCTGACGGTAGCGTTCCGCGAGAGTTTCATTACCCCAGGCCGCCAGTTCTTTGGCGCGCATTTCCATATCCTCTTGCCAGGTCTCCGGAGCCGATTGTTCGGGCACGCAGTGCAAGTTATTTGCCAGTAACGATTCCAGCGAATTCGGATCCGCAATAAGTTGGCGCCCGCGGCGGAATGCCTGCACATTACATTCGCTGCTGCGGCCGTTCGCTCGCACAGCCGCCTCAACGGAGCAGGGACTAACCGGTATCACACCAGCTTGAACTGCAGCCCCAAGCATAACCATCGTCTGATAAGTGGACATACCGAATAAACGTGAGGAGATCTCACCGGCATCCATGGAGATCGCACGCTTCACACGACTACTGAGGGCATCGCTCAAAGCATCCACCGAAGTTCGTGGGGCGTGCACGTCAGTAACCATCCGCCCCGTGGGCGACTCCGTGGTCGAGATGATAGCAGTGGTCCGTCCCGGATCGAGCACCTCGAGTGTATTGGTCTCGACGCTCGTCAGGCTATCGAGCCCCAGCAGCACATCGGCTCCACCAATCGGAAGGTGGCCAGGATGATCCATGAATGTCGTCGTGAAGCGAACGTCGCTGATCACGGCGCCGCCTTTTTGGGCCAAGCCTGTCATGTCCTGACCACGCACGAATAATCCATCGCGCTGCGCAGCAGTGGCGAGAACCGCAGCAACGGTGAGAACCCCTGTGCCGCCCACTCCGGCGACACGCACACTATAGGCTTGGCGGTTTCCGATCTTCGGTTGCTGTGGTTCCGGCAACTCCGCCGCATCGATCGGTTGAGCCATTCCCACTGCTAGCTCCTCAACCTGCGCGTTAGGTTCCTGTGCATCTCGCTGGTCCGCAGCGCTACTCTCCGCCACCGTCTCCGCGCGTTTTTCTTGCTGGGTAATTGTCACAAAAGCGGGGCAGTCTCCACTGAGGCACGTGTAATCAGCATTGCAACTAGTTTGGTCAATAGCTGTTTTTCGACCGAATGCAGTATCAATCGGCTTCACGGAAAGGCATCCTGACTTTTCGCCGCAATCTCCGCATCCTTCACATATGCGAGGGTTGATCTCCACCGCAACAGATGCCTTCACAGCCTGCCCCCGGTTGCGAAATCGGCGTTTTTCGGCTGCACAGTGCTGATCATGAACAAGCACTGTCACTCCATCAAGGGCACCCAGTTCCTCCTGCACTTGCGACAATTCACTGCGGTGTCGAATATCGACGCCCCGTGGAAGCATTTTCCTCGTTCGGGCCACATCATCCGTCGTGACGACGATTCTCCTCACGCCCTCAGCGCGAAGCATCTCAATTGCGCTTCCTAGCCCTCGACTGCCAATAGCGTCCTGTCCGCCCGTCATGGCGACCGTGCCGTTGTGCAGCAATTTCACCGTGATGTTGACGTTCGACGCCACGAGTGCGCGAATGGCGAGAGAGCCCGAATGCCAAAATGTACCGTCACCGAGGTTTTGAATCAGGTGTTTCTCCTGCACAAAAGGACTCATGCCAATCCAATGGCCACCTTCGCCACCCATCTGCGCGGTACCAATAACGTTGCCCACCCTCTTTTCGTCCATGAGCAGCACCATTGCGTGGCAGCCGATGCCCGCGCCAACGAGTTGGTCTGCAGACGTGCGTGTCGATGCATTGTGGGGACAGCCAGAGCAGAAATGGGGAGTACGCTGCGCCACCGCTAAAGGCAGCGGACGCCGAAGGGCTGGGGAGGGTGTCACCGCAACCTCAATCCCCACACCATGCAGGAGCTTCGGCAGCTGCTTCTGCGGTGTAGTTGTGTGCACAACCTGCGGGTGTTCCTCACAGCCATAAAGTACGGTGCGCACTGTCTCCGTGAGGTGCGTCCCCAAATCCTCGGCAACAACGATTGTCTGCAAGCCTCGCGCAAATTCTTCCAGTTCGTTTGGATCCAGCGGATAGGTCATCCCCAGGCGAAGAAGGCGTACCTTTGGCGGGCAGTCTCCGTTTCCCAACGTTCGCAGGCACTGGGCGACTTCCAAGTAGGCTGCACCGGAGGCAATAATGCCGAGGACGTCCTCTGAGCTAGCCTGTACTAGGCGGTTGAGATGATGCTTACGCGCATAAGCAATGGCTCTATCCAATCGCCTACCTGTACGGGAAGCATCTAGCGCCAAAAGAGGCTTCCCCAGCACCCTCGCATGCGGTTGATGAGGGTCTTCTGGGGGAGTGGGAGCAGTGACGTCGTCCAACACCACGGTGGCAGAACCATCAGCCACGGCGGTCGTGACACGCAAGGCGGTCCACAATCCGGATTCACGAGACAGCCACGCAGCATGAGTCCCCAGGGTGAGGACATCGGAAGCATCGGCAGGAACAAGTGTGGGCATCCCTAAATCAGCCAAGAGCCGACTGGAGTTGGAAGGAATAGAGGAGGACTTGGCGGTGGGATCGTCACCGACAATAGCGACTGCGCCACCGCGTCCAGAGGTACCGCTCATCACGGCGTGACGCAGAGCATCGGCTGCGCGGTCGAGTCCAGGAGCTTTGCCGTACCAGTAGCCCACAACCCCGTCGATGCCCTCCTTGAGGGTTCCGACATCGGTGAGCTGTGATCCCTCGACGGCGGTGGCCGCCAGCTCCTCGTTAAGTCCCGGCTGGTGAAAGATCGCATGCTCTTCGAGCAATCTTGACTGGCGTGCGAGTTCAAGGTCATATCCTGCCAGGGGAGACCCTTCATAGCCGCTGACGTAACTCGATGTTCGCAAGCCGATAGCAGCGTCGGCTCTCTGTCTATCGATGATCATGCGCACGAGTGCTTGAATACCCGTGAGATGAACAGCTCCGCGATGCGCCGTGTAACGGCGAAGAAGTAGGTCATCAATGTGGCGCGACGAGCGTGACACGTCGAGATCCGCGCCTGTTGTAGCTGGGTGATGATTGAGTGTGGAGGTCATGGCTGCCTGCTTGTGTGATTGACGATAAACCTGGATGTGTCGTGCTTCACACTCTAAAAATCGACAGGCAAAGCATCCAGAGTTGCCAGACAGGTCGATACCATGTGCTTGAAAAGCAACTCATTTTGGCGACAAAACTGTACCATTGGTACACAAACAATGATGGTTAACTACACACCGGAGAGGCCGAACTCAGCAATTAGAGGACCACAATGTCAAAGATCAGCCACGACTATGACAAGCTAGATATCGACATTCTTCAATTACTGCGACGAGAACCTCGAGCAGGTGTCCGTGAGTACGCTCGACGGCTCGGGATCGCCCGTGGCACCGTCCAGGCCCGCTTGGACAAGATGGTGGCCAAGCATGTCATCGACAGCTACGCTCCGAGCATAAACCCAGCCGCGCTCGGGTTCGATCTCGCAGCCGATGTTCATCTGAAGCTAAAACAGCAGCAGTTGGACGCAGCAGTCGCCCACTTGGAGAAGATCCCTTTCATTCTCTACGCGGACTCCACCGCGGGAGCGGAGGATCTGACCTGCCGCGTCGTCGCGACTGACCTACAGCACCTTGAGCGCATCACGATCGCAATGATGTCTGTCCCAGGAGTGGAACGCGTACGCACGGACATCATCCTGCGCAGTCGGATTGCACCACGCCTATCCCCATTGCTCGACTATCTTCGAGCTGCGCGTTGACGGGTCTAGTAGCCAGCCTTCGGATTTGATGCGGCCAATGCCGCCTTGATTTGCGCCAAGGAAAGATCCGTAGTGATCGTCGCGGAGTCTGAATCACCGGCGATCCACCGAGCGATCGTCCACCCATTGGAAAACTCGGGTTCGAAATGGTCGAGAGGGCCTTCGACCATTTTCAACCCCATGGGGCGGCCATGCCGGTCAGCGAGTGCCGTGAATTCTGAACTGTGGAACCGGAACGGGGCAGTGCCATCCGTCGGATAAACCTCCACCAGAGCTCGATACCGGAAGCGGTATTCAGTATCCCGGTCTTCTCGTTGGTTACCGTGGCGTGTCACGCCGGAGATCCACACGCCGCCCACACGGGCCGGCGCAAAACGTAGCCAGCCGTTATCCCAGGCCTTAGACAGTTCCGCCACTGTACTAACACGTTTGCGGACTGAAATCACCATCACACCACATAGCAGCGCTCCAATGAGCCCAATGAACACACCTGCAACGCTCGCACCGGTGCCCTGTGCAAAAACAATCAGCACGACCCCAAGGGCAATAAATGCCAGCCCGACCGCTGACACCACAACCTGGGAAACAGCCATACCGCTGCGTAGACCATCAACGGGCATGCGCCCATTGGACTCTAAAGCCGCGATCGTCGCAGGGCTACCAGCAGGCACAGTACAGGCTTGCTCGAAGCTTCCGTCGTCGATCAAACGGGCGATTGTTCCGTTGGGATCGTCAATCAGAGGGGCAGTTCGTGCGTGCGTGAAAATGTCGATGTGCTCAGCCATGGGAATCAGGGGGATGGGGAGTGGGGTGCTAGTTTCGGAAACCATGAACCGGTGCGGGAATGAATCCTCCACGGTGGATGAACTCACGGTTCCCCACAGTGTTCACTGGAATGACCGGGGCGTAGCCAAGCAGACCACCGAAATTCACGTCATCGCCGGGCTTTTTACCCGGAACGGGGATGACTCGAACGGCGGTCGTCTTGTGGTTCATGACGCCAATAGCGGCCTCATCTGCGATCATGCCCGCGATGGATTCGGCCGGGGTGTCGCCTGGGATAGCGATCATGTCAAAGCCCACTGAACAGATGGCGGTCATGGCCTCCAACTTGTCCATGGAAATTGTGCCGGCACGTACGGCGTCAATCATCCCCTTATCTTCAGAGACGGGAATAAAGGAACCGGATAGCCCTCCGACGCGTGAGCATGCCATCATGCCACCTTTCTTCACAGCGTCGTTGAGGAGTGCAAGAGCGGCCGTAGTACCGTGCGTTCCAACCTGGTCGAGTCCCATATGCTCCAGAATGTGAGCCACCGAGTCGCCGAGTTCTGCCGTCGGTGCCAAAGACAAATCAATGATGCCAAATGGCACACCAAGCCGCTCCGAAGCCATGTTGCCCACCAGCTGTCCAGCGCGGGTGATCTTAAACGCGGCCTTTTTGATCTCCTCGGCAACTTGATCCAGCGTCGCGCCCTCAAGATCACCAAGTGCACGATCAACCACTCCGGGGCCAGAGACACCCACTGAGACCACGCAGTCTGGTTCCTCAATTCCGTGGAAGGCGCCCGCCATGAACGGATTATCACCAACAGAATTAGCGAAGATCACGAGCTTGGCGCAGGCGATCGCGTCCTGTTCCTTCGTCAGCTCTGCTGCTTCTTTAATGATGCGGCCCATCTGTGCGGCAGCATTCATGTTGATTCCGGCCCGGGACGTGGCGATATTGACACTCGAGCAGACAACATCGGTAGTACTCAGCGCCTCCGGAATGGAACGAATCAGAGCCTTTTCACTGGTCGTGGCTCCCTTCTCAACAAGCGCGGAGTAGCCTCCGACGAAGTTCACTCCGACTTCCTTCGCCGCCTTGTCCAGTGCCTTTGCGGCTTCCACGGGGTTGCCTTCCACGCCAGCGACTACAAGGGAGATTGGGGTCACTGAAATGCGCTTATTGACAATCGGGATGCCCAGTTCGGCCTCGATGCCCTCGCACACCTCCACGAGACGTGCTGCTTGCCGAGTCACCCGATCGTAAATGGCCTGGCAGGTTTCTTCCATGGTGGTGCGGGTACAACCGAGCAGGGAGATACCCATGGTCACTGTGCGGATATCGAGACGATACTTGTCGATCATCTCGATCGTATCGATGATGCGATTGGGGTTGAACACTGTGTTTGGGTCCTTACCTAAATCTCGTTCATCGCAGTGAACAGGTCTTCCGACTGGATACGAATGGCCTGCTGCGTCCGTTCTGCAACGGGCTTGAGCCGCTGCTGAATCTCCGTAATGGAGGTCTGGCGATCATCGAACTCCACGCGAAGGATCATCGTGAAGTAGCCGGACATGAGTGTCTGGGACACGTCGACGATATTGACGTCTAGTTCGGCGAGGGCGGTGGTCACCGCAGCGATAATTCCGGTGCTATCGGCACCAGTGACAGTCATGATGGCAAACATGACTCCCATCCTAGACCCCGAGAGTTATCCTCAATTCATGAGTCCCTACGGCCTGACTTACCCCGCCGACCTGCGCCTGTTCACCCTCGAACTCGCTAACGGCGCCTCCATGTCCGACGCCACCAGTGACCGAGCGTGGCATGTCGTGGATCATTCAGCAGTGTTGGGTCACGGTGAGGCATGCTTTCGGGCCGCGAGTTACCGCCTCAATTCCTGGCGGGCGCACAGCCATGCACGCGTGGGCGTCGAACTCAGTAGCGAAGAAGACGCACGGGGCTCGGATATCGTGCGCCTTCACTTCGGTCCTACAACGAGTCCCTGCGCCATCATCTACCGAGAACACAGCAAACACCGAACCGTGATGGTGTACGGAACTCTAGCCGGGCACGTGGAGTGTGGGGAAGAGGCATTCATCGTGGAGCTGGCATCCGATGGAACTGTGACAGGCCGCTGCGTGGCGTTTTCGAAGCACGCCTGGTGGCTAGCGAAGCTGGGAGCACCCGTGGCTCGCTGGGTACAGAGACGCGAAACCCGCCTGTACGTTGAAGGAATGCGCCCCCACGAGGGGAGCAGCACTCAATCGAAACTTCGGGATCGCACCGTACCTTCGGCAAGATCCAACACGGCCTCTAGGCCTTCGGTGGAACCACCGGAAGCCAGCCGGGTAATGAAGCCATCCATGAGAGTCTCGAGGAAATCGTGAATCACCGATGGATCCACATCGTCACGCATCCGGCCGATATCGGCGAGATGACGTAGACGCTCGCGCACCGCATCATCGAGCACTTTCTGATGCTTGAGCCACCGCGCGCGAAAACTCGCATCGGTGCGCAGCATCTTGGTGATCTCCACTCGCGTTGCTAACCAATCATGTCGCTCCGGGTGCGCGAGCATGTCGCGCATGACTTCTACGAGTCCTTCCCGTGCAACGAGTTCGGCTTGGCGTGACGCATCTTCGCGAGCGAGGGCAAGAAACAGAGTTTCCTTGTCACGAAAGTGATGAAAGATGGCTCCGCGAGACTTCCCGGTTGCGTCTTCAAGACGACGGACGGTAGCTCCTTCGTAACCGTAGGCTGCGAAACAGCGACGGGCACCAACGAGAATCTCTTCTTTCTTCTCGTCCAAACTCAGATCAGTGATTGTGGACATACACAAACACGCTTCCTGTCTTGGGGGAGTATCGCCTCTCCAGAACCCATCGATGCGGACTCCCTACTGAGGCGATCATTGGAAAAGGCGGCGGGCCAAGAGCGAAACCTGGTGGTTCCTCTCCCGGTCCCGCCGCCGGATCCTTTGACGCTACCTACGAAGCTCTCTACTGAGCAGCAACGAGGTCGCTAATCATTCCCACGAGCGGGGAATTACTTAGCAGCCATCATGTTGCGCAGCACGAACTGCAGGATGCCGCCGTGGCGGTAGTAGTCAGCCTCACCCGGGGTGTCGATACGGGTGACGGCGTCGAACTCGATCTTCTCGCCGTTCTCCTTGGTAGCGACGACCTTGATGGTCTTCGGCGTGGTGCCGTTGTTGAGCTCCTCGATACCAGTGATGTCGAAGGTCTCGGTGCCGTCGATGCCCAGGGACTTCCAAGACTCGCCTTCTGGGAACTGCAGTGGGACAACGCCCATGCCGATGAGGTTAGAGCGGTGGATACGCTCGAAGGACTCAGCAATGACAGCCTTCACGCCGAGCAGCAGGGTGCCCTTCGCAGCCCAGTCACGGGAAGAGCCGGTGCCGTACTCCTTGCCACCCAGAACCACGAGAGGAGTGTTCTGCTCCTTGTAGTTCATCGCAGCGTCGTAGATGTAGGACTGTGGTCCACCCTCCTGGGTGAAGTCGCGGGTGTAGCCACCGGAAACGCCATCGAGCAGCTGGTTCTGCAGACGGATGTTAGCGAAGGTACCGCGGACCATCACCTCGTGGTTACCACGACGTGCGCCGAGGGAGTTGTAGTCCTTGCGCTCCACGCCATTGGCATCCAGGTACTGAGCAGCTGGGGTGCCAGGCTTGATGGTGGAAGCAGGGGAGATGTGGTCCGTCGTGACGGAATCGCCGAGCAGAGCCAAGACGCGAGCACCCTTGACGTCGGAGACTGGCTGTGGATCCTTGGACATGCCGTCGAAGTAAGGTGCACGACGGATGTAGGTGGACTTCTCATCCCAATCGAAGGTCTTGCCGGTTGGGGTCTGCAGGTTCTGCCAGCGCTCGTCACCCTTGAAGACGTCAGCGTAGTCAGCCTCGTACAGCTCCTTAGTGATGGAGGAGGCGATGGTCTCCTCGATCTCCTCGGTGGATGGCCAGATGTCCTTCAGGTAGACGTCGTTGCCATCCTTGTCCTTGCCCAGGGAATCCGTCTCGAAGTCGAAGTCCATGGTGCCGGCGATCGCGTAGGCGATAACCAGGATTGGGGATGCGAGGTAGTTCATCTTCACATCTGGGTTGATGCGACCCTCGAAGTTACGGTTACCGGACAGAACAGCGGTAGCCGAAAGGTCTGCCTCGTTGATGCCAGCAGAGATTTCCTCTGGCAGTGGGCCGGAGTTACCGATACAGGTGGTGCAGCCGTAGCCCACGAGGTAGAAGCCCATGGCCTCCAGGTCCTTCCACAGACCAGCCTTCTCGTAGTAGCCATTGACAACCTGGGAACCAGGGGCCATGGAGGTCTTCACCCATGGAGCTGCGGTCAGGCCCTTTTCTGCGGCCTTGCGAGCCAGCAGGCCTGCACCGATCATCACGGATGGGTTGGAGGTGTTGGTGCAGGAGGTGATGGAGGCGATAGCGACCATGCCGTGGTCCAGCTCCATCTTCTTGCCGTTGTACTCAACCACAATTGGGTTGGATGGGCGACCCTCTGCGGAAGCAGCAGCGGATGGGATGTTGCCCTTGGCGTCTGCGGCAGATGCTGGGGTACCAGCGTCAGCGGAGGAGGTGTTCTCGGTGGCAGGACCCTCAGCATCGAACTCTCCGGAGGTGGAATCGGCAGCGGAACCATCCACGTAGTTGTGCAGATCCTTGCGGAACTGTGCCTTGGAGTCAGACAGCTCGATGCGGTCCTGTGGACGCTTTGGACCAGCGATGGAAGGAACCACGGTGGACAGGTCCAGCTCGAGGTACTCGGAGTACTCTGGCTCTGCAGCTGGGTCCAGCCACATGCCCTGCTCCTTGGCGTAAGCCTCGACGCGATCCAGGGTCTCCTGGTCGCGGCCGGTCAGCTCAAGGTACTTCACGGTCTCCTCGTCGATCGGGAAGATCGCGGCGGTGGAGCCGAACTCCGGAGACATGTTGCCGATGGTTGCGCGGTTAGCCAGTGGCAGCTCAGCCACGCCGGCACCGTAGAACTCGACAAACTTGCCGACCACGCCGTGCTGGCGAAGCATGTCGGTGATGGTCAGCACGACGTCGGTTGCGGTGACGCCTGGCTGGATCTCACCGTGCAGCTTGAAGCCTACAACGCGAGGGATGAGCATGGAGATTGGCTGGCCGAGCATGGCAGCCTCGGCCTCGATGCCACCAACACCCCAGCCCAGGATGCCGAGGCCGTTCTCCATAGTGGTGTGGGAATCGGTACCCACACAGGTGTCTGGGTAAGCAACGCCATCGTTGTCGAAGACGGAGCGTGCCAGGTACTCGATGTTGACCTGGTGGACGATACCGGTTCCTGGAGGCACAACGCGGAAGTTGGAGAAGGCGCCGGTGCCCCAGCGGAGGAACTTGTAGCGCTCGTCGTTGCGCTGGTACTCGATAGCAACGTTAGCTTCGAGTGCGTTCTCATCGCCGAAGTTCTCGATGATCACGGAGTGGTCGATAACCATCTCAGCCGGGTTCAGCGGGTTGACCTGGTCAGCGTCGCCACCGAGGGCCACGACAGCGTCACGGATGGTAGCGAGGTCGACGATGCAGGCCACGCCGGTGAAGTCCTGCATGATCACGCGGGCTGGGGTGAACTGGATCTCGATGCTTGGTTCAGCGGATGGATCCCAGTTGGCGATAGCTTCGATGTGCTCGCGAGTGATGTTTGCGCCATCCTCGTTGCGCAGCAGGTTCTCACCCAGAACCTTCAGGGAGTATGGAAGCTTTTCCATACCTGGGACTGCAGACAGGCGGTAAATCTCGTAAGACTTGTCGCCGACCTCCAGAGTGCCCTTAGCGTCAAAAGAGTTGATGCTTGAAGTCACAGTGTGCTCCTGAGTCTCTTCTCGTAGTCGTTGTGTGGCCACCGCGCGAAGCCCTCTCATTGAGCGCTCCCGATGGTCCCAAATCGTCAAGGACGCATCAGCGGGAAACCTGTCTTCCATTGTGGCAGTAATTGCCCCGCAACGTCATGCTCAATCCTAACAGTACGGCTGTCCTGTTCTTAATCTGCACGAAACACGCGTGTCGGGATCACCCCCAAAAAGGTTCCGGTGGTAAAAATCCAGGCAGAACCGATTTCCCGGCCGACTTCTGCTGGCCACTTTTACTTCTAGATGTATCGAGGTTGCACCCATCTATGATCCCTGTGGATATCAATGTCCAGTCGATCGCTGGCGAGCTGAAAAACTCCAACCTCACCATCGCACCCGAGATTTTGGTTTCATATGGAGAGCACAAGGAGGGGATGGTCCAACATTACGAGGACATCCTCAATGGCAACTCAACTCCTGGCATTGCCGATAACCTCGGAATAGCCAAGATCGCGGTACTCAACAAACGTGGCGCCACATCCTCAGACATGCGCGATGTCGCGCAGGCTTTAAAGAACGAGACAGGAGCCAATACGGTCATTGTCCAGTCGCACGGGCCTGCCGGCATTGTTTCAGACACGCTGTCCCGGAGCCAGATCGAACAGAAGCAATCCTTGATCAACTACAAAGTCGATCCAACTGCCGCAGAGACCTACATCAACAGCCTCGAGGGAACCGAGACCGACTTCACTGGAATCAACGCTCTCGTCTTGACTGCGGCCATCGGCTCGGTCGCTATCGCTGCCACATTTTCCCGCCGTTCACTGACGCGAGGCCGCTAGCCTCACCCGGGTCCGCAACCCCACAAGCCAAAGGCTCAACTACACCAAAAGTCACAGGGCTCCCACAAGGCGCTCCAGTAACACACGCCACTGGTAGCCCAATTTCACCATCAGCCACTGGGGAAATCCGCCACAACAACCGCCACCCATTCAACAACCGTCAAGCCTCACGAGTTGACTAATATTAATCAAGACTCAACACTTGAGATGCGAAATCGCCTTCAATCAAGACAACACGCCGCAATCAACCTATATTGTGACGTAGATCACAATAAAATTTCAGTTCTATAACTTCGCAGGTCAAGCCACAAAGCGTGACAACTGATACAAATGTGTTGTTTGTTAATGAGGGGAAAAGAGTTCACACCGGTTTCATCTGTGTCCTAGGGTTCCATCTGTCATCTTTTGTAACGGGTTGATTTCAAAGTGACTTTTGAGACAACTGGTTCGGACGGGACCGGTACTGACCGCATGGGGAAGTGTGGACAGCCGGACCGGATGAACTTGTGCCTGTTGCGAGTAATCCATCACAGGAGAGGCAAACGTGTTTAAACGTTCCGCTAACCGTCAACTGCAGACGGTCGCCATCGCACGGTCATCCCGCGCCCTGCTGGCTTGTGCTGTAACCACCGGTTTGGCTTTCCAGGTGGCGGCGCACCCTGCCAAGGCTGAGGAGCAGGTAACAGCAGAGGCGTATCTCGCAGACTTGGTGAATAAGCTCAGTGAAGCCAAGGACGCTGTGTCCGATCTCGAACTGGAAATGGGTGGTCTCAGGGAATCCGCCAATAAGGCGCGAGTCGACCTCAGTAAGGCGCAGAAGGAAGCGCAGAAGGCGCAAGACTCCGTAGTGGATGCACGTTCCCGCCTCACTGATTCGGATAAAGCCGTAGCGAAGGCGCAGGATGATCTCGACGAGATTGCCCGTTCCGCCTACGCATCGGGCGGCGATGCCTCTCCGGTCACTTTGGCTGCCGGTGAAGATGCTGCGGGGGACTCGCTCGATCGCGCGTCCTATATCCGTTTAGCGACCGAACGCCAGCAGGGAACAGTAGATCGCCTGGACCTCGCACGAACTCAAACTGCGAACGAGGAGTCGCAGCTGCGAGATGATCGTGCGACGGCGGACAAAGCTGTTTCCGATGCTGTGCGCGCTCACAATGACGCCAATGACGCCCTGACTTCTTCACAGAAGGAACTTCGCAACAAGCGTGGTGAGTACGACCGTCTCATCGCAGCCCAGTCCCTGGCACAAAAGAAACTCAATGCCGCACGTAAGGCCGTAAATGCCGTGGCAGGGAGCAAGCCGAACGCTAGCTCCTGGGACAAGCGCCGCGCTGCTGAGGCAGCGGTGAATCGCGTTGAAGAGCGTGGCGAACAGCCAGAGGAAACGCAAGCTGAGCAGCAGGGGATTACGCCATACACCGAATCCGCTGCGGATGTAGACACCAATACTTCTGCCGCAACGCCTGCGCAAAACAGTAATAATGCCGGCGATTCTGCTGATTCCACGGAGAACGGTGCTACTGATCCCACTGTCGCTCAACAAGCTGATGCCCAGGGCGAAGTAGTAACACCTGCGGAAAATGAAACTGCACCACGGACGCCTGCTACCAACGAGGGCGCAGCGGCACCCGCGGGTCCACAGGCACCTGTCGAGCCTGCCGCCGGCTCTGGAGATGCTCTGGCTCAACTCAACAATGTGCCAGCTCAGTTCGCCGCATCTTCTGAAGGAGATGAACAACGCCAGCTCGCTATCGACGGTCTACTTCGCGCTGGCGGTGCAGCGGCAATGGCCGGATTTACTGCATACGCCGAAGGCGGGGACCAGACTGCCGCCCTGAACGCCGCTTTAGCTGCAGGTCGGGAAACTGCGGGCCAGCAATACGATC
The DNA here is from genome assembly GCF_009026825.1 of Corynebacterium urogenitale. Taxonomy (NCBI): domain Bacteria; kingdom Bacillati; phylum Actinomycetota; class Actinomycetes; order Mycobacteriales; family Corynebacteriaceae; genus Corynebacterium; species Corynebacterium urogenitale. The sequence goes on along the minus strand of NZ_CP045032.1, from coordinate 1,133,677 downwards.
AGGCTCAAGCACAACTCGGCGCACCAACCGGTGAGTCCCCAACTGCCACAGATCCAATCTCCGACATTGCCGAGGGCATTAACAACGCCGCATCCGGTGCTGCGAGCGAGGCAACAGCCGAAGCGGACGACACCGTCGATACTTCCGGTGATGCAGCCGCCAAGATCGAGCGGGTGATCGAGCGCGCCCAGTCCCAGCTGGGTATGCCATATGCCTGGGGCGGCGGCAACTGGCACGGCCCAACCCTGGGTATTCGCGACGGCGGTGTGGGCGACGCCCATGGCGACTACGCAAAGGTAGGCTTCGACTGCTCCGGGCTGATGATGTACGCCTTCTACGCAGTGGGCTTCCAGCTAGATCACTACTCTGGTTCCCAATACAACGCCGGCCGCCAAGTTCCCGTCTCCGAAATCAAGCGCGGTGACATGCTCTTCTGGGGCGCAGGCGGATCCCAGCACGTGGCCCTCTACCTGGGCGATGGCAAGATGATTGAGGCTCCACAATCAGGTGATGTCGTCAAGATTAGCGACGTGCGCTACGGGGGCATGACCCCCATGGCTGTGCGCATGATCGAGTGATTCTCGACTAGCGCAGCAGCTCACGAACGGCGTAATCAACCGCCGTCATCCGCGCACGACGGATCGCACACAACAAAGGCAAAAGATAAGGGTCAAGGCTTGGGCCTGGACTTGATCGTCGCGCCACATCGATAATCGCTGCTGCATAATCAGCGCGAGCCATCAGCTGTGCAGCACGCCTCGCCATTCCCGCTGGCAAACCGGGGAGCCCAAAGGCATCAGATAGGCTTCCCACCGCTAACCGAGCATTGGTGTGCGGAGTCCGCACATGAACAGATGACTCAATCGCCCGCGCCGCAGCGTCCATTTCGTCCCGCAGGTACTCATCAGCCTCTCCTGGTCCGAAATTCGGCAAAGGCGGGACAGGTCCAGTCGCCTCGTACCATCGCCAGAGCACAGCTTCCCCCTCATGAAAAGGGGAAAAAACAACCTCAGGGACAAGCACGTGGGTGAGTTCTGGGTCCTCATCGGCGAGAACAATTCCCGCACCTTCAGCATTCACCGCCTGTGCCGCCTCCGACGGAGCAGGCAGAGGAGGTACATCACCGGCACCCGCAAGCACCAAAGACACTAAAGGGCGCTCCTCTACACCGACGGGCGCGCGATCACTGACCTCGCGCACACGTTTCAGCACATCCATTAGACCTCGCGGGGTGGCAGAGGTGGCGTCGTCGAAGAGATGAACAGCGCCCTGCACCGCGCGGAACGCATCCAGGAGTTCATCAGTGCTGATGACATTATGCACCCACCACGCCAACCACACCGACGTGTTTTGGACAGGGGACCACAACTGATCACGTACACTGGTTGAAGAATCCGGAATAGTCACGATTCCTAAACTAGCCTTCGGTGCGCCCCGAACACCATGCACCCCACATGTCCTAAGGTGTACAGCCATGAATGCGAGCAACTTTGGCGACTACCGAAGTCAATACTCCGGGGACATCCTGCAGGGGCACGCCCGGCGACGTCAAGCCACATTCCCCGAGGTGAAGACCGAACTCGGCATGGTGGTTGAGGTTTATGCGGATGACTACGTTGGCGCCGTAGTAGGGGGCGAGCGCACAGCCGACGGCGACTTCCTGCGTCTGGAGGACCGGTACGGGGCGACCCGACTGTTTAAGATAAAGCCCGGCGGGTTTCTTCTCGAAGGCAAGCGAGTGACCTTGACTCGTTACGTAGATCCCTCGTTGATCCCCACCCGCAATCAGCAATCTAATTCCGGCTCCCGCCGCGTGGCTCATGTCCGCGCCAAAGTAGCGGCACCATCTCGCATCTGGGTGGAGGGTGTCCATGATGCCGCCATCGTGGAAAAAGTGTGGGGTCACGACCTGCGAGTGGAAGGAGTTGCCGTTGAGTTCATCGAAGGTCTCGATAACCTGCCGGAGATGCTCGCTGAATTCCGTCCTTCCGCGGAACGACGTATCGGGGTTCTCGCAGACCACCTGATCGAAGGCACAAAGGAAGCACGGCTCACCCAAGGTCTTGGTCCGCACGTGATGGTCACGGGCCACCCCTACATCGATATCTGGGAAGCGGTAAAGCCCTCCAGTGTGCGAATTCCCGGATGGCCCACGGTTCCCCGTGGCGAGGATTGGAAGACGGGAGTCTGCCAGAGGCTAGGCTGGGGCGACCCACGCGATGGTTGGCGCCGAGTGTACCGATCCGTCAACACGTTCCGAGACTTAGATTCCTCGCTCATCAGAGCAGTGGAGCGACTTATCGATTTCGTAACGGTTCCTCCGGAACACTGACGGCAGTCTCACTCTGCTTTAATGTGAGACCTATGGGTCCCATTATCTGGTTAATAGCAGCGGGAGTGCTAGCTCTAGCTGAGCTCGCCGTCATGGATTTCTCGCTCCTCATGCTCGCTCTCGCAGCGCTCGTGACTGCAGGCGTCGCCGTCGCCGAAATACCGCTGTGGGCAGAAGTCCTTGTCTTCGCATGTTCCGCTATCGCAAGTATCTTCCTGCTGCGCCCTGTTCTTCGCAAGCGTCTCCGCAACACCACCTCCTCCCGTAGCTTTTCCCCCAAGGAGCTAGAGGGCCGCCATGCAGAGGTCGTCAGCCTCGTCGGGCCCTCGATCACTAGTGGTGGAATGGTCAATATCGATGGAGATTTGTGGAGCGCTCGTGCTGCTCACCCTGGCGAAACCTTCAACCAGGGTGACACTGTCCAAGTGTTAGAAATCGACGGAACCACCGCCGTCGTCTGGAAGGGAATTTAAAACCTTGACAATCACCATTTTCGCAATTCTGCTTGTCTTGGTCATCGTCGTGGTGATCAAGTCCATTGCGCTGATACCGCAAGGTGAGGCCGCAGTGATCGAGCGCCTGGGTAAGTGGCAGCGCACCGTCTCCGGTGAGCTCACGCTGCTCGTCCCCTTCATCGACCGCGTTCGCGAGCGTGTGGACACACGTGAGCAGGTGGTCAGCTTCCCGCCACAAGCTGTGATCACCCAGGACAACCTGACCGTCGCAATCGATACGGTTGTGACCTTCCAAATCAACGACCCGGCGGCTGCTATCTACGGTGTCAACAACTACATCGTGGGTGTCGAGCAAATCTCCGTGGCCACGCTGCGCGACGTCGTGGGCGGCATGACGTTAGAGGAGTGCCTCACCTCCCGTGACGTGATTAATCGGCGCCTGCGCGGCGAACTCGACGCCGCAACGACGAAGTGGGGTCTGCGCATTTCCCGCGTGGAGCTGAAAGCTATTGACCCGCCACCATCCATTCAGCAGGCGATGGAGCTGCAGATGAAGGCGGAGCGCGAAAAGCGCGCGACGATTCTCACCGCCGAGGGTCGTCGCGAGTCCGACATCAAGACTGCAGAAGGCGCCAAGCAATCCCGCATTCTCACCGCAGAGGGTGAAAAGTCCGCTCAAATTCTCGCTGCAGAAGCAGAGCGACAGGCGACGATTCTCCGAGCAGAAGGCGAGCGCGCGGCGAAATACCTCGAAGCACAGGGCCAGGCTAAGGCGATTCAGAAGGTCAATGCCGCAATCAAGGCCGCACAAGTCACCCCGGATGTCTTGGCCTACCAATATCTGGAGAAGCTTCCGGAGATGGCTCGTGGCTCTTCCAACAAGACCTGGCTCATCCCGATGCAGTTCGGTGATTCCCTCGAGCAATTTGCGAAGGCTCTGGGCAATAAGGATGACGAAGGGGTCTTCCGTTACGAACCACATCCTGTAGACGACGACACGAAGTCCATCGTCGAACAGCAGGACGATGATGATTGGTTCTCCACAGAATCGGCGCCTGAAATTGCCGAGGCCGTTGCTGCGGCGAACGCGCAAGCTCAGAAGCCCGTAGACGAGGCGCTGGCGGAATCGGATGCAGAGAGGCCAACCCCGTCGTCGCCAACTTCGAAGCGTGCTCGGGAACGTTCTTCAGCTTCGATGATTTCGGAGGAAGATACCGCCGCTGGCTGGTCGGTGAGCACCCAGAATTCCGGTGCTACGTCTCCTCGATTCGCGCAAGCAGATGGACAGCCAGGCTCCACCCAGCCTGCTCCGCCTGCCAACCCGCAGCAGCCAGGCGCTGGCTCATAGCCTGTTTCGTGATGCCCACCATCTCCGCGGCCTCAGACTGGAGATGGCCGGCTCGCAATAGGGCAGTAGCTTCCCGCCCTTCCTTAGTTCGTCGCGACAGCACGTGAGCTAGCAAGGTAAAAGCGGCAGCCACGTCCTCTGCAGCTTCGGCTGCTTTACCCGGTGCCAGGACTCCTCCTGGGCCGGGTTTTTCCACGCGCACAGTCACTGTGCTTGCGCGCTGCTTCGGGGCTAGCGCACGGCCCGCAGCGCCGATCATCTCCTCCATCACCTCGGCCGCGTAACTATCCTCATCGAGGTCTTCAAGGTCGTTGTCGAGGTTCGACGCCACATCTTGGCCTGCCACAGTGCCGATTCCAATTGCAAACTCACCAGTCTGCAAGAGGCTCATGACGACGCCACCCGCTTCTTCCGGTCCGGGTACAACACATACGAAATCCTCGACGGAGAGCACTCTCTCCTCCAGCACCGCGCTGGAGTTGCCCAATGCTTCAGCCACATCGCGGACATATGCTCCGCGGCGGCGTGACCGACCTCGATAGGAAGCGCGAATAGCGAACATAGTGCCTAAGGTTACCCTCTGCGCGGCCCGGTACCTTTGTTGACCTGACGCGTCGATCGAGGTGTGCGTTTGAGGACTGCCTGCCATTGGATGAACTCACGAGCCGACAGGCCAAGACCGATGAGCACGACCACTGCGGATAGGAGGAGTATCCACAGATTCCTGCCCGTTGCTAGCGCATCGGTCGCCATGACGGTCGCTACGGTGTTGGGCGCGGATCCGAGGATCGTCGCCAGCAGGTAGGGAACAACCGGAATGGTGGATAATCCACACGCGTAATTGAGGGGACTAAAAGGCACCGCGGGCACCATACGCAGCCCAAGTACGGCAATCCACCCACGCTGCGCGACGATCTGACCTAGCAGTTCAAGGCGGGGATCACCCTCGGACTTCTGATCCGCCCACGGTTTGCCGAATGCACGAACGAGGATGAGGGAAACGAGGGCGGATGTCGCCAACCCCACAAGGGCGAGAGCAGAGCCGAGTAATGAACCGAACAACAGCCCAGCAGCGATCGTCCATACCGTTCTGGGAAAGGGAAGTTGAGTGAAGGCCACCATGCCCACGAGGTATCCGATTGGCGCCCACGGCCCCAAAGAGGACACACTCTCACGGATGTATTCGGCGCTGGGCAGGGGAATCAGTGGCAGGCAGGCGAGAAAGGCGAGGACCAGCCCGATGAGAATCTTAGCCTTCGCCGGTAATGCCCATATTCGCCTTAAGAAACGACGAAGAGCGCTAACCGTGGTGGTTAGCGCTCTTCGTGCGTGAAACATTTTGTGTCCGGAGGGGGACTTGAACCCCCACGTCCGTTAATAGGACACTAGCACCTCAAGCTAGCGCGTCTGCCATTCCGCCACCCGGACAGGGTGAGACATAAGGCCGGGAATTTCTTCCGTGCCGTCATGTACGAGGGATTACTCTAGCGTGCCATGCACGTAATTTACAAACATGCAGGTGAACCGAGAAATGTTCCACCGAAAATCAGTGCGCGTCACGAAAAAGTCCGCTAGGTTTGTCACTATGACTGACAGCACTAAGAACCACCAGCCGACATACATCGATGAGCGTTTCCCCGGACCAGATCCTTACGCTCCGCTGGCCGATCTTCCGCCACTGAAGGTCACCAGTGAGACATTCAATGACGGCGACCGTATTCCAGAGGAACAGCTCGGAGGCAACGATGTGTCTCCCGAGCTGACCTGGGAAGAGGGGCCAGAAGGAACCGAAACGTACGCGGTGACGTGCTTCGACCCTGATGCTCCCACCGCCTCTGGATTCTGGCACTGGGCTGTCTTCAACATCCCGGCGGATGTGACGTCTCTGAAATTGGGCGCAGGCGCTGCGGATGACCTAATTGGGTTGCCCGATGGGGCTGTAGCTCTGCGCGGCGATTCAGGATCCCGCGGCTACTATGGCCCCAACCCTCCTGAGGGCCATGGCCCTCACCGCTACCTCTTCGCCGTTCACGCGGTCGGTGAGAAGCTGGATATCGACGACCGCTCCACATGCACAGTCCTGGGCTTCAACCTGCAGTTCAAGGCCACTGCGCGCGGCATCATTTGGGGCTGGGCGGAAAACTAAGTCTCCGGCTAATCCAGCGTCCAAGGAAGATGCGAACCCACGGCCTCGCTGATGTTTTTCAGGCCGTGCGCTTTAACCTGCTCGGCCAGGCCTAGGTGGATGTCACGAATCCAATCGGGACCACCGTAGATGAAAGGCGTGTAGCCCTGGATAAGGTTGGCTCCCGCAGCAATGCGTTCCCATGCCTGCTGCGGCGTTTCAATGCCGCCCACAGAGATGAGAGCGAGCTGGCCCTTAGCTCGTTTCGCAACCAATTTCAGTACCTCTAGGGAGCGTTGAGCTACTGGAGCTCCGGAGATTCCACCGGCACCGAGAGCCTTGACGTAAGTCGCGTCCGTGGTCAACCCTCGGCGACTGATGGTGGTGTTCGTCGCGATCAAACCATCTACCTTGAGTTCCAGCGCCATATCTGTCACGGCAAGGACATCTTCATCGGTGAGATCCGGCGCGATCTTTACGAATAGTGGCAAGTCATTGACGGACTGTACCGCTTTGACGATTGGCCGGAGTGACTCGACAGCTTGCAGATCACGCAAGCCCGGGGTGTTGGGGGAGGAAACGTTAATGACGAGGTAATTAGCGTGACCACCGACGGCACGTGCGGAGCGCAGGTAGTCATTCGCGGCCACTTCCGCATCAGTCTTCTTGGACTTTCCCAAGTTCAGGCCCACCGGCTCCGTCACGCTGCGGGCCTTCAGGCGCTTCACGGCTGCAATGGTGCCCTCATTGTTGAAGCCCATGCGGTTGAGAATCGCACGATCGTCCTTTAGACGGAACAATCGGGGAGCAGGATTCCCTGGCTGTGGCAGGATCGTCACGGTTCCGACTTCCGCGTATCCGAAGCCGAGCGGCCCCCAGGCATTTACTTCCTTGGCGTCCTTGTCGAATCCTGCTGCGAGGCCCAACGGACGTGGGAAGAATACTCCCGCCACTTCCTGAGCGAGCACCGGATCGTCGACGACGAGGAGCTTGCGCAAAATAGTGCGTGCCACGCGAGAAGAACTTACCCACTGCAGGGCAGTGGACATGTACCTGTGAATGCGTTCTGGGGAGAGTCGGAACATCTGCTTGAGAGCCAGTGAGTAGGCTCGCGCACGGAAGGCACGAAAACCCGTAAGGGAGCGTTGAGACATGGACCGAATGCTTTCTTTCTTCGTGTTATAGCGGTTGTCTGATAACAGTTGCTGTTTTAATCCTGCCCTCCGAGTATGCGCTGACCGATGTCCTCGGAGCCGGCAACGCCTTCTTTTTCTGCCTCAGAGATCTCGTCACGAGTAAGTTTCTGCCACTGGCCATCTTCAGCGATCAGTAATAGGTCGCCTTCTGGAGTATCAATGATGCTGCGGACATTCGCGATCGTATCGATTTGTGCTACCGGCAGTGGAGCGCCGGTCTTGATGGAGAAGGCTGTGAGCTTGTTATCACCAGTGGTGGAGACCCATGCCAGCTGGCGTTCAGCATCCCAGTTCACCGCCCAGGGGGAGGGGCCAGTTGGAGCTTCTTGATGGAGGCGAACTACATCGAGCATCGTGAAAATCTGGAACTGTTGCTGGCGGTGGTCACTCGCAACAATGACGCCATCGTCACCGCGCCCGTCTGCTACTTCTCCCACACCCTGACCGATGCGCAGGGCCGCGTTGAAATCGCGATCCTTCACTGACATGTCACTGATACGGGTCTGAGCACGGTCGATGACCGCCACGCGCTCATCTCTCTCCGGCCCAGTGTTGATCAACAGCGCCTCATCGTTATTGCGAGAGACGACGACATCGTTTTCTTCCTGGCCTTCTGCATCGTAGAAGTAGACACGGTCGCTATCTGCAACGCCGAGGACGGCCTCGCCGTCGGTGGTGAAGGTTCCACCAATCACTTTTCCTTCGGGGGACACTCCGCGAATGACGTTCGCTGAACCGTCGTACTCCTTCAGGGAATTGAGACAGCTGACGGCCACGCCATTGCCAGATTCCGAAAGGTTGGTGCATTCGGCATCCAAGTACATGGACTCGCCAGTGCCGCGGAGTACCTTTTCTGGTTCACCAATGCTCAGGGAACCATCCTCGAAGAGAACGGCGATCTTATTTTCATTGCCCTCGCCGCCCATGCGAACGGAGTCTACGACAGCACCGTTTGCGGACTTTCCGGTTTCACCGGGAAGATTGCTCGAGGCTTTGGGGGAGACATCAGGAGTGGACTCTTCACCCGCCACTGGGCGCTGAGCATCGTCGCCCGCCGGGGCAGTGCCATCCTGATCGCTACCCAGCATCTGCTGGGCGCAACCGGTTAGAACCAAACCGGTAGTAAGCAGGGCGGCAGCCACCGAAAGTCGGCGTAGCTTTCCGCGCTTTACGGGCATGTCAACGGGGGCGATCACGTGCGCTTTCACTCTTCCCACGCTACCAGCTGGAGTTTCAATAACCCGTATCGAGCAACACAGGTGTAGGGTCTACCCACATGACATCTGATATGTCCTGGATTCAAGTTATCGTTTTGTCCCTCGTCCAGGGCCTCACCGAGTTTTTGCCCGTGTCCTCCTCGGGTCATCTACGCATCGTTTCCGAGCTTTTTTGGGGTGAGGACGCTGGCGCATCCTTTACCGCGGTTGTCCAGCTGGGTACGGAACTCGCGGTGCTGGTGTACTTTGCCAAGGACATTTGGCGCATCCTCACAGCTTGGTTCGCCGGGTTGCTGGACAAGTCCAAGCGAAATTTCGATTACAAGATGGGGTGGATGGTTATTGTCGGCACCATCCCCGTGGGTTTGCTGGGCTTTTTCGGTAAGGACCTGATCCGCGACAACCTCAGAAATCTGTGGATCACTGCGGCAATGCTCGTGCTGTTCTCCTTCGTGTTCATCCTCGCGGAGAAGATTGGTCGCCGCGAGCGTTCTTTTGATGAGTTGACCATGAAGGACGCCATCTGGATGGGCCTTGCACAGTGCCTCGCATTGATCCCAGGAGTATCCCGCTCGGGCGGTACTGTATCCGCTGGTCTGTTCCTCGGCCTCAACCGCGAAGTCGCTACCCGCTTTTCCTTCTTGTTGGCCATCCCAGCTGTTCTTGCTTCTGGGTTGTTCTCACTACCCGATGCCTTCAGCCCAGACGCTGGCCAATCTGCGAGCGGTCTGCAACTTCTGATCGGAACGAGCATCGCATTCCTCGTTGGCTATGCATCAATCGCCTGGCTGCTGCGTTTCGTGGCACATCATTCCTTCGCGTGGTTTGCTGCGTGGCGCATTCCCGTTGGTTTGGGTGTCATGGCTCTGCTGGCAGCTGGTGTGCTCGCGCCGTAAATTTCTTCGGTATAGCAACCTCTCCACGCCGGCGATGTGCCTGAGGGTTTAGAGTGGTGGCTATGCAATCTTGGCCCCGTCCCTCCGTCCCTTTTCTCTCCGGTCAAGCGCCGACACTGACGCTGTACGACACCGCCGATGACAGGATCAAACCTGTGGCTGTGCCGGAGAAGCCGGGAGCGGAACTCGGTATGTATGTGTGCGGCATCACCCCTTATGACTCAACTCACCTGGGGCACGCCGCTACATACCTCACCTTCGACCTGGTCCACCGTTACCTGGAAAGCTCCGGGGTGCCGGTGCACTACGTCCAGAACATCACGGATGTTGATGACCCACTGTTCGAGCGCGCTGAGCGCGATGGTGTGGACTGGCGCGAACTGGGTACAGATCAAATCAACCTCTTCCGCTCCGACATGGAAGAGCTGCGTGTGATCCCTCCACGCGATTACATCGGCGCAATGGAATCCATTGATGAGGTCATCGACATGGTGCAGCGCCTGTTGGATACCGGCGCCGCATATCAGCTGTCTGATGAGGAGTACCCAGACATCTACGCCGACCACACCTTCACGGAGCAGTTCGGCTACGAGTCACGCTACGATGCCGACACCATGGCGAAGTTCTTCGCCGAGCGGGGAGGGGACCCAGAACGTCCCGGGAAGAAGCACCCGCTGGATCCCCTGTTGTGGCGTGCTCATCGAGACGGCGAACCGGACTGGCAGTCGCCATTTGGCGCGGGCCGACCGGGCTGGCACATCGAGTGTTCTGCAATCGCCGAGCAACGGCTGGGAACCCCCTTTGCCATCCAAGGTGGCGGTTCTGACCTCCGCTTTCCGCATCATGAGTTTTCCGCAGCTCACGCAGAGGCCGCGACTGGTCAGCAGCGTATGGCCGAGCACTACGTGCACACCGGCATGATTGGTCTGAATGGAACGAAGATGAGCAAGTCGCTGGGCAACCTCGTCTTTGTCCACAAACTCACTGCCGCAGGCCACGAGCCATCAGCGATCCGACTCGGCGTGTACGCCTCCCATTACCGTGAGGATCGAGACTGGTCAGACGCGGTATTAGCGGCAGCGGAAAAGCGGCTCGAGTTGTGGCGCCAGGCGTGGAAGACGCTGGACAACCGCGAACCGAGCGCTGAGGATTCCGCCAATCTGATCCATGCTGTGCGTTCCCATGTGGCCAACGATCTCGACTCTCCAGCGGCACTGCGCGAGGTAGATGCGTGGGCTCATCGCGTCCTTGCCGGCGAGGCTTCCGGCGTGGCGTCGGATATTAATGAGGCACTGGACGCACTGCTCGGAGTGAGGCTGGAAGGCTAAGATGACGCACGTGAATAGCTCTATCGCCAGCGCACGGGACACGTTCCTGGATAATCTGCACGCCATGGCCACCGGCTCCTACCTCCACGAGGAAGATAAGGAATTCTGGGAAGCGCCCTATCCCGAATCCGTCGTCAACGAGGCGCGGGTCATCCTGGATTCCTTTATCGACGCCAGCAAGGCCGCGCCCCGAGGTGATAGCGAAAGCTACCACGCGGCGCTCACCACCGCTGTCGAAGACTTGGTGGCACTATCAGATAGGCACGAAGGTGCCGTTCTGGAAGCAGAAGAGCTCGAGGACTTTACCGCGCTCGTACGCGCGCTCAACGAGCAACTCGGCGTGGCCGAGGAAGAAACCTTGGCGCACCTTGAGAGCTTATTGGAGGGGGAGGAGTAGCTCCCGAACCTGTGGGTGATTCAATTCACTCCACACCCCCATAGTGGACTAAGCTGTCTATTTAATGACTACGACAGCTTATCCTCAAGTTTCGGCCGATCATCCCTTTCTGCAGGCCATGCGCCGCCGAGTGCTCATCGGCGACGGTGCCATGGGCACCCAGCTCCAAGCAGTGAACCTGGATCTCGAGAAGGACTTCCTCGGGCTCGAGGGATGTAATGAAATCCTCAACCACACCCGGCCCGATGTCCTCAAGGACATTCACCGGCGCTATTTCGAGGCTGGTGCCGACCTCGTCGAGACGAACACATTCGGCTGTAACCTCCCGAACTTGGCAGATTACGACATTGCCGATCGCATCGAGGAGCTTGCCGAAAAGGGCGTAGCCATCGCCCGCGAGGTCGCTGACGAAATGGGGCCGAGCGAGGACGGAACACCGCGTTTTGTCGTGGGCTCCATCGGTCCGGGCACGAAACTGCCATCCCTGGGGCACGCACCTTACGAGGCGTTGCGTGATGCGTACGTGGAATGTGCCCGTGGCATGGTGCGCGGCGGAGCAGATGCCATTCTGATCGAAACGTGCCAGGATTTGCTGCAGGTCAAGGCCGCTGTTCTAGGCACCAAGCAGGCTTTCGCAGAGTTAGACAAAGCACTGCCAATAGTCGTCCACGTCACCGTCGAAACGACCGGTACTATGCTGCTCGGTTCGGAGATCGGAGCCGCGCTCACAGCGTTGGAGCCTCTGGGCATCGACATGATCGGCATGAACTGCGCCACCGGCCCAGACGAGATGAACGAACACCTTCGCTTCCTGTCCAACAACACCACGCTGCCGGTGTCTGTGATGCCAAATGCGGGCCTTCCGGTTCTGGGAGCCAACGGCGCCGTCTACCCGCTCACCGCATCGGAGTTGGGTAGCGCCCTGCGGGGGTTTGTCCAGGACTACGGGTTGTCCATGGTGGGCGGTTGCTGCGGTACTACGCCGGAGCACATCGCCGCAGTACGCAGCGCAGTGTTGGGCGGCGAAGATTCCGACCCCGCAGTGCAGGCCGAGCGCCATCCGCAACACAATAACGGGGTCTCCTCCCTCTACCAGTCCATGCCGCTGACCCAGGACACGGGTATCACCATGATCGGCGAGCGGACCAATGCCAATGGTTCTAAGGCCTTCAGGGAGGCCATGCTCTCGGGTGACTTGGAAAAGTGCCTGGATATCGCCAAGGAACAAGTGCGCGACGGTGCGCACATGATCGATCTCTGCATCGACTACGTTGGACGGGACGGCGTGGAGGATATGGCCAAGCTGGCTTCCCTCATGGCCACGAATTCCACGCTGCCGGTCATGATCGACTCCACGGAACCCGATGTCATTCGCGCGGGGCTGGAGCACCTCGGCGGCCGCTGTGCCGTGAACTCCGTCAACTTCGAAGATGGCGACGGTCCGGACTCTCGCTACCAGCGGACTATGCAGCTCGTGAAGCAGCACGGTGCCACTGTCGTCGCCCTCACCATCGACGAAGAGGGCCAAGCACGCACAGCGGACAAGAAGGTAGAAATCGCTGAGCGACTCATCACGGACATCACCGAGAACTGGGGACTGGCAGAGGAAGACATTATTGTCGATTGCCTCACCTTCCCGATCTCCACTGGCCAGGAGGAAACTCGTCGCGATGGCATTGAGACGATCAACGCCATCCGCGAGCTGAAGAAGCGGCACCCTGAGATCCACACCACCCTTGGTCTCTCGAACATCTCTTTCGGTCTCAATCCCGCCGCACGCCAGGTTCTCAACTCAGTGTTCCTCAACGAGTGCATCGAGGCCGGACTGGATACTGCCATCGCGCACTCCTCGAAGATCCTGCCGATGAACCGTATCGACCCTGAACAGCGAGAGGTCGCGCTCGACATGGTCTACGACCGCCGGCGTGAGGACTACGATCCGCTGCAGGTATTCATGGAGCTGTTTGAGGGAGTTAGCGCCGCCTCCGCTCAGGATGAACGAGCAGAAAAGCTCGCTGCTATGCCACTGTTCGAGCGTCTTGCCCAGCGCATCATCGATGGTGATCGCAACGGCTTGACCGAAGACCTCGACGAGGGAATGAAGCAGAAGGATCCGGTTGCGATCATCAATGAAGACCTCCTGGCCGGAATGAAAACCGTGGGTGATCTCTTCGGCTCCGGTCAGATGCAGTTGCCATTCGTGCTGCAGTCTGCTGAGACGATGAAGGCTGCTGTGGCTCACCTCGAACCACACATGGAGGCGATGGTTGACGGTGCCTCGACTTCAAAGGGCAAAATGGTCATCGCGACAGTCAAGGGTGATGTGCACGATATCGGCAAGAACCTCGTGGACATCATCCTCTCCAACAACGGCTACGACGTGGTGAATATCGGCATCAAGCAGCCGATCAGCAACATCCTCCAGGCGGCGGACGAACACAACGCGGATGTGATCGGCATGTCTGGGCTCCTCGTAAAATCCACCGTGATCATGAAGGAAAACCTCGAAGAGATGAATCGCCTGGGCAGGTCCCATATTCCCGTCATGCTCGGGGGAGCAGCCCTGACGCGTCCGTATGTCGAGGACGACCTCACCGAGGTCTATGAAGGCGACGTGTACTACTCCAAGGACGCGTTTGAGGCACTCACCGTCCTCGATGGCATCATGGCTGGTCTGCGTGGCGAGCACACCGAGGAATCCGCCGAGGTCATTGCCAAGCGCGAAAAGCGGCGTGCTCGTCGCGAGCGCTCCAAGGCCATCGCGGAGAAGCGGAAGGCTGAAGCGACACCAGTGGAGGTTCCGGAACGCTCCGATGTCGCTATCGATGTGCCGGTCGCTAGCCCGCCATTCTGGGGTACGCGCATCGTCAAGGGCATCAGCCTCAACGACTACCTACCGACCTTGGATGAGCGCGCATTGTTCCGTGGTCAGTGGGGCTTGCAATCCACCCGCGGTGGAGACGGGCCGTCCTACGAGGAGCTCGTGGAAACCGAGGGCCGTCCACGCTTGAGAGCTTTGCTGGATAAGCTCAAGTCAAAGGGCGTACTCGACCACGCCGCGGTGGTCTACGGTTATTTCCCGGCGGTCTCCGAGGGCGATACTGTCCATATCCTGCCGACGCCGCAGGACGGTGAGCAGCCAGATCCTGCAGCGGATCCAGTCACGAGTTTCACGTTCCCACGTCAGCAGCGCGGGCGCTTCCTCAATATCGCGGACTTCATTCGCTCACGCGACCTCGCGATCGAGAAGAATCAAGTGGATGTGCTGCCATTCCAGCTCGTGACTATGGGCAATCCCATCGCAGAGTTCGCCAATGAGCTATTCGCTGAGGATTCCTACCGCGAATACCTGGAGGTTCACGGTGTAGGAGTGCAGTTGACGGAAGCGCTAGCCGAATACTGGCACGCCCGCGTCCGCGATGAATTGATCTTTGCAGAAGGCGAGCTTTCAGGTCAGAAAGTGGGCGCAGAGGATTCCGATAACACTGAGGAATTCTTCGACTTGAAGTACCGCGGTGCGCGCTTTTCCTTTGGCTACGGATCCTGCCCTGACATGGAGGATCGCATCAAGCTGGTGGAATTGCTCAAGCCCGAACGCATCGGCGTGGAACTATCCGAGGAGCTACAGCTGCACCCAGAGCAGTCCACGGATGCTTTCGTCTTGTACCACCCGGAGGCGAAGTACTTTAACGTCTAGTTCACGGGTGCCAGCATGATCGCCTGATTGATTGTGCCGATCGGCCCCGACGTGTCGTAGATCCGCGCAATAGTGGTTCCGATGCCGTCGGGGCCGTAGTTGTGTTCGGCAACAATTCCCGTCCATTCGCCCACCGGCATGCGGTGGAGATAGACGGACATGTCCACGTTCATGTAGGTCCATTCTTTGATGTCCAGCAGGTGCATGTTGAGGCCGTTCGCAATATCGGCGGTCTTCATCAGGCGCGTCCACGCGCTCTCTTCCTGACCGGCGACCGTCGGGTAGGCGCTGCGGGTCCAGTAGCAGTTCGGGTTCGCTTCGGCATTGTCGCGCTCGCGCTCCGGCAGCGGCACGCGAATGACTTCGATGGAGTCGATGTAGCCACTCGCCCAGTGCTTCAGCCAGTCGGTTGCTGGCTCACCATTCTCTGGACCTGGGATATTGTCGGCCACGACCCTCTCGATGGCGCTGGTGTCCGTTTCCTTCAGCCACCAGCCACGCCCGCGGATAAACTCACGCCCACTTTCGCCCGTCACCACGCACTCCAGCAGGCTGATGCGCTTGCCCGGGCGAATCACCGTGGTGTGGCCGAGCAGCTTACCCAGCGGCACAGCGCCGAGGATGTCCACGGTCATACGGGAGAAACGTCCGGCACCCATATCGAGGCCGGCTTCGTGTGCGCCTGCCTCGAGGAGGTTCGACACGAGTGCAGCTGGGGGAGAACCGTGCTGAAATCCTTCGCCCCACGGGCTGGAGGTCAGCGGAGTGGCGGTGAAGTGGTACACCGTCTGCTGCTCGTCGCCGTCAATCTTGCTCTCCGTGTGATCCAGCGTGAAGTAGCTGTTGTGATTCGCGCAACCAGTCGATGTGTTCCGTGTCATAGTTCCTCCTTTCGGGTTCACTCTAGTGCCCTCCATCCTGCGGGGGCAGCGTTACTCCTTTATGGTTAACCACATCATGAAAGCGATTCTGTGGGACATGGATGGCACGATCGTCAACACCGAGCACCTCTGGGGCGATGCCACATACGCACTCGCCGAGGAGATGGGCAAGCCGCTCATTCCCGAGGTCAGGGCATTGACGATCGGCGGCACTCAGGAAGGCACGATCTCCTTACTGTCAAACTACGCAGGGATCCCCCTCACCGACGCCAGCATGCAGCACTGGAAGGGCCGTATCCGATCCATCATGGGCGAGCTGTTAGCAGGCGATATCGAATTCCGGCCACAAATCCCCGAAATTCTCCACGAAGCCCATACGGAGGGCCTGCCGATGGCGCTGGTGACAAATACAACGAGGGACCTCACGGACATCGCGCTGGCGTCGATGTATAGAAAGATCAGCGAGGAGACATTTACATTCACGCTCTGCGGCGACGAAGTCGACACCGGCAAGCCGGCACCCGATATTTACCTGGAGGCGGCGCGGCGAATGAGGTGCAAGCCGGACGAATGCCTCGTTGTGGAGGATTCCTCGACCGGTATGACAGCCGCATTCACCGCGGGCTGCCGCGTGATCGGCATCCCGGTGGAGGAGGAAACGGTCGTCCCAGAGGAAGTCACCGCGCTCGACATGCTACGTCCTGGCGCCGCGGATCTGACCGGGATGGGCGTGAAGGATCTGCGAAATATTTACCTTCAGCTGGGGTAGAAGGAGACAGAGTTGCCCGGGCGTGCCACAATAGAGCGCGTGAGTGCATCCAAGAATTTCGACTCCCTGTTCGCTGAGCTGCGCCAGAAGGCAACCGATCGCCCAGAGGGCTCCGGTACTGTCCAGGCGCTCGATAATGGCGTGCATTTTCAGGGCAAAAAGATCGTCGAAGAGGCCGGCGAAGTCTGGCTGGCCGCTGAGTATCAGTCCGACGAAGAGTTGGCCGAGGAAATCTCCCAACTCATCTACTGGCTGCAGGTGGTCATGGTGGGTCGTGGCCTGACACCGGAGGATATCTACCGACATCTGTGATCTTCGCATCGGCGACATCACACTCCACTTCACCATCCGCAGGGCTCGCCACTTCCCATCGGGCCCACCATCCCTCGAGGAAAGACTCTCTTCACCATGTTGCGCGTAGCCGTTCCCAACAAGGGCTCTCTGTCCGAAACCGCCACCGAAATCCTCAAGGAGGCGGGGTACGCCACCCGAGGCGACTCCAAATCCCTCACCGTCGAGGACAAAGCCAATGGCGTGGAGTTCTACTTCCTGCGCCCGAAGGACATTGCGATCTACATCGCGTCGGGGCACCTGGACATCGGCATCACCGGCCGCGATCTTGCAGCTGACACTCGAGAAGAGGTCAAGGAGCTGTTGGGCCTGGGCTTCGGCGCGTCCACCTTCCGCTATGCCGCCCCGAATACAGAGGACTGGAGCATCGAAAAGCTGGCGGGCAAGCGCATCGCCACCAGTTATCCGAACCTCGTCCGCAAGGATCTACGGCAGCGTGGCATTGAGGCTGAGGTCATCCGACTCGACGGCGCGGTGGAGATCTCCATTCGTCTGGGCGTCGCGGATGCAATCGCCGATGTAGTTTCCACCGGACGCACACTCCGCAAGCAGGGTCTGGAGCCTTTCGGCGAGCCTCTCATCACCTCCGAAGCGGTCATCGTGGGTCGTGTAGATGAAGAAGTCACGGCGGAACAACAGGTCCTCATCAAGCGCATCGAGGGCATCCTGCACGCCCGCAATTACGTCATGCTGGACTACAACGTCGCGCGCGCGAAGCTCGACGATTGTGCTGCAATTACACCTGGTTTGTCCGCACCAACCGTCTCTCCACTGGCCAACAAGGATTGGGTGGCGGTCCGCGCCATGGTTCCGCGTGAGGATGCAAATTCCCTGATGGATCGCCTTTCCGCGCTTGGAGCAACGGCGATTCTGGCGAGCGATATCCGCATCGCTCGCATCTAATTGTTGAACAAAGTGCCCCTCTTTGGGGTCACTTCCGGCGCATCGATCACCTTCCTCACTAGGGTTAGCTGTAACCTTCGCCACACCGCACGGTAAGGCGAAGCATTCCGGTTACACACCCTGCCAACCCCGTTTTACGGAAGGACTGTCAACACACCATGGTCGGCACGCCCACACCCTCACCTCGCTCAGCCGCAGCCCGCACAGGTCGGGTCACCTCGTCCACAGACATCATCACCTCCGCGGAGAAGCACTCCATCCGCGCCCGCGAAGCCTCCGCCTTTCGCCAAGAAGAGGACCTGCTAGGCGTTCTGGACGTCCCGGAATCCGCCTATTACGGAGTCCACACGCTCCGCGCAGTCGATAACTTCCAGATTTCCCGCACGACCATCAATCAGATCCCCGAGTTTATTCGTGGCATGGTGATGGTGAAGAAGGCCGCTGCCATCGCTAATGCCGAAGTGGGAGCGCTACCACAGGACAAGTGCGATGCGATCGTCTGGGCTTGTGACCAAATGCTCGACCAGCACGTCGCTATGGACCAGTTCCCGCTCGACGTTTTCCAAGGTGGTGCCGGAACCTCGACCAACATGAATACGAACGAGGTCATCACCAATATCGCCCTCGAGCACCTCGGCCATCCGCGCGGGTCCTATGACGTTCTGAACCCGAATGACGACGTCAACATGTCCCAGTCCACCAACGATGCCTATCCAACCGGCTTCCGTCTGGGTCTCCATTTCGCCATCGATGAGCTCATCAAACACCTCAATGCGCTAGAGCGAGCATTCCGCGCGAAAGGCGTGGAGTTTAAGAACATCCTCAAAATGGGGCGAACACAGCTGCAGGACGCTGTTCCCATGTCCCTAGGGCAGGAATTCGCCGCCTTCGCGAACAATATTTCGGAGGAGCGGCTGCAGCTGGAACGCGCCCAGGCTCACTTGCGCGAGGTCAACATGGGCGGCACCGCAATCGGCACGGGAGTCAATACCCCTTCCGGCTACCGCGAAGCTGTGATCCGCGCGCTGGGCGAGGTCACAGGGCTGGACATCAAGTCCGCTGGCGACCTCATCGAAGCCACGAGCGACTGCGGCGCATACGTCAATGCACACGGCGCCGTCCGCCGAGTGGCAATGAAGATTTCGAAGATCTGCAACGACCTCCGATTGCTGTCCTCGGGTCCACGCGCTGGACTTAACGAGATTAACCTGCCACCACGGCAGGCCGGCTCGTCCATCATGCCCGCGAAGGTGAACCCCGTGATTCCTGAAGTGGTCAATCAGATTTGCTTCAAGGTCTTTGGCAATGATGTCACCGTCACGATGGCAGCGGAGGCTGGTCAGCTGCAGCTCAATGTGATGGAGCCCGTGATCGCCCAGTGCGTGTTCGAGTCGGTTCGTTTCCTCGCCCGAGCCTGCACGACCCTGCGTACTCTGTGCGTGGTGGACATCACCGCGAATCCGGAGGTCTGCCGTGCCTACGTGGATAACTCCATCGGCATCATCACTTACCTCAACCCGCTCATCGGTCACCACAATGGCGACCTCATCGGTAAGGAAGCTGCAGCCACCGGCAAGTCCGTGCGCGGACTAGTGCTAGAGAAGGGCCTGCTGGATGAGGACACACTGGAACGCGTGCTGGGTGCGGAGAACCTCCTCAATCCGCAGTTCCAAGGCACTCTCTACAAGTAGCCGCTCTACATAGAGGCAGTGCGCTCAGACTTTGCGCGCAGGTGGGGTCACGCTCTACACGAAGAGTGCTAGACCTCGGCTACCCCCGCCGGATACTCTGGCGGGGTGCCTCCGAAGGCTGGGCACAGCTTCTGATGCGCACACCAATCGCACAGCTTAGATGTCTTCGGCGCAAAGTGCCCTGTCTCGACATCCCGCGTGATCTTGGCCCATAGTTCACCGAGGTCGCGCTCAAAGTAGTTGAGCTCGGTGGGGCTCGGGGAGAGCGTCATATCGTCGCTGACCTTGAGGTACATTAGTCGCAGCTGTGTGGGAATCGTATCGTAGAGTCGCCACCACACCAGTGCGTAGAACAGCATCTGGAAACGCGCTTGCTCAGAGAACCGGGGGAGCGGCTTCTTACCTGTCTTGTAATCGACAACGCGCACCTCTCCGCTGTCCGCCACATCCACGCGGTCGATGAAACCCCGCACAGGAACGCCATTCGGCAGGACGGTGTTGACGTACATCTCGCATTCGCGGGCATCGAAGCCACCGGGGTTTTCCATCATGAAGTAGCCCCTCACCAAACTTCGCGCCTCGACGAGGAAATCCATCAGGGATTCCTCCGGCACAAGCTCATGGAGTTCCTCATCGGCGGTAAGCATCTTTGCCCACTCCGGCTTGAGCATCTTCACGGCGACGGGATAGGTACGCTCCTCGCGAGGAAGCGCGTGCAGATTCTCCAGCACCGCGTGGACGAGCGTACCCTTCACCTGGGCGATGGTTTTGGGCTCCGGCAATTTGTCGATCGCTCGGAATCGGTAGAGCAGTGGGCACTGTTTGTAATCGCCCGCCCTAGAGGGTGAGAGCGCGAGCTTGATTTTCTTTGATTCTGTTGCCATTGATGCACGCGACCTTTCTCTCAGCGAACTGTTCTAGTTTTCCATTCCTGCCAGCATCTTGCCTGGATTGACGATGCCCTGCGGATCGATAGCGCGCTTGATGCTGCGGTGCAACGCTTGGTTGGGCTCATCGAGTTCCTGCAGGAGCCAGCGACTCTTCACACTGCCGATGCCATGTTCACCCGCGATCGTGCCGCCGAGTTCTAGCCCGAGGGCGACGATCCGGCCGAAGGCTTCTTCTGCCGCAGCCACAGATTCCCGGTCACCAGCATCGTAGAAGATCGATGGGTGTGTATTTCCGTCGCCCGCGTGGGCTACCACCGCGATCATCACGCCGGTCTCTGCGCGCACTCGATCCAATCCGTCGAAGAACTCAGCCAGTGCAGAACGCGGAACGCAAATGTCCTCAATCAGCTGACCGCCACCGTGGGAGCGCACATATTTCTCATTGGCCGGTTGGACGCAACGCCTCGTCGCAATGAGGGCCTCGGTATCCGCCGGGTCGTCGGAGAACGCCACGTCTACCGCACCTTGGGCGCGGGCGATCTGTGCGAATTCTTCGACGTCACTAGCCCTTGTTGGCGCGTCGGACTGCATGATCAGCATCGAACCGGAGGCGGGGTCCAGACCGAAATCGCCAAAATCATTGAGGAGCTTGAGTGTTGCGCTGTCCATGAACTCCAACAGGCTCGGGTTGACACCGGCAGCCATGACGGAACTCACGGTCTTGGCTGCAGCCTGCTCCGTGGGGAAGGTGGCGACGGCTGTCGCCGGTTCCGCAGGGCGTGGCACGACTTTGAGCGTGGCCTCGACAATCACACCCAACGTTCCCTCTGAGCCGATGAAAAGGTGGCACAGGTCAAGGCCGGCCACGCCTTTTGCCGTTTTCTGCCCCAGGCGGGTGAGACTTCCGTCGGGCAACACAACTTTGAGTTCGCGGACGTAGTCACGCGTGACTCCGTACTTCACGCAGCACAGACCACCAGCATTGGTGGCGATATTGCCGCCGATCGAACTGATGGCGACGGAGCCAGGATCCGGTGGATAATCCAATCCATGCTCGCGCAGCGCGTTCTTCAAATCCAGGTTGAGGATTCCCGGCTCCACCGTAACGGTGTGATTAGTGGCGTCGATCTCTACGATCCGGTTCATCGAGCTCACAGACAGAAGGATGCATCCCTCCACCGCATTGGCACCTCCATTGAGTCCCGACCGCGCACCCTGCGGGACAACGGGGATGCCCCGGGCGGCGGCGAATTTCATCACAGCTTGCACGTCCTCTACCGTGCGGGCGCGAACGAGACCCAAAGGATCGCCATGCTCGGCCTTGGGCGCCATATCCACGGCATGTGTGTCCAGCACCTCAGGGTCGACGCTGACGGTGCCTGTCAGATGCTCAGCCAATTCGAGGAGTGCCTGCCGCTGGGCAGCACACTCACTGCCCGGCGCGGAGCTGTCGATAAGCGGGGGTTTATTCACACAACCATCGTAGAACCGGCAGGTTCTACAACGGCAAACCGGCCTTGCGGCGCCGGTTGCGGACAATTTGATTAATCAGCGCTGCGGCAATAACCACGCCGGTGATGATGATGACGGCGTGCATCCCCAAGCGATGGAAGGTCAGAGCCCCGAGGATCGCTCCCACGCTCAGCGCAGCCCAGAGGACAAAGTGGTAGACCCACTGCACGTGGGAACCGCCAAAGAAGGTATCGGCAAAGCGCTGGCCCATTTTCACTAGCGTTCCCGTCATGTACGTCAGGGGAATGGCGACCTCTCCCTTGCGCTCGAAAATGGAGTTCGTTGCACCAATGCCCACCGACAAAGTGAGAATCGCGATGTCATCCAAACCCACGGCCGTCAGGATTGAGGTGAGCAGGAAAATCAGCGCCACTGCGAACAGCACGGCCTCCCGTGCTCGAAAAACATCCCACCGTCGAGTGGCCCACCGGTTGGTGATTGCGCCGAGAACCACGCCCGCCAGAAACAGGATGATGCAGGAACCCGCCAGTGTCGCTAGGGACCAGTTGCCCTCGACAAGTGCTGTGGCACTGCGAGTGGTATTACCCGACATGAAGGACAAAAACACGCCGCCGAGGTACAAAAAGCCAATGGAATCGACAAAGCCGGATACAAAGCTAAACGTGCAGGCAAGCAGGCGCTCGCCGGGGCGGAAATCGAGCATAAAACAACCATAGCGCCCTGCTGTTAGTATCTCCCCATGGCATATTCCGGACGATTCACCCCAGGCGACCGCGTACAACTCACCGATGCGAAGCGCCGCCACTTCACCATCACCCTGCAAGAGGGAGAGAGTTTTTTCACCCACAAGGGCGAAATCAAGCACGACGACATCATTGGTGAGCACGAAGGCACGGTGGTGAAGTCCTCCGGAGCGGGTGAATACCTGTGCTTCCGCCACTTGCTCGTGGACCACGTACTGTCCATGCCCCGTGGAGCGGCCGTGATTTACCCGAAGGATGCCGCTCAGATCCTCGTGGAAGGCGATATCTTCCCGGGCGCGACGGTCCTGGAAGCGGGTGCAGGCTCAGGAGCGATGAGCATGTGGCTGCTCCGCGCCGTAGGGGAGAAGGGCAAACTCATCTCCTATGAGATCCGCCAGGACCACTTGGAGTACGCGGAGAAGAACGTCAGCGAGCACATGGGTGGGCATCCAGAGAATTGGGATCTGCGCCTGGGCGATCTCAAGGAAGCGACGAAGGAGGACATTGGCGAGGTCGACCGCGTCCTTCTCGACATGCTCGAGCCCTGGGAGATGCTGGACACAGTCAAAGATGTGCTTTTGCCTGGCGGAGTGTTCATGACCTACGTGGCTACCGTGCCACAGCTGATGAAGGTCATGGAGGGTATTCGCGAAACTAAGGCATTCACGGAGCCAAAGGCCTGGGAATCCCTCGTCCGTGAGTGGAAGGTGGATGGTCTAGCCACTCGCCCGGAACACCGAATGAACGCGCACACTGCGTTCCTCATCTGGGCTCGGCGCCTCGCCGATGGCACTGTCGCGCCGCGTCCGCAGCGCCGCGCGCGACGCTAAGTAGACTGGGCTGCATGACCGACAACACTCAATCTCAGCCAGAGTCCATGCGCGAGCTGCAACTAGCCAACAGAACGTTGGGCGCACGAAACGCCAAGTTGGTATCCATGTTGAAAGCCAGCCGGGACAAGTTGGAGGAGATGAATGCCCGCTTGGAAGCCCTCGCGGAGCCTCCGAGTACCTACGGCACCCTGCTGGCGGTCAGTAACAAGGGCCTAGAAGCGGAAGTGTTCACGAATAATCGACGGATGAGGGTTCCGGTATCCCCACTCGTCGATCGCGCCGCGATGGTTCCCGGCTGCACTGTGCGTCTGGCTGAGGGCCTGCAGGTTGTGGAAGTCACGGGGATTGAAGATTCCGGCGATATTGCACAAGTCGTGGAAATCGTCGGGGAGCGGGTGATCATCGCCGACAAGATGGGGGAGGAGTCCGTGGTCAAGGCCGCGGGATCGCTACGCGAAGCCGTGATCTCAAAGGACATCACCCCAGGGGATTCCGTCATCGTGGATCGCCGGTCCGGCTGGGCATTCGAGGCCGTTGCGCGAACGGAGGTGACCAGTCTCGTGCTCGAGGAGGTTCCGGACGTCTCCTACGAGGACATCGGTGGCCTCAGTGCTCAGATTGAGCAGATTCGCGACGCTGTGGAGCTGCCTTTCCTGCACCCCGAGATTTACCAGGAGTATGGTCTGCGTCCACCGAAAGGTGTGCTGCTCTACGGCCCTCCGGGCAATGGCAAGACCCTTATCGCCAAGGCCGTCGCTAACTCTCTGGCTCAACAGATGGGGGAGGCGCAGGGCACGACCAGCCGTGGAGACACCGGGGACAGCCAGCCACGCGCGAAGTCCTACTTCCTCAACATCAAGGGCCCAGAACTTCTCAACAAGTTCGTCGGCGAGACGGAGCGCCAGATTCGGCAGATCTTCGAACAAGCCCGGCGCGTCGCCAGCTCCGGCAAGCCTGTGATCGTGTTCTTCGATGAGATGGAAGCGATCTTCCGCACTCGTGGCACGGGTGTGTCCTCCGATATGGAATCGACGGTCGTCCCCCAGTTACTCGCCGAGCTCGATGGCGTGGAATCCGTGGAAAATGTCATCGTCATTGGCGCTTCCAACCGTGAGGAGCTCATCGATCCCGCGGTGCTCCGTCCGGGACGCTTAGATGTGAAAATTCGCGTTGAACGCCCCGGTAAGGAGGCCGCTGCGGAGATTTTGTCGAAGTATCTCACCGCACACATCCCGATCAACAAGGGGCTTGTGGAGGAGTATGGCACTGCCGAGGCAGCCGCAGCGCACTTGCGCGAGCGTGTCGTCAGCCACCTCTTTCAGAAAGACCCCTCCCGGCGCTATATCACGCTGCACTTCACGGACGGTTCTACCCAAGACCTGTACTGGGCGGATTTCGTCTCCGGCGCAATGCTGACCAATATCGTCGATCGGGCAAAAACCTCCGCGATTAAGGATGCTCTCCGAGGCACTACAACTGGTGGACTCACCATCGCTCACGTAGAAGATGCCGTGGCTGCGGAAGTCGAAGACAACGAGGATCTTCCGGATACAACGAATCCCGCAGAGTGGGCGCGTATCTACGGCCACACGAATAAGCGCGTTGTGGACATCACCGTGCACTGATCCACCGATCGCGGTGCAACTGATCCACCGATCGCGGTGCAACTGATCCACAATCACCGTGCACTCTGCCAGCCCATCGCGTGTGCGCGCCAAGTCTTAGCCAATTGCTGCCAATCCAGGAGAAAGCACAACCGTTATGCACATCATTGGTTCGGAGACCGAATACGGCATCGTCGCCGTAGACCAGCCGGAAGCCAGCCCGATTCATACGTCCACCCAGGCAGTCGTGGCTTATGCCCAAGCCAGTGGCCTGGGGGTCAATCGCCGCACCCGTTGGGATTACGAGAATGAATCCCCGCTGCGCGATATCCGCGGCTTCGATCTGCGCCGCTACCGTTCTGGTGCCGCCCCGGTGCTGGATCCGAATGCACTCGGAGCGGCGAATGTGATTACCTCCTCGGGCGCCCGCTTCTACGTGGATCACGCCCACCCGGAGTACTCCTCCCCGGAAACGACCTCCGCCTGGGACGCTGTGGTGTGGGATAAAGCTGGCGATCTCATCATGCACCGCGCCGCCGTAGCCTCCGGTCAGGTTGAGGGCCAGCCGGAGTTGAAGATCTACAAGAACAACGTGGACGGCAAGGGTGCCAGCTACGGTTCCCATGAGAATTACCTCTACCCCCGCGAATTGGATGTCGAAGTGGTGCAGCAGGCACTGATCCCGCACTTTGTCACCCGTCAGATCTACACCGGTGCTGGCCGCGTGGGCCTGGGTGTTGCGGGACAAGAATCCGGATTTCAGATCTCCCAGCGCGCCGATTACATCGAGACGACCATCTCGCTGGAGACCACGCTCAACCGAGGCATTATCAATACCCGCGATGAGCCTCACGCCTCGGCCGACCGGTGGCGTCGACTACACGTCATTATTGGCGACGCCAACATGAGCGAGCTCGCGACTTACCTCAAGTTCGGAACCACCGCACTGCTGCTTAAAGCGGTGGAGCACGGTGCTGACTTCTCCGATCTGCAACTAGTGGAGCCCGTCGATGCGGTGAGCGCTGTTTCCCGCGATCTGACGTGCACACATCCTTTGCGCTTCTACGGCAATACTTACCGCACGGCAATCGAGGTTCAGCGGGAGATCCGGCGGCGCGTCCTGGAAACCTTGGAGCCGCGTGACCTCCTGTCCGAGGACGACGCCACTGTGGCCCGGGAATGGGCGCATATCCTGGATGCCCTTGAAACAGACCCGATGTCCACCGCCGACAAGTTGGATTGGACGGCAAAGCTGGCGCTGATCAACGGATACCGTGCCCGCGGGCTGGAGTGGGGCGACCCCCGCCTGGCTGTGGTGGATATCCAATACTCGGACATCGATCCTGCACGCAGTCTGTATCACGCGCTCGTCAACCGCGGACGGATGCGCACTCTCGTGGATCCAGCCAAGGTGGAGGCAGCGGCGATCAATGCTCCGGAAACAACCCGTGCGTGGCTGCGTGGTTATCTCGTGACCAACTTCTCTGAGCACATTCTCTCGGCCAACTGGGATTCCATCATCGTGGATCTCCCACGCGACGGTCACCCTGCCACGCGCATCCGGATGGACGAACCCATGGAGTTCACCAAGGAGTCCATCCTGGGGGAGAACAGCGCTGACCTGTCTCTGGAGGAATTAACCCAGCGACTGGCGGACATACATTCTCAGGCAATTAGTGGCGTCGGATAAAAAGAACAGCCACGCGAGATTACAGTAGATAGCATTGCACCCTCGAAAGCAGACGAGAAGGAGACCACGGTGACAACAGGCGGACAAGTACACGCTGGCGGCGGGCGCGGCGAGGATAATAACGACCCACTGGATCCGCAGGGCGCTGCCGGCGGTCAGGAACAGATCGGGGTCACCGGCACCGATGATCTGCTCGATGAGATTGATGGCCTGCTAGAGAATAATGCAGAGGAATTCGTGCGCTCCTACGTGCAGAAGGGTGGCCAGTGAGCACCTCGAGCAGCTCTGCAGCTAAAGGGCTATCCTCCCAGGTGAATGTTCGCCGCATCATGGGCCTGGAGACGGAGTACGGAATCACCAACATTCTGGATTCCACCCGCAGGCTGGGTCCGGATGAGATCTCGCGCGAGCTTTTTGAGCCGATCACCCGCGAATATCGCAGCTCGAACATCTACACCAACAACGCCTCGCGTCTGTACTTGGATGTGGGCGCACACCCCGAAATAGCCACGGCGGAATGCGATAACCTGCACCAGCTCATCGCCTATGACCGGGCAGGCGATCTCACCTTGCACGGCATGGCTATGGATGCCGAGCAACGTCTGGCAGAGCGGGGCATCGGCGGCAAGGTATTCCTGCTCAAAAACAACACGGACTCCCAGGGCAATTCCTACGGCTGTCACGAGAATTACCTCATCGGACGCGATGTTCCGCTCCGGGCTTTGAGTGCGCAACTGCTGCCGTTCCTCGTGACTCGGCAACTGATCTGCGGAGCAGGCAAGCTTTCCATCCCAGCCCCCGGCGCGCCGTACGAGGACTTCGGGCCGGGCTACGTCATGAGCCAGCGTGCCGATCACGTGTGGGAAGGCGTATCCAGTGCCACCACACGCTCCCGGCCGATCATCAACACCCGTGATGAACCGCACGCGGATTCCTCCCGCTACCGGCGCCTGCACATCATCGTCGGCGATTCCAATATGTCGGAGGTGACGACGGCGCTGAAGGTCGCCTCCACGCTGCTGGTGCTGGAGCTGATTGAGGCAGGGTGGGATCTGCCGGATTACGAGATGGCCAATGAGATCCGCTCGATCCGGGAGATCGCCAGGGATTTCACCGGCACCGTGCCATTAAAACTCCGCAACGGTGGGGAAGCGACCCCGCTAGAGATCCAACGATCCTTCTGCGAGGCGGCAAAGCTCTGGCTGGACCAGCGCCCTGATCCTGAGCAGGACAAGGCCGGATTCCGCGGAACACCGAACGAGCACCTGGCTCCGATGGTGGACCTGTGGGCCCGCACCCTGGACTGCTTCGACACCGGCGATTTTCGCCCCGTGTCCACGGAAATCGACTGGGTCATTAAAAAGACTCTCATCGACAGGATGGCCTCCCGCGGAGGATTGGAACTGACCGATCCTCGCCTGGCACAGATTGACCTGACTTATCACGATATTCACCCACAGCGGGGCCTGTTCCACGTGTTGGCGAGGCGCGGCCTCGCCAAGTCCCTCGTTTCTGAGGGGGACATTGCGCACGCTCAGGAGCACGCCCCGGCGACCACCCGGGCGGCGTTGCGTGGCCGCTTCCTCAAGGCCGCGCGCGCCAAAGACGTGAACGTCACGGTCGACTGGATGCGTCTGAAGATCAATGGAGAGCATGGCACGGAGACCGTTCTCGGCGATCCTTTCTCCGAGGTAGATGAGCGCGTCGACGCGATGATTGAGTTGATGGATCAACTATGACACGCAACCGGAACCAGCCCGTCGAGGTGACGTGGAACGAGGGTGGCGAGCGCCTGCTTAACCTTGTCATCGCGCTCATCAACGAGACACTGCCGCGCTCCACGGACTGGATCATCGGCCATGTCAGCGGCTATAACTCCGCTGAACGAGCTGCTAAGCGTAAGCAATTCCAGCGTGACCGCGAAACCCTGGCACAGCTGGGGGTCCACATTCGCCCGGCGGATGGTGCGCATGGCGAGGATCTGTGGCAGTTGGACGCCAGCGAAGCCTTTTTGCCTGAGCTCGATCTCACCCCGAGCGAATCCGACGTGCTGGCCGCCGCTGCACGCTGGTCCCAGCCGGGGGAGATGTCGGAGGCCACAAACTCTGCACTGCGCAAGCTCTCCGCAGCGGGCGTGCGCCGCGACCTGAATTCTTCCGTCTTGGCCACGGTGCCCGACCACACGGATTTGGACGAGAAATCCGTGGATGCGATTTTCCGTGCGCTCGACAACGGCCTGGTGCTGACCTTCGATTACTACCCCACTTTGTTGGAGACCCCCGAACAGCGCTCCATAGAGCCGTGGGCGTACGGTGCAGTCGACGGACGCATTTATCTCACCGGCTTCGACCTAGACAAGCAGGCGCAGCGCACGTTCCGCTTATCCCGAATCGCTGACCTCACAGCGCAGGCGCAGTTCATCAAGCACCCCGTTCCGCAGCGTCCCAGTGGCGAACTGATCCGCTCCGGACTGGCGCAAGCGGGCTCCTATGTCACGGCCACGGTTCGTTTCACTTCGCCTACCGGGGCGGAGGAACTGCGGCTGCTTACCGACGCCACGGGCAAGCTCGGCCCGGTCGATCGTGATTGGCTCATTCGTACCGCCGCGGCCTACGCGCCGGAGGCCATCGTGGAGGAACCGGCGGATGTGCGTGCCGATATCATCCGTCTGCTACAAACCGCCGTTGCTCAAGAAGAAGGTGGTGCATCATGACGGACAATCACTCCCACAGTCGTACGAAGCTTTCTGGCGCCGGTTCCCAATTCCTGCAGAGCCTTAACGTGTTGAGTTGGTTCCGCGCCAATCCCAACGGAACCTTTATGAAGGCATCTAATCAGCTTGGTTTGCCCGTCGCGCAGATTAAGCACGAGTTGCACAAGCTGTCCTGCTGCGGACTTCCAGGCTATCTGCCTGGTCAGCTGGTAGAGGTCAGTGTTGACAAGACCACAGCCCACGTCAGCTACGCGGCTGGTTTGGACAGGCCCCTGACCTTGACCACGATGGAAGCGGGCGTGCTGCTATTCAACCTCGAAGCGCTGCGCAGCGTGCTACCCGAGGACTCCTACGCGGACGTCGACAGCGTCTCCACCAAGCTGCGAAACATCCTGCGGCAACGGCGTCAGCATTCAGACATCAGTGGGCGTGCCAGCCTGCTGGCGTCGCAAGGGGAGAAGGGAGAGCTCAGCGAAGATGAAGTGCGTGAGGCCGAGTACCTCACCCTGCTGCAGCAGGCGATCGATGAACGGCGCTTGGTTAGTGCGGATTACCACTCCCTCAGTAGTGACACGGTGACCAGTCGGGAGTGGACTCCCGATCACCTCGCCCTCATCAATGGCGAAACCTACCTGTGGGGTCGGGAAGCTGGTCGCGAGCAGCGCACCTACGCAGTCACGCGCATGAGCGGACTGAAACAAGGCGAGCCTGGATCCGCAGATACTCGGCTCATACCTCAAATAACCAGTGAGGATCCGTTCAACTTCGCGCAGCGGGAAGATTGGGCGATTCTCACGCTCAGCCCAGAAGTTGCATGGATGTTGGAGTACTACCCCATGTGGGTTGTCGACGATGAGGAAGAACAATCCACTCCACATGCTGAAAAACAAAGAGCAACCACAGTGACTTTGCCGGAAACCGGCAGCTGGTTGGAGAGATTTTGTGTGGCGTACGCCCATGACATTGACGTGGTCGAGCCGATAGGCTTGAAAGAACGGGTGCGTCAACGCGCACAACAAGGCTTAGCAGCCTATAGTGACTAAAGACTTTCCACACATTGGCGGGCTCGTAGCTTGCACAGCTATTCGCCCTAGACGTGACAACTACCCAACGCGAAAGGTCCATCATGAGCCTCGGTCCATGGGAAATCCTCCTCATTGCCCTCGTCATCTTCCTTCTGTTTGGCGCGACCCGCCTTCCCAATGCGGCACGCTCCTTGGGACGCTCCATGCGCATCTTTAAGTCCGAAATGGATGAGATGAAGACAGATAAGAAGGCTCAGCAGGCCGAGCAGCAGGCGATTGAACAGCAGCAGCCACAGGCTCAGAATTTCGTTCAGCCGCAGCAGGGCCAGCCGCAGGTTCAGCCGCAGCAGCAACCGGCACAGCCTCAGCGCAATTACGGCCAGCAGGACTACCCTCAGCAGGGTCAGCAGTAAATAACACCGATCGGTAGCCAATGACCTCCCCAACCACGGCCCCGAAGAAACGACTCCTTGCGATCAAGAAGCGCAAGGAGAAGTCCGCCGACGGCACCATGAGTATCGTCGAGCACATCCAGGAGCTGCGTCAGCGCCTGTTCGCGAGCCTCCTCGTCATCGGCATTGGCACCATTTTTGGTTACTTCTGGTACGGATCTACCCTCGGTCCAATCCCATCTCTTGGTGACATTCTTAAAGAGCCCTACTGTTCGTTGGACCCAACGATGCGCCTGAGTGCGGCGGATGGGCAGTGTGCGCTCTTGGCGACAAGCCCGTTCGAAATGTTCCTGCTGCGTCTCAAGGTCGGATCCCTTGCAGGCCTCGTGATCACGTCACCATTCTGGATCGCCCAGATTTGGGGCTATATCACTCCGGGCCTCAAAAAGAATGAGCGTCGTTGGACATTCGGTGTTGGCGCAGCAGCCGGCGTTCTTTTCTTGGCCGGTGCAGTCGTCGCGTACTTTGTTCTCTCATACGGCCTGGAATTCCTCATGTCGATGGGTGACAATGTCCAGATTTCCGCATTGAACGGCGAGAAATACTTCACCTTCGTCCTCGCACTCATTGCCATTTTCGGAGTGAGTTTCGAAGTACCCCTTATCACCGTATTGCTCAACCTCGCCGGAGTAATCTCCTACGACCAGCTTCAGAGCAAGCGACGCTATATATGGGCGTTTCTTTTCGTCTTCGCTGCATTCGCAACCCCTGGTCAGGATCCGTTCTCGATGGTCATCCTGGCATTGGCACTTTGTCTGCTGATGGAGATGGCTACCCAGATTGCCCGTATCAACGACAAGCGTCGCAAGCGTAAGCGACCAGATTGGCTCGATGCAGGCGACGAAGAAAGCACTTCTATCGGCGCAGCAGCCCCAATTTCCAGCCCAGATAGCTTGGGAAGCGCAAGCGACATCGGTGGGCCAGCGGCTATCGATCACCCCACCAGCGTCTCCGAACAGTACCCAGTGGGCGTAGCCACCCCAGCTCCACGCAGTAGCAGTGGCGCACGGCCCGTGACGCAATCCACGTACGGTCGTCGCGAAGGCCTCGATTTACGCGCTCACTATGGAAACGGGCAGCAAGTGACGTCGAACCAGAACAATCACACGGATACGCACAGCGGCCAGCAGCCAAACAATGGCGGGGCACAGGCCGGAGGATACTTCGACGACGTTCTCTAAACCCGCCAACCTCCGAACTAACGGGAGTTGACACCGGCTCAGTAGCGCGGACTCTCCCCACATCGGGACGGAAAACTCGGCGAAGGGTAGGCTCGTCAGCGATGACTGAGCCAACCTCTCAAAACACCGAATACAGCCCCGAAGTGCAACGCTTCCGGGATCAATACCCCTTCGGGCTCGACG
The DNA here is from genome assembly GCF_009026825.1 of Corynebacterium urogenitale. NCBI lineage: Bacteria > Bacillati > Actinomycetota > Actinomycetes > Mycobacteriales > Corynebacteriaceae > Corynebacterium > Corynebacterium urogenitale. Next base: position 1,101,304 of record NZ_CP045032.1, on the reverse strand, counting down.
CATTCCAGCTCGACGCAGCCGAAGCCATCGCCCAAGGACGTGGCGTGTTGGTGGGCGCTCCGACGGGCGCAGGCAAGACCGTCGTCGGCGAATTCGCCGTCTACAGTGCCTTCCACAATCAGGGCTCTTGCTTCTACACGACCCCGATCAAGGCGCTCAGTAACCAAAAGTTCCACGACCTCGTCGACAGATACGGTGAGGACAACGTCGGTCTGCTCACCGGTGACGTGACGATCAACGGCGACGCACCGATCGTGGTGATGACCACCGAGGTTCTGCGCAACATGATCTACGCAGACTCCGACCGTCTTCGCACACTAACGCACGTGGTGATGGACGAGGTCCACTTCCTCTCCGACCCCTCCCGAGGCCCGGTGTGGGAGGAGGCGATTCTCAACCTCGATTCGCGGGTGATCCTGGTCAGCCTTTCCGCGACTGTGTCCAATGTCGAAGAATTCGGTGGATGGTTGCGCACCGTCCGTGGCGAGACAGACATCATTGTCACCGACAAACGTCCCGTGCCGCTCAATCAATTCATGATGGTCGGTCGGCAAATCTTGCCCCTATTTGATAATCCCGATGAACACATAGGGTCGATAAATCGCGCTGTCGTGGCAGCGGCGGCCAAGCAGGAACAAACTGGCAAAAGGCGCGGACCAAAGCGCTCCGACGTGGTGCAACACATGGCCGCGGCAAAGATGCTGCCCGCCATCTATTTCATCTTCTCTCGCGCCGGCTGCGATGCTGCCGTAAAGCAACTGCTGGTCGACAAGGTCGATTTCACGCGTCCACACGAGCGTGAAGAAATTTTGCGCACTGTGGAGGAGGGTGTCTCCGGCCTCACACCAGAAGACCTGAATGTCCTTGGCTTCCGCCAATTTCGCAGGGCACTTTCCAGGGGCTTCGCCTGCCACCACGCGGGTATGCTGCCAGCTTTTCGCCACATCGTGGAAGATCTCTTCTCCCGTGGGCTTTTGAGGGTGTGCTTCGCCACGGAGACCCTGGCCTTGGGTATCAACATGCCGGCACGCTCTGTGGTGCTGGAAAAACTCGTGAAATTCAATGGCGAAGCCCACGTCGATCTCACACCAGGTCAATACACACAGCTCACTGGCCGAGCCGGCCGCCGCGGCATCGACACAGTCGGTAATGCCGTTGTGCTGTGGAGCCAGGGGATTGACCCCTATGCCGTCGCAGGCCTTGCCTCCACACGCACCTACCCGCTGGACTCCACATTCCGTCCCGGCTACAACATGGCCGTCAATATGCTCGGCACCCAAGGCTGGGAGGGGTCGCTACGCCTGCTGGACCGATCCTTTGCGCAGTATCAGGCCAATGGCAGCGTCGTAGAACGTGCCGAGGCGGTGGAACGCCGCCGACGTGAACTAGCCGTGCAGACGAAGGAACTGGAAGCTGCGGTAGCGACAGCACTATCGGACGAGGATTCTCAAGTGTCCGAGCACCTCGCACAAGCTGTGGACTATGCACGCTTGCGCCGAGAATTGGCGCAGGAGGAACGCCGGGCGAAGAGGCACGCAGGTGATGAGCGCCAAGGGGAGATCATCGCCCTGCTGCGTAGTCTGCGCACGGGCGATGTCATCGCCCTTCCCACTGGGCGCGACCCGATGACCGCTGTCGTCATCCGTCAGGATTCTTCGCCCCGGCACCCACGCCCAACGATCATCACCGACGAGGGCTGGGTGGAGCGGATCCAAGCGAACATGTTCGGCAACACTCCCGTGCTCATCGGACAGATGCGCCTGCACAAGGGCGTGGGTCGCGCGCCGAAGAAGCAAGCGCGCTCCGTCGCCGCCAATCTCCGCCGCATGCACTTCGAACACAAGCCAGCCAAGCTGAAGCCCAAAGCTAAGGGAGGTTCGGCGAAAGCCACCGCACTGCGGCAGCAGGTGCAGATGCACCCTGTCCACGGCTGGAAAAACCGCGAGGACATCGCCCAGGTTGCTGTGCAATACATCAAGGCTCAGCGCCGCCTAGAGTTCGAGCAGAAGGCGACCGACCCCTCCACCGATAGCCTCGCTGCACAGTTCAACCGCATCGTTGCTTTGCTCGAGGAACTCGATTACGTAGAGACCGCAGTGGATGCTGAGGGTGTCAAGACCGCGGAGATCACCATGGAGGGCGAGCGCCTGGCACGCATTCACCACGAGTCCGACCTGCTCGTGGCTCAGTGCCTGCGCCGCGGAATTTGGGACGACCTCGATCCCGCAGAACTGGCGGCCGTGGCCAGCGTGGTCGTTTTCGAAAATCGCAAGGAATCCGGTGAGGCGATGGAGGTGCCGACGGATGATCTGGCGACCGCGATCGATAACACCATCCGCATCTACGAGGAGCTGAACTTCGACGAGAAGCGCCACGGGCTTAGTGGCACACGCGTGCCCGAGCTGGGCTTCGCCACCGCCATTCACCAGTGGACTGCAGGCGCCCCGTTGGAATACTGCCTCAAAGCCGCGGAGGCATCCGGCGCAGTACTCACGCCTGGCGACTTTGTTCGCTGGTGCCGCCGTGTCGTCGATCTGCTAGACCAGTTGCGACAGACGGCCTACAGCGATGAGGTCAAGGCCACCGGCAGGAAGGCGGTCAAGGCTATCAACCGTTCGGTCGTGGCGTTGGAAGCTTAAGTTTGCTGTCGGTTCTACACTGGTGGCGTGACTGACAAGACCACTGAATCCTCGACAGTGCCCACCATTAAGACGATCGCCATCTTTGGTGCGACCAGTGAAATAGGAGCAGAGATCGCCACCCGCCTTGCCGCCGGCAACCGACTGATTCTCGCGGGGCGGCGCATGGACGCCCTCGAAGCTCAGGTTGCAGATTTGCGCCGGCGTGGTGCTGTCGATGTGCGTTGTGTGTTTTTCGACGCTACCGATTGCTCCGAGCACGGGAAGATCATCGATGAGATTGAGCAGGCTGGGCAGCAGCCAATCGACATCGCTTTGGCGATGTTCGGAGTCCTCGGTGACCAAGCCGAAGCCGAACGCAGTGGCGCTGAGGTAGAGAGGATCCTGCATACGGATTTCACCTCTCAGGCCGTGCTGCTGACGGAACTGACCCAGCGGATGAAACAGCGGGGTAGTGGCACGGCTGTGGCCTTCTCCTCGATCGCCGGTGCCAGGGTGCGGCGCCCAAATTACGTATATGGTTCGGCAAAGGCAGGATTGGATGGCTTCTGTCAGGGCATGCAGGATGCCCTGGTCGGTACCGGTGTCCGTTTGCTCGTGGTACGACCTGGTTTTGTCATAGGGCGAATGACCGAGGGTATGGATCCGGCCCCGTTGTCTTCCACACCTGACGTGGTGGCCGAGGCAACAGTAAAGGCCCTAGCCAACCCGAAAACACACGACGTGTGGATTCCGGGAAAGCTCAGGGCCTTGGCTGCAGCAATGCAGATCGTTCCTCGCTGGCTGTGGCGACGCGCTCCTCGTTAGACGCCAGCGATGTTGTAGAAGAGGGTGCGGAGCATGCCGAAGACCACGAAGATCCCGGTCGCGGCAGCGGTTCCCACCATGAACTTGAGGATGGGGTGCAGGTTATTCCACCAGGTCTGAGCATCCTGACCTTCCTCGGCGCCCTCCTCCTTCTCCGTCTGGGAGGAGCTGCTGGAGGAGCTCTCCGAGGAGCCACTGTCGCCCGCTAGGGCGGCCTGGGAACCACCTTCCGATGACTGCAAATTCAGGCCCTGAGAAGACTGCGGCTGCTCCGCCTCCTGTGCCTGAGCTGGCGCAACGGCAGTGAAGGACAGAGCGGCGATGGTGGCGACGGTGAGTGCAGAGCGGCGCAGGCGCATAGTGAATTTCCCCATTCTGGAATATTTGCAGAATTGTTATAAATGAAGCGTACAAGAATTTAGTAGTGGGCGCTCAGTATTTCAAAACCGAACTCCGAGCCTGATGCCACTAGACTTGAGGGAAGCTAACCTTCAGTCCAACAAACCACCGAGTCGCTACTCGAGATCAAGGAGCCTATTCCATGCCGTTGCTGGCAGCCGCCTACTTACTGTCCGAATTAATAGTCTTTTTCCTCCTAGGACTGTGGATCGGCTTCGGCTGGGCAATTCTGCTCCTCATCGGACTCTTCATCGCGGGCATCGTCGTCTCCGCATGGCAACTCCGCGCCCTCACGGCCCGCGTGTCGACACAGCAGGACAATCCCGGACGGCTGACTGCCGATGCTGCTCTCACGGTTGTCGGCGCTTTCATGGTTGCGGTGCCAGGCATTCTCACAACTGCGAGTGGCCTGTTGCTGATGCTGCCCCCAACGCGAGCACTCATCCGCAAGATGATTGGCGCCAGCGCACGCTCAGCCCTCGCCCGTTTCGGCGGTACGACATTCACCACCGTCACGCGCTATGGCGCCCCGGGAAGCCAGAACATTCCCGGTTGGGGAGAGGTCATCGACCACCGTGAGGGCGAGAACAACCCATCGTCCGGTTCCCACGGCGACCAGCCTCGAGGAACCTTGGAGTGATGCCCCGCTTCTTTCGCCTTGTGGTCGCTGCCTTCAGTGGCCTGATGCTTTTCGCCTCCTACCAGCCGACGGGCCTCTGGTGGTCGGCTCCGTTAGGTTGCGCGCTGTTCTTCTTGGCGCTGGACCGTTCTAACGCGATCCTGGCCTCCTGGCTGCAGGGGGCGGTGCTCTACCTTTTGCTGCTTCCGTGGGTGGGAGAATTCGTCGGTTGGTATGCATGGGTTGCGCTGGCGATCGTTCAGTCGCTGTACTCGCTTCTATTTGGCATCGGCGCGCGCTACCTCATCCGCCGCCCGTCGGAGTATCCACTAACGGTGGTCGCCTTGTCCTCGGCTGCACTATCAGCGTGGTTCGTTGCTACTGAGTGGTTGCGGTCCTCCTGGCCTTTCGGCGGGTTCCCGTGGGGACGGCTGGCTTGGGGCCAGGTGGGTGGCCCGTTGGCATGGTGGATTCAGTGGGGCGGCCCTGCCTTGGTGACCTTCGTCGTCGTCCTCTCCGGCGCCGCCCTAGCCTGGTTGCTGTGGGCTGTCGGCGTAGGCCGTTTTCCTTTCTTCCGACGCCAGCAGGCCCCCAATTCCCGGTATCACTGGGCAGTTCCAGCTGCCGTGGCTCTGGCTTTGACTGTGGGCATCGGTGGCGCAATCTCCCTCACGGCTTCCCAAGATCCACCGGAAGACCCGGAGCAGGTTAAAGCAAATGGCGAGAACTCGGTCCGCATCGCGGCAATCCAAGGCAATGTCCCGCGTCTCGGCCTAGATTTCGCAGCACAGCGCCGCGCTGTCCTCGATAATCACGCTCGGCAAACGGAGAAGTATGCTGCGCGCGTGGCCACCGGGGAAGAGCAGCAGCCCGACCTTGTCTTCTGGCCGGAGAATGCCTCGGACGTCAACCCGTTCATTAACCCGGAGGCAGCGAGGATCATCCAACGCTCCGTGGACAGTGTCGGAGCTCCGATCCTCGTCGGCACCGTGTCTCCTGAGCACAACAGCATGTACGTTTGGGGTGCCGATGGAGCGGGAGATGTTCACGAGAAGAAATACTTGCAGCCATTTGGTGAATACATGCCTATGCGGGACCTGCTGCGCAAAATCACACCGCTCGTGGACCGCGCAGGCAATTTCCAGCCCGGCACGGACGACGGTGCCGTGCAGATGGCGCCCTTCTCCCCAAACTCCTCCCGCTCGGAACCAGTCACTGTGGGCGTAGCCACCTGCTACGAGATCTCCTTCGACGGCGCACCTCGCGACGCTGTACTCGCCGGTGCGCAGTTATTGTCCACGCCGACGAACAATGCCACCTTCGGTTTCACCGACATGACATACCAGCAGCTCGCCATGAGTCGCATGCGCGCGATGGAATACAACCGTTCCCTCGTCGTCGCGGCGACAAGTGGTGTTTCGGCCATCGTCATGCCGGATGGCTCCGTCGTGGAACAAAGTCATATCTTCACACCCGCCACCCTCACTGCGACGGTGCCACTGCACAGCAATCTCACCATTTCAGCGAAAGTCGGCCCTTGGGTCGAGCGCATCATTGCCATCGTGGGTCTCCTCGCTACGATCGGGGCTTTGACTGCAAGCAGGGTAGGGGTGGCATCGACAAACCAGGAAAGCCGCCGGGCTGCAGCACGGAAGCAGACACGCCGGGCTCAAGTCGGCACAAAGCAACGCAAGTGACTACACTCGTCAAGGAATTGGGCCCTTCAGCCCGCACAGAAAGGTTGTTTATTCATGGCGAAGCTCAGCGATAAGACGCTGGTCATCATCCCGACGTTCAATGAGCGCGAAAACCTGCCGCTCATCATCGACCGCCTCCTCACCGCGGAGGCAGATCGTGTCAACGTCTTGGTCGTCGACGATTCTAGCCCGGACGGCACCGGCGATCTCGCGGATGAACTCGCAGCCAAGGACGAGCGCATCAAGGTTCTCCACCGCGAAGGTAAGGGCGGACTCGGCGGCGCATACATCGCCGGCTTCAAGTGGGGTCTCGAGCGCGACTACGAGATCCTGTGCGAGATGGACGCGGACGGCTCCCACGCACCCGAGCAGCTGCACCTGCTGCTGGATCGCATCGACGCAGGCGCAGAAATGGTCATTGGCTCCCGCTATGTTCGCGGAGGCAAGACCGTGAACTGGCCAGCCTCCCGCCAGATCTTGTCCCGCGGTGGCAACGTTTACGCCTCTGTTGCTCTGGGTGCTGGTCTTTCCGATATCACCGGCGGTTACCGTGCGTACCGCCGCGAAGTGCTCGAGGAGATCGACCTCGACGCAGTGGATTCCGCAGGGTACGTCTTCCAGGTAGACCTGGCTTTCCGCGCTGTGGAGGCTGGCTTCGACGTTCGCGAGGTGCCCATCACCTTCACCGAGCGCGAACTAGGCGAGTCCAAGATGAGCGGCAACATCGTCTCCGAAGCTATGATCCAGGTCGGCAAGTGGGGAGCGGCCCACCGCTGGTCCCAAATTAAGAACCTCACCAGCGAGTTCTGGCGCATCGGCACCGGTTCCTTCATGGGCCTGTTCCGCTAAATAGCCCTTCCAGATAAAAGTTCAACCCCTTGGGAATTCCCAAGGGGTTGTCGCTTTAGCCCTTCGCGGCCGCTGCTTCCTGCTCCTTCATGAGCTTCACTGCATTACGGCGACGCTTGCGCAGCAACTCAATGCGTTCCTCGAGGAGCACATCTAACTCCTCCAAGCTACGGCGCTCACGCAGCATATCCCAGTGGGTACGAGGAGGCTTCACAGGCTTAGACTCCTGGCCATCGCCCTCCATCAAGGTGCCGAGCTGACCGTTCTTGCACATCCACTCATTGGGGATTTCAGCATCGTCAGCAAACGGAACCTCGTAAATCTCGCCGTTTTCAGTCTGGTACTTGACCGTGCGACGAGGCGCCAGGTCATGGTCGCGGTCGGTCTCATAGGACACCGCACCCATGCGACTGCCACGCAGTACGCGATCTGCCATTTGTGCCTCACTCCTAAATAGAATTCTGGAACTGTCGTCTGCGCGAGGCTCTCACCGGAGCTGCCTCCAAGGGACCTCGTCCACGGGAAGCAACTTTGTAAGCGCTCATGCGCGAATGTAACCACACCAGTCTAGCGGGTTTCGTACTCCACTTACGCAACGAGACACAGCTAAGATTTGTTCCCATGCCCAGCGTTCAGCCCCGAAAGCGCCCCACCCACTGCACCTGGTGTGGCAGGGAAATGGCACCCAATCCGTCCGGCCGGCACCGAAAATATTGCTCCCAGGCCTGTCGCCAACGCTCCTACGAGCAGCGCCACCAGCTCAAGGGAACGACGATTCCAGAAGATTCCGTCATCATGTCCGCCGCGAACGCCGCCAAGATGCACGACCAGCTCTTCGAGCTACGTTGCGCCGCTGAAGATGTTCAGACAGCACTACGTGAAGGTGAAGACAAGGAGACTCTCGACGTTCTCGTCGAGGAACTGGTCATGCTGGCCCGTGGCGTCGAAAGAATTAGGGGGCAGTAGGATGACACTTCTTTACCCCTAGGGGTATCGTAAGACAGGCGACACGGCGGGGATCACCTCGCATCTACTGATTAACGTTTTCTTTTTTCAAGGCTAGGCTTATACGCATGCGTAAGGGAATCATCACTCTCGGTGTCATCGGCATCATCTTCTGCCTCCTCTTTGCCTTCGGGCCCATGGTGGTGCGCATGATCAATGACAAGGGATTGCAAGCCGCAGACATTTCCACCGGTGGCGAACCCGCCAGCGTGGAGATGGATGGCACCTGGGAGACCGTGGAAGGCTACGGAAGTAATCGCACCCAGGCTGGATATACCTTCGGCGAGAAGCTCCCCGCGGAAACCAAAACCACATCCGGACGTGCAGACAACATCGACGGCGACAACGTCTCTGGTGAACTACTCGTTGCCGACAAGCAGCTCACGGAAGCCAAGATCACCGTACAAGTAGCTGCCATCAGCTCCGATAACCAAAAGCGCGATAATAACGTGCGCAATCACATCCTGCATACCGATGAATACCCCGAAGCGACGTTCAGCCTGACAAAGCCTGTGGACGTCTCCCAGGTTCCAGCCGATGGCTCCGTTGCAGCAGTAGAAGCAACCGGCGACCTCACTTTGCACGGAGTCACCAAGTCCGTCACGACAGAGCTGAAGGTTCTTCGCACCGGCGAATCCGTGATCGTGCAGGGAAATGTGCCAGTCAAGCGCTCCGATTATGGAATCGACGCCGGCCAGTTCGTAGCCTCAGTCATCAAGGACGAAGGTACAGTGGATCTGTTGCTGGTCTTCCAGCAAAAATCCTAGTCACTTCCCAAAACAGCGCCTCTTTGGAATTCACCGTCCTGGGATTTAGCCCCTCCGAGGACGAAACAGTAGAGAGAATTGTTACTCCATGTCGCCCCAAGCCATTTTTTATTCACGCATCATGCGCGTGGTCGTGCTCGCCTTCTTCATCGGTTTCCTGCTACTCAACGGAACAAACTGGGTGAACCTCCTCTTTTCCGCCGTGTGTGCGATCTTTCTCCTCGTGACACTGTGGCAGCTGTGGACGACGTTTAAGCGAGATGGGGGACTCCCATGACCGCCTCGCCTGCGCAGACATCCCTGAAAGCGCTACTCGCTGAGAGGGAGCTGGATGCAGCAAGAAACTGGCTCACGCTGGAATCCTCGGTGGCAATTGCGGAAGAGTTTTCCCGTCTATCTACTGCAGAGATGGCGGCCGCGTTCCGTTTGCTCGACAAAGAGCGTGCACTGAGTGTCTTCGAATTCGTTGACCCGCCCATCCAGGCGGATCTTCTCGAAGGGTTACGCGAAGAGGAGACGGGGGAGATGTTTAGCTCCCTCGCGCCCGACGACCAGGCTGAGCTTCTCGATGAGATGCCGGCCAAAGTCGCCGCTCGGCTGCTGGAAGGTCTGCCAGAGAGTCGACGTGCGGTTGTAGGCGACTTGCTAGGTTATCCGGCCGAATCTGCTGGGCGCCTGATGGTGCCAACACCGACCGTTTTGATGCCTGACGCTACGCGTGAGCAGGCACTGGAGAAGATTCAGCGCAATGCGGCGCATCACGCTATGGCTGGCTATGACACGGAGGCTGCGGACGAAGATCAGAATATTGAGGAAGGGGAGAGGAGCAGGAGCCTCACCCACGCCCACGCGGAGATTGCGGTCATTCCAGTTACGGATGACACACGCAAGCTTCTCGGCACAGTAGCACTATCAGCGCTGGTCACAGCACCTATTGGGACCTGCGTGAGGGATCTGATGCATGCCGAGAAGCACCATGTCCGCGCTGCGGAAGACCAGGAAGTGGCAGCACGCCTCATGCAGGAATCGGACATGCTGGCGCTGCCTGTTGTCGATGACGAAGGCCGCATTCTGGGCCTGATCACCGTCGATGACGCCATGGAGGTCCTGGAATTTGAAGCTACGGAGGACGCCTACCGTTCCGGCGGCTCGGAGCCGCTCAAGGAACCATACCTTACCGCCACCGTTATGACACTTGCGCGCAAGCGCGGCGTCTGGCTCGTCATCCTCATCCTTGCAGCATTCCTCACGATCAACGTCATGGAGATCTTCGAAGCCACACTGGAGGCCGTCGTAGTCCTCAGCGTGTTCGTCCCAATGATCATTGGTACGGGCGGTAATGCAGGCTCGCAGGCCGCGAGTTCCGTTGTGCGCGCATTAGCGGTCGACGAAGTGCGCCCAGGGGATATAGTGCGCGTCATCTGGCGCGAGGTTCGTGTTGGATTCCTGCTCGGTTGTTTCCTCGGACTGCTGATTTTCCCCGTGATCTTTTTCTTGTACGAGGGCACTGTGGCCGCAACGATCTCATTGACGATCGTCGGCGTGTGCACATGGGCCTGCATCGTCGGAGGCGTGCTGCCGCTCATCGGCCGGAAACTTGGCGCGGATCCAGCCGTATTTTCGACGCCAGTAGTTTCCACCTTGGTGGATGCCACCGGCCTTCTGATTTACTTCAGTGTGGCGGGACTTCTCATGGCAGATCAGATTTCCGCGGCAACCGGAGGCTAACGCCAATCAGGGAAATCCGCCAGAGAAACGTCACAGTGACGTTTTGAGTCCGAGCATCTGGATACATCGAACAGACAATAAGATGGCTCGCTAGCGAATCTAATTAGCCGATAATATACATTATGACACTTTAAGTGTTCGATCTCGGCGTGACACCTACCGTGGCGCTCGCGCACCTCTCGTCGCCGCCCATACGTGAGGGCAACAATGAAGCCCCCGACTCCTCCCACTGGGTTCTCACACCAGCGCGAAGGCACCGAGGGCATCTAATGATATTGCTAGAGATTTGGCTGAGCGTCAGTATGACGCGAAGTCAGATCTCTATGACTGATTGCTGTTTTCCACACTCTCTTCATCTGCGCCGTCTTCATCGAGATCAAGGTCGTTCTTGACCTCACGATGGATAGCTTCCTCCGTATTATCCATCTCGGAATCGTCCAGCTTGCTCTGAAGCTCTTGCTTCTCCGAGGAACCAAAGTCCTGCTCTGGGTCTTCACGGCGCTTCACTAGATCGTAGATATCCTCACGAACTGCAGTTTCCGCCGCGATGTCCTTGCGATGCTTCACCCACCAGACCATGAGGGTTGCAACCATCACAATGCCCACGTAACCAATCACCGGGTACACATAAGTCATCAGCGTCTCAAAGCCCACGAAGCTCACCCCGTAGCCCACCAAGCAAGTGATGAGGAATACAGGCGTGTAGCGCTTCGGATTATCAACGGTCAGGCGCTTACCAAGAGCGTAAAAAACACCAATGCAGGTGTTGTAGATCATCGCAAAGATGATCCAGACCATCACGGAGGCCAGGAATGGATTAATGGACTCAAACAGCTGCAGCATCGGCACGTCCGAGCCCTCCACCTTGTCCATGTTCAGCAGCAGCGTCACGCCGGCCATCACGAGCATGACGGTGTACAGCAGGCCACCGGCGAGGCCACCGATACCCACTTCCTTCGGGTTGTAGTAGTTGCCACCGATCACGAGGCACATCGATACACCGAGCATGAGTGCCAAACCGTTATAGTTCACAGCCGACAGCCACCACGGTGAAACTGGAGAATTCTGCTGCTGTGCAAGGTTATCCAAAGTGCCCACGTCACCCGGAAGATTGAACATGGTGTAGGCAAACGCCGCGATCACTGCGACGATAATCAGTGGCGTCAGGAAGCTAATCACGCTCGAGACTTTATCCACGTCCATCAGACCGGTCACCATGACGATGACCAGCATGATTGCCGAGCCGATCCATGTTGGCAGTCCGAACTGCTGCTCCAAATTAGCGCCTGCTCCCGCCAACATGACGAAGCCGATGGCGAACATCGTGGCGGTCACCGAGATATCGAGAATCTTCGACATCACGGGGTGGGAAACGTTGCGAAAGACGAAATTGTGCTCGTCTGCGAGGAAGTAGCTGCCAAGCTGCAGGATCACAGCGCCCGCGGCAGCCATAATCAAACCGGCTATAACCGTCCCCCAGATACCGGCGGTACCAAAGGACACGAAGTACTGAACGACCTCCTGACCTGTGGCAAATCCCGCGCCGACTAAGAGGCCGACGAAAGCAAGGGAGATCTTCAGTGTTCTCGTTATGGACATTGTCTGTTGTCTCACTCCTCGTGGAAGGGGGCTCAGTTGGATAGCAAAAACTCGCGGATTGCCATCCACAAACACTTCTACAGTAGGGAACCTCGGCCCAGCGTGCAGGATCAACCCCTCATATGTAGTGGCTTATTCTCCCCCCTCGCTTAGTCCTTCCCCACTCCTTTCCACGTATTTCTCACATCTCTATCACCCCACTGGGTGTCACGAATGTTTTATTCTGGAGCGCATGACTACCTCCGAAACCGCGAATCCGGACCGCGAGGTCCTCACCTACGAAAAATTCGGGCACGTCGTACGGGAGATGGCGCAGACCATTGTCGATGACTGGCAGCCAGACATTATTCTCTCTGTCGCGCGCGGCGGATTCTTCCTAGGCGGTGGCCTGGGCTACGCGATCGGCCTCAAAGCTGTCAGCGTGCTGAACGTGGAATTCTACACCGGTATCAATGAACGGCTCGATGAGCCGGTGATCCTCGCCCCTACCCCCTCTCCCGCCGAACTTGGAGGCATGAAGGTCCTCGTCGCTGATGACGTCGCAGATTCGGGCCGCACTCTGAAGATGGTCAAGGATTTCCTCGCCCCTCACGCGAAGGAAGTTCGTACGGCAGTGCTCTATGAGAAGCCTAGTACCGTCATCCACCCTGATTATGTCTGGAAGTACACAGACAAATGGATAGATTTCCCGTGGTCCTGCCTACCAACCGTGGTTCCCTCTGGCTCCGAGGAAGAGGCTAAGCCAGGACACTAGGCTGTGCACGACAAGGACGGCACCGAGTGGTTACTGCCACGCCGTTGCGCAGACTCACGGTACAAAGGGTGATATGAAACCGATAAATTACCGCAAGGAAACCGTCCTCATTACCGGTGCGAGCTCTGGGCTCGGCGTAGAGTTCGCTCGCCGTTTAGCAGCAAAGGGAGCCAACCTGGTCCTCGTAGCTCGACGTGAGGGGCGTCTGCGAGCTCTCGCCGAGTTGTTATCCGAGTCCTATGGCATCCGTGCCGTAGCCGTTGCCAAAGATCTCTCCGTACCCGGTGCGGGAACGGCGCTCAAGGACGAACTCGATGGCCAGAACATTGTGGTGACGTCCTTGATCAATAACGCCGGATTCGCGAATTACTCCCCCTTCGACCAGCTCGACGCCAAGGCACTACACAATGAGATTGCTGTCAATATTGATGCTCTCGTCGAGCTCACCCGCGCCTACCTACCGTCATTCACCAAGCGCGGTTCCGGCTTCTTAGTCAACGTCTCCAGCATCGCAGGAATGCAGCCCTCCCCTGGCTTGGCCGTCTACGGAGCATCCAAAGCCTTCGTCTTGAACTTCACCGAAGCCCTCTGGGCCGAAAATCGACGCCACGGCGTGCGCATCCTCGCACTGTGTCCCGGACCGACTGAAACGGAGTTTTTCCACGTTGCAGGGTCGGACAAGGCCGATGGAGGGCTCAAGCGGATGGAGCCAGAGGATGTGGTCAACGACTGCCTGAGCACACTAGAGAAGAAATCCCCACCGCCGTCCCGAGTTGTAGGGACCTCCAATGAGGTGCTGACAACCATCGCAGGTTTCCTCCCCCGCCGAATCGTTGCACGACTCACGCACATGCGGATGAAACACTAATCGAGCCAAACTCGCGCCACGGCTAAGGCTTGCCCCCGCTCGCAAGCTGAGGCTTGTTCCCCAGTACCTCGCAGTACCGCGCAATACTAGGCGTGTTCCCGCAGTACCGCGCAGTACTAAGCGTGTTCGCGCAGTACCCGCTCCAGCTCGCGACTAACGCGCAGGAGATCCGCTTCACCGCGCGGACCAACCAGCTGCACGCCGACCGGCAATCCATCGCCACCTAGGCCCACAGGAAGCGCCATCGCAGCGTGACCTGACACATTCCACTGCGCGCTAAAAGCAATCGACGGCAATGAGGCGATCTGTGTACCGAGCGTGCCGTACTTCAACCCCTTCCCTACCTTCGACGGACGGTGAGCTAGAGCAGGTGTCAGCAGCGCATCGAGGCCGTCCAGCTGCTCATCCAAGAGAGACCCAAAGCGTTCGGAAAACTTCATTGCCCACTGCTGAACCTTGGGCGTCACCCACAGCGCCAAAGCCTTCGTGCGCTTGTGACGAGCCTCGATCCGATCTGGAAACTCGAACCCACGAATCTCCTGGGCGATGCCTCCCAGGAACTGAACCACAAATGCCGCGGTTGGATCTGGATGGTCCAGGGTCACCTCGCGGACCGTATGGCCAGATTCTTCCAAGGCTTCCCAGGCTCGACGGACGCCCTGAAGATGGTCTTTATGCACGCGCATACCCGGAGTCGCCGGCGCGGTGCTGACACCTATCGTTAAGGGCTCTGAGTATGCTAACGCTCCTAGCTCATGAGGGCGCGATGTCTGCTGCGCACTGATGACGTCGAACACAATGGCGCAATCCTCAACACAACGGGCGATCGGCCCAGAGGTGCCTAAAGCCAACCACAAGTCGGCGTACGGGGCCGTGGGAACGCTTCCTCGCGCCGGCTTCAGCCCCGTCAAGCCGCAATGCGCCGAAGGGATGCGAATCGAACCGCCACCATCGCCGCCGATGGCCACCGGAACCATTCCCGTAGCCACAGCCACCGCAGAACCACCCGACGAACCTCCAGGGGTGCGCTGCGGGTCATAAGGATTGCGGGTAATGCCAAAAGCCTCGGACTCGGTGAAGGGGAAAGCCCCGAACGCCGGCATGAGGGTCTTGCCGAGAATGATCGCCCCGGCCTCCCGCAAGCGGGTCACGATCAGTGAGTCTTCGTCCTTCGGTGTCGGATTCGCATTCGTACCAAAAGTCGTGGGACAGCCGCGAACATCAACCTCTTCCTTGATGAGGATTGGCACACCGTGCAGCGCGCCTGGGCGAAAATCCTCTGCCTCAGCTGCCTCATCAAGCGCCCGAGCTTGCGCAAGCGCCTCCCGTTCAAGGAGCACAGAGACGGCATTGTACGTGGGATTGAGCCTGTCGATGCGCTCCACGCTGGCTCGCACGCCCTCCTCCGCCGAATGCTCCGCGGACAGCGTGCGCGCACTCCACCCTCTCACATCGAGACGATGCCATGGCACCTGTTCCTGTTGTTCAGAAGGTGCCAATAGCGCTACATCTGCGGGAAGGGGGATGGACTGGCTCACGGTGTTCTACTTACTTGACGGTGTCCACGTACTTCTTCAAGTGCTCACCCACGCGCTTGCCTGAGTGGATGCAGCCACCGAGGAACGTACCTTCCAAGGCATTCTTGCCGTGCATGCCGCCACCACCGAAGCCGGCAACCTCACCAGCCGCGTACAGACCCGGCAGCGGAGAACCATCGGACTGCAGGCAGCGGCCGTCCAGATCCGTCTCGATACCGCCCAAGGTCTTGCGCGTGAGGATGCGCAGGCGCACGGCGATCAGCGGTCCGCGGGACTCGTCGAGCAGCTTGTGCGGAGCTTGGCAGCGCACAATCTTGTCACCCAAGTAGCCGCGAGCGGTACGGATGTAGTTGACCTGGTAGTCCTTGGAGAACTTATTGTCGATCTGGCTATCACGGTCCTCAATCTGACGGCGCAGATCCGCCACATCAATCTGAGGCGCATCTGGGCCCACGAGACGGTTCATGCCATCAACGAGCTCACCCAGCGTGTCAGCGATCACCCAATCCTCGCCGTGATCCATGAAGTTTCGGATCGCCGGGTGGGTTCCCGGACCAACCTTGCTCAGCAGGTTCTTTACCTTCTTAATGGTCAGATCCGGATTCTGCTCGGAGCCGGAGAAGATGAATTCCTTGTCAACGATGGACTTGTTCAGCACAAACCAGGAGTAACCGTGTCCTGTGCGTCCAACGTGCGCCAAACCCTTGAGGTTGTCGCCACCAGGGATGATGGTGTTCGGCAGGCGCTTACCCTCGGCGTCGAACCACATGGAGGACGGGCCTGGGATGATACGAATACCGTGGGTTGGCCAGATGGAATCCCAGTTCTGCATACCCTCCGGGTAGTGCCACATGCGGTCGGTGTTCGTCAGGCGCGCACCGGCCTTCTTCGAAATCTCGATCATGCGGCCATCCACGTGCGCTGGCACGCCCTGCACCATGTCCTTCGGTGCTGGCCCCCAGCGATCCTCCGGCCAGGTGCGGCGCACCAGATCCAGGTTTCCGCCGATGCCTCCTGAGGTCACCGCCACAGCAGCGGCACGGAGTTCAAACTCACCGGCCTTATCCCTGTTCGACGCCACGCCGCGCTCTTCCGGAGCATTCGCTAGAACCGTTCCGCGGACGCCTACAACACGGGGGCCATTGGCGTCGTCCTCGGTGATGAGCTCGTCAACCTGGTGGCGGAAGAGGAAAGACACCTTGCCTTCCTTCTCGAACTCCTCGATTGGTTCGCGGAAGACTCGCACGACCTCTGGGCCAGTTCCCCAGGTGAGGTGGAATCGAGGGACAGAGTTACCGTGGCCGGAAGCGTCACCTGAACCGCGCTCCGCCCAACCGACAGTTGGGATCACGTTGAGCCCGAGACCCTTGAGGTAATCACGCTTTTCCTGCGCTGCGAAGCGCACGTACTCGCGGCCCCAACGGCGTGGCCAGTAATCATTTTCCGCGTCATCATACTGGGCGGTGTTCTCCCAGTCGCGCCACGCCAGCTCCTCGGAATCCTTCACGCCCATCATGCGCTGCTCGGGGCTATTGACATAAAACAGGCCGCCGAGGGACCAGAAGGCCTGTCCACCGAGGTTGTTCCGGTTTTCCTGGTCCACAACCAGAACCTTCAGGCCACTACGAACGGCCTCATACGTCGCTACCAGACCAGCCAGGCCAGCACCGACAACGATGACATCAGCATTGAAATTGGAAGCAGAGGGGGTGGTATTCACGATTACGCCGTAGCCCTTCCCATCGCCGGTGTACTGGTGGCCGCACACTGCGGGAGCCGAAGCACGAGTAGGCGATGAAGTTTTGGATGGGAATAGTTGACCCCATCCTATTGACCAAAAGAGTGATTGGCAGCTCTTTCGGAATTTTGACAGTAAGAAATCACATGGCTCTCGGCTGGAAAGAGGTCACGTTGATCGTGGCCGGAACTAAGTCACGTTGTTCTCGGCTGGAAAGAGGTCATGTTGATCGTGGCCGGAAGACGAACTGCACGCAGTCCAGCTGGTCGGTCTCGACGAGCGCCTGATGGAGGGCCAGCTGGAATTCCCATAGGCGGCGGAACACGGCGTCGAAACCGGCAGCTGCGGCTTGGCGTTCACGCGCTGCAAAGTTTGCTCGCCACAAAGGCAAGGTCGCGGCAAGGTGTGTGCCGATATGATTTTCGGCGGCTACCTGCAATTTCGTGTGCTTCGCAGTCGTCTCACGGACGGCGGTCACGCTCGGATACTCCAAAGCGGGCCACACATAGGCGCGCATGACATCCAAAGCCTCCCTACTGGTCTTCTCCAGTGCGGAAGTGGCGACCATGCTCTGGATCACTGCAACACCATCAGAAGCCAGCATCCGATCGACCGTCCGAAGGTAGTGGCGAAGCCCCGCAGCACCCAGGGTCTCCATGCGCTCGACAGAGAAGATGGCCTCGTATGTACCTGACCATTGGCGTGGCGAAGGGATAGATCCATCGATGAGTTCAACACGCACAGCGCCCGCCACGCCCGCGGCGCGGACGCGAGCCTCGACCGCATCGGCATGGTCCTCGTCGCTCGTCAGCACATCCACACTGGCACCACGGAGCGCCGCCTGCACCGCGAGCTGCCCTCCAGAGCTAGGCAACTCGAGAACGCGATCGCCGGGGCGCACACCGGCCTCGTCCAGCATCGCATCGATGCGGCGGATTTGCGCTGCATCTAAATCTTGGCGCTCGACAGGATCGGGCTGCCCGAAATAGGTGATATCGATCGGCCAGGATTCCGTGGTGCGGGAACTCGATCCCGATTGAACTGACACTCTTTCCGTTGACGAAGTTCGGGATGAGGAAGCGAATAACGCCGCACCCGTGGCCCGAGTCGAACCAGCGTAGAGCTCCACCAGCCCCTCCGGGATTTCCCCTGGGCGAACACCGCCGAAATCGTGACGATCCTTGCTCCCGAGGCGGCCAAGGAAGTGAC
Organism: Corynebacterium urogenitale; assembly: GCF_009026825.1. Lineage (NCBI taxonomy): Bacteria > Bacillati > Actinomycetota > Actinomycetes > Mycobacteriales > Corynebacteriaceae > Corynebacterium > Corynebacterium urogenitale. The sequence continues at coordinate 1,083,088 of NZ_CP045032.1, read as the reverse complement.
TTGCTTTTCTCTCCAGTGGTTGCGAGAGGATCACTTTGAGAACCTCAACGAGCGGTTCCGCGGTCCACTCAGCGGCTAAGTACCCCTCAGCCAGTCCGAGCCACCCATCGGCGACAATACGATCGATGACCAGTCCATCGCGCACGACCATATTGGGCGTACTGCCGGATTGCAGCGATACGCCCTGATCCTGCAACAAGGCCTCGAGACGCTCTGTGACATCGCGTGCCCGTAGGCCTTGGAAGCGTGTGCGGGGAGGCTCAGCCAGGTTAGGCCAGCGCTCCTCATCGATGTACTGATCCACTGTTGTGCGGACACCTCCTAGTCCCCCCGAAGTTACTAGCAAAACAACATTCGGCATGCCCGACACAACCGGTTCGTCACAAATTTTTACCTTCGGGGTGCTGGTAAGGGTGTTTTAGCATGGCACGACATGAAGGATTCAGTGCGCGGGCGCTAACATTGGTCGTGTTCCTCACAGACGAGGTCTCAGCTGGCCTGTCCTAAAATCTCGAAACTGTAGTAAATCCGACGTAAACCCGAGGAGTTCTAACCGTATGACTACCACCCCATACCGCCCATCCGGCGGTCGCCACCACGTCGTTATCATCGGCGCTGGCTTCGGTGGCCTCTTCGCGGCCAAGAAGTTTAAGGATGCAGACGTATCCGTAACCATCGTGGACCGCACCAACCACCACCTGTTCCAGCCGCTGCTTTACCAGGTGGCAACGGGTATCCTCTCCTCCGGCGAGATCGCGCCTTCGATTCGCCAGATCCTCGCTGATCAGGAGAACGTTCGTGTGGTCAAGGGTGAAGTCCGCAACATTAGCCTCGAGGATCACACTGTGACCGCTGACCTGGGCGGCAAGGATGAGGTGCTGGATTACGATAGCCTCATCGTCGCCGCTGGCGCCGGCCAGTCCTACTTCGGTAATGAGCACTTCGCGGAGTTCGCGCCGGGCATGAAGTCCATCGACGATGCACTGGAAATTCGCGCTCGCGTCACGGGTGCTTTCGAGCGTGCCGAGATCACTGATGACCCTAAGGAACGCGAGCGTCTGCTGACTTTCGTGGTTGTTGGTGCTGGCCCGACTGGTGTGGAACTCGCCGGTCAGCTCGCTGAGATGGCCCACCGCACTCTCAAGGACGAATTCCGCGAGATCAATACGAAGAACACGCGCATCCTCCTCATCGACGGCGGTCCACAAGTCCTCATGCCGTTCGGCAAGCGTCTGGGGCGCAAGGCCGCACGTTCCCTGGAAGCATTGGGCGTTGAAGTCATTCCGAACTCCCTGGTGACCAACGTCAACAAGGAGGGCGTGACCTTCAAGGACATGAAGACTGACGCTGAGACGACCGTCCCCGCATACTGCAAGATCTGGTCCGCTGGTGTCGCCGCTTCCCCACTGGGCAAGCACATCGCGGACCAGGCAGGTGTTGAGGTCGATCGCGCTGGCCGCGTGTCCGTAAACAAGGATCTGACCGTCGGCGAGTACCGCAACGTTTTCGTTGTGGGCGACATGATTAACCTCGACCGCCTCCCAGGTGTGGCACAGGTCGCGATGCAGGGTGGTCAGTACGCTGCACGCACAATCATCGATCAGGTCGAGAACCGCACTTCTCCTGCCGCTCGCCCTCCATTCGACTACTTCGATAAGGGCTCCATGGCCATCGTCTCCCGCTTCAACGCTGTGGTGAAGATGAATAAGGCCGAGGTCTCCGGCTTTGTTGGCTGGCTCATGTGGCTGGTGCTGCACCTGCTGTACATGGTTGGTTTCCGCAACCGTGCTGTTGCAGCGTTCTCCTGGGGTCTGAACTCCGTTTCTCGACGCCGCTGGCAGCTGGTCGCCACGCGCCAGCAGCTGCACGCGCGTAACGCTCTGCGAAAGCTGCGCGAGCTGGAGGATAAGGAAGGCATTCGCTCCATCGAGGTGCGCGACAACCTGCGCTTCGGTGAAGGTCGCGACACCCGCGCTGTCTCCGACTAATAGCGTTGCCTCTGGCTAGTGATGCTGTGTCTGGTTCGTAACGCTGCCTCTGGCTAGAAACCGCAAAATCCGCGGGGCTCAGCACCTTTAGTGAAAATCCGCGGGGTTTTTGGGTGTGATTTCAGCACAAATCACCCTGCTAAGCCCCGCGGATTTCACATTGCCAGCGCGCTGCAGTCTTAGACTGCCGGCGGTGCGCTGGAGTTTTCGATTTTGCTGGCGTGCACGGGATTTCCCGTTGCTGGCGGTGCGCTGGAGTTTTCGATTTTGCTGGCGTGCACAGGTTTGCCCGTTGCTGGCGTGCACAGGTTTGCCCGTTGCTGGCGTACACGGGATTTCCCGTTGCTGGCGCGCAGCCGGTATGTACTCTCCCTTTAAAAGTTCGGTTTGGAGTCAGCGATCACAGCGGTCTTCAAGTGTGTCAAGGCAACAAGCTTGCCTGTGACCTCATTGCGGTGTTCAATTCGCCACAGTTGAGTGGTGCGGCCAATGTGCTCGGGAGTTGCAGTCGTGACGATCACGTCCCCCTTCTTGGACGGACGCAGAAAGTCCGTGTGGTTAGAGGTACCCATCACCGCCGGTCCAGCACCCGCAGCAATGTAGGAAGCAACCGACCCCACGGATTCACCGAGCGCCGCATACACGCCACCATGAGTCACTCCCCACGGCTGTAGGTGCTCATCTCCAACTTCCAAGCGCACGCTAACAAGCTTGGGACCAGCGGCTACATACTTTACTCCCAGGTGGGAATCCAAGTTCAGCCCCGAGTAGTTGGACTCGTTGATCTTCTCCACCATCTCCGGTGACAGGTCTTCATTCACCGCAACACTCGCCGCCTCCTGAAACAGCATGAGTGCTTTCATTTTGGTCTTTTTCGCAGCTTGAGGATCCGCCTGTCCGACACTATCTTGCGTGCCGGCATCCGCCTGCCCGACACCATCCCGCGTGCCAGCACCCGCCTGCCCGGCCTTCTGTTCAAACTCGTCGGTCATGTGAAACACCGTAACCGAATTTCGACCGCTAAGATGAGAAACCATGACTAATTCCTCCGCGACTTCCACGTCCGCACAGTCCACTGAAGGTACCGCCCAGATTGGCGTCGTTGGCTTGGCCGTCATGGGCTCCAACATCGCCCGCAACTTCGCACGCCACGGTCACACGGTGGCCGTGTACAACCGCACGACCGCCAAGACTGACGCGTTCATGGAGGAGTTTGGCGACACCGGATCATTCGTTCCGTCCTCCACCATTGAGGAATTCGTCGCCTCCCTGGAACGCCCGCGCCGGGCTCTCATTATGGTCGCCGCTGGCTCTGGAACGGACGCCGTGATCAACCAGCTCGCCGATGCCATGGACGAGGGCGACATCATTATCGACGGCGGCAACGCTCTGTACACGGATACCATCCGCCGCGAGAAGGAAATGTCCGAGCGAAACCTCATGTTCGTCGGCGCTGGCATCTCCGGTGGTGAGGAAGGTGCACTCAACGGCCCAGCCATCATGCCTGGCGGCCCTAAGGAGTCCTACGAGTCCCTGGGTCCGCTCCTGGAATCTATCTCCGCCCAGGTGGACGGCACTCCATGCTGCACCCACATCGGCCCTGACGGTGCAGGCCACTTCGTCAAGATGGTCCACAACGGCATCGAGTACGCCGATATGCAGGTCATTGGCGAGGCCTACCACCTGCTGCGCCACTCCGCTGGCATGGACCCAGCCGAAATTGCCGAGGTCTTCCGCGAATGGAACAAGGGTGACCTGGAATCCTACCTGGTGGAAATCACCGCGGAGGTGCTCGCGCAGGTCGATGTAGAAACCGGCAAGCCTCTGGTTGACATCATCGTGGACTCTGCTGGCCAGAAGGGCACGGGCCGCTGGACCGTGAAGTCCGCACTGGATCTCGGCATCCCGGTCACCGGCATTGGCGAGGCAGTGTTTGCCCGCGCTTTGTCCTCGGCCCGCGATCAGCGCGTCGCTGCCCACGATAAGTTGCCTTCTGGCACGCTTGCTGGCGCTATCGACCCGGCAGCCCGTGAGCAGTTCATCGAGGACGTCCGTCGTGCCCTGTACGCATCCAAGTTGGTTGCTTATGCTCAGGGCTTTGACCAGATCATCGCCGGTTCCAAGGAGTACGGCTGGGATCTGGATCCGAAGGATATGGCGACGATCTGGCGTGGTGGATGCATCATCCGCGCCCAGTTCCTCAACCGCATCCGCGAAGCATATGAGACCAATCCGGAGCTTCCGTCCCTGCTACTCGATGGCTACTTCAACGGCGAGTTGGAAGGCCTGATCGACTCCTGGCGCAACATTGTGGTTACCGCTACGCAGCAGGGTCTGCCGGTTCCGGTTTTCGCCTCCTCTTTGTCCTACTACGACGCTCTCCGTGCAGAGCGCCTGCCTGCCGCTCTGATCCAGGGGCAGCGTGACTTCTTCGGCGCCCACACCTACGGCCGAGTGGATCGCCCCGGCGCATTCCACACCCTGTGGTCCGGCGAGCGTAACGAGGTCGAGGCCTAAGTGTCTTCTGGCTCTCCGAAGCGGCGCCGCGTCGTTCGGCGTGGTAGCCGCGCTATCGGCGAGGCTGCGTCCTCGTCTTCCTCTTCTGCTCGACGCCATACTGGTCGGCCTTCCCGTTCTACCAAGAAACGTGGCGGTTTCCAGCAGAGCACAAACACGCATGGTCGCAACCGACAAGAGAAGTCAGAACGCGGTCACTCCCGGCAAGGCACAGCCCAGCGGCACCGTTCCTCGCAGGAGAAGGCGCACTCAGCCTCCCAGCGGCGTCGTTCCCAGGCTCCACAGCGTTCACAGGCTGCAGAACGTTCACAGGCTGCAGAACGTTCACAAGCTGCCCAGCAGCCCGCAGTGAGCGCTTTGGCGGATACGTCGACCACCTTCGCGGACCTTGGCCTACCGCTTTCCTTGGTGCAGGCGCTGAAGTCCGAGGGGATTGTGCACCCCTTCCCCATTCAGGCTCGGGCCATCCCTCAAGCTTTGGAGGGGCGAGACGTGCTGGGGCGTGGCCCGACGGGATCCGGCAAGACCTTCACCTTCGGTTTGCCGATCATCTCCAAGCTCACCCGTGGTGCCTCCCGTCCGCAGTCTCCACGTGCAGTGATCCTCGTGCCAACGCGAGAATTGGCCACACAGGTTCGCTCCCGCCTGGAGCCACTGGCTAATGCTGCCGGGCAACGTGTTCTGGAAGTTGTGGGCGGAGTGAAGATCACCCACAATATTCGAGCCCTCGCCCGGCCAGTGGACATCCTCGTTGCCACCCCTGGTCGTGCCCAGGACCTGCTGGAACAACGGCACCTCACGTTCGATGATGTACAAATTGTTGCTCTGGATGAGGCCGACCAGATGGCGGATATGGGCTTTCTCCCACAGGTGACGAAGCTGCTCAATCGCATCCCGAAGCAGGCACAGCATCTTCTGTTCAGTGCGACGTTGGACGGGGATGTACAGATCCTGGTGGACAAGTTCATGAAGGATCCGGTGGAGCACTCTACGGGCGAAGCAAAGGTGCGCGTGGATTCGATGACGCACTACCTCGGTGTTGTCCCTGACGGTCCGGCGCGCAATCAGATGGTGGTGGAACTGGGCAAACTGTCCACCCGAACGATCATGTTCGTGCGTACAAAATACGCTGTTGATCGGATGGCCAAGAAGTTACTCAAAGCCGGGGTGGCGGCCGTTGCTTTGCATGGCAACAAGGGTCAAAACACGCGAACTGCGGCCATTGAGGACTTCACTTCGGGTGCTGCCCAGGTTCTCGTCGCCACGGATATTGCCGCTCGCGGCATCGATATCACCGGGGTGGATTTGGTCGTCCACGCCGATGTGCCAGCCGAGCACAAAGCCTACGTCCACCGTGCCGGACGTACCGCGCGCGCCGGGACCTCCGGTACAGTCGTCACTCTGACCTTTCCCGATGCGGTCGATGATGCACTGAAGCTGCTGAAGAAGGCAGGCGTGGAACCGGAGCAACTTTCCGCGGAAGAATTGCTGCAGAAGATTTCAACCTTGAAGGGACGCCAATAGCCCATGGAAATTGTCATCTCCATCGTTGCCCTGCTGGGCTTTGTGGCTTTGACAGCGTGCACCGGCCTGTTCGTGGCCATCGAGTTCGCACTAACGGGCATGGAGCGCTCCACGATCGATGAGCACGCTCAAAGCAAGGGCGACGGTACCGCGAAGCTTCTGCGCCGAGCTCACGGCGAGCTCAGTTTCGTGCTCTCCGGCGCGCAGTTGGGCATCACGATCACCACGCTGGCGACGGGTTACCTCGCGGAACCCATCCTGGCGAAGTTCTTCACCCCGCTATTGGAAGCTATCGGCTTACCGGAAGCGTCGACCACGGCGGTGGCCATGTTGCTCTCGCTCATCATCGCAACCGGCTTATCCATGGTCTTCGGTGAATTGGTGCCGAAGAATCTCGCCATCGCTCATCCGCTGGATGTTGGCCGATTGACGGTTCGCCCGGTGTGGATCTTCAATCAGGCTCTCAAGCACTTCATCCATGCGCTGAACAACACGGCGAACTTCTTCGTCCGCAAACTGGGGATCGAGCCAGCCGATGAATTGGCTAGTGCACGTAGTCCACAAGAATTGTCCGCACTGGTGAAGAACTCCACGGGTGATGGCGGCTTCTCCGCAGGCAAGGCTCGCGTGCTGGATCGCTCGCTGAAGTTCGGTGACACGAGCGCCGATGACTTGATGACTCCGCGTTCCACTGTGGAGACTTTGGATGTGGAAGATACCGCACTGGACCTCATTCGCAAGGCGTCGGAAACTGGCCATTCCCGTTTCCCCGTCACACGCGGCGATCTGGATGACACGATGGGTGTTGTGCACGTCAAGGATGCTCTCAGCGTGCCCTACCCGGCCCGTGCGACGACGCCACTGGCCAGCATGACCAAGCCCATCCCCACCATCCCAGCCAGCCTTGGCGGCGATGCGGTGCTGGCGAAGGTTCGCTCCGCAGGCTCGCAACTTGTTTTGGTTGCCGACGAGTATGGAGGCACCGCTGGAATCGTCACTATCGAGGACGTGGTGGAAGAAATCGTCGGCGAAGTGTGGGATGAGCACGATAACCGCGCCGAGGATGCTGAGGTTCAGCGCAAGGGCAAGAGCTGGGAAGTCTCAGGTCTGGTTCGAACCGACGAGCTTCCCGACGCTATTGGTTACACCCCGCCGGAGGGACCCTATGAAACTCTGGGTGGGCTGATCATGTCCACGTTGGGGCGGATCCCCACCGAAGGTGATGAGGTGATCCTGCCACAGCTGCGGCGCGACTTTGCTGACTCACTGGATTCCAGTGCGTCATTCAGATGGGAAGCTCGCGTCAAAAGCATGGATAACCGCCGCGTCGATCGCGTCACTATGCGACCAGTTCAGGAGGACCAGGTATGAGCAACGATCTTTGGGCAGTCCTTTTCACCGTTGTCCTCCTCGCCCTCAACGCATTCTTCGTGGGCGTGGAGTTCGCCTTGATTTCCTCGCGCCGCGATCGCTTGGAGAATCTCATCGCTGCTGGCAAACGCTCAGCCTCGAAAGTGCTGTACGCCACGGAGAATCTCTCTATCATGTTGGCGGGCGCGCAGTTCGGCATCACCTTGGCGTCGGTGCTCCTCGGTAAGGTTGGCGAACCGGCCATCGCGCATCTCATTGAGAAGCCGTTCGAAGCCATGGGTCTACCAGAACAACTGCTGCACCCCGTAGGTTTCGCCATTGCGCTGCTGATCGTCACCGTGCTGCACATCATTCTCGGCGAAATGGTGCCGAAGAACATTGCGCTGGCAGGCCCGGAAACTGTGGCCACCTACCTCATTCGCCCACACCTGCTCTTCGTGAAGATCACGCACCCCATCATGGTGTTCCTTAACTGGATCGCCCGCATCACGCTCCACGCATTCGGCGTGGAGCAGAAGGATGAGCTGGACTCTTCCGTCTCACCTTCTGAGCTCGCCAGCATGATCGCCGAGTCCCGTTCGGAAGGGCTCATCGCCCCTGCTGAGGCAGCACGTCTCTCCAACGCCCTCGGCAGCTCCCGACGCACGCTGGAAGAGGTTCTGATCCCCATGGAGTCTGTTCACTCCGTGCGTCAAAGCGGAGATCGCCTCAAGGTTGCCGACGTGGAAGCAGCCGTGGCGGAAACCGGATACTCCCGCTTCCCCGTCACGGGCTCCGAGGGGTCGTGGATCGGTTACATCCACGTCAAGGATGTGTTGGATGACGTGGTGCGAGTCGCAGATCCTTCAGTCGGCGGGGTAACCCAACAGACTGGTGAGGCTGATGTCCGCCCCCTGATCCAGGTGAAACTCAACGAGAACTTCGATGTCGCCATGCGCTCCATGCGCCAGACCTCCAGCCACATCGCGGCCGTGATCGACGATAACGGGTCCGTGGTGGGCATGATCACCCTCGAAGACATCATCGAGGAATTGGTCGGCACTGTGCGCGACTGGACTCACGATGACTAATTCCCAACCATCCGCTACAGCCGACCCGCACAGTCCCGCTGCCGGCCACACCGCCGCAGCTGCACCCCAACGAGCAGTAGACGGAGTACCGGCTGAGAAAGCTGCGCCACAGCCACACACCGTGCTCGACACTCCCACTTGGAAGGCCCTCCGTGCAGCCCACCAGCACCGCACCGAAGAACTCACCGACGCCCACCTCGCACGCCGGCGGCGTGGTGAACGGCATCCCGTATGGGACTTCATGTACTCCTACTACCCCACCACACCTGGCAAACTCAGCCACTGGCACCCGGGTGCGGGCGTAGCCCTCACACTGGATGAAGATCAGGGGCTCGTGGCGTCGAACAGGAAAAACACCGCATTACCGCACTACAAGGACCATTACGTCCATCGCGACGGAACCTGGATGCTCGACCTGCAACGCCACTGGGAAGACCGCGGTAAGGCGCTCACATACATCTACCGGCTACTGCGCCTCACCAGTCAGCGCGCTCCGCAGCTCAACTGCTTCGGCCTCCACGAATGGGCCATGGTCTACCGCGACCGGCCCCGCCACCCAGAACCACTACGGCTCGGCGCCGAGGGAACCAACGCGGTGGTGGAAGCCGGAAACCTGGTGTGCACGCACATCGATGCCTACCGATTTTTCACCCCGGCCGCAGCCCCGCGCAACGCTCACCGGCCGACACGCGAAACACAACCCGCGATGGAGCAGCCAGGCTGCCTCCACGCCACAATGGACCTCTACAAATGGGCGACGAAACTCGGCCCTCTGCTGCCCGGCGAACTGTGGCTACGCACCTTCGAGCTCGCCTGCGATGTACGCCAGCTCGACATGGAAGCCAGCCCCTACGACCTGCGCGAATGGGGTTTCCAACCGGTGAAAATAGAGGAACCGGCCGGCCGCGCAGAATATGTCCGACGGCAGAAAAAGCTCGCTGAGCGGGGACAACACCTGCGCGCCGAAATCCTCGGCACACTGAAAACCGCATATCCCCAACTTGCGGAAACCACTAGCTAAGCTGGATACACTGCGCCAGGATCAAAGCACGGGAGGACCACCATGGGCCGCCATAGTAACGGCACGAAAAACTACCGGTTAGCGGGATGGATGTGGATGACCATCATCGCCATCATCGCTGTCGTGGCGCTCATATTCGGTTGGAATGCACTGCGCAGCGACAACCAGGCGGACAACGCGCAGCAGGCATGCACCGAAGGCGACTACTCGCTGAAAGTGTGGGCAGCCGAAAAGCACGCGCAACTCGCCGAAGAATTGGTGAAGGATTACAACGATAGTAAGCCCGTGGTCCGCGACGCGTGCGTGACTGCCGACATTGATCAGGTCTCGGACTCCGATGCGCTGCGCGACCTCAAAGACAAGAAGTCCGACGCAGCAGCTGTGTGGATCCCCGACAATCCCCAACAAGCTGCCAAGGGCCTGCGGGAGGCCGATGTTCAGCTCTCCTCCCAGCAAGTGCCGGTAGTTGACGGGGCGCCGATCTTCGCGCTGGGCTCGGCCGCTGTGTCCGATGAACAAGCCGCACGGGCCGGTTCCAACTTCTCCTCTTTCTCCGCCGACCGCGAGGGAACGGACGTGGTCGCCGTTTCCGCGATCGAGGAAGGTTCATTGAGCTCCGACGCAAGCGCGAACGACACCACAGCAACTCCTGAATCCTCCACCAATGGCGCACCGGATGATGCTCAACGTGAGGGCGCGGAGCGAGATGGTTCCAGTGACGCTCCGGGCGAAAAGCCAATGGATGTCACATTCGTGCTGGATAGCTCCGGCTCCATGGGCCTGGTGGAAGGCAACCTGACCCGCCTCGACAACATCCGCGGGCCTCTGGCAGATTCCATGCGTGCCGTCGGACGCGATGGTGGCAAGGTGGGCCTGTGGAATTACTCGTCCCCAATCAGCGGAGCGGTGACCTTTCCGTACCGTGCGAATGTGGATGTGAACATGGGCGATGATGGATCAGTCGCCACCTCTATTCTCAATCAGTTGAGCTACGGGGGCGCAACGCACACCTACGAGTCCATCCTCGCTGCGTACAGCTCGGCGGTGACTGGTGCTGAACAGTCCGAATCCAAGTCTTTCCGAGTGGTTCTCATCACCGATGGCCCGAATGACGGCGGGCGCCAGAGCTTGGAGAGCGCAGCTGCAATGATCAGCGAACTGTACTCGCAGACACCTGTGCAGCTGGACATTGTCTCCATCGGCGAGAATGTGGACACCGCGGCACTGGAGCAGCTCGCAGGTGCGGCGGGTGGAAAGGTTCATCAGGCACGTGATTCGCTGGACTTTGCCGGCCCCCTGGCGGAGGCGCTGAAGTAGCAAGCAGGCAGAGTTGCGGCAGTAGCTGGCAAGCAGAGGCGCTACGAGACCCCTTGCGAGTTACGACCCTAGCCCGAATTCCTTGATTCGATTCCTGGTTTGCGACAAAGGCTGTCGCGTTTCTGGAATTAGGCCTCACGTGGCGAGCCATTCACACAGGTCACAGCCACTGCACATCCCCTTAATTCCAGGTTTGCGACAAAGGCTGTCGCAAACCTGGAATTAGCTCCCTCGCCCCCTTGCCGCTACTAAGACCAGTTGATCCTCGTGACTGGACTGTGCCTCGAAATTGGAGGAATACTATGCCATGCGGCGCCGGCGGCGTCGCTCTGCAAGCTCGTCGATAGCGGGATCCTGGTCGATGGTCTCGGACGGGAACGCGGTGATCGTACCGGTCAGTTCCTTCACCAACCCCGGCACGGCAATGCCGAACACTCCCTGACCACCATTGAGAAGGTCAATTACCTCTTCTGGGGAGCGGCACTCGTAGACAGATACGCCGTCAGAGACGAGAGTAATGCCCGACAAGTCATCGACACCGAGGTTTTCCAACTTTTCCACGGCTTTGCGGATGTTCTGAAGGGAGATTCCCGTATCCAGCAGCCCCTTGACGATCTTCAAGACCAGGATGTCCCTGAAAGAGTACAAGCGCTGCGAGCCAGATCCGTGAGCACCACGAATAGATGGCTGCACGAGCTTAGTTCGTGCCCAGTAGTCGAGCTGGCGGTAGCTGATACCCGCAACCTGACAAGCAATCGGCACGCGGTAGCCGACTTCCTCATCTGGCCCCTGTACGTCAAACAGGGCGTCCTGCGTTGGGAGCTGCTTGCTCATTCTGTATCTCCTGGCTGTCAGCGCCGAGGTAACTATGGTGTGCGCCAAAAGCGCAGTCGTGTGATTACCTCGTCGTTATTTCGACACTTGTCAAGCTTAGACGGCTCGCACCCCTAGTCAAGGCGAGAGCTAAACCTAAGCCTCTAGTAGAACTTCAGGGTTAATACTAACATCTGTCACAAAATTCACACGTGTAACAACACGCCTGTAGTTTTCCATAACCTTCGTCACCCCCACTAACCCTCAGCCGATCCGTCGCCAAGCCTTATGGCTTTCTCCCCAGGTGAACCATCCCCTCGTCCCCGTCTGTGCCCCTTTGTTCCCCCTCGTTTCTCTCCGCGACTATTCGCCGCGCTCTTCCCCACCGAGCCATTCATCCATATCGTCGCTTAAGCCCATCGCTTTCCACATATCTGCGAATTCGTCAACGACGTCAGGAGTCGCCACAGTCGGCAAGCCCCTCCAAGTAAGAACAAGGTCTCCAGCAGACTCATCACCAGGGCCAAGATCAGATGAAGGCTGTTCCCACGCCGCGTCATCGTCATCTTCCGCCGCATTAGCCTTGCGGATCAGCTCTTGCACTTCTTCGATGAACTCGGGGTTGACGGGCAGCATCGCGCCCGAGACTGCTTCTTTCACTCGGACATCGAAGAGCACCCCCGCGTGCCACACCTTTTCCAGAGTCGAAGGTCGCACATCGATGTAGCGTTCCCCCTGCTTAAGTCCGGCAGTCATCTGGCCTCGAGAATTCGTAGCAATTTCCGCAAACCACGGGTCTTCAAGATCATTGCTCGCCAGAAGCGTTGCCAAGATTTCTGCGTCGGTCGGTCGCCCACCTAGATCGGCGGGTTCCGGTACCCATACGGGGAGCATGCGGGAGTGATCCGGCGTAGCGAAGAGCAGCACATCTATAGGTAGCTCGGTGATCCCCGCCGCGCTCAGGCGCCCGATGAGATGAACTTCGACGTCAGCCAAGGTTGCCCTTCACCAACGCTGCGTTCAGGGAGATAATCAACGCGGATACCTCTCGGGCGACTTCTTCGGATCGCTGCCGAGCATTTTCATCCCTGCCGTGCGCCAGCGGTTCGGAAACACGAGCAACCATGTCGGTCTGGCGCTGAGCGATCGTCATCAGGGACTTAATGTGTCGGTTATCCAAACCGTGGTCCGTCAGCCGTGATGCTAGTTCGACGACAACAACATCGTCGGCCGAAAAGAATCCTGAAGGATCGGCAGAGATGAGCCCCATGCGGATGAGGGATCCGACAAAGGAATCTTCGACGGAAGCACGAGCCACAACATCGGCTCGGGTGAGCCTGCGAGATTCAGCGGCGCGGAACTGCTCTGCTGTCAGTGCTCCTGGAGCCTTTTGCTTCGCTGTCATCGGCGTGACATTGCCGGAGTCCATGGCCTCCAGCTGCTCGCGGATGACCTTGAGTGGCAGATAGTTATCGCGCTGGTGCGTCAAAATGTAGCGCAGACGGGAGATGTCCTCTGGGGAGAAGCGACGGTAGCCGGAGGCACTACGCCGTGGGCTGATCAGGCCCTCGGTTTCTAAGAATCGGATCTTGGAGACAGTGACGTCAGGAAAGTCCGGCTTGAGCTGTTTGAGCACATCACCGATGGTGGAGGTAGGCAGAACCTTCTTTGCAGGGGTGGCCGCCAGGGCTTCGTCCACCATTTTCCGGGCCGCGTTTCCTTGAGCGCTCACTGACCAGATCACTCCAACTATCTCTGCTCGTTACCACGAGCGCCTATTGAAAACTCGCTACCACGAGTGCTTGATGACTACTTCTAAAGTCCCACTGAACTGTGCGCGGATGATACCGCACGGAACTCTGCACGGATGATGTCGGACCGGCTCTGCATTATTTTATCTGACTCAAGTCCGAACATCTTCAACGCAGAGAGATCCCTGGCGCGATCGACACGCCCAGGGGGGCATTGCCCCTTTAGGACTCCTTGGAGCCGTTGAGGAATACCAAACGGAACTTACCAATCTGAATTTCATCACCGTTGTTCAGGACTGCGGAGTTCTTAGGCTCGCGGTTCACGTAAGTACCGTTAAGGGATCCCACGTCGACGACCTCATACTCGCCCTCACCGTTGCGACGGAACTCTGCGTGGCGACGGGAAACGGTGACGTCGTCCAGGAAAATGTCGCTGTCTGGGTGACGACCAGCGGCAGTAGTTTCCTGATCCAGCAGGAACCGAGAACCGGCGTTAGGGCCACGCTTAACTACGAGGAGTGCAGAGCCTTCAGGCAGACCTTCCACACCGGCAGGAGTGGAATCGGACTGTGCACCAGATTCCATTTCCTTCAAGAGGTCCGCACGGAAGACCGAGGTGGTCTCGACCGAAGCCTCTGGGATTCCGGTGTTCTCGCTCATGTTCAAGTCCTCTCTGAGACGTTTGCTGCAACTATGACCACAATACTACCCCGCAGTCATGCGCGGGCATTGAGTAACCAAGTCGTTATACATAAATTATTTCCGCCGGTCGAAGCCCCAGCTTTCGTACCCAATGTACCTAACGGAACATTTGGGCGATCGATCCCATGACCGAGCCACCACTGCTCAGCGGGTTATCGTTCACCATGTATGTCCATGTCGCGCTCGGTTTGTGCAGACCCAAACCTTCAAGATTCACTCCGTCTGGCGTGATCACCACCTCGTCGAAGGTGTCCCGAGCCTTGGTCACTGCCCGCTCCGCCAGGTCGCCGAAGGCCGCAATGGACATACGGTGGAATTCGTCAATGGGCGACTCTCGGGCAATAGCTCGCAAGTGGATACTCTCACGGATGTCGTCCAGGTAGGCCAAGTGCTCACTCCACTCGTAATCTAGGTGGAAGAGCATAATCTCGCGCGCCACCTGTTCCAAGACCTCCTCTGGTATTCCCTGGCTTTTTAGTTCGTTCGCTTTGTCCACGTTGTGGTAGCTGAGATCATCCCACGCTGCCGCACTATCCAGCAGGGTGTCCCGGCGCGCGTTAATGATGTCGCGCTGGTCCTTGATGAGCTTGTTGTACTTCCAGGTTGTTGCGTGGATATCGAGCATCTGCCCCTCTGTCACGCGCTGACAGTGGTCCACGAAGTTGATGACCTTCTTCTGCGGCAGCAGCCCATCGTCATCCGGCTGAGCGTGCAGCTCCTCCCCTGCGCCGCCCACGGCAATCACATCGTCTTCGATGCTCACGAAGAAAACGCTGGTACCCGGGTCACCTTGCCGGCCTGAGCGGCCGCGTAGCTGATTGTCTAGGCGTTGGGAGCGGAAGCGGCCAACACCCACCACATGCAGTCCACCTGCTTCGACCACTGCAGCGCGTTGCTCTTCATCTGCCCCGCCCAATTTGATGTCGGTACCGCGTCCGGCCATCTGAGTGGACACCGTCACTCGCCCGGGCCTGCCGGCCTCTGCGATAACGGCGGCCTCAGCCTCATGATTTTTCGCATTGAGCACGGCACATTCCACGCCTACCGCAGCAAGTTCGCGGGCAATGTGTTCGGATTCTGCCACGTCCTGTGTACCGACCAGCTGCGGCTGACCTGTCTTCTGCACGTCAATAATGTGCTGGATAATGGCCCTATCGCGGTCTTCAACGCTTGCGTAAACGCGATCCCGCTCATCAAAACGTTGTGTCGGAACATTCGGTTCAATGACGGAGACCTCCAGATCGTAGAACTGGCGCAGCTGGTCACCAGCAGCCAGTGCGGTACCCGTCATGCCACAGGCTTCCTCATACATTCCGACTAGCGCCTGGATTGTCACTTGGTCGAGGATGCGCCCGCCATCGGTGACATCCAGGCCCTCCTTGGCCTCCACCGCGGCCTGCAGTCCATCGGGCCAGCGCTGCAGCTCGGCCACACGCCCCCGGGATCCGTCGATGAGGGCCACCTTGCCGTCCCTCACGATGTAATGAACGTCGCGAATCAACAGGTGCTCTGCGTGCAGAGCCACGTTCACCTGTACGAGAATCTCGGAACCACTCGTGGAAGCGTCTTCGCTGGCGTCGTTCACATCCTCCGCCGCACGGCCTTCACCGTAGAGGGAATCGATCCCCAACTTCTTTTCCACGTAGGCCGCGCCAGCATCGGTGAGAAAGATATTGCGCTGATCCTCGGAAATGAGGAAATGCTCCTGCTCTGTCATGGACTTGACGATTTCGGTGATCTGCCCTGCCGGCGCCGCCCCCGGTTCCGAACCAGCGAGTACCAATGGCACCAAGGCTTCGTCCACCATCACGGAGTCTGCCTCGTCAATCACAGCTACGTCCGCGTGAGTGCGCACGGCATCACGTCGGCGAGTGATCAGCTGGTCTCGCAGAACATCAAAGCCCAGTTCATTAATCGCCCCAAAGATAATGTCACGCGAATAGATATCCCTGCGCTCATCGCTACCAAGATCTTCGTGAATCGCACCGTGGCTCAGCCCGAAGAAATCGAACATGGGCCCCATCCACGCATCGTCGCGGCTCGCGAGGTAGGAATTGACCGTAATGACGTGAACTCGCTTGTTCTGCAGGGCATAGCCCACTGCCGCCATCGCGCCAGCCAGTGTCTTGCCCTCGCCTGTGACCATCTCGATCACATCGCCAGCGAGTAGTCGCAACGTGCCCTGCATCTGCACGTCGTACGGAGCCAACCCCAAAGTGCGGCGTGCAACTTCGCGTAGAACGCCGAGGAGGGCGGCGTCGTCCTTCACACGGCCAGGACGCACAATCTGACCGTCCTCATCGAGCTCACGGGCAACCACAGCATCCACTGCAGCCGCACGGAGGTCATCATCGGAGGCGTCGACGAAACGATCAGCGCTGGCCTGGGCAACGACAGCCCTACTCTTTTTCTGATTCTTCGTGGGGGAAGAGCCCATTGCCTTCCAGAACCAGTCAAATGCCATGTGTGCGGCCTGCCCTTCGGATCGGTCGTTAATCTGATAGTTCAACAGTAGCGAAGCCCGAGACCGAGAATGGCAACAACCATGGCTGCAAAGACTCCACCTATGCGCTCAACGAGCGTCTCCATCCCTACGGGTCCTCATGGGGAAATTGAGGGCACCTACGACATTCCCGCCGAGCACAATGGCGCCGTTATCCTGATGGCCCACTGCTTTACCTGCAATAAGAATGCGCCCGGTGTCAGCCGCATGTCGAAGACCCTGGCCCGCCACGGTTACGCGAGCCTGCGCATCACTTTCAGCGATTTAGTCCTCAGCCACAACGTCGATGACCTCGTCCACGTGGCTCAATGGCTAGAGGCGAAGTACACGGCACCATCGCTGCTCGTTGGTCATTCTTTGGGTGGCGCCGCGGTGATTCGGGCGGGCTCCCGTATCCCCACCGTGAAGGCCGTCGCCACCATTGGCGCTCCCTACGATCCGAGGCACGCGGCTGTAACAATTCCGGAGATCATTACGAAACTCGCCAAGGCGGATGAAGGGGCCTTCCTGGATGTCCCGCTCTCTGGCCGCACTGTCCGCATCACGAGGGCAATGCTGGAAGATCTCGCGGCATCGGATCCCGCTGCAGATATCGCAGCGCTGGGTGAAAGCAAGATCAACCTTCTCATCGCCCATTCCCCTTTCGACCAGACTGTGCCATTCCGCGACGCACTGAGGATTTTCGTCGCCAGCAGTCAGCCCACAAGCTTGATTTCGGTGCCTGAGGTGGATCACTTACTGACGTGGCGTGGATCAGGTCAGCGTGTTGGCGAGTTGATCTCACAATGGGCGCGACCCTACGTGGTCTAAATCACTGGTCACGTCGGTGGCGTAAGCTATCACCTATGACTGATGTGAAATTTATTGCTACCGCTGACCTAGTCGATATTATTGGCGCCGATGTGCGCAGCTGCGATACCCAATTCCAGAACCTCGGTGGAAACATTGAATTCGCCGGGCCTATCACCACGGTGAAGTGCTTCCAGGACAATGCGCTGTTGAAGAGCGTTTTGGGTGAGGACAACCCGGGTGGCGTGCTCGTCATTGATGGCGATGCTTCCATTCACACCGCCCTGGTTGGCGATATCATCGCGGGTTTGGGTAAGGATCACGGATGGGCTGGCGTGATCGTCAATGGCGCTATCCGCGACTCCGCTGTCATCGGCACGATGGAGTTCGGCTGCAAGGCGCTAGGCACCAATCCACGCAAGTCGACGAAGACTGGCGAAGGCGAGCGCGACGTAACCGTTTCTTTCGGCGGAGTGGACTTCGTCCCAGGGCACATCGCCTACTGCGATTCCGATGGCATCGTCGTCACTGAGTCCCCGGTCGAGGAGCCAGCGGACTAGAGCCACGATCCTCACATTCACGCTTTCAACTGCATCTTTACTCCACAAACACCGCAGCTTGCCGCCTTTAATTCCGGGCATTTATCAGTGCACCGAGCACGTGGTGTAAGCTAATCGAGTCTCTTCAGGAAGCCCCAAGGCTTCCTTGCGAGGCGGCGGGCTATGGCGCAGTTTGGCAGCGCACCACACTGGGGGTGTGGGGGTCGCAGGTTCAAATCCTGTTAGCCCGACAAACCGCAGGTCAGAGGGTGTTTTTACAAGCACCAGCTGGCCTGCTTTCTCCTGTTCAGGGCATGTTTCAGTATACAGAATGCCCTGAGAACCCCTCGGGTGCCCGGAGGGAGTTTTTCGGGGAGATCTGGCACGGTTATGGCACGAAATCAGTGGGGCTCGGTGAGACGATTGCCGAGTGGGCGTTACCAAGCGCGGTACACCGCTCCGAACGGTGAAACCTACAAAGCGGACAACACCTTCCCCGACAAGCTCTCCGCGCTCGGGTGGCTCGCGGGAATCAGGAGACAGATCGACCTTGGTACGTGGGAGCCTCCGAGCAATCAGGACGCTCCGGATATTCCAACGGTCGGGGAGATCGTTGAGCACTGGCTCCAGCAAACATCGGTAGACATCCGCGATTCATCGAAAGCAACCTACACCGACATCCTGAACCAGCGGATACTCAACTCTCCGGAGCTCGTGAGCATCCCGGTGGATAGGCTCACTCCCCTGCTTGTTGCAGGCTGGTGGAAGGACATCAACCAGCGCTATCCAGCAACACCCGACAGGAACAAGAAGGCGTACTCGAAACTGAGAGCAGCTATCGCACTCGCAGTCGAATACGGGTTCCTCCCCTACAACCCTGTGGACATCCGGGCTGCTCGCAAGCGGCCACCGCGCAAGCGCAAGAATCTTCCGGAGACCGAGCAGCTGAAGGGGATACTCGAGCACATGCCGGAGCGCTACAAGCTCGCTACGGCGCTGTGCTTGTTTCACGGGCTCAGGATCGGGGAAACGCTCGGACTCCAGTACAAGCACGTGGTGAAAAACCGCTCCGGTTACACGCTCAGGATCGAAGGAACTCTTCAGCGGCTCGTGAACGAGGAGCGCAAAACCTTCACTCGGTGGCAACCCAAGACCAAGACTGAAGCGGGGTTCAGGGAAGTTCCGGTGCTGAAGGAGTTTCAGCACACCCTGGAGAATCACCTAAAACAGTTCCCAGGTTCTGGGAGTGAGTTTCTTACCACCACCGCGGTAGGTAACCCCGTCATGGACACCTCCTTCAGATCGGTGTTCAACAACGCTAAGCGGAAGGCTGGAGCCCCGGAGGAGATCACTCCCCACTACGGTAGGAACTGGCTCATCACACGACTAGCTGAGGCGGGCGCAACCCCGAAGGAGATCGGCCGGGTTCTTGGCCAGGAGGATGTTTCGACAATCCTGGATGTGTACATGCGAGTTCGTGAGCACCGCCCGTTGGAGCTCATGAACCGCATTAACCTCAACCAACAAACTGTGTCTTAGCGAGCTTCACGCTCGCTTAGCTGCTCTCACAGAGGAGTAACAACGTTGCTCCGGCTGGAGAGCCAGGACTGTAGTCCACCCCGAGCCAGCCGCCACCCTACGGCGGCTAGCTGTTCTTCCATCGGCCGCTTTCCAGCCAGCGGCCGCTACTTTCTCCCTGCACAGCCGCTTCCAGAGAGCGGCTCTGCTCTTTACTCAGGCCGCTAGAACACAGCGGCCTCTGTCCCCAGCGCCCGGTTTGAACCGGCCGCTTTCTCCACCAGCGGCCACTCCAGGCCGCTAACACCCCCTACTCGCTAGGAGCCCTCTCAAGGGGCTCCCTGCTCGTCCTGGTTCAAACAACAAGGTCGCCTAAGCCGACCTGTGTTATTTTCACCTCGCCTACGGATTGAGGACAGCCAATGAAAAGGCTGTCCGAAGGAAGAGAGTTAAGTTAGGGGATCTAAGACGTTAGTCTTATATAAGGGGATGCAGTGCACTTGTGCACTTGCTCTGACCTGCGGAAACATGGAGAAGTGCATTACTTTTGCACGTGAATATAATGCACTTTGAAACTCCCGACCTGCATAAACTCTAGAAAGTGCACAACCAAGCTAGTTTCCCGTGCACTTTTAGTGCACTTCCTTCGGCCGATAACGCTGAGCCTTTCGATCCCAAGCAACCCTCCCTGAACCTTTTAGTTTGTTGCGAACAGTACCCTCGGAGTACCTCTCCCCCACGATTTCCACTAGCTCAGGGTGGCGCGCGATCCGAGCATGAACCTCGGACTGCTTACCGGGCGCTGCCTCCACAGCGAGCTCAACAATCTTAGCTCCGGCGTCCAACTTCTTTTGAGACCGGTTGTAGCCCGAATCTTTTACTTCTCCCCTCTCACTAAACCGGCCATCCGCTCCAAGGTCACACTCGATCACCTCGGAAGGGGCGTTGTTGGATACCAAGGAGATCACACGCTTCGAGAGAGTGGCACCTCCCGGAGCGCTGAGATAAACCCTGGCTCGAGCAAATTGTGTTGCAGCCGCATTACCCGAGGGGCGCTTAATTTCCCGACCTTCGAACTTCGAATCTGTGGAGTGCCCCACCAGAATCCGAGCTACTCCCTCGAACTTGTGAAGCTCTCTCCACAACTCGAGCCACGGCTCCCTGAGATTAATATCTCCTTGGATCACGCCCGTAGCATGATCCAGAACCACGACATCCGCCTTGACTCCGACAACACTATCCCGGAGCGCCTCCCAGCGAGCCGGGGTCAGCTCCCCGTGCAACGGCTGGACAAAAACTAACTCCGGGCTAACCCCTAGAGCTGTAAGCCGCTCCTGGTACTCCAGTTCGCTTCCTGCATCGGTTGTGAGGATGTACACCCGCAATCTGCTCTTAAGCGGCTCCTTGCCGAGGAGCTTTTCCCCATCAACAAGGCTCTTCACAATCCCCGAAACTAGGAAAGACTTACCCACCTTCGATTGCCCATACACAAACGTGTTGGAAGTCGATACAACCCCTGGAATAAGCCAGTGATCTTCCGGGCTTACCGGATTGTTTTGGAGATTATCGAGCCTGTAAGGCGCTGCGAGCCACTGAGCAAGGCTCTCTTCACCCAGACTAGTTAATCGCCCGTTTTCATCGACATACTCGTTTGAAAAAGGCTCTTGTCGGCTGAACTGGCTCAACGCACCGCCTCCAACTTTTCCAAAGCGCTTCTCCTCCCCGAGGGATTAGTGATTAGCAGAATCCTATCGTTCAACGCTGCCCCGCTCCGGCTCAAACCAACCTTCTATCACGAATGCACCTTCGATCCCTTCAGGATCCTTCGGATCATTCCCCGGCGCATCCCACCAGCTCGCCAACGCCTCGACAACCGACTTACTACCCTTCCAGCGGTTGTACTCAGCTAGGACGGGCACCACGTTGGTTATGGTGTGCCCCGCCGAATCTGGCGCATCCAGCGGCTGAACATGATCGACGTTCCTGGTTGCCTGAGTCAGCTGTTCACCCGTCACAGCACAGACCCAAGGATCTATCCCCACACTCCTCCAGTAGTCCATCAACTCGCCCGGGCTGAAGTGATCCGCACGGAGCCCGGCTTTGCGAGCCCGCCGTTCCCCATCCCTAAGAGCCTCATACAAACCTGAGTAGCGTTTCCGATGAGAACTACGCCTGCAGTGGTTGCACTGCCCGTTAATCCCATTGGCTCCTCGAACTGAGGTTGTGTAGCAGGTCGCTATCCGCTTCACGCGGTGGCAGGTAATACACCTTCGCTTCCCCTCCTCGAACAGTCTGAGCCGCTCAGCTCTAAAGGCCTTGCTCCTACCGTTGTAAACAGTCATTCTTAACCCCTTCCTCGGATAACAAAAGCCCTCGAGGCGGGAACCTCGAGGGGCTTGAAAACTCTGCACGGTTTACCTGTACCGATCTAAATTCAGCTCCGCTGGCCTGCGAGACTAAGCAGCAATCACAGGTCTTCCCTCATAGCTTGAGATAGCTTGAACTGCTCTGCTTCCGCCTCATCCCGGTACTCGAGTACGTTGCCTTCGATCCGGGAAAGCACTTCCTTAACCTCCGCAGGCGTTGCATAGAAGAACTCGCGGCGATTGTTCACCAAGTTTACCTTCGCCTTCTCGAAATGACGGTGCAACGCGGCCTCAACCCCCACCGCATCCTCAGAGAAGTGCAGAGCGTGAACATCGAAGTTGAACGGAACCGAAGCATCCCCGAGCTCTCGTACACGATCCATCGGATCAAGCCTGCGCGTCATGCCGATCTTGACGATGTTCCCACCGAAACTGCCGATGTTCGAGATCACGTACACGTAACCAGCGCGGATGTTGGCAGCACGGTAATCAACATCGTCGATACCCTTCCGAATCTCCTCCAGCTTGAACTCCAGCTCTTCGATTTCAGAGGTACGCCCTTCCGATTGCAGCTTGGTGATCGCGTTGAGGTAGTGGCTCTCCTCTTTCTGGAGACGCTTACGCTCAGCTTCCATCTCTTGCTGCGCTTTCTTCTCCTCGCGGAGACGCGCCTTCTCCTCCCGTTCAGCCTCCTTAGCAGCCTTCTTCGCCTGGAGGTGCTGGTAGGCAAGCTGTAGCTCCAGCAGTCTCAGCCGGTGGTACTCAGGCGTAATCTGGAGACTAATCATGTCCCCCATCCTCTGGACTTCATTCCGAGCCCTCTCCAGCCTCTTTTCAGCCGCTTGGATATTGCCCGCCTTCAAGCGCGTGACAGCGTTCTCAACCTCGGCATTGTAAGAACGCAAGGCCAGCTTCGACAGCTTGTTTACGAAAGACTTACCCTTAGCAATCGAATTGTTGTAGGTAAAACCTGTCGTAGCCGAAACCGCCTTTTTATCCTTGACCGTCTGCTTAATCTCATCCTTTACCGAATCAAGCTCGTCTGCGAGCCTCATCGACTCTTCAGCCGGGTTCTCGTAGTCGTACAGACCGAAACCCTGGAGGGTAATCTCCTCACGGGCATCCACCATCTGCTTACGCAAGTCCTCAGCCTCAAGCTCAACCTTGCGCTTCCTGTCCCCCAGCTCGCCCACCTCACGCTCGAGCTGCTGGCGCTGGTTATCGAGATTCTGGAGCTCGAAGAGCTTTTGGTTCTTCACCTGCTCCAGCTGCGCAACATCCCCAGCGCCTATGGACTGAATAAACTGCTCCATACTAGCTATCTGCGCTTGCAGCTGCGCAACATAACCCTGGAGCTGCTCATTCTCCTTCTTCGCAGACCGACCGAACACAACCTTCTCCATCCTCGAGGGAAACAACCTCCCTCAGTTTAGATTCAGTCGATACCCAAAAGCTGGTAACGGAAATAATCAGCAGGACTCACCCCCAAAACCTGAGCAACCCTCATTGTCAGGCTCGTATCGAACGCGCCAGTGAGATCCTCCACTGTCCAGGACAACCGCTCGAAAAACAGCCGGTACTCCAGCTCTTCAACCAGAGACACAACAGCCGGAGGGACAGCTTCCGCAATCTCCTCCGGCCGTGCAGGAACCCTCTTTGTCCACCGTGTAGTCACTGAACACCCCACCTCGCATTAGCAGCCTTCCGCCCCGCAGCTGAACGCCGCTGAGCCCGCTCAGCCTGCTCCTCATCCGTCTCCGGCAACCCCAACGACTTCAACAGCGTGTTCAAAACAGTCGTCTGCGAACGAATCTCCGCGATGAAAGGGTGAATAACCAACTGACCCATACTCCCCTTAGCAGTCATAGGAGCCTGGCTCGCCTCACGCTCCAGCTTGTCGATCTGATCTGCCACCCTGGAAGCACGCTCCAGCAATGCCAGCTTTCCAGGCTCATCAGTGAAGTTGAACGTTTCCGTAATGGAAGTCCACAACTTCAACCC
Source organism: Corynebacterium urogenitale (assembly GCF_009026825.1). NCBI lineage: Bacteria > Bacillati > Actinomycetota > Actinomycetes > Mycobacteriales > Corynebacteriaceae > Corynebacterium > Corynebacterium urogenitale. The sequence continues at coordinate 1,059,298 of NZ_CP045032.1, read as the reverse complement.
CGCAACACCCAACCCCTCGGGTGGATTATGCGAAAAACTCACTTTTAAATCCTTTCTAAAAATCAATTAAATAAAACGCACACAGGCTTGCGCCCGCAATCACGCCCGGTGCCCCGGGGCGGGGCGGGGATAAGCCCCCTGCCCCTCGGCCGGTTTTAGGACACGGGGAAACAAAAAGCCGACACCGAGTTTTAAAGAGCCCATTAATTAATTATTTTCAAACTAATTAATAAAAGAATTAAAAGTCGGTGTGTTACTTTTTTTAAAAGAAGTAGGCACTCTGCTCAAGCAGCTAAGCGAGCAGTACTCGGTGAAGGCGGGGGCTCTCCCGGGGAGCCTCCCCGGGCGGGGATCCGGGGGCTACGCCACTATGCTTGCCCGCACCCGTGCCCACTCCTCCTCTGCCATACCCTGGCGCTGCTCCTCCCAGGAGCGCGCACTCTCCCTAGCCTCTGCCGGGAGGCGGAACTCCAGGGCTGCTCCCGAGTGCACTGCCTTTAGCAGTACTGGATCCACACTCCGGAGGGCATTGTCTACACCCCGGGTATCTGCCAGCTGGATTGCAGCGTAGGTCGCTACCGTGTCCGGCTCGAGGATCAGGAACTCCTTAGCCCACTGGCTCGAGTCGAAACGTTGCCCCGAAACAAGACGGCTAACATCCAACAGCCAGCGTTGAGCACCGTGCAAGACCGTCGCTGCCTCACGAGCAGCCGTGAAGGCTGCGAACTGTTCAGGCTCGAAGGTAGTCACTTGGTTCGCGGTGAACTCGGTAGGCAGTTTTTCAACGGCCTCTGCGTACTTGCCAGCCGCCTCAGCGAAGATCACTTCCCACTGCTCGAGGTAGCCCTCGAGGTTACTAGCGACTGTCTCGACCAGCTTGGCAGTCAGCTTGCTACGAGCGGTGCGTAGCGCCTTGGACGTTGCCTCTCCTTCGGTGGCGTTGTACCGGGCATTAGCTTCGATAGCTTGAGCCACGGTCTTCGGATTATTTAGCTCGCGCCAGCCTGGAGCCTCGAGCTGGACTTGCTCGAGAGCCTTGCAGCATTCAAGCACCTTCTGGACAGGCTTAGGGTGAGTCAAGTTCCAGGAGGTAATCCCGGAAACAGTGGTGTGTGGGTCGATCATGGCAATCTCGCTTTCTGGCCTCGGTGTGAGGCCGATTAACGGTGAACAATCTTGGTTATCGCAGCCAGCAACGGGTCGGTGGCCGCGCAGGGACGGTGGGCTCCCATGCCCTGGGAAGGATCCACAGCCCGTTCGCTCTTGGTAGCGCCGTTGGTTCCGTCCGGAGCATCGTCCCGGTCGGTGTCGAGGAACTCGCTAACCAGCTGAGCTCCGCTTGGTCGAGTGCGGAGCGCGGATTGAACCGCCCCGATCACTCTCTGTCCATTCAGCGGAATATGATCCAAATCAATCTCTCCTTAAGTTAGAAACATCTGGGCGTATTCTTCGTACGCCAGGGTGGGTTGCTCCGGATCCCGGAATAGCCGGGCACTGTCCGTGGGGTATACAGGCTCCTTGCAGCGTGTACTGCGAAAAGGAGGCTCCGGAGGTTGATTAAACGGGGTGTTCAAAACAAAAACTCCTCCATGCTTAGGCGGCGTGAATATCGGCTAGTAGGTATGCAAAGTGGCGCTTGTGCTTGGAGCGGTTCTCGCTGAGAGTGCAGGCCACGATGTTGGACGGGACGTGCCCTGGACTATCCGGTCTATCGAGAGGTACTAGGTGGTCGAGGGAGATGTTCTCCCGTGTGAGCGGAACACCGGAGAAGGCGCTCTTGTTAAGATCCAGACCCCTGCTTTCGAGGCTTTCGCGGAGCGTGGCTTCATCGAACTTCTCAGCGGGTAGTCCCTTGGCTAACGCTCTGCGATATCCATTAGCCAGGCGCATGTTGAGGTTGTTTACCTCGCGATAGTCCCTCATGCGACGAACTTCAGAGTCACGATTAGCCCTGTAGTAATCGAGGTGGCAGTGTTTGCACTCGTACTGCCGCCCTCCGGGGTTCGAACGCTTCATCCCGAACTTGTCCAGCGGTAGTACCCTCCTGCAAACAGGGCAAAACTTCACTCCAAGCTCTTGAAACTCGCTCCGAAGATCGAAAGGCAGGCGCTTGAGCCCTCTTTTCCTGAGTGTCTCTCGCGCTCTTCGAGTAAGCCCTCCCAGCTGAGCTGGTGTCATACCGGTCATTAAAACTCCTTGAAGTAGGGCGCGGGATAATCCGCGCATACAAAAACCCCGGACGGTCATCCGGGGTTGTGGTTCTTTAGCAGCTGAGCTACTAGCTCAGCGTTGCGGGCTGTCAGTAACTGGTCTCTGCTTAGACCGAGCTCTCCAGCTACTTGATCTACCCAGGTACGCAACTCTCGTTGCCTGCGCCGGTAGTTTCTGTCAGCGCGGTCTTGAGTCGCTTTGATCTGCCCGCTCTTGTAGCGGGCTACGGCATCAGCCATTCTTTTCCTTCCAAATAGGCCTATTGATTAACGGGATTAAAAAGAGCCTGGATCCCGTGCAAAGATCCAGGCTCCCCCAAGGAATTAACCAGGGAACGCACTCCTCGGAGTACCACTGGTTGAAAGAATGACCGATAGTATCCAGGTCAGGAACTCTCACAACCGTTCACGGTTGTCCAAGAGTCCCGCTCAACCGTTGGCCTGGTAGCGGGGTAGGCCAACGATCCAGCCGGATCCTTGGAATAGTCATTCTCTGAGGTTGTCTACCGAGTGGTTATCGCCTCTGGCGATGTGGTCTACATCGGTAGCGAAGCCTTTGCACCCGGCAAAGGCTATCTGGCAACGGTAACCATCCCTCCGGAGGATATCTCTTCGGAGGCTGTTCCAATTCTTAGGCAACCGTCCCCGGCGGTTGCTGGTGTTCCAACCCACTGCTACCTCCCTCAGAGGTAGCTTGTTGTTACCTCTAACCCTACTGTTTAGCGAGCCTCCGAAGGCTCGCACAACCCCCTATACAGTAAGCGTAGTGAGGGAGTTATTGAATTAACTTCCGAACGGAGCTTACTGTCCGTTCGGAGAGTGGAGTAAAACAGTGATGAACTGTTCTTACGACGCTCGACCCTCGACGGTCTCGCTCAGAGCCGGAGAGACTAAACTCTCGAAGGCTCTGATGCCTTCGAGTGAGGGAACACTGAACAAGTGTTTCCCGAGCTCGACCTCGTTGGTCTCGCTCGTTAGCGAGGGGAACGAGCACAGTTCAGGGCTCGTTTCACTCGCCCTTCACTAAGTAAGTACCTGTCTAAACTCGAATTAGACCCCCTAGGATCTAGAAAACCTCTAAAATTACCCCATTCCAGGGGTACTCTAGGTACTCGGTAGCAGATAGAGACCTCCGCCGGGAGGTCTATTTGATAAAAACCCCGGATCCTATCAAATAGCCACCAACCCACGCCGGCCTATTTGATACCCCCCTCCAGGCCGGCTGAAAGCCGCTCCAGGCAACCACCGCCAAACCCGGTTGCCCTCCCCGAAATAAGCCTTTTTCGACAAGCCTCTGACCTGCGAACTTAGGGTACCCTAAAAACGCTGTAAGCTCGATACAGCGATTTTCCCAGTGCCCCTGGACTGACTGCCCAGAGAAGGGTTTTCAACGCCTTAGACGGGCTTACAGAAGGGCTATCAAGCCGCGTGGTACCGACTTACTTAACAGCGAAAGTCTTGTCGTGCACCCGAACTTCGGTAATACTCTTCGGGACTACGTAAGCTCCATACCGGCGTGATTTGTCACCCACACTCGTAGGAACCAACCAATCCTCATACCCTTCACCACTCTGGCAGTCCATAGCAAGGTCAGCATTCTCCGAGAATCCCTCCCCGTCTACAATCTGAGGATCATCAAGGAAACCCATCCCCTGACTCATTGGATTATCCAGCTTCTGAACATCCACCTCAGCGAAAATCTGCAGATACTGTTTCTCTTCCCCCAGCTCATCGTTCCGCATTTCCGGAACATAGGCACCAAACTTGCAATCTTCACCTAGGGTTATGTCCGTAATTTTCAGAAAAACGTCATTATCGTCCAGAGTGGAGATTTCGAAAGGCTCATTAAGCCCCAGAGAACCATCGCCTTCACCGGATTGCTCCTGGGTAGCAGTACTTTCAGCTGCAGTGATATTTCCGCCATTACTTTCGTCTGGACTATCACCAGAACCGCAAGCAACTAAACCAAGGGAAGCAACGGCAATAACAGCCAAAGCATAACGGCGCATAAGCACTCCTTCTCGAAACCTAACAACGCCCTAAATTCTAATTTAGATAGATCAGGAAAAGAACTTTTGTGACGGCAATCACTTACCCCTTTGCTTACCCCTTCAACTATTTTAAATACACCATTATCTATCCGAATAAATAGCGTTCTTCGAGCACCGTTTCTGAAACTCTCCAGCTAGAAGTAGGCACCCCGCGCAATAGCGGGCTGGCTCACTAAACGAGAAGATAGTGGGAGACCGACACAATCCCCCCGAAGTACTCCGGGTTGTAGCTCAAGGTCGTATCTACGCAGACGAGTCCAAGATCTTCGACGAGCCTGGAGAGTACCTCGATCTCCTCGACCCCCTCAGCGGTTGAACTCACCACAACCCGAAGAAGCCCTCCCGCAACCTCCGCCCACAACAACCCCGGGAGATTGTAGATCAGTCCCTCCTCTCCAGATCGTAGCCGGAGTTCCGGTTCAACCTGCAACAAAATCTCCCCTTCCAACTTTGTGATCTCTCCGGAGAGGATCATCTCTTGCACAAGCTCCTCCGGGGCGATCCCAAGCTCTTCAGCTGCTCGGGTTAAGGGCATCATCTCTTCTGGGTTCATGGCAATTCCTCGAGAGTTCTGGCACGTATCTGGCACGCGCTGGTGTACAGTGTCTTCCAGAACAAGAGAGCGGTTTAGAAAACCATCACTCACCAGCAGTTTTAGTGAAACTCCAGGGGGTGTGGGGGTCGCAGGTTCAAATCCTGTTAGCCCGACCAAGGCACAAGGCCGGTGGCAGCAACTCTTGCAGCCGCTGGCCTTTTTCTGTTTCTTCTTGGCACCCGTACCCGATCTTCCTCTTCCTCCTAGCACACCTGCCTGGTAGCGCTCCTCCGTTTAGAATCGCTTTACATGATCATCGCATTCTCTGTCGCCCCTACCATCACCAATAATCCCGAGGCCGAAATGGCTGGCGCCGTCGCCGAGGCCGTTCGCGTCGTCCGCGAGTCCGGTCTCCCGAATGAGACGAACGCCATGTTCACCCTCATTGAGGGCGAATGGGACGAAGTCATGGATGTGGTCAAGCGCGCCACCGAGGCCGTCCAAAAGGTTTCCCCACGTGTATCCCTCGTGCTCAAGGCCGACATTCGCCCTGGTTATACCGGACGCCTCAAGGGCAAAGTGGAGGATCTGGAAAAGCACCTCGATAGCGGTGACCCCACACAATAGCCCCCCGATCCCAGCGCGCGCCACGCCACAGCGCACGCGCGCAACAACACAACCCATGCGACAACCCACGCGCATGCCACCCCATCCCCCATAAGTCGACAAAGGTTTAACCTCGCCGAAACAGCAGATGTTTAAGCTCAGAAGGCATGAGCGTGACCATCACCGTACTTCAACCGGACCCCACCGTCCCCCTCGAGCGTTTCTCCGACTGGCTCAAGGAATCCGGAGCAGAGCTGAAAACCGTCAACTTGTGGGAGCAACCTGTGCCCGCCAGGGAAGAAGTCGGTGACGGTGTGATCGTGCTCGGCGGTCGCGATGACTGCCTCAACGGCTACGAATGGATGCCGCAGCTGCACATCCTCTTGCGCCAGCTGACCGAGCACGGCACACCAATCCTCGGCATCTGTCTGGGGCACCAGATTCTCGCCGATGCCTTCGGCGGCACCGTGGAACTGGGGTTGGAAGGTGAGGAAGGAGCCTTTCGCATTGCCCTCACCTCCGCGGGCACCAGCGACCCCATCTTCCGCGACCTCCCCGCCGATTTTATGGCGGCCGAAAGCCACCACGATGTCGTCACGGCTCTCCCGCCAGACGCAGTGCTTCTCGCCAGCTCCGAACGCTACCCTCACCAAGCCTTTCGTCTGGGGTGCGCCCTCGGAATGCAGTTTCACCCAGAGGCCAGCCCGGAGTTGATGGGACGTTGGGCCGAAGGTGATGGCAATGATCCGACGCCACTAGTCGCCGAGATGCGCGCCCACGATGATGCAATTGCCACCGCCGGAAAAGCAGTTGCCCACGCTTTCGCTCACGAATGCGCCACTTTTCAACCTAGCCAGACCCCCGTTGCTACGAGCATCTGACAAGCACAATCGTGCAAGGGCTTCTCAGGGGTAAGCTCTAGGAGTATGAGCATCATCAAGATCAATGCAATCACCGTGCCTGAAGGTAAGGGCGAAGAGCTGGAGAAGCGTTTCGCCGCCCGCCAGCACGCCGTGGATAACGCGCCGGGCTTCGAGGGCTTCGAACTACTGCGCCCCGTCAAGGGCGACGACCGCTACTTCGTTGTCACCCGCTGGGCCGATGAGGAATCCTACGCCAACTGGCGCGATAGCGACCCGCACACCCGCAAGCCTTCCGAGGGCGACGAGCACCAGCCACAGCCCGGTGAGCACACTGGAGGACGCAAACCCGTTGCCACCGGCGCGGACCTTCTGGAATTCGAGGTTGTCCTCGGCTCCTACCCAGGCAAATAGCACCCTTCTCCTTCCCCACCCCAGGCGCAAGAGCCCGCCACTCCCGCCACTAGACCCCGCTAGCTCGCGAAGCCGTGAGCGTTCAGCGGGGTTGTTTCTGTATGGGGCTGGTGGCGTCGAAAAACACCACACGCTAACGGGAGGAGCGGATGGGAACAACGAACACGGAGCCGACCACGCAGGCAACGGAGCACAGCAGATAAAGGCCCGCGTAACCACCCAGGTAGTTCAGCGCCAATGCTGCAATTCCGCCAGATAACATGTTCGTGATACCCACCGTCAGCGTCATAATCGACACATCACGCGCACGATTCGCCTCGCTCGGCAATGCCTCATTAATGAGCGCCTGATCCACCGAAGAGAACACTCCCCAAGCCATCCCCAGGATCACCGCGGCGACGATAACAGTGAGAAATGTATGGGCGAAAGCCATAAGTAACGTGGCCAAGCCCACCGACCATGCGCTGCGCACCACGAATACTTTCCGGCGGTTGAGCCTATCGGATACACTCCCGCCGACTACTGCCGTGATGACTGTGCACCCCGCATAGATGATCGTCAGCATCATCACACCACCATCTGGATCGGCCATCCCGATGTGGTCCTTGAGATAGAACAGCAAATAGAACAGGGCTACGTAGTTTCCAATGTGCATGACGAAACGGGACGCAAAAACCCACCAGTAATCCCGATAAGCACCCTTCACCAGCGGAGATAATTTCCCCCAAGAGGTAGCCGGATGGTTTCACCACGCGATCCAGACTCTCTTCTTCCATGGAAACGATGCCGAAGTGCTGCGCCATCCCTTCGGTCCACTCCCAGTTGTCCACAAAACACCAGTGGTAATAGCGCTCAATTGGAACTCCGTCAGCGCATGCCTTCGCTATGGCGGTGAGATGCTCCAGGAGGAAGCGGCACCGGAAACGCTCCTGCTTTCCCTCGCCCCCGTTATCCGCTGTGCCGTTTTCCGTCACCCAGATCGGCAGCTGGTACTTCTCACTGAGCCTGCGAGCTGCCTGAACCAACCCTTTCGGATAGATTTCCCACCCTAGGTCGTTGACCGGCACATCGGGAAAAGTTCCATCACTAAGCCCTGTCACCGCCGTCCGCGAATAGTAGTTGATACCCATCGCATCCGCGTAGACCCCGGGTGTGATGGGAGTCGTGGGGGTACCGAGAAAAGCGGAGAACTTCCCCAGCACGAAGGAATCCTCCACACCTCGATTGAACAGTGCATCATCAATCCAGGTGAAGACCCTGTGAACGGGGTTCCGCGGATTCATTGGCGCGAAAGCACGCACGTGGTGAGCAAACGCCACCCGCACCTGCCGTTCTTTCGTATCCAGCATGTCGTAGATGAGGCCATAGCACTGGATGTGCGCAAGAGCCATGTTTCGCAGGGTGCTGCGAAGCTTGCCCCACTGGGCTTTACCACCGGGCGGTGTCTCGTTGAACAGGTAAGCCTGTGTCGCATAAACGTTCGGCTCGTTGATCGTCACCCAGTCATCCCCAATGTCCCCTAGGTACTCCAGAACCTTGCGTGCGAACCTGAGGAACAGTGGCACATTCTCCTCCCGCGTGAACGCACCCTCGTTTTCAAACCACACCGGGTGACTGAAGTGGTGAAGTGTCACCAATGGTTGGATACCGCGACTGACCAGGTCTTCGTATTCCGCTCGGTAGCACTGCAGAACTTCTGTATCGAAGTGTCCGCGGCGGGGCTCGATTCGCGCCCACTCCACGGACACCCGCGCGATTTGCAAACCCAGGGAGGCCATGAGCTCGTTGTCCTCTTCCCAGCGGCGCCAATGGTTAGTACTCGGGTTGGGGCCAGTTCCATCGACCACCCGCCCCTGTTCGGCCCAGCGCGTCCAATTATTCGGCGGCATGTCACCCTCGATCTGGGTGGACGCGCTTGCGGTACCGATGGCAAACCGAACCTTGAGTGACACAGTTTTCCCTCTGGCCACAGTCATGTGCTTAGCCCAGGAGAAGCATTGCGCTTTCACTGGCAAAATCAGAATTTTCTTGATCGCCTGCTATCCGCGGCCTCCTGGCGTCGTTGAGAACTACGAGAAGGACAACACTGCGGGCGCCGATACGGAAACAGAAACGTAATCCCGTTGCCGCGAAACGGGAGCGCAAAGATGGCAAACTCGAAACTGCCATGAATGCAATGTTGGATTTCTTCGCCGCTAACCCCCTCATCACACTCATCGTGATCTGCGCCGTGGGTTTCGCACTGGGACGCGTTCGTTTCTTCGGCTTATCTCTGGGCCCAGCGGCAGTGCTATTTGTCGCACTAGCCCTCTCCACCGCCAACCCGGAGATTCAGCTGCCACCACTGCTCTACCAGCTGGGGCTCGCGATCTTCGTCTACACCATCGGACTCACAGCCGGGCGCGCATTCTTCGCGGATCTCCCCCATCGCGGCTGGCGCCTCAACGCTTTCGTCGCCGCGTTGCTGGTGGTTCTGGTGGGCGGGTCGTTTGCGGTCACCCAACTGCTCAACCTCGATGGACCGACGTCAGCAGGTACCCTCTCCGGAGCCCTCACCTCCACGCCCGGCATGGCTGCCATCGTCCAGGTCTTGGAAAGCAGTGCTCCAGACTTGGCGGCGAATCCTGTGGTTGGATACTCCCTGGCTTACCCGGGAGGAATCCTTGGCGCGATCGCTGTGGCGGCGATCGGGGCGAAAGTGCTGAAAGTCAATCACGTTCAGGACGCGATGGATGAAGGCATCCTCCACGAACCACTGGAACACCGCAGCGTGCTCCTGCGGTCAGGAATCGGCGGCACCATCGACGAGCTACGGCGCTTCACCGGGGCGGATGTGATGTGCTCCCGCATCATCCACCCAGACGCAGAGGCCACCCGTTTGCTCACCACAAGCTCTACGGCGGTTCCCCTTGCCACGGACGACTTGGACGAGGAACTTGCCCACGATTCCGCGGAAGCACACGAGGGCGCCATCTTGGTTCTCGCGGGTACTCCAAAGGAGCTCGACAAGGCAATCGCACTGTTGGGAACTGAGGTGCCTCTGGAAATCACGAAATCGGAGATCAGCTACCGCCGCATGACCATCTCCAACCCAGCAGTCGCCGGGCGAACCATTAAGGACATCAATCCAGTAGCCCATGGTTTCCTCATCACCCGCCTGCGCCGAGGTGACGAAGATGTGGTGCCACACGATTCAGATGTGCTTCAATTCTCCGACCGCGTGAGAGCGGTTGCTCCAGCGCACCGCATGAAAGATGTCGAGCGCTTCCTCGGCGACTCGGAGCGCTCTTTGGCGGACGTGGACCTCTTCCCATTCAGCTTGGGTTTGGCTCTCGGCTTGCTTCTGGGAGTCATCCCGATTCCACTGCCAGGTGGCACGCACCTTTCCCTGGGCTTCGGTGGCGGCCCCATCGTCATTGGGTTGATTCTCGGCGCGCTGACCCGCACGGGCAAGATCCAGTGGCAGATGCCGTATCACGCCAACCGATCGCTCGGCGCCTTGGGCTTGGCCCTCTTCCTCGCCGGCGTGGGTACAACAGCTGGCCAAGGTTTCCGCTCTGCAATGACGGACCCATCCTCGCTGACTTTTATTGCGGTGGGCTTTGTCTTCACGGTCGCCTCTGCCCTCGCATGCGGCGTCATCGGCAAGGTGCTCATCAAGCTTCGTTGGGATGAAGCCATGGGCGTGGCCGCGGGCGTGTCCACCAACCCGGCGTTTCTGGGCTACCTCAATGGTCAGACTGGCACGGAGCTTGCCGCCCGCGGATACACGACCGTCTACCCCACTGCAATGATTGGCAAGATCCTGGGCTGCCAGCTGTTGATGATCATGCTGCTGTAAGTCTGCGGTGATATGCCGAACAGCAAGTCTGCGGTGATAAGCCGAACAGCGCAAAATCCGCGGGGCTTTCTGGGGTGATTTCCTAGCATTTCACCCGAGAAACCCCCCGCGGATTTCACATAGGATGCTGGCGCCTAGTTGCACCTAGCGCCAGCTCAAGGTCACATGTACCTACTAGACCAACTAGACGTCGTTGGCCTCGCGGCGACGTGGAAGCACCTCTGGACGTACGCCCGCGATCTCCTCCACGATGCGGATGACCTGGTTGGAGTAACCGAACTCATTGTCGTACCACACGTAAAGAACCAGGTGATTGCCGGAAGCGATGGTGGCCAGACCATCCACGATGCCAGCGTTCGTGGTGCCAACGAAGTCAGTGGACACAACCTCCGGGCTGTGGATGTAACCAATTTGCTGGCGGAGGTTGGAGTGCAGGGAAACGCGGCGCAGGAAGTTGTTGACTTCGTCGACCTCCACCTCGGTCTCCAGATCCAGGTTCAGTACAGCCATGGACACGTCCGGGGTTGGGACGCGGATTGCGTTGCCGGTCAGCTTGCCAGCAAACTCAGGCAGCGCCTTGGACACGGCCTTGGCTGCGCCCGTGGCGGTAATAACCATGTTCAGTCCCGCAGCGCGTCCGCGACGCTCACCCTTGTGGTAGTTATCGATCAGGTTCTGGTCGTTCGTGAAGGAGTGAACTGTCTCCACGTGACCGTGCTTGACACCGTAGCGATCGGCGATGACCTTGAGCACTGGGGTGATGCCGTTGGTGGTGCAGGACGCTGCGGAGAGGATTTTCTCCTCATCCGTGATATCGCCATGGTTGATGCCGTAGACGATGTTCGGGATATCACCCTTGCCCGGCGCGGTCAGGAGCACGCGGCCGACTCCCTTGGACTCGAGGTGCTTGGACAGGCCTTCACGGTCGCGCCACACACCGGTGTTGTCCACGACGACTGCGTCCTCGATGCCGTATTCGGTGTAATCGATTTCGGAGGGGTTGTTGGCGTAGATGACCTGAATTGCGGTGCCGTTGGCGTAGATGATGTTCTTTTCCTCATCCACGGTGATGGTGCCGTCGAAGGCACCGTGCACGGAATCGCGGCGCAGCAGAGATGCGCGCTTCTTCAGGTCGCCGGCACCCTTGGAGCGAACCACGACTGCACGCAGTCGAGCGCCACCGTACATGGCCTCGCGGGAGACGAGGATGCGAGCCAGCAGGCGACCGATTCGGCCGAAGCCGTACAGCACAACATCGCGAGCCTCACGGCCGGAGTTCTTGCCGATGATGTCCTTGAGCTGGTCCTCGATGAAAGCACCGAGCTCCTGGCCCTCACCGTACTTCTCGTAGCGACGTGCAAGCGATCCGATGTCGATGGACGCGGTGCCCAGATCCAGCTTCACGAGTTCCTGCAGTACTGGCAGGGTCTGGGTCAGTGGCATTTCCTTTTCCACCACGCGGCGGGCGTAGCGGTGGGACTTGATGATGTCGATGTCCGTCTGGTTCACCAGCAAACGACCGAAGATGGAGGTCACCACGTTCTTTTCTCGGTGGAGCTTACTGATGAGTGGAAGCATGTTCTGCGCGGTGTGAAGGCGCTCATTCCAGTCGTTCTGGTGCTGCTGTTGCGTCGTCATGGATCCTCGTTTGTCCGTCTGATGTTTTTGGTCCGGTGGGTGTCCGGGCTACCTCTTAATTTTAGGGTAGGGACTACCTGTTATCCGTAATCCACACACCCGATCTGTGCCCCTTGTTGTGATGTTGCCCATCTTCGTGACTGGGATTGCAGCAGGTCACCCTCCCATTTTTTCACGACGCCACCAGCTCCTTGCTTCCAGCGCCCCTCCGCACCTCTGACGCTTGGCCTCATTCGCTCAGGGATCTGACCTCGAAGTACGGCTGCAAATATCGATATCTAGTTAATACAGTGGGAGGCATGACAACTTCAGTCGCACACACTTCCGCTGACACCCAACCCTCTGACGTGGAGATCGCACAGGCTCACACTCTGGAGCCCATCACGGAGATTGCACGACGCGCCGGAATCCCCGACCACGCGTTAATCCCCTATGGCCGCACGAAAGCCAAGATTGACGTGCCTGCTTTGACGCAGGAGGACGCTGACTTCGTCCAGAAGAATGGACGGCTCATCCTCGTCACCGCAATGTCACCGACCCCGGCAGGCGAAGGAAAGTCCACAGTTCTCATCGGCCTCGCGGATGCGATCCGCACCGCAGGCCACAACACCATGGTGACGCTGCGCGAGCCATCTCAGGGACCCGTCATGGGCATCAAAGGCGGTGCCGCGGGCGGCGGTTATGCACAGGTCGTACCGATGGAGGACATCAACCTTCATTTCACCGGCGACCTGCACGCGATCGCCGCGGCCACCAACACGTTGGCAGCCATGATCGATAACCACATCCATCACGGCAATTCGCTCGATATTGACCCTCGTCGCGTCACCTGGCGCCGCTGCCTCGACGTCAATGACCGCTCCCTGCGCAATATCGTGACAGGGCTGGGTGGTCCCGCTCACGGCACCCCGCGCGAGGCCGGCTTTGACATCACCGCAGCTAGCGAAATCATGGCTATCCTGTGCCTGGCCACGGATTTGGGGGATCTGAAGCGCAGGATCGGGCGAATCGTCGTGGGCCAAAACCGCCAGCAGCAGCCTGTGACAGCCGATGATCTTGGGGCTGCCGGAGCTCTCACCGCGCTGCTGCGCGATGCGATCAACCCCAACCTGGTGCAGACCCTCGGTGGCACACCTGCTCTGGTCCATGGTGGCCCCTTCGCCAACATCGCCCACGGCTGCAACTCTCTCATAGCCACCCGCACGGCTCTGAGCTTGGCGGATGTTGTGCTGACGGAGGCTGGATTTGGCTCCGACCTCGGGGCTGAGAAGTTCTTCGACATTAAGACGCGTGCGGGGCACCTCGATGTAGCAGCTGCGGTTATCGTCGCCACGATCCGCTCGCTGAAATACAACGGCGGCGTGCCACGCACAGAACTCAGTAGCTCCAACCCGGAAGCATTGCGACAAGGGCTCGTTAACCTCGAGCGCCACACGACGAATATCCGGAAGTTCGGGGTGGATCCCGTCGTGGCACTCAATCTCTTCTCTTCGGATTCGGCAGAGGAGCGCGAAGCCATGCAGGCATGGGCCGAGGAGCACGGAGTGCGTGTCGTGGAGACGCAGGTATGGGCCCACGGAGGCGCGGGAGCCGCGGAACTCGCCGAGGCTGTCCTCGACACCGCCGGCATCGCTGGGGCGGGGAACGCAGTGGCGGCGGAGTCACAGGTCGCGCAGACGCACAACGCAAACGGCTCCGCACACGTCCTTTACGACCCCTCGGAGGGCACAGAAGCGACACTGAACACCATCGCGCGCGATATTTACGGCGCAGAGCACGTGGAACTGAGCCCACAAGCGCGGAAGGACCTCGCATTCCTCGAGGCCAATGGCTGGGACAAGCTCCCCGTATGCGTATCCAAGACCCAGTACTCCTTCAGTGATGACCAGACCACACTCGGCGCCCCAGAGGGCCATACCTTGCACGTCCGGCAACTGGTTCCGCGTATCGGGGCGGGCTTTGTGGTCGCACTTACAGGAAACGTAATGACACTGCCTGGCTTGCCGAAGAAGCCTGCAGCCGAGGGTATCGACGTGGATGAGAACGGGGTTGTCAGCGGCCTGTTCTAGCGTTTTGAGTCTAGACTTTGAGGCATGTCTGGACAAACCACTCAACCCCGGGAGCACGGATCTTCCGTGAATCCCGCGAGAATCCGCCGAGAACGCCGCCGCGTGTACGACCGGGGCCCAAGGCCTTGGATGCGCGGGCGGCTGCACGGCGCCGCCGCCTGGTATTTCGGCGGCACAGGAACCGCCCTAACTGTCGTTGCTGCGGCCACTCATGGTCTGAGTTTGATGACCCTCTTCACGGCGATCTACGCTGCGTGCCTGGTGGGCATGCTGATGGTCAGCGCCATCTACCACCGCGCACCGTGGCGCTCAGCGGAAGCGATCGATGGTTGGCGGCGAGCCGACCACGCGATGATCGCGGTCTTCATCGCAGGTACATATGGACCATTGACCGTCGGAGCGTTCGGCACGGATTTCTTCATCGGCAAGGGGCTCTTGAACTTCGGCGGGTTGTGGATTCTCCTCGTCTGCTGGATTGCGGCCATTGCCGCCGTCGTACTCAACGTCTTTTGGATCGACCATCCGCGATGGCTCGACGTCACTGTCTACCTCACCTTGGGGTGGTTGGCAGTAATCGGCGCTTTGGGATACCTCGAAGCTCTGGGAACTGCGATTTCTGTCCTCATGCTTCTCGGCGGTCTGGTGTACTCGGCTGGAGCCATCGTGTATGCCAAGAAATGGCCTAATCCTTCGGATCGTTGGTTTGGTTTCCATGAGGTCTTCCACGCAGCGACAATCGTCGCCGCTGTGCTACACCACGTAGCTATTTGGATGCTCGTCGTTCTCTAGGTTGAGCAGCAAACTCACCCGGATGGCAGACGATCATCTGTCTCTTCAACCGGCACGTGATTGTATTGGCGAAGGAGCCGCAGGAAGTCCTCAATCTCTTGCGGCTCCCACCCGCGCAAGCGACGTGCGACGCGCTGCCCCCACAACTCATCTGAATGCGCTAAGAGTGAACGACCTTGCTCTGTGAGTACGATTTCATTGATTCGGCGATTATCTTCGCGCTTGCGTTTTTCCACCAATCCCTTGCCCTCGAGGATGCTGACTTGCCTGCTGATTGTGGATTTATCAGACTGCAGTGCCGCCGCGAGGTCATTTGAGGACAATGCTGGATTATCCCTAATCGTGGATAAGATCGACGCCTCGTTGTAGGTCAGTCCAAGGCTCGAGGTGACGCGAGCGCCACGGAAGTTTTTGATAAACAGCCGCAGCTCGAGCAATAACTCGTGGGCCATTTGTTGCGTATCCATTGCGAGCCTCTACTTTCCTGACCTAGGATGTCATAGTTGCATAATACAACTATACAGAGGTTTTTATGTCCAATACCAAAACGGAAAGCTCACATTCGCATTCATCCTGGCCGCTCATCGAACACATCGGCCTTACGACAGTGATGTCTTTCATCATGCTCGTGCTTTATCTCGGCGGATTCCACAACCCGGTTCCGCGGGATCTGCACGTCGGCATCGTGAGTGAAAACCCGGCTGCCTATTCCGCGCTGGAGGAAGGCCTCCACTCCTCTCTCGGCGATGGCATTCACGTGCATGACATCGACGATATTGACGAGGCAAAGCGCGCCGTTGAAGATCGGCAGGTTGCTGGAGTCTACGTTCCGGATGCAGAAAACTCGACGCTCATTCTGGCTTCGGCTGCCTCGGCAACCACCAAAGAGACAGTTGTCACGATTTTTCAGCATGTTGCTGAAGAGCAGAACACCGTGCTGACCATTGAGGACCTCATCCCTCTGGCCAAAAATGATCCCGTGGGCCAAAATGCCTTCTTCTACATGATCGCCATGTCCGTCGGTTCCTACTCCACATCCATCGCCATCGCGGCCGCGGGTCTGCACCGCCGGATGCGTGTGCGCATCGGCTTTGCCATTGCCTCGTCGATCATTTTGCCCACACTCTTCCTCATCACGGCGTACGTAGGCTTCGATCTATTCCAAGGACATTTTCTGTCGATGTGGGGCCTGTCGATCCTCTTTTGCTCGGCCATCCACTTTTTCGGTGTCGGACTGCGCCCAATCCTCAGCCACTACGCCACCCTCGTATATGCCACCATCTTCGTGGGGCTCAACTTTACCTCCGCCGGCGGCGCCTTCAGCCCCGAGCTTCAACACGGGTTCTTCCGGTTCCTGCACGAATTCTGGATTGGCGCAGGCTTTGTGGAAACTGCCCGGAATATCGAGTACTTCCCCGGTGCCCCCATCGCGCCCTCAATGGTCGTGGTGGCCATGTGGTTCATCGTGGGACTTGCGTGCCTCGCACTGGGTACAACAGTAGAGCTTTACCGCAAAAAGCATCCCCAACCGGAGCGACCCCACGAGCTAAGTGAAGACATCGAAGAGGAGCTCGACGAGAACTTTGCCCCGGCTTAAGAACTAAGCATTGTCGGGGCTCTCCCCCTTCGTCTACTACTTCTTCTTCCCGCGCTTTTCGCGCACTCGCACGGCGATGCGCACAGGCGAGCCTTGGAAACCGAAGGTCTCGCGGAACTTGCGCTCCAGGAAGCGTCGGTAACCGTGCTCGAGGAACCCGGTGGTGAACAGCACGATCACTGGAGGCTTGGTGGAAGCCTGGGTTGCAAAGAGCACGCGTGGAAGGCGGCCTCCACGCATCGGCGGAGGCGTTTCTGCAATAACCGTGCGCAACCAGTTATTCAACTGACCGGTGGATACACGCTTGTCCCAGCTCTCCAGCGCCTCCAGCATGGCTGGCTCCAACTTCTGCAGAGCACGACCTGTCTTCGCAGAGATATTCACGCGACGTGCCCACGGAACGTGTGCGATCTGCTGCTCGATCTCACGCTCCAGCAATTCGCGACGATCCTCGTCAACCAGGTCCCACTTGTTGTACGCCACGACCAGCGCCTTGCCCGAGTCCAAAATCATGCGCAGCACACGCTGATCTTGCTCGGCAATCGGCTCGGACGCGTCGATCAGGAAGACCGCCACCTCCGCGGAGTCAATCGCAGCACGGGTACGGATGGAGGCATAAAACTCGTGCCCACGCGCAGTCTTAGTCTTCTTGCGGATTCCGGCGGTATCCACAAAACGCCAGGTCTTTTGTTCCAGCTCCACGATGGAGTCCACAGGATCCACCGTGGTTCCGGCCACGTTGTCCACCACGGAGCGCTCTTCGCCCGTGATCTTGTTCAGCAGAGATGATTTGCCCACATTCGGCCGTCCGACCAGTGCCACACGGCGAGGACCGGAGACGATGGAAGTCTCACGTGGAGTATCCGGAAGATCGCGCAGAACCTGATCAAGCACGTCCGCCGCACCACGACCATGCTGCGCCGATACCGGGTAGGGATCACCCAAGCCCAGGGACCAGAACTCGGCCATATCCGCGTACTGCGTATCGGAATCGAATTTATTCGCCACGAGGATCACAGGCACCTCGGAGCGCAGCAGCTTGCGCGCGATGACCTCATCTGTCGAGGTCACGCCCACCTTGGTGTCTACGACAAAGACAATCACATCTGCGGTGGCCATGGCGGTTTCCGCTTGGCGGGCAATCGCACCATGGATGCCCTTGGTATCGGGATCCCAACCGCCGGTGTCCTGGACCCAGAAGCGGCGACCCGTCCACTCGCCCAAGTAGGAGATGCGGTCGCGGGTGACGCCAGGGAAGTCTTCGACGACGGCTTCGCGTCGCCCGATAAAGCGGTTGACCAGCGTTGATTTACCGACATTTGGACGCCCCACGATGGCAACGGTGCACAGAGC
Organism: Corynebacterium urogenitale; assembly: GCF_009026825.1. Classification (NCBI taxonomy): domain Bacteria; kingdom Bacillati; phylum Actinomycetota; class Actinomycetes; order Mycobacteriales; family Corynebacteriaceae; genus Corynebacterium; species Corynebacterium urogenitale. Next base: position 1,041,335 of record NZ_CP045032.1, on the reverse strand, counting down.
TTCCCTCTCTACTTCATCGTTGCCCAGCACACCGAAGGCTGCCTCGACAGCGTCCCAATCGGTGCCATCCTCCTCACTGGCGAGAAGGTCAAATTCCTCCGCATCCATAGGAGCTTGTCGAGCCACGGCGAACTCATCTTCGCTGAACTCAGATTCGTTGAAGTCCTCGGGAAGGTATTCCTCGTAGTCGTCCTGCTCGCCGTCCGCGTCCTCCGGGAACTCGGCATCGGCTTCCGCGGAGCTGACTACCTCTATACCCCCATCGACGACCTGGCCATCCGTGGTTCGGAAGACGAGATCATCCAGCTCGTCGCTGTCATCTGCTGCGTCATGGTCATCGGCAGCTCCCAGGTCCGCTGGGTTATTTTCCGAAGCCACCGCCAGCTCAGCGAACTTTTTCATCACCTCATCAATGGTCATGTCGCCGGTATCCAGAACCACGGCATCCTCCGCTGGCTTGAGTGGAGAAACCGCACGAGTGGAATCTGCCTCATCTCGCCTTTGCACGTCGGCCAGCACAGCGTCGTATTCCACTTCGCGGCCTGCAGCCACGTCCTGGTCGTATCGGCGCTGGGCTCGAACTTCAGCAGCGGCAGTCATGAAGATCTTGACCGGAGCATCAGGAAGCACAACGGTGCCAATGTCACGGCCCTCAACGATGCAGCGCCCGGCTGCAATCGCCATATTCCGTTGCAGTCTGACCAAGTTCTCGCGCACCGCTGGGATCGCGGATACCGCAGAAACGTGCTTCGTTACTTCCGGTCCGCGAATCTCGCCAGAGACATCCTCGCCGTCGAGTAGCACCTCGGTGGAGTTGGGGTCTTCATTAACCTGCAGAGGCAAGGAGGAGGTGGCGTCGACGACGGATTGCACGGCGTCCTCGTCCTCAGGGTCGAAGGCATCCATGTCAATGCCTTGCCGCAGGACGTACAGCGTCGCGACGCGATACATCGCGCCCGTATCCAGGTATTTTGCGCCCGCGGCCTGAGCCACACGGCGGCATACTGTGGACTTGCCCGTGCCGGAGGGGCCATCCACGGCGATAATAAAGCCGCCTTCTACCAGGTTGTCGACGGTGGCCAGGTAAGTGAGGTTGCTTTCGCTCATAACCTTGTTAGTGCCTTTCTAGGGGATTCGTTAGAGGCTTGGGTCATAAGTGGCGCTGTTACAGCCCCACGGCCTTGTACAAACTGGTCAGCTCAGAACGGTTGAGAGCACGGACTGTGCCGGGCTTTTGCTCGCCGAGCTGGACTGTGTGAATCTTCGTGCGCACGAGGGCCTGCACTGGGTAGCCGAGTTCCTTGAGCATGCGACGAACGATGTGCTTGCGACCTTCGTGCAGCTCGATCTTCAACAGGGATTTACCCTGCCACACGTCCACGATCTGCACGTTGTCGGCGCGCGCGATACCATCATCGAGGTCCACGCCTTCCTTGAGATCGCGGATGATTCCGCGACCCACCTCGCCCAGGACGGTTGCCATATAGGTCTTGGAGATGCCGTACTTCGGGTGCATCAGCCGGTTTGCCAGCTCACCGTCGTTGGTGAGCAGCAATAGTCCTTCAGTGTCGGCGTCGAGGCGCCCGACGTGGAAGAGGCCTTGGCCCTGCTTGAGGGTGATGTCCACCAGCTCGCCGACGCACGGACGGCCAAGCTCGTCCTTCATTGTCGAATGGACGCCACGGGGTTTGTTGAGGATGAAGTACGCGGCTTCATCATTGACCTGAACACGGGTGCCATCGACTCGAACAATGTCCGTGTTCGGGTCGATCCTCACGCCCATTTGCTGGACAACTTTTCCATTGACTTCCACGCGGCCGGCGGCGATGAGTTTCTCGCTCATGCGGCGGCTAGCCACACCGGCGGCAGCAAGAACCTTTTGCAGACGCACCTTCTCGTTGCCGCCACCCCGCAGGGCCTGCTCTTTCTGGTTTTCCGTCAGGTGCTGGCGCTTTGCCGGCTTTGCCTTAGAGATGTAGATGTCCGAGGTTTTAGCGGGCTGTTCCGGTGTGCCGTCGCGGCGAGCGGGGGTGTTCATCTATGTGTCCTCACGATGGAAGGGTTTTTGGTTCACTGTGCAGTCTAGCAGTGGTGATGCCATTGTTTCGCCTCGGCAATCTTGTCGCCTAGCCCCACAGTCGAGTTACGGCTGTGCCCTGCTTAATCGTCGATATCGTCGACGTCAGGAAGCAGCGGTGCAAGCTCCGGTAAATCAGCCAGTGACTCCATCCCCAGCTGCTCGAGGAAGAGGTCGGTGGTGGAATACAGGTGAGCCCCGGCGCTTTCACCCGTCTCCGCAATCAACCCGCGCAGGGTCAAGGTACGGATCACGCCATCGCAGTTCACACCGCGCACTGCTGCCACCTGCGCACGCGTGCACGGCTGGCGATAAGCAATAACTGCCAAAGTTTCCAACGCAGCCCGGGACAGCTTTTGCTGCGTGCCGTCGAGCAGTTTGGACTCCACAATGTCCGAGTTACTCCGCCGTGTGTAGAGACGCCACGCGTCATGGAGTTCGCGCAGTTCGAAGCCGGAGCCTCTGGCATCGAACTCATCGGCAATCTCGCTGAGCACAGCGCGGACCACATCGACGGAGATGGCCTCCTCCTCAGTGCTGAGAACGCGCGCCAGATCCTCAACATGGATCGGTTCATCGCTGATGAGCAGCAGAGATTCAATGCGGCTACGCAACACGCTGACCACGGGAAGGGCTTGGGGATGCTGGGAATCTCGTTCGGAAATCTCAGTCATGGGGCGGGTCCTTTCAGAATCTGTCCTCGGCAGCGAACTCATCGACAAGAAAGTCACGAAAGCGGGATCTATGACCAGTTGGAGGCTGCGACAACCGCGGGATCCACATCCAGTCCAGTCCAGGCGACGGACATGTCCTCCAGAGGTTCCGGCTGCTCGATACCAATTGCGCGTGCCTTATACAGCTCCAAGAGTGCGAGGAATCGGCCGACAACTGTCATGGAAATCTCACAGTCTGCAATGAGACTCGCAAAGCTCACCCAATGGTTCTCCCCCGCGATCTTCAGGGTTGTGAGAATGTGACCAGCCTGTTCCGGGACGGACACGGCAACCGTGTGAATATGCCCCGTGTCCACACCCGTGGGACGCGGACGGAATACCGCGGCAGCCATCTCAGCGAAGCTCTCGGGCGTGTGCCCAAGCTTGACCGGGGGCAGAAGGTTCGCGTGATGATCCTCCAAAGAAAGGGACGCGGGGAAACGGCGTGCTGCGTCACGTTGCCATGACGCGAAGATATCGGCAACGCCCTTGTACGCCTTGTATTGAAGTAGACGCGCGAAGAGAAGATCGCGGGATTCCAGAAGTGCTAGATCTTCCTCGTCCTCGACCTCGCCTCGAGGCACCAGGCGTGCCGCCTTGAGGTCCAACAGAGTGGAAGCCACGACGAGGAATTCAGTGACCTCATCAAGGTCTTCCGCGGAACTAGACAGGCCACGAGTATAGGCAATGAACTCATCGGTGACGGTCGCTAGTGCTACCTCCGTGATATCCATCTTCCGGGAGTGGATGAGTTGCAGCAGCAGGTCGAAGGGACCGTCGAAATTCGCCAGGGCAACCCGAAATCCGGTGATCTCCGGCTGATTGGGGTCATCACCTGTCGGGGCGCTGGAATACTCCGTCACGGCAGCTGAGCGACCCTTTCGATGACTTCCTTCGCAAGGTTTTCATACTGAACAGCACCGGAGGAACTTGGCGCCCAAGTATTGATCGGCTCGCCTGCCACCGAGGTCTCGGGGAAACGCACGGTACGGGTAATGACAGAGTCGAAAACCTTGTCGCCGAATGCTTCCACAAGCCGCTCCATGACCTCCCGCGCGTGCAAGGTGCGGCGGTCGAACATGGTCACAAGAATGCCCAGCACCTCGAGCTTGAAGTTCAAACGATCGCGTACCTTGTCTACGGTGTCCATCAGGAGAGCCAGACCACGGAGCGAAAAGTATTCAGATTCCACGGGGATGATGACCGAGTCAGAACAGCTGAGCGCATTGACCGTGAGCAGACCGAGCGAAGGCTGGCAGTCGATAATGATGACGTCGTAGTCCCGCATCACTGGGCGCAGCGCTCGCGCCAGTGCCTGCTCACGGCCAACCTCGTTGACCAATTGGATCTCAGCTGCAGACAGATCAATGTTCGCCGGAACGACGTCGAGGTTTTCCACGGGCGAGGAATGGAGTGCGTCCAGAATTGAGTAGGAGTTATCCACCAGCAGGTTGTAAACAGTCACATCGAGCTCTTCGTGACTGATCCCCAGCCCTGCGGACAAAGCGCCTTGGGGGTCGAGATCCACCAGAAGCACCTTACGGCCGAAGGCCGCCAGGGAGGCGCCAAGGTTAATGGTGGAGGTGGTCTTACCCACACCGCCCTTCTGGTTACACATGGAGATGATCGTGGCGGGGCCGTGGGAATCCAGCGGTTGTGGATCCGGGAGTTCCCGCAACGGACGGCCGGTGAGGCCAATCTTCTGCTCGGGCTTTTCGAACAACGCGTCAGATCTGGACACTGTCAAGCCCTTTCCCTTGTCTATTCCTATAAACTCACAGCTCACAGCACTTCGATCCGCAATTTTGCAGAAGCACTGGAGCAAATTACACGTTCCAGATTAGCAGCCTACGCTCGCGGGTGGCTGGTCTGCCACATCTCCCGCAAGTGCTCAGGGGTGACTTTCGTGTAGATCTGCGTGGTCGCGACACTGGCATGACCTAGAAGCTCCTGCACCACGCGGACGTCCGCACCGCCTTCCAGCAGGTGCGTCGCAAAACTGTGACGCAGACTGTGCGGCGATACAGCGCCCAGCCCTGCACGCTCCGCGGCTTCCGAAACCACCTTGTAACCACTCTGGCGCCCCATGCGCCCTCCGCGTTGGTTAAGGAATAAGGCTGGACTCCCCTTCTTATTCAGCGATGTTCGCGCGCGGACCAGATACTGCGATAGTGCCTCGAGGGCTGGTATTCCCAGAGGCACGATGCGTTCTTTACCACCCTTGCCACGCACGAGAACCAGCTGATTCTTCGTATCAAGGTCGTCCACATCCAGCTCTAAGAGCTCGGTGATACGCGCACCCGTGGAGTACAACATTTCCACCAAAGCCCTATCGCGTAGCTGCAGTGGGCCGGTAGCCTCACCATTCGGGCATGCCTCAATGAGCGCCGCGACCTCGTCGATAGTCAACGCCTTCGGAATGCTCGCACCGCGAGAAGGGACGGGAACGCTGGCCGCCACATCGCTTTCCAGCAGGCGCTCCTGCACGCCGAAGCTATGCAGTCCGCGAATGCTGGCGAGCATTCTCGCCGCTGAGCTTGCGGCCATCTTGTGCTCTCCACGCAGGTAAACGAGGAAGTCCTCAATGTCTCCCGTGGTGACCTGCCGGAGTTCCTTGTCCCCTAACCATTCCAAGTACTTTTCGACGTCACGGCGATAGTTGCTGAGGGTGTGTGGGGAAAGGTCGCGCTCAGTCCGCAAGTGACGGAACCACCGGTGCGCCAGCCATTCGTTGTCTAAGTGTGGCATTCGTAGTTCAAGCCTGGCGTTCGTGATCTCAGTCTGGTGTCCATTGTTTAGGTATGTGGCGCACCTTCTCGAAGAAATTTCATGTCATCCCCTGGCTCACCTAAGTGGGCACGTCGAGCTGCGAGGGAAGAGTGGTAATTGTACGGCTCGTCGATGGAGCGTTCCGTACCCGCGGCGAGGTGCAGGATAGCCGCCACGGCAATGCTGTTTTCAACCTTGCCGGTCTGTACCCACTCGACAGCTTCGGGGATACTCACCCATTGGGTCACCATGTCCGCTTCTTCGCCCTCGGCTTCTGGGATCTCCACGCCGGTGAGATCGTCTGTAAGATCCGTGGCTTTATACATGCGGCACATCTCCTCCGCGAACCCTGGCGAAGTAACGACATCTCCGAGGAGATGCCATGTCTTCGCCTGCAGTCCTGCCTCCTCGGCGAGTTCGCGTTGAGCGGCAGCCAGGGGTTGCTCATCGACCATATCCAGCAGTCCTGCAGGAAGCTCCCACAAGTAGCGACCGACACCATGGCGGTATTGCCGCACCATTAAGACTTTGTTGTCCTGAATCGCTGCGATAGCCACAGAGCTAAAGTGCTCGAGGATCTCCCGCTTCGCCGGCCCCGTGGCGGTGCTGATCGTGTCACGGCGGACAGCCAAAATGGGTGCGTCGAGGAGCAACTCTGACTCCTCGACGCTGTAGTCATGATCGCTAGGGCTCATGGCTTAAGAGTCTAGCGACCTTCACCGGCATCTGTATCGCCCCGCCGGCGAAAGGCTTAAGAATTCTTATGCTCGATGGCGGCATCGACCAAGCCCTGGAACAGCGGGTGCGGGCGGGTCGGGCGGGACTTGTACTCCGGGTGGGCTTGCGTAGCCACGAAGTACGGATGCTGGTCCTTCGGGTATTCGACGAATTCCACGAGTTCACCATTCGGAGATGTTCCGGAAAACTGCAGGCCGGACCCTTCGGTAATCCGCTCACGGTAGGCGTTATTCACCTCGTAACGGTGGCGATGGCGCTCCGTGACATCAGTCGTGCCATAGAGTTCGGCGACGAGGGACCCCTCCGCAAGCTTCGCCGGGTAGGAACCCAAACGCATGGTGCCGCCGAGATCGGCCTCACCGGACACAGCAGCCTTCTGTTCTTCCATCGTGGAAATCACTGGGACCTCGGCATCTGGATCAAATTCTGTGGAGGATGCCCCTTCCAGACCTGCGGCGCGTGCAGCTTCGATGACCGCGCACTGCAAGCCCAGGCAAATACCAAGCGCCGGAAGCTTATTTTCTCGCGCGTAGGTGATGGCACCAATCTTGCCTTCGATCCCACGGATTCCGAAGCCGCCGGGGATGACAATGCCGTCCAACCCCGCCAATGCTTTCTTGGCACCTTCTGGCGTCTCACAGTCGCCGGATGCAATCCACCTCACCTTGGCCTTCGTGTCTCGGCCAAAACCACCGGCACGCACGGCCTCCGCAACTGAAAGGTACGCATCCGGCAGGTCGATGTACTTGCCGACGATGCCGATATCTACCTCACCCTTCGGGTTATGCACGGATTCCAGAAGGCGGCCCCATGTCGTCCAATCGACGTCGCGGAACGGAAGGTTGAGACGGCGGATGACGTATGTATCGAGATGCTGGCCGTGGATGACCTTCGGGATGTCGTAGATGGAAGGAGCATCTGGGCATGCCACAACAGCTTCCTCATCCACATCGCACATCAGGGCGATCTTCTCTTTCATTGCCTGCGGAACGTCGCGATCGGCGCGAAGCACCAGAGCATCGGGGACGATACCGATGTTGCGCAGAGCAGCCACTGAGTGCTGAGTAGGTTTGGTCTTCAGCTCACCCGATGGTGCAAGGTATGGCACCAGCGACACGTGGATAAAGACGATATTGTCTCGACCAACTTCCTGACGCACCTGTCGTGCTGCCTCTAGGAAAGGCTGAGACTCAATATCACCGACTGTTCCGCCTACCTCGGAGATCACTACATCTGGAATGATTCCATCGGCGTCAGGCTCAGCCATCGCAAGCACGGAGGACTTAATCTCGTCGGTGATGTGTGGGATGACCTGCACCGTTTTGCCGAGGAACTCTCCGCGACGCTCCTTGGCGATGACATTGGAGTACACCTTGCCGGTGGTGACATTGCCAGCGGCAGACAAATTGCGATCGAGGAAACGCTCGTAGTGCCCCAAGTCCAAGTCGGTTTCAGCGCCATCTTCGGTGACGAAGACCTCGCCGTGCTCAAACGGGTTCATGGTTCCTGGGTCCACATTGAGGTATGGATCCAGTTTCTGCATCGTCACGCGCAACCCGCGCGCGGAGAGCAACTGGCCAAGACTAGCGGCTGTCAGCCCTTTACCCAGCGAGGATGCGACACCGCCCGTGACGAAAATGAACTTAGTGGTGTGCTGTGCACGATTGACAGACAAATGCTCTCCCAACAAAGGGCGGGGCCTGTCCCCACTCAAAAGGTGCTGTTGCAGCACCTTCGTGGCCACAAAATAAAACCCCGCAGGTGTTTACCTACGGGACTTCAGCTTAACACAGCTTCCGGAGATGCATGTGCCACAAGCAAAACTAATCAACGGTTGGGGCTTCGGCATTGTCACCGGAGCCGTACTGGCCAGCCTTTTTATCTGCTTGCTGGGCGAGAGCACGAACAGCTGTGATGCGTCCGGCCACGGTATCGATGTTGTCCACAGACGTCACCTCACCTGCATAGGTTTTATTTTGACGCAGTTTCGCGATCGCTGTTCCCTTGTCTGCAGAACCCGAATCACCAGCCAAAACAGCGCCGCCCATCGTGCTGTCAACGCCGAGGGAAAACTCCGTCAGGAAACTGGTGGCGTAGTCTTCGTCCGTGGCACCGCCCACCACGAGCGCGAGGTCGGCAGCTGTCGGGGCTTCACCCTCGTAGCTAATGAAGTCACCATTTTCGAATGCGCCGAGAGCCACGGCACGGTCGGATTCGCTGGCCTCCTTGGTGCCGGTGCGCAACGCCGAACCGAGCACCTGCCCTGCGTGCATGCCTGGGCTGCGGTTATCCTCATCCAACTTCGCACCGGATGGCAGGGAGTTTGCAGCCAGAGACTTCACCTTGTCGCCGCCATCGGCGTTCAACAGGTTCGCGGTTAGCGCAACCTCGCCGGTGACTTCCCCTCCCGCTTTGTCGATCAGTTGACGAAGATCCTTAACCGACTCCGCGCTGGCGTCGGGCGTAACGAACAAGACCACACTGGATCCCTTGAGTTCATCGCGGACAGCCTCATCTGAAACATCGGACAACACCGCGTCAGCAGCGGTGATGTTACCCTCGGCGGCTTCGCGCGCATCCCGCTCTGATTGCAGCTCTTGACGAGAAGCTGCTCCTTCACCAGCAGGTCCGCCCTCCACGTTCGGAGCCAAGGCGTAGAAGCCGAAAGCGGTTCCCATCGCAACGCCAAGACCTAAGCCGGCGATGACTTTGCCTGCAGATCCCTTACTCATGCGCTACGCCTCCCCTAGTTGCTCTTGAACATATCCTGGAAGCTCAGCGCGAGGTTGTTCCAGGAATCGATGAGGTTGTCCACAAAGCCAGCGTCACCACTGAACCCAGCGATGAGCACAATGACAGCCAAAGCCACCAGCACGCCGAGGATCGCCCAAATCCAACCGCCACCGGACTTGGAGACTCGGTATAGTTCCGCCACCGCCGAGGAATCCACCAGCTTCGGCCCCACCCGAAGTCGAGACAGCAACGCTGAGGGAGTGTTCTCCGAATCGGCCTCATCAAAGAGGCGGTCCAGGCTCATCGATGGGCCGAGGTTCACGACCATCGACGCGCCGTGGTAATTAGCCAGGAGCAGCGCAAGATCGGTCGGATTATCGGTCGCAGCAGGGAAAGTCATCGCCCCAACACCCAGATCTTGGATACGTTCCAGTCCCTTGGCGTGTCCGTCCGGCTCCGCAGGCAGCACCACTACCGCACCAGATCGCAGGCCGTTGGAGGAGATCAGCTCTGGATCTCCCACGATGATGGCAGGACGATGACCAGCATCGATGAGATCGTCGACAGCCGCATCCACCGCAACGATCACTGGGTCGTACTCCCGCAGGAAGTAGCGCAGTTCCTTAAGCTTTTCCTTCAGCTGTGGGTCCGGGGAGACAACCATCACCTTGCGGTCGTCCATATCCACGTCTACGTCTGGGATTCCCAGGCCGTCGATCAACAGTGGGGCTTCACTGCGAATGAACTCAGAGGTGTTGCCGGATAGGGCTTCCATATGGTCGCCGAGCGCTTCTCTGGCTTCATCGAAACGGGCGGTCGCGGTATCCATATCGAGGATTTCTCCACCGCCGATGGAGCGGTCACCGTAGTAGACCTTGCCGTCTTCGAGGCGCCCCTTCTTGCCATTCTTCACCTTCTTGCGCATGTCCTCGCCGACATTCTCGACCAGGAGGACACCTTGGTCGAGGAGCATCTGCGGCCCGAAGTTGGGAACCTTCCCGGTTGTGAACTGGCGGAGGTTCACAACCGCGGAGACCTTGTGGTCGAGCAGTCGTTGCGCGTAGGCGCGAGACATGTCAGGGGCGTCGACAATCGCGATGTCGCCTTGATGCAACTTGGCCTTGTGATAGCCCTTAGGACCGGTGAGGTCGCGGGTGGCACCGTGGATGCCGGGCAGGTCAGTGCGGGAAAAAATCATGCCCATATTTTGTTACATGTGTGACTAATGTTGCGGTAGGCGCGCCGAAGCGCAACGGTTTCTCACGCCTAAATGTCCGCCCCGAGGATCGCCCGCCTTCGCGTAACCACCGTGATCGTAGTGAAGGATTGGCGGTCCGGGACTATCGAATGACCTCCTTGACTGTCCGCTTCCGTTCACCGAGGAATTCGCGCCGGAAATACTCTCCGACCCCACGCGCCCACGTGCCCTTGCCGAAGATGCCATGTGAAGCCTTGGCATTGCGCGCATTTGGATGCCCACCAAGTAGCGTTCCAGCCCCTCGAGCACCCTGTGACGGCCTGCCCTGGTGAGGGCCTACCGCCGCTCCGTGACCTGCACTGCCAAACATGCCACCTCGCCCATGCCCATTGGCCACCGCACCTTGAGCTCCCGTGGTCTGGCCGCCAGCGCCTGGGACGCTCATCATGCCGCCACGGCCAGTTCCGCCGTGAACTGGATTATTGGCGACCCCACTGGCCCATCGGTTGTTTGTGCTGCCTCCGTGATTATTCGTAGCTGGCAGGGGTTGAGGTTGTGTTCCTCTGGACTGAGCTTGCCAAGGCAGCTGCGGTAGAACAGGCCCACGACCACTCGCTCCCGGTCTATTCACGGGTCCGCCCTTTCGTCCGACGCCACCTTGCTGCCGACCTCCATCTCCTCCTTGACGCGTTAGTGGTGAGGTAACCCCACCATTGACGGTGGCGTTGAGGCCGGCAGGACGTGTAGTGAGCGCACCGTCGAACGTATTTCCAGCGGTCGTCGGAACACTAGCGGTGGCCGTCACCATAGGTTTAACTGGTGTTGCGGTGGCCCCAGCTGGAGACACTGCAGTATGAGCGGCGGATGCTGGCGCGACAGTACCCGTAGGGTTCGGGGCTTTCGCCGCAGCTTGTGCGGCTTCTGCCCCGAGGTTGTTGGCGCCAGCTTGTGTCGTCGTGAGTGTTCCACCAGCCGGACTATGAATTGCGGTGGGGCTCGAGGATTGTCCTGCTGTGGATGGCTCCAAGCTGCCACCTCCTGTATGCCCCACAACCGGCACACCGAGGTTGGCCACTGGCGGGCGCAGGAGTTCTAGTGAAGGCTGCAATTGCGTGGACACAAAGGTCGTCACTGCACTCTGTTCAGCCGCGAGTCGCGCTGCGGGCTCGGTGATAGTTGCAGTGGTGGCCTGAATGGCTCGCAGCGCATTGAGGTTGGCAATGCGGACAGACGGAAACTCCCCGATGGAAGTGGCCATGAGCACGGCATTATTTCCCACTGTGGTGCCAGTTTTCACGACAGATTCGATGGCACTACGAGCCATATCGAAGGAATAGCCCTCGGCGGAAGCTCCCAGAGCAGTTGATGCCTGCTGTAACTGGGTCATGGAGTTCACAAGGTCGTTGCCGGCTCGATTCCACTCCGCTGCCAGCCTGATTGGACCGGAATCATCAGCTTCGAACATCGCCATCAGCGCTGCCAGAGGCGTAGTGGCCTCAACCACAGCGGTGGGCGTGGTATACAGCAGATTGTCAATCGGCTTGAAATCGCGGGCAGGCATCTCAACAGAGGCGACCTGGTCTCTTTCCTCAATCCCCGACCCCATCCTTTTGAAAGTCGCACCCCCGAGTTGGTCCTGCAGATCGAAAGCCTCCACGTGGTTCGAGAACATGTTTTGAAGCCAGTCAATATCTGATTTCAGATTCTCGATAACATTTGCGGCCGATCCTGGTTGACCCTTATAGAATGAAACATGTTGAACATAAGCATTGTTCAATGAAGGTGCAGTTGTGAAAATATTTTCCGTCAATCCTAGACGCGAAATAGTCGATAACGCCTCATGCGAAGACTTCAACGAACTCGAAACTTTATTTAATCCTCGAAGATCAAACTTGATCATTTTTCCCCTCCAGTATCCCCAAATTTTTCGTAATCATGAAGCCAAAATAGGCCCTCTGGAAGGCATCGACGGCGCCTTCCGATTTGAATCCTTCATCAGTGGCAAGAATCACCCGGTGATTCGATCCGGAGATCCTGCCAATTGAGACATAGGAAAGATCATCCTCCGATTGAGGATCTAAGTCATACAAAACTCGATCTGCCCCAGGCCCAAAGTCGTGAACTACCGGCGCCCCCATATTGTTCTCCCCATCGTCCACCGGTTGATTGATCGAAAAGCGACCTGGAAAAATCTGATCTGGCTCGGTTCTGTACTCGAAGTCGCAACTCCTCAGTCTCGGCTCATCAATCCCAGGCCCTCCCTCGAAGCCGATTTCTTTCATCCTCGCGATCACTTCGTCGCTACAGATATCTGGCTCGCCCACAAAATTATCGTGCGCTTCGCCAGGGCCCAGCTCCCCCAGGTGTACGGGATCCCCTACGTACTTCTGGGAGAGCCAGACATAATGTTCCCAAGGATCCGTGGGTTCGGTTTCAAACCAGAGCCCCACATATCCGTCTGGTTTGAGCATCCGCCCATCCTCCGTCACCACCGGAGTTGAATTATTCTTTTCCCCCTCCGGCTCGGACGAATCCCCCTGCGAATGAGCAGACACATCAGTTGCAACTACACCACAACCAGCAGCGCCCCCTCCCAGCACCGCTACGGAAACAGCAACAAGGACATTCTTTCCCCACGTGCGGTCCCATCGTTGGATGAAGTTCCCCATCTTCCCTAACTGCCTTCCCCACAGGTCTTGGAAACATCCTGTCAGGTAGGAACCCCTCCCCTGATCTTCAGGTCAAAATCCCCACCTGTCAGAAGATTTTAGTCAGAAACTAATGATTGGCGCCACACGAAAAACGAAAAATTTTTCAGCGTTCTTTCAGCGCAGGTCGCAGCACCTCTACAGGCTCTCGCGGTACTCCTGTGCCATGGTGAGCAACTCTTCCGCATGTGCGCGACCCGTCTCGGATTCCAAGCCCGCCAGCATCCGGCTCAGCTCATCTACCCGCTCACCGTCATCCAAGAGCTTGACGGAACTGGTGACAGACGTATCCGTCGCATCCTTAGCAACGTAGGCATGTGCGTCGGCAAACGCCGCCACCTGAGGCAAGTGCGTCACCACAATCACCTGATTATCGACAGCCAATCGCGCTAGCCGCCGGCCGATCTCCACTGCTGCTTTACCACCCACACCGGCATCAACTTCGTCGAAGACCATCGTCCGGCCCTTACCAGCGAGGATCACCTCCAGAGCCAACATGACGCGGGAAAGCTCACCGCCGGATGCGCTCGAACCCAAGGCATTCGCGTGCCCGCCTTGCACCAGCTGGAATTCGACCTCATCCAAGCCGTGCGGCCCAGGCTCCCCCTGACGGATATCTACCCGGATCTCCGCGGCCATATGCAGCCCCTTGATCTCCTTGGTCACGGCAGCACCGAATTTCTTCGCCGCCGCCTTGCGCTCGGACGACAAAGCTTCACCCTCTGCCATCATCGACGTACGGGCTTCCTCCACCTGAGCCCTGAGCTTCTCAATCGCTTCTCCGGAAACGTCAATCGAAGCCAGCCGCTGTCGGGCCTCCTCGCGCCAGGCGATCGCACCATCGACATCCACGGCGAATTTCCTGAGCTCCCGCAGTTGGGCCTGGCGTTCCAGCAAACCCTCCAGTTCATCGGGATCTGGAACGTCCGCCAGAGCCTGCCCAACCTCCATCGCGATATCACTCAGCAGAGTATTGACCTCCGCCAACCTATCGGCCAAAGCGTTCAGCTGTTCATCATCGCTACGTAAAGCGTTTTCCGCTTGGCCGACCAAATCCACCGCGGTCGCCGCATCCATGTCCAGATCGCCCGCGGATCCATCGATCGCCCCGAGGGCGAGCCCCATCTGCGCACGCAAATCATCGGCAGCCTGCAAGCGCGTGATGGAAAGCTTGAGCTCCTCATCCTCCCCCGGCTGCGGATCGATCTCATCGATCGTCTCTAGTGCCCGCTGCAGTGTTTCCGTTTCCAGAGCCAACTCGCGCTTTGCTTTCACACGGCGCTGCAGGTCTTTGTCCAGGTTCAGCCAAGTCGCCCGTTTTTCCTGATATGACGCCACCAGCGCGCCGGTACCAGCAAACTCATCCACGGCAGACAACTGCTTGACCGGATCAATGAGACGCAGTTGATCGTTTTGCCCATGGATCGTGATCACTCCAGCCGAGAAGTCGCCGAGCACACCGGCGGCAACAGTCTTTCCCGCCAAGTGGGCGCGTGAGCGGCCGGCAGAGGTGACAGTGCGCGAAGCGATAATCTCCCCTTCATCCACGTACCCACCAATCTCCTCGACAAGATCAGCGATCTCTGGGGACCTGCTGGCGTCGAAAGAAAAGACACCTTCGACGACGGCGCGGTCTGCACCAGAGCGGACACGGGAGGCATCGGCGCGATGGCCGGACAGCAGGCGCAGACTGGTGACCACCATGGTCTTACCCGCGCCAGTTTCGCCAGTAACTACGGTCAGGCCGGAATCGAATTCGGCTGTCGTTTCCTCGATAACACCGAGATTCCGGATATTGAGTTCGTGCAGCATACTAGTGGCGTGGACCCCTCCAACCGGTGACAGGCAAACGGAACTTGTTGACCAGGCGATCCGTGAACGGTGCTGAATCGAGGCGCACCCAGCGCACGGGCTGAGGCCCGCGGCGAATCTCCACGCGAGCCCCTGGCGGCATGTGGATCTGGCGGAAACCATCCATCACTGCAGTAGCCGGCGAAGTCATCGGATTGGTCTCCACCGCGACGGAGGAATTCGGCGAGACGACCAGCGGACGGCTAAACAATGCATGGGCGTTGGATGGCACCACGAGGATCGCGTCCAGCTCCGGCCACAACACGGGACCACCAGCAGAAAAAGCATACGCGGTGGATCCAGTGGGAGTGGATACCAAGACACCGTCGCAGCCGAAAGACGATACTGGACGCTGATCAATCTCCAGAATCGTGTCCAAGACACCCTGGCGGTTGAGGTTTTCTACCGAACACTCGTTGAGGGCCCAACCGGTGCCGAGCACACGACCATCACCATCGCGAACCGTGATGGACAGTGTCATACGGTCTTCAACGTGGTAGTCCTTGTCGATAACGCGGTCAATCGCTTCCTGCAAGGATTCTTGCTCCCACTCGGCGAGGAAGCCAATATGGCCCATATTAACACCAAGCACCGGAACATCCGCGGAATGAGCAATATCTGCTGCGCGGAGGAAGGTTCCATCGCCACCAAGGACGAGGACAAGCTCCACGCCAGTCGCCGCCTCACGAGTGTGGCCAAACCTTTTGAATCGGCCCAGGATCTCGTGCCGCGCCACGGGGGCGGGATCCGCAGTCGCCATCACGCGCACATCGATGCCACCATCCTTCAGGCGCTGGGCGGCTTCTGCCGCGAGCCCCAAGTTTTCGTGGACACCGGTGTGCGCAACTAGCAGCACCTCACGGTTCTCCGTCATTGAGGGCCCTCCTTAATTGCCGTGGAGATCATCGAATCGAGCTGGTCGGGAGTCGGCATTGTCGCTCCGCCGTCCTTCACCAACCACAGGAAGTATTCAACGTTCCCGCTCGGGCCAGGCAGCGGCGAAGCCACAACACCCTTCGTTGATAAACCATACTTCATTGCCGCGACGGCGATGTTCTTAGTCACCTCGGCGCGTAACTCGGTGCTGCGAACCACACCGCCGTGACCCAAGCGGTCTTTCCCGACCTCGAACTGGGGTTTTACCATCGGCAGCAGATCGCCGCCTTCGCGAACGCATTCCGCCAAGGCCGGTAAAACGAGTTCGATGGATATGAAAGACAAATCCCCCACCATGGCATCTGCCTGTCCACCGAGGATTTCCGGAGTGAGGGTGCGCACATTGGTCCGATCGTGCACATCCACTCGCTCATCGTTTTGTAGGCGCCAGACGAGCTGCCCATAGCCCACATCCACGGCGTAGACTTTAGCGACACCACGATCGAGGCATACGTCGGTAAATCCGCCGGTGGAAGCCCCGGCGTCCAGAACAGTTTTGCCTTCGAGGCTCAACCCCTGTGGCTCGAAAGCCGCCAGCGCACCCAAAAGCTTGTGCGCGCCACGCGATGCCCAGCGGTCATCTTCCGATTCCGCGACCTTGATGGAGACATTGCCATCGACTCCGGTAGCTGGCTTGCGTGCAGCCATCCCGTTGACTGTCACCCGGCCAGCCTTGATCATCTCCTGGGCGTGCTCACGACTACGGGCAATCTTGCGTTTGACAAGTTCAGCGTCGAGCCGCTGCAACCTCTGACCCTTTTTCGCCATATGTGTTCAGCCCCTAGCCGCGTCCGAGAGCATCATTGACCAGACGGTGGGCTTCCTCTAGCACCTCGACCTCGTCGGCACCCTGAACGTCTCGCGCTAGCAGCGCGTCAACAGCCGCCGTCAGTTCCTCCTGGCGCTGTTCAAGCGACTTGCTTTCTTCCTCCTGACGACGCCGATGCGCATCCGCCACAAGAGCTGGGTTCATTCCGTCCATGTGTTCCTAACGCCAAGCCTCGAGAGCTGCCGCAGCAGCATCATCAGCACCCGTGATAAGTATCTCTTCGATAGCAATTCCCTGATCCAGTTGGGACCAAACGGCGGGTGCAGCTGCAGCAACAGCCTCAGCCGCCATGAGAGTGACGTCGTCACTCGTCGAACCGCTGTGCACAACCACGGTGACGCGCGCGGTCCCGGTACCCGATTGGATTTCAGCGGTCCAGCCGGGAAGATGATCGCGCATATTAGCAGCGATGAATGTCGGGCGGTATGGCGTGGACAGGAGTTCGCGGTGGCCTGAGACTCCCGTGATCGTGCACAGAGTATCCATCCCAGCAGCAATGCCACCGGCGATATCTGTATTAAGGCGATCACCTACCACGAGCGGCTTTTGCGCCCCCAGCCGTTGTGCGGCAACGCGAAACATTTCAGGGCCTGGTTTACCGGCACTGACGGGCTCCACACCGGTAGCACTGACGACCGCAGCAACCATCGAGCCATTACCCACAAGCAGACCGCGTTCTGAAGGCAAGGTCGTATCAAGATTAGAGGCCACATACTTCGCACCCCTACGGATAGCGAGAGCCCCTTCAGACAGCAATGCCCAATTGTTTTCTGGACTGTGTCCTTGGAAAACGATGTGGGGTTGCTCATCGGCAGAATCCACCACCGTGAAACCGGCACGGCGAGCGAGCTCACGGAAAGAATCGGCACCGATGACAAAAGCGCGGGCATCCTCATCCGGTACGAGTTCTCGGCCTAGGGTACAAGCGGCCTCAGCGCTGGTGAGAACTTGTTCGGGCAGTGTTGAGAACCCGAGAGATGAGAGGTGCGCAGCAACATCCTCTGGGGCACGAGAAGCATTGTTGGTCACATACATGACCTTGCGACCAGACAATCCTTCAGCCGCGCCGATAACGGGCCTGCCGCCCTCGAAGACTGTTCCGTCGAGATCGGCAAGGATCGCATCGTAGCTATCAAGCAGCGCCAGAGACATTGGTATTACTCACTTTCAGACTGGAGTTCCGCGAGACGATCGGGAATGTCCATGAGATCGCCGTGGTCGAGCTCTGCAGCCCGTTCGAACCACTCGATAGCCTCGGCTTTTCGGCCGGCTAGCACGAGTGCATCCGCGTAGGCGTATGACACCCGCAGTCGGGAAACGTCAGGAACATCCTCAATGGAGAGAACCTCTTCAATAGCGAAAAGTGCCTCGTCGTTATCACCAAGGTCATGGTGAGCGCCGGCAACGACGATCGCCAGCTCAATCTTCGACTCAGGATCAAGGTCCTCCGCGCCATCTTCACGCGCAACGTCCAGCGCCTTCTCTGGGCGACCAAGACCCCGTTCGGCGTCGGCCAATACGGCCAGCAAGCCAGGACCGCCAGACATACGACGGGAGGCACGGAGTTCGGAGATTGCTTCCTTCCATTCACCAGCATGGTAGGCAGCAATACCGTTCGTTTCGCGAGCTACTGACACACGTCCAGCACGGTCTTTGGCAGCACGAGCATGTACGAGCGCCTTTTCTGGATCTTCGTCAAGCAATGTGGCCACCATGATGAGATGCTTGGCCACCATGTCAGCATTGTCCTTCGACAGGCTTCGAAGTTCCTGCCGCACAGAAGGATCGAGTTCCCGTGGATCCACATCAGCTGGAATGGCTGGCTCGTTCAAACGCTTATTCAGCCGCTCTTCACGGTACCCGGAGCGCTGAGGACCAGAATGATGCGCACGATTAACCCCACCACGGTTCGACTTACGGAACTTTCCAGAACCTTGGCGACGATCATTCGAGCGACGACCCTCTCCACGAGAATTCTGACCGCCACGACGGTCGTCGCGGCGAGCATCGCGCTTGTCATCACCCCGGCGGTAACCGCCCCGCTTATCGTCACCCCCGCTGAAACGACGACGACCGTTCTCACGAGAAGCGTCGGCGTCACGGGAAGAACGACCGCGTCCGCCGCCGGAGAACCCACGCTGTCCATCGCCGTTGCGATGGCTCTTGAACCCTCGATTTACTCCGTTGCCTCGGGAGTTACCGTTGGGGCGCCGATTACCGGCACCATGTCCTCGGCCGCCGCGACCGCCGGAGTGCTCAGACATGCGAGATCCTCTCACTGTGAAATTAACGTTCGACCCATTGTAGAACGTGCATGAATCCATGCACACCTGGCCGATTTTTTGGGCATAGAAAAGAGGTGAGTGCGAGGCACATTCAGAAAACTGAACATACCCCGCACCCACCTCAAAAGGTATAAAGCCGGCGGTGACCTACTCTCCCACACCCTCCCAGGTGCAGTACCATCGGCGCAGACAGGCTTAGCTTCCGGGTTCGGAAAGGGACCGGGCGTGACCCCGCCGCTAAAACCACCGACAAAACAAACAAGAACAAACACCCAACCACCACCAAAAGGCAGCCAGTGACCGTGTTGTCCCAGACACTGCACAGCAAACGCGATTATCTACACTTACGCAACAAAGCTCACAACAAGTGATTGTTAAATGTTTCGGTCAATTAGTACCGGTCACCTCCACACCTCACAGCGCTTCCAGATCCGGCCTATCAACCCCATAATCTATAGGGAACCTCAAAAGAAACCTCATCTCGAAACAGGCTTCCCGCTTAGATGCTTTCAGCGGTTATCCCTCCCATACGTAGCCAACCAGCCATGCCACGGGCGTGACAACTGGCCCACCAGAGGTATGTCCAACCCGGTCCTCTCGTACTAGGGTCAGCCTTTCTCAAGTTTCAACGCGCACGGCGGATAGAGACCGAACTGTCTCACGACGTTCTAAACCCAGCTCGCGTGCCGCTTTAATGGGCGAACAGCCCAACCCTTGGGACCTACTCCAGCCCCAGGATGCGACGAGCCGACATCGAGGTGCCAAACCATCCCGTCGATATGGACTCTTGGGGAAGATCAGCCTGTTATCCCCGGGGTACCTTTTATCCGTTGAGCGACACCGCTTCCACAAGCCGGTGCCGGATCACTAGTCCCTACTTTCGTACCTGCTCGACCTGTCAGTCTCACAGTCAAGCTCCCTTGTGCACTTACACTCAACACCTGATTGCCAACCAGGCTGAGGGAACCTTTGGGCGCCTCCGTTACTCTTTGGGAGGCAACCGCCCCAGTTAAACTACCCACCAGGCACTGTCCCTAACCCGGATCACGGGCCGAGGTTGAGATGCTCAATACGATCAGAGTGGTATTTCAACAACGACTCCACAACCACTGGCGTGGCCGCTTCACAGTCTCCCACCTATCCTACACAAACCGAACCAAACACCAATACCAAGCTATAGTGAAGGTCCCGGGGTCTTTTCGTCCTGCCGCGCGTAACGAGCATCTTTACTCGTACTGCAATTTCGCCGGGCCTGTGGTTGAGACAGCAGGGAAGTCGTTACGCCATTCGTGCAGGTCGGAACTTACCCGACAAGGAATTTCGCTACCTTAGGATGGTTATAGTTACCACCGCCGTTTACTGGGGCTTAAATTCTCCGCTTCGACCCACAAAGGATCTAACAGGTCCTCTTAACCTTCCAGCACCGGGCAGGCGTCAGTCCGTATACATCGACTTATCGTCTTCGCACGGACCTGTGTTTTTAGTAAACAGTCGCTTCCCTCTACTCTCTGCGACCACCAACAGCTCAAAACCAGTCTGTCACCATCAGTGGTCCCCCTTCTCCCGAAGTTACGGGGGCATTTTGCCGAGTTCCTTAACCACAGTTCACCCGATCGCCTTAGTATTCTCTACCTGACTACCTGTGTCGGTTTCGGGTACGGGCCGTACATGCACTCACTAGAGGCTTTTCTCGACAGCATAGGATCACCAACATCCCCACAACGGGTACGCATCACGCCTCACCCCAAATACAGAACGGATTTACCAATCCTGCGGGCCACACGCTTACACCACAATCCAATAAGTGGCTTGGCTACCTTCCTGCGTCACCCCATCGCTTGGCTACTACCAGATCAGGTCCCACGCAGCCGCATTCAGACAACTCAAAGAGCCGAAAGAACACATTTGGGCGGTTAGTATCACTGATTCACCATTGGTCGCACACACACGGGTACGGGAATATCAACCCGTTATCCATCGACTACGCCTGTCGGCCTCGCCTTAGGTCCCGACTCACCCTGGGAAGATTAGCTTGACCCAGGAACCCTTAGTCATCCGGCGGATAAGTTTCTCACTCATCATTCGCTACTCATGCCTGCATTCTCACTCGCATAGCCTCCAGCACTGGGTCACCCCGCACCTTCAACGGCCACACGACGCTCCCCTACCAACCCCACAAAAGTGAAGTTCCGCGGCTTCGGCGGTGTACTTGAGCCCCACTACATTGTCGGCGCAGAACCACTCGACCAGTGAGCTATTACGCACTCTTTCAAGGATGGCTGCTTCTAAGCCAACCTCCTGGCTGTCTTCGCGATCCCACATCCTTTTCCACTTAGTACACTCTTAGGGGCCTTAGCCGGCGATCTGGGCTGTTTCCCTCTCGACTACGAAGCTTATCCCCCGCAGTCTCACTGCCGCACTCTGACTTGCCGGCATTCGGAGTTTGGCTGATGTCGCTAAGATGATAGTCCCGCTAAACCAACCAGTAGCTCTACCTCCGGCAAGAAACACACGACGCTGCACCTAAATGCATTTCGGGGAGAACCAGCTATCACGGAGTTTGATTGGCCTTTCACCCCTACCCACAGCTCATCCCCTCAGTTTTCAACCTAAGTGGGTTCGCGCCTCCACAGCATCTTACTGCTGCTTCACACTGGCCATGGGTAGATCACCCCGCTTCGGGTCCAGGACATGCCACTACAACACACTAGTTAGTATTCGCTTTCGCTACGACTACCCCACATACCGGGTTAACCTCGCGACATGCCGCTGACTCGCAGGCTCATTCTTCAAAAGGCACGCCATCACCCCAAAAAAGGCTCTGACGGATTGTAAGCACACGGTTTCAGGTACTATTTCACTCCCCTCCCGGGGTACTTTTCACCATTCCCTCACGGTACTAATCCGCTATCGGTCATAGACAAGTATTCAGGCTTACCGGGTGGTCCCGGCAGATTCACAGCAGATTCCACGAGCCCGCTGCTACTCGGGGACACTCAACAACCCCACACATGCATGCTTTCACGTACCGGACTCTCACCGTCTACGGCAGGCCATTCCAAACCACTTCCGCTAACACACACATACAGGGCACAGCATGGCAGCACTGCACATCAAGACCCCACAACCCCACACACGCAACCCCTGCCAGGTATCACACGCATATGGTTTAGCCAACATCCACGTTCGCTCGCCGCTACTAGCAGAATCATTATTATTTTCTTCTCCTACGGGTACTGAGATGTTTCACTTCCCCGCGTTCCCTCCACACCACCTATGAATTCAGTGGCGGGTGACCGCACATAACCACGGCCGGGTTTCCCCATTCGGACATCCTCGGATCAACGCTCTATTGGCAACTCCCCGAGGCTTAACGCAGCCTTACACGTCCTTCATCGGCTCACTATGCCAAGGCATCCACCGTGTGCCCTTAACAACAAGTAACAACACACATAATCACCAACCCCACACAAAGAAGGGCTAAACGATCATACAGATGAACTTACAAAAAAATTGCAAAAAAATAAAGAAGATACTCGCGTCCACTATACAGTTCTCAAACAACACAACAACCACACCACACAACCAGCACACAACCAGCCGCACACCATGATCATTCATCCAGGAACAAACACTGCTCCAGACACCCAACAGACATGACAAACCAACAACAGATCCCACAACCCCACAACCAGCAGGGCCACAACCAAAAAATCAGGCACACAAACTACCCGAAAACAAAAAATAAAAACAAACTCCTTAGAAAGGAGGTGATCCAGCCGCACCTTCCGGTACGGCTACCTTGTTACGACTTCGTCCCAATCGCCGATCCCACCTTCGACAGCTCCCTCCAAACGGTTAGGCCACTGGCTTCGGGTGTTACCAACTTTCATGACGTGACGGGCGGTGTGTACAAGGCCCGGGAACGTATTCACCGCAGCGTTGCTGATCTGCGATTACTAGCGACTCCGACTTCATGGAGTCGAGTTGCAGACTCCAATCCGAACTGAGGCCGACTTTCAGGGATTAGCTCCACCTCACGGTATCGCGACCCTCTGTATCGACCATTGTAGCATGTGTGAAGCCCTGGACATAAGGGGCATGATGATTTGACGTCATCCCCACCTTCCTCCGAGTTAACCCCGGCAGTCTCTCGCGAGTCCCCACCATAACGTGCTGGCAACACAAGACAAGGGTTGCGCTCGTTGCGGGACTTAACCCAACATCTCACGACACGAGCTGACGACAACCATGCACCACCTGTACACCAGCCACAAGGGAAACTACATCTCTGCAGCGATCCGGTGTATGTCAAGCCCAGGTAAGGTTCTTCGCGTTGCATCGAATTAATCCACATGCTCCGCCGCTTGTGCGGGCCCCCGTCAATTCCTTTGAGTTTTAGCCTTGCGGCCGTACTCCCCAGGCGGGGCGCTTAATGCGTTAGCTACGGCACGGAAATCGTAGAAAAATCCCCACACCTAGCGCCCACCGTTTACGGCATGGACTACCAGGGTATCTAATCCTGTTCGCTACCCATGCTTTCGCTCCTCAGCGTCAGTTACTGCCCAGAGACCTGCCTTCGCCATCGGTGTTCCTCCTGATATCTGCGCATTTCACCGCTACACCAGGAATTCCAGTCTCCCCTACAGCACTCTAGTTATGCCCGTATCGCCTGCAGGCCCGGAGTTAAGCCCCGGGTTTTCACAAGCGACGCGACAAACCACCTACGAGCTCTTTACGCCCAGTAATTCCGGACAACGCTCGCACCCTACGTATTACCGCGGCTGCTGGCACGTAGTTAGCCGGTGCTTCTTATCCAGGTACCGTCACCACCGAAGTGGCTTCTTCCCTAGCGAAAGAGGTTTACAACCCGAAGGCCGTCATCCCTCACGCGGCGTCGCTGCATCAGGCTTGCGCCCATTGTGCAATATTCCCCACTGCTGCCTCCCGTAGGAGTCTGGGCCGTGTCTCAGTCCCAATGTGGCCGTACACCCTCTCAGGCCGGCTACCCGTCGTCGCCTTGGTAGGCCATTACCCCACCAACAAGCTGATAGGCCGCGGGCTCATCCCACACCGAAAAAACTTTCCACCACACACACTAAAGTGCGGTCCTATCCGGTATTAGACCCAGTTTCCCAGGCTTATCCCGAAGTGCAGGGCAGATCACCCACGTGTTACTCACCCGTTCGCCACTCGAGTACCCCTAGCAAGCTAGAGGCCTTTCCGTTCGACTTGCATGTGTTAAGCACGCCGCCAGCGTTCGTCCTGAGCCAGGATCAAACTCTCCATAAAAGCATTTTCAGCACTACAAAGAGCCAAAAACTGGCAAAAATAAATAAAACTACTGACAATTAAAAAATAATCCTGATGACCATCACCAGCCCACGGGGGTGGACCTCCAGTACATCAGCCACAGTAGACAACCACCCCAACGTGAAAATACGGGGCACGTTGATTACGTTTCACACAACTAAAATCTGCTCGTTACAGCAGACTCGGTGCGCACCATCAACACACAAACTAACACCCACACCACCTGGCTGTATGAACAGGCAGTGAACACCAAAAACTTGGCGGATTAGTCATGCTTGGTTTGTCCGTGACACCAACCAACAACATTGTCAGCCGGCACTGTGGAATCCAAAAATAACTTGGTTCATCACGCTATTGAGTTCTCAAACAACATTCGCACACAGCAGCTGACCTGGTATTTATCCCCGGCCGCTCGCTGCGACTTCGATTAATTTACACACCCATCTACACCAACACAAATCTGCAGGTAGAAGGCTATTTTTAACGTAAGGTTAACGCGCTGTTTTGTCGACTCGTTTGGCCACGGCTCTCGCCGTAGCCTTCGCAAAAGGAGATACACCCGCGATTGTTGCCGACCCCGGCCCACACCAATCTCCGTACCCCACAAGGAATACGCCGTCATAGCGTGCTTCCCTCCCCTTCACTACGTTGCGCAGACCATGAAGTGCCGGTCTGAAGCCCGTGCACCAAATGAGATGTTCCGCATCCACCTCATCCAGGCT
Organism: Corynebacterium urogenitale; assembly: GCF_009026825.1. NCBI lineage: Bacteria > Bacillati > Actinomycetota > Actinomycetes > Mycobacteriales > Corynebacteriaceae > Corynebacterium > Corynebacterium urogenitale. Next base: position 1,016,463 of record NZ_CP045032.1, on the reverse strand, counting down.
CGTGAACATCGGCTGAGCAACCAACTCTCCTTGGTCCCGCGCTTCCTTCACCGCATCCACCATGACGATGTCCCCCAACTCATTGGACGGGCCGGGGTCCGTCTGTCCCTTCTGCATCGCAAGTAGCCGCTGCCGACTGCGGCGAAAAAGCACGCTTCCATCCACATCATCAGGCATCCAACGAGGAGGTTGAGTGGTGTACCAGTTGACGTCGGACCGAGGAAGAAGGTCGGCGGCAATCTGGGCGCCTGAGTTCGCACCACCCACAACAGCCACCGTGGCGCCGGCAAAAGGTTCAGGACCTGGATACTGAGACGAGTGCCATTGCTGTCCCGAAAATCTCCCCGGATACGTCGGCACGAACGGAGCTGACCACGTACCCGTCGCGCCGATCACCGAGCGGGCTGTCCATTGCCTCTCCCCTGCCCGTACCGTGAATCCATCTGCGGCTCCATTCGATTGCCCACCGATCGGCAGGACATCATCAACGTGGACGGGTCTCAAGACATCAAACTTGTATCGACGCTCATAGGCCGTCAGGTAATCAATCACGTGTGACGCCGGCGGGAAACCTGGATAAGGCGGCATCATCATGCCGGGAAGGTTTGATGAGGAAGCCGTAGAAAACAAGGTCAGCGATGGCCATGTGTGCAGCCACGCCCCGCCCGGTTGATCCTGATCATCCAGCACCAAGGTCTTCACGTCAGCGCGCATAAGATAAAAGGCCGTGGCCAGACCCGATTGTCCACCGCCGATGACGATGGCCTCGTAGTCCGTCTCCACGACCTTCTCTTTTCTGACGCCAGTGCGGATTAATTTGTAAACTTCGCGCCAGCGAAACGCTTCTTGCCCTTGCGCAGAACCAGCCACGAGCCGTGGAGCAGGTCCTCAGCGCTCGGAGTCCACTCGATGTCCTCGATGCGCTGGTTATTCACATAAGCGCCACCTTCACCGACGGTGCGGCGGGCTGCGCCCTTCGACTTCTCCAAACCAGACTCAACGAGTAGATCCAAGATGCCGGTGCTTGCTGGAACCTCTGCGATCTCGGTTTCCTGCAGGGCGGCAGCGAGGGTCTGCTCGTCCAAATCCTTAATCTCGGCCTTACCGAACAGCGCTTGAGCTGCGAGCTCGACCTTGCCCACGGCATCCTCGCCATGCACCAGCTTGGTCATCTCCTGAGCCAGCACACGCTGTGCCTCGCGCTTGAATGGACGCTCGGCGACCTCGACCTCCAAGCGTTCCAACTCTTCACGGTCGAGGAAAGTGAACCAGCGCAGGTAGCGGATCACATCGGCATCACCCGTGTTGATGAAGTACTGGTACCAGCTGTACGGGCTGGTCATCTCCGGATCCAGCCACAGCTTGCCACCGCCAGTGGACTTGCCGAACTTATTGCCCTCACTGTCGGTCACCAGCGGCACAGTCAGCGCGTGAACCTGCTCGCCGTCCAGGCGACGGTTGAGATCCACACCGGAGACAATGTTGCCCCACTGATCTGAGCCACCCATCTGCAGGCGCGCGTTGTAGTTGCGGCGCAGGTGCACGTAGTCGTTGGCCTGCAGCAGCATGTAAGAGAACTCGGTGTAAGAGATGCCATCGGACTCCAGGCGACGCTTGACGGTCTCACGGCCGATCATCGTATTGATGGAGAAGTTCTTGCCAAGATCTCGCAAGAACTCGATCACGGACATCTTGGAAACCCAGTCGTAGTTGTTCACCAGGATCGCCTTGTTTTCGCCTTCGAAGGAGACGAAGCGAGAGAGCTGACCGGAAATTCGCTCTGCCCAGTCTGCAACGGTGGACTCATCATTCATGGATCGCTCGCCGACATCGCGCGGATCACCGATCATGCCCGTAGCGCCACCTGCCAGGACGATCGGAGTGTGACCGGCGAGCTGCAGACGCTTGAGCATGAGCAGCGGCACAAGGTGGCCCGCGTGAAGTGACGGGCCGGTGGGATCGAAACCCACGTACGCGGTGGTCGGAGTGGACATCTCCTCACGGAGCGCGTCAAGGTCGGTGGACTGGGCGATGAGCCCGCGCCACTCTAGTTCATCGATGATATTGCCAGAGGTGCTGGTATTTTCAGCCATGGTCAAGAAAGCTTCCTTGTCTAGATAGTTATTGTCTGTGGATTGTAGAGTTGTTAACGCCGTCCGCCATCGCGCCGTACCTCACTCTGTTTGCAAAAGGCTACGAAGACAGGGGCCAATCCACGGCCTCGTCGATAAGCAGTACGGGGATGCCGTCCTGCACCGGATAAGCCTTACCCAGCCGCGGGTTCACCAAATAGTCGCCGTGCTCTTCCAGGGGAAGCTTGTCCTGTGGGCACGCCAGAATCTCTAGAAGCTGGGGATCGATCATGGTTATCCAGTTTAGCTTCTAACGCTGGCGCATACGGTACGCCACCCCCGGCCCAACCGGTACTCGCGCAATAACCGTTCCAGCTACAGTCTCAGCGGTCGAACGCAGCAAAAGAATAGCCGCCCCCCGGACGCACCGGGGACAGCGGCTAAAAGGATCGAAGGAAAGCTAGCGACCAGGAATCGGGCTAGCGTCCGCCCATGCGCGATCTTCCGCAGCTTGTGCACGGACGCGCTCCTTCTGCTCAGCGACGCGCACGCCGGCGGTACCACCGCGGGTGGCGCGGGAAGCCACAGCGCCCTCGACGGTGAGCACCTCTCGCACGGCAGGCGTCAGCGCCTCGTGAACGCTGGCCAGCTCATCGTCGGTGAGGTCGATGAGATCCACGCCACGCTCCTCAGCGATGCGCACACAAGATCCGGAAGCCTCGTGGGCCACGCGGAATGGAACGCCCTCGCGCACCATCCACTCCGCCAGATCAGTAGCGAGAGTGAAGCCGGCCGGAGCGAGTTCCAGCAGACGCTCCGGGTGGAACTCCAGGGTGCCGACCAGACCTGCCATCGCGGGAAGCAGCAGATTGAGCTGGGTCACCGAATCAACAAGAGGCTCCTTGTCCTCCTGCAGGTCGCGGTTGTACGCCAGTGGCTGTGCCTTGAGGGTGGCCATCAGGCCCGAGAGGTTACCGATAAGACGGCCAGTCTTACCTCGCATGAGCTCGGCGACATCTGGGTTCTTCTTTTGCGGCATGATCGAAGAACCTGTGGACCATGCATCCGCGAGTGTGACGTAGCCAAACTCCGGAGTCGACCAGGCGATGATCTCCTCCGCCAGGCGAGACAAATCCACTGCTGTCTGCGCCAAGACGAAGCCCGCCTCGGACGCGAAGTCGCGGGAGGAGGTGGCGTCGATGGAATTGTCGCCGGCGGAATCGAAACCGAGTTCCTCGGCGATGGCCTCCGGATCGAGAGCCAGAGAGGAACCAGCCAGAGCACCGGAACCATATGGAGACACAGCCAGACGTTTATCTAGATCACGGAACCGCTGGAGGTCACGCTGCAACGGGTGCGCATGCGCCAGCAGCTGGTGAGCCAACAAGACAGGCTGTGCAGCCTGGAAATGCGTCTTACCCGGCATGATCGCCTCTGGGTAGCGATCGGCTTGGCTCAGCAGAGCATCGACTACGTCGACCACCCCAGCGGCGACATCGCGCAATGCGTCACGCAACCACATGCGGAACAAGGTAGCGACCTGGTCGTTACGGGAACGACCTGCACGCAAACGACCGCCAACTTCAGGACCCACACGGTCGATGAGGCCGCGCTCCATCGCACCGTGAACGTCCTCGTCAGCCTCTTCCGGACCGAACGCGCCGGAAGCCACATCATCGCCGAGCTTTTGCAAACCCGCGAACATGGTCTCGAAGTCCTCATCGGTCAGCAGCCCAGCCTTGTGCAGCACCCGGGCATGCGCCTGCGATGCCAGGACATCGTAGGGTGCCAGCACCCAGTCGAAGTGAGTGGACTTACTCAATGCGGCCATGGCTTCTGCCGGGCCACCGGAGAACCTGCCACCCCACAATGCGCCTTCGTTTGTACCGTGCTGTTCCTGCTGGGTCATGATCCTCTTTCATGGACTCTCGAATAAGGGGTTCTAGCTGAAGTCGCGCTTCGAAGCGATCTTGGAAGACAGACCGTGCAGCTCAACGAAACCGCGGGCCATGGACTGGTCGAAGGAATCGCCCTCGTCGTAGGTTGCCAGGTTGAAGTCGTACAGGGACTTAGAGCTTCGACGACCGTTGATGTTGATGTGGCCTGCGTGCAGGACCATGCGGATGTCACCCGTGACATTTTCCTGGGTGGAGTCAATGAAGGCATCCAGGGAACGCTTCAGCGGAGCGAACCACAGACCGTCGTAGACTTCCTCAGACCAGCGAGCATCCACGAGGCGCTTGTAGCGGGCGAGCTCACGCTCGACGGTCACGGCCTCAAGGGCCTCGTGAGCGCGAATCAGAACAGTTGCTCCCGGAGCCTCGTAAATCTCACGGGACTTAATGCCCACGAGGCGGTCCTCGACCATGTCCAGGCGACCAATGCCCTGGGCACCCGCGCGACGGTTGAGTTCCTCAATGGCTTCCAGCACGGTGACCTTGCGGCCGTCAATAGCTACTGGCGCACCGGACTCGAAGGAGATGATGACCTCGTCAGGTGCCTGGCCCAGTGCTGGATCCTCGGTGTAGGAGTAAACGTCCTTCGTCGGAGCATTCCACAGGTCCTCGAGGTAGCCGGTCTCCACGGCACGTCCCCAGACGTTCTGGTCGATGGAGAATGGGGACTTCTTGGACTGCTCAATCGGAATGCCGTTTTCCTCGGCGAAGGCAATAGCCTTTTCACGGGTCCAGGCGTAGTCACGCACTGGGGCGATGATCTCCAAGTCTGGGGCGGTGTTCGCAAAACCAACCTCAAAGCGAACCTGGTCATTGCCCTTCCCGGTGCATCCGTGAGCAACTGCGGTGCCGTTGTGCTCCCTAGCGGCGTCGGACAGGTGCTTGACGATCAGCGGACGGGAGATAGCGGAGACCAGCGGGTACTCCTTCATGTACATACCGTTGGCCTTGATGGTTGGCAGGCAGTACTCGTTCGCGAATTCGTCGCGGGCATCCACCACGATGGACTCGACGGCGCCTGCACCAAGTGCACGCTGGCGCACGGTTTCCATGTCTTCGCCGCCCTGGCCCAGGTCGATGGATACACAGACAACTTCAGCGTTACGCTCCTTGGCAATCCAGCTGATGGCCACGGTGGTATCCAGTCCACCGGAGTAAGCGAGTACTACGCGATCCTTCATAATGTGTCCTTCCGCAGGAGCCGTTGAGCCCCTGCTTTATTTTCTCAAACCCTTGAGAGTGTTTTCGTCGGTTATCGAGTTTAGCCCTGCGCCAAATGCGAGAAGTAGTCCGCCAGTTCCGAGCCGTCCATCGGCTCCCTGGCCAGCGCAAATATAGTATCGTCACCCGCAATCGTGGCTGCCAGCTGAGTGACCTCGCTGCGGTCCAGGATAGAGGCCAAATACTGCGCTGCCCCAGGAGGAGTCCGAAGCACTGCAATATTGGCTGAATAATCCGTGGCCACCAGCAGCTCCGAGAGGACTCGGCGCAACTTATCCGGGCCGTCGATGCGCACTTCGTCGGAGACGGAGTAATACACCTCTCCATCGGTCCGGACCTTGCGGGCACCGATATCCACGAGGTCGCGGGAGAGCGTCGCCTGTGTGATCTCGATGCCCTCCTCCGTCAGTAGCTCAATGAGCTGCCGCTGGCTGGCGACCTTGTGTGAAGAAATGATGCGCCCAACCATGGCTTGGCGAGCGGAGCGTGTCATCGTAGTAGCCATACCAGCAGCGCTTTCTGTGCGTGCAGTCGGTTTTCTGCTTCATCAAAGACCACAGACTGGGGTCCGTCGATCACGTCTGCCGTGACTTCGCTGTCACGGTAAGCCGGGAGGCAGTGCATGAAGATGGCATCGTCCTTCGCCTGTGCCATAACCTCAGCGTTGACTTGGTAGTTCTTCAGGACACTGCGGTCCTCACTCGGGTCCATACCCATGGACAGCCACGTATCGGTGATGACCACGTCCATGCCTGATGCATCCACGGCATCGGTCACGGTCACCGTCGCCCCGGTTTCCGCCGCCCGCTTCTGGGCGCGCTCCACGAATTCAGCCTCCGGTTGGAAACCTTCCGGGGCAGCGATGGTGATATCCACTCCGGCGGTGGCGAAGCCCAGCATGTAGGAATTTGCCATGTTGTTTGCGCCGTCACCGAAATAGATGGCGTTCAAGCCCTTGAGCTCGCCCTTGTGCTCTCGGATGGTCTGCAGATCGGCGAGGATCTGGCAAGGGTGGAAGTCATCCGACAAAGAATTAATGATAGGAACAGTTGCTGTTTCGGCCATCTGGGTCAGGTTGCTCTGGGCCGCCGTGCGCCACACGATGCCAGTTACGAAGCGCGAGAGCACCGCACCCGTGTCCTGGTACGTCTCCCCCTTACCCATTTGGGAGCTGCCGGAGTCCACGACAATCGGGTTGCCGCCGAGCTCGGTGATGCCCGCGTCGAAGGAGAACCGGGTGCGGGTCGAGGTCTTGTCGAACAGCACGGCGAGAGAGCGGCGTTCAAGCAGGTCACGGTACTGGTTACCGAAGCGGTCGGCCTTCAGCTCTTCTGCAAGGGCGAGAATCTCCGACTGCTCAGCTGGTGTGACGTCGTCGTCGGCAAGGAAATGCCTGAGTGTCATACCGTTTCTCCTATTCTCCTGCGCTGGTTTCGTCCAGCATCTTCTTGATCTTTTCGACGCCACTTCGTGCCTGTTCCATGGTGATGTTCAAAGGTGGCACGAGGCGCAGCACGTCGGGGCTCGGTAGGTTGATAATCACGCCGTAATCCAGTGGGTTCACCGACAGCGGGGCGTCGAGAACGATCCCGAGCATCAGGCCCCGCCCACGGACTGAAGCCACTCGAGGGTGCGCGGACAACTCCCGAGCAATGTAGTCGCCAACCTGCTTGACGTGGTCGAGAAGCCCATCGGTCTTAATGGTATCGATCACAGCATTAGCCGCGGCGCAGACCACAGGGTTGCCTCCAAAGGTCGTGCCGTGCTTGCCCTTATGGAGTAGTTGGCCCTTCGGTAGAGCTACCGTCGCACCGATTGGCAGGCCGCCACCGAGGCCTTTGGCCATGGTGATCACGTCCGGCATCACGTTTTCGGCCTGGAACCCAAACCACTCTCCGGTGCGTCCCATGCCAGCTTGGACCTCATCGATGATCATGAGAATCCCGTGCTCGTCGCACAGGCTCCTCAATGCACTAAGGAATCCTTCGGGTGCAGGGATTACACCGGTTTCGCCCTGGATGGACTCGACGATGATGGCGGCGACGTTGTCGTCGCACATCTCACGCAATGCGTCGATGTCCCCGTACGGGAAGTACTCCACTCCGGCTGGCAGTGGCTCGAACGGCGCACGCTTGTCCGGTTGTCCGGTGAGTGCGAGCGCACCCATGGTGCGGCCATGGAAGCCACGTTCCGCGGCGATGATTCGTGGCCGAGCAGTTGCACGGGCAATCTTAAAAGCAGCCTCGTTGGCCTCTGCACCGGAATTGCAGAAGAACACCTGAGCCTGCTCTCCCTGCTCCCCCAGCAAGCCGCGGATCTTCTCCGCGAGAGTAATGACTTGTGGATGGGCGAAAATATTGGAGGTATGCCCCAGAGTGGACAGCTGTGTGGTCACTGCCTCGATAATGGCCGGATGAGCGTGACCGAGGGCGTTCACAGCGATACCGGACAGCAGATCGAGGTATTCCTTGCCCTCGCTGTCGGTCACAATCGCACCCTCGCCCTTAACCAGTTCGATCTGAGGTGTGCCGTACGTGTCCATGAGCGCGGAATTCCAGTGGTCTTGCCACCGATCCCCGGTGTGCTGGCTCTGGTTTGCTGAGTTTGAGTTACTGGTGGAGGCAGGCATCGCTTGGGTCCACTCCCTTCCATTCGTCTTCGGTCACCATCGTGCCGATACCGCCTGGGGTCATCAGCTCGAGGATCACAGAGTGTGGCACGCGACCGTCGATGACGTGGGCTGCAGACACACCATTGCGCAGTGCCAGTAGGCAGGATTCCATCTTCGGAATCATCCCGGAATCCAAGGTTGGCATGAGTTTCTCCAGGTTATCCGGGCTGATCCGTGAGACCAGGGAATCCTTGTTTGGCCAGTCGGTGTACAGGCCTTTGACATTCGTTAGTGCGACGAGGCGTTCTGCACCAATAGCCGCAGCAAGGGCGCCAGCTGCAGTGTCCGCGTTGATGTTATAGACATCGCCCTTCTCATCCGGAGCAATCGTGGAGATCACGGGGATTCGGCCGGCATCGATGAGATCGAAAAGGCTATCGGCATTGACGCTCGTGATATCGCCGACACGACCGATGTCCGTTTTCTCGCCATCGATAGTGACGTACTTCTTCGTCACGGTGAATAGCCCGGCGTCCTCGCCGGATAGTCCGACGGCGAACGGGCCGTGCTCATTGATGAGCCCCACAAGCTCTCGGCCGACCTTGCCGAAGAGCACCATCCTGACGTACTCCATGACCTCAGGAGTAGTGACGCGGAAGCCACCGCGAAATTCCCCTTCGAGGCCAACGGTCTGCAGCATCTGGTTAATTTGTGGGCCACCGCCGTGAACCACCACAGGCCGCGCACCGACGGTGCGGAGGAAAACCATATCCGCGGCGAAGGCACGTTTAAGGTCCTCATCGACCATAGCGTTGCCGCCATACTTCACGACGACAATCTTGTCGCGGTAATGCAGCAGCCATGGCAATGCCTCGGCCAGCACGTGTGAACGCTGGGAGGGGCTGAGATCCGCAGTGGACCTCGATGGATCCATCGAATCTGGCATAGGTGTACTCATCGTTTTCCCTGTTCCATTCTCTCGCGACTGCTAGGTGGAGTACTCGGAATTAATTTCGATGTACGAGTAGGAAAGGTCGGTAGTCCACACCGTGGCCCGCCCCTCACCCACCGCTAGGTCAACTTCCACCGCAATGTCCGCACCGGAAAGATCCACCTCACGCGCTCCCGGAGCTCCGGTTGAATTGACGCAGACGGGCGAGCCATTGAAAGAGACGTTAATTTTCTCTGGATCCATCTCCACTGGCGCCATCCCCACTGCGGCGAGTACTCGGCCCCAGTTAGGATCAGAACCAAACATGGCACACTTAAACAGGTTGTCGCGACCAATCACTCGCGCGGCATCCTTGGCCTCCGTGTCGCTGGCCGCACCAGTGACGGTGATGGAGACTCGCTTGGTGACGCCCTCCGCATCTGCTTGCAGTTGCATCGCAAGATCCAAGCAGACCTGATGGATCGCATCTTTGAACTCATGCGGATCCGGTGTCACGCCAGATGCACCTGAAGCCATCAGGATCACAGTGTCATTCGTGGAGGTAGAGCCGTCCACGTCCAGGCAGTCGAAGGTCGTGTTCGTCGCAGCACCCAGTGCATCATCGAGTTGGCTGGCGTCGTCGAAATTCGCATCGGTAGTGAGGAACACGAGCATCGTTGCCAGAGACGGCGACATCATGCCGACGCCCTTGCCCATACCTCCGATACTCCAACCCTTACCGTGGTAGACGGATTCCTTGTGCACCAAGTCGGTCGTCATGATTGCTTGGGAGGCAGCGTGACCAGCAGCGACCTCCTCCGACAGCAGGGGTGCAAGGTTGTCTACTCCGGTGAGAATCTTGTCCATCGGCAACACGTCACCGATCAAGCCCGTGGAACAGACTGCGACATCGCGGGCTTCGATGCCGAGCACCTCCGCGGTCTTCTCGGCGGTAGCTTGAGAGTCCGCGTCGCCTTGAGCACCATTGCAGGCATTGGCGTTGCCAGCATTGACGATCACAGCGCGGAAAGACCCATCGTTATTCGCTCGAGTCCACTTCACGGGGGAGGCAACCACGCGGTTACGAGTAAATTTTGCGGCTGCATGATAATCGGGGCCATTGTTCACTAAGAGCGCCATATCCGGCTTACCGGATGGTTTAATCCCAGCCTTGACCGCTGCCGCAGCAAAGCCCTGAGGAACGGTGACACCCGTAGTCTGAATGCCGACGGATTCAGTCGCGGGATTCGTTGCAGAACCGTGTTCAGTCATGATTTCTTTTACACTCCAGCCTGCGGAAGACCCGCGGTTTCCTCCCACCCCAGCATGAGGTTGAGGCATTGGATGGCGGCACCGGCCGTACCCTTAGTGAGATTATCGATCGCGCTGGTGACAACGGCCATGCCGTCGACCACTTCGACCTGGATATGGGTCATGTTGGAGCCCCGAACGCCTTGAGTTTCCGGCTGCTGACCTTCCGGAAGCAGGTGCAAGAATGGCTCGTGAGCGCAGAACTCCTCATAAGCGCGACGAATATCCTGAGCGCTACCGCGCGCAGGTGCAGTAACAGTCGTCAGAATTCCGCGCTTCATCGGAGCCAACACGGGCGTGAAGGTCACGAATACGTCCTCAGTCGGATCCGGAAGCACGCCTTGGAGATTCTGACGGATCTCTGGGGTGTGGCGGTGCTTGCCCACGTTGTATGCACGCACATTTTCCATGGTCTCAGCACCCAGCAGGTTCACGGCCGGCTTCTTGCCTGCTCCTGACACTCCGGTCACTGACACAACAGATATCTGCGGCGCAATCAATCCCGCTGCCACACCAGGGAGAGCGGCGAGAGTAGCACCAGTTGGGAAGCAACCAGGGGCGGCGATGTAGCGGGAATCTCTGATGACCTCACGGTTACCCGGGATTTCCGGGATGCCATAGGTTCGGGTACCAGCGTGTTCAGAGCCGTAATAGCGGGACCAGTCGTCGGCACTCTGCAGGCGGTAATCAGCGCCACAGTCGACCACGTACATGTCACTGGGCAGATCCAGGGCAGCGGAAACCCCGTGCGGAAGCCCAAGGATGGCAGCATCGTTTTGCGTGAGGATATCGCGTGAAGTCTCCTCGAGTACGCGGTCGGCGAGCTGCGGCAGCTGCGGCACTAGGTCACCGAAGCGGGCTCCCGCGTTTGATCCTCCGGTCAGGCTTCCGATCTCGAAGTCTTTTCCGTAGCCAGGGTGGGCTAGGAGCAGGCGCAAAGCCTCTCCCCCGGCATATCCACTGGCACCAGCAACTGCGATTTTTAACATGCAGTCCATGGTGCCTTAGATCACGAAGAAATGCAAACTATGCACATCTTCGGATATTATCCAGAGCCGCAGTCCGTTGCAGCGGAGCCACCTCTCCTAACCGCGAAGGGTTGCACCTACAGCCTTCTCCGCATTCGCAATTGCAGCCTCGCGCGCCTCGGTAGCTTCCTCTTCAGTGAGGGTGCGGTCAAACGCTCGGAAACGCAGGGAAAATGTCAGGGAACGCTTATCCTCTCCGAGTGCCTCGGAACGATAGATGTCGAACAGACGGATCTCTTCCAACAATTCACCAGCGCCATCGCGCAGTGCGGCCTGTACGTCTGCGGCCGGGATTGTCGAATCGACGACAACGGCCACGTCCTGCAGCACCGCTGGGAAAGGAGACAACACTGGCCGAGGGAAGGTCTCCTCCAGCGGCAGGGAATCCAGATTGATCTCCAACGCAACCGTACGTGCGGGTAGTTGAGCACGCTCGCACACTTGCGGATGCAATTCGCCAGCATGACCCACAACGATGTCGCCCACCAGCACCTCGGCACAGCGGCCGGGGTGCCATGGCAGATATTCAGCATTACGGAAAGTGAACTCCACACCTGCGGAGCGACCAATGATGCGGGCAGCCTCGATAGCATCGCGGGCTGTAAAAGCCTCACCTTCGCCCCACGTACCCTGAAGCTCTCGGTTACCGGCAGCGATCATGGACACGTGAAGGGGCTGCTTCGGCAGTGAGTCCAGCAGCTCACGCACCTCGGCCTCCGTGGGGCGCTGCTTCACAGAAGGCATTGGAGACACCTGTTCTGCAGCAGCTGGTTGGCTTACTTGAGCAATGCCATACAAGGCAACATCGCGCTGACCGCGGGTGACATTGCGGCGTAGAGCTTCGATCATGGATGGCAACAGCGTCGTGCCGATCGTTGCATAGTCGCTTTCCAATGGGTTTTGCACCTTGATTGCGACGCGACGGGTGTCGTCGGCAGGCAAATCCCAGACGTCGAAAACGTCGTTAGCGATGAATGGAGTCGGAATGATCTCCGCGTAGCCAGCCCAAGCCATTGCACGGCCCACCGAACGGCGCATGCGCTGGCGTGGCGTGAGACCACGGCCGGCGGGCGCGGTTGGCACGATCGAAGGAATATCCTCCAATCCCTGAAGGCGCAGGACTTCTTCCACCAAGTCTGCCGGCATCGTGAGATCTGGGCGCCAGGTTGGTGGGGTGACCTCGATCTCGCGGGCTCCATTACTGTCCCGGTCGCCCGTCTCACGGACGGTGCAGCCCACTTCGCGCAAACGGCCAATGGTGGTGCCATCCGGGTACACCATGCCCGCAACCTTGCCAGGTCGGGAGGTGTGCATCGTGATCGTCGGCATGGCATGGGCCTCGCCCACCATCGTGCGTCCCTCAACAACCGAGCCGCCAGCGATACGGCACAGCAGAGCCACGGCAAAATCCAGCGCTTCGTTGATGACTGCCGGATCCACGCCACGTTCAAAGCGGCGGGAGGCTTCCGAGCTCAGCTTGTGACGTCGGCACGTCCTCGCGATGGTGATTTGATCCCAGTGTGCTGCCTCGAAAAGCACGTCCGTGGTCTCATCGGAGATCTCGGAGGTCGTACCACCCATCACGCCCGCCAAGGACTGGATGCCATTGTCATCAGCAATAACCACATCTTCAGCGTGCAGCTCGCGCTCCACATGATCCAGCGTGGTCAGCTTCTCCCCCTCGCTGGCGCGGCGAACGTGGAGGGCACCATCCACCTTGTTGGCGTCGAAGGCATGCATGGGCGTACCCAACAGGAACATCAGGTAGTTAGTCACGTCCGTTGCCGCGTTGACAGGGCGCGCACCGCAGAGCATCAGTTCGCGCTGCATCCACAGTGGCGATTCGGCCTTCGGATCAATGCCCACGACCTTGCGCATACCGAAGACGGAGCACTTGGTGTCCTTATCGACGGTGATGTCTTGCACGTCACCGTCTGTTCCCGGCAGGCCAGCAAAGAGGTCATCGTCCAGCGCTGCAGCAGCTGGGTCAGTTGCTGGATCGCGGAATTGCAGATCGAAACTCGATGCGAGCTCACGGGCCAAACCACGAGCAGACAGAGCGTATCCGCGGTCCGGGGTGATGTTGACGTCGAAAACAGTATCTTCCAACCCCAACAGCCCACGAGGATCATCGCCCACGCTCATACCGCGGCGATCGAGTTCGGCCTGCGGAATGGTCATGATGCCAGCATTCTGCACCTTCGCCAGACCCACCTCCATGGCGGAGCAGATCATGCCTTCGGACATCTTGCCGTAAGTCTTACGCGCGCCGATCTCGAAACCACCCGGTAGCACCGTGCTCGGAAGCGCAACGACCACATTGTCGCCCTCGGAGAAGTTGCGAGCACCACAGACGATGTTCTGCAACTCGCCAGAGCCGTTGGCTTGCCCCACATTGACCTGGCAGTAGCGGATTGGCTTCTTAAAGCCCTCCAGCTCCTCGATCTTTTCCACGCGGCCGAGTACTAGGGGGCCCTCAGTAGCCGGAATTGGCTCGTAGCCCTCGGTTTCGAAGCCTACGCGCACGAACCCGGTATCGAATTCTTCGGCGTTGACCGACCAGCTTGGGTTGGCGGTCTGCAGGATGCGGGTCAGCCAGGACTGGGAGATGAGCATTGTGTGATCTTTTCTTTCGAAGTTCCGCAGGGTGTGGGGTTACTGTGCTTGTGTTTCTATCGACGCTAGGAGGTTTGCACCTAGCGCCTGCAACTATGAATTAACGGACGCCAAATGGAAGGGTAAAGCGAACGTCGCCCTCCACCATGTCGCGCATGTCTGGCAGTCCATTGCGGAACTGCAGGGTTCGTTCGATGCCCATGCCAAAGGCAAAGCCGGAGTATTCCTCGGGGTCAATACCCGCGGCGATAAGGACGTTGGGGTTGACCATGCCGCAGCCACCCCACTCGATCCAGCCAGCGCCACCCTTCTTGTTAGGGAACCACACATCAACCTCCGCGGAAGGCTCAGTGAATGGGAAGTAGTTCGGGCGAATGCGGGTTGTGGTCTCCGGACCGAAGAGGGTCTTCGCCAAGTGATCCAGGGTCCCCTTGAGGTGCGCCATGGTTAGCCCCTTATCCACAGCGAGTCCTTCGACCTGGTGGAAAACGGGCGTGTGGGTGGCGTCCAATTCATCCGTGCGGAACACACGACCAGGGCAGGCGATGTAGATCGGCACATCGCGATGGAGCATCGTTCGCATCTGCACTGGGGACGTGTGGGTGCGCAACACTTGCTTAGAGCCTTCCGGTGCGATATGGAAGGTGTCCTGCAGGGTGCGTGCAGGGTGATCTGGGATGAAGTTGAGGGAATCGAAGTTGAAGTACTCGGCCTCAACCTCTGGCCCCTCGGCAATCTCCCATCCCATGCCGACGAAAATATCGGCAATGTGCTCGGAAAGAATAGTGATGGGATGCTGCGCACCGCGCTGGCCACGGGTGGTTGGCTCAGTAACGTCGATGCGCTCCGCCTTTAGCACTTCCTCGTTACGCTTCTGCTCCAGCTCTGCCTTCACTTCACTGTAACGCTTTTCCACACGGCCGCGGGCCATATTCACCAGCCGCCCGGCGTCCTTGCGCTGATCCTTCGGCAGGGATCCGAGGCTTCGGCGAGCCGCTGGAATCGGAGCATCGTCGCCGAGGTGTTCGCGGCGGGCGACCGCCAACTCCTCTAGGTCATTGGCCTGCTCAAACGCCGTGATAGCTGCGCTCGCCGCAGCCTCCAGGCCAGCCTCGGAAAGATCGACCGTACTTTCAACGGAATCCGACAACACGCACCTCGCGAAATTCTAGAAAAGGGATAGCTCAATTGAGCAGTCCACTCAAGTACCGGGAAATATATTAGCAATCCTGTGCACGAGACTGCGCCTTGGCGGACTCGTAAAGGCAAATCGACGCCGCGGTTGCCAGATTGAGGGATTCTGCGCGTCCGCGAATTGGAATCCTCACCCGGCAATCTGCCTCTGCTAGCAGCTCCTCGCCCAGCCCGTGAGCCTCATTGCCAAAGAGCCAGGCAGTGGGCTGTTCCAGAAGCTCATCAGCCTCGTCAAGATTAACCTCGCCGTCAGCTGCCGTGGCTAGGATTTGCAACCCTTTGGCGCGGAGTTGCCCCAAGAGGTCCTTGATGTTGGTGTCACGTGCTACAGGAATGTGAAACAACGAACCTGCCGATGATCGAACAGCCTTGCAGGATTGGGGGTCGACAGTCTCTCCGGCGAAGACCACGGCATCCGCGCCCACGGCGTCAGACACGCGGATCAGCGTGCCAGCATTCCCTGGGTCGCTGGTGAGCACGGGAACGGAAACTAGATGAGGACGGCCATTGATCGCCTTGCCGGTTGACCACAGCACCGGCTTGCATACGGCAAAGAGCCCCGTGGTCGTTCCAGTATCGCTGAGATGCTTGGCCGCGCGCTCGGTGATGTAGTGCACGTACACATTCATGTATCCCGCTGTGCGGATGATGGGCTCGAATTTCTCTGCAGCTCGCTCTGTCACGAAAACATCTGTGGCGGCCCCGGTGGCAATCGCAGCCTCCACCGAATTTTCACCTTCGACGATGAATGCTCCGGCCTTCTTACGGGCGGCGGCTCGGTGCAGCTTCGCGGCATTGACGACGCGGGGTGTGCGCTCCGTGAACAGTTCGTTTTCGCTCATAGATGGCTAGTCTACCGCTAGGGCGAAACAGAAAAGACACCTTATCCATCTATATAGATTGTGCAAAGTATAGAGAAATATAAATCGCCCAAACCTTAGGAACGACCTCAGCCGCCATCAGCACGCCACGGCGTTCCTTGATGGACAAAGGGCTCATCCAAGCCACGGGACACGGAAAACTTTCACTTACCGTGCCCGGCTTCGCAGACTCCATCATGAAGGAAACCAGGGCATAACAAAAGCGCCAACACTGATCGTAAGTGTTGGCGCTAAAGGCTTCTACAGCAGGCTTCCTAGGAAGCGGCTGGAGCGTTCACGTTCTCTGGGAGGGCAGCCTTGGCAGCCTCGCACAGAGCGGCGAAAGCTGGGGCGTCGTTGACAGCCAACTCAGCCAGGATCTTGCGGTCGACCTCGATCTCAGCCAGGCGCAGGCCCTGGATCAGACGGTTGTAGGTCAGGTCGTTCGCGCGTGCACCAGCGTTGATGCGCTGGATCCACAGCTTACGGAACTCACCCTTGCGCGCGCGGCGATCGCGGAACGCGTAGGTCTTGGAGTGGAGCATCTGCTCCTTGGCCTTGCGGTACAGGCGGGAGCGCTGACCACGGTAGCCCTTGGCGGAGTTGAGTACTTCGCGACGCTTCTTCTTTGCGTTCACAGAGCGCTTGACACGTGCCACAGTGATACGTCCTTTTCTAAGTCTTTATGAGTGCGGGGGTTAGTGCAAAAAGATGAGGGGAAGGACTATGCCTTGCCCAGCAGGCGCTTCATGCGCTTGGTGTCAGCTGGGGAAACGTCCTTGGTGCCCTTCAGACGACGGGTACGAGTGGAAGGCTTGCCCTCCAGCAGGTGGCGGCGGTTAGCCTGCTCGCGACGCAGCTTGCCGGAACCGGTGATCTTGATGCGCTTAGCGGCACCCTTGTGAGTCTTCTGCTTCATTGGTGAAAATCCTCTAGCTATTGGGGGTGTCTATGAGGGACTACTTCTTGCCCTTGCGGATCGGGCCGAGAACCATCGTCATGTTGCGACCGTCCTGCTTCGGCCGGGACTCAACAACGCCGTGCTCTTCGACGTCGTTAGCCAAGCGCTCCAGCAGGCGGAAGCCGAGCTCTGGACGCGACTGTTCACGTCCGCGGAACATGATGGTGACCTTGACCTTGGATCCCTTGTCGAGGAAGCGGATTACGTTACCCTTCTTGGTTTCGTAATCGTGATCATCGATCTTCGGGCGGAACTTCTGTTCCTTCACCACGGTCTGCTGCTGGTTCTTACGAGCTTCGCGAGCCTTCTGGGCCTGCTCGTACTTGAACTTGCCGTAGTCCATGATCTTGGCTACAGGTGGCTTGGCGTTCGGCGCTACCTCAACCAGGTCGAGGTCTGCTTCATAGGCCAGCTTGCGTGCATCGTCAGTCTTAACGATTCCGACCTGTTCTCCTCCTGGACCGACGAGTCGGACCTCAGGGACTCGAATTCGGTCGTTGATGCGAGCTTCAGCGCTAATGTGAACTCCTCAGTCAGCAGTGGTTAGTGTTTCAGTACCGATTCTGCTCGTGAGGCCCCGTGTTTATTCCCCCAGCACACGAAATATTATCGCCCTTGTCGTGACGGACGCCGTTTTTTATTCGACGTCACGAAGGGCGTTTCGTGCACATGACCCGCGCCCAGCCAGGTAGTTGGCGGTCGAAGGTGGGAGAAGGAACTCCACTTGCAGTCTGGCTTACTCCTAGCGCGCCAGTGGATTGCTCCACGGATGACGCACTGAATGCAGCACAGACGGTAGTGACGCCGATATTAGCAGTGACCTAATCCAAAACAAAATCGACTCGTCCCTCAGAGTGGAAGCTGTAGAAAACTTCGTGCGTGATAGTCCCCGTTGTCGCTGTTACGGCGCCAGCATCGACGCGAGGTACTGGCCGGTGTGGGATTCCTTCACCTTGGCCACTGCCTCCGGCGTGCCCTCCGCGACAACAGTGCCGCCTCCGGAACCACCCTCCGGACCCATGTCCACGATCCAGTCCGCAGCCTTGATCACGTCGAGGTTGTGCTCGATGATGATCACCGAGTTTCCCTTATCCACGAGCGACTGGATCACCAGCATGAGTTTGCGGATGTCCTCGAAGTGCAGGCCAGTCGTCGGCTCGTCGAGGATGTAGACCGTCCGGCCGTTGGAGCGCTTTTGCAGCTCCGCGGCCAGCTTCACACGCTGAGCCTCACCACCAGAAAGGGTCGTTGCAGCCTGTCCCAAGCGGACGTAGCCCAGACCCACATCGACGAGAGTATCCAGGTAACGGGAAATGGACGTCACCGGTTTGAAGAACTCAGCCGCCTCCACAATCGGCATGTCCAGCACCTGGGAGATGGACTTGCCCTTGTACAGCACCTCGAGCGTCTCGCGGTTATAGCGCGCGCCCTCGCAGACCTCACATGGAACATAGACATCTGGGAGGAAGTTCATCTCGATCTTCAGCGTGCCGTCGCCCTGGCAGGCCTCACATCGCCCGCCCTTAACATTGAAGGAGAAGCGGCCAGCCGTGTAGCCACGCACCTTCGCCTCCGTGGTCTCCGCGAACAGCTTGCGGATTTTGTCGAACACACCCGTGTACGTCGCCGGGTTGGAGCGTGGCGTGCGTCCGATCGGGCTCTGATCCACCTGCACGAGCTTGTCCAGGTGCTCCAAACCAGTCACCTTCTTGTGGCGCCCTGGCACCATGCGTGCACGGTTGAGGTTATTTGCCAGGCTGCGCGCAAGAATACCGTTGATCAGCGAGGACTTACCGGAACCCGATACGCCCGTGATGCAGCACACCATGCCGAGCGGGATATCCACGTCAATGTTCTTGAGGTTATTTTCCTGCGCTCCGTGGACGGTCAGCATGCGATCGCGATCGATTTCGCGGCGCTGCTCCGGCACTGCGAGCACCTTTTTGCCCGCGAGGTACTGCCCCGTGACCGAACGCTCCACATCGAGAATGCCCTTCGGCTCGCCCTGGTAGACGACTTCACCACCGTATTCGCCCGCGCGGGGACCGATGTCCACCAACCAATCGGCCGTGCGAATCGTGTCCTCATCGTGTTCGACGACAATGAGCGTGTTTCCCAGGTCGCGCAGATGCTCAAGGGTGGAGATCAGCCGGGCATTATCCCGCTGGTGCAGACCAATGGACGGCTCGTCCAGCACGTAGAGCACGCCTGCCAGCCCAGAACCGATCTGCGTTGCCAATCGAATGCGCTGCGCCTCACCGCCGGAGAGCGTGCCGGCGGAACGCGACATGGATAGATAGTTCAGGCCCACGTCTAGCAGAAACTTCAGGCGCGCCTGAATCTCACGCAAGACAGCACCGGCAATCATCTCATCGCGCTTGTTCAGGGTGAGATTATCGAGGAACTCACTGGCGTCCGCGATCGAAAGGTCAGAAACCTCAGCGATGGACAATTCGCGCTCACCGGAAGCGATGGTGACTGCGAGGACCTCGGGCTTGAGGCGGGTGCCATGACATGTAGGGCAATCAACCTCGCGCATATAGCTGCGGTAACGGTCTTTCGACCATTCCGACTCCGTCTGGTCCAGCTTCCGCTTGAGGAACGGCATCACGCCCTCAAATGGCGCGGAGTAGTTGCGCTGCCGTCCGTAACGGTTACGGTAGCTCACCCTGATCTGCGCAGAGTGGCCGTTGAGCACCGCTTTTTGCTGCGCCTTCGTCAGCTCGTTCCACGGCGTCTTCGGATCGAAATCAAGTTCCTTAGCCAGGGCAGTCAGGAGCTTGGTGAAGTACTTGGAATTGGGACTAGAAGCCCACGGTGCGATAGCCGAAAGCAATGGCGCTTCCTCATCCGGAATGACCAACTTGTCGTCGACCTCTAGACGTGTCCCCAGACCATCACACACGGGGCAGGCACCGTACGGAGAGTTAAAGGAAAAGGTGCGTGGCTCCAGCTCATCGAGTGTCAGTTCGTGGCCGTTCGGGCACGCCATCTTCTCCGAAAAACGGCGCACACGCTGCGGGTCATCATCATCGAGGCCCACCATGTCCAGCACCACGATGCCGTCGGCGAGCTTTAGCGCGGTTTCCACGGAGTCCGTGAGACGCTGCTTCTGGGAGGGCTTGACCTGCAGACGGTCGACCACCACATCAATATCGTGCTTGACCTGCTTTTCCAGCTTCGGCGGGTTGGACAGCTGGTGAACTTCCCCGTCCACCATCACGCGGGCGTAGCCCTGGGAGGCCAGATCCTCAAACAGATCCACGAACTCGCCCTTGCGCGTGCGCACGACCGGGGCGAGAACCTGGAACTTCAGCCCCTCCTCCATCGCCAGCACTTGGTCGACGATCTCCTGCGGCGTCTGTCGTTGAATTACCTCATGGCACTTCGGGCAGTGGGGCACGCCGGTGCGAGCATACAGCAGTCGGAGGTAGTCGAAGATCTCCGTCACCGTGCCCACTGTCGAACGTGGGTTACGGTTCGTAGATTTTTGGTCGATGGACACCGCCGGGCTCAGTCCCTCAATGAGGTCCACGTCGGGCTTGTCCATGCGACCGAGGAACATGCGCGCGTACGAGCTGAGTGATTCCACGTAGCGGCGCTGACCCTCGGCGAAGATCGTGTCGAAAGCCAGCGAGGATTTACCGGAACCCGAAAGGCCGGTGAACACGATCATCTTGTCGCGAGGCAAGTCGATGTCCACGCCCTTGAGGTTGTGTTCGCGAGCACCTTGGACGATCAACCTATCTGCCACTGTTATGTCTCCTTGCGTGTGGGAAATTTCAACCGCCCAAGTTTACGCGATCTGCCTGATCTTCATTAGCGGCGATGGTTCTGCTTAGTGTGTGGACATGACTGTAGAGATTTCCACTGTTCCTTCCATCGGCCATCTCGAGGAGCCGCGCGCTACCCAGGCCGTCGATCTCGGCGCGGGGGCGCGGTTGATCCACACCACTGTGGGCAAGATGGACAACAACTGCTGGTTCCTCGCCGCCCCTTCCGGCGACCTCCTTCTCATCGACGCCGCTAGCGACTCGGAACACCTGCTCGCGGTAGCTGACAGCGTCGATGGGAAGATCACTGACGTGCTCACCACTCACCAGCACGCTGACCATGTGCAGGCACTGGAAGAGGTACTCCAGACCACCGGTGCGCGCCATCATGCGCCCCGGAAGGACGCAGAGTCACTGCCAGCACCCAGCGACGAGGTCTACGGCAATGACGAAGGCACGCCTGAACCATTGCGCCTCGCCGGTGACTTCGCCGGAATGGATCTAACTGCGGTGGAGCTACGCGGGCACACTCCGGGTGGAATCGCAGTACTGGCCACAGCTCCCGAGTTCTTCTCCCCCGCCCGCGCTTTCGTTGGCGATAGCTTGTTCCCGGGTGGTGTTGGCAAGACAAACGACGATGGAGCGTTTATGCAGCTGCTTGACGATGTGAATGAGCGCATCCTCTCGCTACCTTTGGAGACCGTGGTTCACCCTGGACATGGCGACTCAACCACCGTAGGCACGGAGCTTCCCAAGGTCGATGAATGGCGCGAGCGCGGTTGGTAGCAATCAGTGGTGTGGGATGGCATCAACCGCGTGGTGATCGGACTTTCGGCTACCCTACCGAGCACTTTTCGGTAGGCTGGGTCGGCAGTTGGACTACAGTCCAGATAAAATTCAAGAATCGCTCACATGAATCTCGTTAAGGAGTTCTCCCCATGATTCGCACGCTTGCCCGCCCCCTGCTGGCTTCCGTTTTCGCCGTTGATGGTGTCCAGATGCTCAAGGACACCAATGAGCACACCGCCGAGGCTAAGGCGATCGTCGGCACCGTCCGCAAGGTACTGCCACCCAATGTCACCTCGGCGATCCCGAATAACGATGTCACCAACGTGCGTATCCTCGCTGGCACCAAGCTCGTAGGTGCCGCACTGCTCGGCAGCTCCAAGGCTCCTCGTATTGGCGCTGGCATCCTGGCAGCTGTGCAGATCCCAACCGCCGTGACCCGCAACGCCTTCTGGTCCGCTAAGGATAAGGAGACCAAGAAGAACCAGCAGCGCGGCCTGATTACCGACCTGGCGCTCTTGGGTGGCCTGGCTATTACCGCTGAGGACACGGCTGGCAAGCCTGGCCTGAAGTGGCGCGTACAGAAGGCACTTCCTGGCAAGTCCGAGCAGGAAAAGATGCTGGAAAACGCACAGTCCCAGGCCTCCGACCTATTTGATAAGGCCAAAGTCGGCGCTGCTCAGGCTAAGGATTCTGCGTTGCAGGGCAAGGATGCCCTCGTTGCCTACGTGGACGACCACTCCGACGAGTGGAAGGAGTCCGCAGTAAACTTCAGCGAAAAGGCTCAGGCATTCGCCAGCAATCAGGCCGACAACCTATCCGTCCAGGCCGCTGCTCTGAGCGATCGCGCTAAGGAGCAATCCGGCGAGCTGCGCAAGCAAGCTGCTTCCGCCCAGAAGAAGGCCGAAAAGCAGGCCAAGAAGTACCGCAAGCAGGCCAAGAAGCAGGCGAAGAAGTACCGCTAAACTTTGAGCACCACTTCCCCTTCACCGGATCCGCGCGCACGCCGCTCGGATCCGGTTGCTTTTCCGGACCAGGATGAAGCCGAACTTGCCAGCGAACAGGCTCATCTGGATGAACTTCTCTCCCGCATCGACAGCGCACGGGAACACCTCGAGGCCCGCCTCAGTGACGTTCGCAAAGAGGCCGATATCGATGATCCTCAAGGCCTGATGATGCGTGACCGCGAGGCCCGCGACATCAATCATCGGTTGGAGTCCTACAGCGCTGCGGAAATCGGCTTGATGTTCGGCCGCATCGATGTGGAGGACGAAGATCCTGAGAACCCCGTAGCTTCTGCCGACGGTGGAGTTCAATTGGATCGCCGCTACATTGGTCGCATCGGTCTCCACGAAAGCGACGAGACCATGCGGACACTGCTGATGGACTGGCGTGCACCCATGGCTCGCCCGTTTTATCTCGCAACCACTCTCCACCCCGATGGTGTCCACACGCGTCGTCACATCAAAACGCGTGGCCGAAAGATCGTGAGCGTCTCCGATGAACGTCTCACCGGAGATTCCTCTAGTAAGGCTTCCCCCTCATCGGTTGCCACCGAAGGCGCGCTGTTAGACGCGGTGACTCGCGCGCGCTCTTCGCACATGCGCGACATCGTGGAGACCATCGCGGCCGAGCAGGATCAGATCATTCGCGCAGAGCATCGGGGGGTTACTGTTGTCCAGGGAGCACCCGGTACGGGTAAGACCGCCGTGGCGCTCCACCGTGCAGCATACTTGCTATACACTTGGCGCGAGCAACTGGAAAAAACCGGCGTGCTGATCATCGGCCCGAATAAGCGCTTCCTGCAGTACATCTCTCAAGTTCTTCCCTCCCTGGGCGAGACTGGCGTGGTACTCGCAACCCCAGGAACACTCCTGCCGGGCCTCCAGACCGTGCCGGAGCAATCGCTCCTCGCACGAGAAGTTAAGGGCAGCATCGAAATGGTGACGATCCTCAAAGACGCTGTGCGGACGTGGCAGACGGTCCCTGACAACTCCATCGTGTTCGTCATCGATGGCGTCACTGTGACTCTGACCCCCGCGATGGTGCGTGCCGCTCGCACGCGGGCTCGCCGCTCCCGTCGCCCCCATAACCAAGCACGGCCACTATTCGTCGAGCACGCTGTCCGTTCTCTGGCCGGCGCCATGGCGGAAACCATCGGCGCAGACCCCCTCGGTGGAGAAAATCTCCTCTCTGCACGGGACCGCGCACAGCTCCGCGAAGATTTGAGCGCGGAGGCCTCAGTGCTCGAAGCTCTCGATGCGTTTTGGCCCGAGCTGACTCCGGAGGAAGTTCTTCTGCGCTTATATGCCGACCCCGCGGAAGCTGCACCCGATTACGATGAAGAAACGTGGGCGGGCTTGTGGCGTCGCACGGAAGACAACGCCACGGACGAACCGACCTGGACTGATGCTGATGCGCCACTCCTCGACGAGCTCTCCGACCTATTGGGAATCATCGACGATGAAGAGGCGGCAGCGAAGGAACGCGAGAAGTGGTTAGAGAAAATCACGGAGGCGCAGGAAGCGCTGGATATTCTCACCGGCTCTGCCTCCCAAGATTTGGACGATGGTTTCGCGCCCGAAGTGCTCATGGCTTACGACGTGATCGACGCGGAATCCTTGGCCGACCGCCAGCGCGTGCGGGACACCCGCACGACCGCACAGCGAGCCTTCGAAGATGTGCGATGGGCCTTCGGTCACGTCATCGTGGACGAAGCCCAAGAACTGTCCGAGATGGCGTGGCGAATGATCTTCAGGCGCTCGCCGAACCGCTGGATGACCATCGTGGGCGATCCCGCGCAGACTGGAAATCCCGCCGGAGTGGAGACGTGGGCGCAGACACTGTGCCCCTTCGTGGATGATCGTTGGCAGCTTCACGAACTAACGGTGAATTACCGCACCCCTGGGGATATCGCCACGATTGCGCAGCAGCTGCTCGCTGAGGTGTCGCCGGATCAAAAGGCACCGATCTCACTGCGGGCCACGGGTTCGGGAGTGGCGTACCTTCCACGGCAAGCGCTATCGGAGGCGGTATCGCGGGCGCGCGAGGCTGCAGGGCCAGGTCTCGTGGGGGTCATCTTCAGCGCTGGTTCGCTGTCGGTAGAAGAGTTGGCATTGCTCGAGAATATTCAGAATTCTGCAGCTGGAGAGGTCATGCTGGCCGATACCTCCAGTTCAAAGGGCCTGGAGTTCGACGAGGTAGTGCTCGTGGAACCAGCAGATATCGTGAGCGCCTCCCCCATGGGACTCAATGATGTCTACGTTGCCGTTACTCGCGCGACGCAAGGTTTGACCGTCGTCCATGACAAGCCAGTTCCCTGGGATGTGCAGTCTTAGGCCAAATCTCCGGTGGTTGTCGCTCGACGCTGGTGCGAGAGCGCGCTAGCCCACCGTGTGCACGATCATCGTGTCGCACTGGGACTGGCGTGCCAAGTCCGCCGGCACACTGCCCAGCAGTCGCCCAGTCAGCGAGTTGATCCCTCGATTGCCGACGACGAGGAGATCAGCCTCAACATCCATCACAATGCGCATGAGTGCCTCGACCGGTGCGCCTTGGCGCATTTGTGCGTGGACCTTATCGGCGCCTTCTTCCTTAGCCACCGCGATAGCCTTCGCAAGGATCTCATCCGCAGACTGATCGCCCACGACAGTCTGGGAATCTCCCCGGGTAGATGCCATGGCATCAGCGTCAGACCCGTAGTAAGCGCTGGCGAGAACGAGCTCGGCATCCATCGCTGCCGCGATCCCCGCTGCGCGGCGCACCGCCAGCAGCGAGGATTCCGAACCATCGGTGCCCACAACGATCGTTTTGTACATGAATGCCATCCTACATTCCTGCGTCTTTCATGCCCTTGAGTTCCTTCTTCAAGTCCATGATCTCATCGCGCAAGCGTCCGGCTAGCTCGAACTTCAGTTCACGTGCTGCTTCCTTCATCTGCAAGGTCATACTGGCGATAAGCTGCTCGAGCTCTGGGCGAGCCATATTCTCCACGCTAGCGGAACTGGTCGTCCCACCCTTCTCAGCGAGGCGTTCATCAGCGGCCACGGAGGAGGAACCAGCCGAAGGGTCGTCTGGATCGTCCCCAAACTCAGCAACTTGGTCAAGTATGTCTGCGATCTTCTTCCGCAGAGGCTGCGGGTCAATCCCGTGTTCCTTGTTATACGCGATCTGCTTCGCACGGCGCCGCTCCGTCTCATCAATGGCGTACTGCATCGACTCCGTGATCTTGTCCGCATACATGATCACTTCACCGGAGACGTTACGGGCAGCACGACCGATGGTCTGGATCAGCGACCGTGTGGAACGCAGGAATCCTTCCTTATCAGCGTCAAGGATGGCGACCAGCGACACCTCGGGCAGGTCGAGGCCCTCACGCAACAGGTTGATGCCGACGAGCACATCGAATTCCCCGAGTCGCAGCTGGCGCAGTAATTCAACTCGCTTGAGGGTGTCAATATCCGAGTGCATGTAGCGCACCTTTACCCCATGCTCCAGCAAATAGTCCGTGAGGTCCTCCGCCATCCTTTTAGTCAGAGTCGTCACGAGCACACGCTCTTGCTTTTCCGTGCGCTGGCGAATCTCTTCAATGAGATCATCGATCTGCCCTTCAGTCGGGCGTACCTCTACCTTAGGATCCACCAGTCCGGTCGGGCGAATCACTTGCTCCACGTATTCGCCACCCGCTGCCGCAACCTCGTAGTCTCCAGGTGTTGCGGACATATACACGCACTGCCCCTTGCGATCATCGAACTCTTCCCACGTCAGCGGGCGGTTGTCCAGTGCTGAGGGCAGGCGGAAACCGTGCTCCACAAGGTTTCGCTTGCGGGAGGCATCGCCCTCGAACATGCCACCAATTTGTGGCACGGTCACGTGTGACTCGTCGATGATGGTGAGGAAATCTTCCGGGAAGTAATCGATCAACGTCGCTGGAGCACTGCCTGCTTCGCGACCATCGATATGCCGGGAGTAGTTCTCGATGCCACTGGTGAAGCCCACCTGCTGGATCATCTCCAGGTCGTATTCCGTGCGCATGCGCAGGCGCTGCGCTTCCAGCAGTTTGCCACGGTTTTCCAATTCCTCGAGACGCTCCTGGAGCTCCTCCTTGATCGCCTGGATCGCCTTTTCCATCCGCTCTGGCCCGGCCACGTAGTGGGTGGCCGGGAAAATGCGCAGTTCCTCCACCTGCCGGATCACGTCGCCGGTCAGCGGGTGAATGAAGTACAACGCATCAATCTCATCACCAAAGAATTCCACCCGCACCGCGAGCTCTTCATACGCGGGAATGATGTCCACCGTGTCCCCTTTCACACGGAAGGTGCCACGAGTAAAAGACACGTCATTACGGGAGTACTGAATATCCACGAGTAAGCGAAGGAATTGATCCCGATCAACTTCCTCGCCCACTTTCAACCACACGGAGCGGTCTAGATAGGACTGCGGGGTGCCGAGACCATAGATGCAGGACACGGAACTCACGACCACCACGTCACGCCGAGACAGCAGCGCGGATGTCGCCGAGTGACGGAGGCGCTCGACATCCTCGTTGATCGAAGAGTCCTTCTCGATGTACGTATCCGTCTGGGCTATGTATGCCTCCGGTTGGTAGTAGTCGTAGTAGGAGACGAAGTATTCCACGGCATTGTTCGGCAGCAAACTACGCAGCTCATTGGCGAGCTGTGCAGCGAGCGTCTTGTTCGGCGCCATCACCAGTGTTGGACGCTGAACCTTTTCGATCAGCCACGCGGCGGTCGCTGATTTGCCCGTACCCGTTGCGCCTAGCAGAACGATGTCCCGCTCTCCCCCTTCGATTCGCGACGCCAGCTCATTGATCGCCTTGGGCTGGTCACCTGCAGGCGCGTAGTCACTGATGACCTCAAACTTTCCCTCTGCTCGTTCAATGTCACCAACGGGACGGAATTCGGAATACGACAGCTCAGGTCGCTCTGCTGCAAAAGCCATGTGCCCCAGTGTAACCACCGGCGGGACAAGGTTTTAGACAACTTCCGCCCAGAAACGTTCAACCTGTTCCAGCAAGTCTTCTATGTCGCCGCTGTTATCCAGCACCGTGTCCGCAACCGCCAAACGCGTTTCGCGATCGATCTGCGCCCTGATCCTGGCACGGGCGTCGTCCTCGTCGAGGTTGCGATACTCCACGAGGCGCTGAACTCGGACTTCATCCGGCGCGTCCACGACGAGCACGTGATCAACGCGATCCGCCTCACCATTTTCAATCAGCAACGGCATGTCGTAGACGAGAACCTCTTCCCCTTCGGCCTCCGCTTCGCGAAACAGCTCGTTCGTGCGCTCACGGATCCTCGGGTGAGTGATGGAGTTCAACTTCTGGGTGGCCTCCGGCGTGGCGAAGGCCTGACGGGCCAGTTCCTGACGGTTGAGAGTGCCATCCTCTAGCACAACCCCCTCGAAGGCCTCCTCGAGTTCCGCTAGTGCTGGCTCCCCCGGCTCCACAATCTCGCGGGCAATCTTGTCCGCATCCACGACGAACGCACCCAGCTCATCAAGCTTTTTCGACACGGTGGACTTGCCAGAACCGATGCCGCCTGTCAGACCGATCTTTAACATGCTTTCAGCCTAACGCTCCGCACAGGCTCGACACAGGGCTTCGTGGCGTCGAATAAAAAGAAAGGAGAAAAATCACACCAGCGCATCGCAGATCACGGTCAAAGTCCGGCACAGATCAGATGAGCGACCCCTTCGTCAAAGTGCACTGATAGAAGCTCACCGCAATCCTTGTGTAGTTGAAACGAACCAGGCACGATGCACACCAACACCAACCCGGCGGGGGGGGTTTGCGTAGTTCTGGGACGGTAGCGCGTGGCTGAGGGCATCGTGATCCGCAAAGCCGATTCGCCAGAAGGCTCGCGGCCCACGAAGAAGACACTGGTGAGCCACGTCGAGGGTGTGGGGTTGTGCCGTGTCGATGGCTGCCACACACTTGCATTAATTCAAACTTGAACTAATATTGGTGACATGTCACCTACTTTGTTGGTGCAGCATCCCGCCTCGACCAACAGAGCACGACGGCACAGCCAAACGCAGAACAGGATGGCTAACGCCGAACTCGAAGTAGGCGAATAATCGCAGTTCAACTCGCAGTCACAGCGACAAACAAAACGCGGCAGAACCGGGAGAAAAAATGGACTTCGGAATCTTCACCATCGGCGACATCACGCCAGATCCCCACAACGGAGCAGCACCTAGCGAACACGACAAGATCACCAACACGATCACCATCGCCAAGCATGCCGAAGAGGCGGGCCTCGACGTCTTCGCCACCGGCCAGCACCACAATCCACCCTTTGCCGCACCCGCCAACCCACCAGTCTTGCTGGCCTACCTCGCTGCACATACCTCCAAGATCAAGCTGTCCACGTCCACCACGCTCATCACCACAACAGACCCCGTACGCATCGCAGAGGATTACTCCTACCTTCAGCACCTAGCAGAAGGACGCATGGACTTGATGATGGGCCGCGGAAACACCGGCCCCGTCTACCCATGGTTTGGCAAAGACATCCGGCAAGGCATCCCGCTGGCCATCGAGAACTACAACCTGCTGCACCGCCTGTGGCGTGAGGAAGACCTCAACTGGCAAGGAAAATTCCGTACGCCTCTGCAGGGCTTTACCGCGACACCTCGACCACTAGATGATGTGGCGCCGTTCGTGTGGCACGGCTCAATCCGCTCCCCCGAAATCGCCGAGCAAGCCGCCTACTACGGCGACGGCTTCTTCCACAACAACATCTTCTGGAACGTGGAACACACCGCACGCATGATCGAGCTCTACCGGCAGCGCTACGAACACTACGGGCACGGGCAAGCACACCAGGCCTTCGTTGGCCTCGGCGGTCACGTATTCATCAGGAAAAACTCGCAGGATGCCGTCAACGAATTCCGGCCATACTTCGATAACGCCCCGGTGTACGGACACGGCCCATCCCTCGAGGAATTCTCCGCGCAGACCCCACTGACCGTCGGCTCCCCGCAGCAGATCATCGACCGCTACCTGTCCTTCCATGACTGGGCAGGCGACTTTCAGCGCCAGCTCTTCCTCATCGACCACGCTGGACTGCCGCTGAAGACCGTCCTCGAGCAAATCGATATCCTCGCCGAAGACGTGATCCCAGTGCTGCGTAAGGAATACGCCGCCCTGAAGAAGGCAGACGTCCCAGACGCGCCCACCCACGAGTGGTTGCGTGAACGCCACCAGGCGGGCAATGACCCGATCCCAGGCGGTGGCCAGCACTCCCCCGCTGCCCAGGAACGCGCTGCACGCGCACGACAAGCAGGACAAGAGGTGAACAAGTAATGAAGATCGTCGCAGTATGGACGGGACTCAGCGAAGAGTCCACCACCACTAAGCTCGCCGAGCGCATGATTAACAGCGCAGTGACGCAGCTCGAAGAAAAGCACGAGACAGCAAAGGTCGTCAGGATTAATCTGCGGGAATTGGCAATGGCCCTCTCCTCGATGACCGTTTCCATGGCGCCAAGCGCCGAACTGGAGCGAGCCTTCGACGATGTCCGCTCCGCCGACGCCATCATCACCGCCACCCCTATCTACAAAGCCACACCCGTTGGACTCCACACACTCTTTTGGCAGTTGATCGACGATGAACCCCTTGCCGGAACCCCGACCCTGATCGGAGCAACCGGTGGAACTCCTCGCCACTCCCTGGCCACGGATTCCACACTGCGCCCGCTACTCGCCTACCTCAAGGCACTTGTGCTTCCAACCTCAGTTTTTGCTGCTACCGACGACTGGGGCGATGCACACGCAGGGGCGGCCCTCAATTCCCGCATCGACGACGCGGTAGCCCAGCTCGTGGCGCTCGCCACCGGCAATCCAGACCAGGAACAGAAGAAGAGTCAGCGCTCCCAGGACCCGCTCGATCCCGCGACCATCACGCCATTCGACGAGCTGCTCGCCGCCCACACCCACCATGGATAAGATGCCCCCTTCCCTCGAGCCCTCTGGGCGTCGATCCCTCCTTCAACTCGGTGTGGACATGGAACAGTGGAGGACGTACTTCGAGTCTTCGCAGTACGTCCGCACCACTCTCGCCGACGCTCTACGAGAGGAAACCGGAGCAGACTTAGAAGAATTCAACTTCCTAATGGTTCTCGCCGAAGCTCCACAGCACACGCTGCACCTTTCCGAGATTGCCGAGCGCCTGGTTTTCTCCTTCGCCAGGCTGAACTACCGCGTGAAGACCTTCGTGAAACGGGGACTCATCACCAAGGAACAGTGCCCTGCGGACAAACGAGCCTCCCACGTCACCCTGACCCGGCGGGGACTCGAACATTTCACGGCACTTGGTGCCGTACATTCACAGCACGTGGAGCAACTGGTCCGCACGCGCCTTACCCCGGACGAGTTAGCGCTGCTCGCCTCACTATCTGAACGGCTGCGCAGCTAGGGAGGATACAGCTCCCGCGGCTACCCAAGAACCCAGCTCGACACGCGGACATGCAAAAGCCCACACCAGTGATCATTTCACACCGGTGTGGGCTTCAGTCCTCTAGCGGGCGTTGTCTTTCGCCCGATCTGGCGGAAGACTCCCCGAAAGGATTAATTAGCGCTCGAGGATGGCAACGATACCCTGGCCACCTGCGGCACAGATGGACACCAGCGCGCGACCCGAGCCCCTCTGCTCCAGCAGCTTCGCGGTGGAGGCGATGATGCGGCCACCGGTAGCTGCGAATGGGTGACCTGCAGCCAGGGAGGAGCCGTTGACATTGAGCTTCGCGCGGTCGATGGAGCCCAGTGGCTTGTCCAGGCCCAGACGCTCGCGGCAGTACTCCTCGGACTCCCACGCCTTGAGGGTCGCGAGAGTCTGGGAAGCGAAGGCCTCGTGGATCTCGTAGAAATCGAAGTCCTGGAGGGATAGACCGTTGCGCTCCAGAATGCGCTTGACGGCGATGGTTGGGGACATCAGCAGGCCATCCGGGGTGCAACCATTGTGGCCATGGATGAAGTCCACCGAAGCGACCTCGGAATCCACTAGGTAAGCGCGAACAGGAATGTTGTGCTTCTCAGCCCACTCCTCGGAGGAAGCGAGGACCACGGAAGCGCCATCGGTCAGTGGGGTGGAGTTACCCGCGGTCATGGTGGCGCTCGTGCCGTGAGCTTCCGCGTCGCGCTTGCCGAAGACTGGCTTCAGCTTCGCGAGCTTCTCCACAGTGGAGTCTGGGCGCAGGTTGGTGTCCCGCTGAACACCCAGGAATGGGGTAACCAGGTCATCGAAGAAGCCGGCCTCGTAAGCCTTGGCCAGCTTCTGGTGAGACTCAGCAGCAAGCTGGTCCTGATCCTCACGGGAGATCTCCAACTCGCGGGCGGTGATCGCAGCGTGCTCACCCATGGACAGACCGGTACGAGGCTCGCCGTTGGATGGCTGCTCTGGGGCGAACTGGGATGGTCGCACGGAGCCCAGCAGCTTCAGGCGCTGCTGCGTCGTCTTAGCGTTAGCTACCTTGATGAGGGTCTTGCGCAGCTCGTCGTTGACGGCCAGTGGTGCGTCGGACGTGGTATCCACACCGCCACCGATACCAGCCTCAATACGGCCGAGAGCGATAGCATCCGCAACCTGAACCAGCGCAGCCAGGCCGGTGCCACAGGCCATCTGCAGGTCGAATGCCGGAGTGGTGGAGGACAGTGCAGAACCCAGCACAACCTCACGAGTCAGGTTGAAATCACGAGAGTGCTTCAGCACTGCACCAGCTGCAACCAGGCCGAGCTCCTCACCCTGCAGGCCGTAGCGGGCAACAAGGCCATCGAGCGCTGCGGTCAGCATGTCCTGGTTGGAAGCGTCCGCGTACTCCTTGTTGGAGCGAGCGAAAGGAATACGGTTGCCGCCCAGGATGGCGACCTTGCGAGGGGATCCGGTAGTCATAGGCAGATTCTCTCCATCAGTGTTTTGTCGGAATCGACGGTGTGGACGAGCCGACGTGAGCCGGGCCCAAATCTCTATCTCACTGTGCGCCAAGTTTTTCATTTGCCGCACACTGATCGCGATCACACCGTAGGGTTATATACAAGAACATACATTGTCTTGGTTCTCCGCGTCGGCGAATAACGGTTTTTCCTCGCTCTGGATCATCTCCGGCGCAGCGATGTCCCGGCCTTCGCTATCGTGGGGTGCCACAAGACAAACTAGACAACACATAGCTTTCAAGGAGTTTTTTCGTGTCTGCACCTCAGAAGGACGCTTTCCTGCAGTTCCTGGATTCCCCAGCCGGCAAGTTCATCGCCCCTAAGGTGGGTCTCCCACAGCAGGAGAAGCTGCGTCGCTTCAAGAAGGGCGAGCCAGCCCTCGACGGTACCGTCCTCCTCGGTGGCAACGGCCGCATCGCAGAGGGCCTCAAGACCCTCCTGACCGGTGACTACCAGGTCGTCGAAACTGCTGGCGAGGGCAAGCACGCCGCCTTCGTCTTCGACGCCACCGGCATCAAGCGCCCAGAAGATCTCAAGGCCATCCACGACTTCTTCCACCCAATCATGCGCCAGATCAAGCCATCCGGACGCATCGTCGTCATCGGCACCACTCCTGAGGAGTGCACCGACATCGACGAGCGCATCGTGCAGCGCGGCCTGGAAGGCTTCACCCGCTCCGTGGGTAAGGAGCTCCTGCGCGGCGCTACCGCTCAGCTGGTGTACGTCTCCCCAGAGGTCTCCTCCGACCTCTCCGGCCTCGAGTCCACCGTGCGCTTCCTGCTGTCCGGCAAGTCCGCCTTCGTGGATGCACAGGTGATTCGGGTTGGTGCAAAGCCAGCTGAAACCCCAGCAAACTGGGAACTGCCAACCGAGGGCAAGATTGCCGTGGTTACCGGTGCCGCACGTGGCATCGGTGCCACCATCGCAGAAGTTCTCGCACGTGACGGCGCGAAGGTTATTTGCGTGGACGTTCCACAGGCTGGTGAAGGCCTCGCCGAGACCGCTAACAAGGTCAAGGGCACCGCACTGCCACTCGACGTCACCTCCCCTGATGCCGCTGACAAGCTCAAGGAGCATGCCGAGCAGCGCCACGGTGGACAGGTCGACATCATCGTCCACAATGCTGGCATCACCCGCGATAAGCTGCTCGCCAACATGGACGATGCCCGCTGGAACGCTGTCATGGCCGTCAACCTCATTGCACCAGTGCGTATCACCGAAAAGCTCGTTGAGAATGGTGGCCTGGCGGACAACGGCCGCGTCATCGGCGTGTCCTCCATCGCCGGTATCGCCGGTAACCGTGGCCAGACCAACTACGGCCTGACCAAGGCAGCCATTATTGGCTTCGTTGACTCCCTGTCCGAAAAGCTGGCCGACCGGAACATCACCGTTAACGCAGTTGCCCCAGGCTTCATCGAGACCGCCATGACCGCCGCCATCCCATTCGGCACCCGCCAGGCAGGCCGCCTCATGTCCTCCCTGCACCAGGGTGGACAGACGGTGGACGTCGCAGAGGCAATCGCCTACTTCGCAGCACCAGCCTCCAGCTCGGTTACTGGCAACACCATCCGTGTCTGTGGCCAGGGCCTGCTGGGCGCCTAGCCACTAGGCGTCCTGGAGAGGACACCGCGTTCGAAGCAACCTCCTGGCGTCGATCGAAAAACACGATCGGCGCCGGACAAGAAGAAGGAAACAGCACACAATGAGCACCGTGACGTACAAGGAACTAAGCTCCATCCCCGTCTTGATGGACGAATACCGCAACGCGGTGAAGGACATCCTCCCAGGCGTGGGCACCAAGCGTAGTGCCAAGGACAACCCCAGCACTGCGTTCGAGGTCAAGGGCGTGAAGATCGATGTCGCGCACCTCGCCGCCTACAACAGCGCCACCGGTCTGCGCCTCAGCAATGAGCTACCGCTGACCTACCCATACGTGCTGTCCTTCCCCATCGTGATGAAGGTGATGACCGCGAAGGACTTCCCTCTCACTGCAGTGGGCCTGGTGCACCTCAACAACACGATTGAGCAGACCCGCCCACTGACCGTGGACAATGAGCTGGACATCGCGGTTCACGCTGAAAACCTACGCCCACACACCAAGGGTGTACTCATCGATTTCGTGACCAAGGTGTCCGTCGCAGGTGAGGTTGTGTGGACTCAGACGTCCGCTTTCCTCGCCAAGGGCGCGAAGCTTTCCAGCTCTTCACCTCACAAGGATGCAGAACCAACCGACGCTCGCCTGCTGGATAAGGCAGCGAAGCCGGAGGTTACCCCAACGGCGACGTACCGTGTCACCCCGGAAGACATCAAGATCTACGCCGATGCTTCCGGTGACAAGAACCCAATTCACGTGTCGAACTTGGGAGCCAAGGCGTTCGGGTTCCCAGCGACGATTGCTCACGGAATGTGGTCTGCAGCCGCGATGCTGCGTGGTTTGGAGGGGCAGATCCCACAAGCCGCGCGCTTCCAGGTGGACTTCGCCAAGCCAGTGGTGCTGCCAGGATCCGTGGCGCTGTTCGCCAACAACTCAGAGGGCACGGCTGCTGAGGGTAACGCCAACTGGGATCTGCAGCTTCGTAAGGCTTCCAAGTTGGATATTTTGCACGCTACCGGCCGTATCGAGGCTGTGTAGTTCGCCCTCATCATAGTTCGCCCCTCATCGGACTACCCCGGTTGTGAGTTTTCGGACTCATGACCGGGGCTTTTCTTTGCCGCGGGATCTCGGGTGGCGGGGGATGACAGTTGGCGGGCGGTGTCAGATGGTGAGGGTTGTCAGGTGAGGGTCGGTGTCAGGTGAGGGATAGTGTCAGGTTTCGCCAGAAAATTTTAGTAAATGGCCGTATTTACTCAGTTTTTTCCGGCATTTCCTGACGTCTTCACTCCACGAGTCGCTCCTACTGACCACTAACTGACCACTAACCCTTAAGTTCTCACGGAAGGTACTAGCCAAGCAGCTGGCGGCTCGCGAGATCCCGGTAGAGAGGGCTGGAATTCAGAAGCTCCTCATGTCGCCCCTTCGCAGCCACACGACCTTCATCCATAACAATGATCTGGTCGGCATCAGTCACCGTAGACAACCGATGCGCTACAACAACTAGCGTGCGCCCCTCAGCCGACTCCGCGATCGCATCCAAAATGAGCTGTTCATTGCGAGAATCCACAGCCGAAGTGGGTTCGTCCTACAGCAAAATCGGCGCATCCATCAGCAGCATGCGAGCCAAAGCCAAGCGCTGCCGCTGACCTCCCGAAAAGCTCACTCCCCTGTCGCCGATGAGCGAGTCCAGCCCCTGCGCCTCTTCGAAACGCTCTGCCAATCCAACCTTGTGCAGCGAGTTCCAGCACTCATCATCAGAAGCGTCGGGATTAGCCAGGTGCAAGTTATCACGCACCGAACCTGCCAATATCGCGGCTTCCTGCTCGACATAGCCAATACTCCTGCGCACAGATTCACGGCTAAGTTCTGCTACGTTTTGGTCCCCCAGCCGAATGGTGCCGGCATCTGGATCGTAGAAACGTTGCATCAACGCCAGCGTTGTCGACTTACCGGAACCGCTCGGTCCTACGAACGCGGTTGTTTTACCAGCAGGAATTTCAAAACTGACCTCTCGCAGAACCTCATTACGCGCCCTCGCCGGCAACCTCACCACGGAACCATTTCCCCCAACCACACCATTCGTTCGGTCCGCCTGAGATCTCGTCCCAACCAACTCGGCTTCTCGACCTGAAGCCTCGATCTGACGGCTTGCACCCGCGGCCTTCCCAGTCGCACGTTGATCTGCATCGTTGGGGGCAGAAGCGTAGGAGAAAGAGACGGCGTCGAATGAAAGGCACGCTGACGGCTCAGCAGACCGGCCGGCGGAAGACTCGGCCAGGGTATCGAGGACCTCCTGGATCCGGTCGATCGCACCCATCGCCGAGCGGATCGCCGTCACAGCGCCGAACACCTGCCCCAGCGGCATCGCCAGCATGAACAGGTACAGCACGAAGGCCACCAAATCTCCCACAGAAATGGCGCCCGTTGCCACCCGTGCACCACCAATGCCGAGCACAATGAGGAAACTGCCTTGCATCGCCAGGCTGCTCACCGGATACAGCAAACCCTCGATCGCGGCAATCTTTTTGCCCTTCGCCAGCGCGGTTTCAGCGTCCTCCACGAGTTCAGCCTCCACACGTTGCTGCGCATTGGCCGCGCGGATCGTACGCACTGCGACGAGCGCCCGATCCATACCCGCCCCCAGTTGGCCAACTGACTTCTGCAGCTGCTTGGTGTAACGCTGAATCTTGCCGGAAGCAACGACTACAAGCACTACGGTCGCTAGCATCACTACGAGCACGATCGCCAGCATGGCGAGATCGATCATTCCCATCAGCACGATCGACCCCGCCATTGTGACCACACCAGCGATCGCGTCGACTAGGCCTCCGGTGAAAGCGGAACGGATGAGGGTGGTATCCGACCCCAGGCGCGTTACTAGATCGCCTGTGCGCATCCGGTCGTATGCACTGATCGGCAGGCGCAGCATGCGGTTGATCAGCCGCCCACGTGTGTGGAACACCGCCGCTTCCGCGGTGCGTGTGAGGATGAAGATCTCACAGGCCGACGTCACAGCGGCCACCACAAGAATCAGTAGGAGAAGCCATACCAGCCCCGTGACTTGCGCTGTCCCCACTGACGCGATGATCTTATTAACCACCATCGGCTGGAAGAGCCCGGCAGCCGAGTTGATCAGTGCGAGCAGGATAGCAATAACAAGTGCCGTTCTGTGAAAAGCGAGCATGCCGATGAGAGTTCGGAATGCACCCTTGCTGGTCTTTTGCTTCCCTTCCTCGGAAGATGCGGAAAACGAGGTCACGTGAACATACTCCAAACGGATGCTGCCACCACGAGGATGCCCATCACCGCCACAAACCAGTTGGACACCAGTGGGCGGAACTTCGCGAGCGCATCGATCCGGTGAATGGTGTACACCGGCAGCAGGAACAGAAGCACGCCGAACAGTGGTCCAGCGACGAGGGTAATGAGGTCGAGTACTGGAGGGTTCAGTGCCGAGACAATGGTTGTCGCGAGGAAGATGAAGAGGAGGCACAGCCTGTTCATCGCGGCATCACTGAAGTTCGCGGCTGTTTTCGGCGCGGCCAGTCGGAAAAGGTACCGCGTGCCCTCGGTGGTGCCGAGGACATGCCCGAAGTAGGAGGAGGTGATTGCAGCGACGGAAACGAGTGGTGCCATGTACGCCATGAACTGTGCGCCAGTGACATTGGCGAAGTAGGACAGCACAGGGATGTTGTCTTCTCGCGCCTGCTTCATTCCGTCAGCGCCCAACGCCATCACACAGGACCACACGAAGAACATCGTGAGGGCGACCAACAAAATGGTGGTGAGGAGGAGAACCTGCGAGGATTTTTGCTCCGAGCGTTTCCCAAATTGGCGCTGCATATCAAGTGAGAATTGCGATAGTGCAGCGAGGAAGGAGAAGGAGAACACCAGAACGGGCAAGATGAGGACGAAGGAACTGAGGAAGCCGCCGATTCCCTGGTAGCCCTCGTAGTCCATGAAGGAGGCGAGGTCCCATTGCGGGATGAGGTAAATGGCGACGATAGCTAGTGCCGCGATGAGCGGATACACCAAAAATTGAGCGACTTTCATCATCACACGCTGCCCGAATGCGAAGGATGCTGTCATTGCTCCGACGCAGATCAAGGACAGCAACGCCCGGTTAATTGATGGGCCGTTGAGCTGATTGACGATGAAGGAATCGACGGTGTTGGTGATACTCACGCCGTAGATGAGCACCACTGGGAAAAGGCAGAGCCAGTACACGAGCGCGATGAGTGCTCCTCCGGCTGGGCCGAAGTATTTCGACAACACCACGAGAATATCCTGACCGCGGTGTGGCGAAGCCGCCACCAATCGTGACACGGCACGGTGCGAAAGAAAGACCATCGGGCCGATGAGTATCGTCGCGATGAGCAGCGGCCAGAATCCGAACCTTCCCGAGTCAATCGGCAGGAAGAGGACTCCGGCACCGATCGCCGTTCCGAAGAGCGTGATGCTCCAGCTCAAGGTTGATATCGGACGGACTTGAGCTTCAGCTTCCGCACGTCGGTTCTTAGTCACGGTATTGTTCGCAGAATCCGCGCGGAGCTCGGTCTGCTGGTCAGCGTGCTCTGACATGAATTAGCACTTTCCTAGTTGTATGAGTTTGCATTCGCGCGCCTTGGCCGTGGTCTTCGCGAGGCGAGGGCGTCAGGTTTATGTGACCTAGATTGTGTGAACCTCCTTTCCCCCAGCGACGGTCATCTGCACGGCGGTGTCCCGCACGGCGCAGGCGTGCTGGAATAGCGCATCCTCACTCTCGTAACTGCCGGTAACACCGGAACCCCCGCCAAGCTTAGGTACTAATGGATCCGAGTCCACCACAATAAAATCCGCGTCCATCCCTGGTGCCAGTTGTCCGGTCTCCTCTTCCAAGCCCGCAGCGTAAGCGGCCCCGGAGGTATGAGCTCGGATGGCATCGTAGGCGGAGATACGCCGTTCTGGCTGGAAGCTCGTGGAGGCGTCACCATCGATCGTGGCGCGGGTCATGGCTGCATAGACTCCGACAAAAGGATTCGTCGGTTCAACGGGAGCGTCGGATCCGAACGCCAGCGCGACGCCGGCGGATGCTAGTTCGCCCCATGGATACGCCAGAAGGCCGGGGTGGCCCTCAACCTGAGGTAGTAAGGGGATATCCGAAATACAGTGGCGGGGCTGCATGGAGGCGATGGCTCCGAGTTGCGCCATGCGGGATACATCGCAGGCCTGGACGAATTGCGCATGCTCGAGTCGAGGACGCAGCGGATGGCCACTAACACCAATCGCATGCTGGCGCTGTTGTGCTGTACGTTCGAAAGCCCGCAGTACAGTGCGGTTAGCCTTGTCGCCGATAGCGTGAATAGCCACCCCAATTCCACGGTCATAGGCACCGAGGATTTGCTCCGCCAGCACGTCTTCGGAGGCGATGGGAAGGCCGTAGTTCGGCTGACCGTCAGACCCCACTTGGGGAAAGGGGTGCGTCATGTGACAGGTGTGCGAACCTAACGCTCCATCGGAGAAGAGCTTGAGCCCTCCTTGCAAAAAGCGCGTCCCCTCGCGGGTTCCAGTCCTCCAGTCGTTTACCGCTGGGTCGTCCCATTCATCCAACCGGAGGTACTTGACGACCTTCAGCCGAAGATCCCCGGCCTTGTTGAGGCCGCGCCAAGCTTGCCGGGCCGCCCCGCCATCGAAGTCGTGAACACCAGTGATCCCTTCCGCCAGCCAGGCTTGCTGCGCTTGACGTAGCTGCTCCACGCGCACCTCGAGCTCTGCGACAGGGAACTGCCTCTCTGCGAGCGTGGCCGCATCCTCCTTGAGAACCCCGGTCGCGGCGCCATTGCCGTCGCGGACAATGCGACCGCCGCGCGGATCCGGGGTGTCATCGTCGATTCCGATCGACGCCAGCGCTGCTCCGTTGAGCCACAGAGTGTGGAAATCGATGGACCATACTGCGACGGGGCGTTCTGGCACCAGTTCGTCCAAAAGCTGCCTATTGGGTTCGTGTACGTCGGTCCATGTATTGGCGTCCCAACGACCACCAGTGACCCACTGCCCATCGGGAAGGTAACGGGCATGCTCGGCGATACGGTGCACCGCCTCCGCTAAGCTCCGCGTACTGCGCAGATCAACCTCGAAACGGGAAGCGGCAGTGGCCAGGGCGTGGATGTGCGAGTCCACGAGGCCTGGTAGCAAAACCCCTCCACCGCAATCAATCTCCTTCGTCCCAGTTTCAGCGAAATCACGAGCCTCCGACAAAGAACCAACGAACGCGATCCGTGCCCCATCAACGACGAGAGCTTCCTTGGTCACCGCACTGATCGCATCAGTCCCGCGTCCTTTGAGCGATTCGGGCAGCCCGCCGAAGGATTCGCGTGCCATGGCGTAGATCCGAGCGTTCGCATAAATTTCCATGTTCCACATCGTTGCACACGCGCATTCTCAAGCAATAAGACGCTACCGAAACTCAGCAAATTCACGCCAAGTTAATAGAAAAAGCGCCCGCTCCCTTCATCAGGGAACGGGCGCTAAATGCCCCAGTGCTTAGCACTGGCTAGAGGCATGTGGTCAGAGTTTTACTCTGCGCCACCAGCGAGCTTCTCACGCAGTGCGGCGAGCTGCTCATCGGAAGCCAAGGTTCCGGCGTCGGACGCGGAGCTCTCGGACGGAGCGGAGGAGGCGCTGGACTCGGAGGAGTAGCCACCCTCACCGTTAGCAGCAGCCTCAGCGGCAGCGGCACGGTTGCGCTCAATCTGAGCGGTGTGCAGCTGGTGACGACGCTCAGCCTCAGCGTAGCGGTTCTCCCACTCGGTGCGCTGCTCGTCGTAGCCCTCGAGCCACTCGTTGGTCTCTGGGTCGAAGCCCTCAGGGAAGATGTAGTTGCCCTGCTCGTCGTAGGAGTCAGCCATGCCGTACTTGGATGGGTCGAACTCCTCGGTGTAATCCTCGTCAGCCTGCTTGAGGGACAGAGAGATGCGACGACGCTCGAGGTCGATGTCGATCACCTTGACCATTGCGTCCTGGCCAACAGTGACAACCTGGTCTGGGACCTCAACGTGGCGCTCAGCCAGCTCGGAGATGTGAACCAGGCCCTCGATGCCCTCGTCCACGCGGACGAATGCACCGAATGGGACCAGCTTGGTGACCTTGCCCGGAACGATCTGGCCGATGGCGTGAGTGCGGGCGAAGACGCGCCATGGATCCTCCTGGGTTGCCTTCAGGGACAGGGACACGCGCTCGCGATCCAGATCCACATCCAGAACCTCAACGGTGACCTCGTCACCGACGGTGACAACCTCAGATGGGTGATCGATGTGCTTCCAAGACAGCTCGGAAACGTGCACCAGGCCGTCTACGCCACCCAGGTCCACGAAGGCACCAAAGTTGACGATGGAGGACACAACGCCCTTGCGGACCTGGCCCTTCTGCAGCTGGTGCAGGAACTCGGAGCGAACCTCGGACTGGGTCTGCTCGAGCCATGCACGGCGGGACAGCACAACGTTGTTGCGGTGCTTGTCCAGCTCGATGATCTTGGCCTCGATCTCCTGGCCGATGTACGGCTGCAGGTCGCGGACGCGACGCATCTCGACGAGGGAAGCTGGGAGGAAGCCACGCAGGCCGATGTCCAGGATCAGGCCGCCCTTGACGACCTCGATGACGGTACCGGTGACAGGCTCGTCCTTCTCCTTGAGCTCCTCGATGGCGCCCCACGCACGCTCGTA
The DNA here is from genome assembly GCF_009026825.1 of Corynebacterium urogenitale. Taxonomy (NCBI): domain Bacteria; kingdom Bacillati; phylum Actinomycetota; class Actinomycetes; order Mycobacteriales; family Corynebacteriaceae; genus Corynebacterium; species Corynebacterium urogenitale. The sequence goes on along the minus strand of NZ_CP045032.1, from coordinate 974,897 downwards.
CTGAGCACGCTTCTTGGACAGGATCAGGCGACCTTCCTTGTCCTCCTTGGTGAGAACCAGAGCGTCAATCTCGTCGCCGACCTCTACGACCTCGCTTGGGTCTACGTCGTGCTTGATGGACAGCTCACGGGATGGGATTACACCCTCGGTCTTGTAGCCGATGTCCAGAAGGACCTCGTCGTGATCGACCTTGACGACGGTGCCTTCGACAATGTCACCATCGTTGAAGTACTTGATGGTGGCGTCGATTGCAGCGAGGAAATCCTCAGCGGAGCCGATGTCGTTGATGGCTACCTGAGGGACGTTGTTGGTGGACATGTAGTAGAAGTCTCCGAAACGGATAGAAATAGAGATGGACAGTTACTCCGGCGTACCTTGTGAAAGCACTATTGAACTGCGCATGGGCAGTCCATGAGTAAGCACTTTCTAGGGATTTCACACACCAACCTTCAGGCCGCTGGCCTGAGGCGTCGTATAAATATAAGACGCACACGTAGCAGGGCTGATGAGGCAGGCACCAGAAAGTCCCCAGGCACACAACATAGTAGACCGTACACTACCCCCATGGCCTGCGCAAACATGCCGAACCCCACGTCCCCGCTAAACTAGCATCATCAATTAATCTGGACGAATGAAAATCATCCTTAACATCATCCGTGGTGCGCTGATCGGCATGGCGGAACTCGTGCCTGGCGTCTCCGGCGGCACCATCGCCCTGGTCACCGGCGTGTACGAACGCGTCCTCTACGCAGCAAACCGCTTCCTGGACTCCATCAAGACTCTCATCAAGGGCCCTGCTGACAAGCGTCCTGAAGCAATCACTCGCCTGAAGCGACTCGACTGGATGCTGCTGCTTCCAATGCTGGCGGGTATGTTCCTCTGCGTCGTGACAATGGCTGGCGTGATGGAGGGATTCGTCACCGATCAGCCAGTGCTATCCCGTGCACTGTTCATGGGTATGGTGCTCGTGTCCATTGCCGTGCCCCTTTTGATGATTGATTGGAACGATGCACGCCAGAAGGTCGCGAAGGGAATCCTCGCTTTTGTGATCTCGGCGTGTGCGACTTTCTTCCTCACAGGTCTGACCAGCGCCCCGAAGGAAGACCCGAACCTGTTGTTCGTTTTCCTCGCCGCCGCCGTGGCCATCTGTGCACTCGTGCTGCCGGGCGTGTCCGGTTCCTTCTTCCTGCTCGCCGTGGGTCTGTATTCCACGACCATGGCCGCCGTCGATTCCCGCGATCTCGGTTACCTTGCCGTCTTCGCCGCAGGCGCACTGACTGGCCTGATCCTCTTCGTGCGCATTTTGGAGAAGCTTTTGGCCAGCGTGCGCACGATGACGCTCGTCGTCATGGCCGGTCTCATGTTCGGCTCTCTCCGCGCGCTATGGCCGTGGCAAGATGCCGACGCCACCTTGCTCGCCCCCGAGGAGAACATCGGAACAGCGGCAGTAATGTTCGCCTTGGGCGCCATCGCTGTGGCAGCAATGGTTTTCACGGAACGTTACTTCGCCCACAAAATCAACGCTCGAAGCGACGCAACGACTCCTGCGGACAGCAGCAACGCGTCAGCTTAAGGGGTTGAGCGACACGTCATCCTCAAAGGTTGAGGAGAAAGAGGCTGAGGAGCGGGCCCGTCACATGAACCCCTAGTGGGCAGCCTGATCCCAGTCCTCTCCTGAACCCGCAGAGACATCAAGAGGAACGCGCAGCGCAACAGCAGAATCCATTTCACGGGTGACTAACTCCCGCACGCGATCCAGCTCACCCAGAGCCACCTCCACCACAAGCTCATCGTGAACCTGCAACAACACGCGTGAGTTCAAACCTTCTTCCTTGATTGCTCGATCTACGCGCAGCATCGCGAGCTTGATAATATCCGCGGCAGTTCCTTGAATAGGAGCGTTGAGCGCCGCGCGTTCCGCATTCTCCCTAGCCACACGGTTGGAGGAATTGAGCTCCGGCAGATAACGACGGCGGCCAAACAGAGTGGACGTGTAGCCGTTTTCCTTTGCCACTTCCACCACATGGTCGAGGTAGCGCTTGACCCCGCCGAAACGCTGGAAGTAATTCTCCATAATCCCCTTGGCCTCGCCAGCGCTGATCTTTAGCTGCTGGGACAAGCCAAACGCTGACAGTCCGTACACCAAACCATAGGACAGGGCCTTGACCTTGCGACGCAGCTCCGGGGTCACCTCATCAACTGGTACATCGAACACCTTCGCTCCCACGTAGTTGTGGAGGTCCTCACCAGCTGTATACGCCTCGATGAGCCCCGCATCCTCAGACAGGTGTGCCATCACGCGCATCTCAATCTGCGAATAGTCTGCGGTCAAGAGAGTTTCAAAGCCTTCCCCAACCTTGAACGCGCCACGAATGCGCCGGCCCGCTTCGGTACGCACCGGAATGTTCTGCAGGTTCGGGTCGGAGGAGCTCAGGCGTCCCGTAGCGGCACCCTTCTGGTTGAAGGTGGTGTGAATCCGTCCATCGTCTTGCACCGCTTCAATGAGCCCATCAATCGTAGACTTCATTTTCTGGTACTCACGGTGCGCCATGAGGTGCGCAAGGAACGGGTGATTGGTCTGCGCCGCGAGTTTCTCCAACTCGCCAGCAGCCGTGGAATAGCCCGTTTTGGTTTTCTTTGTCTTGGGCAGATCGAAATCCTCGAACAACACCTTCTGCAGCTGTTTCGGGCTGGAAAGGTTCAGCTTGGGATCACCCGCTATTTCACGCGCCGCAGCGATCTCGGTATCGAGCTTCGCCCCATAATCGTCACTGAGCTCTTCCAACATTGTGGAATCCACTGCGATACCAAGGTGCTCCATTCGCGCCAGAATCAGGCTCAGCGGCACCTCCATATCGAAGTACAGCTCGCTAGCGCCGGCAGCCTCCAGCTCAGGGTTGAGGGTACGCACCAACTCCGCTACTGCTTGAGCCCGCTCCAGCGGCCCGGCGTTCTCCCCCAGCTCGCGACCCGCGTGACGCTGGAGCACGTCGCCCAGCCCGCCAGTCCTGACGTCGGGCCTTAAAAGGTAAGCGGCGAGGGAGGTGTCATGCTCCACGCCGTCCAGCTCGAGCCCCTGCGCTTGGAGAGTATGGAAAGAAGCCTTCGTATCGTGGAACCACTTCTTCCGCGATGGGTCGGCAAGCCACTCGCGCAGCGCAGTTTCGTCCTTCGGATCGACGTCTGCAAGGTCGAGCACCACGCCCACGTTGTCCTTGTCGAGGAAGCCTAGCTGCTCTCCCGCGACGTCAACAGCCACCGCTCCCCGCTTCTTCAGCCAAGCGCCGAGTTTGCCTGCCTTCGGCTCTTCCCGGGTGATGGGTACCTGGGCTGTGTCCTCAAATTCCACGCCGAGCGTGCGGAAGGCACGGTTGCGCAGGGTCGCTCCGAACTGCAGTTCCTCAAAGACGGCAAGGGCCTCATTGGCATCGACCTCCGCCGGCTTGAGAGTTTCCAACTCCCCCACAACATCGAGATCGCGCACCATTTCGGTGATCGCGCGGTTGAGCTTGACGTTCTCAATGTGGTCACGAAGAGACTGGCCAACCTTGCCTTTGATCTCGTCCATTGAGTCAATGACGGCATCTAGGCTTCCGTACTGCGTGATCCATTTCTGCGCCGTCTTTGGGCCGACACCAGGTACCCCCGGCATATTGTCCGAGGTATCACCACGAAGTGCTGCCAAGTCGGGGTACTGGGCCGGGGTGACACCGTATTTTTCCTCCACGGCCTCGGGCGTGAACCGGTGTAGTTCGGAAACGCCCTTGAGGGTGTAGAGCACGGTGACATCATCGGTCACGAGCTGCAGCGAGTCACGGTCACCCGTACAGATGAGGGTCTGCATGCCCTCTGCGTGACCCCGGGTGGCGAGGGTGGCAATGATGTCATCTGCCTCGTATGACTCTTTGTCGAGGGTGATGATTCCCAGGGATTTCAGCGCCTTGCGAATCAGGCCGATCTGACCCTTGAACTCCTCCGGCGTCGACGGGCGCTGAGCTTTGTATGCCGGGAATTGCTCCTCGCGGAAGGTGGGGCCGGAAAGGTCGAAGGCCGCTGCGACGTGAGTAGGCTGCTCCTTCTCCATGAGCCCTAGAAACATTCCGAGGAAACCGTAAACGGCGTTCGTGTGCTGGCCACCGGTGGTGGAAAAGTTCTGCGCGGGAAGGGCGTAAAACGCACGGAAAGCCAGGGAGTGGCCGTCGAGCAGAAGCAGCTTAGAGCGGGAGGAGGGCGCAGCGGAACCTTCGGTTGTCATGTTGCCCGAGTGTAGTAGATCTAGGCGCCGGTGGATCCGGTTGGGCTGGGCCGGGGTGCCCCGGAGCCAAGGTATGTAGAGCCAAAGTTCGCGGAGCTAGGATGTGCGACCGCAAAGCTGGGTAGGTCCCAATGGTCAGACTCCCGAAAGCAAGGTTTACCCAACCTCTCCCTCGAATTAACTTTCTGTTCACCTGCTCGTCGTAATTTCCTCTCGACCTTAACTTTCCATTCTCTTTGAGGGGCTCACCCCACCCTGGTGTAGCCCGCTGACGTTCAAGGAACTCCGATTGTCTACCTCCACGACTGAGACTCCTAATTTCCTGCCGCCCAAAGGCAAGAACACCGACTGGATTTGGCACCTAAGCTTCGGCTTACTCGCCGCTATCACGCTCATTGCCTTTATATTCTGGGGCAACAGTCAGTCCGCCGACGGCACAAACAAGATCCTGCTGATCTGCGCGATCCTCTTCGCTTTCTTCATGGCGTTCAACATCGGCGGCAATGACGTCGCCAACTCCTTCGGAACTTCCGTTGGCGCGAAGACGCTCACGATGAAGCAGGCGCTCATCATCGCCGCAATCTTCGAGGTTTCAGGCGCCGTTCTCGCGGGTGGCGCCGTGACGGACACTGTGCGCTCCGGCATCGTTGATCTCCAAGCGATCGATGGCTTGGATCCGATGGAATTCGTCTACATCATGATGTCCTCCCTGCTGGGAGCAGCGGTGTGGCTACTCATTGCTACCCGCATGGGCTGGCCGGTGTCGACGACTCACTCTATCGTCGGTGGCATCGTTGGTGCTGCTTTGACCGTAGGCTTCATCACGGGCAAGGGCGGATTGAGCATGGTGCAGTGGGGTGGCATTGGCACCATCGCAATTTCCTGGGTACTTTCCCCTCTGCTCGGTGGCCTGTGCGCCTACCTTCTTTTCCGCTGGATCAAGAAATCCATCCTCGTCTATAACGACGCCGCGGACGAAAAGCTGCGCAAAATCCGCACCCGCAAAGCCGAGCTTCGTAACGAGCACGATCACCGCTACTCGCGCATGACCGAGCTTCAGCGCGTGTCGTACACCAACGCTATGGCACGCGATGCCGTTCTCTTCGCAGAAAACGACTACGACCCTTCCCAGTTGGAATCCGACTACTACCGCGAACTCCACAACATCAATAAGGAGATGGATCAGGTCCAGGCCCACCGCGCACTGGAGCACTGGGTTCCGCTGCTAGCATCCCTCGGCGCCATCATCATTGCCGCCATGATGCTCTTCAAGGGGTTGTCGAAGACAAATCTGCACCTCACCGCTCTGCAGAACGTCATGCTCATGGGGATGATCGGTGCAGTGGTGTGGATGGCCGTGTTCATCTTCGCGCGCACGCTCAAGCGCCACACCCTCAGCCGTTCGACCTTCGTACTGTTTTCCTGGATGCAGGTGTTTACGGCGTCGGCATTCGCCTTCTCCCACGGTGCGAATGACATCGCCAACGCCCTCGGCCCATTCGTCGCCGTGTTGGATGTCCTCAAGACGGGCGAGGTTCACGATGAGGTTGCTGTCCCGATGGCCGTGCTCATCGCTATGGGCATCGCGCTAATTTCGGGCCTGTGGTTTGTAGGCCGCTTCGTGATCAAGACTGTCGGGTCTGGGCTGACGAAGATCCACCCTTCCTCCGGCTTTGCCGCTGAATTGGCCGCCGCGGGCGTGGTCATGGCCGCTTCCGTCATGGGACTGCCAGTTTCTTCCACGCACATCCTCATCGGCGCAGTGCTGGGCGTGGGCCTAGTCAACCGCGCTGCCAACTGGGGACTGATGAAACCGATCGCACTGGCTTGGGTCATCACCCTGCCGGCATCCGCGGCGATTGCCGCGGTCACCGTCTCCATCCTGCGCGTGCTGTTCTAGTACAGGAGGCCAGAACCCAATTTCGGGAGTTACCGTAGATCAGGCTCCTGACTCAAGCGCTGCCCCGGTGCGGAAAGTAGAACACTCCCGCACATGTACTCCCTCAGGTGAACAACCCCGCCCCTGTCCAATCTAGGACTTAGACAGGGGCGGGTACCCCTCTGTAACGACTTTCAGCGCTACAGGGGTATCCATAGTCGCAGCGGCCTCGGGTAGTGTCTGGTTGATCGACCAGCTCAGCGAATCGAGAACATCCTCTCCCCCGCTCACGATGTCGATGCACCCAGCATCAGCAATCGTCAAGGTAGATCCGCCATCGTAGAGCTTCTGGCCTTCCTCATCGCCTGATGCTTCACCTTTTGCAAGCTCACCAGACAGTCGCTGCCAGAGTGCAGGCAGCGCGCCAGCGGGATCTACGGCGACTCGCACGCTATACACCTGCCCCTCGCTGGTGGCGTGCATCGCCTGTTCGCTGGGAGTCCAAAAATCGTCGCTCCATGGAAATCTACGCATCGTGGCCACTCTAATCCTTCACTCGCCCGACGGCATGCGTTTACCGTAGGCCGAACAGACGCTTCATAGGTCGAACAAACGCTTCGTTGGGCGAGCTGCCGCTTCGTTGGGCGAACAGTGTGTCTCAACGTAAGCCCGCAACGCTGGTTCGATGCGTCAATGTCCCAATTAGCCCCATGCACAACCACTGCAAATTGATTTTCCCAGGACAATGTGACTGATGTGACGTTACGCCCCAAGGGTTGGGGCTGTTTGGGACATTCGCACTCGCAGGCCTTAGGAGAGACTCTGCGAGCAGAAGGTCGCTGGCCCAGACTGTAGCTCCCGACAACGATCAATCGCTGTGACCGGGTTTCCAACGGACTGAACCTACCTAATGCCGAATGCTCCGAAGATTTAGAAGTGTCGAATAGCAGATTCTCCGGACCGAAATGATCCAAAAGGCCGGCTTTCCAAAGGAAGAGTTAGTCCATAAGAGCACGTGTTCTGAAGCAATAACTTGTCCGTAAAACCAGATGTTCCGAAGCAAGAATCGGTGAGTAAGGCCAAGCATTCCGAAGCTATGAACTAAATCGGCAAGAATGAGCGAAACACAAAATCCCCCTACAGGAGGGGAATTTTGTGGCCTTGACTGCCTATTATGGTGCCCCAGGTGAGACTCGAACTCACACTGGACGGGTTTTGAATCCGTTGCCTCTGCCAATTGGGCTACTGGGGCTTGCTTAGTGCACGTAACACACTAGCAGTAGCTTGATTCAAAACTACAATCGTGGCCTTTAGCTGTGATCTTGTGCGACCTTGAGCTGTGCACCACTTTCCACCTCGCAACGCTGTCCGCCCTGCAACAGTCTCCCTCTCCTACCCCACTCCCGCTTCGCGGCAGTTATTTTCTCCTACCATTTTCTGCCTAAGACCACTTGCATCCTCCCCTGACCACGCCCGCTTCAACCTCGTCTTACATTCGTATCTCACCCCTTTGTTGACGCGTCACCTAAAAGCAGTGGGAACCGTTTTCACTCAACACGCGACTATTTCGGCATGAGTTTTTCAGCCTTCCGTCGGCTCCATGTGATCGCGGGCATCTTCGTTGCCCCGCTCATTGTGGTCGCAGCATTCAGCGGTTTCTTCTACGCCCTCGCCCCCACCATCGAAAAGGGCATCTACCACGAAAAATTAACCGCCACCTCCAACCAGCCCGCCCACGCGCTCAACGAACAGATCGCCGCCGCCCGGACTGTTCACCCCGAGCTCCCAATCAAAGGCATCCAAGTTCCCGGCGACATGACGCCCGGGGAGGTCGGTTCCACTACCACCCGCGTCCTCTTCGCTGACGAGCAGCTGGAGTCCGAATCCTACACCCACGCGGTGTTTGTCGACCCAGGCGATCTGTCCATCAAGGGCGATCTCATCCAGTACGGCAGCTCCGGCGCTCTCCCCTTCCGCACCTGGCTGTCTAATGGCCACCGCAATCTCTGGCTGGGTGAGACAGGCCGCATCTACTCCGAAACCGCCGCATCGTGGTTAGGCCCATTGGCCGTCTCCGGCGTGCTGGTATGGTTCTTCCACCGTCGACGGACGACCGCACAGCGTTCGACTCGCAAGCCAGCACGTGGCACTCGTCGCCTCGCCATGGCCAGGCACTCCGCCATCGGCCTCGTCGTCACCCCCGGCCTGATCTTCCTTTGCGTCTCAGGTCTCACGTGGTCCCTCTTTGCTGGCGAGAACATCGCACAACTTCGCGAAAAGCTCTCGTGGATGCCTCCCACTCCAGAGACCACGATCTCGGCTACGGCTACCCCCGGCGCGCCGAGCAACAACCTCAAACATGGCGACCATGGCGGACATGGGGGCTATGCGGATCATCACGGCCACGGCCACGATGCAGAGAACAACCCTGACTCAGCGACAGCACCCCCAGCAGCCTTCGATGCGCAGTCCGATCTGGTGCTCTCAACCGCCCGCACCGGCGGTCTCTCGGGCCTCATGGAACTCACCCCACCCAAGGAAACCGGTACCGCGTGGACGGCGTTCGAGTCCCGGCAGCCCTACCGGCTCCTCAACGACTCGTTAGCTATTGATGGCACCAAGGGCACGGTCACGGACTCTGTTCCGTTTAGCTCTTGGCCGCTCACAGCCCAGGCCACCGCGTGGATCATTCAGCTGCACATGGGGACACTTTTTGGCCTGTGGACGCAGATCGCCCTGGCACTGCTGGCCGTCGCGATCCTGGCATTGGTGGTTTACGGCTACGTCATGTGGTTCAAACGCGGTCGCGATCGCTCTTTCGGTTCTCTTCCCGCGCCCATTAATTGGCGGGAGCTGCCGGTGTGGGCACGCGTCATTCTTCCTCTGTGCGTGGTTGCTTATGCCCTCGTCGCCCCGCTGTTCGGTGTCTCCTTGATCCTCTTCGTCTCAGCGGATCTGCTGTTCCGTCTTGTTCGACGCCAGCAGGACCGCGCTGAGGCTTAGCAGCTCTACGACCGAGCTAGGCTCCGTGACCGGGGCGACCACGGCCCTACTGGGCTTACTTGAGCACCTTATCCGGATCGACGATAGTGACGTTGTAGCCAGCCTTCGTGAGGCGGCTCTTGGCTTCCTTCAGCATTTCGTTGCCGATTGCGTTGACCTGGTCGACCTTCTCCAGGTCAAGGAACAGCGTCTTGGAGGGAATGCCGTGGTCTTGGATGATGCGCCAGAAGTTTTCTGCCGCGGAGAAATCGATATCTCCTTGCAGTCGGACGGTTGTTTTGATGCCTTTGTCCGCAGCGGGCACTTCCTCACTAGTAATACTGCGCACGCATACCCGGCCATGCGCCTCTGCCTCCATGAGGTGCAGTCCCATATCCCAGCTCAAGGTCTGGAAGAGCTTCTTCGCACGGACAGAGTTTCCCTTCTCATTGAGCTTTGGGGAAAACGCGGCTAAGCCCAGTCGGCCGGGAAGCGTGCCCATGATGCCACCGGAAACACCAGATTTCGCAGGAATTCCCACGGTTGCCATCCACTGCCCGGCACCGTTGTACATTCCTGCGCTTGCCATCACAGCCTGTACGTGGCGAGCCACAAGCCGACCGCAGACACGCTCTCCGGTCTGGGGTTGAACGCCACCATTGGCCAGGGTTGCTGCCATCATCGCCAAGTCACTGACTGTGACCTTGATGGAGCACTGCTTGGTGTAGCTCTCCACGGCATCGTGTGCCGAATCATTGACCATCCCGTAGCTGCGCAGCATATGAGCGATGGAGAGGTTGCGATCGGATGTCTCGATTTCCGAGGTGGAGACATCCTCGTCGATGCTCAACTCGCGACCCGCTAGCTTTGAGAAAAACTGGCGGATTTTCTCCACGCGTTCCTCAACAGTCGAGTCTTCACCATTGATCATCTGGTTAATGGCAATGGCCCCAGCGTTAATCATGGGGTTCATGGGGCGCTTGGTCTCCCCTTCGAGGCTGAGCTCATTGAATGCCTCGCCGGAGGGTTCCACGCCCACGTACTTCGCCACTTCCTCCACCCCACGTTCCTCCAGCGCCAACGCGTAGGCGAAAGGCTTCGACATCGACTGAATGGTGAATTCCAGGTCCACATCGCCGTCATTGAGGCCTTCTGCATAAACCTGCCCATTGGTCGTGCAGATAGCAACGGAAAAAGGCGAGTCGTCCGCGGCGGCTAACTCCGGGATGTAATCCGCGACTGCCCCCTCGGAATTATCTTTCAGTCTCTCGAGTCTCTCCTTCAGGTAGTCGTTGACCATACTGTCACGCATACTGTGAGCCACCGCCTCTTCCATTCAGGGAGCTGCTTTGCGCTCCCGCACGTAAGTCGTTCGTTCATTGACGTGTCACGAAACCACTGTAGAGAAAAGTGCCCACGCAGCACTCGTCCACACATCACTCCAGGTATGACGCACCCGGGGTTTTCGGGAATGAGGCACCCACGGCGCGTTGGGAGTGACTCATTCGCGGTCTTTCGGAAGAAACTCACTCGCGAATGTCGATTCCTTCCAAAGACAACAACGCCTTTTTGTTTTCCACGCCCCCGTTGTACCCGCCGACCCGGCCGCTGGCCGGCAACACTCTGTGGCACGGCACGAGGATACTGATCGGGTTCATCCCCACAGCATTTCCCACTGCACGGGCTGCTGTCGGGCGACCAATATCGTGCGCAATCTGACCGTACGTTGTGCTCTGGCCGTAGGGAATGTCCAAGAGCCGAGTCCACACAGCGTGGCGTAATTCGGTGCCTGCGAACTCCAGTGGCACGGTAAACTCTCGGCGTTCCCTTTCGAAGTATTCACCTAGTTGAATATCGAGCATCGCCATGATCGGGTGGCTAGTGACGTCGGACACGGAGGGAGAGGACACGGAAGGGCAGGTCGGTTGCCCTGAATACCACAGCCCAACCAGCGCCTCGTCGGTCGCCAGGGCAAGCATCTGCCCGCGCGGGGTCGACAACATCGCGGAATGAATATTTTTCATGTAATCCGATATACTTCAGTGCATGAGTTTGAGCATCCCACATCGCAGCGCTAAGGCACTCGTTGCCCTCGGCCTAACCACGATGCTGGCCGCCTGCGTAACGAACGAGGAGCTCGGTAATCCTGAAGGGTGGGAACCCGTCCTGCCACAAAAGGATCCTGCCATCGCAGCCCTCGTCCCCGATAAGATTGCGCAGCGCGGCAGCATCACCGTCGGCGCCAACACACCCTACGCCCCGAGCCAATTCAAGGACTCGAACGGCAACATCATCGGGTACGAGGTTGACCTTATCAAAGCCGCAGGTTCCGTCCTCGGCCTCGATGTCACAGTTCGGCAAATGGACTTCAGCCTCATTCTCCCCGCCATCAGCGCTGGCACCCTCGATGCGGGAGCCTCGGCCTTCACGGACACTGAAGAACGCCAGGAAAACTACGATTTCGTGGACTTCTTTAACTTCGGCAGCGCCTGGGCAACCCAGCCTGGCAACGAGGGTAACGTGGACCCCGCCAACGCATGTGGCATGACCGTCGCCGTGCAAAAAGGCACTTACTCGGATACCGACGAGGTTCAGGGTAAATCCGATGACTGCGTAGCCCAAGGCAAAGAGCCGATCAACAAGCTGGTCTACGCCACCGCAGATGCCGCAGCCAATGCGACGATCCTCAAGCGCGCCGAAGCCTACAGTTCCGATTCCCCCGTCATCTCCTATGCCGTCACCCGCTCCGAAGGGCGGCTCGTGCAGGCAGGTGAGCTCTTCGACGAAGCTCAGTTCGGCTGGGCCGTCGATAAGGGCGCACCGTTGGGCCCAGCACTGGCAGCAGCACTGCAAAAACTCATCGACACCGGCGACTATGAGCGCATTCTTCAACCATGGGGACTGGAAGAAGGAGCCATCGATGCGGTGACCTTCAACCTGCAGCCATTCACAGTCCCGACCGCCAACAACTCCACTAACCCTCGCATCGCTCGAAGGAAGAAAGCATGACCGAAGCAACGAAGAAAACACGGCAGCGCCCGGCCGAAAACCAGGCCATCCCGCTGCGCCACCCCGGACGCTGGGTTCTCGCCGCGGTGTTGCTCCTCCTCGTCGTTGTGTTTTTCATCGACGCCGCGAATCGCGATGCCTACCACTGGGATGTGTACTTCCAGTACCTCCTTGACACACGCATCGCCGTGGCCGCATTGCACACCTTGGCTCTGACCATCTTGGCCATGATCTTGGGTGTGGTTCTGGGATCCATTGTTGCTGTCCTGCGCATGAGCCCGAACCCGGTGCTGCAAGGCGTAGCGTGGCTGTACTTGTGGATCTTCCGCGGAACGCCGGTTTACGTGCAGCTGGTGTTCTGGGGCCTGCTCGGATCCATCTACCAGGTGCTCAACCTGGGAGTGGCAGAGATCGATTTGCAGTCGGTTCTGTCCAACATGTTCCTACTCGCCGTGCTGGGTCTGGGTCTGAACGAGGCTGCATACATGGCGGAAATCGTCCGCGCCGGCATCCAGGCCGTGCCTGAAGGACAGTCGGAGGCATCCAAGGCACTGGGTATGACGTGGTGGCAGAACATGCGCCGCACCGTTCTTCCCCAGGCCATGCGCATCATCATCCCGCCGACGGGCAATGAGCTCATCTCCATGCTGAAGACCACTTCCCTGGTCATCGCGATTCCCTACGCCGGCGAGCTCTATGGACGTTCGACCGATATTTCCAACTCCATCTTCCTGCCAGTACCGCTGCTACTCGTCGCCGCCACCTGGTACCTACTCATCACGAGCATCCTCATGATCGGCCAGTTCTACCTGGAGCGATACTTCTCCCGCGGTTCCTCCCGCCAGCTGACCACCCGCCAACTCGCGGCCCTCGCTGACGCTGAAGGCGTACCGCCACGCAACGTCACTGTCGGTCGCGAAGGCGCCACTGATGGCCAGAGCTAAGGACGAGGCACAACCTATGAGCACGACTCGCAACAATCCCCATTCCCCGGAAGGTGCAGCTATGAGCTCCTCAGCGACCAGCCCTGAGCACGCCGACGTACCCATGATCGCCATCAAGGATGTGTGGAAAAACTTCGGCCGCCTCGATGTTCTCAAGGGCATCAACCTCGACGTCGCACCCGGCACCGTGACCTGTCTAATCGGACCATCCGGCTCCGGTAAATCCACGCTGCTGCGCTGCGTCAATCACCTCGAACAGATCAATTCTGGTCGTATCGAGGTCGAGGGCGACCTCATCGGCTACCACGAGAAAAATGGCAAGCTCTACGAAATGTCCGAAAAGGACGCTGCCAAGCAGCGTTTGGGCATTGGCATGGTCTTCCAACACTTCAATCTCTTTACCCACCGAACCGTGCTGGAGAACATTATCGAAGCCCCAGTGCAGGTCAAGGGCGAATCGAAGGAAGAGGCCACGGAGTACGCCCGCGAGCTTCTAGCCCAGGTGGGTCTGTCCGGCAAGGAGGATGCTTACCCCATCCAACTTTCTGGTGGACAACAGCAGCGCGTCGCAATCGCCCGTGCACTGGCGATGCGACCAAAGCTCATGCTCTTCGATGAGCCCACCTCCGCCCTCGACCCTGAACTCGTCGGCGAAGTGCTCAACGTGATGCGTCGTCTCGCGGAGGAAGGCATGACCATGCTCGTCGTCACCCACGAAATGGGCTTCGCCCGCGAAGTCGCAGATGAAGTAGCTTTTATGGAGGGCGGAGTAATTGTCGAGCACGGCCCTGCCCGTCAGGTCATCACAGAACCGAAGAATGAACGCTTGAAGGAGTTCCTCTCCAGCGTGATGTAACTACGGCTGAACCTGCACGTGCCACGGAACGCGGGGGGCTCCCAGGTCGTCCTTGACCTGGCGCAGAAGTGGCTCGGCAGGATCTTTCTCCCGCACCGTCAGTAGCTCTGCAAAATACATCGTCAAACCAGAGATAGAGCCCATCTCATAGCGGCGCACGTCGACGGAAAATTCCGCTCCCACCGGGGCGTCCTCCGAGTCCGGATTATCCTCCTCACCGAACTGCTCCACCCAGGTAGTCACCAGCTCCGGGTCTGGCACCAAGCCCTTGCTCACCGATAGATCGGCATCCAGGTCCTCGCCCATAGCGGAGATGAGATTGCGGAAGTCCTCTTCAATAAAACCCAGCTGGCTCGGTTTGGCCAGGAGGCGGAAGTTGATGCTTGGCATGCCCCCCAGTTGTACACGAAAAGCAGCGTAGGCAGACAGCCTCAGTGCAGGACGAGTGTCCCCACGGGCGGAAGGGAGTTCCCGACCGCCGAGAGGGCGGCTCATTGCTCCGCACGAGTCTGGCCACGTGTCCCCTCCCGCAAAGGCCCAAAAACACGATAAAATTAGCTCCCGTGATTGGATCTTCTTCGCACCTGCCCGCTCCCGTGCCGCCGCTCACTACCCTGCCTGACGGCACCATTAAACAGGTCAACCCCTTCACCGGCACGGAGGTGTGGACCGTCCCCGGTCGTGGCAACCGTCCGCTGGCTGAACACCACGTCGATGCCACGGAGATCGACAACCCGGAAACCGCCACCGCCTTCGGCAACGACCGAAAGCTGGACACCCCGCCGGAAAAATCCCGCTTAATCATCGACGAAGACGGCGAGGCCCGCATTCTTCGGGGTGTGCTCGCCAGCAAGCTGGACGACACAGAACCGCTATTCCGACGCGTAGCCAACCTCTTCGAAATCCTCACCTACGACTACTGGGCACTGAACTACGGGCACACTATGAACCCCGCCGCCGCCCGGCACATGGTCGAATACCTCTCCGAAGAACAAGGTCGCGACCACGTAGAAAAGATCCTCCGCACCAAACTCGCCGCCAGTGATGTGAGCCAGGAGGAGATCGATGAGTTGTTCACTGAGGAGAACCGGGCACAAACCCTCAATGAAAAGTCCGGCAGTCTCTTTGCAGGCGGACACGATGTGATTATCGCCCGCAACCATTACGTCCCCGGCGCCACCACCACAGACCAGATTGCGGGCTCCGGCACGCTCAGTTGGCAGGATCACCGCCACTTCATCGCATTTACAGTCGATAGCATGGATCAGCTCTACCGATCCAACCGGTACGCACGCTACGTGGCGGTATTCCAGAACTGGCTGGAGCCTGCTGGCGCCAGCTTCGAGCATCTACACAAGCAGCTTGTGGCCATCGACGAGCACGGCTTGCAAAACGAAGTGGAAATCGCACAAGTTCGCAACAACCCCAACATGTACAACGAATGGGCCGTAGATTACGCGGCACGCCATAACCTTGTTATCGCGGAGAACGAGCATGCCATCGCGTTCGCGGGCTTCGGCCACCGCTGGCCAACCTTGGAGGTGTTCTCCAAGTCCGCAACCACCGAACCGTGGCTGATGAGCGCCGAGGAACGCGACGGTGTGGCCGACCTTGTCCATGCCTGCCACATCGCTGGCGGTCCGCACATGCCCTGCAACGAGGAATGGCTACACCGTCCTCTGGACGTCGATGTACCGATGCCGTGGCGCATCGTCATCAAATGGCGCGTATCTACCCTCGCCGGTTTCGAAGGCGGAACGAAAATCTTCATCAACACCGTCTCCCCTCGAAACCTCGCACAACGTGTACTGAATACTCTTACCGAGGCTCGTGAGGAAGGTCGCTTGGCACCGGGCATCAAGCTTGGCGAAGAGTGCGAATTTAAACCCAATAGCCTGAAGTACAATCCGGCAATCCGCTAAAGTGTCTTGAGCTAAAAACCTTTGGGCTACTGCATGCTCTTCCGCGCTCACGCCAAACAGTCCCCTGGCGATGTGCCACATGCTGAGGACTAGACTCGGAATCATGTCGTTTTCCGAGTCTTCCGCATCTGCACTGCCCGATAGCGCCGCGAACGCCGCTGCCATCAGCGAGTTCTTAAAAGAACCCCGCGTGGACCTGAAATGGGTAGATGAAGCCTACGAATGGCTCCATGCCCACCCAGAGCTGTCCCTGCAAGAGGAAAAAACCGCAGCCTACATCGCAGAGAAGCTCAAAAACTTTGATTGCGAAGTCACCACTGGCATCGGCGGCCACGGCATCACGGCAGTATTCCGCAACGGCGAGGGACCAACAGTCCTCTTCCGCGCGGACTTCGATGCCCTCCCTGTCGAGGAAACCACGGGGCTGCCCTATGCCTCTGTCAACGAGGGCGTCATGCACGCCTGCGGCCATGATCACCACGCTGCCTCACTGCTTGGCACCTGCGCCGTGATGGATGCTTCTCGGGATAAGTGGCAAGGCACATTCATTGCCCTCTTTCAGCCTGCAGAGGAAGTCACCCAGGGCGCAAACAACATGATCAATGACGGCCTAGCCTCAAAGATCCCCACCCCGGATGTGTGCTTAGGCCAGCACATCGTCGCCGGACCTGCTGGCACTGTCTTCACCGCTCCAGGACCGGTGCTCACAGCCTGCGATACGATCACCATCACTCTCCACGGAAAGTCCGCTCACGGCTCCTCGCCGCACCTCTCGCTGGATCCTGGTTATCTGGCAGCGATGATTGTCGTGCGCCTCCAGGGCATCGTCGGCCGCGAGGTCGCCCCCAGTGACTTTGCTGTCATCACGGTCGGCTCCCTCATCGCCGGGCACACGAACAACACCATCCCGGATACAGCCACGCTCGTGCTCAACTGCCGTTTCTACGATACGGACGTGCGCGACAAGACCTACGCCGCCATCGAACGCGTCGTTCACGGAGAGTGCGCCGCGTCCGGGTGCACAACTCCGCCGGACATCGAATACTCCGCGCACGGCGAGCTGACGGATAACTCCCCGTCCGCGTTCAAGCAGGTTCGCCCCGTTTTCGACGCCACCTTCGGCCCCGATTCAGCCGATGCCGAGCCGTGGACAGCATCCGAGGACTTCAGCGAAATCCCACGTCACTTTGAAGTTCCATATATCTTCTGGACCATCGGCGTGACAGACCGTGAACTCTGGGAATCCGGCAAGGACGTGCCCGGTAACCATTCGAGTAATTTTGTGCCGGTACCAGGGATGGTGACGCGTGGAGTGGAGGCAGCGACCGCTGGTGTGCTCAGTTACTTATGGCGGGTAAACTAACCCGCATGTTTCCTGAATCCACGTGGACGATTCTCAAGAGCGCGCTCGCTGCGGTAGCCGGTATCGCGGGAGGCTTCGCAGCCTCCTACGGGATCGCTCTACTGACGTTCTACACGGGGTTGGCGGGACTGTACGTTCCGCTAGCGATCGTCTTCATCGCGATCGCGCTCGGTGCCGCTTTTGTTATTTATCGCCGCAGTGGGTTCGATGAGAACCGCTACGCCCTCGTGTTTCTCATCGCTTCGGCTGTTTCGATCCTCTTCTTTGCTTTCCTGCCGCAGATCTACCTCGCAACGGCATAACCCCCGCAGGCCAGTTGGCTTTGTGGGAAAGCACCTCAGTACACGTCCTACAGCACTATGGCTGGCGCACGTGCTCCTGACCCAACAGATGCACTTGGATCATGTTGGTATTGCCGGAGATTCCTGGAGGAGAACCCGCAACCACGACCATCATGTCGTCGTAGTTGTACTCCTCCATGGCCAAGAGCGCCTCATCGAGGGACTTCATCATCTTGTCCGTCGAGCTCACATCATCGACTAGAAAAGTCTCCACGCCCCAGGTCAAAGCCAGCTGTGAGCGCACCTCCTGCTGCGGAGTGAAGACGAGCAGCGGCAGCCGGGAGCGCAGACGCGCCACGCGCTTGGCGGTATCGCCGGAGGAAGTAAAAGCCACGAGAGCCCGTGCGTTGAGTCGCTCACCAATATCCTTCGCAGCATAAGTAATGACGCCACGTCGGGTTCGTGGACGGTGAGTCAACGGCGGAACCTCGCCATCAATCTCGGCGGCAGTCACGATCCTCGCCATCGTCTTCACCGTGGTCACTGGGTGCTTGCCCACGGACGTTTCGCCGGAGAGCATCACGGCATCCGCGCCGTCGAGCACAGCATTAGCCACGTCAGATGCTTCCGCACGGGTGGGGCGGGAATTCTCAATCATGGAATCCAGCATCTGAGTTGCCACAATCACCGGCTTGGCATTCTCACGAGCAATCTGGATGGCACGCTTCTGCACCAGTGGCACGTCCTCCAGTGGCACTTCCACGCCAAGATCGCCACGAGCAACCATCACAGCGTCGAAGGCGAGGATCACCGGCTCGAGGGCATCGACGGCCTCCGGCTTCTCCAACTTGGCGATGACCGGCACGCGACGACCCACCTCGTCCATGATTTCGTGTACCAGCTCCACATCGGCTGGGGAACGCACGAATGACAAAGCGATGAAGTCGACGCCCAGCTTCAGAGCGAAACGCAGATCCTCTCGATCCTTTTCGCTCAGTGCAGGTACGGAGATGTTCATGCCGGGCAGAGACACACCCTTGTTGTTGGACACGGGGCCGCCTTCGACGACCTCGCACACAACATCGTTGCCATCGACTTCTTTACAGATGAGGGCCACCTTGCCGTCATCCACGAGGAGCCGATCCCCTGGACGGGCATCGCGGGCCAGTCCCTTGTACGTCGTGGACACGCGGTCGTGGGTGCCGGGTACATCGTCGACGGTAATGCGAACGGTCTCACCGTTGGCCCAGATCGTCGCACCTTCGCGGAAACGCCCGAGGCGAATCTTCGGTCCTTGGAGGTCAGCCAGCACGCCGACAGCACGGCCGGTGCTGTCGGAGGCCTCGCGAACCCACCTGTAGTTCTGCTCGTGGTCGGCGTGCTCGCCGTGGGAGAAATTCAGGCGGGCAACATCCATGCCGGATTCCACTAGCTCCAGAATCTTCTCCTGGGAAGCGACGGCCGGGCCGAGGGTGCACACAATCTTGGTTCTTCTGTTCACCTCACCGAGGATACAACAGGCCTACGTGTGCGTCGCTTCAACCTAGGATTCCTGTGCTTTTTCTTTCCCTGTGGGCCGCCCTCGGTTGTCCTTCTTGGGCTGCTCTGCTGTTCCCCTGTTTTCTTCCTCATCGACGTCAGCGCGGACTTGAGATCGCTCGATCCACGAAGTATCGGCTGGGCCTTCTTCCCGCGCTTTCTTACTGAGGAAGAGGAAGACCACTAGGGCGAGGAGGAACACCACAGCAGAGACGACAACGTTGATACGGATGCCACCAAAGACAGTCGTCGCCGGGTCGGTGCGAATGTTCTCGATAAAGAAGCGGCCGAGCGTGTAGAGGATGACGTAGAGGGCGAAAACGCGTCCGCGATCCAGCCTGAAGCGCTTATCCGCCCACACGATCACGGCACACATCGCGAAGCACCACAGGAGCTCGTAGAGGAAGGTCGGTTGCACTGTGGCGATGACCTCGCCCGTGGAGGTGCCGTTCATCTGGTCAGTGAGACCCGTCTCGTTGGTTCGGCGGTAAATCTCCAGTGCCCAGGGTGCGTCCGATGGGCCACCGTAGAGCTCCTGGTTGAACCAGTTACCCAGTCGGCCGATTCCCTGGGCGAGGATGATGGTCGGGGCGGCGGCATCGGCGAAAGGAGCAAGAGGGAGCTTCTTCACGCGGAACAGCACCCACACGGCTAGTGTTCCGAGGACGATCGCACCCCAGATACCGAGGCCACCGTTGGTGATCTTGAAGACATCCAGCGGATTCTTACCCTCGCCGAAATAGCGATGATGATCCGTGATCACGTGATAGAGGCGCCCGCCGAGAATGCCCGCGGGCACGGCCACGAGGAGTGCGTCGATCACGACCTCAGGGTCGCCGCCTCGCTTCGCATAACGCGCTCGGGCCCAGAAGTAGGCTACGATCACTCCGGTGAGGATGCACAGGGCGTAGGCGCGGATTGGCAGTGGACCTAGCTCCCACACGCCTTGGGGCGGCGAGGGGATTGCGGCTAAGGTCATCGCATTCACAGTCCGACAATCTCCTTCGGTTTGGCGGGCGCCTGCTCGTTCAGACGAACGCTCGTTAGCTCCAGCGCCAGTCTCTTAGTTCTGACGAACACCAGCGGCAAGCTCTGCAGCGAGCTCCTCAAGCGTGCCCGACTCCACTGCCTGAATGAGCGCGGAGCCCACGATGACGCCATCGGCGAAGGCTGCGATGGTCGCAGCTTGCTCACCACTGCGCACGCCCAAGCCCACGGCTACCGGCAGGTCGGTGGCTTCACGCACGCGAGCCACAAGCTCTTCTGCAGAGGAGGAAACCTGCTCCTTAGCTCCGGTGACACCCATGTGAGAGGCGGCGTAGATAAAACCGCCTCCGGCATCGGCGGTGATGGTCATACGTTCCTTCGTCGTCGATGGCGCGACGAGGTACACGGGATCAAGGTCGTTATCGAGGCATGCCTTTTCCCAACGGCCTGCCTCCTCCGGCAAAAGGTCCGGAATGATGCTTCCAAGGCCACCGGCTGCTGCGAGTTCTTCAGCAAATTTTTCGGGACCGTACTGCAGCACAGGGTTCCAGTAGGACATGATCACTGCATTGCCACCCGCCTCCGTGACGGTTCGGACTGCCTCGATCGTGTCCTTCACCCGAAAGCCATTGGCCAGTGCGATGTCAGCGGCGTGCTGGATCGTGGGGCCGTCCATCATCGGATCGGTAAAGGGGATGCCAACTTCGATGAGATCGGCGTGCTGAGCCAGGGTACGCAGGCGCTGCTTGGACTCCTCCAGTGTGGGGAATCCAGCGGGAAGGTAGCCGACGAAAGCAGCCCGGCCTTCGGCCTTGGCATCGAGGAATACCTGAGCCAAACGAGAGCTTGGGGAACGCATTACTTTTCCTCCTCCTTGAGCTTCATGCCGAACCACTTGGCTGCCTGGTCGACATCCTTATCGCCTCGGCCGGAGATATTGATGATGAGGCTGCTGCCCGGCTGACGCTCAGCGAC
Organism: Corynebacterium urogenitale; assembly: GCF_009026825.1. Lineage (NCBI taxonomy): Bacteria > Bacillati > Actinomycetota > Actinomycetes > Mycobacteriales > Corynebacteriaceae > Corynebacterium > Corynebacterium urogenitale. The sequence continues at coordinate 953,905 of NZ_CP045032.1, read as the reverse complement.
CTTCACGGCAGCAGCAACCGCATGCGAGGACTCGATGGCTGGAATAATTCCCTCGGTTTCACACAACAGCTTGAAGGCATCCATAGCCTCCGTATCCGTGATGGGGAGATACTCGGCACGGCCTTCATCGTGCAGTGCAGTGTGCTCGGGTCCCACGCCCGGGTAGTCCAAACCAGCAGAGATGGAGTGGGACTCGATGATCTGGCCGTCCTCGTTCTGCATGAGGTCAGCGTAGGAGCCTTGGAAGACCCCTCGCAGCCCCATCGCGATAGGGGCAGCGTGGCGGCCAGTTTCCACACCATCGCCTGCGGCTTCGGCACCAATGATCTTCACGCTTAGATCCTCAATGAAGGCGTGGAACAGGCCAATGGCGTTGGAACCTCCGCCGACACAGGCCAACACTGCGTCGGGAAGCTTACCTGTCTCGGCCTGGAACTGCTGGCGTGCTTCCACACCGATAATGCGCTGGAGGTCGCGAACCATCTGCGGGAAGGGGTGCGGACCAGCCGCAGTACCGAAGCAGTAGTAAGTGTCATCCGCGTTGGAGACCCAGTAGCGCATCGCCTCGTTGATGGCATCCTTCAACGTGCGGGAGCCGATAGTCACGACCTCCACTGTTGCTCCCAACAGGCGCATACGTGCGATATTCAGAGCCTGACGCAGAGCATCGACCTCGCCCATGTAGATACGGCACTCAATGCCCATGAGCGCACAAGCGGTGGCGGTTGCCACACCATGCTGCCCCGCACCGGTTTCCGCAATAACCTTGGTTTTCCCCATACGCTTGGCCAGCAGAACCTGCCCCAAGACATTATTGATCTTGTGGGAACCCGTGTGGTTCAGGTCCTCTCGCTTGAGCCACACGTCGGCGCCGACGCGTTCGGAAAACCGCGCCGCGTGATACAGCGGCGATGGACGACCAGAGTAGGTGCGGTGGAGCTCATCGAGCTCCTCAAGGTAAGCGGGATCAGCCTTGGCTTTCGCCCATGCGTCCGTGATCTCATCAATCACCCCCATGAGGGCTTCAGGAATGTACCGCCCGCCGTACTCTCCCCAGTGCCCGGTGGCGTCTGGCTCGTGATGGGTAGGGGTGGCCAAGATCTGACCGACCGTGGGAAGGGCGTTCCCTTGGGCATCGGCATTCTTGGCGTGATTGATCTCAAACTTGCTACTCACCCGCCCCACTTTACCCGCTACAGGGCTGTTACTTCTTGGAAGGGCACGATGGATGCTGACCAGCGGTCACCAATTCCTTACACTTCGCCCCCGGATCACCTGCCGTTACGAGCCCCTCCCCAATGAGGATCGCGTCCGCACCTGCACCGGCGTACATCAGCAGATCGCGCTTATCGCGAACTCCAGACTCCGCGACCTTGATCACGTCACTCGGCAATCCCGGTGCGATACGGGAGAAGGTTCCCGTATCCACTTCTAGAGTTTTGAGATTACGAGCATTGACTCCGATGACTTTCGCGCCTGCGGCGACAGCCCGCTCCGCTTCTTCCTCGGTGTGGACTTCAACGAGGGCGGTCATACCCAACGATTCGGTGCGATCCAGCAGGCACTCCAAGCGCTCCTGCTCGAGGGCAGCCACGATCAGCAAAATGACGTCAGCGCCGTGAGCACGGGCCTCGTGAATATGGTACGGATTCACGCAAAAATCCTTGCGCAGCATAGGAATATCCACGCTGCGACGCACCGCGTCGAAGTCCTTCAATGATCCTTTGAAGCGGCGCTGTTCAGTCAAACAGGAGATCACTGACGCACCCGCTGCCTCGTAGGCCGCTGCCAACTCTTCCGGCTCTGGGATTGAGGCCAGATCGCCCTTTGACGGGCTCGCACGCTTCACCTCGGCAATCACGGAAACATTGTTGTTGCTCAGTGCTGCATAGGCGTCGCGCGGAGCGGGCGCGTCCAGCGACATTGCTTTGATTTCCTTGAATGGGATCTCGGCTTCGCGCTTAGCTTGATCCTCGAGGACTCCGGCAATGATGGAATCCAGCACGGTGTTGGTCGGTGAGGTCATTTATTGTTCCTGCCTCTCGTCGACGACAGCTTCAACAGTGTAACCATCGTCACACGGATGTACGACCTCTACCCTATCGCCCTACGCGCGGGGCGAAAAATCGTCGCCATCGCCGGGGTTATCGGTGGGATCCACACCCGCATCGAGGGCATCCCACAGCACGCGACCGGAGTCAGGGTTAGCCGCCAAGTCTTCATGGACGCTCTGGCGCCGGGCCTCGGGCGTCAAGTAGCGAGAATTACCTTCGGACTTCTCCCCTGGGCGCATGATGAGGATCACGCCACCGATCACCCCCAAGGCGGCGGCAACGATAGCCAGCACAACCGGCGCGTAGTGAACCTGCGCGTCCACGACTTGTGCCCATTCCGCGATGGTTTGCGGATCGGATTGCTTTTGCGTCGCCGCACCGGAGGCCAGCAGGTCATGCACTCGGGCGAGATCAACATCGGAGGTCAGCAACATCACCGAGCGGAAACTCGCAGTCGCTGCCAACAGGACGACAAGGCCACCGAGCACCCGTCGCACAACGGGTTGCATCGCCAAGCTCAGGATCAAGCACGCAAGCATGGCCAGTGCCAAAGGTGTGGTGGCAGGATCCCAGACGGAGCCGGCAAGGGTGCGCACGGAATCCCCCGACTTGTCGTCGAAGATCGAGGCTGTCACGTACTTCATTCGTCCGGAAGCCCATAGTCCCGCAGCGGCGAGGACAACAAGGATCATTGCGATGCGTCGATTGCGTTTGGCGACGGGCGAAAGCTCAGCCTTAGCCATGTGGAGTTACTCCCTCCCTGGAGTGTGCAGGGTTTCTGCCGCAGCTACTGCCCGTAGTACAGCCGCTGCCTTGTTTCGCGTCTCCTCATCTTCGGCTACCGGGTTCGAATCGGCAACAATCCCACCCCCGGCTTGGACGTACACGGTGCCGTCCTTGTACACGCCTGTGCGAATGGCGATTGACTGATCCGTGTTGCCGGAGAAATCGAAATAGCCGACGGTTCCACCGTAAACACCACGGCGCGTCTGCTCGAACTTATCGATGATGCTCCCTGCACTTGGCTTCGGAGCTCCAGAGAGAGTACCTGCGGGAAAAGTCGCGGCAAAGGCATCCACTGCGGTTTTACCCTCAGCGAGCTTGCCACTCACACCGGAGACGAGGTGCATGATGGCGCTATAGCGCTCCACATGGCGGAAATCGTGCACCTCCACAGTTCCTGGCTTGCACACGCGTCCTAGGTCATTGCGCCCTAGGTCCACGAGCATGAGGTGTTCGGAATTTTCCTTCTCGTCGTTGACCAGATCCTTTTCGAACTGCAGGTCATCCTCATAGGTTTCGCCTCGCGGGCGGGAGCCGGCGATCGGGAAGGTCGTGACCTCTCCGTCCTTCACTTGGACCAAGGACTCCGGAGAGGAGCCGATGATGTGAAAGTCCGTGGCGCTGAAGTCCTCGTTTGGCACATTGATGATGTACATGTACGGGCTCGGGTTGGACACGCGCAGCATGCGGTAAATGTCCAGCGGCTCCACGTCCGTACGCATTTCGAAGCGTTGTGAGAGCACGACCTGGAAGGCATCACCGGCGCGGATGTGTTCCTTCACCCCCTCGATGCGTTCGAGGTGCTCGTCGATGCTCCTCTGCCTGCTGTAGTCGGGGGCCGGAGTGTTGTAGTCTTCGACGCCACCGCGCGCGGGCTGCGAAAGTCGCTCCACCATGTCATCAATGCGAGCGACGGCATCGTCGTACGCTTCATCCACGCGCTCGTCGGAATTGTCCCAATTCACCACGGTCGCAATCAGCCAAATCACACCCTCGTGGTGATCGACTGCAGCCATTCCGTCGACAAGCATTTGAACCATGTCGGGCACCTGCAAGTCGTCCTCGCATGTGTCTGGCAGATCCTCGATGTAACGGATCATGTCATAGCCCATGTAGCCGACCAGACCGCTCGTAAGGGGAGGCAAGCCCTCAATACGCTCGGTGTGCAGCACAGCGAGGGTCTTGCGAACGGCGTCGAGAGGGTCGATCCCCTCGGGCATGTCCACGGGTGGCTCGCCCATCCAGCGGGCGTCGGAATTCTTTGCGGTCAGCGCGCAACGAGCGCCGGTGCCGATAAAGGACCATCGATCCCAGGACTGGCCGTGGGCTGCGGATTCCAGCAAAAAGGTGCCGGGGCGACCGGCGGCGAGTTTGCGATAAGCGCTGAGCGCTGTTTCCTGGTCAGCGAGGACCTTGCGCACGACAGGCACCACGCGGTGATTCGCCGCCAGTGCACGGAAGGTTTCGCGGGACGTCAGAGAAGCATCAGACATGGTTTTATTGTGCCCTAGAGGAGTTTGTCAGCGTCGAAGCAGGTGTGATCGCCAGTATGGCAGGCACCTCCGACCTGATCCACGACAACAAGGATCGTGTCCCCATCGCAGTCCAAGCGCACTTCACGCACTGCCTGCGTGTGTCCGGAGGTTTCACCCTTGATCCAATATTCGTTGCGGGATCGGGACCAGTAAGTTCCCTTCTTCTCCGCGATGGTGTGTGCCAGGGCGTGGTCATTCATCCACGCCAGCATGAGCACGTCCTTTGTTTCCGCATCGACGACGACAGCAGGCACGAGGCCTTGATCGTTTCGCTTCAGACGGGAGGCGATCGCGGGGTCTAGTTCGTAATCCGCGGGGTTCGTTGCACTCACAGCCGTACCTCGATGCCCTCGTCGGCCATCGCCTGCTTCACTTCGGGAATGGAGACTTCGCCGAAGTGGAAGATGGAAGCGGCCAGTACGGCGTCTGCACCCGACTTCACTGCGGGTGGGAAGTGCTCGGCTTTGCCAGCTCCGCCGGACGCGATGACGGGGATGGAGACAACTTTGCGGACTGCCTCCAACATTTCGATGTCAAAGCCCTCCTTGGTGCCGTCGGCGTCCATGGAATTCAGCAGGATCTCGCCCACGCCCAGCTCTTCGCCACGCTGTGCCCACTCAATGGCATCAATACCGGTGCCTTTGGTGCCGCCGTGCGTGGTGACCTCGTACTCCCCTGGTTTGCCACCGGGAACGCGACGAGCGTCCACGGACAATACGATGCACTGAGCTCCAAAGCGCTCGGACAATTCCCGCAGTAACTCAGGGCGAGCGATAGCCGAGGAGTTCACTGAAACCTTGTCGGCGCCAGCGCGCAACAGCGCATCCACGTCCTCGGCAGAGCGGATACCGCCTCCGACGGTCAGCGGGATGAATACCTGGTCCGCAGTTCGGCGGACGACATCGATCATCGTTCCGCGCCCCTCCTTGGACGCGGAGACGTCCAGGAAGGTCAGCTCGTCAGCACCTTCAGCGTCGTATCGTGCAGCGAGTTCCACGGGATCACCAGCATCGCGCAATCCCTTGAAGTTCACGCCTTTAACAACACGGCCCTCCTTGACATCCAGGCATGGGATGACACGGGTGGTGACGCTCATCTGATTCCTCCTCGATCACGGATTTCCTGAGCATTCCGGGCAGCCGTTCCGATTGGCACGGACTGAATGTGCTGCAGCAATGTGGCATGAACCTCCGGTTCGCCTGCAACGAGCCCGGAGACACCCGGCTTCCAGGGATTCCCAGCAAAGTCCGTGGCGACGCCGCCATTTTCCTGGACGGCCAGGATGCCCGCAGCGTTATCCCACAGGTTCGGGCTGAAGGTCACGGTTCCGCCGAACACACCAGCGGCAGTAAATGCCAGGTCGATGCCCACGGACCCGGTCACACGCATGCGCGGATAGGACTTGCCAATCTCATTGAGCATGTCCTGGCGATAGCTGATCGGCAGGTTGCCGCGACGTTGGGAGAGGATGGAACCAAAGCTGATTTGCGTGACCCCTGGATCCGACGGTGGCAGCGGGCGCGCAGGCAACCCATCGACAAGCAGGCCGTGCCCCTTGCGTGCGGAAATGCGCCGGCCTAGCAATGGCATTTCCGTCACCGACAGCAGCGCTTCGCCTTTGTGCATAAGTGACACGAGGATGCATGCGAAAGGATTGCCGACCGCATAATTAGCCGTGCCGTCAATGGGGTCAACCACCCAGTACGTCTCGGGTTCGTCGTTCTCCGACGCAGTAACAGCCGCGGCACGGGGACCATCCAACCCATCGGCCATATCGTCGGTGGGATAGCGCTCCTGTGGCTTCTCACCTGGGATTTCCCCTGGACGGACGGTGCCGTACTCCTCACCGTGAACGGGCAACCCCGTGTACTGCGTCAATAGCGTGCGCAGCTGGCGTTCAACGGAAAGATCCGCCTCCGTAGCGAAGTCGCCAGGGGACTTGATGACTTCCGGCTCCGCACCGACTGCGGCCGAGAAGGTGGATTCTGCCTCGTCCACAGCGGCCTCAGCGATTGCTAGCAATGCGCGAGTATCGAGGTCCTCCATCATGGTTGCGCAGCCTCCAAAGCCTCTTCCAGAGTGAATTTGCCTGCGTACAAAGCTTTGCCGACGATCGCAGAATCAACGCCCTCTTCGACGATCTTCGCGAGGTTACGAATATCGTCAAGGGAGGAAATACCGCCCGAGGCCACCACTGGTGCGTCGGTAGCGGCGGAAACCTCACGCAGCAGGTCGATATTAGGGCCGTTCAGCATGCCGTCGCGGGACACGTCTGTGACCACAAGGCGGGAAACACCCTGGGAATCCAGACGCTCCAGCACCTCCCACAGCTCGCCGCCGTCGGAGGTCCAGCCGCGTCCACGCAAACGCCACTCACCATCGACCTCGCGGGTATCCAGGCCGATGGCCACACGGTCGCCGTACTTGTGGATAATCTGCTCGCACCACTCCGGATCTTCCAGCGCGGCGGTGCCAATATTCACACGGCGACAACCCGTGGATAGTGCACGTTCTAGGGACTCGTCATCGCGAATGCCACCGGACAGCTCCACGTCGATATCTAGCTTGCCGACAACGTCTCGCAGAATTTCAAAATTGCTGCCGCGTCCAAAGGCTGCGTCGAGGTCGACAAGGTGCACCCACTCGGCCCCGGCATTCTGCCATGCCATCGCCGCATCGAGTGGCGCGCCGTAGTTGGTCTCCGTTCCGGCTTCACCTTGCACGAGTCGGACGGCCTGGCCATCGGCAACATCGACTGCGGGAAGAAGGACCAGGCGGTTAGCAGAGGAGGACATGAGTTGTGGTTCCTATTCGAGCGTTTGTGAGTATTTTCGGACGTTGTTCTACAGCGGACTACAGCACCCTAGGGCTATGTACTTTAGATTGCACCAGCGATGGCAGTGTGACCTAACTCAAATGAGTTTAACGCAGGGTATCTACCCAGTTGCGCAAAAGCAGTGCTCCGGCATCGCCAGACTTTTCTGGATGGAATTGGGTTGCCCACAGTGGCCCGTTTTCCACAGCTGCGACGAAACGCGAACGGCCGTGTTCTGCCCAGTGCACGAGCGGCGCTTCGGTGCGCCCATCGGTGATGAGTTCCCAATCGCGCACACCGTAGGAGTGAACAAAGTAGTAGCGCTCATCCGGTCGCGCACCGGCGAAAAGGGCGGAGCCTTCCGCCACGTCTACTGTGTTCCAGCCCATGTGGGGAAGTACATCTGCGTCAAGGTGCTCGACGGTCCCCGGCCACTCGCCGGTTCCTTCAGCAGGCGTTGAACCTTCACCATCGGCGAATTCCACCCCATGTTCGAACATGATCTGCATTCCCACGCAGATGCCCAATACGGGACGACCACCAGCAAGACGCTCCCCAATCATTCGGTCGCCCTTGACCGCCTTCAGGCCTTCCATGCAGGCGGCGAAGGCGCCCACGCCCGGCACCAGCAATCCGTCGGCAGCGAGCACTACCTTCGGATCGTGGGTCACTGTGACCTCAGCACCTGCGCGTTCCAGTGCGCGTTGGGCTGATCGGACGTTACCACTGCCGTAATCGAGCAGGGCAACGGTCGGCTTGGAGGCGGTATCGCCGGCGGGGGTAGCAGTGGTCTCCGTCATACGCCTGTATCTTAGTGCGTCTAGTTCACGTCGTTGCCACGAACCCTCGGTGTGTCCTCCGTGAGCCTCTCCAGCCGATTCCTTTGCTCCTGCATGCGCTGCTTGCCCACTACCCTGTCAACAACGACGCCAGCACACGCCATGACGATGATCGCTCCAGCAACAAAGAACGCCCCGTGGTAAGCGAACACGCTGGCAACTACACCGAGTAGCACGGCTCCAAGCCCAGTACCCGAGTCGAATGTCATATTCCACAGAGCACTAGCTTGGGCAGATTTACTACGCGGCAGACGGTCGAAGAGCATCAATAGAGCCTCGTTTTGTACGATGCCGAATCCGAAGCCAAACACGGCTGCGGCGAAGAAAGCGATGAGGCACAGGAGTACCCCCTCAGGGCGTGCCAGAATCATGCCACCAGCAATCGCCACTCCAGCAACACCGAACGCGAGTCCAAGCGCCGCCAGCTGACCTACTTCACCAGTATTCGAGGCGTGGCGGCCCGCGATCACGCGTCCGATCATCTGGAATCCACCGAGCACCGAAAGACCGGCCGCGGAGATCAGCCCCGCCACCGCCAAGTCAATGTTCTCCGCAGCTGGAGCGAGGAAGGTGGAAAACGCAGCGAATCCCGTGGCAATGCCACCGATAGCCAAGCCAGGAACCGTCGCCAGCTTCCACGTCGCAGCTGTTTGTTCCGTCGCTGGAGCTTCCTGTGAGGAGCTGGGGCTGGTGTCGTCGGATGAAGAAACCGCTGCCCGTTTCGCAGGAACCCACATACCGCACAAGGCACCAACGAGGGCGTAGACCGCAGCGAGGGCGAAAACAGCGCCGCCCCCAAATGTGGAATACACCCACAGACCCAAGGGGAAACTCACCAGTTGAGACACACCCACGGCCACGCCCAAAGCGGCGGAGGAATTGCCCACCAACCGTGGAGGCACGAGCTCCGCAATGAGCGCCGCCTCCGCGACCGTCACCGCACCGAAACCGATGCCTCGCAACACGGCGACCGCCAGCAGCGGTACGGCTGACATGTTCCAGATGTACACCAGTGCGGGCAAACCCAGCATCAGGGCGGCAAAAACCATGATCGGCGGGAATCCCAAGCGGCGAATCGCCCACGGCGTGAATGCCTGAGTACACACCGTGGCGGCCATGAAGACCCCCGTGGACAGACCAGCGAGGGAATCCGAACCACCATTCTGAATCACAGCCAAGGGGATGACTGGCAACAGCAAAGACCACCCACCAAAAGCGCAAAACACGCTGATGAGGGTGGCACGGAGGCCCGGAGCCTCCCACAAGTTGTCAATCTTTTCGAGTTCCTCAGCTAAAAGAGCTCGTTGACGTGCCATGAATACTAAAGAGCTCCCTTCGTTGACGGAATGCCGGACACGCGGGGGTCGTCCTCTGTGGCCTCACGCAAAGCGCGAGCCACGGCTTTAAATTCCGCCTCGGTGATGTGGTGTGGGTCGCGGCCGTAAAGGCAGCGCACGTGCAGGGCAATACGGGCATTGAGCGCCAGCGTTTCGAAGAAGTGCTGGTTGATCACCGTGGCGTAATGGCCGCCAATAATCGTGTGCAGCATTGCCTCTGGTTCCCCGGTTCCCACGTAGTACGGGCGACCGGAGACATCCACAGCGGCGTGGGCCAAAGTCTCATCCATCGGAATGAAGGAGTCACCGAAGCGACGAATGCCCTTCTTCTCCCCCAGTGCCTCGCCCAGAGCTTGCCCTAGAACGATGCCCGTGTCCTCGACGGTGTGGTGGGCGTCGATTTCGATATCGCCCTTAGCATGAACCGTCAGATCGAAAGAACCATGCGCGCCGAACGCCGTGAGCATGTGATCGAAAAACGGCAGACCAGTATCGATGTCTGTGACACCGGTGCCGTCGAGGTTAATCTCCACGGTGATATCCGACTCGCGGGTCGTGCGAGTGACCCGACCAATACGTGCCGAAGCGCTGGTAGTGCGATCCATGATTCCTCTATAAACCTTCACAACGTCAATACTTGGTGATCATGCGTTGCCGATCGGAGATTGCCAAAGTACATCCCAGAAACGCATCAACGCACGCACAGACATTACCCGCCCGCAGGGGTGAGTTCTTCCGCTGCCTTTAAGAATGCATCGTTTTCCTCTGGGAGGCCAATGGTGGTGCGCAACCAGCCAGCCACGCCCACATCGCGGATAAGAACATCTCGCGCCAAGAACTGCTCCCAGGTGGCATGAGCATCATCAAAGTGGCCAAAGAAGACGAAATTGGAGTGGGAATCCACCACGTCATAACCCAACTCGCGCAAACGAGCGACCACACGGTCGCGCTCCGTCCGCAGCGTGGCCACCGTTGCCAGAGTGTCCTCGCTGTAGTGCAATGCTGCAGTGGCCGCAGCCTGGGAGAGAGTGGACAGGTGATACGGCAAACGCACAAGCATCACGGCCTCGATGAACGCAGGGTCGGCAACGAAGTAACCCAGTCGGCCACCGGCAAAGTCGAAGGCCTTGCTCATCGTGCGGGAGACCACGAGCTTGGTGGGGTACTCCGCCAGCAACGTGGTCGCAGATGGCTCGTCGGAGAACTCTGCATAAGCCTCATCCACAATGACGATGCCCGGCGCGGAATCCAGAAGCTGGCGGATCTCCTCGAGGCTAGTCACATTACCCGTGGGGTTGTTTGGAGTCGTGACGAAGATGACCTCCGGAGAATGCTCGGCTATGGCGGCAAGCGCCTTGTCCATGTCGATGGCGAAGTGCGCATCCTCATCGCGTGGCACGGCGATGAACTCAGTCTGCGTGCCGGCGGACAGGATCGGGTGCATGGAGTAGCTCGGGGTAAAGCCCATAGCCTTGCGCCCCGGGCCGCCGAATGCCTGCAGCAGCTGCTGGAGCACCTCGTTGGAGCCGTTAGCGGCCCATACATTCTCCTCGGTCACCTCCACGCCGGTCTGGCGGGAGATGTAGCGGGCGAGCTCCATGCGCAGGGCGACCGCGTCGCGGTCCGGGTAGCGGTTGAGCTCCTCACCTAGCTCACGCACCTTGGCGGCGATCTCCTCGATGATCGCCTGGCTGGGAGCGTACGGATTCTCGTTGGTGTTGAGCTGGTTTGCCACCTTGAGCTGCGGAGCACCGTAGGCGGATTTTCCGCGCAGTTCCTCGCGGAGTGGTAGATCGGACAGCTGTGCCATGGGGTGTATTCCTTTTCGGGAAAGCTCGTGCTCTGAACAGAGTGTGCTGGACAGTAGGGTGCGTGTGCTGCGAGGTGTTCCCCGCAGCACTAGCTAGTCGGTGAAACGCGCGGCGATGGCCTCGCCGTGTGCTGGCAGGCGCTCCGCCTTAGCCAGGGTCTGCACGGTCTCGGAGATCTCGTGCAGCGCCTCCTTGTTGTAGTTCACCACGTGAATGGACTTGAGGAAGGTGTGCGTGGACAAGCCGGAGCTGTGACGCGCAGAGCCGGAGGTCGGCAGCACGTGGTTGGAGCCCGCGGAATAGTCACCCAGTGGCACCGGGCTGTAGCGGCCGATGAAGATGGCGCCCGCGTTGGTGATCTTGGCAGCCACGCTCTCGGAGTCCTCAGTGTGGATCTCCAAGTGCTCTGCAGCGTAGGCATTAGCTGCCGCAATCGCTGCCTCGACGGTATCCACCACAACAATCCCGGACTGTTGCCCCTCCAAAGCTTCCTTCACACGATCCGCATTGAGCGTCACGGAGTAGCCCTCGGATACTTCCTTGTCCACCGCGTCTGCGAACTCCTCTGAGGTAGTGATGAGGACAGAGGCCGCCATCGGGTCGTGCTCGGCTTGGCTGATGAGATCATAGGCCACCTCCACAGCGTTCGCGCTGGCGTCGGCCACAATAGCAATCTCGGTCGGGCCGGCTTCCGAATCGATGCCCACCACGCCGCGCACCAGGCGTTTTGCAGCGGTGACGAAGATATTGCCCGGGCCAGTGATCATATCGACCGGCTCCAATTGCTCATCCCTATCACCGTAGGCCAGCAGAGCCACAGCCTGTGCGCCGCCAACGGCCCAGACCTCATCCACGCCCAACAAGGAACACGCAGCGAGGATCGTTGGGTGCGGCCAGCCATCTTCCTGCGGAGGGGAAGCAATAACCAGCGACTGCACGCCCGCCTCCTGCGCCGGAACCACGTTCATGATCACAGACGACGGGTACACAGCCTTACCGCCAGGAACGTACAGGCCAACACGCTCAACTGGCACCCACCGCTCTGCAACCACACCGCCCGGCGCGATTTCCACACTGTGATCCTCCGGCACCTGTGTGGAGTGGAAAGCACGGACGCGACGGATGGACTCCTTCAGGGCATCCACAACGCTGGTGTCCAGAGTCTCCAATGCTTCTGCGAACTTCTCCTCCGGCACGCGGACCGAAGCAGGCACCACAGAATCGAACTTCTCACCATACTCAAGGGCCGCTGCTGCACCGCGCTCGCGGATTGCCTGGACGACGGGCGCTACAGTCGGAATAACGGAGTCCACATCGGTACCACCACGCGGGAGGGCATGGCGCAGCTCGGATGCGGTGGGGGTCTGTCCTCGCAGATCAATCCGGGCAAGCATGGTGTGGACGTCCTCCTTTGGGCGTTTCGACTAACGTGGCTTATCTAAGCTTGTTCACGATCTTACTCAGCTGCGCAGAAAGGAAGGTGCACAAGGTCATGGCTCTGACGATCGAGTCTCTACTGCGCGCTTCCGCCTCCGCCGCGGTGGCCGGGGACACGCGTAAAAGTTGGGAACTGATCAGTTCCTACGCCACTGATTTCTGGCTTGTCGATGAATCCGAAGTACCACCCGAATTATTGGGCGAATTCTACCCCGTCCGCGCCGCTGCCGCCGATTGGTTGGGCCTCAGCGATGAAGCGATTACCGCGTTGCAATCCATGGAGCGTTGGGCCAAGGAGCACGATAACCACGAGTTGGCCCTAGTTGCCGCCGCGCACCTGGCGTATCAATCACTCAACCAGCCCGATCACGCCGTCTTCCCTCTGCCCGACGCCAGCTTGATGCTCGCCGATGTTGCCGAGCGATTCTTACAGTGGCGCCCACACCCAGAGGCCCCAACTATCGGTGAAGACGAGTCACTGACGTGGAACACTGTGAGCAAGCGCCAGGCTGCCGCGCTCACGACTGCGGCAGCAACCGCCCACACAGTGGCGTCGAGCATCAATTCCGCCCCGCCCAATAACACCTCGCCCACCAACGCGGAGGCGACGGGGATCGACGCAGCACGCCTGCAGGAGTTCTTCACCCAGTTGGTGTGGCGGTTTGGCAAGAACCCGGCCAACAAGATGGATGAGTTGCTGTGGTTTGCACAGAATCACTGGTCGTCGGGGCGCCGGACCGAAGCGCGAGAGACCGCGTTGAAGGTTGTGGAGTTAGCGGACACGTCAGCACCGAGATATGAAGCGCACTTCATGCTCGGGCATTTCGCGATGATGGCGCTCATAGATGTGGCTGAGTCCGTGGACGCCGGCCGCTCCCTCGGCGACAAGTCCGAGGAGTTCGCACCGGGCGGGGAGACTGAAGATCCGCCGCTGGGCCACCGGACCGAGGATCCAACGCTTGGCGACGGCAGTGAAGATTGGTTAGAAAACCAGGTTGCTCTGCATTGGAGCGAGTGCGCCGAGCTCGCCATCGCGATGGGGGCTCCGGTGATGGCCCTCGAACGCGCTGAGCTCGCCTGTCGCATGCTCAGCTCTCTGGGTAGGGACGGCGAGGCCTGGTCCCTGGCTTCCCGCATGGTCGACGCAACACAGGGCATTCCCATGTGCCCAGCCCTGCTCAACATTCGGGCCATGTTGGCCCAGGCCGCGTTCGTTGCCGGGCTGCACCAAGAAGCATGGGACAACGCCTGCTCAATCGCAGAGTGGTCGGAGCTGACCCCCGATACAGATCGCACCAACACGTGCTACACGATCGCCACCTTCGCTGGCCTAGAGCTGGGGTTGGAGGAGGAAGTGATGCGCATTCAACAGCGTCGCGCAGCACTGTACGAGCAGGTCGGTGAGTTCAGTCACGCGTCGCAGGTGCTCCAATCAATTGCTGTGGCGGTCAGTATCGAATTCGAGGAAGCCCGAGCCCTCATGGAGCGAGCGTGGTCATTGCTGGAGCGTGACGTCGAAGGAATCGAGGAAAAAGACTCTGAGAAGGCCGGAGAACAGGCCGCCGCCGAGCAGCAGAATGTGTTGTGGAACAAGGCTGAATGGCACCTGACCATGGCGAATATTGTCCCCAGTGATAAGGACGTGGTGGACTATGCCACCCGTGCGGCTGAAGGATTCCACTTGGCGCACGATCCGATCAAAGCGGCAAGCGCGTGGCTAACAATGGCCGGCGGGCTGATCGCCCAGGGGTTGTCGGCCGAGGCTGATCTGGCGATCTCACATGCCACAAATGCGCTACCTGAGCTGGACTCCTGGTTGCAGGACGAGGACGAAGATTTCGACCCGGTCATTGGTGGGCTTATCGACTACTACCGCTACATCCAGGACTTCCGCCGCACGAACTAGCGGGGCTGTGGGCTCGTATAACTAGCGGGGCTGTGGGCTCGTATAGCGAGCCGAGTGCTGGCTCTGGAAGTCCGTGGGCTCGTACAGCAGGCCCGAGTGCCATTTCGCCACGCCTCACCGACCTGCAGCTGCCGCCGCCACTACTGTCAGCTTCGGCCAAGTGGCGAAATTTCAGCCTAGCTCCACCAGCAACTGCCGCCCCCGCAGCTGCCATCCCCTCGAGTGGCGAAATTTCCACACAGCCTCAAATTTCGCCACGCAAACGGTGGCTAAAACCCAATGTCGCCCACACAGGTGTGGCGAAATTCCAAAAGTTCAGAAATATCGCCACCTCACTCCTAGTCACCCCTAGTCGAGACCAAGATCGAGCACCGTGACCGAGTGTGTGAGCGCCCCCACCGCTATTGAATCGACACCAGTGGCACCGTAATCAGCAGCATTATCCAAGGTGAGACCCCCCGAGGATTCCAATAGCGTCGCCGGACTGTGCTCGTCACGCAGAGCCACCGCTTGGCGGGTCTCCTCAAGGCTGAAATTATCCAGCAGAATTTGCATGGGCTTGTAAGGCAGAATTGCCCGGAGTTGTTCAAGGTCATCGACTTCCACCTCGATCCACTGCCCACAGTGCTGAACCAGCTTGTAGGCCGCGACTACATCCCCAGCATCCTCTGCTCCTGAGCCCGGTTGCGAGTGGTCTGCTTGCGAGAGCACATGATTGTCCTTGACCATCACCTGATCACCCAGGGCCCACCGGTGCGGCGCCCCGCCACCGTGAACCACCGCACGCTTTTGCAACATCCGCAAACCCGGCAGCGTCTTACGGGAATCCCTCACAACTACCCCCTCGGGCAGCCGCTCCACCCACTCAGCAGTATGCGTGGCAATCGCCGAAGCATGGGACACGATATTCAACATGCTTCGTTCCAACTGGAGCATCGCACGGAGGTCCCCCTCCAGCAAAGCCACCTCCTTCCCCGGCTGCACGCGATCACCATTACTCAACGCAGTGCGGAACTCCACTGTGCCACCCAAACCCCACTCGGGCTCAGCGGCAACCTTAAGCAGGACGCTGATGGCGTCGAGTCCA
The DNA here is from genome assembly GCF_009026825.1 of Corynebacterium urogenitale. Classification (NCBI taxonomy): domain Bacteria; kingdom Bacillati; phylum Actinomycetota; class Actinomycetes; order Mycobacteriales; family Corynebacteriaceae; genus Corynebacterium; species Corynebacterium urogenitale. The sequence continues at coordinate 938,301 of NZ_CP045032.1, read as the reverse complement.
GAAAGAACACCGGACGCACGGGAACGCAGAACGCGACGGCCGACCTGATCTTTCGCGATGGTGGACAGGGTCGTTAAATCAGGACCATAGCCTAGATCCTCCTCCAGACCAGCGCGAGCCATCCGCTCATAATGCTTGCGGATCAACTCTTCATCACGCAGGGCCTCAGGAACGGGCAAAGCAGGGCGGGAAACCATGCGAGCGACCACCTATTCGCCGCTGCCAGAGTTGCCGATAGCAATCATGCGCTCCACAGCCTGACGCGCGGCTATTGCCGTGTGCTCTTCCACCGTGACCTCATCAGCACCCACAGCAAGGCACCGCAGCAGCGCGGCTGGAGTAATCATCTTCATGTACGGGCAGGCAGCACGATTGTTGACGGCCTGGAAATCGACGGCCGGGTTAGCCTTACGCAGCTGGTGGAGCATCCCCACCTCCGTGGCCACGAGCACCGTCGATTGGCTGGTCTTCGCGGCCTCCGAAATCATCTCTCCGGTGGACAGCATATGCACGCGATCTGTCGGAACAGTGCCCTCACCTGCAAGATAAATCGCCGAATTCGCGCAACCACACTCTGGGTGGATGAAAAGATCAGCCTCGGGATGTTCCTCCACCTGCTGCTGCAAAGAAGCTCCAGAGATTCCAGCATGCACATGGCACTCGCCTGCCCACACGTGAATATTGTCGCGGCCCGTTTCGCGCCGAACGTGCGCTCCGAGGAACTGATCCGGACCGAAAAGTATCTCCTGTTCCTCCGGCAAGCTCTTCACCACATCCACAGCATTGGAACTGGTGCAGCACACATCTGTCAGCCCCTTGACCGCGGCCGTCGTATTGATATAGCTGACCACCAGCGCATCGGGATGCTCGGCCTTCCACTCAGCCAGTTCCTCGGCACTGAGAGAATCCGCCAGCGAACAGCCAGCCTGGGCATCGGGGATCAGCACTGTCTTATCCGGAGAGAGAATCTTCGCCGTCTCTGCCATGAAATGCACACCGCAAAAGACGATCGTGTCTGCGTCTGTTTCCGCCGCAATGCGCGACAGCGCAAGGGAATCTCCGACGTAATCAGCAATATCTTGGATCGCTGGCAGCTCGTAATTGTGGGCGAGAATCACTGCATTGCGCTCCTTCGCCAGGCGACGTACCTCCCGCACCCACTCGTCTGTGGGTTCGACACCCGTCCACACGCCATCAGAATTGCGATAGATCTGATCCAGAAGAGTACTAGCCGTCATAAAGAGTGATCTTAGACCACCATCAGCTTCGGCCCTCAAACCATTCGGGATCAGAAATCACTGCACCGATCCAGTACGCCAACACCGCAAATGTTGGCGCAACCAGCACCCCCGGCCACGGATACACCTGATCCGCCACCTCGATCACGGCGCCAGCCTCCACACTCGAATCCCCACTGTGCATGAGGCTGACAACGTATCCACCGGTAAATACGAACCACCATGCCCCAAAGAGCACGCACAGGAAGACCCAGAACATCTGTCCCACGCTGCGCTTCATTGAGCGAAAAGACCACCGGCTCAGGACAATTCCCAGCACAAAGGTCCCGCCGATGAACCATGCGTATGCCACAAAACCCGCCCCTTCCGTGCCTGGGACGATGTCCACGCTGAGGTCATCGGACACGCGAACCTCTGTGGTGGGATACAACGCGCCCCACACCGCACCGGCCACCGTGTATGCCACCACAGCAACTGCAAAGAACAATGCCCCATCTGAAACCCCTTGTGGGAGGGACCGCAGACGGGAGCGAAGAGAACCTGCCACTATCCGGCCGGGCAGATCTTCCACTGGCCACCTTCGCGCGCGAACTGCATCTCGGTGGCGTTTTGCTCGGAAGTGACGAACGCGGTGGCGCGATCACCAGTGACGTTGACGTTTTCCACCTTCTGGATCTTGGCCATGCCCATACTGTTCGGCACCTGCACGCCGGCCTCGCGCGCCATCTTTTCGAAGTCCGAGAAGTTCAATGGCTTGCCAGTTGCCGGGTCAACCATTCCGTCGGCTTGGCTGCGCAGTTGGGCCTCGCCACCCCTGGAGTTGATGTAGGCAGTGCAGGAGTTGTCCAGTGTGTAGTACGCAAGCGCCTGCATGTTATTGCCGCCGTCGTCCAAGCCTTCGACAAGACGAGTGATGGCCTCGGTGTCATTACCACCTCCACCACCTGCTGGTGCTGGCCGTCCGTTGCCGCCACCTTCACGTCCCTCAGCATTGTTAGGAGCTGGAGCAGCGCCTGCTGGACGATCAGCACCCTCCCTCTCTGGGGAATCCGGCTGAACCTCGCTCGATGGCTTGGAGCTTTCGGACTCCTTGCCTTCCTTGCCTTCCTTGCCTTCCTTCGCGTCCTTGTTGTCCTCCCCGGGCTTGGCGGAGGTGCTGGCTTCCTGTGAAGTGGCGGAGGTGGCTGCGTTATCAGCGTTTTCTTCGTCAGAACCGCAGGCTGTGAGAGTGAGTGGGACCACGAGAACCGCGGCCAGAAGCGTCTTGCGATAGTTCATGTCAAGCAGACTACCCTGTTAAGGGTGCAGCTCAACTCAGACATCATTCTCGCCACGGCCAAGGACATTCTTAAGGAGTACGGTCTAGCTGATCTGACGATGCGCCGCCTCGCCCGGGCTCTGGAAGTCACCCCGGGCACCTTGTATTGGCATTTCCCCAGTAAGCAGGACCTTTTGGGAGCCATCGCCGCCGATTTATTAGCCGCCGTCCCTTCCCCGTCGCCCTCCATATCCGACGCCACCGTGTCCTCGTCAGCCACGAACGGCCGGCATTCCGCGGGCGATTTTTGTGTCGCACTTTACACAGCACTGACTTCTTTGAGAGACGGCGCGGAAATCACACTGGCCGCCTTGGCCTCCGGCACAACTGGGCGCGATGTGCTTGCGGAGTTACAGCTCCTCAGCCCTGAAAAGGGCGCTATTCTCTATCACTACGTCTTCGGCGCTGCACTGGATCTTCAGGCACGGCAGGCTATTGCTAGTGCATTGGGCGAGCCCGTACTCCCCAAAGCAGAATGCGAGGCCGTCAGCGGTGGCGTCGCGCTGATATTGGGAGCACCTAACAGCTAGAATCAGTGACATGTCTTTTGGCTTAGCTGATAAGAGTGGCCTTCGTGCGCCGGGCGCACCTCTTCTGGTGTGGCCGGGTGATGCATACCCACTCGGCGCAACTTTCGATGGCAATGGCACCAATTTCGCAATTTTCTCCGAGGCCGCAGAGAAGGTTGAACTCTGCCTTTTCGATCAGAGGGGGATGGAAACCCGCATCACCCTCGATGAGGTCGATGCCCACATTTGGCACTGTTACCTCCCCGGCATCGTGCCGGGTCAGCGCTACGGCTACCGCATCCATGGCCCGTGGGATCCTGCTAATGGCCACCGTTGCGACCCCTCCAAGCTGCTCATGGACCCCTACGGCAAGTCTTTCGACGGCGAGTTCGACGGCCATTCCTCGCTGTTCAATTACGATATCTTCAACCCGGAGGAGCGCAATACGGAAGATTCCGCTCCCCACGCAATGCGTTCCGTGGTGATCAACCCCTATTTCGACTGGTCTAATGATCGCCGTCCGCAGATCGAAGACCACAAGACGGTTATTTACGAAACCCATGTAAAGGGCATGACCGCTACCCTGCCGGGAGTTCCCGAGCACCTACGTGGGACCTACGCCGGCTTGGGTCATCATGCGACGATCGACTACTTGCAGGATTTGGGTGTGACTTCCGTGGAACTGATGCCGGTGCATCAGTTCGTCCACGACGATCGACTGCGCGAGCTCGGGCTACGCAACTACTGGGGTTACAACACCTTGGGCTTCCTTGCACCCCACCGTGATTACGCGGCCTCCAATTCCGCCGAGGGTACGGTTGCCGAGTTCAAGCAGATGGTTCATAACTTCCACGATGCGGGTCTGGAAGTGATTCTGGACGTGGTGTACAACCACACGTCAGAGGGAAATCACCTCGGCCCGACCTATAGCTTCCGTGGCATCGACAACGCTGCGTACTATCGCCTTGTCGATGGCGACCGATCGCACTACATGGACTACACCGGCACGGGCAACTCCCTCAACGTGCGCCACCCTCAGACCTTGCAGCTCATCATGGATTCCTTGCGCTACTGGGTAACGGAGATGCACATCGACGGCTTCCGCTTCGATCTGGCGTCCACCTTGGCGCGCGAGTTCCACGACGTGGATCGCCTATCTGCATTCTTCGATCTCGTGCAGCAGGATCCGATCGTCTCGCAGGTCAAGCTCATCGCTGAACCGTGGGATGTTGGCGAAGGCGGCTATCAGGTGGGTAACTTCCCGACCTTGTGGAAGGAGTGGAACGGTAAATACCGCGATACCGTTCGCGATTTCTGGCGTGGAGAGCCCGCGACGCTCGGCGAGTTTGCGTCCCGCCTCACAGGATCTTCCGACCTCTACGCCCACAACGGTCGCCGCCCTACCGCCTCTATCAATTTCGTCACCGCCCACGATGGCTTCACGCTCAACGATTTGGTGAGCTACAACGACAAGCACAATAGCGCCAATGGTGAGGACAACCGCGATGGTGAGTCTTTCAACCGTTCGTGGAATTGCGGTGTGGAAGGTGAGACGGACGACGAGGCGGTCGTGGCACTCCGCCAACAGCAAAGGCGGAACTTCCTGACTACCCTCATTCTTTCGCAGGGCACGCCGATGTTGTCCCACGGCGACGAGCTCGGACGCACCCAGGGTGGCAATAACAACGTGTACTGCCAGGACAACGAAATCTCCTGGATGGACTGGGAGAATGCGGATGAGGATCTGCACAGGTTCACTCGCTACCTGCTGAAGCTACGCAAGTCGCATCCTGTTTTCTGTCGCCGACGCTTCCTCGCTGGCGGTCCACTGGGCGAGGACGTCGCCGAGCGTGATATCGCGTGGCTGACGCCGCAGGCAAAGTTGATGACAGAGGATGACTGGTCCCAGCACTTTGGTAAGGCGCTGATGGTGCACCTCAACGGCAATGCGATTGCTGAGCCGGACCGTCAGGGGCGACCAGTTACGGACGATTCTTTCCTCCTGCTGTTCAACGCCCACCACGAACCAATCGAGTTTACGATGCCAGCTCGCGAGTCCGTGATGCATGTGGAGCCGGGTGAAGAAGGCAAGTGGACCGTGATTCTTGATACCCAGTTGACCTCCGGCGTCCCCGAGGAGGCTCGCGTTTACGGGCCTCGGGAAAGCATTCAGGTGGAAGGCCGCAGCGTGGTTATCCTCCAACGCCCCCTGGACACGGTGGTCAATCCATGACGGATACCTCGACGACTGATACCCACACGCTGCCCGCACGCGGAGCGGAGGTCGCTATCACTTCCGAGGGCGTGCGAGTCACCCGTAGCCTGTTGGCTTCCTCCCTGCAGCCCGAAGCCACCATCGCTACCTCGGAACTGCGCGGCTGGTACCACCAGGCCCCCGATGGGCTGAGCCCTGGGTGGATCGAGTTGTTGTCTGCCGAGCAGCGACCCTTGATCCGCTTTTCACCTGGTCAAACCGCTGAATTCGAAGCCATTAACGCCCGTCTCACGAACCTGCAGGCAGGCTACCCACTGGAAGATCTGCCCGTTACTGCCTCCGCCGCTACACCGCAAAAGGCTGCGGATGGTAGTGGCCCAGTGACCGCTGACGAGTGGGCATCCGCTGGCAGATCCACGGAAGAAAATGGGGATGCGAACGCGGTGGTGTCGGAGAAAAAGAACAACGGCAAGCCGACGCAACAACGCGCACCATGGGCCAAGGTCGCAACACCGGACGAAGTGCCGGAGGCTAACAAAGACGCGGATATCGACAACCCATTTTACGGGCAGAATGTCACCGTCACCGGCGACGTGGCACCTTATGACAAGGGCGAAGTCTGGGACATGATTGCGCAGGCCGGCGGCACGGTGGGAAAGAACGTGACGAAGAAAACGACCATGCTGATCGTTGGCGAGTGGGCCACGATGACCAGTAAGGAAAAGCGTGCCCGCGAGCTGCAGGACAAAGGCCAGGACATTCGCATCCTCGATTTCGAGGAGTTCCTCGGTCTCGTCGGCAAGAAATAAAAGTTCACAGGCGCTCCGACCGACATCCTCGCATGCAGGACTTATCGTCCTCGCATGCGCGACTTGTCGATTTTTCGCGGCAACGCGTGAACTTTTCAAGCAACCGCGGAGTCCCATGGAGCATGTTGACTCTCACTGAAGCTCCGCGCAATCCTTTCAAAAATCCGATCACCGTTCCTGTTGGCAGTGGCCTAGCAGCACAAATTCCCGAAGGCCCAGGGCGACCCAGTGTCCGCTGGCACGAACGTGCCCGGCATATGCGTCAGCGCCTCAGCCATCTCCATGAAGAGCACGGCTCCGCGCTGGAATACCGTCGATTGGATCAGGACTGGCTGGAGGTTCGGGTCATCGAGCATGCGCTACCGGTCGGCAGCTTATTGACGCACCCTAGTCTGGCTGCAATTCTCATCGAAGCACTTGAGCTGCAATTGGGAGAATCCGCCGCGGTGTATTACAAGCAGGGACGAATCCTGGCTTGTCCGGCCTCCCACGCTGACATTCGTCAGGGGTGGATTGGGCCGATGGATCTTTCTGCGGGCTACTGCATGGCGCTTCCCCTAAAGTAGAAGGCATGTCTGCCACTTACCGCTTGCAATTGCGAGGCCCTGCTTCCAGCCCAGACGATGCCTTTACCTTCGCGGATGCCGAAGCACGCATCGATTACTACGCAAAATTGGGGGTCAGCCATCTCTACCTCTCCCCTGTACTGACTGCACCGGCAGCCTCAACCCATAACTACGACGTCACAGACCCGACAACGATTAACCCGGAGCTTGGGGGTATCGAAGGACTGCGCTCCCTCGCAGAGGCAGCCCACGCGGCGGGCATCAAACTACTCGTGGACATCGTTCCCAATCACGTGGGCGTAGATGAGCCAAAGCTGAACGCGTGGTGGTGGGATGTTCTCAAGCACGGCCAGGATTCCGAATTCTCCGAATACTTCGACATCGATTGGTCAGAGGAAAACGGAGCGGGCGGTCGCCTTGGCCTGCCCATCCTCGGTAGCGAGGAGGACGTCGAGGCACTAGAGGTGGATGCACAAGCCGGAGTGCTGCGCTATTACGAGCACGAATTCCCCTTGGCTCCTGGGACAGAAAATGGGACCCCGCAAGAGGTACATGACAAGCAGCATTACCGCCTGATGTACTGGCGGGACGGCATCATCAACTACCGTCGGTTCTTCTCCATCAACGGTCTGGCAGGCCTGCGACAAGAAGATCCGATTGTCTTCGAGCACACACACCGTATTCTCAATCAGCTGATCGCCGCCGACATCATTGATGGTGTGCGCGTAGACCACCCGGATGGCCTCGCAGATCCTTTCGGCTACCTGGAGTCCCTGCGCAACCTGATCGGTGAGAATCGCTGGCTGCTGGTGGAAAAGATCCTCGGCGTCACCGAGCCGCTGGATCCCCGTCTCCACGTGGATGGCACCACGGGCTACGACGCGCTGCGTGAGTTCGATGGGGTGTTCGTCAATCGCCCCGCAGTGAAGCACATGGATGCCTTAGCGGAGAAGTGGACGGGATCCAAGTGGGATAGCGCTGCCTTCAAAAAGGCAGAGGAGGAACTCAAGGCCGAGGTTGCCCGTTCCGAGCTGGCTGCGGAAGTTCGGCGCCTAGCCCGCGCCGTACGTAACGATAACTGGTCCACGTCCGGTGACGATGTCCCCGATGACGTTCTCGAGGAAACACTCGTTGGACTCATCGCCGCCATGCCCGTCTACCGTGCCGATTACCAATCCCTATCCCGCGTCACCAGTACCGTCATCGCACATCATCTGATCGCGCATCCTGAGCGAGCCGATGCCCTTGACCTCATTTCCACTGCACTGCTCTCCTTCGGTGAAGCCAACACGCGCTTCGCCCAGGTGTGCGGCGCTGTGATGGCCAAGGGCGTGGAGGACACCGCGTTCTACCGTGGTTCCCGACTGGTGAGCTTGCAAGAGGTTGGCGGCGCACCTGGGCGCTTCGGCGTCTCCCCAGCGGAGTACCACATGCTGCAGGCCGAGCGTGCACGGCTGTGGCCTCGGGCTATGACCGCCTTGACGACGCATGATACGAAACGCGGCGAAGATGTGCGTTCCCGCATCACGGCATTCACCGAGGTCTACGAGGAATTCGCCGATCTCTGTGAAGCGGTCCCCTATGTGGATGGGATGACCTGTCACTTCCTCCTGCAGAATATCGTCGGAGTGTGGCCAGCAGAAGGCGAGGTCAGTGACGAGCTACGCGCCCGCCTGCACTCCTATGCCGAAAAGGCAATGCGCGAGGCCGGTGTGCACACGACATGGTTCGATAACAACGAGGCATTCGAATCCTCCATCCATGAGTGGATCGATGAACTCATCGACACTCATTCCGCGCCGATCACCGAATTCGTGCGAAAAATCGATGCGGGCGGCAAAGTCATTGCCAACTCCAAGAAATTATTGCAGCTCATGTCGCCGGGCATCCCCGACATCTACCAAGGCACCGAGTTCTTCACTGATTCCCTCGTCGACCCGGACAATCGCCGCCGGGTGGATTACGACGAGCGTGAAGAAGCCCTGGAGCGCATCAGCCGTGGGGATATTCGCACCGATGATGACGAACGCCTCGCGATGATCGTCAAGGCCCTGAACGTCCGCACGCAGAAAGAACTGGATGAGGCCTCCTACTTGCCGGTCATGGCCAGAGGCGAGCTCTACAGGGCTGTCCTCGGCATGATGCGAGGAGAGGACGTCATCACCCTCGTCACCCGGCGCCCCATCACCGTGGAGCGCGCCGGCGGATGGGGTAACACGACAGTAACCCTGCCGGAGGGTCTATGGGAGGACCAGCTAGCCAGTGGCGCAATGTGGCAAGGCGAGGTCAAGGTAGCTGATTTGTTCTCCGAGCGCGGCCAGGCTCTGCTGACCAAACTGGCGTAGCCCAGGGAAAGACTATGAACAGCAATCCCCGCAGTTCCCACAACCACCAGTCACCTGAGGCACCGTTGCTCGACGGCCACCGTACTGACCGAGCAATCGATACCGCTGCTGTGCTGGCTCAATACGACACATGGATCGGTGAGCATCCGGCGGTCTGCATGGACGTCAAGACCCTCATTGAGGATTCTCTCAACGATGCCGGTATTACCTACGACCAGGTTGTCGTACGGATCAAGGAACGCGTGAGTTTCTTGGCGAAGCTGGCGAACCCGAATTACCCGGACTACGTGGACGTCAGCAGCGCCTACGACCTCCTTGGCGTGCGTGTTATCACCTATCACTCCGCGGAGATCCCGCAACTGCTCAAGGTCATTGAGGACCTCTTCGATGTCGAACGGGTGATGGATAAAGCAGCTGAGACTGCCCGGCGCGGCGGCTTTGGTTATGCCTCCCACCACGTTATTGTGCGCGTGCCTCAACTGGGCGACATCCCAATGGAGATTCAGCTGCGCACTGTCTTGCAGCACGCCTGGGCGGAGTTCGAGCACGATATTCGATACAAGAATCTCACCGGTTCGACCGACCCTCAGGTGCAGCGCGCATTCACGCTGGCGGCAGGGCTAATCGAGCTCGCCGATCAGCAATTCGACCTCATCGCTCAGTCGATTGATGCGTCATGTCCGGAGGCGGATCAGTACCAAGGACCGATCGACGAAGCCACGCTCCCGCGGTTGCTCGTCGATATTCTTGGCGACACCTACCCCTTGTCCAAGGTGGCCTACTACGGGTACGCCGTTGATATGCTCGCCGCACACAACATCACGACGAACACCCAATTGGCGGAGCTGCTCTCAACTGAAAATATTGCTGCAGTTCAACATGCCTTCAAATACCCCTATCCCCCAGGCCAAGTACGTCTCCTCGACGACATGCTGCTCCTACACTTCGGCCGTGAACACATTAAGAAGACTGTTCACATCGGCGACGACACGAGCTCTCGGCCAGGGCGCCTGGGTAATCGTTGGCAAAAGATCGGCCAGCAAACCCTATAAATCGCGCTAGAGGACAGCCACTTTTCTCACCAACTAGCGCCCCATCAGGCGATCCATTTGGCGTCGTTCCTTCTTCGTTGGCCGGCCCGCACCCCGGTCGCGTTTAGGCATGGACGCGAGGATCTCCTTCGACGGTGGCGGCGGCGAGTGGTCGACGTAAGCTGCGCGCGCAATCGCGGGTCCGACGCGCTTCGAATGCAGTTGAGCCACCTCCACGATGTGTTCACGGTGATGCACCCAGGCACGCACCGTGTCCCCCACGACGACATGCTGGGCGGGCTTGACCGCCACACCGTTGAGCTTCACGTGGCCAGCGCGAACGGCCTCCGCTGCCGCGGTGCGCGTTTTATACAGGCGCACCGCCCAAACCCAAGCGTCGATGCGCACCGCTTTGTCATTCATAGTTCAGCAGGATACCGACTGCGCTGTACCGCACCCGATGCGGGGCGTGATGCCCCGGTTACCACTCGTCCTGGTGCTCGATGATGCCCTTAATCTTCCACGTCGCGGCAAAGAAAACGACCACGGCGATGATCGGCACCACTGCTGCCAACACAGGAATCTTCACCAGGAACAGGCCAACCAGCAGGCTGATCACGCCGACGGCGAGGGAACCTCGGGCGATGTTGGCGTACTTGCGCATTTCCGCCTTGCGCTTGGACACAGGATCATTGCTAGGACGGTTACTCATAGTCATAACCCCCTATTTTACTGCCCCATCGACCCACCGCTCGCCAGCAGCTTTCGGCTCCACCCGTCCGCTGGTCACACGGGCGATCACACCATCGATGTCCGTCCCCGGTTCTACCGCCAGGGTGAAGATGGCCTCAGCGGCATAATCCACGTTCAGTACCTCGATGCCACTCCGGCGAATGTCGGACTCGGCGGCGCCCGCGTCCGCATGGGGAATGCTGACTGTATAGAGCTCGAGCGGTCGCCGGCGCACCACGGCGACCTCATCAAGCACAGCCTTCGTCGTGTCTTGGTAGGCACGTACCAATCCGCCCGTGCCGAGTTTCACACCCCCGAAGTAGCGCACCACGACCACGGTAATGTCTTGAATTTCGGAACCACGCAAGACCTCCAGCATGGGTTGACCCGCCGTGCCAGCTGGTTCCCCATCATCGCTCGAGCGTTCAATCGGCTGGGCATTATCCATGTGCACAACGAACGCAGTGCAGTGGTGACGAGCATCCGGATACCGCGATCGCACGTCGTCAATAAACTCCCGCGCCTGTTCCTCCGTTGCGGTTCGTCTGGCGATGCCAATGAAGTGGGAGCGTTTAATCTCAACTTCGGCCGCCCATTCGTCATCGGCAGGGAGGAGATAGCTGGGCTGATTCACTGACTTCGCGGGCATGGTTTCATTATCGCAGTTAGGCTTGGGTGCATGTTTAGTGTGTGGGCACCTAAGGCCGAGAACGTTGAGTTGGAACTGGATGGTGCGCGGCACGCGATGACGCGCGAGGGCGATTGGTTCATCGCAGACCTGCCGCGCGAGTTGGGGGCACGCTATGGCTTCAGCGTGGATGGCTCGCCCGTGTTTCCCGATCCTCGATCTCGACGCCAACCGGATGGCATCCACGGGCTGTCCCAAGTGTGGGAAGCTGACCGCAAGGTAGAGCCTCTCGGGCGTCCACTGAAGGGTGAGGTGATCTACGAGATGCACCTGGGAACCTTCACGCCGGAGGGAACCTTGGACTCCGCGATCGAGCGTCTTGATGATCTCGTCGATACTGGTGTCACGGCTGTCGAGCTCATGCCGATTCAGCCGTTCGGCGGCAAGCGCAACTGGGGCTATGACGGTGTGAGCTGGCATGCAGTCTCGGAGTTGTACGGCGGCCCAGATGCCCTGCTGCGTTTCGTTGAGGCAGCTCACGCCAAGGGGATGGCCGTGATCCTCGATGTGGTCTACAACCACTTTGGCCCGGACGGCAACTACACGGGCGTTTTCGGACCGTACACGTCCGGTGGATCCACCGGCTGGGGTGAGGTTGTCAACATCCAGGGGCCTCAATCGGACGAGGTTCGCGCCTACATCCTGGATGCGGTGGAGATCTGGACGAAGGAGTTCGGCATCGATGGCCTGCGACTCGATGCTGTTCACGCCCTCGACGATGTGGGAGCTGTGAGCATTATTGAGCAAATGCGCGATGCCGCCGCCCCGAGTTACCTCATCGCCGAAACCGACCAGAACGACCCGAAGTTCACCGAGCGCTTCGGAGTGGCCCAGTGGGATGACGATGTGCACCACGCAATTCACACCGCTGTCTCTGGAGAAAACCATGCCTACTACAGCGATTTCGGCACGGTCGAGGTACTGGCCACAACTTTCCAGCGCGTGTTCTGGCACGATGGTCGATTCTCCAGTTTCCGTGGCCGCACCCACGGTCGAGCATTGGAGGATCCGGACTATTCGCAGTTCGTCACCTACACCACCACCCACGACCAGACCGGCAACCGAGCCGCTGGCGACCGCCCGAGCATGAACCTCACCGTAGAACAGCAGCTTGCCAAGGCAGCTCTCGTTCTCACCAGCCCATTTAGCGTCATGCTCTTCCAAGGCGAGGAATGGGGTGCCTCCACGCCTTTCGCGTTCTTCGTGGATCACGAGGACCCAGAGCTCAACCGCCTCACTAGCGAGGGACGCATGCGGGAGTTCGCCCGCGCCGGGTGGAATCCACAGGAAGTGCCGGATCCAGCCGACGAACAGACTTTCCTTGATTCCAAGCTGAAGTGGGAAGAACGCGACAAGGGCGAGCATGCCCGCGTTCTCGCCGGCTACAAAGAGCTACTGAGACTGCGGGAAAAATACGAGCTCTATGATGCCGAGCTTGTCGATATTGCCTGGCACTCTGACGAGCCACTGTCCGGTGAGCCATTTACCGTCGAGCGAACCGAGGCCAAGGATGTGGATTACGACGTCAGCGGGCGCTGGATCGAGCTCACCTACCAAGCGCCAGAGTCGGTGGTCACGGTGACCGTGAACCTCTCGGATGCCCCAGCTCGCGGGCTTGATGGGTGGGGGTATCGCGTGGAGATCTCCCCGGCAGATGAGGAGTGACGCACTCCGTTCGATCATAATGGGGCTATGATCGCTCGCCTTTACCTTTCCACCTCAGGTGGTCACTCGAACAATCGCCCCGTGGCCACGCTCGTGGCCGTTCTCAGCGCAACAGCGCTCGTCCTCGCCGGGTGCGCTGATAAAGGCACAGAGGGTATGGAAGCCACGTTCAACCCCGGTGGATCTGCCACGACCTCGAGCAGGGACGCTGTGGCGTCAAGTTCACAGACGGACAGTGCAGAAACGGACAGCGCACAGACCGACTCCGACGACACACCGGCGGGCACTGCGGATGATTGCGCGAACAACACGTTGGCAACCTCCGGACTACATGCCGATAAGATCCCCTCCTACACGACGTATCCCTACAGCTACAAGATCGTCGACAACGGCTACGATCCCTGCGCTCCCCTCAGCTTTGTGCACCTCCAGGGCGTCTTTGCCGATGAACGCGAGGTGGCCGCCTGGGAAAGCCCCACCTCCACGGTGATCTACTTCCACCAAGGCAAGATCATCAAGAACCCGGCGCCGGAGATGTACTACCTCGTGGACAATCCGCACCAGGCGGACGATTCGACGGTGACCTTTGATCTCAAGGCACCCGGCGCGGAGTACTACTCGCCGCAGGAAGACGGTGGCTCTGTGACAGCCACCTTCAGCGGCGGTGGCTTAGAGATCGATCAGTCGGAAATGCGGCCCAACGCAGCCTCAGATATGCGCATCGATCTGTCGTAAAAAGTCTTTAGTGCGACGACTAGCGCCATTTGGGCTTCGGTGGAGCCCAGCGGTTGAACTGGGGCACAACCAGGGCGGGATCATCGAGGACTTCGAAGGCATTGCGATCCTCAGGCCGGACGAGACCCGCATCCACCATGTGGTCAAGCATAGAAAGCAGCGGCTGCCAGTAGTCGGAATCGACCAGCGCGATGGGCTTGGCATGGATCCCAAGCTGCTGCCATGTCCACGCCTCCATGAGCTCATCGAGGGTTCCCGCACCTCCGGGGAGAGCCACGAAGCCATCGGCAAGTTCCACCATGCGGGCCTTGCGCTCGTGCATCGAGTCCACAACTTCCAAGCGGGTGAGGGCAGGATGAGCCAGTTCCCGGTCCACCAGATCCCGCGGAATCACGCCGATCACCTCTCCGCCGGCTGCGAGGCAGCCATCGGCCACAGATCCCATCAATCCGGCCTTACCACCGCCATAGACCAAGGTCACACCGGCCTCTGCCAGACTACGACCGAGGTGCCCCGCTAGGGCCGTGAACGCGGGATCCTTACCGGAACGCGCCCCTGTGTAAACGGCAATTGCCTTTACCTCGCGGCACCCGTACATCGGCAAGACCACATTGCGGATCAATGGTGCCAGGGTATCCGGCAGCTCGCTTCCCTCGGAGAAATCCAGCCAGCGCATCTCCTCGATCTCCGCCGCGACCTGCACATCAGTTTCGATGCGCTCGGTGTACTCAAACAAATGGGCTTCGATGGTGTGATCGGCCTCGTTGGCGGCCTCCTGCGAGTACACACCCACCAGCTCCAGTCGTGCTGGATCGAGATCGAGGCCCACCTCCTCCTTCACCTCACGCAACGCGGCCTGCCGATCACTCTCCCCCGGCTCCGGTTTGCCGCCAGGTTGGATGAACTTCTCCGTTCCTCGCTTCCTCACCGTGAGCAAGCGACCTGTGGCGTCGCGCAACGCGACAGCGGAGACGACGATGGTCTGCGCCTGGCTTACGCCCTGCGTTTCTCCACGGACATCACTTCGAGATGGCTCAACCATAGTTAGCTAAAGATTCCTTCCCAGGTGCCGGCCTTGAGATCTCCCATTAGTGAGGGCGACTTATTCACCCGCATCTCCGGGGCGAGCATGTACTGTACTTCTTCCTCTCCATCAACGACGGTGAGGTACACATCAGAATCGCCCCTATTCTGGGTCAACACGCGGCGCAGGCGCTCCAAATTCTCCGGAGTGGCCTGGTCCACGCGCATGTGCAAGCGCAAAGGCACGCCCGAGCCCGCTCCCACGGACAACTCCGCGGACTTCAGATCCTCACAGAACAGGCTCATGCGGTCATCCTTGTAACGGATACGTGCCTTAGCCAAGACGATATTGTCCTCCACGATCTGCGGAGCGACCATCTGGTAGGTCTTGGCAAACACCAGCAGTTCCACCTGGGCTCCGTGGTGATCCTCCACCGTGGCGATGACCCACGGGCTACCATTGCGATCCACACGGCGCTCCACGGAGGAAATGATGCCGCCGATCTTGATCTCCTTGTTATCCGCCAGCTCGCCGGACAGCACTTGAGTCAGTGGAGTGTCGATCTGAGCCTCAAGCGCATCCTCGAAGCCATCTAGGGGGTGACCGGAAACGTAGAGGCCCAGCATATCGCGCTCGAGGGCGAGCTCATGCTTGCGCTCCCACACCTGGTCAGGCACAGCAATGTGGAAAGCATCCCCAGTTTCCTCGGCACCGAGACCCGCGAAGAGATCGAACTGTCCCTTCGCTGCCGCTTTCTTCGTCGAGATCACGGCATCCACTGCGTCCTCATGAATCAGCACCAGTCCCTTGCGTGGATGACCGAGCGAGTCAAAGGCACCAGCCTTGATCAAGGACTCGGTCACGCGCTTGGAGCAGGCCGTGGCGTCGATCTTATCCAGGTAGTCCGAAAAGTCCTTGAACAGGCCTTTTTCCTCACGGGAGGCGATGATGGACTCCACCACTTCCTCACCGACGTTGCGCACCGCGCCCAGACCGAAACGAATATCCTCACCCACCGGCTGGAAGGTAAAGCGGGACTCATTGACATCCGGGGACAGCACCTTAATTCCCAGGTGGCGGCAGTCGGCCAGGTAGATGGCAGACTTATCCTTCTTATCGGACACACTCGTCAGCAGTGCAGCCATGTACTCCGGTGCGTAGTTGGCCTTCAAATACGCCGTCCAGAAGGACACTAGGCCATAGCCTGCAGCGTGCGACTTGTTGAACGCGTAGCCCGCGAACGGGAGGATCGTATCCCACAGCGTCTTAATGGCGTCTGCGGAATAACCATTCTCCTTCATGCCGCCCTCGAAGTTGACAAACTCCTTCTCCAGCACCTCGGGCTTCTTCTTACCCATGGCCTTACGGAAACCATCGGCTTGGCCGGCCGTGTAGTTCGCTACCTTTTGCGAGATCTTCATGATCTGCTCCTGGTAGACGATGAGACCGTAGGTCTCCTCCAGAATCTCCTTCAGAGGCTCCTCGAGCTCTGGGTGGATAGGCACGATCGGCTTGCGGCCATTCTTGCGATCCGCGTACTCCCAGTGAGCGCCAACACCCATTGGCCCCGGGCGGTACAGCGCCAGTGCGGCGACGATGTCATTAAAGCCCGTGGGCTGCATACGTTTCAGCAGCTCCTGCATGCCGCCGGAGTCCAGCTGGAACACGCCCAACGTTTCGCCGCGCGCCAGCAACTGATAGGTCGGGTCATCCTCCGTCGACAAGTTCTCCAAGTCCAGATCGAAATCGCGGTTGGCCTTGATGTTCTCCAGAGCGTCACCGATCACCGTGAGGTTGCGCAGACCCAGGAAGTCCATTTTCAGCAGGCCGATAGCCTCACAGGCGGGATACGGCCAGCCGGTGATCAGCGCGCCGTCGGCTTTGCGCTTCCACATGGGAATGCAGTCCAGCAGCGGCACGGAGGACATAATCACCGCACAGGCGTGCACGCCCGCTTGGCGGACCACACCCTCGAGGCCCAGGGCGTCGTCGTAAATCTTCTTGACGTCCGGGTCGGTTTCGATGAGCTGGCGGGTCTCCGCGGCCTCGTTATAACGCTCATGTTCCGGATCCATGATGCCGTGCAGCGGAATGTCCTTCGCCATGATCGCTGGAGGCAAGGTCTTCGTAATGCGGTCGGCCATCTGGAAGCCCGCCTGGCCGAAGTGTGCACGAGCAGAGTCCTTGATGGCCTGCTTCGTCTTCACCGTGCCGAAGGTAATCACCTGGGCAATCTTGTCCTCACCCCAGCGATCGGAGGCATAGCGAATCATTTCGCCGCGGCGACGATCGTCGAAGTCGATATCAATATCCGGCGCGGACGGGCGCTCTGGGTTGAGGAAGCGCTCGAACAACAATCCGTGCTCGATCGGGTCAATGTTGGTGATCGTCAGTGCATAGGCCACCAATGCACCGGCAGCGGAGCCACGTCCCGGTCCCACGCGAATGCCCACCGAGCGAGCATGCTTAATTAGCTCAGCGACGATGAGGAAGTAGGACGGGTAGCCCTTCATGTCAATCACATCGATCTCGTACTTCGCCCGGTCGATGTACTCCGCAGGAACCTCACCACCCTCGAAGCGGTCCTCCAGGCCACGCATCACTTCATGCGTCAACCACGTGGTCGGTGTGTGCCCCTCCGGCACATCGGCAATCGGCATGCGGTCGTGCGGGTGTTCCTCCCAGACCTCGCTGTAGTCCTGCACACGCTCGGCCACCCAGAGTGTGTTGTCGCAGCCATCGGGCACCACGTGGTCCCACTGCGCGCGGACATCCTCGGCGGTACGCACGTAGTAACCCGAACCGGAAAAGGCAAACCTCTTGCCGCCGTTATCTGAGGTCGGCTCGTCCATTGTGGAGCCGGACTGCACACACAGCATCACCTCGTGTGCAGGGGCTTGGCTTTCCAGCACGTAGTGGCAGTCATTCGTCACCAGCGGTGGGATATTGAGCTTGCGCCCAACCTCCAGCAGGTCGTCACGCACGCGCTTTTCGATGTCCAGGCCGTGATCCATCAACTCGAGGAAATAATTGTCCTTGCCGTAGATATCCTGCCACTTACCTGCAGCCTTGACCGCTTCGTCGAACTGTCCCAAACGCAAACGCGTTTGCACATCGCCTGATGGGCAACCGGTGGTGGCGATAATGCCTTCGGAGCGGGATTCCACGAGTTCCATGTCCATGCGGGGCCACTTACCCAGCTGCCCCTCGTAGCTGGCCATGGAGCTCAAGTAGAAGAGATTGCGCAGGCCAGTGACATTTTCGGCGATCATCGTCTGGTGCAGGTAGGCGCCGGAGGCGGAGACGTCATCGCGCTTCTGCTCTGGGTTACCCCATCGCACGCGGTTCATGTTGAAGCGGGAATCCGGAGCCATGTAAGCCTCGATGCCAATGATGGGCTTCACACCCGCCGCGGTCATAGCTCGGTAGAAAGCATCGGCGCCGTACATGTTGCCGTGGTCCGTCATTCCCACTGCTGGCATGCCCTGGCGGACTACTTCTTCGGCCAGCATGTCGACCTTGGCCATGCCATCGAGCATGGAATATTCGGTGTGGTTGTGGAGATGCACGAATGACGACTTACCCATAATCGCCCACAATACCCACTTCCCCGCAGCCCCAAAATCCGCTGGAAAAACATTTTTATTTCCCAGGACGGAGTCACAACTCACCCGTAGAGTTAGAGTGATGAAGCCAGAAATCAGATCCGCCGTCGCGCATCTCGACGCACCATTCGCAGTGCTGGATCTCGACGCTGCCCTCGCCAATGCCGCCGACATGACCCGCCGGGCACACGGCACCCCCATCCGTGTCGCCAGCAAGTCCATCCGCATCCGTTCCCTCATCTCCCGCGTCCTCGAACTCCCCGGCTACGAGGGCATCCTGGCCTACAACCTCAACGAAGCTCTCTGGCTCGTGGAGACCGGGATGAGCGATGACGTACTCGTCGCCTACCCTTCGGCCGATAAAGAGGCGATTCATCGTCTCATCGCAGACACGCACTTTCTGCGCTCCATCACGCTCATGGTCGACTCCGCAGATCATCTGGATCTCATCGACAACGTCGTGTCCGCCGAACAGCGTGCGAACGTCCGCGTATGTATTGATGTGGACGCCAGCTATCAGCTCGGAGCACTCCACATCGGAGCTCTGAGGTCTCCCCTGCATTCGGCCGCCGACGTGCGCAGCCTCGCACGGGTCATTAGCTCCCGCCCTGGATTCACGCTCGTCGGACTCATGGCCTATGAAGGACAAATCGCCGGAACCACAGACACCTCCCCTGCCGTAGCTCTGATGAAGAAAATCTCCACCAAGGAGCTGGCAACCCGGCGCGCCACCATCGTTGACGCAGTTTCCGAGGAGCTACGCATCACAGGACACGCACCACTGGAATTCGTCAATGGTGGTGGCACCGGCTCCCTCGAGACCACGAGTGCCGAGAAGTCCGTCACAGAAATCGGCGCTGGATCGGGAATCATCGGCCCAGCACTATTCGATAACTACAAGACATTCAGCCCTCAGCCGGCCGAGTGGTACGTCGTTCCCGTCGTCCGCCGCCCCGCACCGAAAACAGTCACCGTTGCGGGCGGCGGCAGGGTGGCGTCGGGCCCCGTAGGAAAAGACAGGCAACCGGTCGTTGATTGGCCACGGGGACTCAAAACCAATCCACTCGAAGGCTTCGGTGAAGTACAAACTCCACTCACCGGGGAGGCTGCACACGACCTGCGTCTGGGCGATCACGTCTGGATGCGTCCGTCGAAAGCCGGCGAGCAAACGGAATATATCAACACAGTGTTGGTGGTATCGAACGGTGAGCTGGTCGACGAATGGCCCACCTACCGTGGTGAAGGAAGGATCTTTGTCTAATGGGCACTACGAAGTGGAGCAACTGGTCGGGTGCGGTGACTGCCAACCCGAGCGACATCGTTCAACCGGCATCTGAGGCCGAGGTTATCGAGCTGGTGAATAAGACCGCTGCCTCTGCTGGGCGGCTGAAAGCTGTCGGTGCGTCGCACTCTTTCACCCCAGTCGCACAGACCGATGGCACGCTCGTCAACCTCGACAAGATGAGCGGTATGGTGAAATTCGATCCAGAGAAAATGACGGTCACGCTCCGTGCGGGTACGCGGTTGCGCGACTGTCCCGATCTCCTTCGGCCGCTAGGTGTAGCTTTTGCCAATCAAGGAGACGTGGATCCGCAATCCATCATCGGCGCGATCTCTACAGGCACGCACGGCACCGGGGTGGGCTTTACGGGTTTCGCGGGGATGGTCCGCAGCTTCCGCATCGTGACACCAGACGGCGTGGCGCGTTACTGCCATCCTGACTCGGAGGAGGAGCTCAACCGTGAGCTATTCCACCTCGCACGAATCTCTCTGGGCGCCTGGGGCATCATCACCGAGGTGGAGATGGATGTGGTTCCGACGTTCGTGCTGGAGGCACGCGAAGCTGCGGAACCGTTGGGGCCGGTGGTTGAGAACTTTAAAGAGCGTGTACACGCTGCTGATCACCTGGAGTATTACTGGTTCCCGCAGACCGAAGTAGCGCATGTCAAGACCAATACCCGCAGGCCAGGCGACTACCCGACCAAGCCCATCCCACGCTGGAAATCCATCATCGACGATGACATTCTGAGCAACTCTGCTTTCGGCGTGTTGAACAAACTGACCGGCCCGTTCCCAGGGCTGACGAAGACGTTTGCGCAGCTGTCTGCGAAGGGACTGGCCCAGCGAGAGTACTCCGACGTTGCCCACGGAGTATTCGTCACACCTCGACGCGTGAAGTTTAACGAGATGGAATACGCGGTCCCGCTTGCCGATGCCAGCGAGGTCTTGGCCGAGGTGCACAAGGCGATTAACACGATGGATGAGAGCGTATTGTTCCCCATCGAGGTTCGGGCTACCAGCGCCGATGATGTGCCACTATCGACGGCAAAGGGGCGTGAGTCCTGTTACATTGCGATTCACCGCTACCACACCCAGGATCAGTGGGCCTACTTCCGCCGGGTCGAGCCGATCTTCAAGGCCGCGGCTGGTCGCCCTCACTGGGGCAAGATGCACAGTCTTACCCACGAGGATTTGTTAGAGCGGCACGAGGACTTGGCGGCCGCCACCGACCTTCGGGCGAAGGTGGATCCGCAGGGAGTCTTCCGCAACGCGATGGTGGATCGCATTTTCGGCTTGGCCTAGTCCACGGCCCGAACTTGCTGGGCGTTTCGCACAGCGACGATGGCACGGTTCTCCGGCTGGCGCCACGGCCCGAACTTGCTGGGCGTTTCGGGGTGATCGAGCGGCTCGCGGTTGTCGGGCGGCTCTATCGGATTGCTGAGGATTGTCAGGAAGCGAGGGCTCCCCTCAATTCTGCCGTGGCGAAATTTCCCCGCACTCCGGAATTTCGCCACACGATCGATGGCGATTTTAGGAAAAGCCACGCCAACGGTGGCAAAATTTCGATCGAGCAGAAATATCGCCACAGGTCGCGTTTAACGCTCCCTCCGCTGGGGCGGGCTACCCCGCGGCAGACCCTCAATCGCCCGCGCCACAGCCCTCAGTTTCCAGGTCAGACCCCTTAGTCGCCCGCGGTACGGTCCCCAGATTCCAGGGGAACGGCCCGTCGCGCACGCCGGTTGTTGCGCCCAATACGAAGGAGATCGGCGATGAATATCACCAGGGCCACCCAAATGATGACAAAGCCAATCCACCGCCCCGGCTCGATATACTCCTTCGTCACGAACACCGCCCACAGCATCTGCAACATGGGGGTAAAGTACTGCACCATCCCCAAGCTCGTCAGCGTCATCTCGTGTGCCGCACGCGCGAAGCACAGCAAGGGCAGCGCCGTCACCACACCGGCGAACATGAGTAGCACCGCATGTCCTGTCCCCTCCGTGGTGAAAGTATTCATCTCCTGCGTCTGCAGGACCGCAATATACACTACGCCAACTGGAGCCAACACACTCGTCTCCGCCATCAGCGAAATTTGCGGCGATAGCTGAATCTGCTTCTTAATGAGACCGTAGATACCAAAGGACAAAGCCAAGCCCAGGGAGATCCAAGGCGGATTGCCCAGCATCACCGTCATCACTACGACAGCCACCAAGGCCAAGCCAACGGAGATCCTCTGCAACCCGCGGAGCCCTTCTCGTAGGACAATAACCCCAAGCATCACGCTAACCAGTGGGTTAATGAAGTAGCCCAGGGCTGCGTCCGCCACGTGGTCGTTATTCACCGCGTAGACGTAGAGCCCCCAATTAATGGAGATGACGACGGCAGCAGCCGTCACTACCAACCATTGCTTGAAAGTAATAGCGCGGAGTTGCTTATAGCCACGGATGAGCAGCAGTACCACAGCCATGAAGACGAAAGTCCACACCACTCGGTGCGACAGAATCTCCAGCGGCGCCGCCGGCTTAAGAAGCGGGAAGAATGCGGGGAATAAGCCCCACATGCCATAAGCCAGGAGTCCCCAGATCATGGTGCGCCTCCCTCCGCACCCCCTGGCTGAGCCAAATCAGGCGCGGGCGCTGACTGTTCGGACTCCGGCGGAGACAAAGGACGGATCCCGATCCGCCCGTACACTGCTTCTGGATGCGCTGGCTCCACGGCAAGAATCCCCTCCGTGGCATCAATGCGGCGCAGCTGCTCCGGCGTACCGTGAACCAGCACGCCATCGAATCGAATGTCCTGGGCTCGAAGTCCGGAGCCCTGAGACATCGTTCCCACAGCTTGTTGGAAAACCGCCTCGCGAGTTTCCCCCTTGGCTGGCTCGGGTATTGGCCACTGGATGGGTCCCAGCATCAGGGTGCTCACTCGCAGCCCGTCCATTCCTTGAAATAGCCGGTTCAGATCTTCAGCGCTCGCAGCAGTCTCTGGGCTCACTAGCGCCCATCGTGCCTGCTCCCCCTGCATCTCGCCGATGAGTTTTTCGGCCTCCTTGTCATAGTCCGCTCGCGATAGGTCGTAGGGACCAAGCTGGTCGCCGTTGACGTTCTGTGGCTTGGAAATACGATCGGACTGCGCCAACGCCAATACCGCCACAAACAGCGCGACGACACACAACACCGACACCCATGCGACCCATGCCGGCCGACGTGTGTCCTCCCAATCCAGTTCTCGGCGGCGCTTCCGATTCACCTCGAAAGACTGTGGCTGACGGGCGCGAAAATCCTGACTTGGCACGGGACTGTGATTATTGCCAACCGACGCCGTTTCGGCAGCCATGGCTTGGCGTCCGTGTTGATCGGGAACTTCTGGCTTCCCAGACTTATCGGACACCATTGGCCTCCCGCAACCTTCGTAGCGCTTCAGCCAGATCATCCGGGTAGGGTGACTCAACCGTCATAAACTTCCCGCTGGGGTGTGGGAAGCCCAAGCTCACGGCATGGAGCCACTGTCTGATCAACCCGAGGCGCTCAGCAAGCTTGGGATCGCAACCATACATCGGGTCGCCAACGAGGGGGTGGTGCAGCGAAGAGAAGTGCACTCGAATCTGGTGTGTCCGCCCGGTTTCCAGAGACACCTTGAGCAAGCTGGCTTCTCGGTGTGCCTCGAGCGTGTCGTAGTGCGTCACGGCGTGTTTGCCATCATCCCTCACGGCGAATCGCCAACCGGCGGACGGGTGTCGGGCGATCGGTGCGTCGATCGTGCCGCTCGTCGGGTCCGGGTGCCCTTGAACCAAGGCGTGGTAGGTTTTCGTCACCTCCCTGTTACGGAAGGCACGCTTGAGCACCGTGTAGGCGCGTTCGGATGCGGCCACGATCATGACGCCACTAGTGCCCACGTCCAACCGCTGCACAATCCCCTTACGCTCGGGTGGGCCGGAGGTGGAGATGCGGAATCCGGCAGCAGCCAGCCCTGCGGTGACCGTCGGGCCTTCCCAGCCGAGGGTTGGGTGCGCGGCCACGCCGACCGGCTTATCCACAACAATCACGTCATCGTCGGAGTAAAGAATGTCCATTCCCTCGACGTGCTGCGGAGGCTCCGCGGCCAAGTCGCGCGGTGGCTCTGGCAGGGTCACATCCAGCCAAGCTCCGGCCACGAGGCGATCGGACTTCCCCGCAGCCGCCCCATCCTGGAGGATGTCTCCATTGCTCGCGAGTTCTGCCACGGCTGTGCGCGACAATCCAAGCAGCCTGGACAAGCCAGCATCGACCCGCATCCCGGCGAGTCCGTCAGGCACGGGCATCACGCGATTTTCACGGGTCATCGTAGTGAGTCCTCCTGTGCGTGGGTTTCCTCTTTCTTGGGGCGCTCGGTGTCGGTGCTGTCCTTCTGGCGTCGAGGTTCAATGAACAGCGTATAGATCACGTAGAGGAATACACCGACGGTGATGCAAGAATCGGCAATGTTGAAGATCGCAAAGTCACCGAAGGAGAGAAAATCGACCACATGGCCATGCAAACCTCCCGGCGAGCGGAAGATGCGGTCGATGAGATTACCCGCCGCACCCGCACCAATAAGAATCGCCGGAGTCGCCGACCACCACGAACGCACGCGGAATAGGGCGACCACACAGATGATTGTGGCGGCGATTTGGAACATGGAGAACACCAGGGTGGCATCCACTCCCATGGAAAACGCAGCACCAGGGTTGCGAATGAGATACAGACGGAAAAAGTCCCCGATCACGGGATATGCGGTTCGGGGCTCAAGATTCTCCACGACCAACCACTTCGTGATCTGGTCGATCGCAACTAGGAAAAGCAGCACGGCAAGCGCGGGCCCCGAAACACGTTTGAAAGTCACGAAAGTACAGTCTAGTGCCCAACCGCGTGCTCTCTTAATCCACGGCGGTGATCGGCATGGCACCTGTTAGGCTGTGTAATCGTGACTATGCGTAAAACCCGAGGAGCCCTGGCGCTCGCAGCCATGCTTTCCGTGACTGCCCTGGCCGCCTGCGGCGAAGATTCAGACAGCACTGCCGCCCCAATTAATGCCACAGTGGAGGGCGTTAATGTGCAGCTTCTGGACGCCGGGCAGGGCCCTCGCCAACCCCTAGTGTGGTTCACAGACGCGGAGGAACACGCGGTGAATTTCAGCGTCACGCAGGGATTGGAACAGAAGACGGAGATCGATCGGGCTAAGCAGGCCGAGCTCTCCAAGGCTGCCGAGGAGTCCGCTGCTTCGGCTTCGGAATCAGCAACAGACAATCCTGATGGTTCCTCGACTACCCCGGGAGGTGACGAAGAATCGGGCGGTAACTCAGCTGCATCCATTACAGAGGCGCCACGGCCGGATGAATCCTCCGCGGGTTCGACAGAAGATCTCACCGTTCCTTATGAGGAGGTGACGATGAATCTGCCACTGACAACGAGCATCACCACCGATGGCGATGTTCGCACCAGCGAAGTCACGGTCGGCACACCGTCCGGCACGAACGACGAGCGCAATGAAGACATCGCCTCCGCTGAGGGATTCACGATGACGACTGAACAGGGCTTGGATGGGCGCGCCCAAAGCCGCACCTTCGCCGCCCCGGACGGCGCTTCCGATTCCGCGAGGGCGAGTGTGGAGCAAGCACTGACGAAGATGAACGACCTGCCCATCGTGTTCCCGGAGGAACCGATCGGTACTGGCGCACAGTGGAAAGTGTCCAATCGCATCGATGAAGGCGGAGTCTCCATGCTCCAAGACATCACCTACACCTTGCGCGAACGTCAAAACATGACCATTGCTCTAGGCGTGGAAGTTGAACGGCGCCCGGCGACCCAACACTTAACCGGGACGGAACTAAAGATCCTGGACGTATCCAGCGAGTCTTCCGGCCAGATTTCCCTGAACCTCACCCACTCCATTCCAGAGCGCGGTTCGGTGAAGGTGACAACCACCTCCACCTACGGCGAGGATTCCTCAGCCGTGCGAGTGATCCAGAAGTCGACGTCCAAGACCACCTGGGCACCGATGAAGGACGAAGACTAAGGCGTTTTAGTAGGCCTCGTTGCACATGGCCGGCACCTGATCCGGCACAACGTTGGACACCAAGTCACAAGCCCACTTGCGGTCCAGCTTGTATTCACCACCCTGGTCCACAAATTCGACGCCGGAGATCAGCTGTGGCTCACGGTCGGGCATGATGAGGTTCACAGAGGCGGTGTAGATGCCCGGCAGTGCGGAAGGCAGAACCGGCTCCTTGACCTCCAGCTGAGCCTTTGCGTCCTGGGATGCTCGGGTCATGGACTCGAACAGTTCTGGGGCCTGTTCGCCGTCGACAACAGTGTTGACCTTCTGCTCGGTGGGGACATTAGGATCCACAGCACGTTCCAGAATGGCCTGGAGGTCCGCGGCAGTCGGTCCCGCCGGCGCGGCTTCACTGCTGGAGGTTGGTGCCGCACTGCTGGATTCCGTGGTGGACTCTTCGTCCCCACCGCAAGCGGATAGTGTCAGGCCGGCGCTCAGCACGGCTACGAGTGCGAGGCTCTTCACGGAAACCTTCTGCATGGTTGGATCGGCTCCTTTAAGGGGTTTGCTGGTTTTAGCCCCAACGATGTTACACGTGTGACAGGTGTGACCACTAACCGAAAAACCTCAAACGAGCCATTACCCTTGAAACTCATGACTCACCCCGAACCTCGCACCGTGGTTGTTTTAGGCACCGGTGGCACGATTTCCTGCACCCGTAACGCCCAAGGTGACCTTACTCCCTCCCGGCGCATCGAGGACATCGTAACCCAGGCACACCTCGACCAAATTCCTGGCCTACATGTGGTCACACACGATGTGATGTCGCTCGATTCCTCCGCCCTTCGCCTCGAGGACATCGACACCCTCATGTCCGCGGTACACACGGCGCTAACAAGGACCGATTACCTAACCCCATTGGCCGGCGTGATCCTCATCCATGGCACGGACACGATGGAAGAGACAGCCATGGCAGTCCACGAGTTCTTCCCCGACGCGCCCGTGCCTCTCCTTTTGACCGGCGCCCAACGCCCCTTCGACGATCCCCACCCGGATGGCCCTGTCAACCTGCGCACCGCTGCAGGGCTGCTCATGTCCCTCCCCGCTGGCCATACGTTCCCACCGCAAATCGTTTTTGGCGGCCTGATCCTTCCTGCGCAGGGCACGACCAAAACTCACACACATTCCGATCAGGGCTTCAGCTTCTCCGGCCCCTCCGATCCACCACGGGTTCCTGCCTCCCACCCGGCTCGGTTGATGGCTAGCGACCTTCCCGCCCCACCACCGCTATCCGGGTTGTCCGTCGAGATCATCGAGGCCTGTGCCGGCTCTTCCTCCCTTGTTCTCGACGCCATCTGCTCCGCGGAGCAGCAGATCGATGGATTGGTCATCTCAGCCTTGGGCAGCGGTAATGTCCCACCGACAATGGTGAAGGCACTGTCCAATGTGTCTTTCCCCATTATGGTCTGCACGCGAGTTCCACGCGGAGGTGTGAATTTCATCTACGGCGGGGACGGTGGAGGCGCTGCGCTCCAGCGCGCAGGAATGCGCTCGGGGGAACATCTCCGCCCCTCGCAAGCTCGTGTACGCCTGCTATGCGAGGCAGCACATCACCGCGCGCAGGATTGAGCCACGGGCCTCATGTGAATAGCCGCCTGCCAAAGCCGCAGTTTCTAGACCTGTGGGTCCGTGTCCTCACCTAGTTCTTCAGGCGGCCACGCTAAAGAGTCCAATGGATGCCCTGGCGAGAGCGCTGGATCGTCAACGGCAAAAGTCTTCGTCTTCCCTGGGCCAGTCACCCGGGTTTCAAAACGCACACTCACCACACCCGAGCCAGTCCCCTGCACCCAGCCGTGGCCGTAATCCTCATGAACGATGTCCTGCGTAGGTTGCCAGCGATTCCCATCGGTGACTCGGGCATTGAGGGGACCAAAGTCCCCGATCTTTTTCGCCTGCTGCTCCTCGTCACTTTCACCCGTCGTGATCACAACATCCGACTTCGTGGCCGGATTGATCAACTCAGGAAACAGTAGTTCCTGACGGTTATCCACTAACCCCGTCAGTCCCACGCCCACGAGTCGAATGGCGCCGATCTGCTCCGGGCGCGGTAACACACGCTTGGCGGCAGCTGTGATCACACTAAGATCATCGGTTCCCGTCGGAAGCGTGGCTGAGCGGGTATGAATGTGAAAGTCGGCCGTGCGCACCTTTGCGGTGACAGTGCGGGCTGCACGGCCGTCTTTGAGCAGCCGAGCGTGCGCAGCCTTCGCAGCCTCCTCTACATAGGGCCAGATATCCACGCTGGTACGCACATCCGTCTCAAGTGTGCGTTCCGCGCTGACCTGTTTGGTGCGAGCACGTGGAGCCACCGGGCGGGTGTCGTCGCCATGAGCCATGCGCTGAATATCCAACCCCACTGATCCGAGCAAGGATTTCACGTCTGCGCGGTCCATAGCGACAAATTCCCCGATAGTATGCACGCCAACTTCCGTCAGCCGCCCCTGTGCCACGCGACCAATGCCCCACAGTTCCGCCACGGGCCGAGGCCCGAAAATGTCCATTCTCTTCAGAGCAGGCACTACTGCCACACCGTGCGGTTTACCCAGGTCGCTGGCCATCTTCGCATCGAGCTTTGTGGATGCCATGCCCACCGAGGAAGGCAGTCCAGTTTCCTCCTCAACTGCCGCTTGCAACTGCAGCGCCCACGAGCGAGCCTGCTCTTCAGTTGCACCAACCAACTGCTCGGGTTCAGCAAAACCCTCGTCCACACTGAGTTGCTCCACGGTTCCTGCGAAGGATCTGATCACGCGGAAAATCCGTCGCGAGGCGGCCTTATACACCTCAAAGCGAGGGCGAACCACTACAGCTCTACCTCGGCATAGCCGTTGAGCCTGGCTCATGGGCATGGCGGAACGAGCGCCATACTCACGGGCTTCATAGGAAGCGCCCGCAACCACACCTCGACCACTCATGCCTCCGACGAGTACCGGCCGCCCTTTGAGAGTTGGGCGGGTGAGCTGCTCAACGGCGGCAAAGAAGGCATCCATGTCGATGTGTGCCACCCAGCGCTGTTGAGGAAGCAACTAACCCTCAGTCTTGATGACCTCTGCGGTGCAGCCATCAGCCACATCGGTTGGCAGTTGCTTGCCAGTCGTCACCATGAACTCGGTCGCCAACACTTCCTTAGCGATAGCGTCAGCGTGTTGCTCGGCCCACACCTTCTTATCCTCCGGTACAGACAGGCGCACGGAGATGCGGTCGGTAACCTCGAAACCAGCCTGCTTTCGGGCATCCTGCAAACCGCGGACACGGTCAGCCGCCCAGCCCTCAGCCTCCAGCTCCTCAGTGACGTTGGTATCCAGTACCACCAAACCGCCGATGCCCGCTACCTCCGCAGTATTCTCCGGATCGGTGGCGACCAGCTTGCGGGAGTATTCTCCGTCCTGCAGTTCAATGCCGTCAGCAATAACTGCACCGGACTCGGATACCTCGTAATTGCCGGATTTCACAGCCTTAATCACACGCTGAACGTCCTTGCCAAGACGCGGACCTGCAGCGCGGGCGTTCACGACCACGTCAAACCGACCCACGGAGGCCACATCATCAGTCAAGATAACTTCCTTGACATTGACCTCATCGGCGATAATGGATGTGAATTCCTCCAGGTCGGCAGCTGCAGGCAAGGCCACCGTCAGCTTCGGCAGCGGCAGGCGGTTGCGCAATTTCTGCGCCTTACGCAACGAACTCGTCGCGGAGCTGACTTCACGGACCGCGTCCATGGCCTCCACGAGAACTTCATCTTGTGGCAGGCTTTCTGCCTGTGGCCAATCGGACAGGTGGACGGAGCGCTCGCCAGTCAGGCCACGCCAGATCACTTCCGTTGTCATCGGCAGTAGCGGAGCTGCAATCCGGCACAGCGTCTCCAGCACGGTGTACAAGGTGTTGAAGGCCTCGGGGTGAACCGTGTCGCCTTCCCAGAAACGGTTACGGGAACGGCGGACATACCAGTTCGTCAACGCGTCACAGAATGTGCGGATCTCATCCGTCGCTCCAGCAACGTCCGTATCGTCTAGTGCTGCGGTCACATTTGCTACCGCATCGTGCAGCTTCGCCAGGATGTAGCGATCCAGCACGTTGGTGGAGCTCACATCGTACTGTGCCGGCTTGGAAGCATAGAGGCGCAGGAAGGAGTAAGCATTCCACATCGGCAGCATCGCCTGGCGAACGCCCTCACGGATGCCCTGCTCGGTCACGATGAGGTTGCCACCGCGCAAGATGGGGCTGGACATGAGGAACCAGCGCATGGCGTCGGAACCATCGCGGTCGAAGACCTCATTGACGTTTGGGTAGTTGCCCTTGGACTTGGACATCTTCAATCCGTCGTCGCCGAGGACGATGCCGTGTGCCACGACCTTCTTGAATGCCGGGCGATCGAACAGTGCGGTGGATAGCACGTGCAAGGTGTAGAACCATCCCCGAGTTTGGCCCGAGTACTCCACAATGAAGTCCGCAGGCGAGTGGGAATCGAACCAATCCTTGTTCTCGAATGGGTAGTGCTTCTGCGCGAAAGGCATGGAGCCGGACTCAAACCAGCAGTCCAGCACCTCGGGCACACGGCGCATCGTGGACTTGCCAGTCGGATCATCCGGATTCGGGCGGGTCAGCTCATCGATATCCGGACGGTGCAGTGACTTTGGACGCACGCCAAAGTCCCGTTCCAACTCATCAAGGGAACCGTAGACGTCCATACGCGGGTACTCATCGTTATCGGAGACCCACACTGGGATCGGCGCTCCCCAGTAACGGTTACGGGAGATATTCCAGTCGCGGGCACCCTCCAACCACTTACCGAACTGGCCATCGCGAATGTGGGATGGCATCCAGTCGATCTGCTCGTGATTCAGCTCCACCATACGATCGCGGAACTTCGTCACAGCAACGAACCAGGACGGCAATGCCATGTAGATCAGCGGCTCACCGGAGCGCCAGGAATGCGGGTAGGAGTGCTCGATGGTCTGGTGGCGCACCACGCGACCCTCGACCTTGAGGTCCTTGATGATGTTCTTGTTCGCGTCGAACACCAGCTGGCCTTGGTACTCCGGCACCTGGGAGGTGAACTTGCCGTCCATGTCCACGGGAATGACGACCTCGATCCCAGCGGCCTCACACGTAAACATATCGTCCTCACCGAAAGCCGGTGCCTGGTGCACCACGCCCGTTCCGTCTTCGGTGGTGACATAGTCGGCACCCAGCACCTGGAAGGCGTTCGGGTGATCCTCAAAGTACTTAAAGATCGGCTCGTAGGTCAGACCCACGAGCTTCGATCCTGGGAAGGAGCACAGTACCTCATACCCCTCGCCAAGTTCCTTGGCATAGGCACCAATGAGCGCGTCAGCCAGCAAGAATACCTGGCCCTCAAACTCAGAACCGGCACCGACCTTCACAGCGGAGTACTCCACCGTCGGGTTCACGGCGAGTGCCAAGTTGGATGGCAAGGTCCACGGAGTAGTCGTCCAGGCGATCAGCGAAACCTTGCCCCACTCTGCGTGGTTTGCGAAGATCTCGGCTGCCTCGGAGCCTTCCACTGCGCCGGTTACTGGGAACGTCACTGTCAGCGTCGGATCCTGGCGCATCTTGTAGGAATCATCGAGGCGCGTCTCTTGATTCGACAGCGGAGTTTGCTCGGCCCAGGAGTACGGCAGAACGCGGAAGCCCTGGTAGATCAGCCCCTTATCCCATAGCTCCTTGAAGGCCCAGATGACGGACTCCATGAAGTCCATGTCCATGGTCTTGTAGCCATTGTCGAAGTCCACCCAGCGGGCCTGGCGGGTGACATAGTCCTTCCACTCATCGGTGTACCGCAGCACCGACGTTGCGCAGAACTCGTTGAACTTGGCCATTCCCATGTCTTCGACGCCCTGGGATCCCTTGATTCCCAGTTGCTTCTCGGCTTCAAGCTCAGCGGGAAGGCCATGGCAGTCCCAGCCGAACACGCGGGAAACCTTCTTACCGCGCATCGTTTGGTAACGAGGAACAATGTCCTTGACGTAGCCCGTAAGCAGGTGTCCATAGTGCGGCAGGCCATTGGCGAAGGGAGGCCCATCGTAGAAGACGTATTCTTCGGAGCTATCGCGCTGGGAGATGGATTCCTGGAAAGTGGCATCTTCAGCCCAGTACTTCAGTACTTCCTGTTCCATGACGGGGAAGGCGGAAGAACCATTGGTCATGTCTTTGCGGGGATATACGCCGCCTGCTGGGGTGCTCATCGCGTCTTGTGTCCGTTCCTGTACTCGTGGGTTCCTGATGTTTTTCATATCCGACGCCACCGGCCACTAGGGACACTGTGACGTCGTAAAAGATCAGGGACGTGACTAAAGGACACGCGGTACCACCCTGGTTGGTACGTGACAGGCCGAACCACCTCGCTAGGAGGTGGAGGGCTGGATCACGCACCCACTCATCTTGCGGCGTATCGTGCCGCGACTCCGCCCGGTTCTAATGAGCCAGTGTGCTGTGGTTGCTTCATGCTGTGATCACGGCACTGACACTGACCGTTCTTCCGGTGACGCTCCCCGGTGATAGCCGGATCATAGCGATTAGTGGTTACTGTACACCGTCTCTGTGCTGACGGCGACAACTCCCCGCCCGGAAAACTCAATCCGCGACGAGGAGTTGTTTATTTTTGACTACTTGCGCCTGGTTCTGCGGTGTCGTACGAGGTCCACGATGAAGAGGACCACGCCAACAGCGGCGACTGCGACGCAGACCCAAGCCCACGTCGTGGACCCCATCCAGAGGGCTACGATGAGCGCCGCGAAGCCGAGGATCGCAAGTAGAAGAGCTCCGCTCAACATGATTTAGCGGTTGTTGCCCTCAACCTCTGGGGAACCAGCTGGTGCAGCGGTACCGCGAGAATTGAGCTCCTCCAGCTGGGACTCGAGGAAAGTCTTCAGGCGGGTGCGGTACTCGCGCTCGTAGGTGCGGAGTTCCTCGATGCGACCCTCCAGGGTGGTCTGCTGCTTCTTCACCGTGTTCATGATCTCGGTGTGCTTGCGCTCCGCGTCCTGCTGCAGGGCAGTTGCCTTGTCCTGAGCCTGACGGATCTGAGCCTCGGACTGTGCAGTGGCATCCGCGATCATGGTCTTGGAACGCTGATCAGCGTCGGCGAGCTGCGCTTCGGACTTCTGCTTCGCATCGGCGAGCATCTTTTCGGAGCGGGTCTTAGCGTCGTTCAGCTGGGAATCAGCGGTCTTCTGTGCATCGTCCAGGGTCTTGCGGGAGCTGGAGTTTGCGTCGTCGATGGTCTTCTTCGCCTCGTTGCGAGCGTCCTGCAGCATTGCGTTGGACTCTGCCTTGGCATCGCCGGTCAGGCGGTCAGCCATCTCCTGGGCGAGGGACAGCACGCGTGCGGCCTGCATGTGAGTCTCTGCGGTTGCTGGAGCACCTTCGCCATTGGCCGTGACTGCGCCACCGGCAGCGCCGGCAACACCAGCCGCTGCGGCAGGAGCTGCAGAGCCACCGGACTTGCGAGCGTCGGCAGCCTCAGCCTCAGCCTTCTTGGCACGCTCTTCAGCGGCCTTGGCACGGTCCTCGGCATCCTTGATCCGAGACTCGTACTTCGCCTCGAGCTCCTTGCGAACCTTGGCCTCGGCATCGACCGTATTAGCGCTCTGGCTGGTCTGGGATGCCTGCTTCTGGGCGTACTCAGCCTCGACATCCTTGCGGACTTGTGCCTCAACGTCCTTGCGGACTTCGGCCTCGATCTTCTTACGAAGCTCAGCCTCATCCACCTGAGAACCGGAGGCAGCCGCAGTGGTAGAGCCGTTGCCGAGCTCCTCGACCTTCATCTTCAGGTCAGCGTTCTCATCACGCAGCTCAGCAAGGGTGTCTTCAACGAGGTCGAGGAACTGATCAACCTCATCCTCGTTGTAGCCTCGCTTGCCAATTGGCGGCTTGCTAAAAGCCACGTTATGCACGTCAGCTGGAGTCAGCGGCATAGGTATGTCCCTTCCAAATCGGAATGCCTCAGTGTGCCAGAGGTGTGTTCAAACAATAGAAACTGCTAAGAGCATAGCAGCGCCGTGCCATTAAGGCTCAACTTCACATTAAGAGCCTACCTACATTCTGCGCAGTTTGCTGAAAAGTTCTGCGCAAAGCGGAAGCCACCGTAACTCTCGACCCACATTCTCGAGCTACGGTGGCTTCCTTCACTACACACGACATCTCCGCGGCCTCACTCACTCACCGCGAAGATGAACCTAGTCTAGCGGTTTAACTGGCAGTCTGACAACAGCTTGCACTCGAGTTTCTTGTTTTTCTTTCCTGCAAGTCTTCGTCAGGAGCGAACAACCCCCTTGTCGTGAGCAACCGGGCTCGCGCACTAAGGATAGATGCGGTTCTCCACACGCATTCCCGACCCAACTGGAGTCACTGGTCGTGATGCGTGTTTTACACCAGGAGGAAAAGCAGGCTCGGAATGAGCGACAGCGCGAAGAAGAGGACCAACACGGACAGGTCGAGCGCAACGCCACCTAAACGGAGTGGCGGGATGATTCTCCGCAGTGCTTTCACAGGCGGGTCAGTTACAACAAAGATCGGCTCCGCAATGAGAATGAACCAACGCTGTGGGCGCCAATTGCGCGAAAACGACTGGGTCATCTCAATTACAATGCGGAAAACAAGGATCAGAGAGAAGATCCTACACAGCCATGCGACTGCTAGTACAAAAGTCAGCACGTTGTCCTTTTACAATGTGTGGTTTTTACGGCTTACAGGTCTTCGACCAGCTGATCGAGCTGGCTCTGTTCCAACGTAAGGCCGTCCGGAATCATCACGAAGTTACGCACTCCACGCAGCTTCTTCAATTCCGCATCCACGCCCTTGGCCAAGCCAGTAGCGAAATCCAGCACTCGAGCGGCTTGACTCTTTTCCATTCCGCCCAAGTTGAAAACAACTACATCACCAGTCTTGATGATCTCTACGAGCTCAACGGCTTGGCCGTACTCGGACAGGGAGAGGCGAACAACCTGAGGCTCGGAAGTCTTCTGTGGTGTACCGGCACCACGAGGAGACTCCGGCTCCCCGTAGCGTGAGGTAGGTCGAGAGGATGCGCCATAATCGCGGTAACTGGAGCCAGCTGTACGTGGCGCGTAACGGTCTGCAGAGCGCTCCACACGGGCACCCCGCGCATCGCGATCCTCGCGACTACGTGCATCGCGCTCGTCACGCTCTTCGCGCTCCTCACGGTAGGAATCGCCGTAATACGGGTCGCGGTAGTTGTCGACCTCACCGAATCCGAAGAAGTCCTTGATCTTTCCGCCGAAAGAATCAGACATGTGGTTAATTGCCTTTCCGTGTTTTTATCTGCTTGCCTTCCTCTAGCTTTCGTTCCCCGACGCCACAGGGCACGTGCGCTGGAACGTGTGCTCAGAGCAGGCAGCTACCGTGCTTTAAATTACTGGTCGTGGGCCCGTGATATCCGTTCCGACACGCACGAGCGTGGACCCCTCTGCGATGGCCGTCTCCAAATCGTGGCTCATTCCGGCGGAGTACACCGGTGCCCCAATGACACGATCTGCAATTCGCTCCACTAAAGCCCTACCGCGGGCAAAGACCGCACCGGCTTCAGCGTTCAATGGCGGAACGGTCATAATTCCGCGCAACTCCAGATAATTCGCGGCCGACACCGCGTCCGCGAGGGCATCGATATCTCCTTCAACAGCTCCCCCGCGAGCAGGATCACCGTCGGCGCTGAATTGGAGGAGAACGGGCAGGGATCCTTCACGGTCTCCGCGCTCGAGAGCAAGCGCCGCACCCCGCTCCAATGCATTAACCAGCTTGAGGGAGTCGACGGTATGGACCGCGGCCGCCCAGCGTGCCACGGAGTTGGCCTTCTTCGTTTGAATTTGACCAATCATGTGGATCTCGGGGCGCCCGTTGAGTTCAGCAGCCTTGTCCCGCGCCTCTTGCTCACGGTTTTCGCCTACGGCTCCAACCCCCATCGTCGCAAGCAAGGAGACATCTTCGACGGGATGGAACTTTGTCACAGGCAATAGATCCGCTCCCCCGGCTACTGCGATACGCTGACGCACGGCTCGAAGGTTCTCTGCTAATTCCTGAGCCCGTTGTGTGGCCTGCTGTTCCATCGAAGGTTCTCCTTCACTCAATGGGTAAGGCGGATCACTAAGTAACGTGATCCTCTAAGAATTCGGCATCCAGATCACGCCCGCCTGCCGTCCAGTCGTTCCCTCCCTGCGATAGGAAAAGAAATTCTCAGACTCGATGGTGCAGCGCGGGTCGGCATCGATGTTACGTACGCCCAGGCCGAGGAGTTGGCGGGTGAGGCCGGCTCTGATATCGAGACCAGTAGTTCCCTTCGAGGTTTTTGTCGCGGATCCCGGCAACTTGGACTCCACATCGGCTGCCATATCCGCGGGAACCTCGTAGTGTGCACCGGAGGCGGCTGCGCCCATCAGGGCGTGGATCTGGGCAGGCACCGCGCCCAATTCCTCCATCCGGCGAATAGTGCGTGGCACAATCCCGTTACGGGCTCCCATCCGGCCTGCATGCACCGCAGCAATCACGCCCGCCTCCTCGTCGGACAGCAGGACTGGGACGCAATCGGCGGTGAGAACGACGAGCGCCACATCCTTTAGGGTCGTGATCAGGGCATCAGTGGCTTCCACCGGCCCCTTGCCAAGCGTCGCTTCGGTGACCTCAGTAACGCTCGGCGAATGGATCTGTTCCATGAACACGAGACGCTCGGCGGGGAGCCCCAGAACATCCGCGAGACGCTGGCGATTAGTCTCCACCGCCTGCGGATCATCACCCACGTGATCTCCAAGATTGAAGCTCCCGTACGGCGCAGCGGATACTCCCCCGCTGCGGTCAGTAAAGACCTTGCGCACTGGGGGTTTACCCGTGGTATCAGCGGAACGCTGATGCTTCGTGTGCATCGTTATCGATCGCTCTCGCTATCGAGAATTCGCCTAGAAGCTTGGCAGGTCGAGGTCGTCATCGTCCTCTACCGGCTCCACGTTCTCACGCTGGGAGGTGAACAGGCCACCGCCGTTGCCCTGAGGCACGCTGCTACGGGAGCGCTGGGCGAAACTCGACGTTGGCTGCTGCGGCTGCTGAGCCTGAGGCTGCTCTACCGCATGCTGCGGAACTGCATTGGTCTGAGGCTGGGCAGCGGGCGCTGGCTCACCACCGAAAATGCTGGAGGTCGGCTGAGCGCTCTCCGTCGCGTGATGGCGGCCACCGCGCTGGGCGGAGGAATCAGCAGATGGAGAATCGTCGAAACCGGTCGCAATGACGGTCACGCGAACCTCATCACCCAGCTGATCGTCGATGATCGTACCGAAGATGATGTTGGCCTCCTCATCAGCCAATTCCTCGACGAGGGTGGCTGCCTGGGAAACCTCCATGAGGCCGAGGTCAGATCCACCAGCGAAGGACAGCAACACGCCCTTAGCACCCTTCATGGTGGACTCCAGTAATGGAGAGTTGATGGCCGTTTCGGTAGCCTTCACCGCACGATTCTCACCGCGAGCGGTGCCGATACCCATGAGGGCGGAGCCAGCGTCCGTCATCACGGAGCGAACGTCTGCGAAGTCAACGTTGATCACACCTGGGGTCGTGATGAGCTTCGTGATGCCTTCAACACCGGAGAGGAGCACCTCATCGGCCTTGCGGAAGGCCTCCATCATGGAGAGTTCCTCGTCGCTCATCTGAAGCAGGGAATCGTTCGGGATGACGATCAGGGTGTCGCACACCTCGCGCAGGGCGTCGATACCCTCGAGTGCCTGCTTACCACGACGACGGCCCTCGAAGGTGAACGGACGGGTGACGACGCCGACGGTCAGGGCGTTTTGCTTCTTGGCGATATTAGCCACGACAGGAGCCGCACCGGTTCCGGTGCCACCACCCTCACCGGCAGTAACGAAGACCATGTCGGCGCCGGACAGGATTTCCTCAATCTGATCCTTGTGATCCTCAGCCGACTTGCGGCCTACTTCTGGGTTAGCTCCAGCGCCGAGACCACGGGTCTCCTCACGACCGATGTCCAGCTTGACATCCGCATCCGTGAGCATGAGCGCCTGAGCATCGGTGTTGATGGCGATGAACTCAACGCCCTGCAGTTTCTCATCGATCATGCGGTTAACGGCGTTGACGCCGCCACCACCGACGCCGACCACCTTGATTTCAGCGAGGTGGTTACCTGGAGTGGTCATAAGTGATGCTCCGCCTTCCTTTGTGCCTGGTGCATACGTTTTCGGTTGCTAATCGATCCGGTTTTTGGAGTCCGATCTGTTCCCCACCATCTTCGTCGCCCAACACGGAAATACGGCGCACATTTTTCGTTGCGTGTCGTATGTTTAAAGCTTTACTTTAGGTTCGCACCGTCGGCATGGCCGGGTTGGAAACATTCCACTCCTTACCCTCACGGGTTAAAACCACGCGCGTAGCCTCGGCCTTTTCCGAAGCACGTTCAGCCGATCCCCAAAACACACGGCGACCATCCTTCAAAAAAATCTCGATGCTTTCCGCAGTCTCTGCTTCCACTCGGTCGATCTGCTCCTGCACTCCGGGTGGCAGTGAGGCTACTGCCATCGCGGCGCCTTTGACAGCAGCGGAATTAGTGGGGTCAACCTTCTTGAGCTCCACGGCACCCTCAGGCTGCACTCCTTGCAGGAAGATCTGTCCATTGGCGTTGACAGCATAGGTCTCGGATCCCTGCTTCACGAATGCAATGCCTTGATGCTCAGTCACCTCAACCTTGACGGTCGTGGGCCAGGATCGGGAGACCGTGACTTTCTCCACCCATGGCACGGAAGCAATTTTCTCTGCCGCAGCATCAGTGTCGAGTCGGAGCATATTATCGCCTGAGGAGATCCCTGAGGTTTGCTCGATCACTGCAGGATCTGCGTTCTTTGTTCCTTGAACGTCGATCTTGCTCACGCCCACAAGCGGGAGAAAATATGCTGCAACAGCAAGAATTGCCGCCAGCACAACGATGCCCGCCACCACAATCGGCAGCCGCTTCCGAGCGTTCTTATTCCCGGACTTCCTCAAAGGCCTGTTTCCCTTGCGCTTAGGCATCGGCGATGCCCTCGTTCAGCGCTCGGAGAATCTCATCGGCGAGCATAGTCACGGTACCTGCACCAATAGTCAGAACTACGTCACCAGCTGTCACGCGCTCAGTAACATCCGCGGGCACAGCGTTGAACACTGGCTGATAGCTCCACTGACCGGTGATGTGCTGACCAATGATGCGGGAATCCACACCCTCCACAGGGTTCTCACGGGCGCCAAAGATCTCCATGAGGATGACCTCATCCGCCAAGGACAGGGCCTCGCCGAATTCCGCGGCAAAGTTCATTGTGCGGGAGTAGAGGTGCGGTTGGAAGACAGCCAGTACGCGTCCCCTCCCCGTTGCCTGCGCGCGTTCGCGCGCTGCGGTGAGAACAGCGGTGATCTCAGTGGGATGATGTGCGTAGTCGTCGTACACCTGCACGCCAGCAACTTCGCCATGATACTCGAACCTGCGACGAACTCCTTCGAATGTTCCGATACCGTCCGCCAGTGCAGAGGCGTGCGCACCCAGCAGCACCCCACCCAGCAATGCCGCCGTGGCATTGAGAACCATATGGGAACCGGGAATGTGTACGTCGAGCTGGACGGTCACCTCATGCTGGGGCAACGTCACCACGGCGACTGTGCCATGGACGGTCACTTCCATAGACTCCACAACGGCACCGGGAGTCACCTCAGGGTGAGCATCAATGGCCTCGCGTGTTCCATAGCCGTAGACGGTAACCTTCCTGTCGCCAGTTGCGCCGGAGACAACACGCTCGGCTAAGGCAGCCGCACCAGCGTCATCCATGCAGGTCACGAGCGCTCCGTCTGGTTGAAGTCGCTGCGCAAACTTTTCAAATACCTCGCGGTAGGCCTCCTCGGTGCCGAAGTAGTCTAGGTGATCTGGTTCCACATTGGTCACCACTGCTACCTGGGGACTGTAGGAGAGGAAGGAACCATCGGATTCATCTGCCTCGGCGACGAACACATCGCCCGTGCCGTGGTGGGCGTTGGTTCCTGCACGGTTGAGTTGTCCGCCAATGGCAAAGGAAGGGTCAAAACCGGCAGCCTGGAGCGCGGCCACGGCCATGGAGGTCGAGGAGGTCTTGCCGTGGGTACCAGCGAGCAAGAGCGCGCGACGGTCTTCCATGAGAAGGGCGAGGATATCGGAACGACGCAACACTGGGATTCCAGCTTCACGGGCCCCCGCTAGTTCTGGGTTGTCCTGGGGAATCGCCGCGAAAGAGGTGACGACGACCGTTGGCTTTTCTCCAAGAAGATCCAAGTTGGCTGCAGCATGTCCGATCGCGATTTTCGCGCCCGCGCTACGCAACGCGAGGATGCTGCGGGAATCCTTCATATCGGAGCCACTGACCTCGTGACCCCGCGCCAGGAGAATTCGTGCGATACCGGACATGCCCGCGCCACCGATACCCACCATGTGGACACGAGAAAGATCAGTTGGGGTTGAGGAGGTCGTCATGGTCGAGCAAAACCTTTCACGGAGAATATCTGAGGAGTTGCGTTAAGGGCGAAGAAAGTATCGTCCGGGGGCAGGAAAACGTGATTGTCGGTACGGCGTATATCAGCGCTGAGCAACGATCTTTTCTGCGATGATCCGGGCGGCATCGCGGTGACCGGCCTGCGCTGCCGCCTCACCTGCGGCAGCAAGGCGCTTTTCATCGCGCAAAATGGGGACAACTTCGCGGGCGATGCGCTGCGGGGTGAGCTCACTATCTGGGACAATCACTCCACCACCGGCGTCGACGATCGGTCGCGCATTGAGTTCCTGCTCTCCATTTCCGTGTGGCAACGGAACATACACGGCGGGCAGGCCAACGGCCGAGACCTCAGCAACAGTCATCGCACCTGAACGGCACAAGATCATGTCCGCCGCAGCAAGTGCCAGGTCCATACGATCAATGTACGTAACTGCAACGTAGGCGGGGCCACCGGTGGAAGTCACCGAAAAGTCATTCTTTTGGCCATAAGCGTGAAGAACGCCAATGTGGGCATCGGCGAGGGTCTGCGCCGCACCCGCCATGGCTTTGTTAATCGACTGTGCACCCTGAGATCCACCCGTGACCAGGAGGACGGGAGCGTCCTTATCGAGCCCAAAGAAATCGCGAGCATTATCGCGAAGCGCTGCGCGATCAAGGTCGAGAACAGACTGACGCACTGGGATACCCACGACCTCCGCCTTCAGGCCGGAATCCGCTACCGCGGCCAAGCCTTGACCGCCGAGCCGAACACCCAGTTTATTCGCCACGCCGGCGCGCGCATTGGCCTCGTGTACAAAGAAAGGAATGCCCAAGGATTTGGCTGCCAGATAGGCCGGAGCGGAAACGTAACCACCGAAGCCAATGAGGACATCCGCCTGCACATCCTTCAGCACCTTGCGAGTCTGCTTGAGCGCTCCTTGCAGACGGAACGGTAGAGTCGCCAGGTCTTTATTTGGCTTGCGTGGAACCGGCACGGGCGGGATGAGTTTCAGGTCAAAACCACGCGCCGGGACGAGTGTTGTCTCTAACCCTCTCTCCGTACCGAGCGCCGTGATCCTCGCATCCGGAACCAAGGAACGCACCGCTTCCGCGACCGCCAGGGCCGGCTCGATGTGTCCCGCGGTGCCTCCGCCGGCAACAACAACAGACAGGGATTCAATCATGAAAGGCTAGCGCCTCCTAGTATCCGGACGATGTGTTCTGGACGAGTTTAGCGACCTGCCCGCCGTACGACCTTGCCCGCGAGGGGTCGAGCGGCGCGTGTCGCGAACGGGTGGCAGCGAGCTCCGTCTGCGTCCATCGTAGTCACGCTCCATCGCCTCCGTTCCCGCGCGCCGCTTCGATTCCTCCAAACGATCACGTTCGCGGCGAACATCTTGACCCGCCCGCCCAGCTGATCCTCGGCGACGAGTGACGGGCTCGCCATAGCGGTGTGCAGTTGTCCGGCGTGCTTCGCGACGCTCACTGCCGGCGACAATCGGTTGTGGTTCTGGCAGTAGCAGTATGCGGTCGATCAGTGGTCGACCCTCGTGCTGCATCGAAGAGACTGCATTCGGTTCGTGTCGGGCACAGTTGGCCAGCAGACCGGTGGTCACCAGAGTGATCACCGCCGAGGAACCACCTGCAGAAATCAGGGGCAGCTGGATACCCGTAACCGGAAGGTAGCCAACCA
Organism: Corynebacterium urogenitale; assembly: GCF_009026825.1. NCBI lineage: Bacteria > Bacillati > Actinomycetota > Actinomycetes > Mycobacteriales > Corynebacteriaceae > Corynebacterium > Corynebacterium urogenitale. Next base: position 896,280 of record NZ_CP045032.1, on the reverse strand, counting down.
CGTAGCCCATGTTGATGAAGGCCTGCACCACGATGCCCAGCGTCAAGGTAGCGGCGAGCATGCGCATAAACGGATCGGTGTGCGCTAGGGCCGTGCGAATGCCGAACCACCCGAGTAGTGCGAAGAGGGTAACTACCAGTAGCGCCCCAAGGAAACCGAGTTCTTCGCCAATCACCGCGAAAATAAAGTCATTGGTAGCCTCCGGAAGGTAGAACCACTTCGCCCGGGATTGCCCGAGCCCCAAGCCGGTCAGACCACCATCGGAAAGGCTGAGGATGCCCTGGTAGCTCTGGTAAGCGTCCCCCTTCGTCGATCCGTCTTGGAATCGCAGCAGAAGCGCTTCCGTCCACGTCGTAATACGCGCGGAGCGGTAGCCCTGACTCAGGATCGCGATGGCACCGACCACGGTGACCGCCCCGAGCAGTAAAGAGAAGGAACGCGTGTTAACACCCGCGAAGAAAACCAGCGCCAGGAGGACGACACCCAGGGACATCATCATGCCCAAGTCCTTCTGCATGAGCACGAGGAAAAGAATGCCACCACCGACTGCGACCATCGGTCCGAGGACGGTCTTGGCATCTCGGGACTGATTGAGCTTCTGCGCAACGCTGGCCGATCCCCACACTGCCAGCGCCAGCTTGCCCACCTCAGATGGCTGAATACCAACGCCACCGAATCGAATCCACGAGTTCGATCCAACCTCGTCGCCACCCACACCGACACCCGGTATGAGCACGGCAAGCAGAAGTCCTACACCGACAAGCAGAAGATACGGCGATAGCCGCCGGATGGTTTGTGGACGGATCCACATGGCGAACCACATGCCAATAAAACCGACGACAACGATCACGCTCTGGCGCAAGAACTCCGAGTACACGGACCCTCCGGAGGCGCGCGACGTCACCATGGAGGAGCTAAACACCATCACGAGACCGAGTGCTGCGAGCAAAATGGTGACGGTGAAGATCACGACATAGTTCGTCTGGGGCTTGCTCAGCAGCTCTTGCACACGGCCGGCGAGAGTCTTCCAGGGGCTACTCCCCTGGTCACCCCGGGCTGGCTGGGACTGTGAAGCACCCTTATGCGTGCCACGTGGATTTGGTGTATTGGAAGCTTGGCGGGTAGTCATTTAGTTGCCTTCCATGGCGCACTCTGCGAAGAGGTCCCCGCGCTGGCTCATACCACTGTACATGTCCAACGAGGCGGCAGCAGGAGCGAGGATGACGCGATCCCCAGCATCTGCGTAGCTGCGAGCCGCGGCTATGGTTTCCTCCATCGCGCCTCGAGGATCCGTCGAATCGACGATGGTCACAGGCACGTTCGGCGCGTGCTTCGCCAGCGTTTCCGCGATGATGTGACGATCGATACCGAGCACCACAGCGGCCTTGAGAGCATCTGCGATGTCTGTGATGAGCTCGTCCACTGATGCGCCCTTGAGCTGGCCACCAGCTACCCACACCACGTCGCGCTGCCCGCGAAGCGCTGCGGCAGCCGCGTGCGGATTAGTCGCCTTGGAGTTATCGATCCATGTGATGCCCGCAGTTTCCGCGACAACCTGCCCGCGGTGCGCTTGGACGGTGAAAGTCTTCAGCGCTTGGGCAATGCTGCTGGCATCCACGCCCGCACTCCGGGCGAGAGCTGCCGCGGCGGTTGCATCCGCAATACCGGCGGGTCCCGGTGGGGAAATACCCTCCGCACTGGCCAACACGGTCTGTTCGCCCGAGGCTGCGGTCTCCACGATCTCACCCTCGATGATGCTAACGCGTGCATATCGTTCCTTCGACGCCAGCAGGTCCGCGGCTTCGGATGTACCGATAACGGTGGCGGAATCGAAAGGATAGTCCGCCGAGTCAGGCCACAGGCGGTGAATAACCTCCATCACCTCTGGTTCATCGGCGGAAAGCACAGCAGTATGTGCCTTCAGCACTCGTGCCTTATCCTCACCGTAGCCAGCGAAGCTACCATGCCAGTCGAGGTGATCCTCTGCGAGGTTGAGCACACATCCAGCATCCGGGCTGAAGGTGGGAGCCCAATGCAGCTGAAAACTGGACACCTCAGCCACGAGCACGTCTACCCTCGCATCACCGCGAGTTTCGGCCGTCAGTGCCAGGCACGGGGACATACCGATATTGCCTACGGCCGTAGCCGCGCGCCCATCGGCGACAAACATTGCGGTGGTCATCGCAGTTGTCGTTGTTTTGCCGTTCGTTCCGGTAATTGCGATCCACTGGCGTGGGGAGCCGAAAGCCCCTGCTTGATCTGCCAACCACGCGGCCTCAATATCGCCGATGACCGGGACCCCAGCCTCCTGAGCATTGACGAGCAGCGGTGAATCCGGCCTCCAACCAGGTGAGGTAATCACCAACGCCGGCTTCTCATCACTGTGGATAAGGTTCGCAGCCTCACCAACGGTGATGTAGCGTTCGTTCGCCCCAGCGTCGCCATCGCCGGTGACATGATCATCGGCCACGACAATTCTGGCGTCGAGGGCGCGAAGCATCATGATCACTCCACGACCCGCCACACCGGCGCCAGCAACCAGCACCGTGTGCTCACGCATGATGGACAGTGCTTCATCAGGCCTGAGTGTTTTCGTCTGTGTCACCGGGAACTCTCCTTGCTTTCGCGATAGTGCTGAGGTGTGGGGGCTAGTGGCGTCGATGAAAGGAGTCAGAACTAGAAGCCCGTCGAGGCCAACCACTCGCCATAGAACAGACCGAAGCCCGACATGGCCATTAGAGCGGCGATGAGCCAGAAACGAACGACGACGGTAGTCTCCGCCCACCCGCCATTTTCAAAGTGATGGTGGATCGGTGCCATACGGAACACGCGCTTGCCGGTGGACTTGAAGGACACCACCTGAATCACCACGGACGCAGCCTCCGCGACGAACACGGCACCGATGATGATCATCAGCAGCTCAGTCTGCGTGGTGATGGACAATCCCGCGACCAAGCCGCCGAGAGCCAAGGAACCCGTATCACCCATGAAGATCTTCGCGGGGGAAGCATTCCACCACAGGAAGCCCAAGCAAGCACCAAGCGCCGCGGAGGCCAGGATCGACAGATCCAGGGGATCGCGTACCGAGTAGCAACCCACGGCCGCACCGTGGGCGCAAGAGTTACGGAACTGCCAGAAGGTGATGAGGACGTAGGACGCCATCACCACGGCCGTCACGCCGGAGGCCAAGCCGTCCAAGCCGTCCGTGAGATTCACTGCATTCGACCACGCGGAAATTACGAGGTAGCTGAACAACAGGAACAAGACGGTGCCGATCACTGCCCCGCCAATGGCGATATTGAAGGTGGAAATATCCCGAATGAACGACAGGTGGGTGGAAGCGGGAGTCAGGCCCTGATCGTCTGGGAACTGCAGAACAAGGATGCCGAAAATAATCGCGATGACCAGCTGGCAGATGAGCTTGGCCCGCGCATTGAGCCCCAGGTTTCGCCCCTTCACCAGCTTGATGTAGTCATCAGTAAAGCCGACCGCGCCTAATCCCAGAGTCAGCCCCAGCACCAACCAACCGGAAACACCGGGACCTACTCCCGTGGTCAACAAACCAACGAGCGCTGCGCCCAGGTAGCCCACGAGGATACCCGCGAGAATGGCGATGCCGCCCATCGTTGGGGTGCCACGCTTCTTCAGGTGCGACTGCGGTCCATCTTCGCGGATTTCCTGGCCCAGTCCCTCTGCGGAGAACTTTTTAATCAGCACCGGGGTAAAGAACACGGCAACGAAAAAAGCTACCGCTCCGGCGATGAAGATCTGCATCATGATTTAGTTATCTCCCTCGGTAGTTCCCGCACGACGGCTCGCCAGAAGCCCCTCTGCCACAGCCCACAAGCCATCGGCATAGGAAGCCTTCACCAAAACCACATCGTGGGGACGTAGTTCCAAGTCGACCATATTGATCGCTGCATCGCTATTTTCCACAAGGTGAGTGTCGATGCCCACGGACTTTGCCGCCTCAGTCAAGGCGCGCTGATTGACACCATTGCCGACAATGATGGCGTGGTCGATATTCCTGCTACCGAGGAACTCACCCAACTCGCGGTGCGCCTCGGTTCCGTCGTCGCCCAGCTCTCCCATTTGGCCGAGCACCGCCCAGCTTTGGGCTTCGGGGCGGCCAGAGGCGGTATATGCGAGGGCCTCGATGCCTGCGCGCATGGATTCGGGATTCGCATTGTAGGAATCATTGATGATCGTCACCCCATCAGGGCGCGTCCGCACGTCCATTCTGTTGGCACTAGCGGCCACGTGTTCGGACAGCGCGGTAGCCACGTCCTGTGCAGACAACCCACACTCCATGCCGACGGCTGCAGCAGCCAGCGCATTAGATACTTGGTGAGCACCGAACACTCCAAGGTGAACATGTACCGGATCGCCATGCGGGTGATGCAGATCGAAGGTCGCGCGGGCAACTTCATCAAGGGCAATGTTCGTCGCGAAGTATTCCGCCTGACCAGACTTCCCGGCAGTCTCGCACGTCGAGTAGCGAACGACACGCGCCTGCGTCCGTGCAACCATCGCGGTGACCTTATCGTCATCGGCATTGAGCACAGCCAATCCATCAGCAGGCAATGCTTCTACCAACTCACCCTTCGCTTGCGCGATCGCTTCGCGGGAACCGAATTCCCCAAGGTGAGCGGAGCCTACGTTCAGCACCACTCCGATTCGAGGCGGTGTGACCTCCGTGAGGTGTCGGATGTGTCCAACTCCCCTGGCGGACATTTCGGACACTAGGAAGCGAGTGCTCCGTCCCGCGCGCAGTGCCGTATACGGCAAACCAATTTCGTTATTGAAGCTGCCGGGTGGCGCTACGGTCTCACCAGCGGAACGCAATACGGCTCCGATGAGGTCCTTCGTGGAAGTCTTACCGGCAGAACCGGTCACTCCCACAACGGTCATGCCCTCCTCTTCCACGAGCTTGTCAGTGTTATGCCGGGCGAGCTTATCGACCGCCGCCAATACGGCGGCACCGTAGCCATCGGCATCGTGTTCGAACGCCGTGGCATTAGATGCCTCGGGATTCTTCTCCGCCGGCGCAGCAAGCAGAGCAGGGTACTCCACTGGGCGACCGACGAGCAGCAACCCCGCGCCATCAGCCAGCGCGCCTTCACAGAAGTCATGCCCATCGACGCGGGCTCCGGGCAGCGCCATAAAGATACTGCCTTCGTTGATCGCACGAGAATCAAATTCCACCGGCCCGTTAACACGTGCTTCGGGATCAGCGCCGTTGATCAGTTCACCTCCGGTGATGGAGGCGATTTCTCCTATGCTTAGTTCAATCATTTCCTCTAGCTCCTGTCGCCCATACCTGCCACACGTTCCTGTAGTGCCGCTGAGAGTACGTCCACATCATCGAAGTCATGCATCACGCCCGCGACCAATTGGCCTTTCTCGTGCCCCTTGCCAGCAATCACGATGGCGTCTTCCGGCTGGGCCCATTCAACGGCGCGGCGAATGGCGTCAGCGCGGTCGCTGATCTCCTCGACGAGCACCTCGGTGTCCTTTCTCTCTGACGCCGCGAGGCGCGCACCCTCAAGCACCTGCGCACGAATCTCGGCAGGAACCTCGTCACGGGGGTTATCGTCCGTCACGATCACGGCATGTGCCACACGTGCGGCCTCGTAGCCCATTTTCGGACGCTTGTCGTGATCACGGTTGCCACCGGCGCCGAGCACCATGCAAATGCGCCCCTGGGGATTCGGCATGTAATCGGCCAAGGTGCCTACCACGCCAGCGACGGCGCCTGGCTTGTGGGCGTAGTCCACGACCGCGAGGAAATCCTGGCCCTCATTGACTGCCTGCATGCGACCCGGCACCTGAACATCGGCGATGCCCTCGGCGATCTGCTCTGTGGTACCGACCCAGTCCGGGTCATCTCCCAGTGCATCCACGCAGGCGAGAGCAATGAGGCTGTTGGCCACGTTGAAGCTGCCGGCAAGAGAGATCCGGTAGGTGAAGTCAGACGTATCGTCCTCGGACAGGCTGCTCGTGCGCAGCACGTGAATGTCCTGTTCGCCGGTCTGCTGGACAGTGACGGAATCAGCCTGCCACAGGCGCGCGCTGGCGTCGGAAACAGAGGAGGCGGCGGATGCATCGGTCGCCAAGGCATACGAAAGTTCGTCCGTGCCCTCGCGGGCGAGGCGCTGACCCCACTCGTCATCCACGCAGATGACGGGGATGGGCCTGCCGTATTCCCCAGAGAACAGCGTGGCCTTGGTCTCGAAGTACTCCTCCATCGTCGGATGGAAGTCGAGGTGATCCTGGCTGAGGTTCGTGAAGGCAGCCACGTCGAAGTCAATGCCACGGACGCGCCCCAGTGCGAGCGCGTGAGAAGACACCTCCATCACCACGTGGGACACGCCTTCGGACTCCATGCGCGCAAGCAGCGCCTGCATGGTCGGGGCCTCGGGAGTGGTGAGCTTGGTCGGAATTGGCTTGCCGTTGATGCGAGTGCCGGTGGTGCCGATGATGCCTACCGAGAAGTGCTTCATCAGGGCTTTTTCGACAAGGTAGGACGTGGTGGTCTTGCCGGAGGTGCCCGTGATACCGATGATCGTCATACGTGCGGAGGGATAGCCGTAGATCTCTGCGGAGACTTCGCCCATCCAGCGGCGGACATCATCGACGATGAGTACGGGAAGCTCGGGATCCTTCTCGGCGATGATCGTCGCGCCTTCTGCGTCCGTGAGAACGGCGGTCGCGCCAGATCCGGCGGCGTAGGCCGCGCCGTGCGTGCGCGTGCCCGGGACACCGCAGAACAGTCCACCGGGTTCGACCTGGGAGGAATCCAGGGTGGCGGAGGTCACGGAGAGATCGGCGGCTGAGCTGGGTCGCAGCTCGCCACCAGTGAGCTCAATGAGGCGGGACAAAGTCGTCATGGTGTTACTTCTTCTCCAACATCAACTGGGGTCCAGGGTCGGCGGACAACGGCACGTTGTAGTGGTCCAATAGCCACGAGGTGATGTCCTTGAACAAAGGCGCAGCAGACTGGCCGCCGCCCCCATCAGTACCGCGCTTTGGCTTATCGAGCATGATGCCCACCACAAAGCGCGGGTCATCGGCAGGTGCGATACCAGCGAAGGTGATCCAGTATTCAGAGTTAGAGTACGCGCCGGTGTCCTCATCGATTTGCTGGGCGGTGCCGGTCTTGCCGGACGTCTGGTATCCCTCGATAGCCCCGTTCGAGCCGGTACCTTGCTGCACGCCCGACGGATCACTCTGCGTCACTGCCCGGAACATATCCACCACGGTGCGAGCCGTCTCAGAAGAGACAACCTGGGTTTCCTTCGCCTCATCAGTCGGCACCGAAGAACCATCCGCTGCGGTAATGGAACGAATGAGGCGAGGTTCGACGCGCACACCGTCGTTGGCAAGTGTTTGATAAATGCTCGTCATCTGCAGCAGGCTCATAGACATGCCCTGACCAATCGGGAGGTTCGCAAAGGTTCCTCCTGACCACTGGCTGAGCTCTGGCATGTATCCGCCGGTCTCGTAAGGCAACCCCACACCAGTGGCCTGGCCAATGCCGAAGTCCCGGAAATAGTTGTACATCTTCTCCTCGCCAACGCGCTGCGCCAGCATGAGAGTGCCCACGTTTGATGACTTACCGAAAATGCCGGTGGTCGTGTACGGCACAACACCGTGGTCCCAGGCGTCCTTCACCGTCACACCGGCCATGTCGATACTGCCGGGAACATCGAGCACCTCGTCGGGAGTCGTCTTGCCCTCTTCAATGGCAGCCGCTGCAGTCATGATCTTCCCCACGGAGCCCGGCTCATAGGTTTCCGCGGTCGTGCGATCGCCGAAGACGCGCTTCTGCTTCAACTGCTTTTCGATATCACCATTGGGGTTGATCGTGTCCGAGGAAGCCATCGCGACAATCTCGCCCGTGTGCGCGTCGAGAACTACCGCATTGGCAGATTCTGCCTGTGAATTCTCCCTAGCCTGCTGCACTTGCTGCTGAATGAAAGTCTGCGCATCGAGGTCTAAAGTCAACTCGTACGCATCTCCGTTGACGGCTGGATGCTCATCACGGGTGGAGCCGGGAATGGCGTATCCATCGCCTGCCACGTCCACTGTGCGGGAACCATTAATGCCCTGCAAGCGACCGTCCTGCGAGAGCTCCAGGCCGAATTGTCCCTGATTATCGGTGCTGATCTTGCCGATCACATTCTGAGCAATGGCACCGTTGGGGTATTGGCGAATGTCTTGGCGCTCAGAGGTGATTTCAGGGAACTTCTTAGCTACTTCGGCCGCCACGTCCGGATCAACATTGCGGACAAGGACTTCGTAGTTGTTCTTCGACGTCAGCTTGTCACGAATGTCCTCGGGGCGGATGTCGTCTTCCTGCTTGTTAATCATTTTCGGCAGTTCTTCAACGATCTGCTCAATTCGGGCATCCGGTTCCGGTACGTTTTCCGGATCGAGATCATGGCGCTCCTGCATGAAGTCACGCAGGCGTAGAGGGTGAACGGACAGCGAACGGGCCTCCATAGTGTAGGCCAAAATATTGCCGTTACGGTCGGTGATAGTTCCGCGGTGCGCGGGTTCGGTAATCACCGCTGTGCGCTGTAGCTGAGCTTGAGAAGCCAGCGAGGGCCCTGCAATGACCTGCACCCAGGTCAGGCGCAGCACCATGGCGATCACGATGAGAACAATGACCGCGAGCATCATACGCACGCGTTTGTCGAAGCGAGCCAGGCTGTTGTCCAGAATTAGCCAGTCGTTACCCGGCACTGATCGTGCCGAACCGCGCTTTCGCTGCTCATTCACCACCTGTTCGCTCCTTTCCGCAGACAGTCGTCCGGTTCATTGTCCCCCGTGAAATACGAGGAGCCGGGCAGGACGCCCGGCGTGTCTCAGCTTTCAAGGTCTCGCCTCACGCCACCTGTTCGGCAAGCCCTTACGCATGGGGTTAGCACTCTACCTACTGGCCCGGTGCAGGGGCCGGAGCAGGTCCAGGGGCTGGAGCTGGAACCTCAGCAGCAGCAGCCGGCGCCGCCGGTGCAGGCGCTGGAGCCGGTGCTGGTGCAGGTGCCACTGGTGCAGGCGCTGGAGCGCGACCTTCCTGGCGGGAGGCATATGGCAAACCCGCATTCCCACCATTAGCCTGCGCCTCTGCACCTGCCGGGCTGTTCGGAGCCAGACCCGGAATGTTGTTGGTCTCCTCCGGATCTGAGGTAGCACCCTGAGGTCGCACGTTGCCATTGACGTCGATCACGGGACGGCTCGCCGCTGGGTCGCTGGCACGACGCTCGGTGATCTTGTCCCCCTTGACGTCGAGAATGCCCGCCTGGCTAGGCGCAACCATACCGAGCTTGGAGGCCTCTTCCGCAATATGAGAGGACGACTGGGCCATCGCGACATCACGCTCGAGGGTTTCCAACTGATTTGTCAGTTCGGCAGAACGCTGCCGTGCATCGTTGATCTGGAAAGACTGCTCTGTAGTGACACCGGAGAGGTACATCACCGCAGAAATTCCGAGAACGAACATCGCAGTCAGAGCAACAACCCATCGCACCATCGATGAGTTCGTCCTCTCGATCGGCACGACGCGACGGCCGCGGACGCTGACCCGCTGCTGAGAGCCGAGCCGCCCCGTCCGGCGCTGCGGACGTGCAGGCACAGTGCGGGTGCCACTGCTACCCTGACGCGGACGTGCAGGCCTCGCGATGCCCCCAGCGACGTCGTGTGAGCCAGAACTACGACTCGAACGGCGTGGAGCGGCGGAAGTGCGAGTGGTGTTCAGCGTTCCGGTCGTCATTGCTGCGTGTCCTTCAGTAAGTAGTGAGTTTGTAGTGTCCGGTGTAGGAATTGGCGCTCCACCATTAATCGGCCATTAACGTGGCGGGATCGGAAACCCCTCATGACCACGGGTGCTGACCCTCGTGGCCGCTCTCACCCTCACAGGTGCTGCGCGGGAGTTCAGCTCGATTTCTTCTGCCGTCGCTTTCTCCGCACCGCGGGTGAGTAAGGAGAACTCGGCCTCAGCTCCCGGCAAATCCATCGGCAGACCGGCGGGGGTCATCGAACTCGTCAGCTCCGCAAGCGCTTTCTTCACGATCTTGTCTTCGAGAGACTGATAACTCATGAACACTCCCGCGCCACCAAGATGGAGCCACGATGTCGCAGCCGGAATCACATTCTCCAACGCTTCCAGCTCAGCATTGACCTCAATCCGCAATGCCTGGAAAGTGCGCTTGGCGGGGTGACCACCAGTACGGCGGGATGCCGCCGGAATGACCGAGTACAACAGCTCCACGAGACGCGCGGAATTGGTGAATGGTTCCTTTTCACGCTCACGCACGATGGCACTTGCGATCTTCCCCGCAAAGCGCTCATCACCATAAGTCTTGAGGATCCGCGCAATATCCCCATGCGAGTACGTGTTGAGAATCTCCGCAGCAGTCAACGGAGTCTCCGGGTCCATACGCATATCCAGTGGCGCATCGACGCTATAGGCAAAGCCGCGTGGCGTCTGATCCAGCTGCATGGAGCTCACACCCAAGTCGAAGAGGAAGCCGGATATGCCCGTCTCACGGACAGTCTCAGGAATTGCTCCCTCTGCAGCCAGGGTGCTGATGGCGTCGGAAATCCCATCAAAACGGCAACGGAAGGCCACGAAGCGCTCACCGAACCGAGCCAGGCGAGCCTCGGCCTCAGCCAGAGCGTTCGGATCACGATCGAGGCCGATAACAATCGCGGTGGGGATTTCCTCGAGAAAAGCTTCCGTGTGGCCGCCCGCCCCGAGCGTGCCATCGACGATGATCGGGCGAGCGGGCGCCTGTTCAGAGCGCACACCCATGCCCACAAGTTCAACCATGCGGTCTCTCATGACCGGGACGTGGCCGTGTTCTTGTCCGTTCCGTTGCGCCATGTTGGGTGCACCCTCCTTTCCTTGTCCGACGCCATCAGGCTCCATCTACGGTTGCGCGCTGAGCTGCTAAGTGTGAGCTGGGGAAGGAAAAGAGTGTGTACAGGGCCTCACCTGCGTGGGTGTGGGCTTGATATTGGGGAAGTACATCAAACGTCACGTCGTCCACGCAGGTAAGGACCTGCGCACACTCTTAGAATCCGGAGAAAAGGAAGTCGCGTGAAGGTTCTTCGCTAAGGTGCTACGGCCAGATCAGCAGTCTCTACAGGAAGTCGGCGAAGGATTCGTCGTCTCCCATGGAGAAATCGCTCTCATGCTCGGCGGAGTAGGTCTCCCACGCTTCGGCATCCCAGATTTCCAGAAAATCCACGTTGCCGATGACCACACATTTCTTCGACAGTCCCGCGTACGAGCGGTGTGCCACCGGAATGGTGATACGCCCTTGGGCGTCTGGAGTTTGCTCATCGGCACTGGCCGCCAGGTTGCGCACGAATGCGCGAGCCCGAGGGTTCGTACGCGATGCTGCTGCCGCCTTTTTGGCCCGGACGAGGAACTCGCCTCGCGGATACACCGCCAGGCTACGGTCCTGACCTTTGACCACCATGAGGCCGTCGGCTAGTTCCTCGCGGAATTTCGCCGGCAGCGTCAGCCTTCCCTTATCGTCCAACTTCGGTGTGAAGGTGCCGAAGAACATGTCTGCGGCTCCTTTCTCATCACCTTTGCGGACAGGTTTCTCGTTGTAACCAGCTCTGTTTAGTTATTCAGCGCGTCGCTGTGCCCCACTTTACCCCACTTCCACCCACCGGGACACATACACGCCGAACTTTAAACAAAAACTTGAGGGTTATTTTGCGCACTTTACCTGCGCTATTAAACCTGGAAGAAAAATCACATGCAAGGCCGCTAGCCACCCTTTCTCACTCGCCCGCCCGAGCACTTCGCCGGACAACCAGACACCGAGCGTCAGCCGAATGACACCGCCCAACGTCTAACAGTCAACGATACAACGGCACATAATGCCAGTTCAACGCCTTTTCTGCACACATTGCCGCACACCAACTCTTTCACCACCAGCCACCACCGAAAGACAGCAGAGATCCAAGTGGGGCCAAGTGGGGCATCGGGTGGGGCTATGTGGGGAGCGAACTCCAAATAGGTCACAGCCCCCCGCGCCGCACCTCACACGCGAGTACGTTCCTCTCTTAGCCCCCCCCAGTCGAGAGCACCCCACAGTGCCCCACAAACGAACATGCCCCTCCCCGCATTGCCCCGCCGATGAAAATGTACCAAACAGCCCCATGCACGGAGCATGCAACTCCATTTCCGCAGTTCGATGTGACAGATGTGACTCCTAGCCCGACGTCTGGGGTTGTTTGGGGCAAGCATCGCAAGCATTTCCCTACTAATGCATAGGCAAGGGCGCACCGAACGATTTTTCGTTCGGCGCGCCCTTGCCTTCTTACAGTGGCTACACACTCACTTGCTTGCAACCATTGATCTCATCCGGTCACCAGTGATCTCATCCGGTCACCAGGACCAGAGTTCAGCCTTAGCGCTCGAAACGCCGACGGAAGTTGTCCTCCATCCTGTCGCTGAGGCCCCCGTGCGACTTCAACTTCTTAGCTTCCGCGCGCTTCGCCTCTCGAGCACTACCAACTCCCTTGTCCCGGGGAGTGCTCTCGCCCTGGAAAGCAAGAAGACCTCCTCCAAACATGATGAGGAAACCGACGATGCTCAGAGCCACGAACCACAGGGAAAACTGAGCCAAGCTGATTCCACCGACCATGAAGCAGAGACCGAGAAGAACCAGCGCGAGAGAACGGATGTTCAGGGAGAAACTGGTTTCCTCTCCACCACGGCTAGCCCGCTTGGCGAACCGTGGGTCCTCGGCGATCAGCGCGCGTTCGATTTCTTCCAGCGCTCGCCGTTCCTGCTCTGATAGAGCCACAATGACCTCCATGTTGCACAGCGGCATCTCCGCTGATTCTCGCGACCACAAAGTGCGCGTCCAATGCCTGACCAATGAGCTTCCATTGTCAGTTGTCACCGCACGCTGCTCTGGCGTTCTACCTCGTATAACGCCCACGCTACGGTTTTAGTTCCATCAGGCCCAAAGTTCCTCTGGTTTCCTTGAACCTTCTGGCGGGAAAACTAGCTACGCCCAGCTTAGCGCAAACTTCTCAATTGTCGACCGGCACTTTGAGCCCCTTTCGGCCAGTGCAGACGCCTTCACCTTTGCGTCGTTTTCACTGTCCAACAACCCCATTGACAGGCTTTCCATCCACCACCCTCGCGGACAGACTTCCCAACCGCCAACCGCAGAGTCAGCGATAAGATCAGTCGGCCCAGCGGGCAGATTTACAATCCCTTAACCTCGCCCCCTAGGCAATCTTCGGAAGGTAGTCAGTCCTTTCCCTCGCCAGATCCACCAATTCACAGGCCTGCTCATACAATCTCTCCGCCACCATCGGATGGAGCCCACGCTCCAAGCCCATCTCCGCCCGTGACGCCAGTCGCGCATGAGTTTCAAACCGATTTGCCCAATCCCCCAAGCTTGGATCCAGAGCACGAAGCTTTGCCCAAGCAGATCCGGAGGGACGACGCTTCCGCTTCCGCATAGCCCATTCAATAAGTGCCCCTGCCGCGCGAAGCGCCGCCCGGTAGGAATACACAACCGACTCCTCACAACTATTCGCCATTCGAGACCGCTCCAGTTGGCGCTCAGCCTCCTCGACGAATGCTCGAGCACTAGGCCGGATCGATCCCCTAATCCTTTGCACTGTAGCCATGCCCCCTCCTCCTTTACCGTTTCAATGGAGCATCATTAACCTTTTCATTACAGACAACATAGAGAGAGCGTGAGACATAATTCTCCTCCCAACCCGATTAATTCGAACACATATTCGAATACCGTAAGTCTCCATATGCCGCGAGTTTTCATGGCAACATGTATCGCATGCCCCGTACCGACCGCGCCCTTCAGGCATCATCCGTCATTTCGATCGTGCCTGCTACCGCCACACAGTTCTTTCGGCGCGTTGATGAGCTGGTCGACATTCACCTTGCCGCAATGAACTACTCCCCCCAGTTTTTCGCGCAGCGCAAGAGTCTATGGCTCTCTAACCTGAACCATTCTGGGTTCCTCTGCCATCTTGCACTAGTTCACGCAGCTAACACCCCGCCAAACATCAATGACATGCGCCAGCGAAGCGCGGCGGTCTGCTTCAGTTTCACCGGCACGCCACACACATGGTGGTATCAGCAAGTCTTCCGCGGCCTACGCGATAACGGCCACTCCCCAACGGAGGCGAGGAACCTTTTAACCGGCTACGCCGAGCTTTCCGAAATTCACGTGTCGCCTCACCTCCAAGGCCGTGGCATCGGGCACGCACTTCTTCGGCAGCACCTAAACTCCATCACATTGCCCAAGGCCATGCTGTCCACGCCGGAGGTCCCCGAAGAGAATAACGGAGCCTGGAAGCTCTACCGGAAGCTCGGATTTACCGATGTACTGCGAAACTTCACATTTCCAGCCGATGATCGCCCTTTCGCGATTCTCCAGCGCGCGACGAACTCTCCCTCATAGCCGCCAACCCCCACGCAGCCCCGGCAAGCACTCGCCGACCGGGCGCCGCGACTATCGCACCATGTCGTGACCGTAGCCTGGTCCCCAAGCCGGCGCCATACCCAGGTTGTGCAGCACTTCCTGCGTTGCACGTACATTATTCATGGTCATGAAGTGCAGGTCTGGCGCGCCTTCCGCGATGAGCCTCTCCGCCATCTCCGTTGTCACTTCAATACCTACTTCACGGATTGCCTCCTTATTGGCAATCTCGTCACCTGCCGCCGCATCCAGCAGACGCTTCTCGAGTGATTTCGGCAAAGAAGCCCCGGCGAGCTCCATCTGGCGTCGCACACCACGGAGGGAGGTGATGGGCATCAGGCCAGGGATGATCGGCTTCGCACCGTGCTCCGGGTCCGCGGCTACGAGCCGGTCACGCAGGCGCAGGTAGTGATCAACGTCGAAGAACATCTGGGTAATCGAGTACTCCGCACCCGCGCGCAGCTTCTGGAGTGTGTAGTACGTGTCCGATTCAAGGTCCTTCGCGCGGTAATGCCCCTCAGGGAAACTCGCTATGCCGATATCGAAGTCTTCACATTCTGGCATAGATTTCGCCAGCTCAATGAGCTCATTGGTGTAGAGGAGGCCACCCTCGGTGGGGATCCATTCCGCGTTCGGGTCTCCCGGAGGGTCACCACGCAGCGCCAGCAGGTTGGTCAGCCCATAGCTCGCGAAGCTGCGGATCAGCTGTTTAATTTCCTCCACTGTGTGGTCGACGAGCGTCATGTGAACCAGTGTGGTGAGCGGTTTGGTCGCGAGCTGACGAGCCACGCGCAGGGTGCGCTCGCGTGTAGAGCCTCCGGCACCGTAAGTGACGGAGACGAAGCTCACGCCTAAGTCGTGGAAGGCTTCCGCCGCGCCCCAGAGGCGCTGTTCGGCGGCGTCGTCCCTCGGTGGCATGAATTCCACGCTGAAGGGAACGCGTCCTGGTGTGGTGAATTTCAGTGAGTCGGAGACTGCGACTTGCCGACGAATGCTTGCCATGAAGACACATGTTATCTGTGCTGGTGCCGCGCGTGGGAAGTTGGGCAGTTATTTTGCCTTCCGTAGAATGGGGAGCCATGACTTCTCCTGTTTCGCAGTGGAGCCTCGATGCTCCTCTGTCCGCTGTCCCCGAAGCCGTCCACAAGGTCTTAAGCCACTATTTCGAGGAGAGCTCTCAGGAGTTTTCGGCGATCGGCCGGGAGTTTGACCAGGCAGTTTCTTATCTCAAGGACTTCGTTCTTCTCGGAGGCAAGCGCGTCCGCCCGATGTTCGCGTGGGCTGGCCTTCGTGCGGGCCTTGAGGGTGGCGGTGGCTCCCTGTCCATTCCCTTTCCCGACGACGCCACCGTGAACCCCGCTGCACTACTGACTGCTGTATCGGCCTTGGAGTTAATCCAGGCGTGCGCACTGATTCATGACGACATTATCGATAAATCCGATACCCGGCGCGGTCATCCGACAACCCACCGCCGCTTCGAGTCGGAGCACCGTGAAAAAGGTTGGCTGGGCTCTTCTGAGCACTATGGCGTGAGTCAGGCGATCCTCACGGGCGATCTGGCACTCGCGTGGGCGGATGACATGCTTCATGACTCGGGAGTGTCGGCGCAAGCCTTAGGCAATGTGCGCATCCCATGGCGCGCGATGCGTTCGGAAGTCATCGCAGGGCAAATACTGGACGTCACGGTGGAAGCCAATGGCAGCGAGGATGTAGAGGATTCCTACAAGGTCATGGAATACAAGACCGCGAGCTACACTGTTGCCCGCCCGCTGCATTTGGGCGCGGCCCTCGTGGGCGCTGATGAGCAGGTGGTGGAGCTTCTGCGCGCTGTGGGCCACGATGTAGGTGTGGTCTTCCAACTCCGTGACGACCAGTTGGGGGTCTTCGGCGATCCTTCGATGACTGGAAAGCCCAGTGGCGATGACTTGCGTACAGGCAAGCGGACTGCCCTGATCAATTTGGCATTGGCTCAGGGCACGGAATCTGACGTCGATAAACTCACAAAGAGCCTGGGCACCGTGCAAGATGAGGCCGACATTGACGTGCTCCGGGAGATCATCGTTCGCACCGGAGCAGCGCAGGCAATCGAAGAAGAGATTCAGATTCGTAGTCGACGCGCCATCGACGCTCTCCAGGATTCTCCGCTGGATGCTGGGATTAAGACTGAGCTCACCGGCCTGACCGAAAAGCTCAGCAATAGGAAGTTCTAGAGCGATGGTTAAACAACGAACTCTGCGTACGGGCGTGGACTCACGCCGACACCTGCAGCTACCCCGCCCTCTCATTCCGATGACTCGCGCTGTCACCCGTAAGCGTGTGCCAGGCGATATCCAGCGGGTGGTCGTTATTGGGGCTGGCTTGTCCGGATTGGCCGCCGCATGCCGTCTACGTGCCTCTGGCCTCGAGGTGACTCTCGTGGAAGCTGCGGATGCAGTTGGTGGGCGATGCCGAACTGAGACTCTGGAGAGCAAGCATGGTTCCTTTGAAGCTGATACCGGCGCCACGGTGCTGACCATGCCTAGTCTTGTGGAATCCATGGTGCATTCTTTGGGGCAGCATATGCCGGAGAGTTGGAAACCGCAGCGCCTGTCACCTGCCTATCACGCTCAGTTCGCATCCGGTCGGCAGATTAATGTCTTTGGCGACTCTGCGCGCATGTGCTCGGAAATTTCACGCTTTGCGCGAGAGAAGTTCGCTGACGAAGGTGGAAGTGCGGTCGCCCAACGCGAACGTGCCCTGATCTCTGGTTACGAGCGGCACCGTTCATGGTCTCAGGAGATGTTCACTGCCTCCTACGAGAATTTCCTCGCGGCAGATTTCGACTCCCTCATCGATCTCATCGCCACCCCAGCCTCCTCCTCGGATCTGCTGCGTTTGTTGGGACTCGGCGCCTTCGGGCGTTTAGGACCGAGCACCCGCCGACACCTCGGTGATGAAGAGTTGGAGAAGCTCTTTACCTTCCAAGCCCTGTACGCTGGCGAATCTCCGGCATCAGCGCTGGCCGTGTACTCCGTAATCAGCCATATGGATACGGCGATGGGAGTCTACTACCCGCAGCATTCCATTGGGGAGGCAGCTGAGGTCATGGCTGATGCCCTGCGCGCTGCGGGAGCCAAGGTGCGGCTGAACACCCCAGTGAAGAGCCTCCAGATTTCCGGTGACAGGATCCTCGGCGTGGAGTTGGAGGACGGTGAATACCTCGCAGCCGATGCCGTCGTAGCCACCCCGGATCTGCCGATCATCGACAAGCTGGCAGGAAAGCGACAGCGAACCAAACGAGCCCGGCCACTGCCAGTACGCTGGTCCCCTTCCGCCGTCGTAATTCACGGCACGGTGCCCTCGGAGGTGGCGCAAGGGTGGGAGGCACAATTCCACCACACCATTAGCTTCGGTGAGGAATGGGAGCAAATCTTCAAGGAAATCACTGCCGTCAAAGGCAAGGGGCAGCTGATGAGTGCCCCTTCGCTACTCATCACCCGTCCCGCGGTCAGCGCTCCATCGAGGCGCAGAACCTCGAAGGAGGGCGTGGTGTACGAACCGATCAGCATCCTGGCACCAACCCCCAACCTTCATTCGGCTGCGATCGATTGGCCACGAATCACTGACCGATACGTCGCCGAGCTCCTCACGGAGATGGAAAATCGCGGTTGGGAAGGCCTGTCAGACCACCTATCCATCGGGCGAGTGGATACACCGGCCACGTGGGAACGCAAACACGGCTATGGTGCCGGCACACCGTTCTCTCTCGCGCATAGTTTGTTCCAGACCGGACCTTTCCGACCCCGCAATACTCGCGCGTATGGCTTAGAAAACCTCGTTCTCGCCGGATCGGGTACGACGCCTGGCGTCGGCGTGCCTACTGTTCTGCTGTCTGGCGCACTGGCCGCTCGCCGGATCACGGGAGGTGGTGTGCGATGACCGCCCTATCCCGCGCATTGCGACGGGTGACCTGGAAACAGGCATTAATCATGGGATTGGTTGGCTCCATCCTGCTCGCCCTGACCTCCCACACATCCGGCGCTACGCGCGTCCGCGGTGGCATTATGCACGTGCTGGGCCTGACCAGCTTCACCTTTGGCCACCTCATGGGAATCCTCGTGGTTGTTATGTGGGTTGGCGTAGTACTCATGATCCTGTCCTGGATTATCGTCGGCGGTCATATTCTGCGTCATGGTCACAGTCTGTCCACTGGCATGATGATGGCGTGGGTTGCACCGCTGCTCTTTGCAGGGCCTCTCATGTCTCGAGACCTGTACTCCTACTTGATGCAGGGCACTCTTGCTAGAGACGGGATTAATGCCTACGAACACGGGGCTGCAGCCAATCCCGGACCGTTGCTCTTTGAGGTGAGCGCGGACTGGCGAAACACGACGACTCCTTATGGGCCGTTGCACCTGTGGGTCGGTGAGATCATCACAAGTGTCACCGGAGACAACATCACCGCCGGAACGTTTGCCTACAAGCTACTTTCCATTGCTTCTTTTGCCGTGATGGTGTGGGCTGTGGCCCACCTCGCGCGTCATTTCGGCATGCGCGCTTCCGTGGCGGTGTGGCTGGGAGTGGCCAACCCGTTGTCCGTCATTCACTTGATTGGCGGTATGCATAACGAGAACCTCATGATGGCGCTCACCCTCGCAGGCATGGTCGCTGGGCTCAAGCTCAAGCCATGGCTTGGCCTCGCCACCGGTTCGCTACTCATCGGCGTGGCTGTTTCTCTCAAAGCCACGGCGTTCATTGCTCTGCCCTTCCTCGTGTGGATTGCAGTGGCGCGGATCGCTGGCCCTGCACCTGAAGGCTTGTTCCGCGAGTCCTTGAAGCGGTTGCTGAGCTTGATCGCAACGGGATTGGCCGCACTCGGTATCACGGGTGCAGCATTGACTGTGGTCACGTGGCTATCCGGACAATCCTGGGGATGGATCGCGGAGATGACGGGCAATACGAAGGTGATCAACCCGCTTGCATTGCCGTCCTTCCTCGCCTCCACCTTGGCTCCCCCATTGTCCCAATTGAACGACGACATCACGTTCAACCTCATAGTCAATGCCGTCAGGCCGTACAGCACCCTGCTAATGATGCTCGGACTGGTGGCCGTGTGGTGGCTTTTCCGGCGCGATGAAATTTTCGCGCTGAAGGGCGTGACCCTGGCCTATCTAGTGACATGCGTACTCAACACTGTGACGCTACCTTGGTACTACACGGCAGCGCTGGCCTTTATCGGTGTCTGGGCTACGGATCGCCGCATCATCTTCTTCACCACCTGGATCTGTATGGCGATGTCCATGATGTTCGACGGTGGCGGAAATAACCGCCTTTACGCTTTGTGGTGGGTTGTGGCAGTGTGCGCGATTATGTGGTGGATCTGTCGAGCCTGCTTGGGCTACGCCCCTGGTCGCGAAGAGCACCGTACGGATCCATGGGTCCCCACCAAGCAGCACAAGAGAACAGACGAGGTGAACTCGCCTGAATCAGAGTCCCATGGGCATCTAGATGGCCATAGCCTGGGCGCGTCGCATGACCTCGCGAGCGAGATGTCCGTGAAGGGCATCGATGGGTCGCCCAGGTAGGGAATCATCTGATTCGTAAAGGAACTCGAGGATCTCGCGAGAACTATAACCACCATCGGCCAGCAAAGAGATCACACCGGGAACAAACTTGTTGAGTTCTCCACTCTCAGCGAAGAACAGTTCCGGCACGTAGCGCACATTGTTGACCCGAACGGCCAGTAAGTGCCTCTTGCGTAGGAGGTCCATAACCTTCGTGACAACTACGTCCATGCGTTCGGCTACATCGGGAATAGTAATCACGCATTCCCCGGCGGGCACGCCACCGGTTGCTTGCTCAAGGATGACGGACTGTTCACTCAGTTTGGACTGCTCTGTATTCACAGCTGCCACTGTAGTCCACACGCCCACCTCACGGCCTTATTGAGGCTATGACCGTATAATCAAGAAACCACCCGTGCCCCACACCGCACGACCACCGACGGAAAGGACGGTTGCTCCCATAGTGAGTTCACTGCATCCCGGCGACATCGTTGAAAACCGCTACCGCATCGGCGCACGCATCGCCCGCGGCGGGATGTCGACCGTCTATACCGCCGTGGATACACGCCTGGATCGGGAGGTCGCCGTTAAGGTGATGGACGCCAACCTCGCTGGCGAACGCACCTTCCGCACGCGCTTTGAACGAGAAGCCCGCGCCGTGGCAAAACTCAACCACCCTGCTCTTGTGAACGTCTTCGATCAGGGTGTCGATGGGGATTTAGTATTCCTCGTCATGGAGCTCGTCGTCGGCGGTTCGCTCCGTGAGTTGCTCAAGGAGCGCGGCCCCATGCCACCGCACGCCGCACTCGCTGTGATGGAGCCTGTGTTGAAGGCTCTCTCCGTCGCCCACGCCACCGGCATGGTCCATCGCGACATCAAACCGGACAATGTCCTCATCAGCGACACACACCAGGTCAAACTCGCGGACTTCGGGCTCGTACGTGCTATCGCTTCCGGCGCCAGTGCCAGCGCACCCACCTCCGCCGATGGCACGGTCATCGGCACGGTGGGATACCTCTCCCCCGAGCAGGTACGCGGTGAGTCACTGGACCAACGATCTGATGTTTACTCGGCCGGTATTCTGCTCTATGAGCTCATCACTGGCACCACGCCGTTTCGTGAGGATACGCCCGTGGCTACGGCCATGACGCGGCTCCACAGGGATGTGCCGGCCCCGTCATCCGTCATTGGTGGCGTGCCACCGGAGATCGACGAGCTCGTTGCCACAGCGACCGCACGGGACCCTCAGAAGCGCTACGCAGATGGGGAGGAATTCCATCAGGCAGTCGCCCACACCGCGCGCATTCTCAATCTCCCGCTCTTCAACGTTCCCTCCCCGGAGGACTCTGCAGTACGTCGGGCGCTGGCCGGAGCGGATTTCGGTGAGCGCCTCAGTTGGGACGATGATTCGATGTCCACGCGGGCTGTGGACTTGGAACAGGCTGGCGAAAATCCTACCGCCGAGGATCCTTATCATCGCCCTCAGATGACCGCCCATACCCAG
The DNA here is from genome assembly GCF_009026825.1 of Corynebacterium urogenitale. NCBI lineage: Bacteria > Bacillati > Actinomycetota > Actinomycetes > Mycobacteriales > Corynebacteriaceae > Corynebacterium > Corynebacterium urogenitale. The sequence continues at coordinate 874,744 of NZ_CP045032.1, read as the reverse complement.
CTGCAAACGGAACAGGCCTTGCCTCCTGGCTACGAACGGCCACCACTGAATGCCCACAGCCCCGCCGCAGCCTATCCAACCCAATCGAGGCGCCCAGCGGAGCCGCCATCCGGTCCCCCTATGCACCACGCTGCTGGTGGAGCACTAGTGACGTCGAATGGACGGGACGTTGATAAGCCCGCCATGACAAACCGCTCGACCGGCCGGACGGTTCTTTGGGTGCTCGTACTCATCGCACTCGTAGCCTCGGTGGCGATTGGTGGTTGGTGGTTTACCAGTGGCCGTTATGGTGAAATCCCGAACGTTGTGGGCATGGATCAGGCTACTGCCCAAGCCACGGTGGAAGAAGCTGGCTTTACCTCCGGCTTGGAAGAACGCTATTCGGACGAAGATGCACGCCAGCAAGTGATGGGAACCGATCCCCCTTTTGGTGAACGAGCACCGCGTGGAAGCGAGGTCGCGGTGCTCGTATCCTTGGGCAAGCCGACCGTGCCTCAACCCGGCCCTGCTGACGATGTCGCAACCTATTCTGAACGCCTCGCCGAACGAACTTTAAGCAGCTCAATCGGCGAAGAAGTTTATTCCAACGATGTTCCCGAGGGACGAATCGCTGAAACGACCCCGGCTATCGGCACCGAGGTCAACACGAACACAACTATCACCGTGCACCTCAGCAAGGGCCCCCGCCCTGTCACCGTGCCGAAGGTGGAAGGCCAGACCCAGAAACGTGCCGAACGCACCCTGGAGAATGCTGGTCTGCAGATCGCTGAAGTCGTCAAGGAGTTCAGCAAGGATGTTGAAGGCGGAAAGGCAATCGGCACCCGGCCTGGCGATGGTGAAGAAGTGCCGGGCGGCTCGGAAGTCACCCTTGTAATTTCTTCCGCGATCGAGGTTCCCGACGTCACAGGCATGTCGGAAAACGCTGCCCGTGCGGCGCTACGAGATGCTGGTCTCAACCCAGTGGACGGGGAAGGTATCGCCGATCGCTCGGTTGATGCCGGGGATGTCGCCGAGCAATCCCCAGAAGCAGGGACACTGATCGACCCTGCTGAAGATACGAATGTCACGATCCAGGTATCCACTACTCAACGTTTGCCATTCCTATTGGGCCAGACAGCAGTTGAGGCGAAGCGAAAGCTCGAGGACATGGGGCTCGAGGTGATCATCGACGGCCCGTCTGACGGCCGCGTGTACAACACGAGCCCCTCAGCCATCGCGTGGGTGAGCAAGGGAGATACTGTCACGCTGCGCACATTCTAAAGGCGTGTTCCTCTAAGGTTCGGCACAGCACAAGGCCCTGCTTCTGGCTTCCCAGGAGTGGAAGACAGAAGCAGGGCCAGAATGTTATCAGCAGGCTTGTATCTAGTTACCTTGTACCTAGTTACGCAGCATTTCTGCCACGAGGAACGCGAGCTCGAGGGACTGCTGAGTGTTCAGACGTGGGTCCACAGTGGTGGCGTAGCGCTCAGGCAGATCAACATCCGTGATGGACTGGCCACCACCGACAACCTCGGTGACGTCCTCACCAGTGAGCTCAACATGGATACCGCCAGGGTGGGTGCCCAAGGCGCGGTGAACCTCGAAGAAGCCCTGAACCTCGTCGATGATTCGATCGAAGTCGCGGGTCTTGTATCCGTTGGATGCAGTGTAGGTGTTGCCGTGCATCGGGTCGCACTGCCAAATGACCTTGTGCCCAGTGGCCTCCACGGCCTTCACGATCTCCGGCAGTACAGAGCGGACCTTGTCGTAGCCCATCCGGGAGATGAGGGTCAGGCGACCTGGCTCGTTGTTCGGATCCAAGGTGCGCACGTAATCAACGGCTTCCTCGGGAGTGGTCGTTGGACCAATCTTCACGCCCACTGGGTTAGCAATCATGGAAATGAACTGGATGTGTGCGTCCTCGAGACCGCGGGTGCGCTCACCAACCCACACCTGGTGAGCAGACAGGTTGTACAGCGCATCCTCGCCCTTATCGCCGTGGCCTAGGCGCAGCATGGAACGCTCGTAATCCATCACCAGGGACTCGTGCGAGGCGTAAATATCCGCGGTGTGCAGTTGGGAATCAGACACACCACATGCGTTCATGAACTCCAGTCCGCGGTCGATCTCCTCCGCCAGCGCCTCGTAACGAGCGCCGGCCGGAGACTTGGACACGAACTCGCGGTTCCACTCATGCAGCTTGTAAAGGTCGGCGGTGCCAGAGCTGGTCAGTGCGCGAACCAGGTTCATCGCCGCGGACGAATTTGCGTAAGCGCGAACCATGCGGGATGGATCGTGCCGGCGGGCTTCCTCCGTAGACTCCACACCATTGACCAGGTCGCCACGGTAGCTCAGCAGCCCAGAAGAATCGCGATCGGCAGAGCGAGGCTTGGCGTACTGGCCAGCAATACGGGCCATCTTCACCACAGGTGTGGACGCACCGTAGGTCAAAACCACAGCCATCTGCAGCAGAGTCTTAATGTTGCCGCGGATGTGAGGTTCCGTGTTCGATTCGAAAGTCTCGGCACAGTCGCCACCCTGCAACAGGAATGCCTTGCCAAGTGCCACGTCGCGGAGCTGCTTGCTCAGGCGGCGCACTTCAGGGGCAACGACGATCGGCGGCACCGATTCCAGAATCTTGCGCACACGAGCGGCATGCTCAGGGTCCCAGCTAGGCTGCTGCTTCGCGTCACGTGACAGTACATCGTTGAGCTTGTCAGCGATTTCCTGCGGCAGCGGTGGCAGGTCTGGGAGTTCATCAAGAGGTGCGTCAATAGTCCAAGCCATGGACAACAGCATACGCGGTCGGCGGGACCGCCCCCAATGGGACCGTGAATTTCGTCGCTACGTGCCCTTTTCAACCCCTTTTTGGGTGGCATTTTAGCTCGGAGTAGCCCGTCTCGGAGTAGCCAAGCGCCCTTCCCCCATTCACAGAAACGCCGACTACCCCTTCTTGCGCAAAGCCTCCATGGACAAGCGATACTTCACGACGTTGAAGCGCGCATCGGCCAGGGCGTCATGCGCATTGCTCGGTGGCTCTGGCAGACGTGGGCAGCCCGCCAATTCCCACAGCTGCTTGAGTTCGCGCGTGAAGCGCGGCATCTCCTGAGGTAAACCGGTCATATCTCCCCACAATTGGGCGAAGGCCACGTGATCATAGGCTCCAACCCACGCCCAGAGCTCTGGGCGCTCGGAGTAGCTCAATCGCTGGCCTGGAATGTGCCCCGGCAACAGAAATTCATACAGCTTACGACGTAGAGTCTCACGGTTCATCCATGCGGCGTCCGACTTTGGAGGCAGCTGGTTGAGAACATGGCGGCGAACCCATGGCCCGGCCTTAGTGGCGTCGAACTCAGAGGACACGGCGTAAAACTCGCGGCCGTCTTCGGCAACCACGCCAATGGAGACGAGGTCGATCGTCCGTCCGTTTTCGATAAATTCCGTGTCGTAGAAATAGCGCACGGCTCTACTCTAGTCCGCGCCTTTCAGCGCGCGTTACGGCGCGGCAGCTTTGGCGGGTGAAGAGTCCAGCCCAGGATCGGGGTCTTACCCACCCAGTAGAAGACAGAGCCCGCCAAGAAACACGTTGCGAAGCCGACGTAGATGCGCACGTCTACGCTCTCCAGAGCAGTCGCCACTGCTGGGTTTTGCCGCGACAAAAACGGGAGAAGGTCAGAGTTTACGAAGTGCAATGCCGCGTGGTGTGTGCAGTAAATCGGCAGCGTATTGCGCCCGACGAAATTCACACAATTGCTCAGTAAAGGGGTGCGGGAAATCCAGACGGCAATGATGACTCCGAAAGGCACTGCCGTGAAGGTCCGAACCAGCGACAACACCGCGGACTGCCCAGCCACCGTCTCCGACCAATCCGTATAAAGATGGGAGGTCACGTGGCGGAACACGAACTCCCAGGCCACGAACAATAGCGCGACAGCTGCAACCGTCGGCAGGTGGCTTGCCCGGCGCGAAAGCGAGAAGAAAAAAGTACGGAAGTGCAGGCCGAGGAAGAAAACCGGAGCGTACATCATCGACTGGCGGAATGACTGTTCCACGACCAGGCCGCTAAAAGCACCCACAAATAACGGCACCATGGAAATCACAACGGCTAACCAAGGCGGCTGGTGCCGGAGCACCACCGCGGCGATGTTGTACAACATCAGGGTATAGAGGAACCACAGCCCGGGATCCCCCAATGCCACGGCCTTGACCAGGCTCCACGGCGTGAGCTCATTGGTGATGTTCAAACGAATCGCAGCCTGGATCGGTGTGAACACCAAGTACGGCACCAGCAGGAACCACAGCCGGCGATACCACAGGTCTTCCAGGTTGCGGGTGATCACACGGTGCGCAAAAAGGCCAGATACCAGGAAAAACAAAGGCATGCGGAGTGGATCCAGCAGCGAAGAAAATAGCCCCCACCCAGTCTCCGTGCCACCGGGGATGGCAGTCACGACGTGCATCAAGCACACCCCGATAATGGACAGCCCCTTGGCGCTATCCGCCCATTCCACCCGTCGTCGAGCCACCGCCTTAAGCGCCTTTCCCGTTGCTGGGCGGTCACCTACTAAGGCGGCGGGGTCTGTGTGTGCGGGGTGTGTCATGGGGTTTCTGAACTCGTGATGTTCTAGTTGGTACGCGGTTCGGAGTCAGCCGGGTATCCCCGACCGGCTTCAAGTGAGCTCTTCACATCTGCGGCGTAGAAGTCCTTGACGTACTCTTGGCCGGACAGTTCGTGCAAGGCTTCCATAATGGCGTCCGTGAGAGCACGGGCCTGCGCGTAGTCGTCGCCTGCGTCACGGTAGTCGGCAGGATCGAGTGGATCGCCTACCACCACTCCGCACCGAAACGGACGTGGAATCCAGCTGCCGATGGGATTGACCTTGTTCGTGTTAATCATGGCCACCGGGTACACCTTCTCCCCGGTTTTCAGGGCGATACGTGCAAGGCCGGTCTTACCGCGATAAAGACGTCCATCCGGACTGCGGGTGCCTTCGGGATACATGCCCAACACATCACCACGCTCCAGTACCTTCACGGCAGTGTCCATCGCCACATCCTGTGAATCCTTATCCTTTCGATCGATGGGCACCTGGCCAACAGAGGTAAAAAACCACTTCTGCACCCCACCCACGAACCCCGGGGTGGTGAAGTATTCCTTCTTCGCCAGGAAGGTCAGCTGACGCTTCGCCACCAAAGGAAGATAAAAGCTGTCCATCACGGCTAAGTGATTAGAGGCCAGGATGGCTGCGCCTTCCGCCGGAATTTTTTTGAGCCCACGTGTGAAGGGTCGGTTATAAACCCAGAGCCAAGGGCCAATGAAAACATGTTTTAGCCACCAGTAGGTCTTGTTCTTCACGTGGCAACCCTCTCCTCTTGTTTCTATTGCACGTCACGAGTTAGCGCCTGGCGCGCCAGCATTGCCACGCCGATCATACCGGCCTGACTGCCCAATTCTGCGATTGCTACACGCGCGACGGGGCGATGTCCTGCGCCAACGATCGACGAGTGCATCACTTTCTCCGCGCGTTCGAACATGAGCTCAGCATCTTGAGCTACCCCGCCGCCGAGGACAATCAGCTCTGGGTCGAAGATGTCTTGGACCATTGCGAGACCGCGCCCCAGCCACGTGGCCATCTCCTTGATGATGGCCGACGCCAGCGCATCTCCTTCCCTAGCCATTCGCACGATGGTGCGGCCGGTAATCTCCTCCGGCCTGGAGCCGAATTCCTGGGACAGTGCGGAATCTCTGTGTGTTCCTAACGCGATGAAATCTTGTGCGGTCAGCGGCAGCGCCGAGCCGGAGCAATAACGCTCCAGGCACCCGCGCTTGCCGCACGGACAACTTCGACCGTGTGGGACGACGGTAAGGTGACCGAACTCTGGCGCGGTTCCGAAAGAGCCACGGTAGAGCTGGCCATTAATAATCACCGCTCCACCGATGCCGGTTCCAAGGGCAAAAAGCACCGAATTAGTGCTGCCTCGCGACGCACCCAGCACGTATTCGCCCCACGCGGCAGAATTCGCATCGTGTTCAATCACGACGGGTAGCTCCAGTCGCTTCGTCAACCGGCGTTTGATCTCGCTGTTACGCCACGGCAGATGTGGGGCGAAGCGCACCGTGGTCTGATCCTCCGTGAGGAAGCCTGCAATGGCCAATCCGATGGCACCGACGGCCGGATGCTTCAACCGAAGCGAAGACACCACGCTGGAAAGAGCCTGCTCCAGAGCACCAACGGAGGGTGGAGTGGGCAGCTGTTCCACGTCGAGAACAGTGCCTGTGCTGTCGACCACCGCAGCACGAAGGTTGGTGCCACCGATGTCCACGCCGATGGTCAATGATTGCTCCGGCACGCGTACACCTCGACTTATCTTCTCTCAACCGTCATAGTCGGCTATTCCGCCGCTGGGAAAACCCTTAACAGCGTATCGAAACTGCTGTTTAGTCCCCTAATCACGCTGTACATCACGAGGGCTTAGGCAACCATGCACAGTGACAGGCGCCGGGAAGCCCGATCAGCTCGATGAGCCTTTCGTATTGATGGGTTTGATGGGGACGCTCCAGGCGGCTTCGGGTGGCACCCGCCCATCACCAGCCAGCACTGCGAGGAGCTGACTCCTCAGGCGCTGCCACGTCCAGGCAGCCTCCACCCGCGCTCTTCCACGCTCAGCGAGACGTGCCGCCAGCGTGGCGTCGGACAGAACGGACAGTACGGTGGCGGCCACCGCATGAGTATCACGACCGTTCACCACGAGGCCCGTCTCTCCATCAACTACGGTTTCCGGTGCTCCTCCACCCATACCTGCGACGGTGGGAACACCGCATGCCTGGGCCTCGAGAAAGACAATGCCCAAACCTTCCACGCTAAGCCCACCACCTTGGGTACGCACGGGAAGGGCAAAGACATCACCAGCGCAGTAATGGCCGGGCAACTCCTCGTAATCCACCGCGCCGGTCACAGTCACGTTCGAACCCACGCCCAGCGAAGACGCACGGCGGCGCAGCGTGGAGGCGTACTCCCCCGGCCCAACGATCAACAAGTGGGCATTCGGTTCGTGGCGCACGATGTGTGGCATAGCTTCAACGAGGGTGTCTTGGCCCTTTCGTGGCACAACCCGTGACACCGCCACAATGACCTTCTTGTTTTCGATGTCATAGCGACGGCGCAGGATGTCCCGCATCTGTGGATCAGGGTGGAATGTTTCGGTATCGACGCCACCGGGCATCGGCTCCCATGCCACCGTAGAGCCGAAAGCAGCGCTCATCCGATTACGTGCGTAGTGCGATACGTAGGTGAGGCAGTGTACGTGGCGACCAATGCGGCCAAGCACTTGGCGCGAACCAGGGAACATGGACCAGCCGACCTCATGCCCATGAGTGGACGCAATAATACGCGTTGCACCTGCGGCACGCGCACGCCCAGCCATCAAGGCCAGAGGGGCCGCTGCACCAAACCACACTGTGTCGATACGGTGTTCGCGAATCAATTCCTGCATCCTGCGTGCGGTGGCAGGTGTGGGCAGCATGACGGAGCGTGGCCAACGAACGACTGTGTATTCCAGCGTTGAGTCGTACTGACGTGCGGCTTCAGCGTCCTGTGTGGAAGCGAAGACAACTACGTGCGCGTCCTGAGGCGACAGAGCAGCGAGATAATCGCGCACATAGGTTTGAATGCCACCGAGAGTCGGTGGGAAGTCATTCGTGACGACGAGGACGCGCGGAGTTGTCATTAGGGCTTTTGCTCACCTCCTGCGGATCTTAGTAACGCGCTGCACCCACGGCTGGCATGGAGTCTACCGGCACGACCTGCACTGGGATGCCGTAATCAGAGGCGTGAACCACTTGGCCGTTGCCGATGTACATGCCGACATGGGTAGCACCAGGGTAGTAAGCCACGATGTCACCCGGCTGGAGGGCATCCATGCTCACTGAAGTACCACCGCTCAGCTGAGCCTGAGAGGTCCGTGGGATGGTCTTACCCATCTGCTGATACGCCCAAAACATGAGGCCGGAGCAGTCGAACTGGTCTGGGCCAGCTGCTCCCCAACCATAAGGCGAGCCGAGCTTGGACATTGCAGCGGCTACGACGCCCGATAGATCAGCGGAAATCTGTCCCCCTCCTGGTGCCTTGAGGTCACGAAGGAAGGTTTCCACGTCGACATCGATCGGGCCGTTGCTATCGACCCAACGCTGGCGGTCCTCGGGGCTGAAGCCGTCAACGATGTCCATGACCTTGTTCTTGAGGTCATCTAACTTTGCAGAACGGCCATCGAGCTTCTTCTGGCGGGCATTGAGATCGTTGACTCGGAAATCTGCGCGGAACTTAGCACGATTTGCGTCCGAGGTTGCCTGCACCGCTTCGAGCAGGTTCTTGTCCAAGCCATCGAGTTGACGGTTGTTCGAGTCCTCGAGGCTAACCATGTAGCTATTGCGTTCAATAGCAGCCTGGGGGCCAGATGCACCTGCAACAACGGACACGGGATCGATAGTCGCCCCACGATAGACTGCTTGAGCCACACCGGAGACTTCGGTGCGAGAAACTTCTAGCTTGCGCTGGGCGTCTTCGGCCCTGCGCTGAGAGTCGCCCACGGCCTTGTTAGCCTCATCGACTTGTCCCTTAGCCTTTTTCAGATCAATACCGATCTGTGTTACTTCCTCATTGGTGGCCCCCGCTGCATGGGAGATGTTCTTCATATGCGCGAGCAGCCCATCAAAATCTTCTGGGATAGGCGCAGACAGTAGCTCATCGATCTGTTGATCGGTGAGAGATCCATCAGCAGACGCCTGATCTTGCGTGGCCGGGGCTGGATCGGCAGATACGACGGGGGCAGTTGCAGTGCCGACGGCAATGCTAAGAATACTTGCGCCGATCAGACGGCTCACAGGGCGACGAACGCGCAGAGAGGAAGTGGACACTTAAACCTTCTTGATCAAAGAGGAGTGGAGTGAATCGATTGGATATTCTGCCACAACTTTTGGCAGAGCAAAGGGACTGGCACTGCCCGTTCGGGGGCAGATACCAGTCCCTCTGTGATTACTGTGGCAGCCGTCAACCGGTGTGAAAATCTTAGAAGAAACGGACCGCGTTGTTGACTGGCATGTAGTGAATGTCGTTCACCTGAACTGGGGTGCCAGAGTTCACCGCGTGAACAACCTTGCCGTTTCCAATGTAGATAGCAACGTGGGAAGCGCCACCGTAGTAGGAAATAACGTCACCCGGAAGCAGGTTGTCCAGGGAGACTGGCTTGCCGGAGTAAGCCTGAGCATCAGAGGTGCGTGGGATCTGGATGCCGGCCATCTTGTGCGCCCAGGAGGTCAGGCCGGAGCAATCAAAGGCGTTAGGACCTGCAGCGCCCCAAGCGTAAGGAGCACCCTGCTTGCTCATAGCAAAGTCCACGATTTGCTGACCCTTAGACTTTGGAGCAGCAACAGGCTTGGAAGCCTTGGCTGGAGCAGCGGCGGCCGCCTGGGTGACCTTGCCAATGTGAGGCTCGAGGTGCTGCATGAGCTGGTCTGGGACCTCAACGGTGAGGTTGGTGTTCGGCACCTTAACTGGAGCGGCCTGTGCGGCTGCCGGGTTGATAACGGCCGCACCAACACCAACTGCTGCAATGATTGCCGCATTGCGCTTGGTGCTGTTGGTCTTCTTCAGATTGTGCTTACCCATGTTGTCGTCTGTTACCTTTCGATCCGTTGTCCGAAGCTCCGGTTGGAGCTCCTCGCTGGAAGAGTTTTCTCTCCCGCGGCTTCCGGGAGGGCCATGACGAGTTGCCCTCGCCTTTAAGGTCTCGAAAAGATTACGAAATGATTGCGGTCCGTGTCCAATGAATCTCTAAAAAAATCTCGTTTTGATTACAACTAAGGTTCCGATGCGGGATTTTTCTAACTCAAACTGCGCAAAATCAACACATCGTTACACTTTCGCAACATTCCCCTGAGCAGCACTTTTACCTAGCGTCCAAGGGCTACAAAAATCGATTGAGAACTTCGCATTGAACCACCTCGGCACAATTGTGATCCTTCTCACACTAGAGGGCGTCTTGTACCACGAGCACCTCCAGTCACACAGCATGCTTCATATCGCCGATAACGATCACATAGGTGACATGACACGGACAGCGCGCAAACTGGGAAGACCCCTTACAGAAGCGCATTCAGAGCCGCACCGATAAGCCCGTCTGTCGCCTCACTAGAATGGGCACGGTGAACCACGTACCTAGGCCTCACCGAACTACTGTCGCGCCGCTCTCTGCCAGCGAAGCATTGGGGAATGCATTGGTGATCGATGTTGAGACTACTGGTCTTGATCCCTCAGAGGATCGCATCATTGAAATCGGCGCGGCCCACGTCATCGAGGGAACGGTGCGTAGCGTATTTCACGAATTGATCAATCCTCACCGCCCGATCTCTCCCTTCATCGAGGAGATCACCGGCCTGGAAAACCGCAGAATTGCTAGCGCACGCGATAGCCACGAGGTACTACCGGAGTTTCTCTCTTATATTCAGAGCGCCTCACAGGTAGACAACACTACAAGCTGTCGAAGGGCCTGCTGTTTCGTAGGACACAATGTAGCTTTCGATCTCTCATTTCTTGGAGCAGAACTCGAAAGAATACAAACGAGCAACACATTGCCTCAATGGCATTCGCTGTGTACTGCAGATCTAGCTCGACGACTAATTCCTCGCCAGCGCGTTGGCCGATACACATTATTGAATCTCACTGAATACCTACAGACGCAATTCAAACCGTCTCACCGGGCGCTCGCCGATGTGAAAGCCACTGTCGAGGTACTCATCAAACTCGAGAGCATTGAATCCACAACTAACTGATTCGCAGGGCATCTCTTCCGCTTGCGGTGGCAGACCCCTTCTCTCCTATTCACCAGCTCCTCTGTGTTCATCCTTAACGCAGATGCCGCATGAAGATATAGCAAAACTCCCTCCCCATTACGTACTACTCGTACAAGGGAGGGAGTTTTTCTGTGGCGCAGTTGTCCCTAAGGATGAGGCTCCGGCCTAGGCGCTAGAAATACTAGCGACCTGAGGCGATGGAGTCCCCTACGGATCTAGTGGTCCTCAGAGTTCTGGCGGGACTGCTCCGTAAGCTTCTGGAACATTTCCTTCTGCTCCTTGTGGTTACGGTGCTGGATGTCCTCGAACTCGTCAGTGATCTCCTGGGAATCTGGGCTGAACCAGCCGCCGCGGCCTGGAGCACCAGCGAAGCCGAGCTCGTTCATGGTCTTCGGCACGTAGGCGCCCTGGTAATCCAGAGGAATCGCGTGTCCGTGCTCGTCGATGCCACCGAGTGGCTGGTGAACCTCAATGAACCCGCCGGATGGGAGCTGGCGAATGGTACCGGTCTCGATACCATGCTCCAGCACCTCGCGATCACTACGCTGCAAACCGACACAAATACGGTGCGTGACGTAGTAGGCGATTGGTGGAGCAAGCACCAGACCGATACGACCGAGCCAGGTCATCGCGTTCAGGGAAATATCGAAGTGGTACGCCACCAGGTCGTTACCACCGGAAATCGTCAGGATGACGTAGAAGGTGATCGCCATAACGCCGATTGCGGTACGCGTAGGAACGTCGCGTGGGCGCTGCAACAAGTTATGGTGAGCGTCGTCACCGGTCATCTTCTGCTCAATCCATGGGTAGGCAATGAGCAGCACAACGAGCAGTCCGAGCAGAAGTGCTACCCAGAACACTGCAGGGATCGTGTAGTTGCCGAGGTAGAGCTCCCATGCTGGCATCACGCGAGCAGCACCGTCAGTCCACAGCATGTAGATATCCGGCTGGGATCCAGCCGAAACCTGAGACGGGTTGTATGGACCAAGGTTCCAGATTGCGTTGATCTGTGTCACACCAGCCATCAGGGCAATCACGCCAGCGGTGATCAGGCCGAAGGAAGCGGCCTTGAGACCGAACACTGGGAGAATACGAACGCCGACGACGTTGTTCTCAGTGCGGCCCGGTCCAGGGAACTGGGTGTGCTTCTGGTACCACACGAGGGCAAGGTGAGCTGCAATGAGAGCCAGCAGGATCGCTGGGATCAGCAGCACGTGAGCGATGTAGAGGCGAGGAATGATGATCTCGCCTGGGAAGTCACCCGCGAACATGATCCAGTGCAGCCACGTACCGACAATCGGCAGGCCCACGATAATCGCAGACATAATGCGCAGACCGACACCGGAGAGCAGGTCGTCTGGCAGGGAGTAGCCCATGAAGCCCTCAGCCACGGACAGCAGCAGCAACAGGCAGCCGATGACCCAGTTGGCCTCGCGAGGCTTGCGGAACGCACCCGTGAAGAAGATGCGGAACATGTGGACCATGATGGACACTGCAAACAGCAGCGCTGCCCAGTGGTGAACCTGGCGAATGAACAGGCCACCGCGAACCTCGAAGGAGATATCCAGGGCGGTGTGGTAGGCGGCGGACATCTCGACACCGTTGAGTGGTGCGTAGGCGCCGTCGTAGATCACCTTCGACATGGAAGGGTCGAAGAACAGGGTCAGGTAGACACCGGACAGCAGCAGGATGACGAACGCGTAGAGTGCGATCTCACCCAGCATGAAGGACCAGTGGGTCGGGAAGACCTTATTAATCTGTGGTCGGATCAGGCCGGACGCCGTGTAACGGTCGTCGATGTTCTTGGCGGCCTGGCTTAGGCGTGAAGTCTTAGTGGTCATGAACGACGCTCCCAGAAAGCAGGGCCAACAGGCTCAGCAAAGTTGCCCTTGGCGTACATGTAACCCTTCTCATCCACGGCGATCGGCAGCTGTGGCAGAGCACGGGCTGCTGGGCCGAAGACTGGCTTGCCGTAGTGCAGTGCGTCGAACTGCGACTGGTGGCAAGGGCAAAGGATGCGGTTGGTCTGCTGCTCATACAGGGACGTAGGGCAGCCAATGTGAGTACAGATCTTGGAGTACGCAAAGTAGTCGCCGGCGTGGAAATCTTCCTGGCCGGCGCGCAGCACTGCGCGCTGTGCGTCCTCGTGACGCAGACGGATGAGCATGACGGAGTTACGTGCACCGTGAATGGAGTGCATGTGCTCCTTATAGACGTCGCGCTGCGGGTCGTACTTGTCACCGTCGTTGACCATCTCCTCGGTAAGCGGGAAGACGGTTTCCATGGAGCCAGCGTCCAGATCCTCTGCACGCATGCGCACCAGGCGGGAGATTCCCTTTGTGGACCAGTGGCCATCGTGCTCTTCGGCGATATTGCCGTTATCGCGGCCGAGGTAGACCTTCTTGCCTTCCTCAACCAGAGTCCAGCCGGTGGTCCAGAGGGTGCCATCGCCTGCGATACCCATTGCCTTTGGCTTCCATGGGTTCTTGACGATGCCGCCCATTGGCAGCACCACGGCTAGGCCAGCAAGAACAGCGCCCGCACCCGCGAGGCCAGCAATTACTGGGCGACGACCGAGGGTGGACGTCTGCCAAGAGTCGTTGAGAAGAGCGACCAGAGTACGGGAGTCTACCTCGTCGGACGGACCGTCATGGCGGGTCTGAACAGAGATTTCCTCTGGCACGAAAGTCTTGGTGTACTTCACCGCACCCATGCCCAGCATGATGATTGCCAGACCAGAGGTAACGCCGAGCATTGGGGTGTACAGGGTGTGCCACCACATGCCAGCTTCCTCGAGGTGCTTGTACTCCCATGGCCAGAAGAGGTAAACGGCGATGAAAGCCAAGCCGAAGACGACGGACAGGGCGAAGTAGGTGCCTACTGCCAGTCCGGCACGCTTTTCGGCTGGGTCATTGGCGAGCGGGAAGCGCTCCTTGCGGTACGCAACCGTCACGCCGTCGAGCTCGGTACCCAGGCGGGCGAGCTCGTCATTGCTCATCTTGTCGAGCTCTGCTTTGGTGTATTGCTTCTTGTTATCGCTCACTGTCGACTTCCAATCCACATAGCGAAGGCGATCATCACGAGGATGCCAACGAACCACATGAACATACCTTCAGTAACTGGGCCGATACCGCCCAGTCCGAAGCCACCTGGGTTCGGGGTTTCCTTGGAGGACTTGATGAAGGCGATGATGTCCTTCTTCTCGTCAGCGGTGAGCTGTCGATCGGAGAACTTTGGCATGTTCTGTGGGCCGGTCAGCATCGCCTGGTAAATCTCCTGCTCGTTGGCAGGATCGAGCACTGGTGCGTACTTACCGCCGGACAGTGCACCACCACGACCGGTGAAGTTGTGGCAGGAAGCACAGTTCAGACGGAAGAGGTCAGAACCGCGAGCAACGTCGGCAGGGTTGATCTTGCCGTTCTCGTTGTTCGAACCACGCAGGGACTCCATAGCAATGGAGCCATCCTCGTTACGCACGATGCCCGGGCCACCGCCGTTGGCGTTGACGTAGGCCGCGAGAGCCAGTGCCTGATTCTCGGAGTAGCGAGGAGTCTTGCGGGAGGCCTGAGCTTCGTTACGCAGCATCGGCATACGACCGGAGTGCACCTGGAAGTACACAGCCCCTTCACCAACACCAACCAGGGAAGGACCGCGATCCTTCACACCTTGCAGGTTGGCACCGTGGCAGGTGATACATGCAACTTCGTAGATCTGCTTACCTTCGTCGACCATGGCAGTTGCATCCTGCTCTGCGACGGCGGTCTGAGCATCTGGAGTCAGGGCGTTGGCAATGAAGCCAGCACCCGTGAGCGCAACAACCATAGCCAGGGCACCGGCAAAGGCCTTACGCATCTTGCGGCGGCGGCGAAGCGCGCCTGCCTTACGCGGAGCGGAGGTCGTCACACCTTCGCTCGTCGCGTTCGTGGAAGTGGTATCCATCTTGTTCCCTTTAACTCGTCAATGGAATGCGATGGGCTGTATGTAGGCCGACGATCACGGAGATTGCCGACCGCTACGGCCTACTGGATGAAGTAAATAGTGATCCACAGGCCGATCCACACAACGTCGACGAAGTGCCAGTAGTAAGACACAACGACGGCCGCGGTGGCCTGTGCCGGGGTGAACTTCGACTTGAAAGTACGGAGCAACACCACAACGAAGGCGAGGACACCAGCCAGAACGTGGGCTGCGTGGAAGCCGGTTGTGATGAAGAAGACCGAACCGTACACGGAGCCACCAATGGTGGTGCCGTGGCCGACCAGCTCGATGTACTCCCATGCCTGACCGGCGAGGAAGACCGTACCGAGCAGCGCAGACAGTGCATACCACCTACGCAGTGCGAATACGTCACCTCGCTCAGCCGCGAAGACACCCCACTGAGCGGTGAACGACGAAGACACCAGAATCACGGTGATCAGCGCCGCCCACGGCACATTAAGGTGGGTCGGGTGCGGTGGCCATTCACCACCACTGTTGGCCTTGGACACGAAGTACATCGCGAACAGGCCAGCAAAAAACATCAATTCCTGAGACAGGAACACAATCGTGCCGACGCTGACCATGTTTGGTCGGTTCAGCGTCGCAACACGTTGTGGTGCTGCCATACCTGGGTTTTCAACTGCGCTCGTCACGTCTAACAGTATGGCCGTTTCTGGCCCCATAGTCGATTCCCTCCGCGACGTTTCTTCGAGCTTTCTGGAAAAGCGCAGGTAAAATCTTGTGAAAAGCTGTGAGCCCACCCCGTTAGGGGGATACCGGGAACTTTTCAGCCCGCCCATCCGACGCGATACAAATAGGGAGGTCAGAGGGCACTCTCGTCAAGCACGGACACTCCGTGCACCCCCTTACGTGGGGCCCTTCTCCCGCCTGCTGCACAAATAGTGCCGCCTCTCTAATCCCCTGCTCTCCTCTGCGACGACGCCACCGGCCACTACGATGGCTAATGCATGACTGACACAATGCACCCCTCCTGACAGGTAACTGACAGGAAACGGCCCTCCGGGCGTCGAAAACTCAGGTGCTAACGTCGCCACAAGCAGTCCGAGACGAAGCACACAAACAGAAAGGTAGCTACCAGCGTGGACGCACAGCACAGCGCACCCTCTCACAGTTACGCGCTCAATGCAGATCAACTCCCAGAGAGCTACTTCACCTGGGCGGGCGTACTCGACCGCATGGGTAAGCGCGACGAACTCAGCGAATCCCAGGTGTCATGGGCAGTCCGCGAAATTATGGACGGACGTGCAACCAATGCACAGATCGCAGCTTTCGCCTTTGGTATGCGGGTGAAGGGAATCACCGCGGCCGAACTTGCCGCAGCGGCAAATACGATGCGCAGCTTCGCTACCCCGGTTGATTTCAGCGACGTTCCACAACGTGTCGACATCGTGGGCACCGGCGGCGATGGTCACCACACCGTGAACATTTCCACGATGGCCAGCTTTGTCGTCGCCGCATGTGGCGTTCCGGTGGTCAAACACGGCAATCGCGCAGCATCCTCCAAGTGCGGCGGCGCGGATATGCTCGAGGCCCTTGGTTACGACATCGAGCGTTCCCCTGAGCAGGTTCAAGAAGACGCCAAGAAGCACAAGTTTGCTTTCCTTTTCTCCAAGACCTACCACCCAGCAATGCGATTTGCTGGCCCTGTCCGCAGCGAGTTGAAGGTTTCCACCATCTTCAATCTCCTGGGCCCGATGACTAACCCAGCGGCACCTAAATACGGCCTCATCGGTTGCGCCTTCCGCGAGATGATGCCAATCGTCGGTGGTGCTTTTGCGCACCAGGGTTCCCGCGTGCTCGTCGTGCGTTCCATGGACGGCATGGACGAGATTTCAGTGTCCGCCCCAACCGAAGTAGTTACCGTGGATGCTTCAGGACGGACCGGCCAAGAGGTCATCAATCCACGTGAGCTCGGCCTCGACTTCTACCCGCTGGCCGACGTGCGTGGTGGCGATGCCGATTACAACGCGGAAATCGCTCGCAAGCTTTTCGCCAACGAAATTGACGGCGCGATCAAGGATTCCGTCTTGATTAACGCTGCTGCTGCCTTGACCGCAGTCCACGGCTGGGAAGAGACGGGGTTGCAGGAAGCTCTCAAGCAGAACATCGTAACTGCCCGCGAGGCTCTGGAATCCGGTGCAGCCGAGGAAGCCATGAGGAACGTTCTGGGCGGCTAGTCCCGCCCACCGAGCCTATTCGTCCCTTCCTTCATTCCCTCCAAGAATGAAGAAAGAAAATGGCCCCGTCCCTACTGCAAGAGGGACGGGGCCTTATGCGTGACGCTTCACGTCGTCAGCAGTGAGCTGCTAGTGCTTCTCTGGCGGCAGACCGTACTGCAGGTTCAGCATGGTGCCAGACCAGATCAGGATGACTGCGCCGAAGACAACCAGCCACAGGTGCCAGAAGGCAAGGCCGAAGGCCATGATGGTGATCGCGATGGTCATCACGAGTGGCCAGATGGAGCTTGCGGAGAAGAAGCCCAGCACGCCGGAGCCGTCGACGATCTCTGCCTCTTCCCAGTCAGCTGGGCTGATGTCAGTCTTGTTGTCAGTGAGGTGCAAGTAGCCGGCCAGCATGAGGGCCAACAGGGTGGACATCACCAGACCTGTGGTGCCTGCCCACTCGAGCCCCATGAGGGAACCAGGATCCTTCACCATGGAGGTGGCGATGATGTACACGGTGGTCACGATGCCAAGGAACACCGCGATGCCGTAGAAAAGCTTTGCGCCTGAGGTCATTGTTCTATCCTCTTCCTTTTCCTATCGCCTACGCGTTGCGGTTGATCTCTTCGCCGTCGCGGGAGCCCTTGCGGTCAGCCACGAATGGAGCGGTGGAGGTGGCGTATGGCTCCTGGCCGATGGACTCCAGAGCCTCAGAGTTAGGTGTCTCTGGGTTAGCCTCGCGGAACTCGATGTACTTCTTGAAGTCCTCTGGAGAGACCACGCGGACCTCGAAGTTCATCATTGCGTGGTAGGTACCGCACATCTCGGCGCAGCGACCCACGTAGGCGCCCTCTTCCTGGATTTCCTCGATCTGGAACAGACGCTCGGAGCGGTTCTCAGCTGGGTGTGGGAACACGTCGCGCTTGAACAGGAACTCCGGTACCCAGAAGGAGTGAACCACATCAGCGGAAGCAAGGTTGAACTCGATGGCAGTCTTGGATGGGAGAACCAGAACTGGAATCTCCTCCGTGGAGCCTACGGTCTCAATCTTGTTGTAGTTCAGGTAGGAGTAATCCTGGCGAGACTTGCCGTGGATCGGACCAGGCTTCTCCTCGGTTACGCCTTCGGTCTTGGAAGCCTCGGCCTTAGCCTGAGCCTCTTCGTCAACACCGACGTACTCCTGGCCACTAGGGGTCAATTCACCGGCGATGTTGCTGTAGCCGAACTTCCAGTTCCACTGGAAACCGGTGACATCCACGGTCACCTTTGGATCCTTGTCCAGAGCGGTCGCCTTGTCCTGAACCTGCACGTTGAAGAAGAACAGGGCCATGATGATCAGCACTGGCACGGTGGTCAGGCCGAGCTCCAGTGGGACGTTGTATCCGGTCTGGCGTGGGAATTCCTCGTTGTTTCCGCGGCGCTTCTGAGCCTTGTCAGAGTCGCGGAAGATGACCACGAACATGAGCACCCACATGATGATGCCGATGATCCATGCAGCGACCCAGGTCCACACCCAGAAGTTGCCGAGGTCTTGAGATTCCGGTGTTACGCCCTTCGGCCAGCCCATACGCAGGGCGTCAAAGAATGCGTTATCCGGCGGCGCGACCGTACAACCGGTCAGGGCAAGGGCACTTGCACCAAGCAAGCCTGCCAAACCCATACGGCGAGTCAATCCGTGCACTTTTCGCTTCTCCACGCGAGTTTGCCTTCCTCGTTCACACGTCACTTGGTCTAAGTCCGCATTTGAATGACTGGGACCTGCAGTATGTCCGCAGCCAACAGTCTTAGACCGCTTCAATCAGAAACCTTAGACCATTGACAGCGGTTTGCCACTATCCCACAAGCTGGTTTTCCCTATTCGGGTGTGAAGCCCTGAAAAACTCCCACTACTGAGGGCCAGGCTGTGATCGATCTCTCTCATTATGTACCC
The DNA here is from genome assembly GCF_009026825.1 of Corynebacterium urogenitale. Lineage (NCBI taxonomy): Bacteria > Bacillati > Actinomycetota > Actinomycetes > Mycobacteriales > Corynebacteriaceae > Corynebacterium > Corynebacterium urogenitale. The sequence goes on along the minus strand of NZ_CP045032.1, from coordinate 855,825 downwards.
GACGTCACAGGCCACCAACTTCAGTTATCTCTTCACAGCGTGGCAGCTAGCTCCCCTCTATGTGTTCAGCGTAAAGTCGGCTGACATGTGTGGACTGCTTGGATTTATTTCGGCCGATGCGTCGGCCTCTCGTTTCACTGGTGCTATCGAGGGCGCACTCCCCTGCATGCACCATCGTGGCCCTGATGACAGCGGTACATGGAACGACGACCACGTCGTTTTCGGCTTCAATCGACTGTCGATCATTGACATTGAGCACTCCCATCAGCCCCTCCAGTGGGGCCCAGAAGGCGAGCCCAACCGCTACTCACTCACCTTCAACGGTGAGATCTACAACTATGTGGAGCTGCGCGAGGAGCTGCAGGCAGCGGGCTATACCTTTAATACCGAAGGTGATGGCGAGACCATCGTTGTCGGCTACCACCACTGGGGCATCGATGTCGTCAAGCACCTTCGCGGCATGTTCGGTTTCGGAGTCTGGGATTCAAAGGAGCAGCAGCTTTTCGTCGCCCGTGATCAGTTCGGGATCAAGCCCATGTACATCGCGACGACCGCAGCCGGCACCGTCTTTGCGTCGGAAAAGAAGTGCATTCTTTCCATGGCAGATGCTCTCGACTTGAGCGAGGAACTCGATATCCGCGCCCTGGCTCACTACACGGATCTGCAATACGTTCCGGAGCCAGAGAGCTTGCACAAGGCGATTCGACGCGTAGAGTCCGGCAGCTACGCGATCATCACTCCGGGGCAGCAGCCCCTCCACGAGCGCTGGTTTGAGCCTCGATTCCCTGTGAAGAAGGTGCCCGCCGGCGGTGAGGACGCTGTTTTCCAACGCATTGCTGAGGCCTTGGAGGATTCCGTGGCCAAGCACATGCGCGCCGATGTGACTGTGGGCAGCTTCCTCTCCGGCGGAATCGATTCCACTGCCATTGCCACCCTGGCCAAGCGCCACAACCCTGATCTGTTGACTTTCACCACGGGCTTCGAACGCGAAGGATATTCCGAGGTTGACGTTGCCGCCGAGTCTGCAGCCGCCATCGGAGCAGAGCACATCGTCAAGGTCGTAAGCCCCGAGGAATATGCGGACGCCGTGCCGAAAATCATGTGGTACCTCGACGACCCCGTAGCAGACCCTTCACTGGTACCCCTCTATTTCGTCGCTGCCGAGGCACGTAAACATGTGAAGGTCGTGCTCTCCGGTGAAGGTGCCGACGAGCTCTTCGGTGGCTACACCATCTACAAGGAGCCATTGAGTTTGGCTCCATTCGACAAAGTGCCATCTCCGCTCAAGCGTGTGCTATCCAAGCTCGGAGCCGCCCTGCCCGACGGCATGCGCGGCAAGTCTCTTCTGGAACGCGGCACGATGAGCATGGAGGATCGCTACTACGGCAATGCTCGCTCTTTCAATTACGAACAGTTGGAGCGAGTGCTACGCCACATCCGCCCCGAGTGGGATCACCGCGAGGTGACCGCACCTATTTACGCCAAGTCTCAAGACTTCGACCCAGTCGCGCGTATGCAGCACCTTGATATGTTCACGTGGCTTCGCGGCGATATCCTCGTCAAGGCAGACAAGATCACGATGGCCAACTCCCTGGAGCTGCGTGTTCCTTTCCTGGACAAGGTGGTCTTCGATGTCGCTGAAACCTTGCCTGTGGAGATGAAGATCTCTCACGGCACCACGAAGTACGCCCTTCGTAAGGCGATGGAGCGCATCGTGCCAGCGCACGTCCTGCACCGCAAGAAGCTGGGCTTCCCTGTACCCATGCGTCACTGGCTGGCTGGTGATGAGCTCTACGGCTGGGCGAAGGACAATATTGAAGCATCTCAGACCGATGACCTTATTAATAAGGCAGAGGTGCTGAAGATGCTGGAGGAGCACCGCATCGCCATGACCAGCGGCTCTGGTCCAGACCACTCACGCCGCCTCTGGACGATCATCGCCTTCATGATCTGGTACGGAATTTTCGTCGAAAAGCGCATCGTGCCGCAGATCGACCAGAAGGAATACCCGGTCCAGCTCTAGCCCGCTGAACTACTCGGGCCGGCCCATTGGCGGCCTCGCCCGGTAGGCACACAAAAAGTCCAGGCTTTCGTAGCTTATCTCGACTACGAAAAGCCTGGACTTTTGTGCTTATGCGGTCTGTAGCGCTTTAGCTGAAGGAATCGCCGCAGGCGCAGGAGCCGGTGGCGTTCGGGTTATCGATGGTGAAACCCTGGGACTCGATGGTGTCCGCGAAATCGATCTTCGCGCCCATCAGGTATGGGGAGGACATGCGGTCCACGACCAGCTTGACGCCGTCGTACTCATCAACCAAGTCGCCATCGAGGGAACGGTCGTCAAAGAACAGCTGGTAGCGCAGTCCGGCACAGCCACCTGGCTGCACAGCAATACGAAGGGAGAGGTCGTCACGACCCTCCTGAGCCAGCAGCGCTGCTGCCTTTTCTGCAGCGGCAGCGGTCAGTTCCACACCCGTGACCTTCTCTGGGGCAGTCATGCTTCCTCCTTGGATGGAAAATTCTTATGTCAGACAAGACTAGTGCGTCGCGCCCCGATTCCGGGCTATCGGCACCTCATCACGCTTATGAGTATTAACGCTAGACTCTCGCAACATTATTCCAGCTCCTTCCCCCGATCAACCTCTTCCTCACACTCTTTTCTCTCGCCGGTGAGTCAAGTTGGTTTGCCTATCTCCTGTCCTCTAGCCTTAATGGCGTGAAAATGCCGTGGAAAAAGGATGAGACTCCGGCGCGCGACGCCGTCGAGAATGGCCCTGCTAACAACACTGTGGAGCCCGACCAGGCTACCGCGTCCGCTGATTCTTCAGGGGCCACTCCGGCAACCCCACCGAGTAAGGCATTCACCCCCAAGAAGGGTCGCCCCACCCCAAAACGCAATGAGGTGGAACGTCGCGTGGGCGTACGGCGCACGGCGTACGAGGCTCCAGCTACTCCAGGTGAGGCACGCAAGCGCCGCAAGGCTTTGAAGAACTCCATGTCCAAGGAGGAATACAAGGCCATGAAGCAGCGCGAGCGCGACGAGAAGGCTCGGGAACGCCGTCGTATTAACGAGCGCATGATGGCAGGTGACGAGGACTACCTCCTGGAACGTGATCAGGGTCCAGAGAAGCGCTTCGTGCGCGACTGGGTGGACTCCCGCCGCTTCCTCATGAACCTCTTCCTACCGATGACCTTCATCGTGATCGTCATTATGCTGCTGGGCATGCGCAACCCGGCGATCGCCAACCTGGCGTCCATCGTGATGGTCGTCATCTTCGCACTGATGCTTGCTGAAGGACTCATCATCGGCCGCCGGGTTAATCGCCAAGTCAACGAGCGTTTCCCGAAGAACCCGCACGGCAAGTTCAGCTTGGGCATGTATGCCTTTACCCGCGCGACTATGCTTCGACGCATGCGCACTCCCGCCCCACAGAAGAACATTGGCGATACTGTTTAGTTCATGAGTGTCTTGCCCGAGTTCCCGCCAGTGCTTCCTCCTGATGAGGATGTACTGGAGCACGCTCTGTCTGCGCGCAACGCCTTACCGCCGGAATACGGAGTACCTCCACGCTCTCTGGGACGCTTGGAGAGCCTCGGTGCGTGGATGTCTGCCTGCCAGGGTCAGCTTCCTCCGCGCCAGCTCCACGAGGTGAGGCTGATCGTCGTCGCCGGTGAACACGGCATCGCACAGCGCCAGCCTGAGATCTCCGCATTGCCATCGTCTTTCACTGCAGACGCAATGTCCGCGATCATCGATGGACGGGCACCGTTGATTTCCGCCGCCAGCGCCGCTGGCATTTTCGTCTCTTTGGTCGACGCCACCAGTGCGCGCCCTTCAGGCTCGATCGATGTCGAAGATGCGATGTCAGAGGCGGAGCTCGGCGAACACCTTCGACACGGCATGGCTATTGCCGATACCGAAGCGGATAAGGGCACTCAACTGCTCCTCCTCGGTGATTTGGGGCGGGGTCTGACGACCGTCGCAGCTGCCGTTATCGGTTCCATTTGTGGAATCGAGCCCGTCAAGGTTGTGGGCTGGGGTTCCGGAATTGGTGATTCCGCGTGGCGTGTGAAAACCGGCGCTATTCGCGATGCGATGTACCGTGTCCGCGATGACCGGGCTGATGCCCACCGCGTCCTGCAGCGCATCGGTTCCCCTGACCTGGCCGTTTTGACTGGCATTTTGGCACAATCTGCCGTGCGACGAACCCCAGTACTCATCGACGGGTTGGGGGTTGCCGCCGCCGCTCTGTGTGCGCAAATCTTGGCGCCAGGAGCCGCCGCATGGTGGGTTGCCGGGTCTTTAGGCGAGGAACCTGCCCACCTTCCGGCTCTCAAGGCTCTGCACTTAGAGCCACTACTTTCAGTAGGCATCGGTACAGGACAGGGCCTCGGCGCCATTCTCGCCCTTCCACTTCTCCGCCAAGCCGTGGACACCCTCTCGGCTGGCGCCCCCGATGATCCCCTCGCCCCTGAATCCGTCGGCGAAGTTAAAGAAGCGGTCAGCGGCGATTCCGCTACAGATAATTAGCGGCCACGCGCCTCTACTAAGTCGAAAACTGCCATCGCACAGCGTCGTGCAATGGCAGTTATTCCGTGTCCGCGGGAACTAATCCAGCAGGGTGTACATCCAGCCGTGAGTATCCTCCACGGAGCCTCGCTGGATGCCTGTGAGGTGCTCACGCAACTTCATGGTGACCTCGCCCGTTGCTCCCTCGGAGACGGCAAATTCGCCCTCGTTGTACTTCACAAAGCCCACCGGGGTCACCACAGCAGCGGTGCCACAAGCAAAGGTTTCGGTCATCTCGCCGGAGTCGGCGGCCTCATGCCACTCCTGAGTGCTGATCTTTCGCTCTTCAACCTCGTAGCCGAGGTCCCTTGCGACGTCGATCAGTGAGGAGCGCGTCACGCCCGGCAGCAGCGAGCCGGACAGCGCCGGGGTAACGATTTTCGCATCGGCACCGGAGCCGAACACGAAGGCGAGGTTCATGCCGCCCATCTCTTCGATGTACTTGTGCTCGATGGCGTCCAACCATACGACCTGGTCGCAACCCTTGGCCTCTGCCTGTTTCTGCGCCAGCAGGGATGCGGCGTAGTTTCCGGCAAACTTTGCCGCACCCGTACCGCCAGGGCACGCGCGCACGTAGTCGGTGGAAAGCCATACGCTCACTGGCTTGATGCCGCCGGAGAAGTACGCTCCTGCAGGCGAAGCGATGACGCAGTAGGTGTAGCTATTCGACGGGTAAACGCCGAGGGAAACCTGACGAGAAATCATAAATGGTCGCAGGTACAGAGCTTCCTCGCCACCAGCGGCTGGAATCCACTCCTTGTCCACTTCCACGATCTGGCGCAGCGATTCGAGGAACAGTTCCTCCGGCAGCTCAGGCATCGCCAGGCGACGGGCAGAGTCCTGGAGCCGCTTGGCATTGCGGTCGGGGCGGAAAGTTTTGATGGATCCGTCGGGCTGGCGGTAGGCCTTAATGCCCTCGAAAATTGCCTGGCCATAGTGGAAAACCGTGGAGGCTGGATCCATCTGGAAAGGAGCGTAAGGCTCCACGCGGGCATTGTGCCAACCATTAGCCTCGTCCCAGTCGATGAGGACCATATGGTCGGTGAAGTAGCTACCAAACCCCGGATTGCGCAAGATTTCCTTAATACGCTCCGAGGATGTCGGATTCTCCGACCTCGTGATGGTGAATGCTTCCGGTGCCGCAGGTTGAGTACTCATGGTGCAGATCGTACTCCATGGGATCGTGCAAGAGGGTAGGTTGGGGGTTCAGTTAGAGTGAGTGCAAAACATCGTAGAAGTGAGGAATTGAGTTTTCCATGACCGACTTGCTGTCCCGTGGCGCCCTTCCCACCCTGAAGTTCGCCCATACGCTATCCGACATCTCCGACGACATCGATACCTTCGTGGTGCCCGTGTTTCGGGGAGAAACTGGCCTTGAACTGGCTGGCGGCCCCACCCGCGTATTGACCTCGGAGCAAGAAATCGAACTGTGGAAGCTGCTCACCTCCGTCGGAGCGCAGGGAACCACGGGCGAGGTAACCACCCTGCCGGGTGCGGTCCTCTCCTCCCCTGATGCGGACTCCTCCCCCACAGTGCATACGATCCTCGCTATTGGACTGGGCGATGTGGAGGAGACCACCGATGAAGATATCCGCATCGCTGCGGGAAGCGCTTCACGCGCCATCGGCAAGGGAGACAACGTTGTCTCCAGCTTGGGTATCTTCAATGCCGAGGCGGCACTGCTCGGGCACGCCCTAGGCGCCTACCAATACACCGGCCAGAAGACATCCAAGGATGCGGAGACCATCGGTTCCCTCACCGTGCTCGGCGGCGGGGATGTCGATGAGGGTCTCGTGGATCGTGTCACCATCATCGCCGGCGCGGTGGCGCTCGCCCGCGACCTCGTCAACGCCCCAGCTAATGAGCTCTACCCTGCCGCTTACGCAGACTTCGCCGCAGAGCAGGCAAAAGCCGAAGGCATCGACGTCGAGGTGCTCGATGAAAGCGAGCTCGAACGCCAAGGTTTCGGAGGCATCATCGGTGTGGGTAAGGGATCCGAAAACCCACCGCGCCTCGTCCGCCTGACCTACACCCCGGAAGGCGCCAACGACGCAACCCCATCCGTGGCACTCGTTGGCAAGGGCATCACCTTCGATACCGGCGGCATTTCGCTGAAGCCGGGCGCGAATATGTGGAACATGATCTCCGATATGGGAGGTTCGGCTGCAGTTATCGCCGCGACGCTGGCGGCGTCGAAATTGAAGATCAACGTGAAGGTCACTGCGACCGTACCGATGGCAGAGAACATGCCCTCTGGGAAGGCCACCCGCCCCGGCGACATCCTGCGGCACTACGGTGGCCAGACCACGGAAGTTCTCAACACGGACGCTGAGGGGCGCCTGATTCTCGCGGATGCGATCGCTCGTGCCTGTGAAGATAAACCCCAGTACCTCATCGAAACAGCGACTCTCACCGGCGCCCAGATGGTCGCCCTCGGCGAGCGCACCCCTGGCATCATGGGCACCCCAGCGTTCCGAGACAAGGTCGCATTGCACAGCCAGGAAGTTGGAGAAAACGGCTGGCCAATGCCACTGCCACCGGAGCTCAACGAGGCGCTCAACAGTGATGTGGCCGATATGCAGAACATTTCCAACAGCCGCTGGGGCGGAATGTCGGTCGCCGGGCATTACCTGTCACGCTTCGTCACGGAAGGCGTGCAGTGGGTGCACATCGACGTTGCGGGACCTGCCTACAACACCTCCGCTCCGCATGGCTACACCCCGAAGCGCGGAACGGGTGTGCCAGTGCGGACCATACTCGCGACCTTGGAGGCCCTCGCTAACTAACTCTCCTCGTGGCGCGCTCGCTCTAGACGTTCTTGCTCTAGACGGGCGCGCCTTTCGCGTTGTTTCAAGCGTTCGCGCACAATTCGATCTTTTTCTATACGATCTCGCATCCGCTGCGGGTAGCCAGTTTCCTCGGCGAAGTAGAGCGGAACCCCCGTCTTGCGGTGAACGACATCAATGCCTTTTGGGCCGCCGATCTTGCGCCGTGTCCACTCCCCTGAAGCATCCACGAAGACGACCGACATCTCATTGACGATCGTTTCCGGCTCGATGAAGCCCTCTACCCCCGAACGCTTGGCAGCCCATTCCTGCAGGTAAGCGAGATCCTTAGGACGAACGGTATCCCCCGGAGCCCGGGGTGGTTTCACGCTCTGGTTCTTCGAACGGCCGAAAAGATTAAACACGCGGCACAGTTTACCTGCCCAATAAGGACATCCGACGGCTTCGGTTGCCCCACCCTGTGTGCGCAAACTGTCAGGCGTAGACTTAGGTAGTATTTCAACCACATACGACCACAGCTGATTTCTGTTTAGCTAGAGGAGCATCAACACTATGGCGTACTCCGTCGAAATGCCCGAACTGGGCGAGTCCGTAACAGAGGGCACTGTAACCCAGTGGCTGAAGAAGGTCGGTGACACAGTCGAGGTGGACGAGCCTTTGCTCGAGGTCTCCACCGACAAGGTCGATACCGAGATCCCATCCCCTGCCGCGGGCGTACTCTTGGAGATCCTCGCCGAAGAGGACGATACCGTCGACGTGGGCGCCGTCATCGCCAAGATCGGCGAAGAGGGCGAGGAAGCATCCTCCGATTCCAGCGATGACTCCGCTGACGAGGACGCATCCGCTGAGGGCTCCTCCGAGTCCGAGGATGCCGATGACTCCGCTGACGAGGATGCTTCCGACGACGCCGAAGACACCAGCTCCTCCGAAGCCTCCGGCGAGACCCAAGACGTGACCATGCCAGAACTCGGCGAGTCCGTCACCGAAGGCACCATCACCCAGTGGCTGAAGAAGCCAGGCGACAAGGTCGAGGTCGACGAACCACTGCTGGAGGTCTCCACCGACAAGGTCGATACCGAGATCCCATCCCCAGCCGCCGGTACCCTCGTCGAAATCCTCGCTGAGGAAGACGACACCGTCGACGTCGGCGCCGTCATCGCCAAGATCGGCGACGGAGCAGCCAAGGCATCCACCCCAGCCAAGGACGACAAGCCAGCCGAGGACGACAAGGACGAGGCAGCAGAAGAAAAGGCTGCAGACAAGCCATCGGACGACTCCGCTGACGAGGATGCTTCCGACGACGCCGAAGACACCAGCTCCTCCGAAGCCTCCGGCGAGACTCAAGACGTGACCATGCCAGAACTCGGCGAGTCCGTCACCGAAGGCACCATCACCCAGTGGCTGAAGAAGCCAGGCGACAAGGTCGAGGTCGACGAACCACTGCTGGAGGTCTCCACCGACAAGGTCGATACCGAGATCCCATCCCCAGTCGCCGGTACCCTCGTCGAAATCCTCGCTGAGGAAGACGACACCGTCGACGTCGGCGCCGTCATCGCCAAGATCGGCGACGGAGCAGCCAAGGCATCCACCCCAGCCAAGGACGACAAGCCAGCCGAGGACGACAAGGACGAGGCAGCAGAAGAAAAGGCTGCAGACAAGCCATCGGACGACTCCGCTGACGAGAAGGCCAACGCCCAGGCGGAGAAGTCCGAGAAGAAGGAGCCAGCCAAGGAGGATAAGGCTGAGCCGCAGCCGAAGGCGGAAGATAAGAAGCCAGAGGCCAAGAAGGAGTCCACGAACAAGCCGGCTGAGGGCTCCCTGCCATACGTCACCCCACTGGTTCGCAAGCTCGCGGACAAGCATGGTGTGGATCTCTCCAAGGTCGAGGGCACCGGCGTGGGCGGTCGCATCCGCAAGCAGGATGTCCTCGCTGCGGCCAATGGCGACACCGCAGACCAAGGCGATGCCAAGGATTCCGGCTCCCGCGCTTCCACCTACAAGGTGGATCCTGCAAAGGCAGAGCTGCGTGGCACCACCAAGAAGGTCAACCGCATTCGCGAGATCACCGCTGCCAAGACCCTCGAATCCCTGCGTACTTCCGCACAGCTCACCCAGGTTCACGAGGTCGATATGACCCGTGTCGCCGAGCTGCGCGCGAAGAACAAGGATGCCTTCCAGTCCAAGCACGGCGTGAAGCTGACCTACCTGCCATTCTTCGCCAAGGCAATGGTCGAGGCCCTGGTTGCACACCCGAATGTCAACGCGTCCTACAACGCTGACTCCAAGGAGATGACCTACCACGGCCAGGTCAACCTGGGTATCGCCGTGGATACGGAAGCTGGCCTGCTCTCCCCTGTCATCCACAACGCCCAAGACATGAGCCTGCCGGAGCTGGCCGCAGCGATTGTGGACATCGCAGACCGCGCCCGCAACAACAAGCTGAAGCCGAATGATCTGTCCGGCGGTACCTTCACCATCACTAACATTGGTTCCGAAGGCGCCCTGACGGACACGCCAATCCTCGTACCGCCACAGGCTGCGATGGTGGGCACCGGTGCAATTGTCCAGCGCCCTGTAGTTCTCACCGAAGACGGTGCCTCGGCAATCGCCATCCGTCACATGGTCTACCTGCCGATGACCTACGATCACCAGGTCATCGACGGCGCCGACGCTGGCCGATTCCTTTCCACGGTTCGTGATCGCCTGGAAACCGGTGACTTCGAGGCTGACCTGGAACTCTAAGCCTCCGACTCCCGCGTCGTAGAAAACCCCGCACTCAATCGGAAAGTGCGGGGTTTTCCTCGTTCTTGGCTCAAGGAATTCTGCGCGGGACGAGGAGTATGATCGCGACCATGGGATTTCAACACGGAAGTATCCGCCGCTCCGAGGACCCCATCGAAGTCAAGGAGCTGGGGGAAGTCGATTACACCGATACGTGGCACCGGCAAGCAGCCATGGCGGCCGACCGCGCCGATGGAAAGATCCCCGATACGGTTCTATTCCTGCAGCACCCCTCCACCTACACTGCGGGCAAGCGCACCGAGGACTCCGACCGGCCAACCAACGGCCTACCAGTAGTTGATGTTGATAGGGGTGGAAGGATCACCTGGCATGGACCCGGCCAACTGGTGGCTTACCCGATCATCCAACTTGCGGATCCAGTTGACGTCGTTGATTATGTACGCCGCCTCGAAGAGGCCTTGATCCACACCTGCCAGGCCTTCGGTATTGACGGCGTGGGGCGCGTGGAAGGACGTTCCGGGGTGTGGTTGCCCGCAGGTGTGGTCGGAGGCGAGCTCAAGCCCGCGCGGAAGATCGCCGCAATCGGCATTCGCATCACCCGTGGGGTCACCATGCACGGAATGTCGCTGAACTGCGATAACACCATGGAGTTCTACGACCACATCGTGCCTTGCGGCATCTCGGATGCTGGCGTGACCAGCATGAGCTTGGAACTTGGCCGCGATGTATCGCCCGAAGAAGTTCAGGCAGAGTTGGAAAAGAACATCATCGACGCGCTCAACGGCGATCTGAAAATCTCCGACGTGTAGTGTGGGTCGCATGACTGTTAGTGCTGATGGACGCCGCATGCTTCGAATCGAAGCGAAGAACTCCCAGACACCCATTGAGGCAAAACCTCGATGGATCAGGACCACGGCCAAAATGGGCCCTGAGTTCCGAGACATGAAAAACCGCGTCTCCGGAGCCGACCTGCATACTGTGTGCCAGGAGGCAGGCTGCCCAAATATCCACGAATGCTGGGAGGACCGCGAGGCGTCCTTCCTCATCGGCGGCGATACATGCTCCCGCCGCTGCGATTTCTGCCAGATCAAATCCGGTCGCCCCTCGCCCCTAGATCGGGACGAGCCGCGACGCGTGGCCGAATCCATCAAGGAGATGGGTCTCAACTACGCGACGATTACCGGCGTGACCCGTGATGACCTCGACGACGAAGGCGCGTGGCTATACGCCGAGGTTGTTCGCCAGATCCACAAGCTCAACCCAAACACCGGCGTGGAGAACCTGACCCCAGACTTCTCCGGCAAGCCCGAGCTGCTGAAGATCGTGTTTGATTCCGAACCGGAGGTCTTCGCGCACAACCTGGAGACGGTGCCGCGCATTTTCAAGCGCATTCGCCCGGCATTTCGTTACGACCGTTCGCTGGAAGTCATCAATGCTGCCCATGACTACGGCCTTGTGACGAAATCCAACCTCATTCTCGGCATGGGCGAAACGCCCGAGGAGGTGCGCGATACAATCAAGGATCTCGCCGCCGCCGGTACGGATATCCTGACCATCACCCAGTACCTGCGCCCGACCTCCATGCACCACCCAATCGAGCGCTGGGTTAAGCCGGAGGAGTTCCTCCAGCACTCCGACGCAGCGTATGAGGCCGGCATCAATGCGGTCATGTCTGGACCCTTGGTGCGCTCCTCCTACCGCGCCGGCCGGTTGTACGCGCAGGCGAAGCAGGCTCGTGGAGAGAAGATCCCTGCAAACCTCTCTCACCTCGAGGACACGCTCGATGGCACGACCGCCCAGGAGGCCTCTGCACTGCTGGATAAGTACGGTCCATCCCAGGACACCCCGGTGACCACTCGATAGGGGCTACTTTTTGTCTGTCCCGGCCATGGCCTATTGTTAAGGACATGGCGAAGGACATCCGCGAAAAGGAAAACAAGAAGGCGGAGCGTGCGGCGAAGCGCGCTCGCGGTAAGCAGACGCGTGCCCAGATGTGGCAGGCGTTCCAACTGCAGCGGAAGCGCGACAAGAAGCTCGTGCCTTACATGCTGCTGGCTTTCCTCGTGCCGATTATTCTTTTCCTGCTGCTGTCCTTGGTGTGGGGTTGGTGGTGGCTGAACCTCATCACCGGCATTCTCTTCGGCGTGATGGCCGCGCTGTTCGTCTTCACGCGTCGCCTGCAGACTGGTGTGTATGACCAGATCGACGGCGAGGCAGGCGCTGCCGCGTGGGCTTTGTCCAATATGCGCGATGGCGTGGGGATGAAGTGGATTACGGAGAATGGCGTTGCTACGAATCACCACATGGATGCCGTACACCGAGTGGTGGGAACCCCTGGCGTCGTGCTCGTGGGCGAGGGCAAGTCACATCGCCTGAAGCCAATGCTGGCGCAGGAGCGCAAGAAGCTCGCTCGCATCTTGGGCGATACCCCAATCTACGACGTGATCGTTGGTGAAGAAGAGGGTCAGGTGCCGCTGAAGAAGCTGCAGAATCACCTGATGCGCCTGCCTCGCAACATCAAGAAGAAGGATGTCGACTCTCTCAACGGTCGCGTGGCTTCCATCGCTCGCTTAAATAATCCTGCTAATGCCCTGCCGAAGGGTCCGCTGCCTAAGGGCGGTCAGATGGCTGGCATGAACCGCCGTGCTCGCCGTGCCGCAGCACGTGGTAAGAAGAGCTAGCTCCTCTCTCTTTTCCTACGGCGCTCTTGGTCCGTGTCGTTCTTTTTGTTCGACGCCAAGGGCGCCCTTTTTGGGTTTTTTCTTGGAAGCTTGGCTCTTCGCTTGCTGGCTTCCCTCGCTAGCTTGGTGGCTTCACCGAGGGGCTGTTAGCTTCACCGTGGGGCTGGGCCAGTCGTTTCTCACACTCTGCACGAGGATTCATCACAGACTTTATGACTCTTGAACTTGTGGGCACCGTCCTAGTGCTCAACTTCGTAGGCATCATTACCCCAGGTCCAGACATGTTCCTGATACTGCGTTTGGCCGCGAAGTCACGCCCGCATGCTTTGTCCGCGATTGCGGGCATTGTATTGGGTGTCAGCTTCTGGGTAACGCTGACAATCGCAGGTGCCGCCGTGATCCTGGCGCGCTACCCAGAGCTGCTGGGCTTGATCCAGCTGTTTGGTGGCCTGTGGATTCTGTATATGTCCTATGGGCTACTGAAGTCCGCGCGTGCGCAGTGGGGTTTAAAACCGGCGGATATTGATGTGAATGTGTTATTGGGTTCGCGCTGGTCAAATTTTCGCCACGGCTTGGCAACAAATGTGTCCAACCCGAAGATCGTTTTGTACTTCGCGGCGATCATGGCTCCCCTGCTACCAGCAGCTGCTCCGCTATGGACGAACTTGGCCTTGGGTTTCGTCATCGTAGCGCAGGCTTTTGTGGTCTTCGCATCGCTAGCGATTTTCATCTCGACGGGACCGGTGCGCCGGCGCCTTCTGGCGGCCGGCCCGTGGATTGACGTGGCAGCGGGCTTGTTTTTCCTCGTGGCTGGTTGCGTGCTGTTGTTTCACGGCATCAAGGGGATTTATTGAGTGAATGGCAGTTTCCGACGGGGTGCTAGATAATGCCCGGGAATTGCGGCCAGAAAGTTGAGAAACCGTGGCATTTTCTGTCAGTGAGTCAGAAAATGCCACGGCTACAAGAGGATTAGCGAGTGCGGATCACTCCAGTACCGGTGGCGCGGTCATGCATGCCACGCCCGTCGGTGTCTTGGATGACCGGCGGGAAGAGGAAGAAAGTCAGCACAGTGCGGAACAGGGCGCGGAAGAATCCCACTCGCTGGGTTGGATCATCCAGACGAGCCACACCGATACCCACGATCGCATGCCCCGGTGATTGGGCGAAAAGCGTTACGCTGACCACCCTCAGAACCATCCACAGAATCGCAGTCACTGTGGCGTTATCACCAAACCAGTCGGTGACGCTGGTGATGAAGAAGGCCATGGCGTAGCACAGTAGCCAGTCCAGCAGCAGCGCTGCCATGCGCGGCATCAGCGTCGCCAGCGAGCCCGCCCCTGACTTCGGCAAGCCGAGGTTCTCTCCGGCGTAGGAGGAAAGGTTGTGGGGGTTCTCATTTTCACCCGGGACCTGCGGGCCTTCGAGCCAAGAGCGCTTGTCAGTCATGATGACTTCGAGAGTATAGGGACGCGGAGAAAACACACAATCCGCCGACCCCAATATGCTCTACTACCCCCAAGGGGACACGAGGGGCAGCAAAAACTAATAGACTTATGGACAGTGCTTCGGCGCACCTTGCTCCTGCCATGGTGTGAGCCGTCACAACTTTTGTGTGGCTCCAGCTCTGGATCAGCAGCGTGCGGCGCAAGTATGGCCAAAAGTCAGATAATCAGCCGGAAACAAGTTAACCGATAAGTTAATAAGTCGGAAACATGAGATTGATCAACGAGCAATAGATGTTTCGTAGTATCACTTTCATGATCGAGACCACTAGCACCCCGCGCTCGATGGTCTGGCTCGTAGCAAATTCCAACTGCAAGGAACGGAAGTAAGACAGTGTCATTCAAGACTGCCGAAGAAGTCGTCAAGTACATCAAGGATAACGACGTTGAGTTCGTCGACATCCGATTCACCGATGTCCCGGGTCAGGAGCAGCACTTCACCATCCCGGCTGACGCGTTCGACGAAGATGTTGTAGAGGAAGGCCTCGCATTCGACGGCTCCTCCGTCCGCGGCTTCACTACCATCGAAGAGTCCGACATGAACCTGCTGCCGGACCTCGCGACCGCTCGTATCGATCCTTTCCGTCAGGCGAAGACCCTGAACATCAAGTTCTTCGTCCACGATCCTTTCACTCGCGAGCCATTCTCCCGCGACCCTCGTAACGTTGCCCGCAAGGCTGAGCAGTACCTGTCCTCCACCGGCATTGCTGACACCTGCTTCTTCGGCCCTGAGGCTGAGTTCTACGTTTTCGATAACGTTCGCTACTCCGCAGAGATGAATCACGCCTTCTACGAGGTCGATTCCATCGAGGGTTGGTGGAACCGTGGCGAAGAGCTGAACCCAGACGGCACCCCTAACCGCGGTAACAAGACCCGTCCAAAGGGTGGCTACTTCCCTACCGCTCCATACGACCACTTCCAGGACCTGCGCGACGACATGTCCCGCAACCTGATCAACGGTGGCTTCGAGCTGGAGCGCGCTCACCACGAGGTGGGCACCGGTGGCCAGCAGGAGATCAACTACAAGTTCAACACCCTGCTGCACGCTGCTGATGATCTGCAGACCTTCAAGTACATCATCAAGAACACCGCGTGGGCTGCCGGCAAGGTTGCGACCTTCATGCCAAAGCCACTCGCTGGCGACAACGGCTCCGGCATGCACGCCCACCAGTCCCTGTGGAAGGATGGCCAGCCACTCTTCCACGATGAGAACGGCTACGGTGGCCTGTCCGACATCGCCCGCTACTACATCGGCGGCATCCTGGAGCACGCAGGCGCTGTGCTGGCCTTTACCAATGCAACCCTGAACTCCTACCACCGCCTGGTGCCGGGCTTCGAAGCTCCAATCAACCTCGTGTACTCCCAGCGCAACCGCTCCGCTGCTGTGCGTATCCCGATCACCGGCTCCAACCCGAAGGCAAAGCGTCTCGAGTTCCGCGCTCCAGACCCATCCGGCAACCCATACTTCGGCTTCGCCGCCATGATGATGGCCGGCCTGGACGGCATCAAGAACCGCATCGAGCCTCACGCCCCAGTGGACAAGGATCTCTACGAGCTCCCACCGGAGGAAGCAAAGAACATTCCTCAGGCTCCTACTTCCCTCGAGGCTGCTCTCAAGGCTCTGGAGGAGGATCACGAATTCCTCACCGCCGGCGGTGTCTTCACCGATGACCTGATCGATACCTACATCGGTTACAAGTACGACAACGAGATCGCACCAGTTCGCCTGCGCCCAACCCCGCAGGAGTTCGAGATGTACTTCGACTGCTAAGTCGAACTCATCGGCAGGTACTTCCTGCTTGAGCGTCAAGGCCCGTCCCATTGAGGGGCGGGCCTTTTGTGTTGCTAGAAATCGGCAATCTAACACCCCAATTTCTTCGCAGGACCTCGAATACCTTTTCCCTAAAACGGAAATCTGTATGCTGGACTTTATGGGGCAGTCATCCTCTGCCTCCATAAGCAAGCGTGCACCCAACCCCCGAAAGGTATTTGTGCCCTCTACTCAGGACACTTCTGGCAACGACTTCCCAACTTCACCAAAGATCGATTTCCTCTATTTGAGCGAGCCGGACATGATCGAAGCCGGCGTGACGGATTCCGCAAAGTGCGTGGAAACAATGGAGGAGACGCTCATCCTCTTGGCTCGCGGTGACTACAGAATGGCTGGCGCCTCCGCTAATTCGCACGGCGCGCAGATCAATTTCCCCGCCAACCCTGAGCATGAAGAAATGCCGGCAGATGGTCCGGATCGCCGCTTCATGGCAATGCCTGCGTACCTCGGCGGCCGATTCCGCGCTTCAGGTGTGAAGTGGTACGGCTCAAATGCAGAGAATCGAGAGCATGACCTGCCACGTTCTATCCACGTATTTGTCCTCAATAATGCGGTCACGGGCGCACCGTTGTCGATCATGTCAGCGAACCTCCTGTCTGCCTACCGCACGGGTGCAGTCCCAGGCGTGGGCGTGAAGCATTTGGCCGTCGAAAATGCTGAGACTGTGGGAATCATCGGCCCAGGCGTGATGTCGAGGACGATTTTCGACGCCACCCTCTCCCAGCGCCCGGGTATCAAGACCCTGAAGATCAAGGGCCGTTCGGAGAAGTCCACGGAGCGCGCAGCCCAATACTTCCGCGAGAAGTACCCTCAACTCAGCGTTTCGGTTGTTACCTCGGAGCAGGAGGCGATTGAGGGTAGCGATATTGCCATCGCGGGTACGTCCACGTCGAAGGACGGCCCAAGTGGCTTCCCGTACTTCAAGAAGGAGTACATCAAGCCTGGCGCCCTCATTCTAGCTCCTGCCGCCGCGCGCTTCGACGACGAGTTCATTGCATCAGACGATGCAAACCTGGTGTTGGATTACACAGGCTTGTACGAGGAATGGTTCAACGAGAACGGCCCGAATGTCACCTATGAGGATCTGCTGGGCATTCCTGGCAACCGCTGGTGGGACATGAAGGAAGAGGGCACTCTTCCTGCATCCAAGCTGGTGAATATCGGCGATATCGCCGATGGCACTGCTCCTGGCCGCACAAACGATGAGCAAATTTTCTGCTACTCCATTGGCGGCATGCCTGTGGAGGATGTCGCGTGGGCAATGGATGTGTACAACAACGCCAAGGCTAAGGGCATCGGCACCACGCTGAACCTGTGGGATCAGCCGACATTGTCCTAGTCTCCAACCTCTCCCTAGGCACCTCTTCTGCTGGCGCCACGTATTCGTGGCGCCGGCCAAACCCAAAGATTTCCTGCGGCTTGTTAGGAGCCGCCTCTACCGTGACTCATCAGTCCTTCTCTCCCGTCCAGCCGAAGAATATCGAGACCGTGAGCCATCTCGTCGACTATATCCGAGAGGAGGACGTTCGCTTCATTGATATTCGTTTCACTGACGTACCGGGCGTAGAACAGCACTTTTCCATACCGGCAGAGGAATTCGATGAGAGTTCTGCGGAGGCCGGACTGGCTTTCGACGGCTCCTCGATCCGTGGCTTTGCTTCGGTGGAGAACTCGGACATGCACCTGCTGCCCGATCCTCAGTCAGCGCGGCTTGATCCTTTCCGTGAGGAGAAGACGCTGAATGTGCGCTTCTTCGTACATGATTCTCGTACGCGGGCCCAGTATCCACGTGATCCGCGCAATATCGCCAAGAAGGCAGAGGCGTACCTCCAGGAAACCGGCATCGCTGATACCTGCAACTTTGGTATTGAGCCGGAGTTCTACGTCTTCAATTCGGTGCGCTATTCCAGCGGCATCAACAGTTCCTTCCACGAAGTGGATTCCGATGAGGGCTGGTGGAACCGAGGTGCGAAGACCATGGTGGATGGGTCACCGAACTTGGGCAACAAGGTCCGCGTATTCGGCGGTTACTTCCCCGTGGCGCCGTATGACGGCACGGTGAAGATCCGCGACCGCATGGTGCGCCGCCTCCAGGACTATGGCTTCTCCATCGAGCGCTTCCACCACGAAGTCGCCACTGGCGGCATTCAGGAAATCAACTATCGCTTCGATACGCTCTTGCGCGCGGCTGATGACTTGATGAGCTTCAAGTACATCACCAAGAACACCGCCAAGGAGAATGGCATGGTCGCCACGTTCATGCCGAAGCCATTGGCCGATGATGGCGGCTGCGGGCTGCATGCCCACCAGTCACTGTGGAAGGATGGCGAGCCACTGTTCCACGACGAAAACGGCTATGCGGGCCTCAGCGAAATGGCTCGCCACTACATCGGCGGAATCCTGCAGCATGCTGGCGCCATCTTGGCTTTTTCCAACCCAACGACCAATTCTTATCATCGTCTGGTGCCTGGCTTCGAGGCTCCGACGAGCTTGGTGTATTCCCAAGCCAACCGCACGGCTGCAATTCGTGTGCCGCTGACGGATGGCAACCCCAAGGCGACGCGCATCGAGTTCCGCGCACCTGATCCTTCGGGCAACCCGTACCTCGCTTTTTCTGCGATGTTGATGGCGGGCATCGATGGCATCAAGAACCGAATTGAGCCACACGAGCCGGTGGATAAGGACATCTATCACTTGCCTCCAGAGGAGGTGGAGAATATCCCTCAGGTGCCGACATCCCTGGATGAAGCTCTGAAGTGCCTCAAGGAAGATTCGGACTTCCTCACTGCCGGTGGCGTATTCACAGAGGATTTCATCGACAACTACATCGCATTCAAGTATGAGAATGAGATCAATCCGGTGCGTCAACGTCCGACTTCGCAGGAGTTCGAGATGTACTTTGACGTCTAGACCGCACGGGGCTTTCGGAAAACTTCCGCCACTTGTTCGGAAAACCCCGAAACCCGTTCTTAGCAGCAACTTAGCTCCCTGATTCAGGGCGCAAAGAACCCCCGCGACTGGCAAAAATCAGCCAGTCGCGGGGGGGTCATTTTTGCCTTGGGCACACCTAATCAGCCACGGTCAGCCACTTAATCACTTTCACGGTCGCCACAGCGTCCACGGGGGTACGCCACAGCACCCATGCGCCCGCCACTTCGTCTGTGACGGTCTCAAGAGTCATTGTCCATCTCACCACACATTGGGGAGCCCTGGCGCCACACAAGGGGTGCACATAATTGGTTACGCAGCCAGCGGTGGTGCGTTCACATCTGCAAGCTCACGCTGGGAAAGATCTTCCAGGTTCGTTGGGTCTGGTGGCGGGGTTGGGTCAGTCCAACCGTCGTTGTTGTTGTCCTTGTTCAGCCACGCGGAAATAAGCGCGACATTCACGCTCACTACACCTAGCGCGACATGGAAGATTTGTGCAGCCCACCCACGCATAAGGCGGAAAGTGGAATCGCCAATGCCAGCGCCACGAGCGGACTTGAGCAAGTCGTTGCGGGATTCAATCGTGGAACGTGGTGGTTGGTATACTGCTTTCCATTCCCTTGATTTCCACGCGATTCCTTGAGTTTGGGCACGCTTTGCACCCGCTTCTACTGGGAATGTCACACTTGTCTTGTTCGTGTGAATGTCTAGACAAAGGACTAAGATATGCAGCACCGGATTGGAGGTAATTACACAGTGGTAGATTTCAAGTTCAATCAGAACTTCGGCAAAGTTCCCACCCACAAGGCGAACACCGCGAACAAGAACATTCAAAAGATCGCGGAGTCTAACAAGACTCTTGACCAAAAGGTCACCGCGATTGCCCGCGAGTTCAACACCGCCTACAAGGGAACGGGACTAGAGAACTTCGGTGACGCAATCAAGGACACCATCAAGAAAATGTTGAAAGATGGTCAAGTCCCGAACGTCTCTGATATGCGCCCCAACATGTAGGCGCTAGGACACAACACCCTGCCGTTTCCGATTCCATGGGAACGGCGATGAGAGTTGGTCTATTCCTTACTATTTAGGCGCATTGTGGGCGATTGTGGGGGATCGTACACCGCCCTAGCTGGACTAATGAGTTAGCGCAGGTGGCGGGACTTTTAGGGGAATTTCAGGTGAAACCGAGGGGAACGGTCGGGGGAATCGCAGGGGAACGTCTTGTTAGTGCAGTTCAGAGCCGGTTTGGAGGTTTTCTGAATCCCCCCAAAGGGGTGTGAAACCTCCCGCCACGCTTCCCAAGGCGTGGCGGTTTTTCTTTTCAGAGTCACCGTAAAAATTTAGTTGACATGACACCTATGCATATCTACGTTGGGTTTTAGTGCACGACCTGTACCAAACAAGTTACAACGCGCCGACATTGCAACCCATCGATCTACAAGAGAAAAAGGTACGCATTTTGTCCAAGCACAATCGCCTCCGCGCCACATCTGCAACACTCTTGTCCGCATCTTTGGCACTTACCCTCGCAGCCTGCGCCAACTCCGATGACGCTTCCCAGCAGGCATCGCAGTCCACGAGCGCCTCGGCAGAGAGCGCAGAAAAGGCGGAGACTCCCCAGACCAACGACAAAGCCAAGCCAGTCATTGACGAGCTCAACAAGGTCTTCGAGGAGGCCGAGGCCAACGTCGAATGGCAGCCAGGCTATTACCGCGGCGTCTACTCCCGCGTCCTTGATGGCGCCAATAAGCTTGTCGACGCAACGAAGGACGGTGACAACCCGCAACTCGAATTGGACGCGACGATCCTCCGCTCCCAGGCGCAGGCCATGCTCGACGAAGAGGATAACTTCGAGCAAGAAAACCGCCCAGCGCAGCTGGAGAACCGCTACACACGCGCCGATATGCAGCTGTGGCGCGACCGTCTAGCTTTCGCCCTCGAGAATCCACACAACCTCAGCAAGCCCACTGACGGCATCGAAGCCGTGAGCCAGGACAGCAGCTCCGCCAACGACGGCGAACTAAAAGACCTGGAAACCTACTCCGACAAGGTCGGCGACTTCGACCTCGACTTCACAGTGATGCCCACAGGCTCCTTCCAGATGGGTGGCGACCAGGCAGAGTGGGATCGCCACGACGTTGACGATTACCGCCAGGACTGGGAGTCCCCGAAGCACGAGGTCAGTATCTCCAAGCGCTTCGGCATCATGCCAACCGAGGTCACACGCGAAATGTTTGCAGCCTTTGTTGAGGACACCGGCTACGCCACGGCACCCAATGGCGTCGGTTTCCCAGAGCCACCGGACTCCACCGAGCCGACCTCGTCGATGTACCGCGAGGGTGTGACCTGGCAGGAGCCTGGCATTCCACAGGATTCCGATAAGCACCCAGTGGTGCAGGTCTCCCGTGCCGATGCAGAGGCTTTCGCCGAGTGGCTGAGCGCCAAGACCGGGCAAAAGTGGCGCCTGCCATCCGAAGCCGAGTGGGAGTACGCTGCCCGCGCCGGCACAGACACTGCGTACTTCTGGGGCGAGGATGTCAACGACGGCGCGGAGTACGCAGCAGGCTACGACCGACGCACCGACGAGGCGACCGGATACGGCTTCTCCCCGATCATGGAGTCAGACGACGGCGCAGCCTACACCGCAGAGGTGAAGTCCTACAAGCCCAATCCTTGGGGTCTTTACGACATGACTGGCAACGCTCGCGAGTGGGTTTCCGACTACTGGGAGCCGAACCTCGAGTCCGGCCCATCCAACGAGGAGCCACGCACCGAGGGTGTTTCCACGTTCCCCGTCCTGCGCGGCGGAGCATGGGACTACATGCCGCAGAACCTGCGCATCGCCTACCGTTCGGCGTACTACAACAACTACATTCACTCCACCATGTGGGGCTTCCGCCTCGTTCGCGAGCTCTAAGTCCCGCTCACATCGTTAAGGGAGTGATAACCCTTGTGCCCGGACAATCTCCCGATAATGCGCACAAGGGTTTGTTCGTATTCCCCCAGCCGGCCCTTCACAGACCTATAACGATCCAGACAGCATCCGCTGAGCAAGCGTAGGCTTCACGCTGAAGGGATCCTAAAGCATCTACACAGATGTGCCGTCCGCACCGCCAGAGGAGTTCACCGTGACTGACACCGACCTATCTGCGTACTACAAAAGCATTGACGAAGCGGCCTCTTCGATTGCCGACGAAGTGATCGAATGGCGCCATCACATTCACAAAAACCCAGAACTATCTAACCGCGAAGCCAAAACTGAAGAGTTCATCATCGAACAGCTGAAGAACATCGGCATCGACGACGCCGACATCACGACCGGCGTTGGAGGTCACGGCGTGGTGGCCTTCATCCGCGGCGGCAGCGATGGCGAGGGGGAAAAGCGCACCGTCCTCCTGCGTGCTGACACGGATGCTCTTCCCGTGAAGGAGGACTCGGGCGAAAGCTTTGCTTCCAAGGTCGTCGACAACGACTACCCTGGTGGCCCCTTCCCCGTCGCCCACGCCTGCGGCCATGACACCCACGTGGCGATGCTGCTGGGTGCTGCGAAGGTTCTCTTCGGATTGAGGGACTCCATCCACGGCGACATCATGCTCGTTTTCCAGCCCGCCGAGGAAGGTCCACCTCCAGGCGAGGATGGTGGCGCCGATTACATGGTTGAGCAAATGCAGGAGCAGGGCTTCTTCGATCCCAAGCCGACGATGGCATTCGGCATTCACATCGGCCCCGGCCCTATTGGCACCATCGGCTACTCCCGCGGAGTTCAGAATGCTGCGTCGGAGACTGTGAAGATCACCATCACTGGTGAGCAGGTTCACGCTTCCACCCCGTGGCAGGGTATCGACCCGATGCCTGCCGTTGGCGATGTCCTGAGCAACATTGGGCAGATCTACCGCCAGGTCGATGTCAAGGAGCGTTTCTCCATTTCCTTGGGCCACATCGTCGATCAGGGGCGCTTCAACATCGTCGGTAATCAGGTCGAGATTTGGGGCACCGTCCGTTCAGTCACTTCCGCGGTCGTTGAGGATGTCAACGCGCGTATCACCCGCTACGTGGAGAACCTGGCTGCCGCTCACGGCTGCACCGGCAAGGTCGAGTTCTTCGACCAGATCCCGCCTGTGGTCAATTCCCCAGAGTGGATCGATGCCGTACTGCCGGTGTACAAGCGCGTGGCTGGCGATAACCCGGTTGCGGAGCTACCAGTCAGCATGGGCTACGACGATGTGTCCGAGTTCATCGCTCGTTTCGGCGGTGTCTACGCACTGCTGGGTGGCCAGGACGTGGTCTTCACAGAGAAGGGCACTCTGGAGCCGAGCAAGGAGGGCAGTCGCGGCCTGGTTCCTAACCACAGCCCGAAGTTCTACGTCAATGACGCGGCCCTTGAATACGGTGTTCGTCTGCACTCTCACATCGCCGTGGATCACCTCATGGGCAATGTGCAGTCCGATGAAGTCGGGGTCGAGTAACTGACTCCGCCATCAGTCTCCAGAGAATCCAGTAGAAGACATACCGCTTTTCTCGGAGAACTGAGTCGAGCGCGTGGAGAACTGACTGGAAAGCGTACAGTGGGAAAGTATGTCCCCAGATTCTTCCACGCCGGTGGTCGGCATCAATGCCACCATCGGTTCTACTCCCCTTGTGCGCCTCGACCACCTGCTCGAGCGCCGCAAGGATGTTCAGGTCTTCGCAAAGCTCGAAAGCTTCAACCCCATGCATTCGGCCAAGGACCGCACGGCCAAAGCACTCGTTGATGATGCGCTGGCCTCTGGCGTCGTCCCTTCTTCCCCATCCGACACCACGAGGCCCGCACTCGTCGAGTCGAGTTCTGGAAACCTTGGCATGGCCCTTGCCCGTGAGTGTGCCGTGCGCGACTGGGATTTCCACTGTGTGGTTGACCCGCGAGCCAACGAACAGACGGTGGCCACGATGAAGGCTCTGGGCACAACCGTGCACGTAGTGAGCGAACCGGATCCTGAGACCGGCGACTGGCTGGTAGCCCGTCGCTCACGTGTCGAAAAGCTGCTGGAAGAGATCCCCGGTTCAATCAATCTTGGCCAGTATTCCAACGAGGCTGCACTTAACGCTCATGACCAGGGCACCATGGCGGAGGTCATCGACGCTTTAGGGGCAACACCGGATTACGTGTTCGTGGCCATGTCCACCACGGGCACTATTGGCGGGTGTGCTCGTCATCTTCAAAGAATCGGTGCCGGCACTACGCTTGTCGGGGTGGACGCTGAAGGTTCGGTCCTGTTTGGCGGCTGCCGTGCTACTCGCACACTTCCTGGCTTCGGTGCCGGCATGGTTCCGGAGCTGGCTCGATTGACCCAACCGGATCAAATCTGCCGAGTTTCGGATGGTGAATCAGTAGTGGGCACACGCATACTTGCCCGGCGCGAGGCCATTCTCGCCGGGGCCTCCGGTGGCGCCGTTGTCTCTGCCCTCCTATCCCAACAGGATGTGCTCCCGGAAGGAGCCACGGTGGTCCTGCTGCTCCATGACGATGGCCAAGCCTACATGAACACGGTGTACAACGATGCGTGGGTGGAGGATACTCTGAGTCTCACTGTCTCTGAGGTGGAGGAACGGATCGCTCGCCTCGGTTCCCCGAAAGATGACGCGCGATGAAGCTGGCAATCATCGGCGGAGGTCCCCGCGGTCTGTGGGCTGTGGAGGAGCTGGCCTCTCGCGCTGGTCGCGCCGGAGTCTCTCTAGACGTGCACGTATTTGAGCCTGGGCAGTTGGGGCCGGGCTCGGCCTATTCCCCGCAGCAACCGAGCTACAAGCGCATGAATGTCACGTCTCGGATAGTGTCCACAGCACTCGGCTCTTTCACGCAATGGTGCCGCGCCTGCTCTGCAACGGCTCCTCGCCACAGCGAGGCTGAAGACTTGTTCAGTTCTGCAGATGACTACTTCCCCGCCCGCGCGCTCGTTGGCGAATTCCTAATTGCCTCGTGGGAGCATACCCTTGGCAACCTCCCGCGCCGTGTCACAGTCACCGTGCACCACGAGAAGGTCACGACACTGCAACCATGGGATTCCGCGCCCGAATCCGCGGAGCGTTGGTCCGTCAACGGATCCAGCTTCGACCGTGTTCTCCTCGCAGCAGGCCATGCCAGCACGTGGCCTGGCGCGCTCGACCCCGTGGTTGCCGAGGATCGCGACCCAATCGCCTTGCGCGGATTGGCCCTGACTTTCATCGACGCCACCTTGGACCTCACCGAAGGCCGCGGCGGGTACTTCCAGCCGGCCGAGACACCGGAGTTTCCTGGTCAGCTCACCTACGTTCCCAGTGGTCGTGAACCGCGGGCTATCGTGCCTTTCAGCCGTTCCGGAAGGTTCATGGAGACCAAGGTTGATCCGGAAGGGATGCTGGCTCACCTCGATCTCGAGGAGAGCATCATTCGCGGCAGCAACCAGGTGCGGCTTGCCAGCACGGATGAGGAGCTCACCGCTGCCATCGCGAATACTGCCTGCGAGATGCTCTCCGTGGCCCGCTGCGTCTACCGCACGCAGGCGCAAAGCATTGGGAACGTCGATACTCCTGCGAATCACGATGAGCAGGACTTGGTAGCTATTCACCAAGTCCTGGCCGGATCCGATGTCGGCGAGCCTGTGGAGGATCTGCGTCAGTCTTTGCTCGTAGCTACGGGATCCACACCGCCGACGGCGCGGTGGGCTGCAGGGCACGCATTTCGGACACTCTACCCAGCTATTGTGGAGCGCACCTCCTTCGGAGGACGCATGGACTTCCCCGGATTTGGCGATCTCGCCCGCCGGATGGAACGTGTCGCTTTCGGCCCACCGATCATCAACTCGGCAAAGATCCTGGCCCTCCTTGACGCTGGAATCCTCTCCACCCAGCACCTCACGGATGAACAAGCCGCCCGAGCCACAACCCAGGGTTTTACCGACTGTGTCATCGCACCGCCCGGCCTCGTTCCAGGAACACTGGCTGCCGAACTTGTGTCGCAGGGCATCGCCCACGTCCCCCAGGGGCACCGGGGAATTGAAGTTCATCGGGATGGCAGCCTACCCGACCATCCCACCCTCGCCATCGTGGGACGAGATACGGAAGACGTTGTCCTTGGGCCGGATACACTGTCGCGTACATTGCACGATGTTGTCACCCGCTGGGCTCGTGGCGTCGTCGAAGATGCGAAGAAGGAACACTCGAACATGAACGCTCACACCACTGCACCCGAACCGGACGTGCGCTCTCGCGCCCGCGCTACGGTACCGCTCACTGCGCGCCTGGAACCTTGGATGGTCGATTTGGCTGCCGACCCTGCCGGGGCGCAGCGCATCATTGAGACCTACGGCTCTCCCGCGAACGTGCTGCATACCGCGGCAATGCGTGACAACGTGGAAGAGCTCGTCACCGCTGGCCGTGACCGTGGAATCGACGTGCGTGTGTTCTACGCACGCAAGGCCAATAAGGCGCTGTGCTTCGTCGATACGATGCGCGATGCCGGACACGGCGTGGATGTTGCCAGCTACCGAGAACTCGCACACGTCCTCGACCGCGGTGTTCCGGGGCCGCGCATCATCCTCAGCGCCGCGATCAAACCCGATGAACTGCTCGAGTTGGCGATCCGGAACGACGTCACAATCTCCGCAGACAACGTCGCGGAGATGCGGCGGATCGAAGCCCTCGCCGCAAGCCTCCAGACCACAGCCATCGTGGCACCGCGGCTAGCCCCACGCCCGGACACCTTGCCCGCCACCCGCTTCGGCGAGCTCGGTGGCACCTGGTCCGCCTCCCTATCTTCCTTCGACGCCACACGGGTCCGCATCGCCGGCGTGCACGTTCACCTCCACGGCTACGCCGCTGCGGATCGTCGAACTGCGTTGCAACAATGCTTCGAACTCATCGACGCAATCGCAGATGGAGGACACACACCGCAGTTCATTGATCTGGGTGGTGGCGTGCCGATGAGTTACCTCGACGACGCGGAGGAATTCGAAAACTTCCACACGCAACGGCAGGCGATGATCGACGGACGGCGTGAACCTTTCACATGGAAGGCAGACCCATTGGCCAACACCTACCCCTTCCACCAGTCACCGACGCGTGGCGCGTGGTTGCAGGAGGTTCTCGATGACTCGATCGTCGCCGGATTGCAACAGCGGAATCTACGGCTACACCTGGAACCAGGCCGAAGCATCCTCGATGGCTGCGGAATGATCCTGGCACGAGTGGCCTTCACCAAAACCATGTCCGATGGCACCCCACTCGTTGGGTTGGAGATGAACCGCACGCAGTGCCGCACCACTGCCGACGATATCCTGCTCGATCCTCTGCTCATCCCGGCCAGCGACAGGCCGGAAAAGATCACGGATGGTGCCGGGCAACCAGCTGCGGATCGTGCGGGGAATGGTGCTGATGACCATGCCGAGAGCACCGAGGGTTTCCTCGTCGGTGCCTACTGCATCGAGGACGAAGTGATCATCAGACGCAAGATGGAATTCCCAGAAGGGATTGCCGCCGGGGATATCATCGCAATTCCCAACACTGCCGGGTACTTCATGCACATCCTTGAAAGCGCCAGCCACCAGATCCCACTGGCGAAAAACGTGGTCATGGGCGGTATTAGTGCGGAACCGCAGTTGGACCAGATTGACCAGTAGTGATGCCACACCAGTGCTGCCCCTCTGTGAAGAAAAGCTAAGCCCCTGAGTCAGAACCGTTGATTCCCATAGGATCACCCTTAGGTAATACCTTGCCGAGCTAAGTGCTGGCCAGCCGCCCGACAAGAGCGCCGTGGACCAAGTCGTGCAAAGGAGTCTCGACCCCCGCGCGCTGACCCATGCGACGAATCGCACCGACTTGTGCGTCCATCTCGTTCGGCAGTCCCGCGGTGATATCGCGCTGCATAGAGCTCGTCGCGGACGGAATCTGCTCATCGGCGAAAGCCAAGGTCTTTGCCACGATGTCCTTCGGCAAATTCACCCCATGAGCGCGGCCAACAGTCTCCACCTCCTCCATGAGGCGCTGCAGCGTGGGGCGCAACTCCGTTCGGAGGTACCCCAGTGGCTGGTGCGCAAGCGCACCCAGCTCCCCCGTCGTCGTCACAAACATGGCTTTGGACCACACGTCCCGAAAAATGTCCTCGTAATAGCTTCCCCCAATGCCCGCGGCGTGGAGGTGCTCCACGAGCTCGCGGCCGATGCTGGCTGCATGATCGTGAGAACTTGCGTCCGACCGTGGGAATGCTCCGACATTCAGGCTCAATGGCCCCGGGTAGAGCTTCACCGCAGCAGGTCCCGTGTGCGTGAGATAACCACGAATCACGCCGGGAATCACATTCTCCGCACCGAAGCGCTCCGCGGCGATATAGGGGATTTCCACCGAATTGTGCGTGGTCACCACTGGCACGCCCTGCACAGCTGGGAAGGTCTCATTTCCAGGCAACGCTTTGGTCGCCACGACCACCACGTCCAGGCCGCCGAGTTTCCTCTTCAGCTCACCAAAATCGGCGGCGGATACGACGGGGATGTCGTGGACATGATCCTCCGAATCGGTGAGCTTGAGCCCTGTGTCCTGCAACCTGGCCAGCGTCTCCCCACGGGCCACGAAGCCCACATCCTGCCCTGCTTTCGCCATCAGCCCGCCGAAGTAGCCTCCGACAGCCCCTGCACCCAAAAATCCAATCTTCATGGGCACCACCTTAGTCCGTTGACAGAACCCAGTTCCCTTATTTTGGACTCAGGTCCGCAGCTCCGGCTGTTGCGAACTAGACCTGCGGGCCGACCGACCAACTGACGATCTTGCGCAGGAGCTGCCGGTTTTTGCGTTGAGAGTTTCCCAGCTTGCGACTCAGCTGGTCAAGCACCCGGATGCAGTCAGTGATGTGTGGCCCCTTGTTCAGCATCACGGCCTCGTTGCGCAGAGCCTCCGCTGCATCGGTAATCTCCGCCCGGGATGGCAGCCCCGTCTTAGCCATGTTCTCTAACACCTGAGTCGCGAGTATGACCGGCACGTGCGCTGACTCACACATTTGCGAGATCAGCAAAGGCACCTCCGCCATCCGGTCGAATCCCAGCTCCACTGCCAGGTCGCCGCGCGCGATCATCACCCCTAAGTTGGGATGACGCATCCCTTCGAGCAACACACCCGGCAAGCCCGTATAGGCCGGGATCGTCTCAATCTTCAACACGAGGCCTAGATTTCTGACCTTCTCGGCGTCGTCGGAACGAAGGGCGATCTGCTCCAACTGCTCCAGCAGGTAGGCAACGTCATCGGCATTACGGATGAAGGACACATTCGCCACATCGGCGTGCGTCGCCACAAACTCCAACGCCGCTATGTCCTCCTCCGTCAGGCTCGGCAGCGGCAAATCCGTATCGGGCAAATTAATACCCTTATGGGCTGCCAAATTGGTGCCGTTCGGCTTGGCACGAACGACCTCCAGCGTCACGTCCGTGTAGCCGTCCATCCCCTTATGTTTTTCGACGACACGAGCCGCAATGGCACCATCATCGAAAAGAACAGGGTGACCGGGCTCAATAGTGGCGATGGCCTCCGGCAGTGTGCAGCTAATGCGGGGGATGCTTCCGTCGGCGGGTGTCGGATCGCACACCACCTCAGCATCCGTGAGAACCAGACGATCACCGATGTGCAGACGTAGTTTCTGCTCCGTCGGCGGGATCCCGAAGACTCGGGTGCGGTCGAAATCGCGGCGGAGCATCGTGTGGTTGCTGATGTAAGCGTTCTGCAAACCTTCGGCCAGGACGGCAAACTTTTCCGTCGGGCCGTGAGAATCAGACTCGCTATACACGCGCGTGATGGTGAAGGAGCGCTTCCGGTTGCGGTTGTCGTAGAGGGAGATGCGCTGTCCCTCCTCTAGCTTGTGCAGCCACGGTGCTTCGACCTGGATCGGGAGGGCGGGCCTGCCTGGCAGTTCCGCAATCTCGGGCGGAACGTCGGTATCGTCCCCTTCGGCGGTGATCCATAGCTTCGACGTCTGCAGCACCTGGCCAGCCTGGTCGCGGGTGACTCTTGCTCGCGCCACGGCGGGGCCCTGCTGGATCTCACCGGTGCGCACCTTCGGGCCGGCCAGATCCATTGCGATCTTGATCTCGCGGCCGGCATCGCGAGCAGCCGCTTTGACGTGTTCTATCATGCGCAACCAGGTCTCTGCATCATCGTGTGCACAGTTGATGCGAGCGAGATCCATGCCGGCTTCCACAAAGCCGTGGATCAGTTGCGGGTCATCCGCCGATTCGGAAGGTAGGGTGACAATGATCCGAGAGTGTTCCTGTTCCTGCAATGTCCCGAGCAAGCGTTCGGCACGAGCTTCCAGCAGGTCATCGGCCTTTGCAAAGGCGTTCACTACATCCTCGCCCGTGTATTTCAAGTCCTCGCCGGCGTAGGCGGACAGGACGTTGCGTGCGGATTTCATGCGGGCGAGCACTGCAGGTTCGGTGGTGCTTAGGCGGGTAGCGCCAATGCTGGCTAGACCCGCTTGGAGACTGCGGAAATCTCGCGTGCGCAGCTGGGCGTAGTGCAGGAGGTTGGTGGCTCCTTCCCGGTGTGACTCGTGGACGCGGTCGATCTTGTCTTGGTGCCGGGCGGCGTGGCCTTCCAGGGTTTCCATAAGTTGATCGACCTGCTCAATAAGGTCGGCAAGCTGGGCGTTCACGAGCATTCTCTCCTTGGCATGCGTATCCAATTGGCCCTTTGCCCTATTGTGCCAAGGTCTGGGCATGTCGGCAGCGCAACTTCCGAGTCCCCGCACTCACCGCCGCACGCACAACCTCCCGCATCTAGGCGCACCGGCGCACTCCCTCACACATGAACACCGCCGCACGCACAACCTCCCGCACGCAGCTTGCGCCCACTGGTCCCGCTGTTCAAATCTTCCTGCGCACCCCTATGAACAAATCTCCCTCACGTTGCTTACTGGCGACACAAAACCGCAGGTCGCGAGTTGAGGAAGTGCAACGTGAGGGAGATTTGTTCAAGCCGGCCATAACCCCCGTCAGTTTAAGCCCTTTAGGTAGGGAAGAAGCGCGGGCTAGTTGGCAACCTCAGGGGTTTCGGCGATGGAATCGAGAATGAATTGCTTGACCACCGTGGCGTCGTTTGGAAGGTCGGTCACATGGCGCTCCGCGTTCATGATGTCGGCGAAGCGGGACGGAACCTCAGGCTCCTTCCCCGTGGCCTCCACAATCGTCTCCGAGAATTTCACCGGCAGCGCGGTCTCCAAGCACACGATCGGGGAATCCACCTGGTCAGCCCACTCGAGAGCCGCCTTCACGCCATCTGCAGTGTGCGGATCCATCAACACACCAAGTCGCTCGGCGGCATCCGCAATAATACGCACACGATCAGCGTGAGAGCTGGTGGCGGACAGGAAGCCATACCGCTCCGCAGCCTCCGGGAATGCTGGATCGTCCGCCAAGCTGAAGCCTCCCTGCTTCACCTTCACTCCGAACAGATCCGCAACGCGCTCAGCGTCACGACCCAATAGATCGAAAACAAAGCGTTCAAAGTTGGAGGCGCGGGAGATATCCATCGACGGGCTCGATGTCTCAAAAGTCTCGGCGGACGTGCGCACACGGTAATCGCCACTGCGGAAGAACTCATCGAGCACGTCATTCTCGTTGGTTGCAACGATCAGGCGATCGATTGGCAGCCCCATCTGCCGGGCGATGTGGCCAGCACAAATATCACCGAAGTTCCCGGTCGGCACGGAGAAGCTCACCCTCTGCTCATTGCTTTCCGTCACACGCAGCCAGCAGGCGATATAGTACACGATCTGTGCCATCAGGCGCGCCCAGTTAATGGAATTGACGGCACCGATGCGATTGGCTTTCTTAAATTCCGCATCCGCACTAGTGGCCTTGACGACATCCTGGCAATCGTCGAAGACACCGTCCAGCGCGATGTTGAAGATGTTCGGGTCATCGAGGCCGAACATCTGCGCCTGCTGGAACGGGGTCATGCGCCCAGCTGGGGTCAGCATGAACACGCGGATGCCATCGCGGCCGCGCATCGCGTACTCCGCTGAGGAGCCGGTGTCGCCAGAGGTCGCGCCCAGGATATTGAGCGTCTCGCCACGGCGACCGAGCTCGTACTCGAACAGCTCACCGAGCAGCTGCATCGCCATGTCCTTAAACGCCGCGGTCGGACCTTCGGACAGGTGGCCGATGTAGAGGTTGCCCTCCAGCTTGGTCACGGGCACGATGTCCTCGTGCGCGAACTTCGGCGTGGCGTAGGCGCGCGCCGCGATGCCCTCGATGTCCTCCGCCGGGATGTCATCGATGTACAGCTTGAGCACCTCGGCCGCGAGCTTTGCGTAGCCACCTGGCTGCTGCAGGAGCTCACGCCACGAAGTCAGGGTGTCGCCGTCCAGCTGCGGGTATTTGGCAGGCAGATAAAGGCCACCGTCGGGAGCCAGACCACCGAGCAGGATGTCGGTGAACGTTGCGGTTTTCCGGGATGCGTCGCGCGTCGAGATGTATTCCACGTGCCCCATCCTAGCCGGTCACGTGACGTGCGCGAACCGCTGCCCACCTAGAAATTCGGATTCCCCCGCGCTACGCTCGCTGTTAACCACATCACACCACACGGACCACTATCCGCAAGGGAGGTCGCCCACCATGTTTTCATCTCTTTCCTCTCTCCGACGCCACCTCTCCCGCGCCGCAGTCGCCACCGGATCTGCCGTGGCTCTCTCTGCCACGCTGCTCGCGTCTGCTGCTCAGGCGCAGAACAACCAAGGTGTCCAGTTCTGGAACGCCAAGGGCACCGTCGCCTGCCAGATCATCACCGTCGACAGTGTGCGTTCCGTACTGTGCATCTCCAATACAAAGGGCGCCCGCGCCGATCGTCCGTCCTGTAACCCACCGAACGAGCTGGTACCGTCCGTGCGCTACAACGCTGGCGGTCGCGCGCATGAGGGCTGCTGGAACCAGGGCCTCGTTGGCGCCAAGCACCATCTGTCGGGCGGCCAGGTCCGCTTCGCCGACGGCTACATGGTCGTCTCGGACTTCAATGGCGGCCTGGATGTTTTCGATGTCCAGAACTCCCGCCACGTTGCCCGCGTCGATGGCACGCAGGCCTCCGCGGGCAACGCCTTCGGCATCCCCGGCTCGCTCTAGGCTGGGGGCTCTCGGCTGAGCACTCTAGGCTGAGCGTTCTAGGCTGAGCACGGTTTCCTACATTCTGAACAAATCTCCCTCACGTTGCCTCTCGAGAAATCTCGACCTGGGTTTTTGCATAGCCCCAAGCCAACGTGAGGGAGATTTGTTCACGCCCCACGACACACCCCTCAACACGAGGTGAGAGTGTAAGACTTGACTTGGGGGTCAGAGTGTAAGACTGGCGCGGACGGCGCTCATGGCTTGGGACTTATAGCCGTCGCCGAACACGGCGACGTGCAGGAAGAGTAGGTGCAGCTGGTGGAGCGGGGTGCGCTCGCGCCAGTCGCGGTCGAGACCCGCTGCCTCGGCGTAGGCACCGAGGATGCGCTCGAGGTGAGGGGCACCGAAGAGCTGCAGCGCAGCGAGATCTGTCTCCGGATGCCCCACGTGTGCCGCAGGATCAATGAGCACTGCCCCGCCGACGTCACCGCCAGCGAGCTCCTCCCCATCTCTAATCGCACGACCACCGCCTGCACCGCCCCAGAGCACGTTGCCACTCCAGAGATCGCCGTGGACTGGAGCTGGCGAGGCGGTGGCGTCGAAATCGGAGGAACGGAGGCGCGACAACAGGGTGTCAATCTCGGCGCGGTGAGCGGTGGAGAAGCTGTCGCGGCCGGCGGCGTTCGTGCAGAGGGATTCGAGGAGGTC
This sequence comes from Corynebacterium urogenitale, assembly GCF_009026825.1. Taxonomy (NCBI): domain Bacteria; kingdom Bacillati; phylum Actinomycetota; class Actinomycetes; order Mycobacteriales; family Corynebacteriaceae; genus Corynebacterium; species Corynebacterium urogenitale. The sequence continues at coordinate 821,984 of NZ_CP045032.1, read as the reverse complement.
GGCGTAGAAGGCTCCCCAGCTGTCGGTCGGCGTGAGGGGCAGCGGCAGGAGGCAGTCGTTGGGGCCTTGGTAGCCGTCGCCGTCCCAGCCAGCGGGACCGGAGCCGAAACGAAGTGACTGGCCGTCGAGGTCCTGCCTGCGGGAATGCAGCGCGGCGAGGCCCCGACCGAAGTTCTCGGCGGCCGCGGCGCTGGGCGAGGAGGTCGTTACGCGCTCGAGCACCAGCCGATCCCCGGCACGTTCGAGCACGCGAGCAACCCGCAGTCCAGAACCTTCCCCTGCCCCTGAGTAAGCCTGCGCGTGGCCGTGTAACCAGCGCAGACCCGTGGCTTCCCAGTCGCCAGCGCGGCCGGGATTGTTCTTCACGTAGGTCGGGACATCATGCGCGTCATTGTGCTGAGCCATGCTTCCCAGTGTGCCCGAAAGCACTCCTCGACCTCAGCGGACCTCCGCGCGCACGCCTGAGCTGCTTTGTCCCACCCATCGTCTACTGTGTGGACATGACGGATTCCGCACACTCCCCCGCAATCGGCCATGCAGCGCGCCGCGTTGCCGGGACCGGAGAAACTATCTTCGCCACCATCACCGCACTGTCTGTTCAATTCGACGCCGCCAATCTCGGCCAAGGCTTCCCCGATGAAGATGGGCCGGCGGAGATGCTCGCCAAGGCAGCCGAGCAGATCATTGGCGGGGAGGGCGTTGCCACGAACAACCAATACGCGCCCGGTCGCGGGCAGCTGGAGCTGCGGAAGGCGATCGCGGAGGATCGGGCGCGCCGCTATGGGCAGGAGTTTGACCCAGCCACGGAAATCCTCGTCACGGTGGGAGCGACTGAGGCGCTGGCGGCCAGCGTGCTTGGTTTGGTTGAGTATGGCACCGAAGTGGTCACGCTCGAGCCGACCTACGATGCCTACCCGGCGATCACTGATCTTGCGGAGGCGAACCTAAAGCCGGTGAGATTGCGCAAGGATGAGGAGCATGGATGGGTGCTCGACCGAGAGGCGTTCCGCGAGGCGGTGACCCCGGCGACGTCAGCAATCATCCTCAACAGTCCGCACAATCCCACCGGCGCAGTTTTGGGCCGCGATGATCTCAGCTTCATCGCGGAGGTCGTGGCGGAATCGGATGCAATTGTCATCACCGATGAGGTGTATGAACGCCTTGTTTTCGAGGGTGAGCACCTGCCATTTGGCACGCTGCCGGGCATGCGCGAGCGCACCGTGACCATTTCCTCGGCGTCGAAGACCTTTAACGTCACCGGCTGGAAAACCGGCTGGGTATGCGCCCCGGCACGGTTACTCACCCCAATCATTGCGGCCAAGCAGTTCCTCAGCTATGTGGGCGCGACACCTTTCCAAACCCCGGTGGCTTGGGCACTCGAACACGCCGATGACTGGTCCGAACGATGGCGAAGCACCCTGGCTGAACGCAGAGACATGCTCGGCCAGGGCTTGAATGAAATGGGCTTCGAGGTACTCCCCTCGCAGGGAACCTATTTCCTCATCACGGACATTGCACCGTTGGTCGACCGCGGTGTGAGCATTGGCGAAAACGCCGCTGAATTCTGCCAGCGTCTGCCTGAAACCGTGGGCGTATCCGCCATTCCTGTCAGCGCCTTCGTGAGCAACCCTGAAGACCCAGCAGTTACGACCCTTGTGCGGTGGACCTTCTGCAAGGAACCTGCCACGTTGCAGCGCGCCCTCGAACGACTTCGGACTCACTTCGGCTAGGATCAATCGCCGTGCTGAAGAACATCAAGGCCCTCTGGGCAGGCTGGGCTGTGGTCCATGGTCTGCTGCTCGCGACCGTCTTGATCTACGGAACGACCGACGAAGATGTGCACTACTACTTCCTCGGCATGAATCCGAATGCCCCGGACAAGGACGGCCCGAGCTCTAATCCCGCCAACCCGAACAATGCGGCACAGATGGCAGCAGAATCGGGTAATGGCCCCCTCACCGAATATCCGCACACGGGTACTTGGCCTCTGCGTGCCCTCGACCTCATCAGCTTTGACAACGAGACTGCGTTCATCAAGCTATTCAGCCTGATGTGCGCAATCATCTCCGGGCTATTCCTCTGGTACATCCTGCGCTGGGGGCGCGATAACGCACAACTGAATACCGCCACGGACAAAAGGAATTGCCGCATCACCGCTGGTTGGTTTTGGGTGATGTTCTGCGCGGCGGCTGGGCCGCTACTTCTTACTCGCCTGGACATTGTCTCCGGCGTACTTGTGGCGATGAGTGCCGCGTGGATGCTCACCCGCCCACGCGTCTCTGCTTTTCTGTTGGCGTTCGCAACACTATCCAAGCTGTGGCCTGGCGTCCTAGCTGCCGCATTCGTGGGCAAGTTCAATATCCGTGCCACGTGGGTGCGCCTTCTATCATTTGGCGCTTCCCTGCTCGGCCTTGCTCTGGTGACCGTGTTCTCCAGTGGCGTTAACCGCCTCGTGTCCCCCATCACCTACCAAGACGTGCGCGGTCTCCAGGTTGAATCCGTCATGGCCACGCCCTTCATGGCAGCGCGGATTGCAGACCCTGCCAAGTGGACGATCGATTACGCACAGTCGAAAAGCTTCGAAATTTTCGGCCCTGGTGTCGCTCAAGCCGTCCAAGTGGCCGATGTCCTGTTGCTGGCCACAGTCGCCTTCGCTCTGTGCTTCGCGCTGTGGCGTTTCCTTCGTGGTGGTTGGACCCACGAAACAGCGGTCCTGTTCGCACTGCTAATGGTATGCATGCTCATCCTGGCGAACAAGGTTTTCAGCCCGCAGTACATGGTGTGGCTGGCTCCACTCATCGCGGTGGCTTCCCTCGTTGTCACCACGATCTCCACCCGTACGCTGTTCATAATGACGCTGGTCATTTCCGTATTGACCACTCTCGTTTACCCTGTGACTTACCTGCAGCTGATCGAGGACAACGCCAGCTTGCCCCTTATCCTCCTGGCGCTGCGTAACAGTGGAATCGTCGTGCTGACAATCTACGTGGGTTTCTGTTTGTTCCGTGCCTGCCGTGGTTCTCGCGATGCAGATACCAGCCTTAACAAGCATTCCGAACCCGTCCGCCGCACAGCGCAATCTCAGTCTTCTGTGGCAGCAACCCGCTAAGCTCTCACCCTCCCCAGCTCTCACCTCCCCTCCGGCGAAAACCTACCTAGTGAGCTAAGCGCTGAAGGCGCGCACGGTGGCGTCGAGACAAAGACGGACGGGTGAGCACCACACCGATTACGCCGCACAGCCAGACCGCCACCACGACGATCCATGCAAGACGGAAATCTGGCCAGGCGTAATTCCCCGCGGGCGCACTAACGGAGAGGATCACACCAACGAGCTGTGCGGAGATCATGCCAGCGGTCCAACCGCCCATGTTCGCCAAGCCCGTACCAGTGGCAACCATCGTCCGATCAACTTGCTCGCGCACAGAGTCGAAGCCCAGGTTAGACACCGGCGCGAACAACCCCATCGCGATATTCACCACCACCGCAGCTACAGCGCCGCGTGGATCGGCAGACACAAACAGCCAAACCCACAACACCATGGCGATCGCGGAGCCCGTGAGCGTCACCACCCAACGCTTGTGCCCTAGGCGTGCGGAAATATAGCCAACGAAAGGACCGGCGACAACTGTTGCGATCGTGGCGACGGTCAGCATGAATCCGGCGTACTCACTGCTCAAACCCATCCCCAAGGTCATGATCGGCAGCCCCCACAGCATCGTGAAAACCACCAGCGTGCCCAACCCCGTCCAGTGCACAAAGAAACCGTGCCAGCACACCCGTGAACGCAGCACCGTCGCGAGTACCTCCCGGCTGCGTGCCGTCTCCCCCTCTTTCTTTTCCGACGCCACCGCCCCGCCACGTCGCATCTGCCTCCGCTGTGCACGGTTTGGGGAATCCGGCGTGTCTTGGATCGCGACGGAGGCGATGAGTGCAAGGAGCAAACCCAGCGCACCCAGCGACAGGAAAGCAGTTGTCCATCCTGCCGCATGGAGGATCGCCATGAACGGCACGGCGGAGAGGAACTGACCGAACTGCCCCACCGCACCGGTGAGCTGACTGATCAGTGGCGTGTGCTTCAGCGGAATCCACGCAGGAATGATGCGCATGACGGAGGAGAAGGCAGTCGCATCACCCGCGCCGACGAGCATGCGGGCGAACAAGGCGATGTAGTAATTACTACTGAAAGCGAGCACCATTTGGCCCACGCCCATGATCAAGGCACCAGCGATGAGCAGTTTTCGCGGGCCGAAGCGATCCACCAGAAGACCAACGGGGATCTGTGCAAGCGCGTAGGTGCCCAATTGCAGGGTGGCGAAAACGGCAAGGCGGGAGGCATCAATGTGGAACTGCTCCATCGCTTCCACGGAGGCCACGCCGAAGGAGGTACGGCCAGTGACGGCCATGGTGTAGAGGAGCAAACCCGCAAGCCACACAACGATCGCTTTGCCGGACAGGGTTGTGCGCGCAACGGACGCGGCGGGGCGCGGACTTGGTGGATGTGCGTTAGCTGCGGATTGAGTCACGCCCCCTCACCTTACGCTGCGAATGGGATGGGGCAACTCTCACCGGATGAGCTCGAAAACTCCACGCACGAAGACCGTGACCGCCCCCAGCGAAGCGATGGTAATGGCTATGTTTCGGGCTTTTTCTCGGTTGACATAGCGGGAGATGTGGGTGCCGAAAAATATGCCGATAATGCACGCAACAATGCCTGCGGGCCACACAGCTGGCGGGACTCCGCTGAGGTCCCCCATACCGCCCAAGCTCTTCACGATGAAGCTCAACAGGCCGGCAATAGCGAAAAGAGGTTGAAGCGTTGCCGCATAAGGTCTCTGTGGCCAGCGGCTCGCGAGCGCATAGACCGTAATGGAGGGCCCCGCCACGCCTGCGAGAGTGTTCATGAAGCCGGCGAATAGTCCCGCCCCGAGAGCAGGTGCCTTTCCGCGGGCGACGGGTACATAGTTTTTGCCCACGGTCATAGTTAGCAGCGCTACCAACAACAGCGCGCCAACGATAGCCTGCAACCAGCCCGTACTCACAAAGGCGATGAACCAGGTGCCGGTGATCGCGCCGAAGATCATCACGGGACCGATCAGCGCGACTTTGTGCCACTCGATATCGCGCCGTAGGCTCCAGGCACCCATCGCACCATTGACTGCCGCGACGAGGTTGACAACGAGGATGCCCTCGATCGGACCGAGTAGCAGACTCACCACGGGGCCGGCGAGCAGCCCCACGCCCATACCGCTGACCCGCTGCATGAGGGCGCCCACGAGGAACACCAAGAAGATCGCCAGCACAACTGTCACGATGTTGAGCTTACCGGGAGCTTTCAGCAGGTAACATGACACGCTTACAATAAGTCCGTGCACGAAAATTTCAGAATCGCGAAGGCTTGCTCCGTCCGCGTGATCGCCGTGGTAGCGCTGCTTTTCATCTGTATCACAGCGGTGTTGGCCGTTGTTTTTACTCGTGATACCGGCCAGGCAGAGCAATCAGTGGCCGCCGATTCTTCATCCTCACCCACAGCCGCCTCTACGACGAAGCACGACGTTGAAACTAATAACCACAGCGCAAGTTCCGAAGCACCTCCGTCCTCTCAGCCACCGGCTCCGACAAACGAGGGCCATGCACCCAGCGCTACCGGATCTTTCTCTATGAGTGGCCCTGCGGCCGTCAGTGGCGCGACGTTCGATTCCATGCCTTACGTTCTTCCGTTGAATCCTGCGGGCCCTCAGAAAACGATGGTTCGGTGGGTGGAAGGGTGGGGTCAATCGCCTAGCAATGCTGACGCCGGAACTGTCTACGTACTCGGTCACGCATGGGGCCAGGCACCACTGGTGTTCAACCCAATCTCGGAGGTGGTGACCGCTCATGTCGATCTATCAGCCGCTCCTGAACAGGTCAATGGCACGGATAACATGCCGGTGAAGCGTTATTCTTCTAACGTCCTCAACGGTTCAGAGATCACCATGGCGGATCCGCAGGGCAACGCGCGAACGTGGAGGGTGACGCGTTCGTGGTTGGTGGATAAGAATGAGGCGATCGTCGATCCGGACATCATGGCCGCTGACCGGCGCGGAAGAATTGTACTCATCGCGTGCAGCGTCTCCGGTTCCCAGGACTTGGGCTACAACGTTATCGTCGAAGGCCAACTGGTGTCGTGAGCCGCCCGTTCTCACACCGGCTCGCCCCATGAGCGGGGGTCATTGCGGTCACTGCACCCCGTGTTTTAGCGCAGGGCGTTGCGGATCATCGCCGCTGTCACCGCACAGGTGCTCTCCTGCTTCTGCCCCTGGTATGCGCGAACGACGTCACTTCCGTGCGCCATCAGGAATACCAACGCGGCGGACATTTCCTCAACGAAAAGTTCTTCCTGCTCTTCGTTATGGATGAGCGTCACACTTGGGCTGGTCAGTTCATCTGTGGTGGGCACTGGGCAGGCGCTGACAGCTGCGAGGCGTACCACCGTGTGTGCTACGAGGCCGATGAGATCGCCGTGATTCGTCATTTCCGTCACGCGACGGCGGAACTGCAGCATCGAGGGCATCGTCACATGGTGTTCCCGCCACCGAGCCGTGGCGTGGGAGCGATCCAGAGCATCCCCCATCTTCTCCACGGTCAGGCGTACCTGGTCGCGGAGGCCTCGAAGGTCGGGGATGTTCTCGAAGTTATCGAGCGCTCCGAGCAGAACACGCAGGCCATCCCAGTGCTGCTCGAGGTAGGAGGCACGCCCAGCGAATGGCAGGCTGCCATCGCTCATGCGCGTCCACACAGCGGAACGCTGGAGCATTTCCCGCACGTTTTCGCTGGTTGCGGTGATCACGGGGTTCACGTCAATGGTTCCGGCTGGCCTCTCAGCAGCACTCATGGTGGGTTGGCACCTCCTCCTGGATGTCCTCTCAAAAGTTTCAGCCCCACGGCATCTCAGCAGATCTTTGCGATAGCCGTGGACTTATTTTGTCGTTAGGTTAGCACAGCCTTAGCTCCCCGCACGCGCTAGCGGAAATCCGAGTAGTCACTAGCAAAATCATGGAGTACATCCTCACCCCAGAAGACACGGTCCACCACGCGCCGTGCGCGGCGGGTCTTCTTGAGATAATCGTCCAAGAAGCCTTGCGAATCGCTCGGATCCCAATTGGCTGCCGCAGCCACCTGTGCCAGTGGCTTGCCAAATGTCGGCAGCTGATCCTTGCGCTTGCCGTTGACCAGAACAATCGCGTTGCGGGCGTTCGTGGCGGTGATCCATGCTTCGCGCAGAATCGTGGCATCGGCCTGACTCAGCAGTTCAGAATTGGCGAGTTCCTGCAACACCTCCAGCGTGGATGTATTGCGTAAATTCTCCGCGACCTGACCGTTCTGCATCATCAGCAGCTGCACGGTCCACTCCACGTCCGTGAGAGCGCCACGGCCCAATTTGGTGTGGGTCTTCTTATCTGCACCGGCTGGCAACCGCTCTGCATCCACACGGGCCTTCATGCGGCGCACTTCCTGGACAGTTTCGTCTGTCACGCCACCTGCTGGATAACGGAACTGGTCAATCATGCGCAGGAAGCGAATGCCCAAGTCCTTGTCACCCGCGATCCACGTCGCACGAAGCAATGCCTGCATCTCCCAAGTTTCGCCCCACTCGCGGTAGTAGCGTTCATAGGATTCCAGAGTGCGGACAACTGCGCCGTTGCGCCCCTCCGGGCGCAGGTCCAAGTCCACCTCTAGCGGCGGGTCTTGGGAAGGGCGCCCCAGGCGAGCACGCACCGAGTCACAAATATGGGCAGCCCACTTGACGGCCTTGTTATCCGCCTCAGATTGGGCCGCCGGATCCTCCGGGATGTCCGCCGACTCGGTGACGAACATGACGTCCGCATCCGAGCCATAGCCCAGCTCCGCGCCCCCGAGGCGCCCCATGCCAATAACCGAAATCTTTGCCGGGGCATTCTCATCATGAGCATCTTCCCAGGCTCGGATCTCCGACTGCAGTGCAGCTTCCAGCACGGCATCCCACACCCAAGACAGGGAGCTACAGACTTCCTCCGTCGTCATGAAGTCCAGCAGGTCAGCGGCTGCCACGCGAGCCAATTCCGCACGGCGCAGGGATCGCGCAATCTGGATTGCCTTTTCGGGGTTGCGGTGACGCGCAACGGCAGCGACCAAGGAGTGCGTCACCACCGCTGGATCGCGTTCGACGAGCTTCGGCCCATTCGCTCCATCGGAGAGCAGCTTCACGGTATCCACGCTGTTAAGCAGCAGTTCCGCCACGTAGGGCGAGGTTCCCAGCAGATACATCAACCGCTGACCCACGACGTTTTCATCGCGCAGCAGCCGCAGATACCACTTTTTCTCCCTCGCCGTCTCTGAGAGTTTGCGGTAGGCCAGCAACCCAGCGTCGGGGTCAACTGTTGGCGCCAGCCACTCCAACAACATCGGCAGGATAATTGCCTGCATCTTGTTCTTGCGTGCCGAACCGCTCGCCAGAGCCATCAGGTGGTCGTACGCACGATCTGGGTTCTCGTAGCCCAAGGCAGCCAGCTGGCGTTTCGCGGACTCTGGAGTGAGCCGGATGGTGTCGTCGTCCAAGGAGACGACAGAGTTGAGCAGAGGACGGTAGAACAGCTTGGAGTGCAGCTGATGAATCTGCACGCTCACCCCACGCACATCTTTTTCCAACTGCTCCGCGTAACTCGCCGAACCCTCGGGCTTGCGGCCGGAAGTGCGTGCAAGCCACGTGAGCTGCTCAGCGTCGTCCTTCGCCGGAAGGGTGTGCGTGCGCTTGAGGCGGAATAGCTGCAAGCGATGCTCCAGCAGGCGCATGAACTCGTAGCAACGCTGGAGAATCTGGCCATCCTCGCGGCCGATATAACCCCCATCCACCAGTGCGGCCAACGCCTGCACAGTGGAGCGGACGCGCAGAGATTCGTCCACACGGCCGTGCACCATCTGCAAAAGCTGGACGGCGAACTCCACGTCACGCAGGCCACCGGGGCCCAGCTTCAGCTCACGATGGCGAATCTCATCCGGCACATTGTCGATGACCCGTCGGCGCATCTTCTGCACATCTGGGACGAAATCCTCACGCTGGGAGGCTGTCCAGACCTTCGGTGCCAGCGCATCCACGTACTCTTGGCCAAGCTCCAAATCGCCAGACATGGGGCGCGCCTTGAGCAAAGCCTGGAACTCCCATGTCGCCGCCCAACGGTCGTAATACGTCTTGTGCGACGCCAATGTGCGCACCAGCGCTCCCTGCTTACCCTCCGGGCGCAAGGCGGCATCCACTTCAAAGAACACGCGGGAACCAATATTGATGAACTCGCCAGCCCAGCGAGTCGCCCGGGCATCGGCGGGCTCGGCAACGAAGATGACGTCCACATCCGAGATGTAGTTCAGCTCGCGAGCACCGCACTTGCCCATCGCCAGCACAGCCAGTCGAGCCGGCGGCTTTGCATTCTCGTCATCCGGGCCGCCATAGACAGTCGAACATGCCACTGCCAAAGCCGCAGTGAGCGCCGCGTCGGCGGAATCAGCCAACGCTTGTGACAGAGTGACGAAGGATAGTGGCTCCGGATCCGGCTCCCCGCGAACGATAAACGTACCCTCAGTATCAATCGCCGCCACACGCGCAAGCAGCGTGCGGTACGCATCACGCATCGCCGTATCCGCCTCCGGACCAGTAATGCGGGCCCGGAAAAGACGCGAACCCTCATGAGGAGGCTCCGTAGCTTTTTTCTCGTCAGAAGTGCTCTTAAATTCGGCGGATTCATCGAACGCCAACACTTCTTTCACCGGCACTGCGTCCACGGACCCCAGCATGGCATCCATCATGGCCTGGGTATCTGGCATCGGCAGAGCCAACTGCACCCAGTCTTCCGGGTGCGCAACGATGTGATCGCCGAGCATGCTGGAAGCTCCGAACAATGCCAGCAAGCGGCGCCGCAGCCCCTTGTTATTAGTCAGCGCCTCCAGCAAGGTGTCCGCCGTGGCGTCGGAAAAAGAGCCGACCTCTCCCTCGACGGACACAGAGGCAAGAGTTCCGGCCTCCTCCTGCGAACGCAATTCCTCCACCAGCCGCACGACATTATTCAGTGCCAGATCCGGGTCACCACATGAGCTCAAAGTCACCAAAACAGGAACGTGTTGCTCCTCCACCCACCCCAGGAGCTCGAGATCCTCCTGAGCACGCGGACGCGTCAACCCCAAGGTTCGCGCACTGGGAATTCGGGAACGTGACGACCGAGGGCGAGTCATCCTTCGGGGACCTTTCGTATCGGCGCTCCATAACCTGCAGCGCTCAGTGAACAGCTATCTGCTTCTCAGATTAATCCGACAAGAGCCCACACCCTGCGCCAAGAGGCGCGGATTGCGGGCTCAATCGATTTAGAACTCCAGGTTGTGCTTCAATTCCCAAGGAGTGATTTGGGACTGGTAGCTATTCCACTCACGCCACTTATTGCGCAGGAAGTACTCAAAGACGTGCTCGCCAAGAGCATCAGCGACCAGCTCGGAACGCTCCATCTCACGCAGCGCGTAATCGAGGTCATTAGGCAGATCTTTAAACCCGGCTGCGCGGCGCTCGCGCGCGGTCATCAGGGCAATATCGCCCTCGGCTGGGGCGGGCAGCTCGTAGCCCTCCTTGATGCCCTTCAGACCAGCGGCCATGAGCACGGCGTAGGTGAGGTACGGGTTGCAGGCGGTGTCCGGTGTGCGAATTTCCACTCGGCGTGACGCCGGCTTGTTCTGCGTGTACATCGGCACGCGAACCATCGCCGAACGGTTCGATGCACCCCAAGCGGCCGAACGCGGCGCTTCATCACCGGAGGAAATGCGCTTGTAGGAGTTCACCCACTGGTTCGTCACCGCAGAAATCTCAGAGGCGTGCTCCAGAATGCCGGCGATGAATGACTTACCTGTGGTGGACAGGCGCAGCTCATCATCTGGGTCGTGGAAAGCGTTCTCATCGCCCTCAAACAGGGACATGTGCGTGTGCATCGCGGAGCCAGCGTATTCGCTGAATGGCTTCGGCATGAACGTGGCACGCACACCGTTGTGGCGGGCGACCTGCTTGATGATGTAGCGGAAGGCCATCACGTTATCCGCCATGGACAGCGCATCGGCGAAACGCAGGTCGATCTCCTGCTGCCCCGGCGCCGTCTCGTGATGAGAAAACTCCACCGAGATGCCCACGCGCTCGAGGGAATTGATGGCATCTGCACGGAAGTGCGGTGCATCATCCGTGACAGCTTGATCGAAGTACCCGCCGGTATCCGTCGGGGTCGGGCGCTCGCCATCGGTTTCCGTGGACTGCACCAGGAAGAATTCGATCTCGGGATGCACGTAGCAGGTGAAGCCCATCTCGGCGGCAATGTTCATCTGTCTGCGCAGCACCTGGCGCGGATCTGCCCACGAAGGCTCACCATCAGGCATGGTGATGTCGCAGAACATACGAGCAGACAGGCTGCCATCGCGTTCCGATTCGAATGGCAGGATCTGGAACGTGCTCGGATCCGGCTTGGCGATCGTGTCGGACTCGGCGACGCGGGAGAAGCCTTCGATAGCAGAGCCGTCAAAACCAATGCCCTCCTCGAATGTCCCCTCGAGCTCAGCTGGAGCCACGGAGACAGACTTAAGGTAGCCCTGGATATCGGTAAACCAAAGACGAACGAAGCGAATGTCGCGCTCTTCAATCGTACGCAACACAAATTCCTGCTGGCGATTCATAAGCGACCATTGTAGTTCTCTTTTCGCCCTTTGTGGTGAGGGTAAGTCCCATGAGGGGGCGGTTTATGTTTCCAGCAGATGAAGTTTCGGACCCGCGCCGCTCGCATGGCAAGATGAGGGGCATGGCTGACAACAACACGGCACTTCAGGGTTACATGGTCCCGACCAAGCAGATCCGCCTCGGCGATATCACCGCTCGCAAAGGCTCAGGCACTCCCTTTGCCATGGTGACGGCATACGATTATTCGACTGCCCGCGCCTTCGCCCAGGCAGGCATAGAGATCATGCTGGTTGGCGATTCCGCTGCCAACGTCGTTTTTGGTTATCCGACGACAGCAGCCATCTCCCTCGACGAAATGTCCTATCTGGCGGCCGCTGTTGTCCGCGGCGCTGGCAATGCTTTCGTGGTCGTCGACTTGCCCTTCGGAACTTACGAGGCTTCCGATGAGCAAGCTGTGCTCACCTCTGCGGAGATCCTGCGCCGCTCTGGAGCGCACTGCGTCAAACTTGAAGGCGGGGTGCGCATGGCGTCACGCATCAGGGCAGTAAAGAATGCAGGCATGGCCGTGTGCGCTCACATTGGATTCACCCCACAGTCCGTTAACAACCTCGGCGGCTACAAGGTGCAGGGACGTGGCGAGGATGCCGAAGCCCTGATCGCCGACGTTCAGGCCGTAGTGGACGCGGGTGCCGATCTCGTCGTGATGGAAATGGTCCCGGCAAAGCTAGCCAAGCGTGTCACCGAGATGTGTCCGATCCCGACGATTGGCATTGGAGCCGGGCCGGACTGCGATGGCCAAGTGCTGGTGTGGCACGACATGGTGGCCTTCCCCTCCGATGGCCACCGGCCGAAGTTCGCCAAGCAGTGGGCAGCTGTGGGCGAAGCAATGACCCACGCCGCCGCTGAGTACAAGCGCGAAGTTGCCGAGGGCAGCTTCCCCGCCGAAGAGCACTGCTTTTAAGCGGTTTTTAGCGCTGCCACTTGATGTGACCAGCGCTGTCGGGGACGTTCAGTACTGCCTTGGGACTGCCACAAGACGCTAGTCCTCGTCTTCCGAGTCGTAGGCATCTGCCTGTTCTGTCCGCTTGCGGGCAGTCTCCAGCGCAGCGGCAGCCTCCTCTTGCGTGTCGTAGGGCCCCATACGGGAATCCCAACCCGAGGCCTTGCCCTGGCTCACCTGTCCAGTCTTCGTGTCGTAGTACCACTTTTCAGTCATGCCACTTTCCTACCACACTCCGCTGGCGTCCTCGTGCCTCTCGGCCCGCTGCCCACTCCGCAGTGCCTCAGCCCACTCCGCAGTGCCTCAGCCCACTCCGCAGTGCCTCAGCCCAGCACCGAGCGTGTAACCTCCCCGCGCCCTAGTCCGCTGGCCAGGCAAACTCCACTTTTCGTTCCTGTGTATCTGCCTTGACCAGGGTGACTAGTGCCGTCGTTCCCTCCTCCGGGGTGCCTACGCAATCGGCAATCACGGGAGGCTCGGCAACGAACACATCCGCCTCCTCCGCACCAGTGTGCATCACGGCCGCGCTGAAGTTCTGCCCCACCCACGGCTGCAACACCATAGCCTCGGTGAGGCGGAGGCACGCCCGATCAACCTGGTTCGCTCTCGGAGTGGAACTCTTCATCGTGTCCACAACCCGCTCAATCCCCGCGGTCACCCACTTCGGCACATCGCTTCCTCCCTGTATCGCGAGGCACACCTCCGTGGCGTAGCGGTCCGCCAACCTCCGCAGTGGTGCCGTGACATGAGCATAAAATCCACCCACCCCCGCGTGCACAGCCGGTTCGACTTTGTCTCCCGGCCGTTCCCTTTGATCGACGCCACCAGCTGCCTCCCCGGAGCCGAAGCCAAAAGCCACATAGCTAGCGCCTCTCAGGAGGGACTGCGCGTCGCGCATGAGGGCCATGCCTTGCGGAGTACTAGCGTCGATCTCCGCGAGCAGCTCACCAAGTCCTTTATCCCCGCGGAAGAAGCCCAAGGCGGCCGCGGCGGCGTCGAACTTCGACACGTCCTTGGGCGACGCGGGCGGCAAAGTACGGAGCAATCCGATACCCGCCTCCATCATCAGCTTCCCTGCGCACATGCCCGCCATGAGGGATAGCTCGGAGTTGTAATCATTCATCAGTTCGCGGGGCTCAATGACCAGGTGGTAATCCCCGCCGGAGTCCTTTTCCACAGACACAGACGGCAGGCGCAAGTTAATCGCCTCGCGGCGCAAATCTGATTGCTGCCGAGCCTGACCTACCGCAGGCAGGTGGCGAATCGCGGGATGGAGGGTGCCATTAACTCTGTCGCGCTCCACCTCCACATAATCAAAGCGTGCCCGGCTGCGAACCAGCGCACGGTAGACGCTGAAATTCGCAACCTCCCCGTCCTGCCGCACATGCATGTCCCACACCGCAGCTGGGCGATCCTGGTCAGGCAGGAGGGACGCGCTTCCCTCGGAGAGCTCCGCCGGGTGCAATCGCACATGGCCATCCGGGAGGTAAATGGTCTGGCCACGTTTGAGCGATTCCGCATCCACGGCTCCACCGGGTTCCACAAAAGCAGCGACGTCAGCGATCGCGTAGAGGACTCGCCAGCCCGGCGCGCCATCGACGCTGGCCTCGGCGATGTTTACTGCTTGATCCAAGTCCATTGAACCAGCGGGATCGATGGTGACGAACTCCACTTCGCGCAGGTCGACACGCTGGTTCGTGGTGTTGGTGGATTGCTGGCTGGTAGTGGCGCTGTGCGGATTGGTGGTGGCGCTGTGCGAATTGGTGGTGGCGCTGTGCGAATTGGTGGTGGCGCTGTGCGAATTGGTGGTACTGGCATGCGCGCCACTGGGGATTCTGGTGGAATCAGTCTGTGTTCTCTGCACAGTGCTTCCCATGGCGTAATCGTGAGGATTGGAGGCCACTCGATCGCTGACGAGGGCAGCTTCCGCCTCCACCTCCTCTGGAAAGTGGTCAGGTAGTTCAAATTCTCGGGCGATGGCGCGGAAGTCCAGTTCAGCGGCGAAGAGCTTCATGCTCCTCCAGCGTACTGACGGCCAGGAAGTATTGCTGAGTTTGCGATTTGCCCAATGTCGAGAGGCTGAGCCCACGAAGGGGAGGCTGGCGGAGTGTCCACGGTCGCTCGGAGGTATTCGCGGCCAGGGCGGGGGTTGGTACGGCCAGGCGGTCTGCAGGCAGCCAGGTGGCGAAATGTCCCTCGATTTTAAATTTCGCCACAACAACGAGGGCGAAATCCCCAAAAAGCCGCCACAACGGTGGCGAAATTTCGGATGGCACGGAAACTTTGCCACTTCTACAGAAAAGGCCCAGCTACTCCACGAAGGACACCGCACCATAGAATTCGGCCACTCTGCAATGTAACCGCTTCCCCGGAAATAACCAGCAGTTCCAAGAACTGAAGGTAGAAAAGCAAAGCTTAGAAGCCGAGAAAACCTGTGAGCCGGATTTTGTCCTACAGCCAGGCACACTAACCACCACCAAACGGGGCCGAAGCCCACACTGACAGCGGTCCGCACACTGGCTGCGAGGTGGCCATCCATCTGGACGCACCATCACTGGGCGCCTCAAGCGGTCTACCTGTTCACTAGCAAGCGAGCAGCTCTAGAACTCGACAGCACGGCACACCACACCGACATAGCCTCGCCGAAGCGAGCCCTTAGCCAGCGCAGAGCCGTGCCATCACTTGACCTTGCTCCCGGTGGGGTTTACCTAGCCACGCCAGTCACCTGGCATGCTGGTGCGCTCTTACCGCACCGTTTCACCCTTACCCACGTGGCCCGAAGGCCGTAGGCGGTTATTTTCTGTGGCACTATCCCGCAGATCACCCTGGGTTGCCGTTAGCAACCACCGCGCTCTGTGGAGTCCGGACTTTCCTCCGCACCCGGCCTGGCCCCACAGACGGGACCGGTTCCGCGCGCCGCGACCACCCGGTCTTCTCAGCGACAGCTACATTACCTGGATGCCACGAATTCGAATACTTCACCCCGCCACCTGCAAGGCGACGACGTGCCGGTGTCCCTCGGATTTTGCGTACTAGGCCTCGAGGTAGTGGGTATCGTTTACTCGCCTGACCACGGAGTTTCCATCATCGTAGAACTCGACAACACTCAATCCTGCGAGATCCAGGTGCATTGTCCGGAAACACGAACCACTGGCCTGCAGCGCATGCCGAATGATCGCCTTAATCGGCGTGACGTGGCTGACCAGCACGATATTTTGGCCTTCGTGTTCCTTCACCAGACGCTGCACCACTTCGCGCATCCTGTTGAAGACGTCTTCCTGCGATTCGCCGTCTGGCGGCGCGGTGGTGGCGTTATAGAAGAAGTCGATGTGTTCATTGGGATACTCGGCGCGCACCTCGGCAAAGGTCTTACCTTCCCACGCGCCGAAGTCCATCTCTCTCAGACCGTCATCCATTATCACCTCGACGGCGCCCCGGCCACCAAACTCAGACTGGCTGTTTCCACCACCACTGGCCTCAGCCCGCCCCTGTCCACCACCACTGGCCTCAGCCCGCCCCTCTCCACCATCACTGTCCTCAGCCCGTCCCTGTCCATCACCGCGAGCCGCAGCCTGGTCACTAAGCGCCTCCGCGACTGCCTGCGCAGTTTGTCGGGCACGCTTCAGCGGCGAGCTGAGCACGGTACTGATTCCCCCACGGCCACCGATGTACGCCGCTGCCTGCTCAGCCTGCCACTGCCCTCGTGCGGTGAGCTCAGGGTTGCCGAGCCCGGAGAACTTCTTCTCTACGCTCAACTGTGTCTCGCCGTGGCGCAACAGCAGCATTCGCGTTGGTTTGCGTCCACCATGCCAGTCGGGAGCTGTGGGTCGCTCATTGTCTTTGTCTTTCTGCTCGACGCCACCAGCCCCCTCCCCAGGCTCCTTCACAGAAGCCTCATTCAGTTTCTTGTCCGCAGCGTCTGCGGAGGTGGGATTGGTGGCGTCGGATGAAGAAGGAGAGGAGGCACTTTCCGGCAGGTCGAAGGAGACGCCGGACTCCTTGTCATCCATAGCTCGGTTGGCAAGCTCATCGGCGCGTTTGTTCTGGGCTCGCGGCACCCAGGTGTAGCTCACCGCGACGAAGTCCCGTTCCAAGGACTTCACCTGCTGCGCGAGGGGCTTCATATCCGGGTGCTTGATCTTCCAGCGGCCGCTCATCTGTTCCACGATGAGCTTGGAATCCATAAACACGTCCACGGTGGTCTCCGCTGCGGACTCACCCAACTTCTCCGCCACTTCGGCTGCCAGGGTGAGACCGTTGATCAGACCGTGGTATTCGGCAACGTTATTGGTGGCCTTATCGATGTGCTGCCACTGACAGGCCAGTTCGTGCGGCTCCCCGGCACTGATGCTGGCGGGGTCGACCACGGAGGATCCTGCCCCGGCGAGTCCCGGGTTGCCTCGCGAACCCCCGTCGGATTCCACCCTCAGTCGCATGCCGTGTCCTCGCCTTCCACTAGTCTTCTGGCAACAGAATAATTACGTTACATTCCGGGCAATGCTGAAGCTCCCCCGCGGGTGCCCTGCGCAACTCCCGCAACGTCAGCGGGTCTAATTCCATGAAGCAGCCTCCGCAAGTTCGGCCGTTAAGCCAGGCGGCGCCCACACCGTGTTCTTCGTACTGCTTTTCGAAGACTTCCAGCACTGCTGGGGCCATCTCGTGGCGGGCTTGGTCGGCGCGCGCTTGCGCTGCTTGGAGGTCCGCCTGTAGCGCGTTCTCCGCCTGCTGGAGGGCGCGCTGGGCCTCGGCTATGTCTCCATCCGACGGGGCGAAACCAGTGGCCTCCGGGGAGCCGTTGGCGGAGAATTCCGGGAGATCCTCGTCGAGCATGATGGCCGTCCGTTCGGCCCTGCCCAAGCGTTCTTCGAAGTCCTCGAGGCGGCTCTGCGTGGCGGCGAGGTCGTGCTTGAGATCCTTGCGCATTTCTTTGTCGGTAGCTTCCCGCAATTCGTCCCTGTCGGCGGCCTCACGCTGTTTTAACTTCGCTACTTCCTGCCGTAAACGGAGCACATCGGTACGTTGTTCACGCCCTTGAACTCGCTTCATAGTGTGGCGTCTGCGTTCTTCCGCCCGCTGTTGCTGGAGTTCTTCGAGCCGCACGCGCTCCGTGAGTGTCTGCATGCGCGCTTCGATGATGGAGATTTCCTGCAAGGCTGAGGCGAGTGCCCCGAGCGCTTTCTTGTCAACTGGCGTGCACTGCATGCCGGATCCCCTTTTATCCCTTTCCCCGCCCGTGGACGGTCCATGGGTCTGTGCGAATGTCGATCACTTCGGCTATCACCGTGTGCCCGCGTTCCTGCATTCCCTTGTCGACGACGTCACGAGCCTGCTCACACCACGGGAATTCGGAGGCCCAGTGGGCGGTATCGATCACAGCGCAGCCTCCTTTGCGCAGGTGCTCATCAACCGGGTGGTGGCGCAGATCGGAGGTGACGAAGCAATCGACGTCCATGGCAGCCACCGTGTCGAGGAAGCTATCCCCTGCGCCGGAGGATACGGCCACTTTCCTGATGACCGTGTCTGGGTCCCCGGCTGCGCGCACTCCCCAGCGTGTGGTGGGCAGACGTTCAGCGACACGTTCCGTGAATTCGCGCAGGGTCATCGGTGTGTCCAACTCGCCCACGCGGCCAATTCCCAGTTCAGCGGTGCCGGTATGTGTCTCGACCACGTCATAGGCAGGCTCTTCATACGGGTGAGCCTTGAGTAGGGCAGCACGAACCTTTTCACGGACGCGGCGCGGGGCGACGAACTCTACCCGCAGCTCTTCCACTGTTTCCAGTTCACCGACCTTACCGATGTGGGGCTGTGCCTCCGCTGTTGGGCGAAACTGTCCAGTCACCTGGTGTTCGCAAGCAGCTTCTGTGTAGTCGCCCACAGTCCCCGCACCTGCAGCAAAAACTGCGTTCTTCACACTGGTGGCGACGGATACAGGAACGGTGAATCCCCACTTGTCGAGGGCTTCCTCGATTGGGCGCAGCGGGGCACCCGGGGTGACGCCGAGTACGTGGGCGAGGCGATCGTTGACGCCTGGGCGGGCGGAGTCTGCGTTCGTGTGTGCCGCGAAAAGGGCTACGCCGTGACGGATGAGTTTATGAACGATCCGACCCTTCGGGGTATTCGCCGCAACCGAGGTAACACCGCGCATGAGCAGCGGGTGATGGACGATGAGCATGTCGGCTTCTCGTGCGATGGCCTCATCAGCAACCGCATCGGTGCAGTCCAAGGCGAATGCCACCTTGGTTGCTGGCTCGGTGGGATCACCACAGATGAGTCCCACCGCATCCCAAGATTCAGCCAAGTACGGTGGGTAGGCGGCCTCCATGACAGCAATCACGTCGCCCACAGTGGCAGTGCTGGTTGATGGGTTCGAGTCGGTGTTCGTCACTATCGGCTCCTGACGTGGTGGGGTCTTGGGACGCTTGCTATAGCCCCACCCTAGTCAGAATCCGGTGGCGAGCGCGGGCGAGCATCTGGGACACTGGAAGTCGTGAGCTCAGAAAACCCCACCCCACGCCGGAAGCCAAACACTACATCGAGCAGTGGCCGCAATGAATCTGGTACCCCCTCCGCATCCGTGGACACGGCGCGCGCAAGGAAGATCCTGCTCGTCGATGTCGACGGCACCTTGACCGATAGCTTCCCCGGTATCCGCGATAGTTTCCTCCACGCCTTAGACAACAACGGTATCGAGCGACCGTCGGACACGGAGATCCAGCGCATTCCCGGGCCTCCGATGAGCGAAACCCTCGCCGGGTTGGGGTTGAGAGGCGAATTATTGGAGAAGGCTCTGCAGGACTACCTTCAGCACCAAGCGGGTGGCGGCTGGTTGAATGCGGCGGCGTTCCCCGGGATGAAGGACCTTCTGGCGAAGTGGCGCGCGAAGGAAATCATCCTTTCCACGGCGACCTCCAAATCCAAGGAAAGCGCCAGGAGAATCCTGGAGCACTTCGGGATGCTGCAATACTTTCATGTCCTCGCAGCAGCGGATCCTTCCACCGGCAGGCAAGGGAAGGCCATGGTCATCGACTACGCACTGGAACAGTTACAAGAACTTCCGGAGCTCAATGGTTCCGATGAACATGGCAACTCCGCTTCATCGGGGACCCTGAACCCTGCTAACATTTTGCTCATCGGTGATCGCATCCACGATGTTGAGGGGGCTGCCCAGCACGGTATAGATAGTGTGCTGGTCGGTTGGGGTTATGGAGATGACTCCGAACGCGCCCGCGCCAGCCACTACGTCGCCACTCCGGAACAACTCGATGCCCTTGTGGAGCGCTGGATCGACGGTGATGCGGGCGTGAGCGCATCCCACAAGGTCAAGAAAATCACCGTGGTGTGCACGGGTAATATTTGCCGCTCCCCGATAGGCGATGTCATGCTGAACAAGGCGTTGTCTGATGCTGGCATGAACGATGTCGTGGTGAATTCCTGTGGGCTCGGCGGCTGGCATGTGGGCGAGGGCGCTGACCCCCGCGCGGTCCGGGAACTAGATAGTTTCGGCTACGACGGTTCCGCGCACCGCGCAGCCCAGGTCGGTGAAGAGCACCTCGACGCAGATGTGTTCCTGGCGATGGATCGCGGTCATGTGCGCGGCCTGAAGGGACTCGGTGTGGATCCCGCGAAGATCTACATGTTCCGCGCCTTCGATCCCGATTCTTTCGACGCCACCAGCGATGCAGATAACGTTCACTCCCTGCGTGCGCCCGAGGTTTCCGATCCTTACTACAGCGAAGACGCCGCCTTCACCGAAGTCGCGGAGCAGATTGAGGCAGCGGTGCCTGGCATCGTGGAGTACTTCCTTCGCTAGATAGCCCGCAGTTTCTCGACGCTTCGGCTAGAACCGCTCGCCTCGTTTCGCCGCGCGACGTTCCTCGAAACGATTGCGGGTGCCGCCGTAGCGATCTGCTAACTTCCGAGCGGCAACTTCCTCAGTCGTTGCGCTGCCCCTCTGGGGTGTATCCGCAGAATCTGTACCACCGATGTTTCGCGAAGCGCTGAGTTCGGTCACGGCATGCTCCACTTCAGCAATGCGACCTCGATTGGTTTCAGCGCCTGCTTTATCACCCTCAGCACCGGAATGCGTAACAGACTCCCGCTCATCAGCGGATCTTGCTGCCGCTGCCATAGCCTCCGCCTCTGCAATCTCCTGCTTTTCGCGCTTACGCTCACGGATTTCAGCCCACGCAAACCACAGCAACGCAGCTGGCGCCATCAAACCGAACGTCCACCACTGGAACGCGTACGAAATATGCGGGCCGTTATCCAGCTGAGGCAGGGAGATCGCGGTGAGTTCTGCGTCTGAATCGTCCTGCTCATTCATCGCAGACACGGACGCTTCATCCAATTGGACATACTCTGCGGCCAAAGGCGTCTTTTGCGATGACGACGGGCCATCTGCGGCCCGCAGTTCATCAGCCTTCAGGTCGCCAATCTGCTCGGTATTCATGCCGGATACCTGCGTGTAGCCCTGTGATTCAGTCGGCGGAGTACCCGGCTTCGCCTCGGACATGCGAATGTAGCCAGTCACATCGACGTCACCCGCGGGCGGATCAGGAATTTCCGGCACATCGGAGCCATTAACTGGCGGGATCCAGCCTCTGTTCACCAGGATTGTCTGTCCCTCATCAGTCTTAAATGGCGTCAGGACTTGAAAAGCGGGATTGGAGTCGACCGGTCGGTTGCGGAGGAGAACTTCCGCATCGCCGACAAACTCTCCTTGTAAGCGGACATGTGTCCATTCTTTTTCGATCCCAGCGGATGAACCATCTGCGGGCTCGACCTTCGACAGAGAGACGGGATCCTTCGTTAGGGCTTCTTCCAAGCGCTCGTTGAAAGCCGCTTTCTCCTCGCCCTTGTGCAACTGCCACGGTCCGAGGAACGTGATCGCGAAGTACGTGAACGTGAGAACC
This sequence comes from Corynebacterium urogenitale, assembly GCF_009026825.1. NCBI lineage: Bacteria > Bacillati > Actinomycetota > Actinomycetes > Mycobacteriales > Corynebacteriaceae > Corynebacterium > Corynebacterium urogenitale. The sequence continues at coordinate 800,362 of NZ_CP045032.1, read as the reverse complement.
ACGACCGCTGTGATAACCCAGCCGGGAGTGAGGAAAGTCTTCCAGCCTTGGCGTTTTTTCTGTCGCTGCATCACCCCACCAATCTAGCAACAGAGTGAGACAACCTACGAACAAGAAAACCCCTGTGGAGAAGTTCTACCGAACATCATCCACAGGGGTTCTACGCGCTGTGCGCCCTGACGGGCTCGAACCGCCGACCTGCTGGGTGTAAACCAGCTGCTCTTCCAGCTGAGCTAAAGGCGCGTGCCTAGAAACAATAACACATCGGTGTCATTCAACGAAATCCATCGAAAAACCCACCCATTGCCCAGGCCAAGAGCCTCAGTTGAGGCCCCAGCTCAGTCGCGGTTGTGTGGCTGTTAGCGCTTCGTTCCAGAGCTAACTAGGCAGGCACCCTGCCAGTTGCCAAGGCGCTCGGACTTCGTCTGCACCATGCCCGCAAGCTGGGCAGATTCAGCAATCACACCAGGCTCAATAGCCCCTGGCTTCGTCGCTGCTGGGGTCAGCAACCAGATACGACCATCTTCGCCGAGGGACCGGGTGGCATCGACTAGCCCATCGACCAGATCCCCATCCTCCTCGCGGAACCACAGCAGCACCATGTCGACGATCTCGTCGGTATCCTGCTCCAGGAGCTGCTCCCCGATGCGGTCTTCGAGAGCTTCACTGATTGAGGAGTCAGCGTCTTCGTCCCACCCAATTTCCTGGATGATGTCGGACTTCTTCACACACAGCAGGTCGGCCCACATCTCCGCGCGCTGCCCGTCCTTCTTTTCGGTGGCGGCCCCAGGCGCGTCTCCCACTGCTGTTTCTTGCCTTTCAGTCTTCGTCATGGTGGCTGATTGATCTATAGTCACACCTCAAATCGTTCCCTGTTTTGGGCGTTCTGGCAACTCATTTCGCTATTTTCCCGTGTTTTTCCCGCCAAAAGGTGACCCAGCAACCGTTCTTTGCTCTCCAAAATATTCTGGTCTTCACGTAGTCTGGGGTGCGTGATGCATCGCAGCGATCACCACCGGCTGCGGTGTTCCCAGCACAGTTTTACTTCGTGCAGATGAGGAGGCCAGAGACCATGGCTCAGGATGATCAAGCGCAGGACAACCAGCAGTTCAGCGATTCGCACTTCCCCCGGATCCGCGATGGCGTGGCGTCGTATCTTAACGACTCCGACCCAGAAGAAACGCAGGAATGGATGGATTCCCTGGACGGATTGCTCGAGGCGGCAGGCCCCGACCGCGGCCGCTACCTCATGCTCCGGCTGCTGGAACGCGCCACGGCAAAACGTGTGGCTCTCCCCCCGCTGCTGTCGACCGACTACGTCAATACAATTCCGACGTCAATGGAGCCCGAGTTCCCAGGCGACGAGGAAATTGAGAAACGCTACCGCCGTTGGATTCGCTGGAACGCGGCCATCATGGTGCACCGTGCGCAACGGCAGGGAATTGGCGTGGGCGGCCACATTTCCACCTACGCCTCCGCAGCGCCACTGTACGAGGTCGGCCTCAACCACTTCTTCCGCGGCAAGGACCACCCAGGAGGCGGCGACCAAGTCTTCTTCCAGGGCCACGCTTCACCGGGCATGTACGCGCGCGCCTTCCTGGAAGGGCGGCTCACGGAGGAGCAGCTAGACGCCTTCCGCCAGGAAGCTTCAAAACCCGGGCTGGGTCTCCCCTCCTACCCCCACCCGCATGGCATGCCGGAATTCTGGGAATTCCCTACGGTCTCCATGGGATTGGGGCCGATGGACGCAATCTACCAAGCGCGCTTCAACCGCTATCTGCACGATCGAGGCATTAAGGACACCTCCGAGCAGCATGTGTGGGCGTTCCTGGGCGATGGCGAGATGGATGAACCCGAATCCCGTGGCTTGATCCAAATGGCTGCGCTGCACAACTTGGACAACCTCACCTTCGTGGTGAACTGCAACTTGCAACGCCTCGACGGCCCAGTGCGTGGTAACACGAAGATCATTCAGGAGCTGGAGAGCTTCTTCAAGGGCGCTGGCTGGAATGTTATCAAGGTTGTGTGGGGTCGCGAATGGGATGAACTCCTCGAGCGCGACACTGAAGGTGCGCTCGTAGAAGTGATGAACAATACCTCCGATGGCGACTACCAAACGTTCAAGGCCAACGATGGTGCCTACGTTCGCAAGTTCTTCTTCGAGCGCGACCCTCGCACGGCCAAGCTGGTAGAGGACATGACGGATGAAGAGATCTGGCACCTGCGCCGCGGCGGACACGATTATCGCAAGGTCTACGCAGCCTTCGCTCGCGCGCTGGAGACGAAAGACCAGCCAACCGTGATCTTGGCTCACACCATCAAGGGCTACGGCTTGGGGCATAACTTTGAAGGCCGTAACGCCACCCACCAGATGAAGAAGCTGACGCTGGAGGATCTCAAGACTTTCCGCGACAAGCAATCCATCCCGATCTCCGATGAGGATCTGGAGAAGGATCCGCGCCTGCCACCGTACTACAACCCGGGGAAGGATTCCCCGGAGATTCAATACATGATCGAACGGCGCGAAGAGCTGGGTGGCTACCTTCCGGAGCGTCGAGAGAAGTACGCACCTTTGGCCGTGCCTGAAGTGGAGAATCTCAAGAGCGCATTCAAGGGCTCCGGCAAGCAGAAGGTCGCCACGACGATGGCGCTCGTGCGTATCTTCAAAGACCTCATGCGCGACGATGAGATTAAGAAGCGCTTTGTGCCAATCATCCCTGATGAGGCTCGCACTTTCGGCATGGATTCGTGGTTCCCAACGTTGAAGATCCACAACACTCAGGGGCAGCGCTACACGCCGGTTGATCACGACCTGATGCTCACGTACATGGAATCCAAGGACGGCCAGATCCTGCACGAAGGAATCTCTGAGGCCGGATCCATGGCAAGCTTCATCGCAGCGGGCACGTCCTACGCCACACACGGCGAGCCGATGATTCCGCTGTACATCTTCTACTCCATGTTTGGCTTCCAGCGAACGGGTGATTCCATCTGGGCTGCGGCCGATCAGATGGCTCGCGGCTTCCTCATTGGTGCTACGGCCGGCCGAACCACCCTCACCGGTGAGGGTCTGCAGCACATGGATGGACATTCACCACTGTTGGCTTCAACGAATCCATCCGTAGTGACGTATGATCCCGCTTTCGCCTACGAGATTGCTCACATCACCCGTGAGGGTATCGACCGCATGTACGGCGAGGGCCGTGGCGAGAATGTCATCTACTACCTCACCGTGTACAACGAGCCAGTCCATCAACCAGCGGCCCCGGAGAATCTGGATGTAGACGGCTTGCTGAAGGGAATTTACCTTTACTCCCCTGCGGATCGCCTCGTCGGCTCTGGCGAGAACTCTACTGGTGATGCGGGTGCTGCACCTGAGGCCGAGCACACGGCATCCATTTTGGCTTCCGGCGTTGGCATGGAAGCTGCGGTGAAGGCGAAACAGATCCTGGCGGATGAGTATGGAGTGAACACCAATATCTACTCCGTGACGAGCTGGAATGAGCTGGCCCGCGATGGGCAGGCAGCTGCGCTGGATGAGTTGCGCGAACCGGGCAAGGAAGTGCGTGTGCCTTTCGTGTCCGAGACGCTCAATGGCGTGGAGGGGCCAAAGGTAGCGGTCTCAGACTTCACCACTGCGGTGCCGGAGCAGATTCGCCGCTGGGTTCCGGGCGAGTACATCGTGCTCGGCGCGGACGGCTTCGGATTCTCGGATACACGCGAGGCCGCGCGTCGATTCTTCAATATCGACGCCGAGTCGGTCGTTGTTGCGGTTCTCCTTGGGCTGGCAAAGGAAGGCAAGATCGACCGCTCCACGGTCGCCGAAGCCGCGGCGAAGTACAAGCTGACAGATCCAACTGCCCCTGGCCAGGTTCACGGCGAGTAGGTCACCTAGGCGGCGAACTCGGAATCTGCGAAGTGGCGAGTGGCTTCCCTCTTCCTGAGGGTGGCCACCAACGCTAAGCTAGTTGATTTGTCAACTAAAATTTCGCAGTCATCAGATGCCACCTCTCGAGCCTTGACCATCATCAAAGCCAGCGAGAGGCAGCGTTAGCGCGACTATGCCGTGGACTCCCGCCAGTCCTTCCCGGGCACCGGCAATTTCGACTTAATCGACAACGCCTTCGGCATACTCATGATGCACAATGACGACGTTGTGAACCCGGGCGAGGGTTTCGATATGCACCAGCACGACAATGCTGAGATTGTCTCCTGGATCATGGAAGGCGCTGTGCGTCACCGCGACTCGTCTGGCAAAGAATCAGTAGTTTCCGGTGGACAATCCCAAGCCATCAGCGCGGGCGCAGGCATTCGCCACAGCGAGGTCAATGCCGCGGGCTACTCCAGCCGTGACAAGTTGAGAGTCATCCAAATGTGGCTACCACCAGATGCGGAAGATGCACCGCCGAGCCAAGGCGAGGCGATGGTGCTGAGCGAGGGCGACGTTCTCCGCGTGACCAACTCGTCGATCAGCGGACTGCATGCACCTAACTTCCCATCCTCACCATTGACGCAGAGGAAGACGCAGTTATCATCGCCTGGCGCATAGCAAGGAACGCTAAAGACTTCCGATAGCCCGAACTAAGCTTCCTGGCAACGAGAAGTTTGACGTTTAGCGCACCTTGTCAATCAGCTTCACGAGTTCATTATTGACCTTCTCTGGGCACTCCACGGGCAGCATGTGCCCAGATTCGGGGAATTCCTTCTTCTCAGCTACGTCCCACACCTTTGCGATTTCGCGCGTCTGCTCGGCGGGAGTGACGTCGTCCATCTTGCCGACCATGACGACGCCCGGCACGCCCTGAAGATAGGGCGCCGACGGCGTTTCGTCGTGCTCTGAGAGGTCATCCAAGTACCCCAGCACCGTAGACATCGATGTCCGGTCGATTTCCTCCGCATGGAACTCAACAATGTCGAACTTGGCGCTCGCTCCTTCTTCCAGCGCACCGTGATAGACAAATGTGGCTATAAAGGCCTCCAGAGCCCATTCCACACTGTTCTTCACGATCTCAGCCTTGTGCGGGAACCTCTTGCCAACACGGCGCAGAGTTCGCACGAGCCGTGAGTGCAAAAGCTGAGTGATACCCGCGGAAGCGAAAGTATCGATCGCGCCGTTAATCATCGCGATTGCCTTCACCCGCGCACGCTCGTCGTCGTTCATATGCCGCAAAGCACCCAGGACAGTCATCGTTCCCATGGAATGGCCGACGAGCATGAGGTCGTCTCCGGGGGCTAATTGCCGAACAGCCTCCACGAGATCCGCAGCAGTCTTATCCACCCCGAGGTGCCGCGCAGGTGCAGGACTATCGCCGTGACCACGCAGATCGGGAATCAGCATTCGCACCTTCGGCAGCATCCGCAACCGTGCAGCCTGAAAGAACCATGATTGCGCGGATAGCGTGAAACCGTGTGCGAAAACGATCGTCAGCGGCGCGACCTCTGAGGCGCTCTCCGATTCCCAATCGTCTGACACAATTTCTCGTACCGCCAGCGACACCCCATCGGCGACAGAGACACGATGCACCTCGCGCACGTCCTGCAACGACGGAAGTTCAGGCACGCGCTTGCGCAAACGATTAACAGTGCGCTTGGTCGTCAAGCGCAGTCCATGTGCAATCTTCCGCGTGATTCCCACGGGCGAGCCTTTCCCTATCTTCCCTATCATTGCGACAGTTCTATTTCGATCTATTTATTACACTCTAGTGGCTGGGATCCTCGCCCCAGGCATTATCCCCGTTTCTCCCCGAACAGCACTTTTGTCCCTCAACCCCGGCAGCTACTCCCGATTTATCCGCACAGCCCGTAAAATCTGGTTCATCATTTAGCAAGCCTCTTGAAAGGTCTGGTTTCACATGGCTAACGACACCACAGGCATTTCCGAGTCCGCAAAGCAGAAGCTCGCCGCAGCGATGGGCGGCAATGCAGCACAGACTTCTGACGCGAAGGCACCGGAATCAACGGAGGAGCGCGTGGTGTCCATTGTCGAAGATGCCACCGGCATTTCACGGGAGGAGATCTCCCCCAAGTCCTCCCTCGACGAAGACCTCAGCGTCGATTCCCTCACGCTCGTAGACATCGCGGTCCGCCTTGAGGAGGAGTTCAACGTGGAAATTGAGGACGAGGCCATCAACAAGATCGCCACCGTGGGTCAGCTGGTGAAGTTGGTAGAAATGCGCATTAGCTAACGCACCCTGTCCAGCACTGCCGCCTCACGTAGGCTGGCTTACATCATGACTATTGCTGATGTTCTCCAATCCACATCCGAATGGCCCGTCGATAATGTGGCTGGTGCCGTCATAACTACTAATGGCGTGAAAACCGCAGGAGACACGTCACGAGTTTTCTCTCTGGCGAGCGTCAGCAAGTTGGTCACGGCCTATGCCGTCCTCCTAGCCGCGGAGGAGGGCGCCTTCGATCTCGATGACAGCGTGCCTTCCTCCCTCCTTCCCGAATTCGACGCCACCCCGTCCTTTCGCGAGCTTCTTTCCCACGCTTCGGGCATTGCTTTCCAGCAGCGAATCGAGGAGAAGCCAGCACGAACACGGCGAATTTACTCCTCGGCAGGCTATGAGGTGCTGGCGGACGCTATCACCGAAACCACGACTATCCCCTTTGCCGATTACGTTCGCGAAGGCATTTGCGAGCCCTTGAGGATTGAAATATCGATCGAAGGCTCTGCCGGCCACGGATTCAAGGCTTCCGTTGATGCGCTCATCGGCCTTGCTCAAGAGTTCCTTTCCCCTCAACTGCTCAGCGAAGGCATGGTAGAGGAGGCACTGACCCCGCAGTACCCAGACCTCGCCGGAATTGTGCCTGGCTATGGTCGCTTTAACCCTTGCACGTGGGGCTTGGGTTTCTCCTTGGAGGGCGATAAGTCGCAACAGCGGGAGACACACGCTCATTGGATTGGCCGATCCATGCCGGAAGATACTGCCGGTCACTTTGGCCAATCAGGAACATTCCTTTGGTTCCACCGCCCCACCGGCAGGGCTGCGGTAGTACTCACTGATCGACCATTCGGCGACTGGGCTAAACAGCGATGGGACACATTCAACGACTCACTCTGGGAAGCCGCTAGGGAGAAATAGTAGAGGGGATAAGTAGCGGGGGAAGTGGTAGAGAGTTGGTAGCAGAGGCTGGGATCGGGGACTCTTTTTCGCTACCTCTAACGTCAAAGCGTTAATTATCTGTTAAGCGTGCCGACTGTTAAACCCCGTAGATACAACAACACCCCGTCCTGTTTGTGCAGGTAACGGGGCGTTTCTCTATGCTCCCCCAACTGGGCTCGAACCAGTGACCCTTCGATTAACAGTCGAATGCTCTGCCAACTGAGCTATGGGGGAAAGGCTGCCGTAGCAACGAGGAAAACTATATACCGAAGGGTTTTCCATAAGCAAATCGCCTGGTAAAAGGCATAATTGCCACACTAGAGCAACAATTTCCATCAATCCCCTGAGCCACGATCCGACGACCTCTCGAGCCCCCCCCCAAAAAACCGACCGAGCCCGACAACCAGAGACAGCATCTCGATTCACCTAGGCCAATGAGGCTCCTCAATGAGCTCACGCTATACTTATGAGCCGAGCTTCAATCTAAGAAGCGACTAAGGGGCTATAGCTCAGTCGGTTAGAGCCGCGGACTCATAATCCGCTGGTCGCGGGTTCGAGCCCCGCTGGCCCCACCACTCTCCCATCAGGTGAATACAACCCGCCTGCTCAACATTAAGACCCCAACGCCTCGCCCCAGCTTTCAGCAACACAACCACCCTATATTTCGAAGAGCGCGAATCTACCCGCACCACCAAAGCCTCCCTAGACTCACCTAGGTTTCATCGAGCTGGATACACCCAGGTTTTGCCGAGCTGGGCACACCCGGGTTTCACCAGGCCCCGAGTTGACAGCACTCTAATTCCACCCCCCTTGCACCCACTTTTTTGCAAACGTGGATGGCATTGGCCACACGTGTGCTTGACTAGCAAACTACAAAGTTCGTCAAAACTACTTTGTTGCTCAGAGTTTCTCGTCAGTACACCCCGAGGATTACATGCAAGATCAAGGATTCGCGGCAGTCGGCCTACCAGTCGCCCTCGCCATCATCATGGTGGGCATTGGACTCACCCTCACGACCAACCAATTCACCAAAAGCCTTAACTCGCGCGGTGTCATCACCGCCGGCGTCATCGGTCAGCTCCTCTTTGTCCCCATCGTGGGGCTGGCAGTAGCTTTTGCACTCCAGATGGAGCCTGTTTTCGCAATCGGCCTCATGCTCATCGCAGCCACCCCCGGTGGAGTAACAACTAACCTCTTCACCCACTTGTGCAAGGGCAACGTCCCGCTGTCCATCATCCTCACCGTCCTCGCCTCCATCGCCATGATGGTCACCTTGCCATTCTGGATCTGGCTATCCGGGAAGCTCTTCCCCGTCACCGACCATGAACTCGGCTTCATCTCCGTACCGCCGGGACCAGTCATTGGCATGCTCCTAGGTGTGGTCGCCCTCCCAATTGCGCTAGGCATGTTCATACGTGCCAAGAATGAAAATCTGGCCAAGAAGCTGGAGAAGATCGTCAGCGTCGTCGGAGTCATCACAATTGTCATTATGTTCGTCTTCCTGGTCATCGACCTGAAGGACCAGCTGGGCGACATCCTTGTGAAAACCGGCCCGGCGGTAGTTATCTTCACGGGCCTCATAATGGCTCTCGGCTGGGGCTTGGCAGCGATCGTCAAACGCCCGATCGAGGATCGCGTGGCTCTCGCGGTGGAGTTCGCACTACGAAATTCCACAATGAGTCTCGTCATCGCGCTCACCGTCATCCAGGACTCCGAGGTCGCTGCGCCAGCTGCAGTATTTTCGGTCGTTATGTACATCTACGGCGGAGCCCTAGCCTTCGCTCGACGTAAAGCTCGACGCCCAGCCGAAGTAGGCACTCGTGGCGTCGAAATCGAGGAGGATAAGGAAAAGGCCCTCATCGCTGAATAAAAGGCAACCACGCAACGCGCAAAGGGCGCCAGGAAGAATCTCTTCCGGCGCCCTTTAATGATGGATCAGTAACTGTCCGCGCTGCAGCGCGGCCAAGTAAAATTAGCCCTGCTCAGGCGGCATGAGGACACTATCGATCAAGTAGACGGTAGCGTTGTCCAGCTGGATTCCACCGCAAGAAATGGTGGCGTCGTTAACCATCACATCTTCACCGTTTTCCATGACCTCAAGCTCTGCACCATTGACCGTGGTGTGCTTGCCCACCGCCTGGGAAGGAGATGCCTGCCCCTCCACCACGTGGTAAGTCAGAATGCTCTTGAGCAGCTCTGGGTCCTGCTTCAGGGTCTCAATGGTGGCGGCATCGAGCTTGGCGAAGGCATCCTCGGTGGGCGCAAAGACGGTGAACTCACCGCCACGGAGAGTGTCCGCCAGATTCACCTCCGGATTCAGGCCACCGGTGAGTGCTGTTGCAAGAGTCTTCAACTCAGGGATGCTAGCGACAGCATCGGCAATGTTCGTGTCCTTCAATGCATCGAGAGATGCCGGACCGTCAGGATGAGCTTCGGCGTAAGCCTGGCAGCCAGGTCCGAATGGGGTCTCTTCGGCCGGTGCTGCCTCCGCGGAGGACTCAGAGGACGAGGAGGACTCGGAATTCATGGCGGAGTCGGCGGCCGAAGCCACGGTCTCCGATGCAGAGCTCATCGTGTCCTCTGCCTCATCAGTGGAACAAGCTGCCAGACCCAGCGTCAGGACTGCAAAGCCCGCAACGCTGGCGGTCTTAACACTGGTGTGAAAACGTCGGCGATTCATGAGAAATACTCTTCCTGTCTGGACACGTGGTGACACTTCTGTGGCACCCCGGTCGGCGAAAATACTGTGTGCAATCGGCAGCTTCCACCGCCGTCACAAGTTCATTCGGAGCCGGCCAGCCAAAGGTTGGGTCGAGGAGAGAAGAATCTCTCAATTTTCCATTTCCCCAGGTAAAAACAAAGAATTGTTCGCATAGTTGTCTACGAATTGCTAGCCTGGCTCGCATGCTGCGCTAAAGACAGCGCCCAACACTAGGAGACCTATGAACAATATGGACGCTCCTTCCCGATCACCGGAAGAGCTGCTCCAGGCAACCGCCAACAGGGACAGACAAGCTTTCAGCGAGCTGTACGATATCTTCGCCGACCTCACCTATGGCATCACCCTGCGTGTGGTTCAAGACCAGGCGATCGCTCAGGAAAGCACACAAGAAGTGTGGCTGGAGATCTGGGACAAAGCCTGCAACTACGACCCGCGGCGAGGCACCGCTCGTTCATGGATCGCACGCGTAGCGCACAATCGTGCGGTGGATACGGTCCGCAGTAATGAGTCCTCCCGCCAACGTTTGGAGATTGCCGGTCGCCGAGAGGCCGTCGGCTCTGAGCCGCTAGCATCCGAGCGGCTCGAGATGCAGGAAGACAGCAATGCCGTCACGCGGTGCCTGGACACGCTCACAGACATTCAGCGGGAAGCTGTCCATCTTGCCTATTACTCTGGACTCACTCAGAAAGAAATTGCGGCGAAAACAGGGGCGGGTCTCTCCGCCATTAAGACACGACTCCGCGATGGGATGTTGGCACTGAGGAGGTGCATGAGCACGTAATGAACAACCCACAACACCTCACTGGTGATCACCGCGATAAAGAGGATCTTCACAGCTGGGCCGCCCTCGTTGCTCTCCATGCTGTAGACCCTGAGGACCAGCCCCACGTCGATCGCGTTCGTGCTGCGCACCCCGAATTCGACGCCATGGTGGCCAGCTTCGAGGAGGATGCCGCCCACTTGGGAAGCATTGCAGCCGCACCCGCTCCGACTTCAATGAAGGCCGCTATCTTCGATGCTCTCGACTCCCGGGATGCAGAGGCTTCGCACGACGCGGATGAGAGCAACGTCCGCTACCTCGGTGACAGGAACGCAGGCTCCTCAAGCCAATCCGCCACATCCCCTGCTAGCACTGCGAAATCTGGCTCCTCCAGCACAAGTTCTCTGCACTCCGATGGCGCCAGCACTGGCTCTCCGCACTCGGGTGGCGGAGGACGCCCATGGATGTGGGTCGCTGCCGCCGCCGCTGCGATTGTTGTCGGTGTAGGCCTGTGGCAGACCATCGGCACCTCGCTCGATAGCTCAAGTGACGGGGACACGGTCGCTGAACAAGCTCCCAACACTGAACAACCCGCTTCCGGGCAACCTACGGTGACCACGCTCGAGGTCGCCGGTGGTGAGGTTTCTCTCGAGCATCAGCCAGGCTCCGATAACGGCACGATTCGCCTCACGAACATCCCAGCTCCGGAGGCCGGCTCTGCCTACCAGATGTGGATTGTCAATCCAGATGATGAGGTATCTGCTGGTGTCATGGAACCGGAGGACATCACCCCGAAAATGAAAGCCGAAGTCAAAGGTTTGAGCAAAGCCCAAACCTTCATGATTTCAGTCGAGCCTAGCGGTGGCTCGGACGAACCCTCGGACCAAGAAGTCGTAAGTTTCAACCTCGCAAGCCAGTAATTCCAGGATTCCCAGAAACCACCGAAGACCTGCAACTTCGGTGGTTTTTTCCTGTGCGGCTCGGTGACGTCGACGATGACAAGGCGTAACGCGAAGAGGGGCATTACGCGTTGGCTTAAATAAGCAAGTTTTCCACTGAGATCTCACCACACCTACTAAGGGTCGGTCGCTTGCTCGACCCGAGAAGGAATCCATGAAGAAAACAAGCTTCGCCATTGCCGGAGCCTGCACGCTACTTCTCGCAGCCTGCGGCGACGCCGAAGATACTGCAGGAAACGCTGCAAGCAGCGCCACCTCAGCGGCAGAATCGATGACCTCAAAGGCAACCACGACCAGCAAGAGTCCCGCTACGCCGTCCCCCGCCCCCGGTGATGAAGACGGCGCCGCCGAGGGCGCGGAGCAGCCTGCACCACAACCAGCACAGAATGTCGCGGCACCTGAACCTGCTCCTGCACCTGCTACGGGAGACGGCTCGGGTAACGCAGACGACATAAGCAACGAGGGCGGAAACAATGGGGGCGGCGGTAACGGCGGAGATCAGCCCTATGGCACGCCTGTCGTGGCGGGACCATGCAGCCTGGATCAGCTTCTACAACCCGGTGTCACCGCCGATGGCACCAATGTTGTCTGTATCCGTGACAGCAATAACGACAGCCTGGGTATCTGGGTCAAAGGCCCGGCACCAACGGGCCAGGTCGCCAGGAGAGGCGATCCATGCGACGACGGCTACCCGGAACACCCCGGGCACGGCGACAAGGGTGCGGTGGATGCCCAAGGTCGTATCATGATGTGCATCGGTGACCAGTGGACATACGGTCCGTAATGCCCCCCCCATGAACCGATGCGACTAAACACAGCCTTCGCCACGCTTGGCACCACAGCCCTGCTGCTTGCAGGATGCAGCGATAGCGGGGATGACGCTACCTCGGCTTCCGAGTCGAGCACTGCCTCCAGCTCTACGACGAGTACGACAGCCAGCAGCACAACCGCTAGTTCTTCGCCGGAACCGAGCCCAGGCGTGTCGGAAGAATCGGATGAGACCGGGGTGGCGTCGGGCCCACAGCCAACGCTAGGGAACGCGGCGCCGAGCCAGCCGGCAGGAAACAGTGAAACGGACGGCGAACATCCATTTGGAACGCCGGTGGTAAGCGGCCCATGCGGGATGAACGAGCTGCTGAAACCGGGCGTAAGCGCGGACGGTACGTATCTTGTGTGCATCCGCGACACGGTGAATGACGACCGGGGCGTGTGGGTGCGCGGGCCAAAGCCGACGGGCGAAGTCGTCCAAAAGGGCGATCCATGCGAAGACGGCTACCCGGACAACCCCGAACTCGGCGACAAGGGCGCGGTGGATGCCGAGGGCAGGATCATGCTGTGCACCGGCGATAAGTGGGGCTACGGACCCTAAGAGTTCACTTCCCAAGGTGCCCAGCCCGCCGATACCCACTGAAACCAAAGCACACACAACACCATCACACTCACAAAACCAACACATCTAGGAAGACCTCACACGACCATGTAGAACACAACCCACACCACTCATCGTCTACGAACCACCGGTCTCACCATCGTCGCAGCCAGTGCCCTCGCCCTGAGCGCTTGCGGACCGGAGGACACCAACGCATCAGAGAGCCCAAGCACTTCGGCATCGATGACGCAGAAGACTAGTGGCGTCGCTGAACATGAGACTAAGAACACGACGGAACCCGCAGCGCCGGTCATGGAGAACCCGAGCGATGACCAGGGAGCGCAGGCGCCAGTGGCAGGCCAGAACCCTGAGCAAGTGGTTCCTGCCCCAGAAGCAGCGGCCCCTGAACCTGCCGCTCCTGACGTGCCTGAGGCGCCTGCGCCGGGCACCGAACCTGGCAATGAACAGGTTGAGCCGCCGGCCCCTGAGGATCCAGGCACCGGAACAGACGACCCCGGCACCGGTGCACCTGAGGACGGCGGGGCGCATGACGGCAGTTGGATCTTCGACATCGCGCCTGGCAACCTGTGCTATCCAGAGCGGATCGGGCAGATTGCAACGACCGCTGACGGGCGAACCGTGCAATGCGTCGATGAGTCCGTGAAGCCATACACCGGCGTATGGAAGCTGGTTTAGCAGCTACTTCGCGAGGCGGGCGATAGCGGCGGAGACCTCGGCGAGCTTCGCCTCGGCGTCGGAACCGCCCTTCTTGGCGGCATCGAGGACACAGTGCTGCAGGTGGTCATCAAGGAGCGCGAGGCTCACGCCCTTAAGCGCAGATTGGAGCGCGCTGACCTGGGTGAGAATATCGATGCAATACTGTTCCTCCTCCACCATGCGCTGCAGACCTCGGACCTGCCCCTCGATACGCTTGAGACGCGCGAGGTAGCGCTTCTTGTCCTGCAGGTAGCCGTGATGGGCGATGCAGTTATCGTCAGTCATCACTGGAATCCCTTCAAGCGGAGGCTGTTGCTGACAACAAATACGCTGGAGAGCGCCATCGCAGCACCGGCGAGCATCGGGTTGAGAAGACCGAGTGCGGCGAGCGGGATCGCCGCGACGTTGTAGGCGAACGCCCAGAACAGATTCATCTTGATGGTCTTCAGCGTGCGCCGGCTCAGGCGCAGCGCATCAACGGCGGCGAGCAGATCATCGCGAACCAAGGTGATGTCGGCGGCCTCAATCGCCGCATCCGTGCCTCGTCCCATCGCCATGCCGAGATCGGCCTGGGTAAGTGCGGCAGCGTCATTGACACCATCGCCCACCATTGCGACCACATGGCCCGCATCCTGAAGCCGCTGTACCTCGGCAACCTTGTCCTCCGGCATCACTCCCGCGATCACATCATCTGCGCCAACCTGCGCGCCGACCGAGCGCGCGACCTCGGGGCTGTCACCCGTGAGAATGACCGTGCGTAATCCGAGATCCTTCATCCGATTGATCGCCTCGGCGCTCGTCCCCTTGATCGTGTCCGCAACGATGATCGAACCAGCACGCTCGCCGTCCACGATCACTGGAATGTGGGTGCCGACCGGGCCACCGGTAGTCGGATCGGTCTTGGTCTGAGTCTCAGTCACAAAACCCCGGCCCACCTGCACGCGCTGACCGTCCACGGTAGCCTGTACTCCCCTGCCCGGGATGTTTTCGAAACCTGTCGAATTCCGGCCCCCACCAGCCCGCGCAATCGCACGACCGATCGGGTGCTCCGAGTTCGCTTCCACAGCAGCCGCCAGATCCAGAACCTGCTGCTCCGACCACCCCTGGGCGGGCAGCACCTGTTGCACCGACATCTCACCCGTCGTCACCGTGCCAGTTTTGTCCAGCACCACCGTGTCCACACCGCGCGCCGTCTCTAGCACCTCAGGGCCCCGAATCAGCACGCCCATTTGCGCTCCGCGACCTGTGCCGACGAGGAGGGCTGTTGGCGTCGCCAAACCAAGAGCACAAGGGCACGCAATGATCAGCACCGCGACCGCAGCGCTCAACGCAGAGGACACATCGCGGGCGACGAGCAACCACACGGCGAGCGTGAGGAGGGCCAGAACGATGACGGCGGGGACGAAGACAGCCGACACTCGATCCGCCAGGCGCTGGACCTGCGCCTTCCCCGACTGCGCGCGCTCAACCAAACGAGCCATGTGCGCCAACTGTGTATCCTCACCGACGCGGGTCGCTCGAACCAACAAGCGGCCAGACGTGTTGACCGTCGCGCCCGTGATCTCACTGCCCGGCGCGACCTCCACGGGAACGGACTCGCCGGTCAACATAGACTCATCGACAGCCGAATGACCATCCGTGACCACACCATCCGTCGCGATCTTCTCCCCTGGCCGAACAACAAACGTGTCGCCTACCTGCAGCTGCGCGACATCAACGAGGCGCTCCGTGGGCGGGGTGCCGGAAAGAAGCGTCGCCTGCTTTGAACCCAGCTGCGTGAGAGCGCGCAGGGCCTGGCCAGCTCGTTTCTTACTGCGATGCTCGAAATAGCGCCCGGCAAGGACAAATGTGACGACGCCAGCAGCCACTTCTAAATAGATATCCCCCAGAGGATCAGAATGCGTATGGAACAGGGACCAAGAGTGGCGCATACCCGGCACACCGGCGTGACCGAAGAACAAGGCGACGAGCGACCAGGCGAACGCGGCGAGGGCGCCAACGGTAATGAGCGTGTCCATTGTCACTGCGCCGTGCTTGAGGTTCGCCCACGTCGATCGGTGGAACGGGTAGCCCGCCCAGACAATCACAGGGGCGGCGAGTGTGAGGCTCAGCCACTGCCAATTAGTGAACTGCAGCGGCGGGATCATCGCCAGGAGAATCACCAGAGTGGAGAGGATTGCGGCACCGATAAGCCGCTGACGCAGGGATGCGAGCTCGCGGTCAGTGGCGAGTTCGGCTTCAGATGCGGGGTGGGGGTGGTCTTGCGTCGATGCGGGGTGGGTTTGCGGCTGGGTGGTGGCCTGGAAGGTTGGGGTCTGGGCTTGGGTCTGAAGCGGGATAAACGCCTTATAACCCATATCCTCGATCAATTCGATGTACGGTGCGGCTGAGCCGTCGGAGGATGCAGCCTCGATGTGGGCCTTCTCCGTGGCATAGTTGACCGTCGCCGTCACACCATCCAGCTTGTTCAGCTTGCGCTCGATGCGGTTGGCACAGGAGGCGCAGGTCATGCCGGTGATGTCCAAGTCTAGGCTGTTCATACCCTCACTCTATACCCCCTGGGGGTATTTGTGCGATTGGCTGCCGTGCTCTGGGAGAGCCTTGAAGGGTGCTGGAACCAGTTCAGCGCGTGTCAGACCCGCCCAAAAAGAGAAATGTCCCAAACAACCCCATGCACAAGAATGCAAAACCTATTTCCCCAGGTGGGTGTGGCAGATGTGACGACCATCGAGAGGGCTTGGGGCTATTTGGGACAAACCGGCACCGAGGGGCCGTCACTCACATTCAGGCGCTGACTGATCAGAGCCCCTATTTAGTAGCCGCGCGCCTTCCACTCCTCCAGATGTGGCGCCTCCGCACCAATGGAGGTTGAATCGCCGTGACCGGTGTAAACCTCCGTATCGCCCGGAAGCGTCAGCAGGCTGCCCTCGATGGACTTGATGATCGTATCGAAATCACTGTACGAACGCCCCGTCGCTCCTGGACCACCTGAGAACAACGTGTCACCAGAGAACAAAACCTTCGCCTCCGGCAAATAAAACGCGCAGGAACCCGGTGAGTGGCCGGGAGTATTCAGCACCTGCAGTTCAGTGCCAGCAAGCTTGAATCGCTCACCATCCTTCAGATGAAAGGGCTCAAAATCAGGGTGCGTCTCATTCCAGAGCATCATGTCGCCGGGATGCACGAACACACGCGTGTCCAAGTTTTTAGCCAGCTCCGGCGCGACGGTGATGTGATCATTGTGCGCGTGCGAACAGATCACACCCAGCACCTCGCGCTCTCCTACGGCATCAATAATCGGGGCGGCATCGTGGGCGGCGTCGATAATGACGCACTCGGAGTCATCGCCAACAACCCAGATATTGTTGTCAACCTCCCACTCACCGCCATCGAGTGCGAAGATTCCACTGGTCACCACACGATCAATGCGCAAACCAGTATCCGAAAAAGTCTTCACATTGTCCATCTATTCATCCTTCCTCAAACAAGCCAGACCACTCTGAGCGCCGCTGGTTAGCTGAACTCCACGACAGAGCGCAGCACTTCGCCCTTCTTCATCTCCTCGAAGGCCTCTTCCACCTTGTCAACGGTGGTGCGCTCATCGACGAACTTATCCAGCGGGAAGCGCCCCTGATTGAATAGATCGACGTACATCGGGAAGTCCTGCTCTGGGAGGCAGTCTCCGTACCAGGAGCTCTTCAAAGCACCGCCGCGCCCGAACACGTCGAGGAATGGCAGCTCCAGGGTCATCTCCGGGGTTGGCACGCCTACCAGCACCACACGACCCGCGAGGTCACGGATGTAGAACGCCTGCTTGTAGGTTTCTGGCCGGCCTACTGCGTCGATCGCCACATCCACACCGAAGCCGCCGGTCAGGGCCTGAACCTGCTCCACAAGCTCGTCGTCAGACAGGTCGGTCGAGTTAATGGTGTGCGTTGCACCGAATTCATTCTTCGCGCGCTCCAGCTTGGCGTCGGAACGATCGATGGCGATGATCGTGGTCGCGCCTGCAAGCTTCGCACCGGCGACGGAAGCCATACCTACGCCGCCCACACCGATGACAGCGATGGATTCGCCGCGCTTGATCTCACCGGTGTTCACAGCAGCGCCGAGGCCTGCCATGATGCCGCATCCGAGGAGGCCGGCAGCGGCTGGGTCGGTGGCTGCGTCAACGACGGTGCACTGGCCTTCGTGGACCAAAGTCTTCTCGATGAATGCACCAATGCCGAGGGCTGCCTCTAGCTCGGTGCCATCTTCGAGGGTCATCTTCTTGCTGGCGTTGTGGGTGGCGAAGCAGTACTTCGGTTCGCCCTTCTTGCATGCGCGGCACTCGCCGCAGACGGCGCGCCAGTTAAGCACGACGTAGTCGCCGACCTTGACATGGGTGACGTCCTTGCCGATTTCTTCGACGACGCCAGCAGCCTCGTGTCCGAGAAGGAATGGGTAATCATCGGAGATTCCACCGTCGCGGTACGCCAGGTCTGTGTGGCATACACCACAAGCCTGGATCTTCACGATCACATCGTTGTCTCCAGGGGTGGGGATGACAACGTCGGTGAGCTCCACCGGCTCGCCTTTGGCGCGAGCAATGACACCCTGCACGGTCTGGGTCATGATTCCTGTTCCTCCTAGAGGTTTTGTTAGTGCCTTACATGTCTTGTTTACACCTAAAATCCGCGCAGGTCAGATAGCATTTTAATGAACATAATTGCCATTTCCAGATGTAGGCCAGCGCCCGATCATCACGTATGCTGGACGGCATTGTGAGAACATAAGGAGCACGTGTGACACAAGGCGACACCGCTGGTGGTCGCTCTACGTGCTGCCATACAGGACAAATGTCATAAACAGCGCGCGGCGGATGCCGTAGGTGTGAGGAGTTTAGGAATGATTCAGCTCGTCGTTGGTGCAGCTGCCGGGTACCTTCTGGGAACCAAGGCAGGACGCAGCCGCTACGAACAAATCCGCCGGGGATACCAAACGGCAATTAATTCCGAGATCACCCGCAAGGCTGTTCATGCTGGCCGAAAAGCCATCGCCAATAAGCTGGATCCAGATCCACGGATGCATGAGATCCGCGACCTGAATGCGTCCACTCGCGAGTCCCTCGGTGAGGGCGTGACCATTGTCGAGTCCGATCACGCACATCCTAACGACCGCATTCCGAAGGACTTTTCCGCGTCCGCAAAGAATCCGAAGAAGATCGCTGCTGAGCGTGAAAAAGCCGCGCAGAAAGCAGGCAAAGGCGGCGCCCAAAAGCGGCGCCGGTTGAAATTCAACTAATCGGTGAATTCGCCGTACGCCGCCGCGCGCTCTTGGAGCGAACGGCGGTATTTTTCTAGGGCCATGAGGTCAGCGAAGACAGCCCGATACTCTTCCTGTTCGAGGTCGGGGCGCATGCGTTGCATGCGGGATTTCATATCCGCGATCTCGTTGCCCACCCAACGCTCCTGCATACGAGCCATAATCGCATCCGCATAGTACGGAAGGCGCTCAGTTTGGCAATGCATATCGTCCACCGCTAGCTCGCTGACCACTGCCCGCCCCATGGCATCCGGCACATGAGCGGCGACCTGCTCGATCCACTCGGCGCCACCTTCACTTTTGGCCGCACCCCCAGCTTTGGCAATAGCTTCTGCTATGGCCACATAGGTTGGGTGCACGAAGCTCACCGGCGGCATGAGGTCAAAGATCGTGCTCGCCAACTGGGGCTCCTGCATCGCGAGCTTCAGCACCTCGCGCGGGCCTTGTAGGAACTCATCGCGCGGATCCGGACGCTCCATTCCTTCGACGGCATGCAAGCGTGGGCGACCACCAGCAGCATCATCGGAACCGGCCTTGGCAGCGGCACCAGCTCGCGCACCGGCGCCAGGTCCCACTCCAGCGCCACCTGAGCCAGCACTACCTTGCACGCTCACCCCAGGTCCACCACCTGTGCCGGGACCAAACTCCGGCTGGTTTTGCATGTGTTCCGCTCGCTCACGTCGCAACGCGCCTTGTTTTAGTTCCAATTCTGGCCGCTCTTGGCGCCCAGATCGTGCCTCATTGCGCACCTGTTCCAAGATGTCATCCGGATCGGCCCATGCAATCCACCCTGCGGCCTGACGTGCATATTCATCGCGCATTGCCTCGTCGCGAATGCTGGCCAATACCGGTACAATCCGGCGCATCGCGTGCACCCGACCGTCAATGCTCACGGTGTCGTATTCCGCAACGATGGAACGGATGACGAATTCGAACATCGGAATGCGGCTAGCCACCAAATCGCGCACCGCCTGATCACCCCGCTCGAGGCGAACATCACACGGATCCTGCCCTCCCGGCGCGACGGTGACGTAACTGTGCCCCGCAAACTTCTGATCTCCTTCGAAGGCACGCATCGCAGCCTTCTGACCGGCTTCATCACCATCGAAGGTGTAGATGATTTCCCCGCGGAAGAATTTGTCGTCGAGCATGAAACGTCGCAGCATTTGCAGGTGTTCAACACCGAAGGCCGTACCGCAGGCTGCCACGGCTGTCGTCACACCAGCTGCGTGCATCGCCATCACATCCGTGTAGCCCTCGACGACCACAGCTTGATGGCTCGAAGCAATGTTCTTCTTCGCATGATCAATGCCGAACAACACTTTAGATTTCTTGTACAGCAAGGTTTCGGGCGTGTTCATGTACTTGCCCAGCTTGTCGTCGTCGAACAGCTTGCGTGCACCGAATCCGATCACGTCGCCTGCCACGTTTTTAATCGGCCACAGCAGCCTGCGGTGGAAACGGTCGATTGGCCCCTTCTGCCCCATTCGCGATAGTCCAGCGGCCTCTAGTTCCTTGAAATTGAAGCCTTGACGCTGCAGAGCTTTGGTGAGAGTATCCCACCCAGCGGGCGCATATCCGCAGCCGAACTGCTCCGCGTGCTCCAGCGTGAAGCCCCGTTCCAATAAGAAGTTGCGAGCCTCCTCCGCGCCCTCGACGTCACTGGTGAATTGCTCGCGGTAGAAAGCGTGCGCCGCCTTATTAGCAGCCACGAGGCGTTGGCGTGTGCCTGGTTCCTCACGTTTGGCCGGTCCGCCACCTTCATAATTAATCCGGTAGCCAATCCGCTCCGCACACTGCTCCACCGCCTCAGGGAAGGTGATGTGCTCCATCTTCATGAGGAAGCTGAAGACATCCCCGCCCTCTCCCGTGGAAAAGCAGTGAAAGTACCCCTTGTTTGGTCGGACATGAAAAGAGGGAGTCTTCTCGTCTTTAAAAGGCGACAGTCCCTTGAGTGAATCCACGCCTCCCGGCTTGAGCTGGACGTACTCTCCCACCACTTCCTCGATAGGAGTTTGCTCCCGAATCGCTGCGATGTCCCTGTCCGGGATTCGTCCCTTAGCCATGCCACAACCCTAGCGCAGGGCTGCGACAAGAACCCAGACAACCCAAACAGCGTCTGACTCGCCACTCAGTTGCTCAATCGACCCGCCAAGCAAGCACGGATTCTGACAAAATGCCCACTCTTGTCTCGCACATGTTTTACGCTCAAACTCATGACGCATTACGACGTATTGATCATCGGCTCAGGTTTCGGTGGCTCCGTTTCAGCTCTACGACTCACCGAGAAAGGCTACAAGGTCGGCGTACTCGAAGCCGGCCGCCGCTTCGAAGACAAAGACTTCGCCAAAAACTCCTGGCATCTCAAGGACTTCCTCTGGGCACCACAGATTGGCTGCTTCGGCATCCAGCGCATCCACCTGCTCAATAACGTCATGATCCTGGCAGGCGCTGGCGTGGGCGGCGGTTCGCTAAACTACGCCAACACTCTGTACAAGCCCAGCAGTGTCTACTTCCAGGACAAGCAGTGGGCGGATATCACCGATTGGGAGGACGAGCTCTCCCCCTACTACGAGCAGGCTCAGCGCATGCTCGGCGTGGTCGACAACCCCACCATGACCAACTCCGACAAGATCTCTAAGCAGGTTGCCGAGGAAATGGGCGTGGGCCATACCTTCCGCATGGCACCCGTGGGCGTGTTCTTCGGCGAAAAGGTAGGCCTGCAGGGCAAGCCGTGTGAAACCGTGCCCGACCCCTACTTCGGCGGAGTAGGCCCTGACCGTACCGCCTGCCACGAGTGCGGCGAATGCATGACCGGCTGCCGCCACGGTGCAAAGAACACGCTGCTGAAGAATTACCTCTACCTCGCCGAGCGCGGTGGTGCGGTCGTCCACGATCGCACCACCGTCACCGACATTTCCTACGACGGCGGCACCTGGACGGTCAAGACCCGTTCCACCGAGTCCCTTGGCTCTTCCCTGCTGAAGAAGCTCAAGAGGCGTACTGGTGGCGTCGATCGAAAGACGTTCACGGCGGATAACGTCATCATGGCCGCAGGAACTTGGGGAACGCAGAAGCTCCTGCACAACCAGAAGGACAACGGCAACCTGCCTAACCTGCCGGATACCCTGGGGCAGATGACGCGCACCAACTCGGAGGCACTGCTTGGTGCGCAGCGTAGCGAATACAGCGCGGACGAGGACTACTCCGAGGGCGTGGCAATTACCTCCTCCTACTACCCTGCACCGGATACACACATCGAGCCCGTGCGCTACGGCAGGGGATCCAACGCGATGGGTCTGCTGCAGACCCTCATGACGGACGGCGACAAGCTGCACCCGCGTGCGCTCGAGTTCCTCAAGCAAGCGTTCCTAAATTACCGCGACATCCCGCGGCTGGTGAAACTGAGCAAGTGGTCGCAACGAACCGTGATCAACCTCGTGATGCAGACGCGCGATAACTCGCTGACCACCTTCCAGCGTAAGATCGGGCCGTTCAACGTGCTGCGTTCCAAGCAGGGCACCGGCGAACCAAATCCGAGCTGGATCCCAGTGGGCAACGAGGCAACCCGCAGGGTCGCGGACAACATGGAAAACGGCATCGCAGGTGGCGTATGGTCCGAGGTCTTCAACATCCCACTGACCGCGCACTTCCTTGGTGGATGCCCGATCGGATCCTCCCCTGAACATGGCGTGGTCGACGGCTACAACCGTGTGTGGGGCTACCCGACGCTCTTCGTCACCGATGGTGCTGCGATCTCAGCAAATCCAGGTGTGAACCCATCCCTGTCGATTACCGCGAATGCTGAACGTGCAGCAGCGATGTGGCCTAACAAAGGTGAAGAGGACCCCCGGCCAGCCCAGGAAGAAGGCTACGTGCGCATCTCTCCTGTGGAGCCGAAGTCTCCAGTCGTGCCGGCAAGCGCACCAGGCGCGCTGCGCCTGCCCATCCGGCCTGTGTAGTGCCTTCCTATTAGGCCCACTGCCCCGTGCAAGACCAGAGCCCCGTGTGGACAGCAATCAACCCCAGAGCTGATTTCTGCCCGAACGGGGCTCTCGGGTTTAATGAACGGCATGGATTCCAAGGCTCTGAAGAAGCTCGCACCGGTCGCTGTCGCTGCCCTCGCCGCCACTGGCTGGTTCGGTGTTCAAGCCGCTCAAAATGACGGCGACAATGGCAACCACAGCGGGAGCCAACTGAACTCCAGCGCCAGCGACGAATGTACCTACGACACCCTCCCAGCGGAGGCTCAGGATCAAATTGAGGACATCCTCGACGGCGCCGATCCAGATGACGGTCCCCACGACGGAAAGCACTTCGGTAACTACGAGGGACTCCTGCCCAAGGAGAATTCCCAGTACTACCGCGAGTACACCGTCAAAACACCTGGCATGAACCACCGAGGGGAACGGCGCATCGTCGTCGGCGGCGGTTCAGACACCGACCCGGACGTGTGGTACTACACCAGCGACCATTACGAAAGCTTCTGCTCCATCCCGGATGCCGAAGGCTAGGGCTAGCGCGCTTTAAGTCTTAAGCCCAGGCTGCGCTCATGCCGCTAGCCAGCCTATCGAGGCGTTCCAATCGGCTCTCTGTCAGGGAAGCCACCTGGTCGATCACCACACGCATCTTCTCCGCGTCACTTTCGGCAGCCCTAAACCACACTTGGAACAAAGGATCCAAGGCTCCTTCGCCCCCCTGCCATAAATACTCAGTGACCCGGAAAATCCGATCGCGCTGCCGGTCCTGCTCAGCCAGATGCTGCTGCTCATCCATGACGTACAGCACGGCCACGGACTTCAGCAGCGTCACCTCCGCCTGCACCTGTGGTGGTATCACCAGATCGGCCGCATAGCGCCCGAGTGGCCCCTGACCGAACTTCTCCCGCGTCCCGGTCACACACGCAGTCACGAATCGGCTCACCAGCTCCGACGTCATGGCCTTCAACGCCACCAGATCACTCAGCGAGCCACCGAAATCCGCAGCGCGGCCTACCAGCGACATCCGACGCAGACGATCGGCAGCATCGAGGAGCTCTTCCGGCGAACCACCAAAAACCCTCGCGCCTTTTTCCGCCAGCGTCGCCAGCTCGACGAGATCCCACAGCACATCCAACGTGATGCGCCCAGAGAGAATACCGTCCTCCACATCGTGCACGGAGTAGGCCACGTCATCGGACCAATCCATGATCTGCGCCTCCAGGCACTTCCTCCCCGCCGGAGCGCCCTCCCGCGCCCACTGAAGTACCTCGAGGTCATCGGCGTATGCGGAGTACTTCAGCCTGCGCTGGCCCGACTCGTCTACCGGCCCCCAGGGGTATTTGCACGCCGCGTCGATGGAAGCACGGGTCAGGTTCAATCCGTATGAACGACCATCCTCCCCCAGCGTCTTCGGCTCAAGCCGGGTGAGAATCCTCAACGTCTGCGCATTACCTTCGAAACCACCGCACGCCTTCGCTGCTTCATCCAGCGCCCTTTCGCCATTATGGCCGTACGGCGGGTGCCCGATGTCGTGACTTAAACCGGCAAGCTCCGTCAATTCCGGATCTGCTCCGAGAGTCTTGCCAATGCCGCGAGCAATCTGGCCCACTTCCAGGGAGTGTGTCAGTCTCGTCCGTGGTGTGTCTCCGCTTCCCGGCCCCACAACCTGGGTTTTATCCGCTAACCGACGCAGTGCAGCAGAGTGCAGTACACGTGCCCGGTCACGGTCAAAGTCATCACGCCTGTCTGGAACTGCCCCCTGCAGCCCCAACTTCTTATCCCCGACGGGCAGCCGCCTTTCCAATTCAGCGGCCGAATACTGGTATACCTCACCCATCTACAGCACCTGCTTGACGAAGTCTCGGAAGTTGTCGCGCTCGCTCTCGACGCCTTCGTAGTAAAGCAGCCCTCCGGTCTCGTGCAGGTAGCGATTGAAGTCAACCTGGGGACCGGTGCGGGTCGGCGAGCCACTGGCGTCGATTCCCTGGTCCCGTACCATTTCCGTGGCACGCAAGGAGTGCGCCGGATCCGTGACCACCACGGAGGTGGACCATCCGTAGGTATCCGACATGTTCTTGAAAGCGTAGGCACTGGTCAGCGTATCCACGCCCTCGCCGATAGCAATGATGTCCCCTTCTGGAATGCCCCGCTTGTCGATGAGGTAGTTCTTCCCGGCCTCGGCCTCTGTAAAGCGATCACCTGGTTTGGAACCGCCTACGGTAACGATGGTCGGAGCCACTCCAGACTCGTAGAGGTCCGCAGCGTGGTCCAGTCGCGCGGCAAGCCAATTAGAGGGACGCCCATCGTATTGCGCAGCGCCAAGGACGAGGATCGTGTCCGATGACGGTCTATTGTCCTCTCGTGCATACACAGCCACATGGGCCGCGGTCGCACCCGCGAGAAGCATGGCCATGAGGACAGTGCCCATGATGACGTACACGACTGAGCGCCAAAGAATGCTGCCCGCCGCGAAGATCATGTGCCCGATGGTTCGGAAAAACTCCATGACCACAAAGGATACGCTGCCGTGCCCCCTTTTTCCGTTAAGGTGGGCTGCATGAAGCCCGTGAATTTCCCCACCCGCATCGCCGCATCCGTGATGGCCGCCAGCGCGTTCGCGTTCCCCACCTTCTTCCTCGCGTTCAACGCCACCAGTGCGCAGGCTCAGCCCGCCGCTATGGCCGACGCCGTGCAGTTGGATTCACAGGTGGTGGACGCAGCTGGCGTGTTGAGCACGGGAGAGAAAGCCGAAGTCGAAGAGTTGCTACAGAAGGGCCTGTCCGAATCGGACATTAAGCTGTTCCTCATCTTTGTAGATTCCGTTCCGGGCGATATCGCGGATTACGCGGCCGATCTCCGCAATCAACAAAAGTTGAGCAACTCAATGGTTCTCGTCATCGACGTCAAAACACGCCAAGTCGGGCGCGACTATGGCGAGGCGATTAGCACGTCCACGGCTGAAAAGATCCGCAAGGCAGCCACAGAGCACTTCTCGGATGAAGACTGGGCTGCGGGAGCTAAAGCCGCAGGTGACGTGGTTGCGGGCACCACGGATCCCACCTCTATCGCTTGGTTAGGCGCCGCCGGCGTAGCGCTAGTCGGCGGTGGCGCTGGAGCCGTCGTGTGGAGCAGGAAGAACCGGCGTCGAAAAGAACAAGAGCAACTGGAAACGGCGCGCAGTATTCAGCCAGGCGACACCACAGACCTGGCGTCCCAACCGACACACGTCCTGCGGAAGCTGGCCGACGAGGAACTGCACAGCACGGACGAATCCATCCACAAGGGCGAGGAGGAATTGCGCATCGCCGTGGCTGAATTCGGCGAAGAACGCACCCGCACCCTGTCCCGGGCACTAGAGCATTCGCGCAACACCTTAAACCAAGCCTATGGGTTGCACCAGCGCATTCGAAGCGGCCTGGTTCACGGTGAAGACGAGGAGCGAGCGCTACTCATCGATATCGTCTCCAGCTGCGGACAAGCCGATGAAAAGCTCGATGGCCAAGCAGCCGAATTTGCAAAGCTACGACGCAAGCTCATCGATGCGCCAGAGCTCGTGAAGAAGCTTCGGGAGGAGACAGTGGCTCTCCGGGTGCGCGTACCCCAATCGCGAGAGTTGCTAGAGCAACTGCAGCACAAGCATGATCCGGCGCTGCTCCACTCCATCGCCGATAATCCCGATGTCGCAGAAACGGAGATCGGTCATGCAGAAGCGGCACTGGACCATGCCCGAGAGCTACTCGCGCAACCCGCCGGTAAGCAGGCCGGGCTGGTAGATGCCATCGGTGCTGCACGCATGGCCTGCCAGCAAGCTGACCAGCAACTCGTTGCCGTGGAACGTGCCGAGGAACAGCTCCGCACCGCACAGGCAAACTTGGGCTCGCTGATCCGGGAAGTCGAGGATGAGCTCCTCGAGGCGCGCCAGTTGATGGGCTCCGGCGCCGAGATTGATCGGGGTGATTTGCAAGCAGCCATGACACGCGCGAGCGCTGCCCTCGAGGCTGCTCAAAGCAACGGGCAACGGGACCCATTGGGCTGCTATTCGGAGCTGCTGGAAGCCGATGGCCAGTTGGATATCGAACTGGACGAGGCGCGTGGCGCGGACAATGATTACCGACGCACAATCGGCATGGTCGACCGTACGATTTCCGATGTAGAACAACGCCTGCAGGGAGTCGAGGACACCATCCGCAATCGTGGCAGGATCATTTCCGTCGATACGCGCACGACGGCGCAGGGTGCCCGCGGCGCTCTAGAAACTGCCTACCAGCAGCGGATGTCAGCGCCGAAGCAGGCGTTCATGGCAGCGAAGCAGGCCTCCAAGCTTGCCAACGACGCAGTTGCCTACGCCCGCCGCGACATTGATGACTTCAACCGGAGGAACACCTACCGAGGCGGCGGTGGCGGTGACATCATCACCGGCATGGTCCTCGGCAGCTTGCTGTCCGGCAACGGCGGTTTCGGTGGAGGCTTCGGCGGAGGATTTGGCGGCGGCTTCGGAGGAGGCGACTTCGGCGGAGGAGGAAACGACTCCTTCGGCTTCTAAAGGTCGCCACCCTGCCGGAAACCGCTGGTAAAAGCCGAGTCCCGGTTCGGGGTGATACGGAACGATACTGCAGGGCTCCAGATGGCATCGCTGGATTACGGATCTTTCGATACCGTCACTGGGCTGCGGACGAGGTGACGCCGTCGCTGGTCGACGGTCGGCTAGATGAAGCCGATCCAGTAGAGAATGGCGATCGGAATGAATAGGACGAGCAAAATCGTCCACGCCCACACGCTGGACACCATTCGAACCTCCATGACCCGGCGGGCAACCCAGGACAGGTAGATCTGCACATCCAGCGGCAACTTCTCCCCTGGACCCTCGAACTCCACGTGGAGATTGCGGAGACCACGATTGTTCGCAGTGAACTGCCCAGCCTTCTCACCGCCGATGTCGAGCACGAAATTTTTACTGCTCTCGGCGATGATCTCCACGGTGTGACGGTCGGCCTGTACCGTGTAGCGATCGGATTTCTTGAACGTCTCCGCATTACCCTTCGCAGTCCACGTACCGGTACCGGTCTTGGCACTGATCCGGGCCTCGTCTCCGGTGTCCAGCGCCCATGTGTCGCCACCGAAGCGAAGATGAGCTACTCCGCGTTCGTCGGCGTACTCAGCCACCCGGTCCAGATCGTTCGAGGGGCCAGCGTAAATCGGGAAGGTGTGACCGTCGTCCGGCAGTCCCCAACGAATATCGCTATTCACGGCGTTCCTCTTAGCAGCCGGCGAGGCGCTCGGCCAAGTATGCGTGCAGGTCCTCGAGCTTCACGCGCTCTTGCTCCATCGTGTCGCGCTCGCGCACGGTGACAGCGTTGTCCTCAAGAGTGTCGAAATCGACAGTCACGCAGAACGGCGTACCAATCTCATCCTGACGGCGGTAACGGCGGCCGATAGCGCCGGAGGTGTCGTAATCCACAGCCCAGAATCCACGGAGCTGGTCAGCAACCTTCTCGGCGGTTGGCGTCAGCGTGTCCTTCTTCGACAGAGGAAGCACCGCCACCTTCACTGGTGCCAGTCGGCGATCAAGGCGCAGGACGGTACGCTTGTCGGTACCACCCTTAGCGTTCGGCACCTCCTCTTCGTCGTAGGCGTCGACAAGGAAGGCCATCATTGCGCGGCCCAGGCCAGCCGCTGGCTCGATGGTGTAAGGAATCCAACGCTCGTTGGCCTCCTGGTCGAAGTAGCTCAGGTCCTCGCCGGAGCCCTCCGCGTGCACGCGCAGGTCGTAGTCAGTTCGGTTGGCCACGCCCTCGAGTTCACCCCACTTGGAACCCTGGAAGTGGAAGGCGTATTCCACGTCAACGGTTCGCTTGGAGTAGTGGGACAGCTTCTCCTGTGGGTGCTCGTAGAGGCGTAGGTTCTCCGGATCGATGCCCAGATCCACGTACCACTGGAAGCGGTTATCGATCCAGTACTGGTGCCACTCTTCATCCTCACCCGGCTTGACGAAGAATTCCATCTCCATCTGCTCGAACTCACGGGTGCGGAAAATAAAGTTGCCCGGGGTGATCTCATTACGGAAAGACTTACCGACCTGCGCGATGCCGAATGGTGGCTTCTGACGGGAGGTAGTCAGCACGTTCTTGAAGTTGACGAAGATGCCCTGCGCGGTTTCAGGGCGCAGGTAGTGCATGCCCTCCTCGTCATCGACAGGGCCGAGGAAGGTCTTCAGCAGGCCGGAGAAGGCCTTCGGCTCGGTCCACGAACCCGGCTGACCGGTCTCTGGATCATTGATGTCCGCGAGGCCATTCTCCGGCGGGTGGCCATGCTTCTCCTCGTACGCCTCCAGCAGGTGGTCGGCGCGGTAGCGCTTGTGAGTATGAAGAGACTCAACGAGAGGGTCAGTGAAAACCTCAACGTGACCAGACACTTCCCATACGCGCCGCGGGAGGATCACAGAGCTATCCAGGCCCACGACGTCCTTACGGGCGGTCACCATGTGGCGCCACCACTGGCGCTTAATGTTTTCCTTCAACTCCACTCCCAGTGGACCGTAGTCCCAGGCGGAGCGGGTGCCGCCGTAGATCTCTCCACATGGGTAGACGAGTCCCCTGCGCTTGGCGAGGTTTACAACAGCATCAATGGTGCCGGCCATGTTTAGCGTTACTCCTTGGAGGTTGGTTTTTCCTTCCCCACATCCTAACCGTTCACCCTGAGTCTGTGCCTATTGGGTTGACGTGCCCTGGCTCACCTTATTTGCCCTTACATTTTCCCGACGCCACGCCCCGCCGCCACCCACAGGCGCTGCGCGAGGATCAACAGCCCTAGCGACCTGACACCCATCGCAGAATGATGCCCTAGTTCATTACCGGCAGTGCCTTAAGTTCGTCACCGGCACTGCTCCAAGTTTTTTGTCCCAAACACCCCATGCAGACCTCTGCAACTGCGATAACCCCAGGTGACTTTTACTTATGTGACATCAAGGTTCACCGCTTGGGGCTGTTTGGGACACACCCCTGGTACATCCCCGAGCACGAACGCCAACGACAATCCTTATGGAGCGAGCATCCCTAAAGATAGGGCGCTTCAGCACCCCCAAACCCCAACCCACCAGAGACCGACCGCACTGTTATAACCGCAGATAGCGCCCGATTTTTGCCCCATCAGATACCTAACCACCTGCCACTGATTACACCCGCATGACACTTCCAATTACACCCACTCAAGCCAAAAATCGAATTTTTTTGACACATAGCCTGCAAAACTGGCCAAGAGGATATAGGATCCCCTAACAGATAGTTACCGCTACGAAATGGAATCAGCCGTCGGGCCAACTAACACCACAGAAGCACGACGCCACAGAGGCTCAACGCCGCCGAAACACACCACAAAGGCACGCAGAAGGGATCGCACACCAGCAAGAGTCAAGCGATAGAAGATATAGAAAAGGACCAGTGGTTAGGGGGGATCGACCACTGGTCCCGGCCACTCTGTTCTCCGAAGAGAATGGGGCCTGTTCCCCGTCAACAGGTGCAACGAAGGGGGGGGGATCACGTCGCACCAAGAGGAACTGGGTTCAATCTAACCCTGCGCAGTTATAGTGTCAAGTTCGTCAATTCTTTGAGCTTACGACCCGTTCCACCCGCCAACAACAACGACTTAAGCACGTCTTTTATTGGCAACTTATTGAAAATGAGAGCGCGTCCCTTTACGCTAGGATGCAGAATAAATACGGCATTTGTAATCGAAGTTCTTCGCCCGCGTACCTCCTGGTAATGACTCTTTGAAGGCACTGCACTTGAGCACGCACCAGAAGAAAAGAGACAACAACTATCCGCCGTCAAGCCCAGTGTTAGGAGACCCAGAACATGCCAGCTGCTGAAAGTCTGCGCACCAACCGCCCAAAGATTGGCCAGCGCAACACACGCCAGCGCGCAGCCGTCCAAGATGCACTGGAGGGAATCACCACCTTTGCGTCGGCTCAGGATATTCACCTGAGATTGACCAATACAGGCCAGAAGGTCGGACTGACTACCGTATATCGCACCTTGCAACAGCTCAGTGAGCTGGGAGCCATCGATACGCTACAAGACGATTCGGGCGAAACCCTGTATCGCAGTTGCGCAATGGACGAGCATCACCACCACCTGGTGTGTACGAACTGCCGCACCACCGTGGAAATTGACGGCGGACCTGTCGAGGAATGGGCAGAAGCAACCGCCAAGAAATTTGGGTTCCAGAAATCCGGCCACACAGCGGAAATCTTTGGCCTCTGCCAAGACTGCTCCCGGTAGTTTCGTCGCCGGGGCACTTCGAATGCCCGCACTTCGAGTGCCCTTAATTATCGAAGGCCCTAGCTCGCTAACCGGCTTACCCTCAGGCCACGCTGACACCAAAGAGCGTGCCCAAGAGATAGGTGACCGCTGCGGCACCCAAACCAATCAACAGCTGACGAAGAGCTCGCTTGCCCGGCGAGACACCGGAAAGCAAGCCAACGATGGCTCCCGTCATAAGCAAAGCGATACTCACCAGCAGAACTGCCGCAATCGCCGCCGGGCTCCCACTCATTCCAAAAATGTATGGCAAAACCGGAATCACGGCACCAATTCCGAAGCACAGGAAGCTCGAAATCGCAGCTGATAGACCGGAACCACCCAGCCCGTGCTGCTCCTCGTCGTCGGCAGAAAAGCCTGCAGCCTGAGCGGACTTTTCAAAGTCTGCGGTCAGCTCACTCCGTTCCTCGTGGGAGGCATGACGAGCATCATTCAGCTGCTGAAACACCCGTTGTGCCTTTTCCTTAGCCTCCGCCGAGCTCATGCCGCGAGCGCGGTACACCAACTCCAGCTCATTGGCCTCCACGTCCAACTTCGGCAGCGAATCCTTAGCCGACGGATCCGGCGCGTTCGCATCCAGAAGCTCCTTTTGCGAGCTCACGGAAACGTATTCACCGGCTGCCATAGACAGCGCGCCCGCAAGCAATCCCGTGAGGCCAGAGATCAGTACGACATTAGCTGCCACGCCCGTGCCGACCATGCCGAGGACCAGCGCTAGGTTAGAAACTAGTCCATCGTTGGCCCCGAAGATTGCCGCGCGGAAATCACCTGACATCTTCTCCCTACCACGTGCGGCAAGGCCTCGAACAACCTCTGCGTGGATCGCCTCATCAGCGATCATCTGCTCGGTGGCATCCGTATCTTTCACGTAGTCATTGCGGGTCTCTGCAGTCTGCATCATGGCGAGGACAAAGACCGAACCGAAGTGCCGTGCCATCCGGGCCATCAAGCGCGTACTGAGGCTGGCTTGGCGCGGCAAGCCCACGTATTCGCCGAGACGATCACGCCAGTATTCTTCATGACGCGCCTCAGCATCCGCAATGGCCAGGAGAATTTCCCGCTCCTCCCCCGTCTTCTTGCGCGCGAGCTCCCGGTACACGGCACCTTCGGCCCGCTCATTGGCTAGGTGCTTACGCCAGCGGCTAATTTGCTGCTTTGTCGGCCTATCTCCCTGAGGAGTTGGCGCAGTCTCCTGGTTTGCTTCCTCCTTTGCCTCTCCCCTATAGCCCAGCCCGCCAGGTAGTTCTTTAGATCGCTCGGAATTGTCCATGAGCTGTCTCTTTTCTCTCCGCCTGAAAACTGGTTGCTATTTCACTCCACCGAAGCGACGATCGCGCTTCGCGTACTCCAGCACGGCGGCTCGAAGGTGGTTCGGCGTGTAATCCGGAAAGAGAACATCCTGGTAGACCATCTCGGCATACACAGACTGCCATGGCAGGAAATTCGACGTGCGCATTTCCCCCGACGGACGGAGGAAAAGATCCACATCCGGCATATCTGGCTCATCGAGGTGTTGTGCGAAGAGTTTCTCATCCACCTGCCGAGGCTTGATTCTGCCCTTCGCCACGTCTTCGGCCACGGACCTAGCGGCGTCGACGATCTCAGCACGGCCACCGTAATTGACGCACATGGCGAGGGTCATCGTGGTGTTGTCCTTCGTCATATCCTCGGCTTTTTCCAACTCGGAGATCACAGAGCGCCACAGACGAGGTCGGCGCCCCGCCCAGCGCACGCGTACACCGAGGCTGTGGAGGTAGTCACGTTGCCGACGGAGGACGTCACGGTTAAAGCCCATGAGGAAGCGAACTTCCTCTGCGGAACGACGCCAGTTCTCCGTGGAAAACGCATAAGCCGAAAGGTAATCGACTCCTAGCTCGATGCACTCTTCCACGAGGGAAATTAGCACTGCTTCGCCACGCTTATGGCCCTCAGTGCGCACCAGCCCGCGTTCCTCGGCCCAGCGACCATTGCCGTCCATCACCAATGCGATGTGGCGTGGAACAAGCTCTGAGGGGATGGAAGAACGATCGATCTCAGGAAAATTCACGGGTTCCATTTTGCCACACTCCCCCGGCTTTACCGTTCACCATATCTTGAGCCTGGAGGGAACCATATTCCCCTGGGCCTGCAGGGAACCATATGCCCCCTTGGGACTACAGGGAACCGTATGCCTGGCAGGGAGCCTCTAGCTGGTTCCTCACGTGTCCCAGCAACAGTTCATGCGCGGCCCTGGCTATCGCCTTATCTCGCAGAATCTCCACCGCCTGATCGACTCGCCCTCGGCGGAGCAGCCACAGTGCATGAACAGCTTCTGAAGGAGGAGTCATCGCCCCTGGAGGACGGCACTCCACGCACACCGCACCTCCTGCCAGCGGGTGAAAAGCACGGTGGGGTCCGCGCTTACCGCATTGCGCGCAATCAACGAGCGACGGAGCCCATCCTGCCTGTTCCAGACACATCAGAACAAAGGAATCGACGACACTCACCGGTGGCAATTGCCGCGTGGAATCCGCAAGTTGCGCAAGGGTGGCGTCGAGTAAGAAAAACACTTCAGAGTCGCCGAACAACAGCGCCATTTCCAACAGGGCGGAGGCGGCAAAGAACAGGTCAGGATCCGCAACAATCGGGGAGGCATAGGTGGCGACGGTGGCAGCGTCGGTGATGTTCGCTAAACCTTGGCCACCCGGCTTTGCTGAGGGGTAGATCTGGACGTTGACGCGGGAAAAGCGGTCCAGCCGCGCACCGAAGCGGGACTTCGTCTTTCGAATCCCTTTCGCCACCCCGCGAATCACGCCATGCTCCGCGGTGAGCAGGACGAGGATGAGATCGGCCTCCCCGAGCTTGTGCGTACGCAGCACAAAAGCCTCGTCGCGGAAGTTCGGACGGCTACCCCAACGAGACTTCTGTGAAGAACCTGCCATGCACGCCAGTATAAAGCTGCGGCAATGAGCGAACCTAGAACGTCACTACACCGCGAACGATACGCTCCTGAATACGCCGCCAAGAACGCGCCGTGCGGGTAAATGCCTGAATGCCCCCCCCAGAACCACGCGCAGCAACACCACATTGGCAAGGGAAGCGATTGTGACCAGGGGAAGGAGGATGATCTTCTGCAGCGCAGAAAAGCCACAACTTCAACAGTTGACGAAGTGTCAGAGCTGGACAAGTTATTTTCCAGTCCAGTCGCAAAGTCATTGACCATCTGGAAGAGCGAAGGTCGCAAACAGGCTAAATACCCATTGCACAGCCACGCCAATCAGCCCAAGAATGAACAGCACTCGCACAAGGCGCAGGGTGATGTACTTCGTCAACGACAGGTCCATGAGCGCCGAGAAGAAACCATCGTCAGCCTGGGACTCGGCATTCTGGGGTTGAAACGCTGGCTTTCCGGCGGAAGGGGTATGCGGATCAGTCATGGTTACCCTCCGAAGTGGGAACCAGAGCCCTGACCGAAACCGCTACGCCCTTCCGACTGAAGTTGGCGCTCTTGGCGCTCATCGATGGACTGCACGTACTGCGACGTGCGGATCAGCGATAGTGCAACCTCCAAGCCAATGCGATACAACACCGCCTTGGTTGTACAGCTGCTGCAAGGCGGGATGGCCGAAGGCAGTGTGCCCCTCCAGTTCGAAGGATGAGGCGTTATAGCTCGCCGTTTGGTCGTATGACTGCTGACCAGAGGCAGTCGAGTCCTCATTAGCAGCTTTCTCAGATTTGGCTGCAAAAATCCTCGTGACCAGGCTTGCCAGGATCGTAGGGATTTGTCATGAGAGTGTTGTGTCCTTATGAAACGTCGGTGGTCTGTGGTGACTCTGGAGAAACTACCAGCGCGTCAACATATTTTCGGGACAAAACAACAACATTGCTCCCCGGTGCAAAATCTAGAAGCCCATCCTGCCGAGCTGCTTCGGGTCGGACTGCCAATTCTTGGCGACCTTCAAACGCACATCCAGATAAACATTCTGGCCGACAAGCTCGATGATCTGCAGGCGCGCGTTATGCACAGTTTTGGACAGGCGGCGACCACCTCGGCCACGGAGAATATCCTTTTGGCCTTCCCGCTCCACGTAAATCACCGCGTGAATGTCCAGCACACCCTCTCGCGTCGGGTTAGGCAGCACCTCATCGATCTGAACAGCTACGGAGTGCGGCAGCTCGTCGTGCAGACCCTCGAGCGCAGCCTCTCGGATAAGTTCCGCCATTCGAGTGTTCTGGTCATCATCGGTGATGTGGTCGTCCGGATAGAACTTTGGACCCTCAGGGAGGTTTTCTGTCAGCACATCCTTGAGCACTTCAAGCTGCACCGCTTTCGTCGCAGACACCGGCACCACTTCAGCGCCCTCCAGCAGGTCATGCAGAGCCAGCAGCTGCTCACCCACCCGATCCTTGGATACCTTATCCAGCTTCGTGACGATGCCCACCAGTGGCGTTTTCGGAGCCACCTTGCGCACATTGTCGACAATCCACCGGTCACCGGGGCCGATCTTCTCATCGGCCGGCACGCACACGCAGATCAAATCTACATCTGCGTAGGTATCCTTCACCACCTCATTCAACCGTTCACCCAAGAGGGTGCGCGGACGGTGAAGACCAGGGGTATCCACCAGGATGATCTGCGCATTCTCACGGTGCACAATGCCACGAATTGGGTGACGTGTCGTTTCCGGCTGATCCGCGGTGATGGCAATCTTCTCCCCCACCAACGCGTTAGTGAGCGTTGACTTTCCCGTATTTGGCCTGCCCACAAAACTCACGAAGCCAGAACGGAACCCTTCCTCGGTCGCATATTCGGCGGGCACTGCCAATGCCTCGTCCGGGAATGCAGCGGCTTCCTCTGGGAAACCATCCTCACCGGGGAAAGCGGGAAAGTCCACCTCGTCCCGTCGCGCATCATCTTCGTGCGAACTAGGCTGACCTGACACGTCCGGAGTGTCCTGTGGGTTGGTACTCATTTAGTTGTAGTTCTCCTGGTCGGGGGCGCTGAAAGTACGGGAGTTGGGATCACGGCGCACAATTGCGCTGCGGATTTTCACACGACCGCGACGGTCCTTGCCGCCTTCGAAAAGGAAGTGCAATCCTGCGGTGGTGATCTCCGCACCAGGAAGAGGCAGGCGACCCAGCTCGTAGGCTCCGAGGCCCGCGACTGTATCGACTTCCTCACGCTGTTCAGCGGAGAATTCAATGTCTGGAATGTCCACCTCGGATTCTAGTTCTTCCTCACCCTCCGCGTTAATTGGCGAAGCAGTCCCTTCGTTCATTTCCGGCGCCGATACATCCGTCACCAGCTCCGGGTCGTTAAACAGTTCCTCGACTTCTTCCAAGCTCAGGCGAGCCACAACGCGATAGGATCCATCGCCCAAATCCTCGATTGGTGCAACCTCCGAGGCATCATATTCATCGGAGATCTCGCCGACGATCTCCTCCAGGATGTCTTCCATGGAAATGAGCCCGGAAATGCCACCGTATTCGTCGACAAGCATCCCCAAGTGGATTTGTTCGCGCTGCATCTCCTCTAGCAAGTCATCCAACAACCGTGAATCCGGCACGAATTTCGCCGGGCGCATGATCTCACGCACCGGCACCATCCGCTGCTCCGCCGACGCACCGTGGACATGGGCAATCAAATCCTTCAGATAAGCCACGCCCACGATGTCATCCACGTCTTCTCCGATCACTGGCACGCGGGAATGCCCGGAACGGATACAGAGGTTCAGCGCCTGGCTGACGGTTTTATCGGCTTCAATCCAGAACATTTCGGGTCGCGGAACCATCACAGTGCGCGCGGTCGTGTCTGCGAGGTCGAACACGCTCTGAATCATGCGGCGTTCATCAGATTCTACGATGCCGCGTTCAGAGGCGATGTCCACCATTTCACGAAGCTCGATTTCCGTGGCAAATGGACCATCCCGGAATCCCTTCCCGGGGGTCAAGACATTGCCAGCCTTCACCAGCATCCACGCCACAGGCCCAAAGATCGTCGCCAACCCCAGCAGTGCCGGCGCGCAGGCCAGGGAGATCGTGTACGGGTTCTTACGCCCCAAGGTCCGTGACAGCACGCCGATGACAAGGAATTCGTACAGAGTCACCGCAGCGATGGCCGCGATAATCGCCCACGTGGAGTTTTCCACCAGACGCAGCAAAACAGCAGCGGTGAGCACGGCGCCGGTGACCTCCGCGATCGTTCGCAGTAGCACCAGCAAATTAATGTAGCGGGGCTTGTCCCGAACCACCCGGAGAAGGCGCTCGCTACCTTGCTTCTCGTCCTTCACCAGTGCTTCCACCCGCGCCAGCGAAATCGAACTGACGGCGGTCTCCATCAGGGAGAGCACGCCGCCAAATCCGAGGGTGATTACACCGATGAGGATGCCCACAAGTGTCAGAGTATCCATGTGTCAGGAACTGTCCTAAAAATCCGAACCGTCGCTGCCAGGCCCAGCGTCACCGCGTCCCATGCTGCCGGAATCATCACGATCAGCTGCAGAGGGAAAAGCCGCGGCGCCCGTCGGCTTCGGAGCAAATTTCACGCCACGTTCATCCTGGGAGTCATACCAATTCGCCAGAATCTCGTTCTGCAACGCGAACATCTTCTGTTCTTCCTCTGGCGTCACATGGTCAAATCCCAAGAGGTGCAGCACTCCATGCACTGTCAGCAGATCGAGCTCGTGCGCGAGCGAATGCCCCGCACGTTGCGCCTGCCCTTCCGCAAAATCCGGACAGAGCATGATGTCACCCAGCATGGCCGGGGAGGTCGGAGGGCCGTCCTTTCGTCCCCACCCTGGGGTCAGCTCATCCATGGGAAAGCTCATCACATCGGTTGGCCCAGGCAGGTCCATCCACCGAACATGCAGATCAGCGATGGTCTCCTCGTCAACGATATGAATGGAAAGCTCTGCGGCGGAGTGTACGTCCATGGTCCACAGGGCGTAGCGCGCCACATCGATGAGTTCCTCTTCGTTGACCTCTCCCCTGCCCGATTCGTTAAAAACTTCGATGCTCATCGTTGCTGTCCCTTCCTTCGTGCGCGATGTTCCCTGCGTGCCTCTTCCTCGTCTTCACGACGCAACTCCTGTTCGGCTTCAAACCTGTCGTAGGCATCCACAATTCGCCCGACGAGGTGATGGCGCACCACATCATCATTATCGAGGCGCGCGACATGCACACCATTGACGTCGTTAAGAATCTTCTGGGCTACCGCCAGACCGGATTCCTGATGCCCCGGCAGATCCACCTGCGTCATATCGCCGGTTACGACCATCTTCGAACCAAATCCCAGGCGCGTGAGGAACATCTTCATCTGCGCTGGGGTGGTGTTCTGTGCCTCGTCGAGGATGACGAAGCTACCGTTGAGCGTTCGGCCGCGCATGTAGGCCAGAGGAGCGACTTCGACGACACCAGTCTCCATGAGACGGGGAATACTTTCCGGATCGACCATTTCGCGCAGCGCATCGTGCAACGGGCGCAGGTAGGGGTCGATCTTGTCCCCCAACGTGCCGGGGAGGAAGCCTAGTTTTTCACCGGCCTCCACAGCCGGACGTGTCAGGATAATGCGATTGACTTCCTTGTTCGTCAGAGCCTGCACGGCTTTCGCCATCGCCAAATACGTCTTGCCGGTGCCGGCTGGGCCGACACCGATGACTACGGTATTTTCATCGATCGCATCGACGTACTCCCGTTGCCCCAAGGTCTTCGGGCGGACGGATTTTCCGCGATAGGAGACAATCGGTGCTGCCGATGCCGTGGCCTCTGCAAAGGAACGATCTGCCTGCTGTTCCACGAGCCCCACCACGCGGCGCGTTGTGTCCGCACTAATTGGGCTGCCACGGTGAGCCATGTTGATGAGTTCTTGCAGCACGCGCCGAGCACGAGATACTTCGGCGGCCTCTCCGCGAACCGTGATGTGGTTGCCTCGGGTCAGCAGATCAGCGTCCACTGCGTCCTCGAGCACGCGAAGATTTTCATCAGCGGGGCCTGCGACCTGAAGAACCACAGCCGGGTCCACTTCCACGGTCGTACTCACCACGCGAGGGGATCGTGCAAAGGAGGATGTCATGTCAGCCGATTGTAGCCTTCCCCCACCGAGAGGTGAGTACGCCGAGAGCACCAAGCGCCACAGCTGCGGCGGATGCGGTGCGCATTACCTGTGGGCCTAGCACGATGGCTTGAGCCCCCAAAGAAGCAAACTGCGCAAGCTCCTCATCAGACACGCCACCTTCTGGTCCGACAATCAGCACGACTTCGTCGACATCGAAGTCCACTTCCGCAATGCCCACCTCCGCAGATTCATGAAGCACCACAATGCGGGTCTTGGCGGCGTCGGCCAAAAGATTCGCCAGATCACTGGGGCGCTTGAGCTGCTCGTCGACCTCAGGGACGAGGAGACGGCGAGACTGCTTGGCCGCAGACCGCGCCGCATTTTCCCACTTCGCGCGGGCTTTGCGCTCCTTACCATCCCATTTGGCGATGCTGCGGGAAGCGGCCCACGGGATGATCCGATCCACGCCAGCCTGTGTCATAAGATCCACGGCCAACTCCGCGCGCTCGGATTTCGGGATGGCCTGCACCACCGTCACACGCGGGCGTGGCTGCTCCACATCCAGCACCTCGGTGACCACGACCTGGCCGGACTGCCATTGGCCGCGTACGGCGCTCGCCACCCCATCGGAGACCACCAACGCTTCCCCATCGCGCATGCGCTTGACCTCTGTATGGCGCGCCTCCGCACCCGTGAGTGCGAAAGTGCTGCCCACCGACACGGCCTCTGGCAACGGGTGGATGTAGACCGGATCCGTCATCTAACGCCCAAACTTCGAACGCAGGCGGGAGAACAAGCCGCCATGATCGTCATGCTTCGACGTCACGCCGACCTCTTCCCTGGTCTGGTCGCGCAACTTCTCAAACAATTCGCGGGAATGGCGGTCCAATTCGGTCGGGATGGTGACATCCACATGTGCAACCAGATGGCCACGGCCTTCGCGGCGCAGGCGCGGCATGCCCTCACCGTCGAGGCTGATCGTCGAATTCGGCTGCGTTCCCGGTGCCACGTTCACAGTCGTCGTGGAATCATCGAGCATAGGCACCTTCACTTCCGTTCCCAGCGCGGCCTCGACCGCGGGCACGTGGATCGTCACATGCAGGTCATCGCCATCGCGCAGGAAGTGGGAGTGCTCCGCGACTGAGATGTCCACGAAAATGGAGCCGTTGGGGCCGCCGCCAGGACCCACCTCGCCCTTGCCTGCGAGGCGGATGCGCATGCCATCGGCGATTCCCGCAGGTACAGAAATGTTCAGGTCCCGGCGCGAACGCACGCGCCCATCGCCACCACAGTTCTCACACGGATCTTCGACGATCTCACCCGTTCCCTGGCAGCGGGTACAGGTGCGCGCTACCTGCACGCGACCGAGGATGGAGTTCTGCAATTCCATGACCTGACCCTGACCGTGACAGGTGGGGCACATGACCGGCTTGGACTTCGACTTCGAGCCTGATCCCTGGCAAGGCTCACACAGCACGGCGGTATCCACGGTCACTTCTCGGGTGACGCCGGAGAACGCCTCTTCCAAGGAGATCTCCATGTGCAGCAGCGCATCATTGCCCGGACGAACACGGGAGACACGCGGTCCGCGCTGTCCGCCGCTCCCGCCGCCGAAGAAAGCGTCGAAGATGTCCCCGAAGCCGCCGCTGAAGCCACCTGCGCCGGCACCTCCGCCGAAGCCCCCTTGTTCCTCAGGATCACCGCCAGCATCGACGATCTGACGCTTCTGTGGATCTGTCAGGACCTCTTGTGCCAAGGATGCTTCACGGAATTTCTCCGCGGCCTCCTCCGACGGATTGACGTCCGGGTGGTACTTGCGTGCAAGCTTGCGGTACGCCTTCTTGATCTCAGCATCGGTAGCATCCCGGTCCACGCCGAGAATGCCATAGTAGTCACGAGCCACTTAGGTCATCGCCCCTCTAGTAGGTACTTCTGCCCCGGCGCCCTGCTGGCCGCGGGGATCTGGACTTAGAGCTGTTAAAATAACCTCAACAGTCTACCCGCCTGCGTTCATCTGCTCCTACTCACCCGCTAGGATTCGAGAGACGTAGTGCGCCACCGCCGCCACAGAAGAGATTGTTCCGGGATAATCCAAGTGAGTCGGCCCCACAACTCCCAAGCCTCCCAAGACTGTGGTGGAACTGCCATAACCAGCGGAGATCACGGACGCGCCACGCAGCTCTTCATCCTCATTCTCTTCACCGATGGATACTCGCCAGTGCATATCGCGCACACCGTTGAGCATCTTGAGTACCACAACCTGCTCCTCGAGAGCCTCCAACACCGGAGCGAGGTCCTCGCCACCAGTCAGCCCCGCACTCATGAGGTTGGAGGTACCAGCGAGAATCAGTTTGTCGTTGGGCCGCTCAAGCAGCGTCTCTACCAGCACAGTCGTCACTGCGAGAACAGCCCCGCGCAGTTCCGCCGAAATCGCCTTAGACTTTGCCTCCCCGGAGACCTTCGCGATCTGTGCACACGCCTCGTCCAAGGTGCGCCCCACCATCGCGCCATTGATCAGGTCGCGCAACCGAGCCACGTTATCCTCGGAGAGTGGCTCCGTGAGGTCCACATTACGCTGATCCACTCGGCCAGTATCTGTAATGAGAACGAGGAGCAAGCGCCCGGTGCCAAGGGAGACGATCTCGCAGTGCTTGACGCGTCCCACTCGCAGGTCCGGTAGCTGAACCACCGCGACCTGTCGCGTGAGCTGCGCCAGCAACTGCACGCTGCGGCGCAGCACATCCTCCAAGTCCACACCATTTTCCAAGAAGTCGAGGATGGCCCGTCGTTCTGGCCGGCTGAGAGGTTTGACCTGATGAATAGCATCGACGAAGCGCCGGTAGCCCTTGGCTGTGGGAATGCGCCCGGAGCTGGCGTGTTGTTGCGTGATGTAGCCTTCGGCCTCCAGCACAGCCATGTCATTACGGATGGTTGCAGAGGATACACCGAGCTTATGCCGATCTACGAGCATTTTGGAACCCACGGGCTCCTGCGTGGCAATGAAGTCTGAGACGATCGCCCACAACACATCGTTGCGGCGTTGCTCCGTTCCCGCTGACATGGTGCGAATGGCTCCTCCCGCTTTGATTATTCCCAAGCTTAGTCCTGCGCCAGGATGATGTCTGTCACGATACCGTCTGCCAGGTAACGCCCGCGGTCGGTCAGCCGAACTCGTCCTTTCTGAA
The DNA here is from genome assembly GCF_009026825.1 of Corynebacterium urogenitale. Taxonomy (NCBI): domain Bacteria; kingdom Bacillati; phylum Actinomycetota; class Actinomycetes; order Mycobacteriales; family Corynebacteriaceae; genus Corynebacterium; species Corynebacterium urogenitale. The sequence goes on along the minus strand of NZ_CP045032.1, from coordinate 757,910 downwards.
TGCGCTCCAGCAGTCCCATCCCCTCGTACTTGTCGATGACCGACGCCACAGGCGCCTCACCGGCAGAGTCAAGCTCCAGCCCCTCGGCCAGCCGTAGTCCGAGCATTACGTGCTCGGTTCTCACATCAGCCGCGCTGAGCAATTCCGTCGTCACGATCGCGCCCGCGGGATTGGACGCAGCCTCAGTGCCCACGAGGTGTTGAAAGTAAGTGTTGGGATGCTTGGCATTCACGGTACGGGTCAACCCTGGACGCGGCGCTTCGTTACCTGCACGGGCACCATCGTCCGAATTATGCCCCGGCACTCCTTTCTTCAGCCGCACGCATCCGTGTGCGCCGGGCCCAGCACCCCACCACTGGCCTCCCCTCCAATAAATGAGGTTGTGCTGGCATTCTCCACCTGGACGGGCCCAGTTACTGACCTCGTACCAGGAAAAACCATGCTCGCGAAGGGTGGCGTCGATCATCTCATAACGGTCCGCGAGGACGTCCTCATCGGGTGTGGGAAGGTCACCGCGACGGACCTTACGCGCCATGGCAGTACCATCCTCGACGATCAGGGAGTACGCGCTGACATGGTCCACGCCAGCTTCCAGCACGGCCGCGAGTGAGGCCCGCAAGTCCTCATCCGTCTCCGTCGGTGTGCCATAGATGAGGTCGAGGTTGACATGCTCAAAACCCGCAGCCATCGCCTCCTTCGCCGCTGCAACAGGCCGCCCCGGAGTATGCTGCCGTTCGAGAACTTTCAACACGTGCCCCGCAGCCGACTGCATGCCTAAAGAGATGCGGGTGAAGCCCTCCGCACGGAGCTTGTCGAAGTACTCCGGATTGGTGGACTCCGGGTTAGATTCCGTGGTTACCTCCGCATCCGGTGTGATCCCCACTGTTCGCTTCACCGCCCGCAAGGCGCGGGTCAAACCCTCGTGCCCCAGGAGAGACGGCGTGCCACCGCCGAAGAAAACTGTGTTCACCCCCTGCCAATCCGCAGGCACATCCCACTGTGCAGCGGCTTGCTCGAGCTCGACCTCGAGCGCGCGCAAATAGCCCTCAACGCTATTGCCAGTGCCTGCACCTAGCTCGCGAGCTGTGTAGGTATTAAAGTCGCAATACCCACAGCGCGAGCTGCAAAAAGGAACATGAATATAAAGGCCGTGTGCCATGTGCACCACTGTAACCGGCGGGCGGGACAGTGCTGCCGATGGCTACGCATTAGACGCCGCAGTGGCGCAGGCCGGAATGTGGCCGAGAAGGGAAACTAGACCGCTGCGTCACGTGCTTCGCGGCGCTGCTGGATACGATTGAGGACAGCCTCGATACGAGCGCGGTCTTGGAGGAATGGTGGCGGCGCTTCACCCCGCATACCTTGGGCCAACTCGGGCTGGCGGTCGATAACTGCGCCGAAACGACCAGCGATCTCGATGGTCTGTTCGCGGGCCTTGGAGTACACCTGCGGTAGCAGTACGGACTGCGCCTCCAGCGCGGCTTGTGTCTGCCCGACGACCCACTCGGCCAGCTCGTCTAACTCCGCCGTCATAGCCTCGATGCTCTGTCGCATCCACAGCCGCCACGTCGCCGTCGAGGCCATGGATTCAGGCTCCACCAACTCACCCGACTGCGCGCACTCATTCTTGTCATCCGACGCCACCGCGTCCGCCATCACAGCCTTGCCCTTATGCATGAAGGACAGTGTGCGCCCAGGGTGCGCGAAGTTCGTCTGCCCCAAGGAGGAGTAACTCCGTGTCGATCCGGACATCTGCCCGGATCGGACGCCCGAGACGAAAGCTTGGCGCAAACCATTGAGCTCCGATAGCTGCGGACGTACCTCTTGTCGCCCCTCGTGGACGATCTCATCCAACTCAAGCAGGCAATCTTCCACCAACTCAGGGTCCCAATCCTTCATCGACTGGGCCACATGATCGATGTGCTCGGCGATCTCATCACCAATGTCGTAGATGTTCTGGGTGAGCTCACGGACGCGCAAATTGGCATCGTAGTGCACGCGCCACACTCCTCTCCCAGTCATGAACCTACGAAACGTCAATAAATGCCTGGTCCGAGCAGTGAACTCGAACCACAAAAGCGACAAAGCGCTTTCGTTCACGCTTGCCACAATAAAACAGGGCCACGCCCCTCGGTTGGAGGCGTGGCCGTTGCAACAGGCAAAAACTTGCCTGTTTTTGCGCGTTATCGCGAAGTTCTACTTGGAGGAGTAAATCTTCTGAATATCACGGGCGAAGTGCTCTGCGACAGCGAAGCGCTTCAGCTTCATGGACGGGGTGACCTCGCCCTGCTCCTCAGTGAAGTCACGGTGGACGATGCGGAACTTCTTGATGCTCTCAGCGGAGGAGACAGTCTGGTTAGCCTCGTTGATCGCATCCTGAATCTGGGAGCGCAGCACCGGGTTCTTCGCCAACTCAAGGACGCTGGTGTTCTGCGGGATGCCATTGTCCTTCTTGAAGCGCGACGCAGCTTCTTCATCCAGGGTGATCAGTGCGCCAACGAACTTCTGATCGTCGCCCACGACCATGGCCTGGGAGATCAGCGGTGCGGAGCGCAGAATATCCTCCATTGGGCCTGGGGAGACATTCTTACCACCCGCCGTCACCAGGATTTCCTTCTTACGTCCGGTGATCTTGAGGTGTCCGGTCGGCAGCAGAGTTCCGAGATCACCGGTCTTGTAGAAGCCGTCTTCGGTGAAGTCCTTCTTCGTGGCCTCCTCGTTCTTCCAGTAGCCCTTGAACACGACGGTGCCCTTGAGCTCAACCTCACCGTCTTCGGCGATACGTGCAGTGTTGCCACCCACCGGCTTGCCGACAGTGCCAATGATGTTGTCCTGATCATTGTTCACAGCCACAGCAGCGGTGGACTCGGTCAAGCCATAGCCTTCGTAGATAATGACGCCAACGCCACGGAAGAAGTGCATGAGCTCAGGGTTGAGGGCGGAGCCACCGGAGATGCAGTACAGGAGGTTGCCACCGAGCACTTCGCGCAGCTTGCTGTACACGAGCTTGTCGAAGATCGCGCGGCGAATCTTCAGACCCACACTTGGGCCCTTATCGGTATCCAGCGCCTTGGAGTATTCGGTCGCCACCTTCTCCGCGATGGCGAAGATCTTGGCCTTGGCGCCACCAGCTTCGCTTGCCTTTGCCTTGGCAGCAGCGTGAACCTTCTCGAAAATACGAGGCACGCCAAGGATCATGTGTGGCTGGGCACGCTGGAATTCGGTGACGAGGGTGTCGGTGTCAGACCAGTACGTCTGCTCCGAGGAGCCGAGGATAGCGGTGTAGGACACAGCGCGAGCCAGCACGTGTGCCAGCGGCAGGAACATCAGAGTGCCACGGCCCTCGCCAGCGAAAGCACCGATCGGGTTGGACAGCAGGGAGCGCGTCTCGGACAGCCAGTTGGAGTGATCCAGGATGCAGCCCTTTGGGCGACCGGTCGTGCCGGAGGTGTAGACGATGGAGTTGATCGTGGAAGAGGTCATTGCACCGATGCGCTTCTCGATCTCCTCCTGCTCAATGCCGGCCTCTTCACCTTCCTTGACGAGGTCTGCAATGGCGTTCTGGTTAAAGGTGAACACGCGATCAAGGTGGGCAGTATCTGGCTGTCGCTCACCGCTACGAACGAAAGTATTGAGGCGCGTGCTGTGTTCACTGTCTTCAGCGAAGGCAAGGACGGCGCCAGAATCCTGGATGATCCACTCGCACTGGCTGGTGGAAGAAGATGGGTAGATCGGCACGGACGTCGCACCGCACGCCTGGATCGCAAAGTCGGCCAGCGTCCACTCGTAGCGAGTCGAGGACATGATCGCGACGCGCTGCTCTGGCTGCAGGCCGTTAGCGATCAGACCCTTAGCCACGGCGTAAACCTCGTCAAGGAACTGGGTGACGGTGACCTTTTCCCAATTGAGATTCACCGGGCGGTGGAAGCAGATGAGGTTTGGCTTTTCGGCCTGCAGCTCTCGCAGAGCCGAAATGATCGTGTCCTTCTCACCAACGGTGTAGAGCGCCTCAGACGTGTATTCCGTCGTGGTCATTGTTCTCCTCTTGCCTTGCTATTTCCTTCATCTGTCCGTTGTGGAGATACCCGGGTGCGGGAACAACGTGACATTGACATCTACAAACATATATTAGTGAGCCGGATCACGTTAATCCTATAGCTAAATTTTTTCCTACTAGCCCCCACACCGGTGGCATCATCACCCCCTGAACGGCACAATAACTACTGTGACTTTCAGTGAATCTCCCGATGCCCGCGCCACACTCACCCCGCGTGAACAGGAACTCATCAAAGCCCTCGCAAACGAGTGCGGTGTCTCCACGTGGTACGTCGGCCAAGATGGCCAACGCGTCGATGTGTCCCCCGCTACTGTCCTGTTTGCACTGCGTGAGCTCGGACTTGAGATTCCCGCAGAACCCAACGAGTCGTCTCTCTTAGCTGCTCACGAGACTTTGATCGCCACCCGCTACGAGCAGATCGTCGAACCCACCATCACTGCAATCGCAGCTCGAGGCCGCCAAGTCCAGGTGCACTGCATAGACGGCGACACCGTCGACGTATGGATTCAGACAGAACAAGGCCAGCGCCTCGATTGCACTCAGGCGGACGTGTGGATCCCTCCCGTCATTGTCGACGCCACAACGTACGGAACCGCAACCTTCGACATACCAGCACTAGACGCCGGCTGGCACGAGCTCCACGCTCGCATCTCGGGACCGGCCGGGGAGAAAAGCACCACCTCCACCCTGCTGGTCTCCCCACAGCGACTGTCCTCCGCAGACCGTTTCGTAGAACAGCCCGCCACTGGCGTCATGGCTCAGCTGTACTCCGTCCGCGACCGTGAAGCATGGGGTATCGGAGACTACCGCACCCTCGCCACACTCGGAGAGGCCCTCCATATCATGGGAGGGGCAGATTTCATCCTGGTCAACCCGATGCACGCCGCCGAGGCCGTACCGCCCGTCGAAAACTCCCCCTACCTGCCCACCACCCGCCGCTTCACCAATCCCATCTATATCCGTGTAGAGGACACCCCGGAATACGCGACACACCCCGAATTACACGAAACCATCGGCGTAATGAAGGAAAACCTCGCCCAAGCCAACAGCAGTAGCGCCGAACTGGACCGGAACCCGGTGATGTCCTCCAAACTGCGCGCGCTCTACGAGCTGTGGTGCGCCGGCATCGGCTCCGCTCGCGAGACGCAACTACAGTCCTATCGCGAACGCGAAGGTGAAGGACTCGAAGGCTTCGCCAACTGGTGCGCCCACGCAGCCCAAACCTACGGGGCAAAGCACAGCATGAAGCTCACCGCGGACTTCTTCGCCTGGGTCCAGATGCTGTGCCAAGAGCAGGAACTCGCAGCACAGACCAGCTTGGCGTCGACAATGCGAATCGGATTGATGGCCGACCTGGCCGTGGGTGTACACCCTGGCGGCGCGGATGCCCAGACCCTCGCCCCCGTACTCGCACCTGGCGCCAGCGTGGGCGCCCCACCAGACGGTTACAACCAGCAAGGACAAGATTGGTCGCAGCCACCATGGCACCCGTGGAAACTGGCCAAGGAAGGCTACAAGCCATGGCGAGATATGCTCCGGACGATCCTCCGCAGCTCAGGAGGAATCCGCGTGGACCATGTCCTCGGCCTGTTCCGGTTATGGTGGATCCCCCGCATGTGCTCCCCGACGACAGGCACCTACGTGCGCTATGACCACGAGGCGTTGATCGGCGCGCTAGTCCTCGAGGCCGAACGGGCAGGCGCCGTAGTGATCGGCGAGGACCTGGGCACCTTCGAGCCATGGGTGCAGGATTACCTGGCCTCGCGAGGTGTCATGGGCACATCGATCGTGTGGTTCGAAGGCGATGAGCAGGGAGCAAAGACCCCGGATCGTTATCGGGAGCTCGCGCTAACCTCCGTCACCACGCACGACCTTCCTCCAACAGCCTCCTACCTGCGGGGCGGCCACATCAAATTACGCGAGAAACTCGGGGTGTTGACCCGCTCAGTCGAAGAGGAATATACCGACGACGCCAACTGGCAAGCCCAAGTGCTGTCCATGATGGGTCGCGTTGGTGCCTTTAGGGACTTGCCGTGTGAGGAGTACTTCACCGGGGATGGTGTGAATAAGGAACCACAGGATGCGCAGTTCGGACGTGATGCGCGACCAGGTGGTGCCGATGGATTGAAGGAGTGCTCTGGGCTGGGCGATGCAGCTGGTCAGGGCAGCACCGGCGATATGATGAAAAGCTCAGAGCTCGGCAGTGAAGCCGGGTTGGGCAGCACCGGAATTCTCGAAGGAATGAACCGCTTCCTGGCTATGACTCCTTCTGCCTTGAGGTGTGTCGCTTTGGTGGATATGGTGGGCGACCAGCGAGCCCAGAACCAGCCAGGCACAACCCACGACCTGTACCCGAATTGGTGCGTGCCGCTGTGCGACCACAAGGAACAGGCGGTGATGGTTGAGGATTTGCCGAAGCTGAAGCTCGCTCGCGATGTCCTTGCGGCGGCTCGGGGCGAGTAGGCGGCTCGCCGCGATAGGGTGGCGAAATTTAAAAAGGCGAGAAATTTTGCCACACCCGAGTCGTTGGAGGCCAGCCCGCGGCAGCGCCAATGGGTGGCAGCCCACAGTAGAGCCAATGGGTGGCAGCCCGCGGCAGCGCCACGACGAGGCTGAAAGAAAGGCTAAAGGAAAGTGGAGATTAGCCACGCCACCAGCAATAGCACGACAAGCAAGATCAGCGCCTGACGCACTTTAGAGTGATGCTTCATAACTAGCGAGCCCTCCTAGCGGACCGGTTCTTCGTGTTCATTCTGGCTATTCGACTCGGACGGACTCTTCAGCTCAGACCGTGGCTTCAGCTCACTTGAACCGCTCGCAGCTACCTCACTGCGAGCTTCAGTCCGACCATTCCGCCGAGGTGAATCACTGACCTCAACCTGGCCATTTTCACTGGCCTCAGGCTGGTCACTTGCGCCAGCCTGACTGTGATCCTCATCTGGGCTGCTCAACCCGCCAGCCCCGTTGATCGCCGAACTTTCAATCTCGTTCAATGTCACTTCATCGCGGTCGGTCATGAGCAACAGCTTCTTCAGTATAGAGCCGTCTTCGCCGTAACCTGCGACCTTGCGCTCTTCATCCGTCGGCCGAACAACCCTCCACAGCAGCGCATGAAACACTGCTGCAAACGCGAGGCACACCACCAGCGCACAGACCACCACCAGTGGAGTCTGCACGATGACGGGAAGGTTGATCAGCCATTCGAACATAGGATCTCTAGTTTAGCGTCACCCGTGTAGTAGCCGTGTAGTAGCTCAGCCACCACGCCAACTACTTCGCCAACTTGGACTGGCCTACTCGTTGACCGCGCCCCCTAGTCCGCGTCGGCGGAGCAACGGCTTAACGTCTCGCTGCTGACCACGGAACATCCAGAACGCATCCTCGTAGTCAATCGTGGCCCCACGAGAGAGAATCATCCGGCGGAATCGTTCACCGGCGAAGCGCACATCCTCAGGATCAATCTCAATCGCGTCTGCGCTAGCTGCAGTCCCAGAACGCTCGGAGCCTTCGTGTCCGCTTACATACGCGGTTCCTTGAGCACTCTGATCTTCTCCGACGTCACCACGAGCAGCACCGGTATCCACGAATGCCTGGAAGCCATCCGCATCCAGCACCTCCGCCCAGAGGTAGCTCCAGTATCCAGCTGAGTAACCACCAGCGAAGATGTGGTTGAAATACGAAGAGCGGTAGCGCGGTGCAATGAGCCCGTCGAGATCGACGCCAGCAGCCTCCACCGCAGCCCTCTCGAAATCCTCCACGCTGCTAATCTTTTCAGCTTCCTGCGCGGACACCTTGTGCCAAGCGAGGTCCACCCAGCAGGCTGAGAGGTACTCCGTGGTGGCAAAGCCTTGCGCCCACTTCGCTTGGTCTCTCACGGCCTTCACCAGCTCAGGCGTAATCACCTCTCCGGTTTCCACGTGCCGTGCGTAATTGGTCAGTACCTCTGGTTCCAGAGCCCAATTCTCATTGATCTGGGAGGGGAACTCCACGAAGTCGCGAGGAACTGAGGTTCCGGACAGGCTCGGGTAACGCACGTCGGAGAGCAGTCCGTGCAGGGCATGGCCAAACTCGTGGAAGACTGTGGAAACCTCATCCATGCTCAACAGGGCTTGCCTGCCTTCGGCTGGCTTGGCGATGTTCATGACGTTGACCACAACCGGCAATTGACCGATGAGGTTGGACTGGTCCACGAAACTACTCATCCACGCGCCTCCCCGCTTGGTGGAGCGGGCGTACATATCCGTCAGGAGCAGTCCGATTTCCGCACCAGGGTTGGCGGCGTCCTGGCCTTCGCGGATCTCCCAGATTTGGACATCCGGGTGGTAACCGACGAGGTCTGCCCGCTCGGTGATCTCGATGCCGTATAGACGCTGCGCAGCGTAGAAAGCACCGTCGACCATCACCTGATTCAGTGGGAAGTACTTCTTCAGCTCAGCCTCATCTACGCTGAGGTGTTCGCCACGAAGTTTGCCGGACCAATATGGCCAGTCAGCCGCGGTCATTTCCCCAGCGCCAGGACCAGCTGCAGCCCAAGCGGTATCACCGCTGACAGACTCTTCAACCTGCTCGGCGTCACCGTCACCCCCTTCGGTCGGTCCTGCACCGCCACTAATGGCTCGCTTGTCGGCTGCTTCCTTGTACTCTCCCCATGCATTTGCCACGGCAGCTGGCGTCAACTGGTTCAGCAGGTCATCAACCGCTTCAACAGACCCCGCTGTCTCTACCTCCGCGACAAACTCCGCATGGTTGGCGTAGCCCAGCAGTTCAGCACGCTGAGCTCGCAAACGAACGATCTCCAGCAACGTCTCATCATTATCAGTCCCGGCGCGCCGAATGGAGGCGTTGTACACCAACTTACGTGCCTGTTCGCTGTCGAGTTCTTCCAGGATCGATTGCACGCTCGGCAATTCCAGACGAATCAACCACCCGTCCTTTCCTGCATCTTCCGCATCCGCGGCCAAGCGAGATTTCGTGTCTTCGTCGAGTCCCGAAAGCAGCTCCTCATCCACGATGTGTACGGCATTCTTCTCCGTGGACTCTTGCAGCTGGGCGCCGAAACGCGTGGTAAGGGTGGCTAACCGAGCATCGATCTCCTTCAGCGTTGCCCTATCGGCTTCAGAGAGATTGGCTCCGCCACGGATGAAGCGGCGTCGCCAATAAGTCAGCAGCGCGGCTTCCTCGCTACCCTCGGCCTGCGGCGGCATGGCCTCGACGCGGGCCCACAGTGCGGAATTCAAAAGCATGTCGCTCATATGCTCCGCAAGCTCCGCTGAGACCGTGGATTCCACTTCCCGGACGTCGGCCGTGGCCATCGTGCCGGAGTAGTTGAACACAATGGCCAGCACGCGCTGCAGCATCTGTCCGGCGGTTTCCAAGGCCTCCATGGTGTTGGACCAGGTTGGTTCCTCCGGGTTGTCGGCAATCGCCGTGATCTCGGCAGCGTGATCAGCTAAGGCTGTCCGAAACGCCGGGACCAGACCACTGACCTCCACATTCGCGAAGTCTGGTAGTTCGTAAGGCAATTCTGATGGTGCGAGGAAATCTTCCATAACTCCTCACTGTAACGACTCCCCGTGACTAGCATCGAGGAGCATGAGAGTTAAGCCCCAAGCGAACCCTGCTCTCGATGTCCGCACAGCGGAGGGCACGGTCCGAGGATGGAGTGGCCCCGTAGCCTCCCACTGGACGCAGATTCCTTTCGCACGGGAGCCGCGAACCGTCGCGGAGCGCTTCGCGCCACCCCGCCCACCCGAGGATTTCGCCGACACTTTGGAGGCGCTGCCTCGCCGTATGGGTACACGGCATACCCTGTCCGTTACTCGACCGGCAGGTCCAATCCCCGCGGATGAGCAGTTGCCCGTGATCGTGTTCGTCCATGGTGGCCGTTTCCAGGAGGGGCACGGCGATGGCCCGTGGTATCGCGGTGATGCTTTCGCTGAATCCGGTTGCATTGTCGTTTCCGTGAACTACCGCTTCCGCTTCGATGGCTTCTTACCGTTGGAGGGCGAACCGCTGCCCGATGATTTCGACGCCACGAGTGAGCCTCCCTACTTCCGCGCCATCGAGGACTTGTTGATGGCTTTGCGGTGGATCCAGCGCAATATCCATGCTTTCGGTGGCGATCCGAACAATGTCACCGCAATGGGGCAATCAGCTGGTGGCACGATGATCACCTACACGCTGGGCAGCCCGCGCGCTCAAGGACTGATCCACCGGGCCGTGATTCTCTCCCAGGGCGCACCGCGAGTTCCGTGGTGGAAGCGGGCGCGTGTCGCGAAAGCTCTCTTGCGAGGCCCAATGACTTATGAGCACGTGAGCACGCTGAGTCACGAGCGCGTCAACAAGGCCTTTAAAGCTTTTGCTCGCCGTTACCCCACCGACTGCGCCGTGGGGCTGTTTCCCCACACGCCCAGCAATATGGCAGAGGTTCCACTGCTCATCGGGACGCTGCGTGACGAGTTTGTGCGAATGGGGCCCGCGGAGAGGATAGACACGGCCTACCGAAATGGCGGGTTCCTCAGGCGCGCTGTAGCTAAGGCTCTCATCCCTCACTTTTCGGCGCATTTGGGTGCGCCGATGGTGGCGTCGGAGAAAGAACGATGGGCACAGTACTGCGAGGAGGTTGAGCCCCCACGGCCGATGGGCAGAGCGATCGGAGATGCGCAGATCCGACGTTTCGGCCTGGAGACCGCAGAAGTCCATGCAGACAAGGCTCCGACGTGGATGTACGAGTTCCACGGCGGCCCTGGTGATGTCCGTGAGCGAGGAACAGACGCTCAGCACTGCGCAGACCTGCCCCTCGTGTTCAAGACTTTGGATGTGGCGCCGGTGAGTGTGGGGCGTTTTTGTGGACCGGACGCGCCGCGGAGATTGGGACCGCTGGCGGATCGTTTCCATGGAATCGTTGCGAATTTCGCCAAGGGGGTGGATCCGGACTGGCCGCAATACTCGGCAGGAACTGGCAGGCAGACGTTGAGTTTCGATATGTCCGATGCCTCTGAACAGGTCGTGAGCGACCCATTGGAGCCCGTGCGCCGCTTCTACCTTCCCCGGCCGCAGTGGGAGAAGCAGGGTCGCCCGTCATCGCGAGCGTGAGCAACCCCGAAAAACGCGCGTGAGCAACCTACCAAAAATAGACAGCTTGGTCTAGATGGGGTTAGAGTGGTGCTCATGAGCGAAACACAGACCACCACACAGGACATCAGCAACGAGGTCACCATCCCCGACCTCCCCACTCTCCAGGCGCGAGGCACTATGAAGTGGACCCGTTACGCGGACGATGTTCTGCCATTGTGGGTCGCCGAGTCCGACTTCGATACTTGCCCGGTGGTCAGGACAGCAATCACGGACGCCGTACAGCGCGAATACTTCGGCTACCGTGGCGCCGGCAATCCGGTAGAAGAATCCCTCAGCAACTTCTGTGCACGGCGTTACGGATGGGAGATCAAGCCCGAATGGGTGCGCGTGGTGCCCGATGTTGTGAAGGGCGTGGCCGTCGCCGTTGATGAACTCACCCCGGCCGGATCCACTGTGGTCATCACTTTGCCCAGCTACTACCCTTTCTTCGACGTTCCGAAGGCCACGAATCGCCCCGCCGCCTTCGTGCCCATGACGTTGCGCGAAAAACCCGCTACCGAAGGCAGCAATTCCGCAGAACACAATGGAGAACACGCGCCGGGAAGCTCTGAACAGGAATGGGGCTTTGACCTTGAAGCAATGGAGGACATTTTCCGCAACCCAGAAAACCCAGAGGGAGTAGGCTCGCTCATCCTTTGCAACCCCTACAACCCATTGGGTCGAGCTTTTCGCGCTGAGGAGCTTCAGGCAGTCATTGACCTCGCCGATAAGTATGGTGTTCGAGTGATCTCCGACGAAATCCACGCTCCTGTTGTTTTCAATGGCGCCTCCCACATCCCAGCGGCGACAGTCAGCGAGCGCGCAGCAGACATCGTCGTCACCGTAACAGCGACATCGAAGGGGTGGAACACCGCAGGTCTCCACTGTGCACAAATCATCATGACCAACCCTGCGGACCGCAAAAAGCTCGCCGGGGTTCATAACCTGCGCACCGGTGAGGCCTCCACGCTTGGCATGGTGGCCGCAGCTACTGCCTATAACGAGGGGGAGGCATGGTTGGACAACCAGCTGCGCTACCTCGAGGGCAATCTCGACCTCTTGGAACGCCGCCTGCCGGAAGTTCTTCCCGGCGCTCGTTTCATCCGCCCAGAGGCCAGCTTCCTGCTATGGATTGACCTCAGCAACGTGCCAGGGTTGAGCCATAAACCTGCCGAAACATTACTACGAAAGGCGAAGATTGCGGTTTCCGAAGGCACCACCTTCGGCCCCCAGGGCGAGGGACACGTTCGCCTGAATTTCGCCACATCGCGCGAGATTCTCAACGAGGCCCTCGACCGTATCGCCGCGGCGGAACTCGTAGGCTGAATTCGCCGCTGTCTCGCCAGGAGTTAGTCTGGCCACATGATCAAGTCGTTTTCGCGGATCCTGCGCTCTACCAAAGAACTGTGGCCTTTTTACATCGTGGTGGTCATCACGTCGATTCTCACCGCACTACTCGCGATGGCCACACCGTTTCTCGTCGCGAAGGCCACCGATGCCATCGTGGAAGCTCTCGCTGGCCGTTCCACGGTAGAAGCTGCAACGAGCGTAGTCATCTGGCTCACGGTCGGCCTGCTCGCTGCAGAACTTGCCGGCACAGTCGTCCGCAACATCGGCGGCTGGTTCGGCGATGTGATGTCTACCCGCATGCGGCAGATCCTCTCCAACCGCTACTACGCCAAGCTACTGGCACTCCCCCAGCGTTACTTCGACGATCAGGTCACGGGCACAATTATTTCCCGCTTGGATCGCTCCATCCTTGGGCTGACGGACTTCTTTAAGTCCTTTGCCAACAACTTCTTCTCCATGCTGCTGACGGTTGGCCTGATCCTTGGTGTTGCCGCCGTGTACTACTGGCCATTGGCGATTCTGTTGGCCATCATCTTCCCGATGTATCTGTATCTGACCACCTTGACGTCGAAGAAATGGATCGTCTGGGAAAAGGAGAAGAACGAGCACATCGACCTGGCGCAGGGGCGATTCGCCGAGGTGATCGGGCAGGTCAAGGTTGTCAAGAGTTTCGTTACGGAACTGCGGGAGTTGCGCCTGTTTCAAGGTCACTTCCGGGATGTCATTGACCTGACCAAGGAGCAATCTCGTTACTGGCACTTCATGGACATGCTGCGCATGGGCGCACTCAATGTCATTTTCTTCGCTATTTATCTGTTGCTGTTCTGGCGCACGCTCAACGGACACTTCTCTATCGGCGACATGGTTCTGCTGTTGCAGTATGTAGTGATGGCCCGCCAGCCGGCAACGATGATGAGCTGGCTTGTGGATACCGCTCAACGCGCCGCTGCAGGTTCCCGTGAGTACTTCGAGGCCATGGAGGAGCTGGAGGAACCGGCTGCGTCCAAGGCCCTTGTCGCCGCCGCCCACCCAGGTGGGACGATGTTAGTTCCTGAAGACGATGTCAATGCGGGCGCGCATCCGCAGCTGTCCGCTCCAGCGACCGGGCCAGTGATCGAGTTCGACGGCGTGAACTTCGCCTACAATGAAGGCGAGCCGGTCATTCACGACGTGAGCTTCTCCGCAACCAAGGGCCAAAAGGTTGCACTCGTCGGAGAATCAGGCGGCGGCAAGTCGACCCTAGTGAACCTTCTGCTAGGCCTGTATTCACCGAGCTCTGGTTCGCTACGCGTCTGCGGACAGGAGGTTTCCGAGACCTCCGCGCAGACCCTGCGCTCTTCCGTAGGCATGGTGTTCCAGGAACCTGCTCTGTTTTCCGGCACAGTGCGAGAGAACATCGCTTATGCCAGGCCCGATGCCACCGAGGAAGAGATCATCGCAGTGGCCAAGCGTGCCTTCGCCCATGACTTCATCATGGGGTTCAAAGACGGTTACGACACACTCATTGGCGAACGTGGCCTGCGCCTCTCCGGTGGCCAAAAGCAGCGCATCGCGGTAGCCCGCGCGATGTTGAAGGACGCGCCGGTATTGGTGCTCGACGAAGCGACCTCCGCCCTGGACACCAAGGCCGAGCGCGTGGTGCAAGCTGGATTGGAAGAGCTGATGGTCGGTCGAACGACCTTGGTCATCGCTCATCGACTGTCCACCATTGCCAACGTTGATGTGATCGTAACTTTGGACAAGGGCCGGGTGGACGAAGTCGGCTCACCGGCCGAACTGGCCACCAGTGGTGGCATCTATTCCGAGCTTCTGCGCCTGACGGCCTCCAGCTCCGCTGCTGACCGCAAGAGGCTCAAAGCCTTCGGCTTCCACGACGGCTCCAGTGGAGAAGACGATGAGGAGGAGTTCGGAAGCGAACACGGAGCCGAATTCGAAAACACTGCGAGCGAACACTGAGCTAAGAACAACGCTACGAATAAGTCTGGGCGCGGGCGATGCCGATGCGTCGCTAATATCTCACATCTCACCGTGTGAGACAACATCCTCACTGAGCAGTAACTCATGGTGGCGCTATCAGGGGCACTGCCGTGTGCCAGCTCTTCAAGTTCGCTAAAGTGGGCAACTACCTCGCGCGACTCGTTCGCACGACGACCACATACTGGACCACTAACGAACACCCGAAGAGGCGCACATCATGGCGAAAAAGCCCTTTCCACTAAGCATCACGGAGTTCACGAACTCACAGGGTGAGACAATTGGCGTCGGATCGAAGGAGGCGGAGGCGGCCGAGCAGCAGGCCCGCTCCAACGACCGCAACCACGTCTTCCACAGCTGGAGCGCCCAAGCAAAGATCAACCCCATGCCCGTTGCCAAGGCTGAAGGCGCATGGATCTATGACTACAACGGCAAGGGCTACCTGGATGCAGCATCCCAGCTGGTGAGTGCGAACCTTGGCCACGGGCACCCCGAACTCGTCGCAGCAATCAACACACAGCTACAGCGGGTGAGTAATCTCAATCCGGCTTTCGCCTGCGACGTGCGTGGTGAGCTAGCAGCGTCCATCATTGAACAGGCACAAGGCGAGTTCAGCCATATCTTCTTCACCAACGGTGGCGCAGATGCCATCGAGCACGCCATCCGCATGGCGCGCAAGCACACCGGAAAATCCAAGATCCTCACCGCTTACCGCAGCTACCACGGCGCAACTGGCTCCGCGATGATGGCCACCGGCGAGGCACGCCGCCACGGCAACCCCACCACCGACGGCGACGTGAAGCACTTCTGGGGACCATTCCAGTACCGCTCCGCCTTCCACGCCGCAAACGAACAGGAAGAATGCGAGCGCGCGCTGCAGCACCTAGAAAACGCCATCGACTTCGAGGACGACGTGGCGGCGGTGCTCATCGAGTCCGTCGTGGGTTCTTCGGGTGTGATCGCCCCACCCGAGGGTTACCTGGCGGGCGTGCGCGAGATCTGCGACCGCAAGGGTGTGCTGTGGATAGCCGACGAAGTGATGGTCGGCTTCGGCCGCACCGGCAAGCTCTTTGCCTACGAGCATGCGGGCAAGACCGTGGCGCAGCACATGGGCGCGGATCAGTACGCGGGCGGCTCCGAGTTCAGCCAGCAACACTCGGCGGAGAAGGTGCTGCAGCCGGACATCGTCACGTTCGCCAAGGGCGTGAACGCGGGCATTGTGCCGCTGGGTGGCGTGATGATGACCGCCGCGGTGAAGGCGACGTTTGACGAGAAACCTTACCCAGGCGGGCTCACCTACTCAGGACACCCAGTCGCATGCGCCCCTGGCGTGGCGGCGCAGCAGGTGTACGCGAAGGAAAATATTTACGCGAAGGTTGAGGAGCTCGCAACGAGCATCATTGAACCGCGTCTCGAGAAGATCGCGAAGAAGCACCCTTCCATCGGCAATGTCCGCGGCAAGGGCTTCTTCTGGGCCATTGAGTTCGTTGCTGACCAGGAGACGAAGGAACCAATGGGCGCCGAGGCTATGGGCGCGTTCGGTGCTGCGGCAAAGGCTGAGGGTGTCTGGCCAATGGTTTCCGGTAACCGCGTCCACCTGGCGCCGCCACTGATCACAACCGCGGAGGAACTGGAATTCCTACTCAGCGTGGTCGATTCTGCAGCCGCCGAGGTGGACAAGGCTCTGTAATCCCCAGTTATCAACAGGCTCCGTACCCCTCAGCTACCAATAAGCCCCGTACCCCTCAGCTACCAATAAGCCCCGTATCCCTCAGCTAACAACAGATTCAGCGCTCCCCGTCGGCCCAGTCCGACACAGTTGCACATTTCTTGGCAACAGCGGGCTGCCCACCTGGGACTTTGGCGCGCTCCGCAACCGAGAATGTGCAACTGTGTCATCAGCGTCTACGCGAAGCCGGATCAGAGCAGGGAAAGCCAGAGCACGCGGAGCCGGATCAAAGGGCTTGGTACCAAATCAGAGGTCAGCCAACCCCAAAGATTCGCAACAGCTGAGACAAAGTTTGAAGACAAAGTTTGAGGCCACGGCATAAAGCCGTGGCCTCAAACCCATTCATTCGCTCCTCGCGGAGCGTACTCCTAGGGCAACTCCTCGCGAGGTGAAAGCCTTTTACTTCCCAGCGTCGCCGAGGATCTTGTTAGCCGCGTCTGCAACCTTGTCCTTGGCGTCGTTCAGCTTCTCCTTGACTCCAGCCTTGGTCTGGTCAGCGCGACCTTCGTCCTTCAGGGAGTCGTTGTCGGTAGCGTCGCCCAGACCCTCCTTTGCCTTGCCACCCAAGTCTTCTGCCTTGTTCTTGAACTGATCGGTAGACATAGTGTGTCTCCTCGGATTGTTGTTTTGCCTACGTATCTCGCAAGCACCAATACCATCGACCATACCCACAACCGTCTGAATTAACCGTGAGAATCCCCCTCATATTGGTAGTTCACAGGCAGTTGTACGCTCATCGTTGTCAAATCGTGCTCTCGCACATCTCTCGCAGGGTTTCCAGCCCATTCGCCAGTCCATGCGTGCGCGCAATCTCTTCATACACCGGATCGTTGGGAATCGTGCGCTCGCAGGAATGCCGACGATTGACGTCATTGGTCAACCAGATTCCCTTCAGCTGCAGTTCTTTCGTGCTGAGGTCCATCCGCATAGCCATCTGGTTCGTTTTCTGAGGATTCCCCTCCGAACTTCGTCCAGATTGGAGTTCCGCAGTGACGTCGTTGAGGTTTCGCGCCATAAGGTCTTCAACGAGTGGGGAGTTGTACGATGCATCGGCATGTTCCTCGAACTTGCCGCCTAAAGCCACCGTGGCGAAAGGCTCTTCCTCTCGGTCGCCATTCCGATGCTCCCCAGCATTCGCTACCGCCGGTAACACCGCGACCTGAATCCGCACCCCGGGCTGTTCATCTCCTTCTCCAGCATGACTAGCATCCTGACCTTTCATGAAAACCCCCAACACCTCTGTTGCATGTTCCCCCATGTCGCGGGCACAGTCCATATCTCCGAGATCACAGCTGGATGTTGTGATGTCAGCCCAAGGCTCGAGAGAGAACCCACGCGAAAGGGACTTTCCCGTGAAGCTGATCCCTTCGATGTGCCGGAGATCCGCGTCTTCCAATGCCCTCAGATTCCCGAATGCTTGGTGCGGGCAGCCTTCGATGTTGAGCCCTTGATGACTTGTTTCCAGCCCTTGCGCATAGAAGGTACTGCCGTGGCGACCTCCCCCAAGTTCATCGCGAATGTAGGCGCACAGCTCGGAGTATCGTCGGAAATCCATGTGCCGATCAGTCAGCGTTTAGGTAATCGAGGCGTAGGTACCTGCCCCTGTCGCTTCGAACTCCAACTCGGGGAATCCGGCCTCCTCGGACTCCTTTTCTAGTTTCCCTACAGCAAATTCCACCTCCCCGGAGCTCGGCCCGAAGCTCTGGTCGATGATCTACCAGAAACCCTCGAGCACCAAGAGCAGCACAATGACGAACGCGCATCCGCAGCCTATGGCGATCTTCTTTCCGCGGGTGGAATCCATGGGCAACTCCTCCGAACTCACACCATTTTATGTGCACTGTGTGCATTTTTCTCGTGTGATGTGCCGCCCTCCCCCTTTCTTCCCCGCTCCCCTCTTTTTGTTCGACGCCACCAGCCCCCAAATAGCAGAACCCCGCGCACAAGCGAGGGGTTCAAACGCGTCAGCTCACATTATGAGCTATCCGCAGTGGATATGCGACATGACTACTTGGAGTAGTCGTAGAAGCCCTTGCCGGACTTACGACCCAGGTGACCTGCGGTCACCATGCGGCGCAGCAGCGGCGGGCAGGCGTAGGAAGGATCGCCATACTCCTTGTGCATCACGTCGGCGATAAAGGCGCAGGTGTCCAGGCCAACCATGTCGGCGAGGGTCAGTGGACCCATTGGGTGGGAGGCGCCGAGCTTCATGCCGGTATCGATGTCCTCTGGGGTGGCAACACCCTGTTCGACCATACGTACAGCGGAGAGCATGTACGGCACGAGGAGGAAGTTCACGATGAAGCCGGAGCGATCCTTTGCCCGGATGGCGGTCTTGCCCAGAGCCTCGGTGGCGTAGGTCTGCGCACGCTCAACGACCTCATCATCGGAAGTCAGGGCTGGGATAACCTCCACCAGTGGCAGTACTGGCACTGGGTTGAAGAAGTGCAGACCGAGCACGCGACCTGGGTTCTTCGTTGCGGAAGCGATGGTCTGGATCGGCAAGGAGGATGTGTTGGAGCACAGGGCAGCCTTTGGATCCTCGACAATTTCATCGAGCTGGCGGAAGACGTCCTTCTTGATCTCTTCGTTCTCGACGATTGCTTCGATGACGATTTCGCGGTCAGCGAAGTCCTTCAGTTCGGTGGTGAAGGTGAGGTGGCCGAGGGCTGCGTCGCGATCTTCCTCGGAGAGCTTGCCGCGGGAGACGGCCTTGTCGAGAGACTTCTCTAGGCGCGCCCTGCCGGCGTCGGCGAATTCCTGCTTAGCTTCCCACACGAGCACGTCGCTGCCAGCCTTAGCGGCAACCTCTGCGATGCCTGCACCCATGAGGCCTGCACCGATAACTCCTACGCGCTGAACCATTGTTTCTCCTCTGTGTTGGGGATTTCTTCAACTCTTGTGTCCAGCCTAGTTGCGCTCCGTGGTCCGCGTCACTGTTTTTCTCGGTTTATTTCTATTTTTATACGACGCCACCCCTGCCCCACCTCACCGTCACGTTGAGCCGTCATGCATCGTCATCACCGGCATTTACTGAGACACAAGGATTCTCGCAGCCCCGGTCTAATCATCAGTATCTGCAGGTGTTGACGGACCAGCATCCTCATCCACATCACCCACGACACCCAAATCTCCCTCGATCAGAACATTGCCGGGGATAACGAGCTGGCCATTGTCGTCGTATTCAAGACGTGGCAACTCATTACCATCTTGGTCGTAGCCAGGCGCAGGCTTTGATTCATGGGCCTCAAGCTTCTCAGCCGTGTCCGTGCGCTCCCATTGACGGGTAATCGGCTCGCGGCGCACCATCAGATCATCCTTCATGCCACGGACAATCGAATACATCAGCACGAAGTTCACCAAGAAGAACGGGAAGCCAATAATGATCACAGTGTGCTGCAGGGAGTCAATGCCAGCATCCGGAGAAATGATGAGTATCGAACCAGCTACAGCACCGATCGCGATAGCCCAGCCGACGCGATACAGCGTAGGTGTCTTGTCCTCTTCGCCTGAGGAGAACATATCCGTCACTAGTGCGGCCGAGTCAATGGACGTAATGAAGAAGATTGCCACCACGGCCAGGGCAAAAATGCTGACCGCGGTAGTCATCGGGAAGTACTCCAAGAAGCCGAAGAGCGCGTAAGCGGTATCACCGTCATGCACTACCGGACCGGACAGGGCGCCAGGATCCTCACGCTCGATATGAACGCCGGCGAATCCAAAAATGGAAAACCAAATCATGGAGAAAAGCACCGGCAATAGCAGTGCACCGCCAATGAACTCGCGGACCGTACGACCGCGGGAAATACGAGCCAAAAACATCCCCATAAACGGAGACCAACAGATGGTCCACGCCCAATAGAACACCGTCCAGCTGCCCTGCCAGCCAGGATTTTCATCCATAGCATCCGTCCAGAACATGAGCTTCGGTAGCCACTCCGCATAGAGGGAGGCAGCATCAAAGGTGCCACGCAAGAGGAAGAGGGTTGGGCCGGTGAGCAGCACGAAAATCATCAAGCCCGCTGCCATGAGGATGTTCAGGTTCGATAGAAACTTAATGCCCTTATTCAGACCCGCAGCCACTGAGAGACAGGCGATACCCACAATGACTGCGATGATGATGATTTGCACCCACGCAACAGTTGGAGCACCAAAAACCTTCGCCAGGCCGGAGTTAATTTGCAGTACTCCCAGGCCGACAGAAACAGCAATACCGAAAACCGTACCGACAATGGCGAGAGCATCAATGAGCTTGCCCGGCCACTTATAAATCGCGCCGCCGAGGATCGGGGCAAAGATGGAAGATAAGCGTGGAGGCAAACTCCGCTTGTAGATGAAGTAGCCCATGCCCAGGCCCGGCAGGGCGAAGACCACCCACATGTTCAGACCAAAGTGGTACATGGTGAAGCCCATGGCCTGCTTGATCGCACCCAAGCTACCCGGTTCCTCATTAGCCATCGGCACATTGGTCATGTGGTTGAGCGGCTCAGCCACTCCCCAAAACATGAGAACGGATCCAAGACCACCAGCGAAAAGCATGGCGAACCAGGAAACATTGGAGTGTTCGGGGCGCTCGCCGTCTTGACCCAACCTCATACGGCCGTAACGACTGACAAACAAGAAGGCCAAGAAGAGGAAGGCGATACTGACGCCACCGATAAACAGCCAGTTGAGATTTTCCAGCAGCCAGCCAGAGACAGCGCCCAGGGCGTTGGCTGCAGTTTCCTGAAGGAGCAGAGTTGCAGCAACAAAGAGGAGGATAAAACTTGTAGAGAGCCCAAAAATTAGTGGATCAACGTGGGCTCTTTTGACCACCGTGGCTGCACCATCGTCATGAGACGGCTGTGAATTCCGGCCTGATGAGGAGGCAGATATTGCGCCTGAAGTGACTGTTGTTTCGCTCTCGCGATGAGAGCTAGGTGTTTCGCTGGAAATCTTGCGGCCCATGGCGAAGCACCGTCCTTTCTGCTGTTTCTCGGTTTTCCTGCATGAGGGCGTAGAAGGTAGGCCTTCTTTAGACCCTAGAAACCACCATACAAATCCTTCACTAAGCGCACACTGAATCTGATAGATGGGGTTCCGACTACTTGAAAAGCGCGATTCAGGATTTCCACATCGAGGCGCCGGAGGAACAACTATGCAACCTCCAACGACATTCCAGAACGCACACAGCTTCCCCCAATATTCGCGCCTTAATGTAGGCATCACTGGTCAACAGAAAGGAAGCAAATAAACGAACGGTCATTCTCCTCTTGAAACGTCAGCACTTCACCCCCGGCGCCCCTGTAGGGACCGGGGGTGAAGTGTTTCTCACGGGATAGGATATTTTCCGTGAGCATAGACGCAGGTTATATAGAGCAACTCATCGATACAGTCCGCAGTGCCATCCAGCACCGCGATGCCACCCAGTGGCGCCTCGATACCATCAGCGCTGGAGCTCCCCCACTCACCAGCGGCTCCGATGATGATGCGCGCGTTTTCGCCTTCCCCACCGACTCGTCCGAAGGCCACCGCACTGCCGCCTACCTGGCCCAGTTTCGCAACGTGGATTTCGGCCGACTCCGGCAGGATCTTGCCTCCGTGGACCTGCCAGTACTCAACCAATTCGAAGCACGTGCCGAACAAGCCCGCAAGACCACCCGCTACCGTGGCCTGCGCAAGCTGTGGACATCCCGCCCCGTCGAAGGCGAGGCCGCTGTCGCATGGATGGAATCTGTCAACGCCGACGATATGCATGCCATCCTCAGCGGCATCGATGCATCCTTGGGCTCCACTGAATACAACGACTTCAGTGGCCTCAACCCTGCTGCTTTCAAGAGCCAGATCGAAGCCGACCTGGTCCGACTAACCGGCTGGCCTGTCCAGTGGATCACCGCGGAGACCGTCAATAACCACATTGAAGCCGTCAACAGCATCCAGGCGGCCCGCGCCACAGAGCACGCGCTAGAAGCGAAGGTTCAGCTCGCGAGTCGTCAGCTGTGCACACGCCAAGCTCAGGAGGAGCTTCAGCGCACAGATATCAGCGTCCTCGACCAGATCACCGACGGGCGCCTTCGCCTCGGCCCTCTGAAGCATTTAACACTGCCCCAGATCGCGGACGCAGTGGCGTCGGACCTCATGAAATACGACGGTGTCGGCGAGAAGACCGCAAACCAGGCCATCGCGGCGGCGCGATCCTACACGCAGGACATCGTTAATTCCCAGGTGCCGCGCATCAACTACCAGGACAAAGTACCGTCCACGGAGTACGTCACCGCGCTGGCAAACCTCCTGACCTACCGCGATAACCTGCGCGATCTCCCGCTCAACCCACTGAACCTGGCACCCGTGGAGCCGGGCACGCTGGTGGCTATCGCGGGCGTCAATGACCTCATCGAAGGCGGCACGTTCCACCGTCCGCACCGCCCAATCGACAGCGACGAGGCGTGGCACCTCTATGCCGTGCGCGCGGCAGAATTCCATTCCTATGGCGATTTCGGTGCGGGCGCTGAGGTTCCAGAGGAGATCGCGGAACGCATCGCCGAAATCACCTTGCAAGGCACCCTGCACGCCTCCCTCCGCGGCTACCAATCTTTCGGCGCGAAGTTCATCTTGGCCCAGAAGAAGGCGCTCATCGGCGATGAAATGGGCCTCGGCAAGACGATGCAAGCGCTAGCCGTGTTGGCGCATCTGCGGGAAGACGGTAAGCGCCACGGGTTGGTCGTCTGCCCACCATCGCTGCGCATCAACTGGCAGCGTGAGATCGAAAAGTTCACGGACCTGCCCACCTTCATGCTCCACGGTGGCGATAAGGGCATCGCGTTTGAAGCCTGGCAGCAGCGCGGAGGCATCGCGATCGCCGGATTCCCCGAGGTAAGAAACGGCAAATTACTCGACGCCACAAGCCAGACGGTTGTCGACATCCTCATCGTCGACGAGGCTCACCGGGCAAAGAATCCCCGTTCGCAGCAATCCCGAGGGGTCAAGGCTCTCACCACCGAGGCTGAATACGCGGTGTACCTCACCGGCACACCGCTGGAGAACCGAGTGAGTGAATTCGAAGTGCTGCTGGGCTACCTCGATGAGAACATCACAGAGGAATTGGACAAGGTGCGTGGCAATGTCTCCGGGTTCAAGTCAGCCATAGCCCGGCTGTACCTGCGCCGAAACCAAGTAGATGTGCTGGACGAGTTGCCGCCGCTGATGGAAGTCGAGGAATGGATCGAGGCTAAGCCGGGCGATATGGAGTTATACGAAGATGCGGTCCGGCGCGCGCACTTCATGGACATGCGACAGGCTTTCGGCAGCAAAGAGTCCGCGAAGATGGAGCGCGTCCTTGAGCTGTTGGAGGACGGAGCCGAGGCGGGTAAAACAATCGTCTTTACTTTCTTCCGTGGGACCCTCACCACTCTCATGGATTCTTTGGGTGATCGCGCCTATGGACCAATCGCCGGCGGCATCAGTCACGAGGAACGCCAACAAGCTGTAGACGATTTCACAGCGGCCGAAGCGGGTGCGGTGCTGGTGTGCCAGATCAGCGCCGCCTCTGAGGGATTGAACATCCAGGCAGCCAATCGCATCGTCCTGTTTGAACCCCAGCTCAATCCGGCAACGGAGGCGCAGGCCATAGCGAGAGCGCACCGCATGGGGCAGGTCAATACGGTTGAAGTGCATCGTCTGCTTACTCCGAATTCGGTGGAGGAGCGCCTGACGGAGATGCTTGCCGACAAGCGTGCTCTGTTCGACCGTTTTGCTCGTGAATCCGTCACCGCAGATTCCATGCCAGAGGCAGTGGATATTTCCGAGGCCAAGCTCATCGACGAGGTCATCAAGGCCGAACGCGAGCGGCTGGGCGAGCCCCCGCGCCTCTAACTCATCCCGGCTCGTACTTGACCTCGTACTGACTTGAGCCACTTGTCCAGAGCTGCTGAGGCCAGCCGGCACTCACTCCTTGAGGAAGTCAGCCACCGGAACACGGGAGATTTTCACATCGAGGATGCAGGCACTTCCCGCATGTTCACACAGGAAGTTCTGTACCTCTCCCCCGTCTGCCAATTGCTCGGGAGCGGTAACTGTGAGGCCCGGGACCCCGAAGGGCCGGCCCGCGCTGGCGAAGTCCACCTCATTGAGCAGCATGGGGCGCTCATCGAGCCCCTTGACGGCGTACTGGTGGATTTCCGCTCCGTAAGCAGCATCGTTGAAGACCACCAGCACACCACCGGCCTCGCTGGCACGCAGGGTATCGAGGAATGGTGCCATATCTGCGCTCGCCATCTGCAAACCGCCGTCTCCGGTGAGCAGCACGGTGAAGCGGTCTGGGCGTGCAGCAGCAACTCCGGTGGCGCTCGAGACTCCGAGTCCGATGGTCATCACCGCGCCG
This sequence comes from Corynebacterium urogenitale, assembly GCF_009026825.1. NCBI lineage: Bacteria > Bacillati > Actinomycetota > Actinomycetes > Mycobacteriales > Corynebacteriaceae > Corynebacterium > Corynebacterium urogenitale. Next base: position 733,325 of record NZ_CP045032.1, on the reverse strand, counting down.
CCGACGAGCACGGTCGACCGCGAGTCTGGACTATCCATGTACTTCGGCACCCATCCAAGGAAGTGGCCTCCGTCGGTGACGATGCTGCGCTCAGATGGCAGGAGCGCGTTAAGCCGCCGGAGCACGTGACGGGGGTCGAGCCGCCCATCTGTGCCCATTTCGGCGAAGCAACCGGGGTCTAGGTCTTCGGATTCCGCCTGCGGGATCTGGCCGATCGTCTCACGCGAGGTCGGCGCGTGCTCACTGCGCTCTCCATCCGACGACGCCACTGGCCCGTTGTTCGAACCCGTTTCTTCATCGAGCACCTGCATGACAGCGGGCATGAAATCCGCTAGGTCCAACTCTGCTTGCTCGGTGACAGGAATGAAAGGTGTGCGGGCATATTCGGATGCTAGGTCCCGGTCGATGCGGATGATGTGGGCATCAGGGCTGAAGATAGTGCCCTTGCGCGTTTGCAGTGCATTGAGACCAGCACCGAGAACCAACACGGTATCTGCGCTGCGGAATGCTTCGAGGCGACCGTGGTGAGCAAAACCGCCACTGATCCCTAAACTCCACTGCTGTGGAACTGCTCCGCGGGCCATCACCGTAGTGCTAAACAGTGCCCCGACGCTGTTTCCCAAGCGAGTTACGGCGGCTTCAGTCCCAGATTCAATGACACCGCGTCCTGCAAGGATCAAGGGGCGGGCGGAGGCGCGTAGGCGATTCACCACGGCGCGGGCGATGCCGGCCATTGTTTCGCTCACAGCATTGGCCACGATGGGCTTTGCACCTTGAGCGGTGCCTACCGGGCGAACCGGTGCTCCCACTGCACCGACCCAATCGTTGAGCTGTGTACGCGGGTAGTTGTGGATTTCCAGATCCACGGGCGCATCCACCAGATTGTGTGGGACAGAGAGCACCACGGGGATGCTGCGCTCTTCCGCGATGGCGATGGCTTCCTTGAGAGTGGCACCAATGTTCATCGGGAGAGCAAGAAAGTCCGGCACTCCTAGCGCCACGAGTAGTTCGTGAGTATCTACATCGATGGGTCGGCGATGGAAACGCCCCTCAACATATGGCTCTGTTCCTGCCACGTAGACCAACGGAATGCGGGCTGCCAACGCTTCGGACAGCGCGGTGAGACTATTGGTGAACCCTGGCCCATAGGTTGTACTCGCGACCGCAATCCTCCCCGTTGCCCGGTAGTAGGCATCCGCTGCGGCCACGGTGCCCGCCTCGTGCCGCATACCCACATACTTCCCACCGCGACGGATGAGTTCGCTGATGATGTGAATATTGCCGTTTCCTACGAGACCGAAGGTGGTGGCACCGCGCTCGGTAAAGGTGTGCGCGATAACTTCAGCGATCGTCGTGGGCTCATCGGGGTGAACATTGGAAGTGTCCATCGTGGTCAGTAAGGTTCCTTAGCGGTTGTTGGGAGTGGGCAGGTCTTGAGTTGGCAGGTTGTCGTTGAGCTCGCTCAGGAGACTATCGAGGTCATTTTCCAGGCTTGGAATGACCTCAGATTCCAGATCCGGCAGTGTGATCTCTGGGATCCCGCTGAATTCCGGCAGACCACTTGGCCGCGAGGATGGTGATACCGGATCGCTCTCGGCAGGCTCCGATGGTTCCGACGACTCGGTGGTCTCCGTCGTTTCGTTGGTTGTCGAGGAACTCGAGGCCGGTTCGGAAGACCCATCGTCACTCCTGTTGAAGAACATGAAGAGACCGAACCCAATAGCCAGAATGAGCAAGAGCGGTACAACGACCGCAAAGACTCCGCCGAAACCGCGACGGTTCTTTCTCGGTGGCTGTGGTCGGGAGCCGTACCCGGGCCCGTTGTATCCGGCACCATAACCCGGCTGGTTATAGGCAGCCCCGTAGCCCTGCTGGCCGTAACCCTGACCCGCACCGTAGCGTTGCTGGCCGTAACCCTGACCCGCACCGTAGCGTTGCTGGTCGTACTCTTGGTCATACGCTGGTCCATAACCACCGTTGTAAGGATCTCCCCCGTAGGAACCCTGGCCATATCCGGCTTCGCTAGAACCGTAGCCATACTGACCCTGCTGGTAGCCCTGGTTCTGGTAGCCCTGGTCCTGCTGGTATCCGCCTGACCCGTAGTAATCCTGCTGAGGTTGCTGGTACTCCTCGGCGCGGTGATACTCCGGCGGTTTCGGCGCATTCCCATCGAGCGCCCTGGTGGCGTCGTTGGCATACTGCTCTTGCGCACCAGGGCGGTGGAAGACCTGGGTGGCGTCGTTATCTGCACCTTGATTGTGGCCGGCGTCGTCTGGGCGTTGTGAGGGATTAGGGTGATCGTTCCTGTCGGTCATGAATGCGGAGTCCTCGTGGATGAAAAAGAAAAAGCGTGTAGTCCCACTGAGATTAGTGGAAGTACACGCCCGATGTAGCGGGGTTGATACTCCGCGACCTAGCCAGGCAGGTAGGCGATAGCAGAGCGGATATCGACGTTCTGCTCACCGCGGCCACCATTCGTGAAGGCTGCCACCGTGTAGTTCTTGGCAATGGAGGCCGAAGCCACCGTGGTCGGCCCATAATCCGACCATCCCCACTTCGTTCCGGTCACGCCGGGCAGATGCGCGGTACCCCAGTTCTGCTGGGTACCATCCGCTGCAACAGGGCTGGCCTCACGCATCCAGCGGAGAATGAGGGAGTTCGGTCGAGCATTCTTGACCTTGTGGAGGTAACGAGCAGCGTCCATCGCAGAGGTCAGAGACGTGCCCCACGTGGCGCCTTGCTGAGTGTTGGTCAAACCGTATTCACGAGCAGTCGCGTTGATCGCACCCGGATACTTACGGGAGAGCTTGGAAGCAGCGCTGTCGCTGGAGAAGCGGATCATCTGCTCCGAAAGATAACGATCCCCAGCTGAGCGATCACCCTTTCGGAGCACATAGTCCGCGAGGTACAGCTTGACAATGGACAGACCAGGCCGAGCCTCACGGGCATTGGCCGTGGCGATAACGGAACCGCTGGAGGTAATCACTGCCATGGAAGTGCGGGATGGAACGTTTGAGATCGTGCGATTCTGCGCTCCCTGCTGGCCGGAAGGCTTCTTCGCAGAAGGCTTAGCCGGGGTAGTCACGCCGGGAATGGAAGATCCCGGCGGAACGGGAACACCTAGTTCCTCTAGGGTTGGCAGCTTCGGTGCTGGAGGCAGTTGTGGCGCCGGTGGCAGCTGAGAACCAGCAGGGGCTTGCGGTGCCGCAGGTAGCTTGAGGTCCTGCAGCAGTTGATCCACCGTTGGAATCTGTGGCGTTCCGGGCTGTGCCTGCGCCGGGGCTGCCAGAGTGGTGGTTGCGACAGTAGCCACCACCAGGGCTGCGAAAAGCTTGCCGCCACGCTTGAGCGCACGCGCAGCTGTCTTGCTCACCTTGTTAAGCGCCATCTTTTGTGTCAATCCTCATGAAACGGTCAAAGATTCGTTTATGAAGATACACAACTTCTCAGCTTTTCCCTCGCTCAACAGTCAGAAAAAGAGAAGCTCCTCCACCTTTGATTGCTTCACCGGCGCTAAATCCCATGCATCTACGCCAACATCCACCTGACCCTGACCCGTTACAGGCTGCGCAGAATGCAGGTGGCCGTGCACGAGGAAGGGCACGTCAAGACGCAATTCGTCGTGGCGGGAATCCATCCCCTCATGGTCGTAGCCCGGACGGGGAAAGTGACTGAACCACACCTCTTGTTCCCTCCACTGGGCACTTTGGGCAGCTTGCACCGAATCGAAGACCTCGAGGAAACGAGGCTGCCTCAGGTAGGCATCCTTATGCAGAGGGTGCGAGCTGTCATGGTTACCACTGATCATATGCAGCGCCAGAGGTTTGTCCGGATGATCACGGAGTGGGCGAAGCGTGGCGTCGAATAAAGACAGGGCGCGTTCTTCCTGCGGCCCCCAACCTGAAGAGATGTCGCCGAGAAACCACAGTGTATCGCCGGGACGCAGGCAGGACATGAGGTTATCGAGAATCACGCGATCGTGGCGTTCGACATCCGCGAAACCTCGGAGCTCAGCAACGAAGGGATGACCCAGGTGTAAATCACTAGTGAACCAGGTGGTGCCCATTTGCTTGTCACTCCTTTCCGGGTAGCGGGATATAGACCCCACCCTACTGACTTTTGTCGCGGATCCGAGGCCCCGTTTCACGTTTTTCATATTTTGAGACATTGATCCCATATAGTGATATCTATGACGAGTACTCACGAGAATGATCCGACCACAACGGGCGCGCCAAGCATCGACCGCGAAGAGCGCTCCGCCCGCATCGCAGTCATCGCCTTTCCCCTATTCATCCTGATTGGCGCAGCGATCGCTTTCTTTAATCCGGAACCATTCAAGCCACTATCGGAGCACATCACAGTGATGATCGCCATCATCATGCTCTGCATGGGTCTGACTCTCACCCTCCCGGACTTCACCCTGGTAATCCGCCGCCCGCTGCCGATTATCGTCGGCGTGATTGCCCAATTCGTCATCATGCCGCTCGGCGCTGTAGCCGTAGCGAAACTGCTGGGACTCAACCCGATGCTCGCCATCGGCTTACTGATGCTCGGCTCGGTTCCAGGCGGCACGACCTCCAACGTCGTGGCTTACCTCTCTCGCGGCGATGTGGCACTCTCCGTGACGATGACCTCCGTGTCCACCGTCTTCTCTCCCATCGTCACGCCAATCATCATGCTCCTACTGGCGGGCGAGGAGACTCCCGTTGACGGCAAGTCCATGGCGTGGTCCCTCGTGCAAACCGTCCTGCTGCCCGTCGTGGGCGGCCTCATCATCCGCGTGATCTTTGACCGCTTCGTCACCCTGCTGCTGCCAGTTCTGCCCTGGCTATCGGTTGTCGCTATCGGTGGTGTGGTGTTCCCCGCCGTGGCGAATTCCTCCGAGTCACTCAAGCAGGTTGGCCTACTCGTCATTGCCGCGGTAATCCTGCATAACCTCATCGGCTACGTGCTAGGCTACATTGCCGCTAAGGTGTTCAAGTTCTCCATTCCTGTTGCGCGCACCACCTCCATCGAGGTCGCCACGCAGTCTGCCGGTCTGGCCTCCGGCATGTCCAGCAAACTGTGGTCGCCCGAGGCCGCCATCCCCGGTGCTGTGGCCGCGGTGTGGCACAACATCTCCGGCGCCCTGTTTGCCTTCCTCATGCGCCGCATCGACGCCAACAAGGGCATTGAAGAAAAGGCCCCGAACCATGACGAGGTTCCTGTGGCCTCCTAATTGCTCAACAGCTCACTCCGAGAAAGCGAAGCACTCCCTAGCTCAGTACTGCCGCCCGAAGAAATACACCTGTTCTCGGGCGGTTTTCTCATGCTGATACAGCACAACGGGGAACACTCCCTGACACATTGGCTCTCATGAAGGCAATGTGTAATTCTTAGATCCATGACGACCCGGGGATTTTTCACCACACGACGACTCTCCGCTGCATCCATTACTTTAACGCTGGCATGCAGCATCGCTGCCTGCGGAGATAACGGATCCGACTACGAGTACTCGGCATCTTTTACTCCGCAGACTTCTTCGACGCCTTCTCAAAAGACTTCCAGCAACACGCCGGCAAGTCAGGCGCGTAACGAAAGCGAGAGAACCACGTCTTCTCGCTCGCCAGAGCCAACGCAACGGTCTCAAGAAGAACGCTCGGGCAATTGCGGTGTGAACACTCAAGCGACGGAAATTTACGATCACATCAGCGATGTTCCTGACAATGGACTATTTGAGGGAAACGAGTGGAAATATGACGGCCAGTCCAACTATGACCCGTGCGTTGATCTGTCCTACGCAAGCCTGTATCAAGAAGGAACCCACGCCAGCACGCCGAGTCAACTCATGTTATTCCACCGAGGCGAATACCTCGGTGTCGGTAGTGATCAGCTCCTCAATCCTATTAAATTTCTCGAAGTCACAGATTCCTCAATAAAGATTCGCTACAAGGATTGGAAAGCATGGAGTGAGGCTGGCGCCTCGTTTGCTGAGTCCCCCAACTATTACACCGACATCACCTACCGCTGGGACGGCGAAAAGGTACAGATGTTGGGCCACGTACCCGAATCCTGACCTAAATTTCGAGAGATCTGTGGAGAATAGAATCGCCTGTGGATAACTGGCCCGAGAGCTTGCTCTCGGGCCATCGTTGTCTCACACATCTGTTAGCGTTTCGAGTACACATGGCGTTGACGCGTGCTGGTGGCGTCGGGGCTAAAGGAGAAGGCGCACTGGCACGCGGATCAAAAGCGCTTCACAACAACAGGGAGGGACACGATGGCAACCGTCGAAGGGATCAAGGTCAAGGTAGAGAAGCTGCTGCGAATGGCATCCGACCGGGAGGGAACACCAGAGGGCGATGTCTTCCGCGAGAAGGCCTTCGAGCTCATGGCGCAGTATGGGGTGGAAGCCGCGCAGCTGCGTAGCGATAACCCTAGCGACGTGGTGAAACGCGAGGTAGAGTTCGCCGGAACGTACACCGATATGCAGTTCACGCTGTTAAACCAACTGGGCACGATATTGCACTGCCAGGTGATCATGTTCAAAATTCCTCGCAGTTCACGAGTGAGGACGGGAGTAATCTTCGGCTGCCAACACCATGTGGAACGTGTGCTCATGCTCCACGGACTCCTTGCCAACCACATGATCATGGGCGCAGTGAAGTTCGCCGACGCCTACCCAGACCCGCACGTCTCGGTACAGACGCAGAAGCGCAGTTGGATGACCGGTTTCATCGCTGAAATCTGTTCACGGCTGCAAGAGGCGGAAGCACAGCACACCGCCGACTACACACGGGCTAACGATAACGGCGAGGAGACACCCGGAGCGGTCGTACTGCGAGAGGATCGAGCCAAAGCCGAGGATTTGGCAGCGGAACACTACCCCAACCTCGTCCGTAGCCGATCGGGTCGGCGAACTTTCGATGCTGAGAGTTACCATCACGGGGCGACCGAGGGCGGAATGATGGACTTGGGCCAAACACGCATGTCAGCAAGGGCGCGTGCTTTAACTTCGTGACCCCAGCCTCTAGGAAGCCGTGAGGTTTTCCAGACATACACAGCACGGGACCTTGCCACGCTGCAGGCCGCTGTGGGTTCAAACGCTACGGGCAGCCAGGGTGGTTCGCACACTCTGAAATGCGAACATTTCACCGGTATCTTGGCACCATGCGTATCTTTGGATTTCAGCGTTATGGTGGCCCGGATGTCCTGGAGTTCCTTGATGTTCCCCGACCACGCCCGGGTAAGAACGATGTTCTCATCGATCTGCGGGCGGTGGGCATCAATCCCGCTGATATCAAGGTTAGAAGCGGCGCACGCCAGGGCGCATTCCCTGTGGAATTCCCCATGGCAGTAGGCAGGGAGGCAGCCGGCATTGTTCGCGAAGCCCCCATCGATTCCCCTTTTCGTGCGGGACAACTGGTGTTCGGTGGCACGGCTGCAGGCACCGGGGCTCTGGGCGAGTACGTCCTTCTCGATGCTTCACAAACCGCTGTTGTTCCCAGGGGACTCTCCGCTGCCGAAGCAGCGTGTATTCCCGTAGCCTTCGGTACCGCGTGGGACGCACTGCACGAACTAAACCTCTCGAGGGGAGACTCCGTACTGGTTTTGGGCGCCGGTGGCGGTGTGGGTGCAGCTGCTCTGCAGTTTGCCCGAGTGCTCGGATTGAAGGCAGTGGGTGTCGCCAGTTCCTCTAAGAAGGAGATGGTGGAGGGATACGGTGCCACCCACATCCCTTACGACACGGATGGGTGGCTCGAAGAACTGCAGGCGCAGGCAGAACCATTGCCGGGCATCGTTGATGCTGCGGGTGGCGAAACGCTCGAAGCTTGCGCGAACCTAGTTCCGAAGGGGCAGATTCGCAGCGCCGCCGACCCAGCGTTGGCACAGAAGCTCGGCGGTTCGGGAATCACGCGGCGGCGTGAGCGCACAGTCTATGAGGAAATTGCCAAGCTTATGGCCGAAAAGCAGATCACCGTGCCGCTTACCGGTACCTACGGATTCGATGAGGCGGCGGAAGCCGTTGCTGCCGTGGAAACTGGCCATTCCAGTGGCAAGACCGTTGTCACCTACGTGGGAAAGCACGTGTAGCAGACCTATGTGGTCGCTGGTGCCACCATGCTAAAGGCAATGAATGCGATAATGACGATCGTCCAAACCACTGGCCACTGCCGCTTCGGAATATTTGGCCATTCCTCAGGCTTCGCCATCAAACCCCGATCGGAGTCAGACATCACAGCTAATTGATCACGGTAGGCCGCATCCGAACGGATCCACCTGTCGATTTTCTTCGAGTCCCGGTTATTGCATAGCAGCCAGTACACACCCGGCAAACCAAAAAACACTGCCATACTCAGCCCCATCGCGAGATGCACCGGAAAAGTAATACCCTCCTGAGGCGGCAATCCGATACTGATCAGACCGAGCGCTCCCAAGCCAACTGTTAACCACGAAGCAATCTTCTTTGGAAACGTCGGGCGATACTTCCTCACCCGCTCTTCACGCTCCTGCTCCACCAACTGCTGCGATGAGTTCCCGTCGTTCCCTGTGACTGCGACGGGTGACGTGTGGGAAGGCTTGCTCCACGCACCCAAAACTTCTGCGCGACGCTGGTCGACGCTGTCATCGCGATATTGGTTGTGGCTCATAATGGCGCTTCCTGAAGTGACTAGAAATTCTTGATCTAAGAAAACCTTATCCAAGCGCGTGACACAAAAAGAGGCCATTCGAATAATGTTCGAACAGCCTTCACACGCGCACTAGTGGCATCGGAAAAGGAGAAAAGCTACTCCGAGTCCGTGGACAGAGCGGCAACGAAGGCCTCCTGCGGCACCGAGACGGAGCCGATGGACTTCATGCGCTTCTTGCCTTCCTTCTGCTTCTCCAACAGCTTGCGCTTACGGCTGATGTCACCGCCGTAGCACTTGGCCAGAACGTCCTTGCGCAGCGCGCGGATGTTCTCGCGGGCGATGATCTTCGAGCCGATCGCCGCCTGCACCGGAACCTCGAACTGCTGGCGCGGAATGAGTTCCTTGAGCTTCACGGTCATCTTGTTGCCGTACCACTGAGCATTATCACGGTGAACGATGGCGCTGAAGGCATCCACCGGGTCACCCTGCAAGAGGATGTCCACCTTCACCAGATCAGAAGCCTGGTCACCGGCATCCTCGTAGTTGAGGGAAGCGTAACCCTTGGTACGGGACTTCAGCTGATCGAAGAAGTCGAAGATAATTTCACCCAGCGGCATGGTGTAGCGCAGCTCCACGCGATCCTCCGAGAGGTAATCCATGCCACCCATCTGGCCACGCTTCGACTGGCATAGCTCCATCGTGGCACCGAGAAACTCAGCCGGCACAATGACCGTCATCTTCACCATCGGTTCGTAGACTTCGCGCAGCTTGCCGCCCGGCCAGTCGGAAGGGTTGCGCACGATCTTCTCGGAACCGTCTTCTGCCACCACACGGTAAACCACAGAAGGTGCCGTGGAGATCAAGTCCAGGCCAAACTCGCGTTCGAGGCGCGTGCGCGTGATCTCCATGTGCAGCAAGCCCAGGAAGCCGCAGCGGAAACCGAAGCCCAGAGCCACGGAGGTCTCAGGCTCGAAGGTCAAAGACGCATCATTAAGCTGCAGCTTCTCAATCGCCTCACGGAGGTCGGGGTACTGATCCGCGGATATCGGGAACAGGCCGGAGTAGACCATCGGGGTCGGCTCTTCATAACCCTTCAACGGCTCCGACGCACCATTGGAGGCCCAGGTGATCGTGTCACCGACCTTGGACTGGCGGACATCCTTCACACCGGTGATGATGTATCCAACCTCGCCTACCCCGAGACCCTTGGTCTTCGTCGGCTGTGGGGAAACCACACCGATCTCCAAGGTCTCGTGGTTCGCGCCGGTGGACATCATCTCGATCTTCTGGCGTGGCTCAAGGGAGCCATCCATCATGCGCACGTAAGTCACCACACCGCGATACGTGTCGTAGACGGAGTCGAAGATCAGCGCGCGGGCTGGGGCGTCGGGATTACCGACTGGCGCGGGCACAAGCTCACACACGCGGTCGAGCAGCTCCGGCACGCCTTCGCCAGTCTTGCCGGAGACGCGGAGCACGTCCTCCGGTTCGCAACCGATGATGTGGGCGAGCTCCAGCGAGTACTTCTCCGGGTCGGCTGCCGGCAAGTCGATCTTGTTAAGAACCGGAATGATCTCCAGGTCGTTTTCCATCGCGAGGTAAAGGTTTGCCAACGTCTGGGCCTCAATGCCCTGCGCGGCATCCACCAGCAAAATTGCACCCTCACACGCCTCCAAGGCGCGGGATACCTCGTAAGTGAAGTCCACGTGACCAGGGGTGTCGATGAGGTGGAGCACCAGCTCCTCACCAGCGTGCGCTCCGGACCGTGGGATCCACGGCAAGCGAACGTTCTGGGCCTTGATCGTGATGCCGCGTTCGCGCTCAATGTCCATGTTGTCCAGGTATTGATCGCGCATGTCGCGGTCTTCAATCACACCGGAGAGCTGCAAAATACGGTCGGCCAACGTGGACTTGCCGTGGTCGATGTGGGCAATGATGCAGAAGTTACGAATACGCGCAGGCTCCGTGAACGTTTCCGCTGCGTAATTCTGCTTCTTGCCAGCCATATGTGGGTACCTTTCGATGGTCGGGGTTCGCCCTAGAACCTTACTAGAGTCATGACCTTTTCCGGACATCGCCCGGCCTGGCACCGACCTCATCGAGGACGCTTGCCTAGGATGCCTCCTCTACATCGAAGCTGACGCGAGCGGAGCCTTCATCTTCAGTCAGTGTGCCCTCGTCTTCAGCAACCTTCACGCCTTCGACGAACACTCGCAACTTGTAGTCCACGGCACCGTTGCCGTTGTCGCTGTAGTTGTTCACCCACGCTTCGTAGGTGCCACCGGGGGCGGAGTCCTCCCAGAAAATATTCTCAATATTTCCTGTTGTGCCGCATCCACCCGAAGTTCCTCGTACGCACATATCCACGTCGAGTTCTCCGCCATCGGCGTAAGCGTTTCCCCAGTAGATATCGTTGTCGTAGGCCGTCTCCAGATGCAGGTCCATGTCCGCGTCCGTATCCCACGTCAGTTGCACCTGGACCGCACCGGTACGTCCCGCACCGAGGGGGCGTTTACGAAGATCACCGTTGTTCACGTCGATATAGTCCAGCTCGTCCAGCTCGTCACCCGGAGCGACAGAGACGACATCCTTGCCGTTGTAGTCTTCCCAGGTCGGCTCGCCGGAGCGCGGATCAGCCAAGTCTTCATTGCGTTCCTGCAGCGGAGAACCCGAGGCGCAGCGAACGCGCGGGACACCGTAGGAGTCGACGAGCACCGCCGTGCCTGCCTCCATCACAGATTGATACGACGCCAACTGGCCAGCGTCATCCATGTAGTAGTTCGTCACCCAAGTATCGCGTGCCAAGTAGGTGGATGTCAGCCCCATGATGTAGGAGCTCATCTCTTCCGGATCGACGCCGATGATCTCTGCGAAGTCACGGGTGTGCTCAGCCTCATCGACGAAGAGATTGGCCAAGTCTGAAGCCTCACATGCATCGGCTTCCCCACCCGTGCCGTAAATGCCGGGAGCATCACTACCGACAACCTCGCCTGTTGGCGCGTCCAAATCTTTTGCGAGCGACTTCAGCCGTGCCACATCCAACTCTGCCTCTGGATTGGAAAAATCACCGAGGAACTGACGGCCGGTATCGAAACGAGCCTCGTAGGTCGGGGCCTCCCCGCGCAGCAGACCAAAACCATCCGTGAGCCATGCGACGCCGGCCACAAGAGCCAAAACAATAACGAGCAGAAGCGCAAGCCACCTCTTCGCGCCTTTTTTGGTCTGCGGTTGCTGGGGTTGCTGTTGGGGAGGCTGCTGCGCGAACTGTGGTTGGTAGCCCGGTTGGTAGCCTGGCTGTCCATAGTGGCCGTACTGGCCACCCTGGCTCTGCCACTGCTGTTGCTGTGGGGAATAGCCGTTGTTCCACTGGTTACTCCACTGATTCTGGTGGCCACCGTTACTGTTGGGCCCCTGCGGAGGCACGGTCATTGTTCCTCTTTCACATTGCTCTAAGCAGGTGAATATCGTCGCAGAATCACGTTACTATCAAGACCATGCCTTTCAAGAAGTTCTACCGCGGGATGGGGAGCACTCCTCGCCCCGCCGAGTCACGCCCGGGCAAGCCTGGGTTCCTGCAGAGGAATTTCTCAACCCAAGGCAATTTGGACGCCGGCCTCGAACTCTTCAACGAATATCTCGGTCTGACGAAGAGCCAGCACCACATGGACACTTCTAAAGATGAAACAGTCAAGGCCCAGACCCAGGATCATGCGATGGCGGTCATCTACGCCCCAGACATGGATGGCCAGGCTGACCCAGGTGAAGTGGTGTGGGTTCACATTCGCACCCAAAAGGGTGGCGAGCTTGAGTTGCGTTCACTGCTGATCATTGGGCGCAAGAAGCACACGCTACTGGGGTTGCTTATTAGTTCCAACGAGCATAACTCCCACTCCCCAACCTGGATCGCCATCGGTTCCGGACCGTGGGATCCGGAAGGCAAAGAGTCCTACGTGCGCTTGGACAAGGTGTTGGAAATCCCCGAGTCAGAAATCCAGCGCCGAGGTGTATCCATGCCCGAGCGGCGCTACGACCGCATTGCTGCGCGGCTGCGCACGGATTACGGCTGGCACTAGCTCCCACCTTCCTCGCCACCCCCTCACTTCACAGCCTCCACACCGCACACACCACCGCTCATTCGCCCCCGCGCAAAATACCTGGTATGTTCGTAGTTCGTTCAGAACCGCATCCTCCTGGCGTCGATCATCGGACAGGGAGACGGGGCTGGCGCCGCACGCTGCAGGACCTTGGGCAGCATGTCAGAGAACGCGCCAGCAGCACTCCACCGAATGCGGGGACCAAGAACACAAACACGAGAAAGAGGTATGCCACCATGGCAAACATCAAGCAGCAGAAGAAGCGCGTTCTCACCAACGAGATCGCTCGCCAGCGCAACCAGGCCATCCGCGCCCGCCTGCGCACCGAGATCAACAAGTTCAACGCCCTCGTTGAGGCCGGCGACAAGGAAGCCGCAGAAGCACAGCTGCGCGTCGCTTCCCGCCAGCTCGACAAGGCCGTGACCAAGGGCACCATTCACCGCAACAACGCGGCGAACAAGAAGTCCGGTCTGGCACAGCGCCTGAACAAGATGGCTTAAGTTCGTTCTTCCACCCCTAGAAGGACCAACTGCTTGGGAAATTCCCGCACAACCCCACCCCCGCTGACATAGTGGAGGTACAGGAGAAATCCAGATAGGTTGCGCGGGTTTTTCTATAACCGAAAAACCGAGCCACCACGCACACCACAGCACCCTAGATTTTCCGTCCGACCCTCCCAGAAGGAGATGTCATACGCAATGAACGAGCGTTTTCGTTCAGCCCTGCTGGGCACCGCCCTCGGCGATGCCTGGGGATACCCCTACCAGGAATCCCCCCAGCCAGAATGCACCCCGCTGCCAGAGATCCTCACCATCAGCGATGACACTCAGATGACCCTGGCTCTATCCACCGCCATGCGCACGATCGTGAGTAGCAACCTCGGGCGCGAGGACGGCATGCGGATCATCGGCGAGCAATTCCTCGAATACCACGCCGATCCGGAATACGACCGCTCCCCCGGAGCCGCCACCACGGAATCCCTGGACCGGCTGGAAGATCTCGGCACCGCACACTGGGAAGACGTCTCCACGCACTCCGGTGGTGCGGGCGCCGTCATGCGCGTGGCGGCTTCCGCTCTGCTTGCGCCTTCAGATGAGGGCGTGGGCTGGTCTGTTATGCAGGCGATTCTCACCCACGACTCCGGTATCGCCCGCGGCTCCGCCGCAGCCATGGCCACACTCATGCTGGCCCCACGCGGAGCGAACCTCCTGGATGTCGCCGAAGGACTAGCCGGCGATGCGCACTTCGATAACGACCACTTGCTGACCGACAAGGAAAAGTCCCAAACGCTCGAGGACTTCAACCATGCGATGATCAGCGACGTGCAGGGAAATGCCGTGCCTCTCAGCGAAATCTTCGCGCGCGTACGTGAGGTTCACAAGTTCCTGTCGCCACGTTTGGCCGAGGGCGAGTTCGAAGATCTTTACACCCACGGCTCGAAGCTGATGAAGATCTTCGGCAAGGGCTACGACGCCGGATCCTGCACCGCCTCCGCCCTCCTCTTGGCACAGCTGTACCTCGACCACCATGATCAATATGCGCCACACGATTTCCTCCACGTGGCGGTGAGCTGGCCCGGCAACCGCAACACCCGCGCGTCCGTGACCGGCGCCATGATCGGCGCCCACCTCGATAGCGCCGAGGTATGGGAGGAGTCCTGCTCCTATGAATTCGAAGAGCGCTACAACGGCGCGATCCACAGTGGCGTCTGGAAGGGCTTCAAAAAGACCCCAATGCCGGAGCATGAGACTGCAGATAACTGAGACTGAGTCTCCTAATTAGTGGCCCCAGCTATTTGATCGCCTCAGCGGCGTGCCACAAGCTGAGCAATAGAGCGCACAGCATGTTCCACCGCGTATTCCACGTCCGCAGCCTGCCCCTTCACACCGGCGTCCAACTGTGCGACGATCTGCACGCCCTGTGCCACTGCGGCTGGGGACCATGCCCGCGCCAGGCGGATGGTTTTATCCAATTTCCACGGGGGCATGCCGAACTCGGCAGCGTTGCGGCGTGAATCGATGCGACGGTTTTCAGCCACCTTCGCGATATCCGCAACCATGCCGCTGAGAGCACTAGCCAGCAGCACCGGAGACACTCCCAACTGCAGTGCTCGGCGAACGGTAGCCACTGCCTCGTTGACCCTCCCGTTCACTGCCAGTTCTGCGACGTCGAAGCCACTGACCTCCGCTTTACCGGAGTAGTATTTCTTTACCGCTGCTACGGTGACATCCCCGTTGGTATCGGCCACCAACTGGCTCACTGCACTGGACAGCTCACGCAGGTCAGATCCCACGACATCCACCATCAGTTGTGTCACGTCAGGGCTGACACGGACCTTTCTTTGCCGGAACTCCGAATCGACAAATCCCGCCAATTCCCGGCCCTTGAGTTCCGCCGCAGAGTGCACGCGTGCCCCGAGCTTCGGCCAGGACTGCACCAGCTTCTTATTCCTGCCTTTGCCCGTGTGCTGCAGGATCATCACAACTCCCGGCATGGGATCCTTAATCGAGGCCTCAATGGCTTCCACGATCTCCTTCGCTACATCCTCCACACCCCAAATGACGATGATCCGATCGTCAGCAAACAGGGAGGGGCTCAGCAGTTCGAGGATCTCCGGCGCGGAAAGATCGGAGGCCTTGTGCATCTCTACCGGTAGTTCCGGGTTGCCAGCGGCACGCCGCGCCGCCGCAACAATCGCTAGGCGCTGACGCTCCGCCAAAAACTCATCGGCGCCAACGATGAGGTTGATGGGGGCAGGTGGCTGGGCAGCGTTCATGCACTCGATCTTTCCACATCCCCGCCAACCACTTGCGTCCCGTCCCGGCACGGGTACACCACCGGGACGCCATCCCTCGTCATGCTCGGTCGCCCATGGGAACGCCCACAACTTTCAACGACGATGAGATCCGGCGACGGCCCCTCACGATGAGCCACACGCTCGGCAGCTGTATCATCCTCCACCACCGCCACACGTAACCCCGTAGCGTCGATGCGTTCCGGCGCATCCCAGGATCCCTCTTCCTGTCCGACGCCACCAGACTGCACCTGCACTCCCACTCCAAGCAGGACTGCGATGCCTAGCCACAGCCACCGGAGGGAGCGCCATCGCCTGCGGTAATAAAAGCTGACAATGACGGTCGCCATCGCTATCGCCCACACGGCTGCCCATCCCGGCCCTCCCGGAGTGTGCAGCATCGGCACGGCACTTAGCTGCTCCGCTACCGTGAGGATCCACGCAGCACACGGTACTGCGGGCGCCACCACAAGAGATGGAAGTACCGGGGAGACGTGCAGTGCAGCGGCAATCGCACCACACGGCGCCGCGAGTAGCCCAAGGAGTGTAACTGGCGCTACAGCCCATGCAACGAGCAGATTAGCCAGCAACGCGGTCATGGAAATTCGGCCTGTCATGTGGACGATGACCGGTGCTGTGACAACGTCGGCTGCGAAAGACACGCAGACAAACCGAACCAGCATTGCTTCGGCTCGAGTCGGCTCGCGGCTCCAGTAATAGTGGCCGAAATCCGACCACCAGCGCAGGATACTTGTGCTGAGTTTGGGCGCCAGTGCCACGATTCCCACCGTCGCGACCACGGATAGCGCAAAGGCATACCGCACGGCTAAACCCGGGTCTACGAGCACGAGGAGGATCACCGCCGCACTCAGTGCGGCGAGAACATCGCTCCAGCGAGCAGAGGCTACCGCAACCACTCCCACGGAACCCATGACAGCTGCGCGCAGCACACTGGGTTCCGGCCCCACCACCAGCACATAACACACCAGTGCTACGGCTGCCCCGGCCATCGACCGCCTCCGTGACAGGCCCAGGGCGGTGCACAGCACCACCATCGCGCCACACACGATTGCCACGTTCGCACCAGAGACGGCCGTGAGGTGGCTCAATCCCGTGGCGAGAAACTCGTGGCGTGCTTCCGGTGATTGCCCACTGACATCCCCGATCACCATGCCGGGAATCAGCCCCGCTACTTCACTGGAAAATGGCTCGACTGCGTACCGCAGTCCGGCGCGCATCCACTGCGTCCACGCCCAGACGCCCTGGGGTTGACTCTCCGCAGCTAGCTCCATTGCCCTGGTTGCTGTCGCCTGTACCGGTACCAAGCTGCTCTGGTCGCTAAGCCTCAACGAGGCTGATAGTTCTACCACTTGACCAGGGTGGACATCCAGAACATCAAATCCGCCATCGCGAGTTTGCTGTGCCCGTTCCGCGCTGACGAACACTGGCACCGCTCCTAGATCAGGTACCTCCACTGGCAGCATCAACCGCCCTTGGCTGAGCTGCTTGGGAGTACCGGCAACCGTGAACTCCCCAGAGATCACGGGAGTGCGCCCCGCGCGCAGCGCGGTCAGCGCATCCGTGGCGTCGAGCTTCATCACACGCCACCATGCCCCCAGTCCCGCCAGCGCACCGCACAGCAAGGACGCAACGGCGGAGCGACGTATCCCGCCACGCAACCCCCACAGTGCTAGGGGCACTACAGCTACGCAACCCACGCACGGCCACGGCGCTCTGAGAACAATGGTCGCAGTCACCACCGCCCAAACCAGGCACGCGACTGGCACCAAACGGAGGTCGGGACCGCGACGGGAGCGGATTGCCTCCGGCGAATGGACATCGCGTTCAGCCCGGATGTCATGCCCCTCCAGCTGGGCTGTGGTGCGCTGCGGGCGTAATGCGCGCTGCACTAATTGCCGTTTACTAAACGGTGACATCGTTTTTCATCGCCTCAAATTTGGCAGGCCCGATGCCCCGTACCTCCATGAGCTGCTCCACCGTGCTAAACGCACCATTGTCCTCACGCCAAGCGATGATGGCCTCCGCTGTAGCGGGTCCCACACCGTCGAGAGTCTGGAGCGCAGTGGCATCCGCGGTATTGATATTGACAAGCCCCTCCCCCGGCGCGCTGTCCCTGCCACCAGATGCTGCTGAATGTGTCGCGGCAGGGCCAGGTGTTCCACCACGGCCGCTTATTCCGCCGGGATTACCCTCACTACCTGAGCTGTGCTCTCCCGCCTGCCCTGGATACAGCACGTGACTGCCTTCTTTCGTGATGACAATCTGCATCCCATCAACGACAGCTTCCGCCAAATTGATGCTTAATACGGAAGCGTCTGGCAGTGTTCCTCCGGCGCGGTCGATCGCTTCTCCCACGCGCGTGTTTCCACCGAGAGTCAGCAAACCCGGTGTGCGCACCATTCCCTGCACACTGACCACAACCTCCTGATCGGTCGCGGAACTCCGCTCCGTGTTTCCTCCACCCTCCGCCGGTTCCATGTCCCCTGAATCCGCCGATGCCATGGCGGTGCCCTCCCCCGCGGTTCCCGGAAGCTCCCCCAGCTCCCCAGAACCGCTAACACCACCCGGCCCCGGCGTGGGTTCGTCCTCGCCCATCGCACACCCCGCCATGACCGCCACGAGGAGGGCCACTGCGGCCACAATGGCCACCACCACCTTCGCGGAGACAGGCCCCAAGCTCAGCTGTGAATCGAAATCCACCGCCGCTACTTCGTGTTCTGGCATGGGTTGGACCAGCGCCTCGATCCTCTTGCGGACCTCAGCGCGGCCGGAGTGTGGAGACCAGTGCGAACCCATGAGCTCATTGAACACAATGGGCGCGAATTGACCGCCCGCGGAAGACCCCCGAAGAATCGCAAAACCCCAGGAGGTTGTGGATAACTCCGGGGCTGTGGATAAGTTTTTTCGTGCGCTCTACCAGAACACGGTCGCCACACCAATAGCGCCCGGACCAGTATGAACGGCAAGAACATCGGTGACTTCAAGCACAGTGATATCGACCCGCGGCACCTCTACATCAGCAGCCCGGAGATTTTTTCCAGTTTGTGCGCCATCCGCGTCCTTTGGCTTGTCCGCAGATGCCTTCGGCGCGTGCTTTTTCGCTTTCGCATCTTTTTCGCCATGCTCACCTGGAACGGTGAATGGTCCCTCGTGATTACTTGCCGCCGTGCGAATTTCCGCTGCCTTAGCCTCGATCTTCGCAACCAGCTTCTCCGCGGTCTCTAGGGCCTCATTCTGGTGCAGTGCCACGCGCACAGTCCGCGGAGCAGTACCCTCTGTGGCTGCGCGAACAGCTTCCTTAGTGATCTCACCGCCGACAAATTCCACGAGCTTTTCCATGGCCTTGCCCTGGGTACGGGTCTTGGCCGCCAGAGCTATCCGGCCTTCGTCGAGGTGCAAAATCGGCTTGATGGCCAGCGCTGTGGAGAGCAATGATTGTCCCGTGGACAGGCGTCCGCCCTTGCGCATGGTGTCCAAGCGATGCAGGTACAGCCACACATTCGATTCTTCAATCGTCTGTTGCGCTGCTCTCGCAACTTCCTCAAGGGTTCCCCCGGCCTGAGCCACCTCCGCAGCTTTGAGTGCCGCGTAGCCATTAGACATTCCCGCGGAGTTCGTGTCCATCACGCGCACAGCTCCGTCGAAGATCGCAGCGGCAGTCACGGCATTGTTCCAGGTAGCGGACAGTTCCTTGGAGATGTGGATAGCCACCACACCGTCATCGCCACCGCGTTCCAGCAAGCGAGCGTAGGTCGCGGTGAGTTCCAGGGCTCCTAAACCGGCGGTGGTCCGCTCCTGCCCCGCCCCGCTGGTGTGCAAGTTCAGGACGCTCAGCCCCGCCTTTTCGGCCATTTCTGCCGGTACACAGGAGGAGGAATCGGTGACAACGTGGACGGTCATTCTGGGGTGTCCTCTCCACCCTCATCAGGGCTTGCAGTCTGAACGGGTGCGGTACCTGGGGCGACCGACATATTCCAGCCCTCCAGGTGCCAGTGGGGATCCCGCCACCAATTCTCATCTTTTCTCGGCACTACAGGAACCGTGGATCCATCGATCGCGGGGTCGCTCGTGCGCCCTCCTGCAGAGACGAACTTCTGCCGCGCCACTAACTGCGACCACCGCACATTGCCCAGTCCAGAGAACATGGAAAAGTGGGATACAGGGAGGTTGAGCAGCTGCGCAGTGAGGGCTCCGATGGTGCCACCGTGAGCGACCATCACCACCATGCCTCGATCGAAGACGTCCGTTTCCATCAGCTCATTGACGAGGGAGTGCGCCCGCTCGGCGACCTCCAGGCGCGTCTCTGCTTTCGGCGGGGCCCATGTAGGGTCATGACGCCAGTAGGCCCGTTGGCCCGGATAGTCCTGATCAACTTCGGTGTGGCTCGCGCCCGTCCACACCCCGAGATCCGTCTCGCGCAGTCTCTGGTCTGTAATCACGTCCAGCCCCCACGACTGGGCGAGGATCCCAGCCGTATCGACGGCTCGCTTGAGGTCACTGGAATACACGGCGGACACGTTCCACTCCGCAATCTGCTTAGCTACAGATCGCGCTTCGGCAAAGCCAGCCTCAGACAGTTCCGTATCCAGCTGTCCCTGCATCCGGCCTGTCTTGTTGTACTCCGTTTGTCCGTGGCGGACGAGTACGAGTCTGCGCATCATCGTGGGTAACGCTCTTCGCCAGGGCTTAGATTTCGTCTGAATCGGGAGTTGGCCCGGCCAGTGGAAGGTCATCAATACTCATAGCTTCAAGGACATCCACTTCGGCGTCCTCATCCCAGTTGCCACTACGCTCAACCTGCTCCACACCCTCAACCTCGATCTGCGGCGCATCGCGCCAGAGGCGATCGAGCGCGTAGAACTCGCGCTCCTCCTTGCGCTGCACATGAACCACAATCGCGCCATAGTCCAGCAGCACCCAGTGGCCATCCCCACGTCCTTCGCGGCGAATCGGCCGAGCATCAAACTCGTGCAGCTGATCTTCAATCTCATCGACGATGGAATTAACCATGCGTTCGTTATCGCCAGTAGCGATGACAAAGCAGTCGGTGATCGCCATGCGATCGGAGACGTCGAGTACAAGGATGTCTTCGGCCAATTTCTCCGATGCTGCGCGCGCAGCTGCGGAAGCCAGGGTGATGGACTCAGAAGTCGCAGTCAAAAGGAACCTCTCCAGGGGCGGATTTGCTCAGGTGGTACGTACCAGCGGATAACTCGCGCTAAAACATAGCTATCCTACCCCTTCCAGGCCTGGTTATTCCACGTACATGCCGTGTTTGGTGATGTACTGCACCACGCCATCGGGAACGAGGTACCACACTGGCCGGCCTTGGGCCGCGCGCTTCCGGCAGTCCGTTGAGCTGATAGCCATCGCCGGAATCTCCACCAAGCTCAGCCTGCCCTTTTCGCGTTCCTCCGCAAGGGGGTCCGCAGTGGCGTCGAAATCAGAAGAGGTCGTGGTGGGCAATTCATAACCCGGGCGGGTCACGCCAACGAAGTGAGCGAGATCGAACATTGATTCCCAATCCCGCCACGTCACGATCTTCCCCAGAGCATCGGCGCCGGTGATGAAGAACAATTCCGCATCTGGATACTCCTTGCGCATGTCCGCGAGAGTATCGACGGTGTAGGTATCTCCACCGCGGTCAATATCCGCCCGGGACACAACGAAACGCGGGTTGGAGGCGGTGGCGATCACCGTCATCAGGTAGCGGTCCTCTGCCGCGGAAACGTGACGGTCCTTCTTCTGCCATGGCTGGCCAGTTGGCACGAACACCACAACATCGAGGTCATACAGATCCGCCACTTCACTGCCAGCAACCAAGTGCCCATTATGGATCGGATCAAACGTACCGCCCATGATTCCTACGCGCCGAGGTTGCACGTTGCTGTTGGTGTGTAAAGCCATGCGAAGGGTGTTCCTTTCAATCCTTCGGCCGATTGTATCGAAACCCTCGAGGCGCACTGGCTGCCGTCTTGGAAAGACGAAACCCGGCAAGCTGAGAAACCTGCCGGGAATACTAAACTCGTGGGCTCTCCGGAGTTAACCCCCCTACAGGATGTTGGAAAGTGCGGATTCTCGCCACGAGTCGTTGGTATTAAGGGCGTGCGTGGCCTTCTCCGTTGAGCACCCACTTGGTGGAGGTGAGCTCCGGCAAAGCCATTGGTCCGCGAGCGTGCAACTTCTGGGTGGAGATGCCAATCTCTGCACCGAAGCCAAACATCTCGCCGTCTGTCCACGCAGTGGAAGCGTTAATCGCCAGGGTGGAAGAATCGACAAACTTCTCGAAGGTGCTGATGACACCGTAGTCGGTGGCGGAAATACCCTCCGTGTGACCGGAAGAGTACTTCGTGATGTGAGCGACGGCCTCATCCACACCATCAACGATCTTGGCGGTGATGTCCATGCTCAGGGATTCATCAGTCCAGTCCTCTTCCACGGCTTGGACGACATCGTCAACGAGGCTATCCAGCTCAGCCTTGTCGCCGTGGATGGTTACTCCAGCTTCCTGCAGCGCAGTGAGAATACGAGCTTGATCCTCGGTTGGAAGGCCGCCATCGATGAGCACAACCTCCGTGGAATTGCACACGGAAACGCGGCGGGTCTTTCCGTTGATGACCAACTCGATAGCCTCATCCACATCTGCAGACTTGTCGATGTAGAAGTGGCAGTTGCCGGTGCCAGTTTCGATCGCTGGAACCGTCGCCCCCGTCACAACGGCATTAATCAGGCCGGCGCCACCGCGAGGAATCACGAGATCGACAAGGCCACGTGCAGTAATCAAATCCTGCACAGAATCATGGGTTTCGCATGGCAGCAGCTGCACTATTTCGCGAGGATGACCGAGCTTCTCAGCGGTATCCTGCAACACACTCACGAGCTGCTCGTTAGTGTGACGTGCAGACTTCGATCCGCGCAGCAGTGGCACGTTACCCGACTTAATCGCCAGACCAAAAGCATCGACGGTCACGTTCGGACGGGCCTCGTAGACCATTCCCATCACGCCCAATGGGACGCGCACCTGCTTGATTCGCAAGCCATTAGGACGGGTGTAACCGCGAACAATCTCCCCTACAGGGTCCTGAAGCGCGACCACTTGACGCAAACCTCCAGCAATGCCCTTGATGCGCTCCTCGTCAAGCGAGAGGCGGTCGAGGAGGGAATCGGCGAAGCCACGCTCGCGACCAGCTGCCAGGTCTTTCTCATTGGCCTCGAGGATGGCCGCCGAGTGAGCTTCCAGCGCATCAGCGGCTGCCGCGAGCAGCTCGTTCTTCTGCTCGGTGGACAAGATGGTCGTCTGGCTCACATCCTTGGCCTTGCGAGCCTTCGCCAGCACCTCCTCGCGCTCAGCACGGCGCTCTGGGGTGAGGTCAGCAGGATCCTGAGTCATTGGATTAGTCATAGGCACCCACTCTACCGTTGTTGATCACTGTATGCAGGCAGATCAGGATAATTGTTGAACAATGGAACTAGCTTGGGAGCTGCGCCCTATTCGAGTAGGTCGACAAGTAATCGGCGTGAATAACTGGTCGGCGAGCAAAATCAGGCAGTTCGCTCGTCGGTCGCCCGATCATGCCGTCCAGCATCGTTGAATCGTAATTAACCTCGCCGCGTCCCACGAGCTCTCCATCCGGACCAACGATGTCCACGATATTGCCCTGGGAGAAGTCGCCTTCCACGCGCGTGATACCCACGGCGAGCAGGGACTTGTGCCCCTTCGCCACCGCCTCAACAGCACCTTCATCCAAGTGAAGACGACCGGAAGCATCGGCGGAGTACAGCACCCAGAACTTCCACGCAGACAGGCGATCCTCCTGTGGCCAGAAGCAGGTTCCCACCTGGGCATCGTCCAAGGCTGCGCCAATATTGTCCATGGAGGTCAGCAGAACTGGAACGCCAGCGCGGGATGCTAGTCGAGCAGCGGAGACCTTGGCAGCCATACCACCGGTGCCAAGTCGACCACCATCACCGGCGATCACTCCTCGCAAATCCTTACCGCTCTTGACCTCTGGGACGAACTTCGCACCCGGCTCCGCCGGGTTGCGATCAAACAGACCATCGACGTCGGACAACAAGAACAACGCGTCCGCGAAGGCTAGGTGGCTGACGAGGGCGGCCAGTCGGTCATTGTCACCAAAACGCATATCAACCGTCGCGACGGTATCGTTCTCGTTGACAATCGGGACAGCCTTCAGCTGGCGCAGACGGTCGATCGTGCGCTGAGCATTGCGTGCGCGATCGCGCACGCCTGCGTCGGAGGCGGTCAAAAGAACCTGTCCGATGGTGCGGCCATAACGCGCAAAAGAACGCGCCCACTCCTGGGCCAACAGCACCTGACCAACAGAGGCCGCTGCCTGCTTCGTGGCCAAATCCGTCGGTCGCTGAGCAAGTTCCAATGGGCCCATACCGCAGGCAACTGCGCCAGAAGACACCACGATCACGTCGGTACCACGCGCCATGCGTGCCTCGAGAGCATCGGCAATCGTATCGATGCGGTTGGGATCTACGCGCCCTTCGTCATCGGTGAGAGACGATGAGCCAATCTTCACCACGATACGGCGAGCGCCGGCAATTTCCTCACGCCAACGGGACTCATGTCCCATTGCGGGGTGATCCTCATCGATCTCCGGGTCAGGGAACTCGATGGAGGTCGCGGGAACAACGGGTCCGGGCTGGTGGACCGGCCTCACACCGTAACTAGACACAGCCTCTACCGGTTGTGCGACCTCAGCGGGTCCGGAATACGTCAGGCCGGAAGCAGCACTAGAAAACGTGATGTCATCGCGTGAACGGGCAGCTTCCTCTTTGTTGTTCTCAGTTGGCATGCCTTCCAGTATGCCAGCCTTAAAACTTTCCAGTGACAAACAGGGGACTACCCCTGCCAGCGTTCGGTGTCTGCCACTTCCCCATCGCCATAGTCATTCTCATCAATGAGGCCACGGCGAGCCTGCGATGCACGCTTACGCTGCTCGGCAGTAGCACGCTGGTTTTGCGTGAGGCGTTCATCCGTACCGCGGCTCGTCGGGGTCATATCCACGCCAGCTGCGGTCTGTGGATCCCATTCGAAGGTGATCTCCCCAATGGTGACCTCCGAACCTTCCTGGGCACCGGCTTTCCACAGCTCTTCCTCAACACCTGCCTTGGCGAGCCGGTCCGCGAGGAAGCCCACGGCCTCATCGTTTTCGAAGTCGGTTTGGCGGATCCAGCGCTCCAACTTTTCGCCGGTGACAATGAACGCGTCCTCGAACTGCGGATCCTTGCGCACCTCAAACTCGGCGAAGCTGCCGCCGCGAGCGTTCTTGCGCAGTCCCTTCGGCGTGATGACTTGCGCGGGTGTGGATGCGATCGGATTGTTCTTCCGATGCTCCTTGACGATCTCCATGAGAGCAAAGCGCAGCTCGTTGAGGCCCTGGTGCGCCACGGTGGAGATGCGGAAAATCGGCCAACCGAACTGCTTGAGCTCTTCTTCTTGGAGGTCTGCCATCTCGCCCGCATCGGGCACGTCCATCTTATTGAGGATGATGACGCGTGGGCGATCCCGCAAATCACCCAGGCCGGAATCGGTAGCCAGCTCCGACTGGTAGTTGTCCAATTCCGCTTCGAGAGCACGAATGTCATCCACCGGGTTGCGATCCGCCTCCAGGCTGGCGGTGTCCACCACGTGAGCGAGCACCGCTGTGCGTTCGATGTGGCGAAGGAAATCCAGACCAAGTCCCTTACCTTCTGAAGCGCCAGGAATCAGACCAGGCACATCCGCCATGGTGAAGACCTCATGCCCCACGCTCACCACACCGAGGTTCGGGGCCAAGGTGGTGAAGGGATAGTCGGCGATCTTCGGCTTCGCAGCAGACAGAACGGAGATCAGGGAGGACTTTCCAGCAGAGGGGAACCCGACGAGGCCCACGTCTGCCATGGACTTGAGCTCCAAGGTAATGTCCTTGGCTTCACCGGGTTCACCGAGGAGCGCAAAGCCCGGAGCCTTCCGCGATTTGGACACCAATGCGGCGTTACCCAGACCACCGTGGCCACCTGCAGCAACGATCATCCGTGTGCCGACGCCCGTCAGGTCAGCGAGGACCTCCCCGGACTCGTCGAGCACCACGGTACCTTCCGGCACAGGCAACACCTTGTCTTCGCCGCGGGCACCGTGGCGATTGTCGCCAGCACCGTTGTTTCCGCGCTGGGCCTTGATGTGTGGATGAAAGTGGAAATCCAACAAAGTATGTACTTGTGAAGACACTTCCAAGATGATGTCTCCACCGTGCCCACCGTTGCCCCCGTCCGGACCGCCGAGGGGGACAAACTTCTCGCGGTGCACGGATGCGCAGCCGTGGCCACCGTCTCCGGCCTGCAGGTGCAAGACCACACGGTCGACGAACTGTGGCATGGGTTGGGTCCTTTCGCGGGATTTCTAAAACTTTCGGTGTGAGTTCAACTCACTATGCGGGCAGGATGAAGTGCCGTTGGGAACTATAGTCCTGCACTAAAGGGAAAACCGCCAGTAGGAGACGTGCTCTCCCACTGGCGGTTTCTTCTGAACTACCTAGCAGCGCTCACCGAGCGCCGGTAGCTCTCGAGGCTAAAGCAGCTTAAACAGCCTCGTTCTCCACGATGTTGACGGTGCGACGGTTGCGCTTGGTGGAGAACTGCACTGCGCCAGCCTTCAGGGCGAACAGCGTGTCGTCGCCACCACGGCCGACGTTCTCACCTGGGTGGAATGCGGTGCCGCGCTGACGGATGAGGATCTCGCCAGCCTTGACCTGCTGGCCGCCGAAGCGCTTCACACCGAGACGCTTGGACTCGGAGTCACGGCCGTTGTTGGAGCTAGATGCACCCTTCTTGTGTGCCATTAGTCTCTCCCTCCTTCAGGAAGATTAAGTGTCTCGGTAGTTTACTTGATACCGCCGACCTTCAGGACGGTCAGGTCCTGACGGTGGCCGTAACGGCGCTTGTAACCGGTCTTGTTGCGGTAGTGCATGCCGCGGATCTTCGGGCCACGGACGTGCTCTACGATCTCAGCATTGACAGTGATCTTGGCAAGCTTGTCACCGGTGGTGACATCAGCGCCGTCGACGACGAGAACCGGGGTGAGAGCCACGGACTTACCCGGCTCACCCTCGATCTTCTCGACCTTGACGAGGTCACCTTCGGCAACCTTGTACTGCTTGCCGCCGGTCTTGACGATCGCGTACATGGTAGGGCTACCCCTTTTTTCTCTCTTCGACTCAAGGCACACACACCGCATCCACGTTGCAATGCAACGTGCACGCCCTGACTGGACAATTCGGTTTTCACTGCGTTCTCTTCGCCCGTGGGTCTCGAGGAATCGAGCCGCATCAGTGCTGTTGGGATACAGCTTTCCAGTGCGCATCTTGGCGCAGGTCACCGGCGAGTTGAACAGCGACTGCTCAAGACTACCCGTTCGCGGAGCTTTTTCCAAAATTCCGCGACTGGCATTCCCACCGGATCACTTGCGTCACATTCATTAGTGCGAACGGCGCACCACACGGCGCACCCGGCGGGTCCGGCGCCCAGTGGCGGAAGACTGCTTACGCTCCT
Organism: Corynebacterium urogenitale; assembly: GCF_009026825.1. Lineage (NCBI taxonomy): Bacteria > Bacillati > Actinomycetota > Actinomycetes > Mycobacteriales > Corynebacteriaceae > Corynebacterium > Corynebacterium urogenitale. The sequence goes on along the minus strand of NZ_CP045032.1, from coordinate 706,245 downwards.
CAGCAGAATCCTTCACCGAGCCGGCTGAGCCCTTCGCCGAACCCTTTTGCTCAAAATCCTGCGGTCGTGGAGCAACATCCGAACGGGAATTTCCGCGGGTGTTTCGCTTGCGACGTGGGGAACGCTCAAACTCTCGCTTGGCTTCCTCGTACGTCTGTGTCTTCTGCTCAACCTTTGCCGCAGGCTTCTTGCGTGCTGGGGACTGCTCCACCTGCTGCCCTGCTGCAGGCTCAGGCGCAGAAGTGCGCTTGCGCACCACACGGCGTGGTCGGCGCGCCCGCGAGGTTTGTCCGTCACGCTGGCTGTCACGCCGGACCTCATCACTACCAGCCTCGTTGCGAACTACCGCGTCACGTTGATCCTCGTGACGGCGTCCCGTGTCGCGGCGCTTCGACTCCGCACGGCGCACAGCCGCGCGATCGGCCGTGGTCTCGGAGGCCGCTGTGTGATGGCGGCGAACAACCCGACGCACCCGTCGGGTTCGGCGCGCACCCGAATCCTGCGCAGAGCCCATCTGCGCAGCGGAACGCTCTTCCTTCACGCTATGCTCGGTCGCATCCTGCTCGGCGGTACTCTTCGCAGCGCCCCGACGCGAGCCAGTGTCTTCGGAACGCTGAGCGTCATGGTGCTCCTGTTCCCGCTCACGGTTCTGCCCGGCACGCTGACCAGATTGGCGTCGAACACGACGGGACCGGCGACGCCCGTCAGAGCGCGAGGAAGCAGACTGCGCCTGCTGCTCGGAGGCGTTCTCCTCCACAGCATCCTCGGCAGCGTCTTCCTTTGCCGATGCGGCGTGAACCTTCTTGGCCACTTCCGCGGATGCCCGCTTTGCCTGCGCTTCCTCACGGCGACGCTGTTCTCGCCGTGCCTGCTGACGCTCCTTGCGGTGCCCGTGATCGCGGCGCGGACGCTCCTGCTCCTCCTCGGAATGCTCCACGGGGTCCGCGTGCACAATCACGCCGCGCCCACCACAGTGCTCGCACACAGTGGAGAACGTATCCAGCAAGCCGGTGCCCAGGCGCTTACGCGTCATCTGCACCAAACCCAAGGAGGTCACCTCGGATACCTTATGGCGCGTACGGTCGCGCCCCAGGTACTCGGTGAGACGGCGGAGCACCAGGTCCTGGTTTTCCTCCAGCACCATGTCAATGAAGTCCACGACGATCATGCCGCCAAGATCCCGCAAACGCATCTGGCGGACAATCTCCTCCGCGGCCTCCAGATTGTTCTGGGTCACGGTTTCCTCGAGGTTGCCGCCGGCCCCGATGAAGGAGCCTGTGTTCACGTCAATGACCGTCATCGCTTCCGTGTGGTCAATCACCAGATGCCCGCCGGATGGCAGCCACACCTTGCGACTCAGCGCCTTTTGCAGCTGCTCATCCAGCTCCAGAGCGGCGAAAACATCCTGGCCAGCATTCTGTTCCGCGTGCCACTTCACCACGCGATCCTTCAGATCCGGTGCCATGCGGCTGACGTAGTCACGCACCATGCTCCACGACTTGTCGCCATCGACAATCAGCTCGGAGAAGTCCTCATTGAAGATGTCCCGAACAACCTTGACCAGCATGTTCGGCTCTTCATACAGCGTGATGGGCTTGGCTCCATTGCGGTTGCGAGCCTTCGCCTCTTCCTTCTCCACGCCCTCCCAGATGCGATGCAGACGTTCTACGTCCGCACCAATCTGGTTTTCCTCCACGTTTTCCGCGGCGGTGCGGATGATCGCTCCACCCTCACCCGGAATCACACGCCCCAGAATGTCCTTCAGGCGCTTGCGCTCACCTTCAGGTAACTTGCGGGAAATTCCTGCGGTGGTGCCACCGGGGAAGTACACAAGGTAGCGGCCAGCGAAACTAATGCGGCCCGTCAGGCGCGCTCCCTTGTGTCCCACTGGGTCCTTGATGACCTGCACCATGATCTGGTCGCCGGCCTTGAGCGCTTGGTCGATGCGGCGTCCCTTGCTGTGAAGATGCGGCGAATGCCAGTTCATCTCACCTGCGTAAAGCACGGCGTTGCGCCCGGTACCGATGTCGATGAACGCTGCTTCCATGGAGCCGAGAACGTTCTGGACTGTGCCGAGGTAGACGTTGCCGACGGTGGACTGTTGTGTCTCACTGGTCACAAAGTGTTCCACGAGCATGCCATCTTCAACCACGCCCACCTGGGTGGTCAGACCCGGGTGATCAGTGCGCTCGGAGTCCCGGACGACCATCTTTCGCTCCACGGACTCGCGGCGTGCGAGGAACTCTCCACGGCTGACGATGTGCCGTGATTCGCGACGGTTTTCTGCGCGCCACTTTCGGCGGGACTCTAGGCGCGTGCTGCCTTTCAGGCGGACTGGTTCATCGACGATGTCCGCGTCATCGCGCTCAGCTGGGTGGAGTTGTTCTGGCTTGATCTCCGCCTGCTCTGTGGTTTCAGAACTGTCCTCTGCACCACGCTTGTCCTCGGGCTTCACCGTCTGAGGGTGCTGGGCGGTATTCTGGGCGCTCTTGCCCCGGCCTCGACTGCGGCGGGAGCGGCGGGCTGGCTTCTTCTCCTCAGCCTCTTCGCTGTGCTCGGATTCCGGCGTTTCCTTTCCGGCGCCGTCCTTTTCAGCCACAGCTCCGGACCCCTCAGCAGCGCCGAAGCGCCGAACCACGCGACGGACACGGCGGCGAGGCGCGCGTGGTTCCTGTGCCTCGTTGTTCTCCTTTTTCTCATCGACGTCTTTTTGTTCGACGCCAGTAGCTGACGGTTCTTCGGGAGCTTGGAATACCGGAAGGTCATGAGTGGCCTGCGACTGGCCCTCCACTGCAGCTTGTTCCTTTGTTGAAGCCTGCTCAGGAGCTGTAGCCTGCTCCCTCACCTCAGCCTGCTCGGGAGCTGCGTCTGCACGTGCAGCCGGAGCCTGCTTGGCCGAATCTTCAGCAGTCTTCTCAGCAGCCTTCTTCGCGGTCTTCTTTGTAGTCTTCTTTTCAGCCTTTTTGGCAGTTTTCTTGGCGGACTTCTTAGCCGTTTTCTTTGTTGCCTTGGTGGCCTGGAGCTGCTGTGGAGCCAAGGCATCCAAAACTTTCTCCACATCCGCCTTAGGCAGTGTGGAAGCAGGACGCTTATCTTCGAATCCATTGTCCGCCAGAACGCGAACCATCTCCGCACTCGTCATGCCCAGCATTTTCGCTAAGGCATGAACACGGGTCTTCTCCTTTAGCTCAGCGCGATTGATCTGTGCGGCTTTAATTGCCGTCTCCGGGCTTGTGGTAGCCACGTTTCTCCTTATCGGCGCACGAATGTCGCCCTAGCGGAAAGCCTCGTTGGGCTGTATCCGGTGGATGCGTGAGTGTGCTTCAGCCCCGCAGGCCCCCGTCCATGCGAAACGGTCAAGCTGGGGCATGAGCGTCGCTTCCACAATCATTCGGGGCGACCACTGCGCCATATTTTCAAAGTACAGTTAGGTCTGGTCAGACAGCAGCCTCATCATCGTTGTGGGCTCTGTCCGCCCTCCATTGTCGCACACTAGTGCTCCAACCGTGGGAATCACCGGCCCGATCGACTGCTGAGCATGTGCTCGGTAGACTTCTCCGCTATGGAGATCACCGCCACGCAGCTGCAAGAACTCAACACCACCACCCCACTGGCCCCACGCGTCACCATCGCAGCGCTCATCGGCATTGCCGTCGTGGCCACGATCATCTTTCCCGGAAGCCTCTGGGGTCTCGCTCTTGTCAGCGCCACCCTCATCGGCAGCATGGTGTTGTGGTGGCAGTTTCTACGCGGCCAAGGCCAACGGCTCAACAACTACGATCCACTCAAAACCGATGCCGAGGTTCAGCGCAGCGCCATCGATTGGAAAGAAGAAGGCCGCCTCCTCGTCCTGTTCATTGTCGCCTTCGGACTGATCAACGTCGGGTCAGTGATGAAGATTTCCCCCATTCTGGCCATCCCTATTGGCTTAATCTGCTTCGCTGTCGCTCTGTGGTCAATCACGAAGAAGCCATTCCTACCACCGCATTACATCGATTCGCAGAAGTTATACAGGCAGCATCCCGGCTATACGGTGCAGCGTGATGCCGATGGCATCGTAGCCTGCATGCACGCGCTGCAGATTGTTCCGGGGGCGCGGCAAATGCACAACACCGAGTTTCTCAAGGTGCTGGAAAAGGAACTTCACTGGCCGCAGAGCGAAGCCGCGCCAGCTCTGGAGAAAGCAATCGGTTCCGGGCGCGTGGTCAGCATTCGCGAGCTGCGACTGCGTGACGACGCGATCACGTGGATCACCCTCAGCCCGAAATCCCTGGCGGCTTTCCAAAAATCTGTCACAGAGGGCTAGTGAAATCGGTCACAGAGGGCTAGTGGCGTCGGACATCACGAACGCCCTTGACACACGACCGAACCTCACCGAGGGAGCAACGGCGGAATTAGGCGGCGATAGCGCTCTCGATGAGCCGCATCGTGTGCGTAAGCAGCGCCTGTTCATCTGGGACAGCCTCGCCCACATACATCGCTCGCCGCTGCTCGAAGAACTCAGTGGCGAGCGTGTACTGCAGCATGATGAAGATATTATCTAGGTGAAATGCCAGCATTTCGGCCGGCAGGTCCTTCCGCAGCTCCCCGCTGTCCTGGCCGCGCTTCATCAACTGTATGTACGCGGCGCTGGTGAAGGACTCGAAGTTGAGGGCAACTTTACGGCTCTCCTCACGATCGCCGGGACCTGTCATCAGCTGGTACAGCTGCACAGATTCGCGTTCGGACTTGGAGGACTCCGCAATCAGCTCCACGATGGACCGGATGACATCCAAAACAGGCCTTTCATCGTCCAGCACCTCCCCCACAGAACCCTCGATCAACGCGGTGCACCGACCGTTGATGTGCACAAAAAGATCCTGCTTCGTAGCGAAGTACGCGAAGAGCGCACCGACACTGATATCTGCATCTGCAGCGATGTCGTTGGTATTCGCCTGCTCATAGCCTTTGGTTGCAAATTCAGCTATCGCGGCTCGTTCAATGCGCTCGCGCTTTTCCTCCGGAAGGTTGAGGAAGCGTTGCGTAGCGGGGCTCGTCATGTCCTGCTCCGTCGTGGTGGTAAATCGCCAAAAGTCATCTGAAATACTATCGCACTGTGAACAAACTGTGGTCGATGTGCGCGATTAACTTGGGCGTTTACCTACCGACGCTGGCGCCACTCGCGGTGCTGAGCAACACCGCTCAGCAACAGCGTCTAGCAGCACCGTGAACCTGGGTTGGCCTCCTGCGCGTCATAACGGTCTCGCCAGTATTGCTTTTTTGATACCACCTGACAGCCGGGGTGCTTCGCCTGCATGTGGGCCACATACTTTTCGTAGTCATGGTCCCCGACCAGCTCACCCATGTACCACCAGATGTTGCGGGCGATCTTAAACGGCCACTGCGCTGCGCTTGTCATAGGTTCTCCTTGAGGACAGCTCCCGAACTAGTGGCCCACATGAGTCTGAGGATTGCGCTCTTCCCAAGCCTTGACCAAAGGCTTTTCCGCATCGGTGACCGTCACGCTGATTGGCGCGAAGTAGGCCGATGGAGTAAACGGTTCCTCTGTCGTATGGACTTCCTGACCCGCCGCCTGGGCACGCAGCGCCTTGATGATCGCCACGGCACACGCGCCCACAACGATGAGGACAAGGATGGCGTAGAGCACAGACAAGGTTCCCTGGACCGCTGTATTTCGCACGACGGCCGCAATTTCCGCCGCGGACTTTGCCGTGCCGAACTCCGTCAGCCCTTGCGCTTGCGCATCCTTGAAGGCTGCGTGCTGCGCCCAGTATCCGATCGCCGGCTTTTCGCTGAAGATCTTCTGCCACGAGGCATACATGGTCACCACCACGTCCCAGACCAGCGGAACGCCAGGAATCCACGCGTACTTTTTGTACCCCTTCTTCACAACGACGACGGTGACGAGCGCCAGGGCGATCGCTGCAAGCAGCTGATTTGCGATGCCGAATAGCGGGAACAGCATATTGATGCCGCCCAGTGGATCGGTCACGCCCATCAGAAGGATCGACCCCCAGCCCGCGCAGACGATGAAGGTCGCAATCCAGGACCCAACCTTCCAGTGTGGGTCCTTGAATTTCTTCAGTCCCGGTACAGAGCCGACCGTATCGGAGATGATGAATCGAGCCACGCGCGTGCCGGCGTCGATCGTGGTGAGGATGAACAGCGCCTCAAACATGATGGCGAAGTGGTACCAGAACGCCTGCAACGTAGGGTTTCCGAAGATATCGGTCAGAATATCGGACATGCCGAAGGCAAACGTCGGAGCACCACCAGTTCGGGACACGATGGATGGTTCGCCGATAGCATCCGCGGCAGCTTGCAAGGCCTCGGGAGTCATGCCCTCGCCTGGCAAATTAAGCCCATTGACGTACTCGGACGCAGTCTCCGGAGTACCACCGGTCACTGCTGCCGGGGCGTTCATAGCGAAGTACAGGTGACGATCGAGGATCACCGCCGCGACAAGGGCGGTCATGGCAACGAAAGACTCGATGAGCATGGAGCCATAGCCAATCATGCGCATCTGCGATTCCTTTTCTACCAGCTTCGGGGTGGTGCCGGATGACACGAGCGCGTGGAATCCAGACAAAGCACCGCAGGCGATGGTGATAAACAGGAATGGGAAGAGGTCGCCAGCGAAAACTGGACCAGTTCCACCCTTGGCAAACTCGGTGATCGCAGGCATCTGCACTTCCGGACGGCTGATGACGATGCCGCCGGCCAGCAGGAACACCACGCCGACCTTCATGAAGGTGGAGAGGTAATCGCGTGGCGCCAGCAACAGCCATACCGGCAGGATTGCAGCAACCACACCGTAGATGATGAGACACCAGGACAGGGCCACCTTGGACAGAGTGAAGGTCTCCGCACCCCAGGTCGTATCCGCCACGTAGCCGCCGGCGATGATCGCGACGAGCAGCAGCACGACGCCAATCACGGAGACTTCTGCCACCGCGCCTGGTCGGAGGTAGCGCAAGTAGATGCCCATAAAGAGGGCGATTGGAATGGTCATAGCCAGGGAGAACACACCCCATGGGGACTCCGCGAGAGCGTTGACGACGACCAACGCCAGCACAGCGATGAGCAGCAGCATGATTGTAGCGATGGCGAACATTCCGACGTAGCCACCGACCGGACCGACCTCATCTCGCAGCATCTGGCCCAGGGAGCGACCACGGCGACGGGTAGAAATCCACAGGGTCAGGTAATCCTGCACTGCACCGGCGAGAATCACACCAATGATGATCCACAGGGTCGAAGGCAGGTATCCCATTTGGGCCGCCATGATTGGCCCGACAAGAGGGCCCGCGCCAGCGATCGCGGCGAAGTGATGGCCAAAGAGAACGCGACGGTCGGTGGGCATGAAGTCCTTGCCGTCGCTGTCATACTCGGCCGGAGTGGCTCGATCAGCGCGAGGCCTGACGATCTTGAGCTCGATGAAGCGCGCATAGAACTTGAAAGCGATGATGTAGGAGCCCACAGCAGCGAACACCAACCACATGGCGTTGATCTGCTCGCCGCGATTGAAGGCAACCATGCCCCACCCGGCCGCTGCCATGGCAGCGAAGATGGCCATCACGATCTTTGCTTTGACGGAAAGCCCACGCCTGTCGTCTACACCGACGGGAAGATCCGTGGCGTCGCTATAGACGTAGCTAACCCCTTCGGGTGCGTCGGGCAGACTGCCGACATTCTTCTCCTTGAGAGTCACTTGTTTCTCCACTTTCTGTCATATCCACAGTGGCTGGCGAAGTTCCCACAGCTTCCGGAGAGTTCGCGGCCACTGATGAGGAAACAACAGAATTATTGCAAACAAACCCCCGAAGTCCCACATCGTGATACTCATGCCCCTACCCCTGCAGGTTTTTAATCTCCAGAGATCCCACTTATTGAGATTCTGCGAATTTCTCTGCCTCACCTCCGCTAGCTCCGCCATCTGGGCGCGAAGAAAGTGTCAGCAACATAAACAAAAACCCGCTACTGCCTTCCATCAATCAGGAAAGCAGTAGCGGGGTTGCGGTTACGCCAATACAGCACTCCGACACTCACGCCGAATGCGTGGCGGGGAACCTACTTATTTGGGAACCAGATGGCGATCTCGCGCTCTGCAGACTCTGGGGAGTCGGAGCCGTGGACAACGTTCTCACCAACGGTCAGGGCGAAATCACCGCGAATGGTGCCCGGGGTTGCCTTGGACACTGGGTCAGTGCCACCAGCCAGCTGGCGCCATGCCTCGATGGCACGCTCGCCCTCGACGATGCCGGCAACGAGAGGTGCAGAGGTGATGAAGTCCACCAGCTCACCAAAGAATGGCTTGTCAGCATGCTCAGCGTAGTGCTTTTCTGCGGTCTCGCGGTCAGCGGTGCGCAGATCCAGCTCCACGAGCTTCAGGCCCTTGCGCTCGATGCGAGCAATGATTTCGCCCACGTGGCCGTTCTTCACGCCGTCCGGCTTGATCAGAATGAGAGTCTTTTCAGTCATAGCCACAGATTTTACAGCCCCCTACCCAACTACGCCGACTGAGACACCCCTGCCACTATCAACATTCATCTTTGCCGGAACTGTCCCCAATGACTCACCCTACGATGAACTGCCAACCACTGCGGAAGTCGCCAAACTCAGGCAGCCTAATCAATGTGCTGACTAGGCAAAAGTCCGCGCTTCATACGCAGCACCATATTGCGCTTGAGTGTGTAGATGTACCACCACACAGCAGCGAACAACACACCCACTACGCCAATGGACACATGCACAATGACACCGAGAATAGCTAGGACCTGCAGGCCGATATTCATCCCATCGGCAAACTTAGCCTTCTGCAGAAATGCCGCGATGATCATGAGCACTCCGAGGCCGATGACATAAGAAAGATTAAACGGAGTGGCCAAGTCGCCCCCATCGACGCGGGCCACCACGGTAAGGCCTAGAAGAATCGTAATTGCTTCCATGATGTGCGTTCCAGCCATCACTCCGCGCAAGCCCTTCATTGGATCATTCTTCGGGGCGTGCCCAGGCCCCAAAGGGCCCATCTCTACTGGACGCTCACTCTTCTTCCTCGACACGGGTTGTACTCTTCTCCTCATTGCCTGCACATAGACCTGCCGCTCCCTATTATGCCGTGCACATGCCACAGCTCCTAAGCCGGATCCTTACCGAACAGGGTCCGGCCTTCGCCTGCCGTCACCACGGAACCGGTGATAAGCACACCAGAACCGGAAAGGACTCCATCGGAGTCTTCCTCAGCCAGTTCGATCGCCATCTCCACTGCTCCGGGCAGGTTGTATGCCACGTGAACGCGTTCATCGCCGAAGGCATCCCGGGCATACTCTGCCAGGGTTTCAGCATCTAGCGCACGCGGTGAGTTCGTTTGCGTGACCACAACCTCATCCAGCACGGGTTCAAGGTTCTCCAGGATCCCCCGCGCGTCCTTATCGCCCAACACACCCACGACTCCGACAAGACGCCGGAAGGAAAAGTCCCGGCCCATTGCCCTTGCCAGCGCTTTCGCTCCGTGTGGATTGTGAGAAGCGTCGATAAACACGCTCGGCGCAGTACGAACACGTTCGAGTCGACCCGGGGACTGTACAGTCGCGAAGCCTTCGCGAACTCGCTCGATATCCAGCTGCTTTCCTGCACCTGCACCGAAGAACGCTTCCACGGCAGCCAGGGCCACGGCTGCGTTGCGTGCCTGATGTTCGCCGGAGAGTGGGAGGAAGATGTTGTCGTAGGTGCCACCCAGGCCGCGCAAGCTCAGCTGCTGGCCACCGACGGCGACGGAGCTTTCCAACACACCGAACTCACTGCCAGCTCGGGCAACAGCGGAGTCCTTTTCCACTGCCTCGGCCAGGATCACCCTCATCGCTTCGGGTTCTTGCTCGGCAATGACGGTCACGTTATCCGGCGGGCTCAGCAAATCATCAGTATCCCAACGCGATTTGATGATCCCGGCCTTCTCCCCCGCGATGAGTTCCAGGGTATCGCCGAGGTAGTCCGTGTGGTCCAAGCCGATGGGAGTAATGACCGCGACATCCGCGTTAACCACGTTCGTCGCATCCCAGCGGCCACCCATGCCAGTCTCAACCACAGCGACATCGACAGGAGCATCAGCGAAAGCCGCGTAGGCAATGGCGACGAGCACCTCGAACTTGCTCATCTTCGGGCCACCCTCGGCCTCACTGCGCGCGTCCACCATTTCTACGTAGGGCTTGATCTCTTCCCAGATTCGCACGTAGTCGGCGGGATGTATCGGTTTACCGTCGATGGCTATGCGCTCAGTGACGATCTGGAGGTGCGGGCTCGTTGTACGCCCCGTCCGGCGGTGAAAGGCTCGGAGGAGTGATTCGATCATTCGCACCACGGAAGTCTTGCCGTTGGTTCCCGCGACATGCACTGCGGGGAAGGCACGCTCTGGGCTGCCGAGCAGATCCATGAGTAGCTCGATCCGCTCCAGGGAAGGATCGATCTTCGTCTCCGGCCAGCGGAGATCCAACTCGGCTTCCACCGCAGCGAGTCCAGCCATGTCTTCGTTAGTGATGGGGCGCTCTGGGAGAGCCTCATCCTCTTCACCTTCGGCAGCGGCATTCTGATCGATCGGCAGCGCCAAGCCGCCCTCGTCCAGCGTTACTTCGCCGAAGTTCGGGAGGGCCTCTAGTGCTGCGTCGATGTTCTCGTCAGCGTGGGACTCTGCGCCGTCCTGATTCGGTTCGACGCAACTTCTTTCCTCAGTCACAGCAATTCCTGTTAATCCTGCTTACGCTTTGGGCAGGCTCTCGAGTCGGGCAGTGATGCGCTCATGCTCTTCCTGGGCCACGCGCTGGCGCTCGCGGATACCCTCCACGACCTTCTCCGGCGCCTTGGCCAGGAAGTTCTGGTTACCCAGCTTCTTCGCCGCGTTATCGAGCTCTTTCTGGGCCGCTGCGAGGTCCTTTTCAAGGCGTTTGCGCTCCGCGGCGACATCCACGGTGCCGGAAGTATCCAGCTCCACGGTGACAGTGGCCTGAGACAGGCGCACCTCGATGGATGCGGTAGCGGCGAAATCCTCCTTCGGCTGCTCGATGCGCACGATGGAACGCACGGCATCCTCAAGCTCGCTGAGGTCGGCAGCTGCGAAATCGAGCGCTGCCGGGACCTTCTGGGTCGGCTTCACACCTTGGTCGGACCGGAAGCGGCGCAACTCGGTGACGAGCTTTTCCACGTCGTTGATGCGGCGCACAGCGTCTTCATCGGCGGCAGCGCCACCATTAGTGAGATTCTGTCCCGGCCACTGGCTGATGGCCAAGCTCGGCGCGTAGCCTTCGACACCATCGGTCAATGCCTTCCACAGGGTTTCTGTGACATATGGCATTGCCGGGTGGAGCAAGCGAAGAACGGAATCCAGCACTCGACCCAGCACCAACTGGGTGTTAATTCCGCGGGTGACTTCCTGCTCAGAAGCCGCGTCCCAGTCACGTGGGATCTGTACCTTGGCGATCTCCAGGTACCAGTCGCAGAATTCGCCCCAAGCGAACTTGTACAGCGCCTCGTTAGCCCAGGAGAACTCGTACTTATCTAGGGCCATGTCCACGTGGGCACGGACGGCCTCCAGACGGTCGAGGATCCAACGATCCGCATCAGTCAGTGCAGCACGGTCTGGAAGATCGCCAACCTGCGCACCATTCATGAGGGCGAACTTAGTGGCGTTGTAGAGCTTCGTAGCGAAGTTGCGGGAAGACTGGGCGGAGTCCTCTCCCACCGGCAGGTCACTGCCCGGATTAGCGCCACGAGCAAGCGTGAAGCGCAGCGCATCCGCGCCATAGTCGCGAACCCAATCCATTGGGTTAATGCCGTTGCCCAGGGACTTGGACATCTTGCGGCCCTGCTCATCGCGCACGAGGCCGTGGAGGAAAATGTCGCGGAATGGGACTTGGGGACGGTCGGCACGCTCGGCGGCAGACACGCCGATCTCTCCACCAGCCAGCGGCGAGCCTTCGATAGTGTCCGCGAAAGTGGCGAACATCATCATGCGCGCCACCCAGAAGAACAGGATGTCATATCCGGTGACCAGCACCGAGGTCGGGTAGAACTTCCGCAACTCCTCAGTGTTCTCCGGCCAGCCCATCGTGGAAAACGGCCACAAACCGGAGCTGAACCACGTATCTAGAACATCCTCGTCCTGGTGCCAGCCCCCACCTGTTGGCGGCTCATCATCCGGACCACAGCAGACAACTTCCCCGTCCGGGCCGTACCAAATCGGGATGCGGTGACCCCACCACAGCTGGCGGGAAATGCACCAATCGTGCATGTCATCGACCCAGTCGAACCAGCGAGGCTCCTGAGAAGCAGGGTAAATGACCGTGTCACCTTCACGAACTGCATCGCCAGCCATCTTGGCCAGCTCCTCCACCTTGACGAACCACTGCAGGGACAGGCGTGGCTCAATAGCCTCTCCCGAACGCTCCGAGTGGCCCACGGAGTGCACGTAAGGGAACTTACGGCCGACGATGCGCCCCTGTTCATCCAACGCGAGGCGAATCTTTTCGCGCGCCTCATAGCGATCCATGCCGTCGAATTCGGTGCCTGTGTCGCAGATATGGCCCGTCTCGTCCATAATCACCGGCATCGGCAGATCATGGCGCTGCCCCAAGGCGAAGTCATTCGGGTCGTGCGCCGGCGTGATCTTCACAGCACCAGTACCAAAATCTGGATCCACGTAATCATCGGCCACAACCACCATCTGACGATCCGGCAGGAATGGGTGTGGCAAAGTGCTCCCCACCAGATCCGCGTAGCGCTCATCCTCAGGGTGAACAGCGACCGCCACATCACCCAGCATCGTCTCCACGCGCGTAGTAGCGACGATGACGTGAGGTTCATCGTCATTCAGGGAGCCGTAACGGATGGAGACCAGCTCGCCCTCATCATCGGAGTAGACCACCTCAATATCGGAAATGGCAGTCTGCAGTACCGGAGACCAGTTCACCATGCGGTTGGCACGGTAAATGAGTCCGCGATCGAACAACTCCTTAAAGATCGTCTGCACAGCGCGAGACAGACCATCATCCAAGGTAAAGCGCTCACGAGACCAGTCGACAGAGTCACCAATGGCGCGCATCTGCGACTGGATCACACCGCCGTATTCCTGCTTCCACTCCCACACACGATCAACGAACTCCTCGCGACCATAATCGAAGCGGTCCTTACCTTCGGTCTCCTTCAGCTTGGCCTCCACCTTCGTCTGGGTGGCAATGCCCGCGTGATCGGAGCCTGGCAACCACAGAACCTCATAGCCCTGCATCCGCTTCCGGCGCGCCATATGATCCATCAAGGTGTGGTCAAGGGCGTGCCCCATGTGGAGCTGACCAGTGACGTTCGGCGGAGGCAGAACGATAGAAAACGGCGGCTTATCACTGGACGTATCTGCTGTGAAATAGCCAGCCTTCACCCACCCTTCGTAGAGATCCCGCTCCACATCGGAAGGGTTCCAAGCAGAAGGCAGCTTGGCGGAGCGATCAACACCGATCGATGCTCCTGAAGCTGCAGAGGACTGAGGGTTTGCGCTGGTTTCACTCACGGCTGTCTAGTGTAGTAGACCCGCGACACAGCGCAGGAACACACCGGAGAACTAGACGATATTCAGCGCCAAACGCAGCGCACCCACCGCCTCATCGAGAGCCTGGCGTGCACCCCGCCAAATCCCCGTGGAGTTTGCAAACGGGTGAACAAGGCCCTCGTGGCGTCGCAAAGTCACCTCCACCCCTGCTTCGGCAAGACGGCGCGCATAGGCCTCGCCCTCGTCACGCAGCGGGTCGAAACCGGCCACCGCAACATACGCAGGTGGCAAGCCAGACAGATCCTCGGCGGCCAACGGAGAGACGTAAGCATTCGCCCGATCCGCCTCATTGGGCACGTAGTGTTCGCGGTACCACTCCATCTGCTCCTTAGTCAGGAACAGCCCCTCAGCGAACTCGTTGTGGCTGGCCGTGTCCATTGACCGCAGATCCGTCACTGGAACGAACATCATCTGCAACTTCGGCTGTGGCTGAGATTCATCGCGCAGCCGCAGATTCACCACCGCGGAAAGGTTGCCGCCCGCAGAATCGCCCGCGGTCGCCACCCGCGAAGGATCGACCCCCTCAACCTCCCCGGACAGCACCGCAAGGGTGACAGCAGTGGCGTCGTCTATACCGGCGGGGAAAGGGGCCTCAGGCGCAAGGCGGTAATCCACGCTGAGCACCGCAACCTCACCGCGGTTACACAGCCACCGGCACGTCGAATCGTGCGAATCCAAGGACCCCAGCACCCAACCGCCGCCGTGGAAGTACACGACCGTCGGCAGCTGCACATCCACGCCTTCAGCCCCCTTCGGGCGGTAATGACGCACCCGAACACCCGCAACTCGATGCTCCGTCACACTCCCGACCGGCAGCCCCTTAGGCGTCGCCAAATACGCCTGGTTATCGAGGCTCTCGCGCCCCTGCTGCGGAGGAAGATGCGCAATGTCCTCCCCCTCCACGATGCTCAACCCCTTCAACGACGCCGCAACGTCCGCGTCCAACGTATTGCCATCCGCGTTAGTCCTCGTGCCCACCAGTCGGAGCACACCCTGCGGCAAGGAAGTCAGCACACCGGCTGCAGCTGCCGTCAGTCGAATGATCGCCGGCACCTGGCGCGGGGCAACGGAAGTGGGAGCAAAGGAAGCATTTGAGTCGTGTGAAAGATTCTCAGTCATAGGCCAAGCCAAACACAGCCACCCGGCTGCAAGTGCACAAACGGAAAAATTTGATAACAAACACTGCCGCTCGCGCAGCGACCGTTGGCTTAGACAAAGCCCAGCTCCTTGACCGTCTCAAACTCTTCCAGCAGCTCGGACACGGTGGCATCAATACGCTGGCGCTGGAAATCGTTAATCTCCAAGCCCTGAACGATCTCCCAATGCCCATCAACCAAACGGCACGGGAAGGAAGACACCACACCTTCGGGGACTCCGTAAGATCCATCAGACGGCAGCGCCACGGACACCCAATCCTGGCCCTGCAGGCCGTTGACCCAGTCACGCATGTGGTCAATCGCAGAGGACGCAGCCGAGGCCGCGGAAGAATGCCCGCGCACCTCAATGATCTCCGCGCCACGCTTAGCAACCCGTGGGATGAACTCGCCGGTCAGCCACTCCTGATCCAGCTTGCCCGCAGCGGATTCCCCATCGACCTGCAACTCAGTGACATCTGGGAACTGGGATGCAGAGTGATTTCCCCAGACCGTCATACGGTTGAGGGCAGTCACCGGGACATCCAGCTTCTGGGAAAGCTGAGCAAGCGCGCGGTTGTGGTCCAGACGGGTCATCGCCGTAATCTGTCGCGGATCAATGCTCGGAGCATTCGCAGAAAGGATCGCAGCATTTGTGTTCGCCGGGTTGCCCACAACCAGCACCCGCACGTCCTTGGAGGCAACCTCATCCAACGCCTTGCCCTGTGGTCCGAAAATGCCACCATTCGCGGCGAGCAAATCAGCACGCTCCTGACCCGCCTGGCGTGGCTTCGCCCCTACCAGGAACACGGCGTGGGCATCGGCGAACCCAACCTTCGGGTCATCGGTAATCACA
Organism: Corynebacterium urogenitale; assembly: GCF_009026825.1. NCBI lineage: Bacteria > Bacillati > Actinomycetota > Actinomycetes > Mycobacteriales > Corynebacteriaceae > Corynebacterium > Corynebacterium urogenitale. Next base: position 690,668 of record NZ_CP045032.1, on the reverse strand, counting down.
ACGTCCCCAAGCAGCGGGAAGGCGGAATCCAGCAATTCCATAGCCACGCCCTCGGCGGCCTTCAGGCCGGGTCCGACCTCCAGCAGGCGGAGGTTCAGTTTACGCGCGCCAAACACTTCGCCATTGAGGAGACGCCACAGCAGCGAATAACCGATCTGACCAGCAGCCCCGGTCACGGCGACATTCACTGGCTCGTGAACACCAGCATCTGCGGAATAGGTGGTTTCTGCGGACTGCGTCATGTGTTAGCCCTCTCTGATGACGTGTCTCAATAACGAGTTTTTATTGAGCCCTCGCCAGCCGCGTGGCCGGCTCAGCGCTTGTCTGGCTCTTGTTGTGTAGCCTCTTCCAAACCTACTGCAACGCCGTGTCTCCCGCCCGCCTCAGCCCCATCCCCCAACCCCCTTCCAGGCCTAGTTCCGGCTAGGCTGTGTAGCGTGACTAGCACACCGAATTCTCCGGCCCAACCTCCCGTTTCTCTGCCCACGACGTGGTCCGACTGGGGCCTGTCAGAAGAGCAATATGTCGAATTGATGAATTTTGCGCTTCCGGTACTGGCACGCTCCGGGATCGAGCTTGGCGAACCCGTGCTTCAGGACTTGGCGAAAGCTGCACGCATTGAGCCCACGGCGAGGATTCTGCAGGATCCGCGACAGCTCTACGAGGAAGCACTGCGCTTCTCATTCCGGCAGTTGTGGCCCGCCGAGCAGCAGCCAGAAGACACGTGCGACCTCGACGAGGCAATTCCCGCCGACGCTCTTCGCGCGTTAGTCATCGGCACCTACCGCCGCTACCGGGCGCACCCCGATGCCGTGCGACTTATCATCATCGAGAATCTGTTTAGCATCGCGGATGTCGCTCAGCGCCCGGGTGTGCTGGAGGAATCACCGGTAGCGCTCCAAATGGATCGCGTACTCATGCGTGGCCACGACGTGGGTGCTTTCCGTGAGCGTGTGTCGGCAGAGGATCTGTACATTGTGATTCTTTCTTTGTCCGTCTTCCCCATGGCGTCGGGCTCAACATTCCACAGTCTGTACGGCATGAACGCGACGGATGAGGTCAACACAGCGGGCTTGGAGGCGCTGGTCGCGGATACAGTCGTGGCGTTCGTCACCACGAATATGCCGACCTCTCAGGCCAGTAGCTACACGCACTCTTCCCTGTCTCCCAGCGTCGGTTCTTCGGTGGCGGCGCGGTTGTATTCGCGTGAGTCGCTGCCCTCCTCCGTCGGTCGCCATCGTGCCTCTTTCCTGTCCTCTTCTTCCTCAACGTCCTCAACGACGACGCCACAAGCCACCTCCCAGAACTCTTCCCCTGATCCTGCAGGGAGTGCGGCTGAAGGGGATGTTGCTACGGAAGACCTCGTGGATTTAGACGACCATCCCTACGAGGACTGATCCACCTATGCGGTTGCGCCTGTGACCCCTGCATATGCGCGACCATCCCTACGAGGACTGCTCCACCGGGAGAACTCATCGGCCAGAACCGGTTCAGCGGAAGGACTCATCGGCTAGAACCGGTGCCACACCCGATCCTTCTCATCTTGATTCCAGAAACGCGACACCAACTGTCGCAAACCAGGAATTAACTCCACCGGCGCGAGAAAACCGCGCTCCACCAAGCAGGCAGATCCCACTACCCCAACGGGGACATCCCTGGTGAGGTTCGAACGCCCCCGAAGGAGAATCTAGGCGGACTTCCTGTCGTTCGCTGCAACTTCGTCGTGGGTCAGCAGCGTCGGCTCAGCATTCCCTGCCGCGCACTCCTTCGTGATAACTACCTCTCCCGTTTCCTCATCCTCCGGAATGGTGAACATCACGGGCAGCAGAATGGACTCCATGATGGAGCGCAGTCCACGAGCGCCAGTCTCGCGGGCCAGAGCTTGGCGGGCCACCTCACGCAACGCACCCTCCTCGAAGCTCAGGCGCACGCCGTCCATTTCAAACAGGCGCTCATATTGGCGCACCAGGGAATTCTTCGGCTCAGTAAGCACGCGCACCAGAGCGCCCTCGTCCAAGTGCCCCACGTGGGTCAGAACTGGCAAGCGGCCAATAAGCTCCGGAATCAGACCAAACTTCACAAGATCCTCCGGCTCCACGAATTCGAAAGGATTCACGTCCTCGTCAGTCTGGGAGCTAATTTCCGCGCCGAAGCCCAGACCCTTCTTACCGCGGCGCTCGGAGATGACCTTCTCCAAGCCAGCGAAAGCGCCCGCCACGATGAACAGCACGTTCTTCGTGTCGAACTGAATGAACTCCTGGTTCGGATGCTTCCTGCCACCCTGTGGGGGTACGGACGCAACCGTTCCCTCCAGAATCTTCAGCAAGGCCTGCTGCACACCTTCGCCAGAGACGTCGCGGGTGATGGACGGGTTCTCCGACTTGCGGGAGATCTTGTCCACCTCATCCACATAAATGATGCCTCGCTGGGCCTTCGTGACATCGAAATCCGCTGCCTGGAGCAGCTTCAGCAGAATATTCTCCACGTCCTCGCCGACATAACCTGCCTCTGTGAGAGATGTGGCGTCGGCAATCGCAAACGGTACGTCGAGCATACGGGCGAGCGATTGCGCCAAGTAGGTCTTGCCAGAGCCGGTCGGCCCGAGCATGAGGATATTGGATTTCTGCAGCTCCACCTCATCATCCGAGCGACGCGCAGAGGCGTTGGACTCCTCCACCTGGATGCGCTTGTAGTGATTATACACCGCCACCGCGAGGGTGCGCTTGGCTTCGTCCTGCCCGATGACGTACTTGTCAAGGAACTTCGCGATCGCAGAAGGCTTCGGCAGAGACTTGGTCGTCTCCGCTGGCGCGGTAGACAGCTCCTCCTCAATGATCTCGTTGCACAGCTCGATGCACTCATCGCAGATGTAGACTCCAGCTCCGGCGATGAGCTTGCGTACCTGCTTCTGGCTCTTTCCACAGAAGGAGCACTTCAGCAGTTCAGCACTTTCAGGCATGTATCTCGACTTTCAGTGTTGATTGTCTGGCAACTTGCGCAGGCGCACCATGCGCCGGTGCGTCTGCGTTCTCGGTTCCCATAACGATACTCTCTCACGGGACCAAAAGGCGGGAGCCCCAGCGCCGTGTCATTGGACACCAACGCTGGGGCTCTACGGCCAAGCCGTCACGCTCCGCAAACGCCGAAAACTAGTTCTGCGCGGACAGCTTACGGTATTCGAAGACCTGGTCGATAATGCCGTATTCCTTGGCCTCTTCCGCGGTGAGGATCTTATCGCGATCGGTGTCGATGCGGATCTGTTCCTCGGAACGGCCAGTGTGGCGAGACAGCGTCTGCTCCATCAGGGTACGCATACGATCAATCTCCTTGGCCTGAATCTCAAGATCAGAAACCTGACCCTGGACACCACCGGATGCCGGCTGGTGGATCAGCACGCGGGCGTTCGGCAGCGCGGCGCGCTTTCCTGGCGTACCGGCCGCCAGCAGGACTGCCGCTGCGGACGCTGCCTGACCGAGGCACACGGTCTGCACGTCTGGACGGACGTACTGCATGGTGTCGTAGATGGCCATCAGGGAGGTGAAGGAACCACCTGGGGAGTTGATGTACATGGTGATGTCGCGGTCGGGGTCGAGTCCCTCGAGCACGAGCAGCTGCGCCATGATGTCATTCGCGGAGGCGTCGTCAACCTGGGTGCCCAGGAAGATGATGCGCTCCTCGAAGAGCTTGTTGTATGGGTTGGATTCCTTCGCACCGTAGGAGGAGTGCTCCACAAAGGATGGAAGGATGTAACGCATGTCCGGCATCTTCATTCTTACTGCTCCTTTGCGTTGGTGATGACGTGGTCGACGAAGCCGTAGTCCTTCGCCTGCTGGGCGGTGAACCAACGGTCGCGGTCGGAATCCTTGGTAATTTGCTCGACCGTCTGGCCAGTGAACTGTGCGATGAGTTCAGCCATTTCACGCTTGGTGTGCGCGAACTGTTCGGCTTGGATGGCGATGTCCGCTGCGGTGCCGCCTACGCCTGCGGATGGCTGGTGCATCATGATGCGCGCGTGTGGGAGCGCGTAGCGCTTGCCCTTGGTTCCCGCGGAGAGCAGGAACTGGCCCATGGATGCGGCGAGGCCCATTCCGTAGGTGGCGATGTCGCATGGCGAGTACTGCATGGTGTCGAAGATCGCCATGCCTGCGGTCACGGAGCCACCTGGTGAGTTGATGTAGAGGTGGATGTCCTTTGTGGGATCCTCCGCGGATAGCAACAGGATCTGAGCGCACAGCTTGTTGGCGATTTCGTCATCGACCTGGCTGCCGAGGAAGATGATGCGCTCGCGTAGGAGGCGCTCGTAGACCGAGTCAGTGGCGCTCGGCTTCTCCGCGCCGCTGGCGACCAGCGGATGGGACTGAGTACTCATTGTGCTCCTCGTGGATTTAGGACTTTGGTGCTTTGTCTTGCCCCAGCCTAGTCTCGCGGGCGGGTGTGGTGTGCGGTTGAGGGGGTGTGTTCGCTGTCAGCGCACGACTGTTTCCTCGTGTGGCCGTCCTTTCTCCTCTGTCGTGTGTTTCCGTTCGCTCAGCCTGCACCCTGTGTTGCCGTTCTTTCGTTTCTCTTCCGTCCGACGCCAGCAGCCGTTCGAAGGCATTGGACTTCTTGCAGCTCGAGAGACGCCGGCAACTGAAAAAGCGTAGGTGCCCATAGCGTTAGCAAATGGCCCCGGCTCCGATTCTCGGGGCCAGGGCCATTCTTTGCTGCGTTCGCGCTGCTGAAGTCGGCGCTCACGACTTTCAGGCTTAGTGCTTAAAGTCCGTGGTTCAGAAGTTCTTACTCAGAATCCTTCTTGGTGGTCTTCTTCGCAGTGGACTTCTTGGTGGTCTTCTTCGCAGTGGACTTCTTGGCCGTCTTCTTTGCGGAGGACTTCTTGGTGGTCTTCTTCGCAGTAGACTTCTTGGCCGTCTTCTTTGCGGAGGACTTCTTTGCAGGTGCCTTCTTCGCTGGCTTCTCGTCCTCGTCCTTCGCCTCGGACGCCTTGGCTGGCTTGTCGTCAGCCTTGTCAGCGTCGGACTCCTCTACACCGAAGAACTGCTTCGGGTCGACATCGTTGCCGTCGGTGTCCTTGACGGAGGTCTTGGCGATGTTGATCGCCAGAGCCTTGCCACGGCGCACATCGGCGAAGAGGCTTGCCAGCTGGCCTGCCTGCTGCAGTTGCATGATGAACTGGTTTGGATCCATACCGTACTGCGCTGCAGTGAAGTTGATGTGATCCATCAGCTCATCCTGGGAGACCTCTGGCTGCTCTACGTCAGCCACGGCATCCAGGAACAGCTGGGTACGCACGGAATCCTCAGCGGCCTCACGGGAGTCAGCCTCGAACTTCTCGCGGGTGATGTCCTGGGCAGCGAGCATGGCCTCGAAGGTCTTCTCGTCGCCGCCGAACTGGCCGATGATCTGCTGAATCTGGCCCTCGACCTGGTCGTTGACCACTGCCTCTGGCAGCGGAACCTCGGTCTGCTCAAGAGCGGCAGTCAGAACCTTGTCGCGGATCTCGCCAGCCTGGACGTTCTTCATCTGCTCCTCGACCTGACCCTTGAGAGACTCGCGGAGTTCCTCGAGGGTGTCGAACTCGGATGCCAGCTGTGCGAAGTCGTCGTCCAGCTCAGGCAGCTCGCGCTCCTTGACGGAGTTCACCTTGACGGTAACCTCTGCCTCTTCATTGGCGTGCTCACCGGCAACGAGCTTGGAGGTGAAGGTCTTCTCTTCACCCTCTTTGGAGCCGATGATGGCCTCGTCCAAGCCCTCGATCAGGGAGTCGTTTCCAACCTCGTGGGACAGGCCTTCGGTGGTTGCCTCGTCAACGGTCTCGCCATCGATGGTGGCGGACAGGTCTATGGATACGAAGTCGCCCTTCTGCACCTCACGCTCAACCGGCTTCAGGGTGCCGAAGCGTGCCTGCAGGTTCTTCAGCTCCTCCTCGACAGCGTCCTCGTCAGCCTTGAGAGGTGCAACTTCGACGGAGATCTTGGAGAAGTCAGGGACCTCGATCTCTGGGCGGACGTCCACCTCGGCAGTGAACTTGATGAACTCGTTGTCCTTCAGCTCGGCGATATCGATTTCCGGCTGGCCAAGAACCTTCAGCTCGTTCTCTTCCACTGCCTGGCTGTAGCGGGACGGCAGCATCTCATTGATGACCTGGTCCAGCACAACGCCGCGGCCAAGACGTGCCTCGAGGATCTTTGCCGGAACCTTGCCCTTGCGGAAGCCCGGCATATTGACCTGCTGAGCCAGGGAGGCATACGCCTTGTCGAACTCCGGCTTGAGCTCCTCGAAAGGAACCTCGATGGTGATCTTGGTGCGGGTGGCGCTCAGCTTCTCTACAGAGCTCTTCACGAATGCACACTCCTGTTTATTCTTGGGGTTTCAGGCGGGGATCCTTGTTCGCCGCGCCTGACTGTGGTCGTTCACTGATTTTATAGGGTCGCGCACAGTTGTGTTTTTAGGGGTCGCCTTTAGGCGCTCGAAAGATCACGAAGCGGCGCTCCCTGCAAGCGCCGCTTCGTGTTCTCTCGCTCATTCCAACCGATGGGTCCTACTGAACCTCGATGCCCAGTTCCTCGCCCACACCCAACTCAATATTGAGGCCTGGGACGGATTCAATGAGATCACGGGAGTAGTCCTCACGGGGGTTGGCGAAGATCTCGTCGGCCGCCCCCTGCTCCACTACGGCTCCCTTCTTCATCACCACGATGTCATCTGCGCACTGGCGCACAACCGCAAGGTCGTGAGTGATGAACAGGTAGGTCAGGTCAAGTTCGTGCTGCAGCTCCGTAATCAGGCGCAGGATCTGGTCCTGCACGAGCACGTCGAGCGCCGATACAGCCTCATCCAGAACAAGCACGTCGGGCTTCAACGCCAAAGCACGCGCGATGGCAATGCGCTGGCGCTGACCGCCCGAAAGCTCATTGGGGAAGCGCCGCATGGTAGAGCGTGGCATGGAGACCATGTCCAGCAGTTCCGCTACTCGCTTCTCCCGTTCCTTACGGTTACCCACCTTGTGCAGTGCCAGTGGCTCTTCGATGCAACGGTAAATGGAGTACATCGGGTCGAGGGAACCGTATGGGTTCTGGAACACGACCTGCATCTTGCGACGCATGTTGAACAGTTCCTTACCCTTGAGGCCGGAAATGTCCTTGTCGTTGTAGTACACCTTGCCACTAGTGGGCTCCAGGAGGTTGAGCACCATGTTCGCGACGGTGGACTTGCCTGAACCCGACTCACCCACCAACGCTGTCGTGGAGCCACGGCGCACGGAGAAGGACACATCGTCAACGGCGCGCAGGATCTTGTCCCTGCCCTTCGCGCCGCGTACATCGAACTCCTTGACCAGGTTCTCCACCCGAATCACGTTGGGCGCGTTCTTGCTGGCCTCTCGCTTGACTTCTTGGGTCTCCACACCTGCGGCCTTTGCCGACTGAATGCGGGCAGAGGCCAGCGACGGGGCGGCCTTCACGAGGCGCTGCGTGTACGGGTGCTGCGGATTACGCAAGATCTGCAGCGATGGCCCGGACTCCACCACACGCCCACGGTGCATGACCACAAGGTGCTGCGCGCGCTCTGCTGCCAAACCCAGGTCGTGGGTGATGAACAAAACGGCGGTACCCAGTTCCTTGGTCAGCCCATCAAGGTGGTCGAGGATGCGCTTCTGAACCGTCACATCCAGCGCGGACGTTGGCTCGTCGGCAATCAGCAGTTTCGGTCGAGCAGCCAGCCCCATCGCAATGAGCGCGCGTTGGCGCATACCTCCGGAGAATTCGTGCGGATACTGCTTTGCGCGCCTGCTGGCGTCGGGCAGACCGGCCTCCTCGAGCAGCTCGGCGACGCGCCCTTCGACCTCGTTCTTTTCAACGACGTCATTAGCCTTCAGCGACTCACCGATCTGTGTGCCGATACGCCACACCGGGTTGAGGTTGCTCATCGGATCCTGCGGCACGAGGCCGATATCGGAACCGCGAAGCTCCTGCCACTGCTTGTCGTTGAGGTGCGTGACATCCTTACCGTCGAACAGAATCTGCCCTCCGGTGACCTTTCCGGTGCCTGGCAGGAGGCCGAGGATGGACATCGCAGCCGTGGATTTGCCAGAGCCGGACTCGCCAACGATGGCCACGGACTGGCCTGGGTAGATCGTCATGTTGATGCCGCGGACGGCTTCCACGGTGCCGGTGGTGGAGGTGAAGGCGATTTTCACATCTTTCATCTCCAGTAAAGGCTTATCGCCACGCGATGCTGAGCGCGTGGCAGAGCTAGCCTGGGTGCCCACAGTATTGTCTTCAGGCTTCGACATGTTTACTTTTTCCTCGCCTTCGGATCGAGAGCATCGCGAACAACGTCACCCATGAGGATGAACGAAAGCACGGTCAGGCCCAGCGCGATGGCTGGGTAGAACAACACCATCGGCTGCGTGCGCAGTGAAGCCTGCGCGGCGGAGATGTCGCCGCCCCAAGACACGACCGTTGGGGGCAGACCGATGCCCAGGAAGGACAGGGTGGCCTCCGCCACGATGAAGGTACCGAGGGCGACGGTGGCGTAGACGATGATCGGTGCAGCCGCATTAGGCAAAATGTGCTTAGTCAGGATCTGCAGGCGCGATGCGCCCACGGCCTTCGCAGCGGTGACGAACTCCTCATTCTTCACACTCATCACAGCACCACGCGTGATGCGGGCGATATTCGTCCAGCCGAAGATCGCGAGCACCATCACCACCGTCCAGATCGTCCGATTCTCCTTGAACATCTGCATCACCACGATGGCTGCGAGGACCAGTGGGACGGCGAAGAACACATCCGTAACGCGGGACAGCAAGGTGTCAATGAAACCGCCGAAGTAACCGGCCAAGGAACCAAACACGGTGCCAATAAACACCACGGAGATAGTCGTGAGCACGCCCACGATCACGGAGGCGCGGGCACCGTAAATGGTGCGAGCGTAGATATCGCAGCCTTGGCGATCGAAACCGAACGGGTGTCCCGACTCGGGGTCACCCAGGGAGTTGCTCAAGTCGCAGGCACGCGGGTCTACGGAAGTAAAGAGACCTGGGAAGGCAGCCAACGCGACGGCAGCGAGGATCAGCAACGAACCGATCCAGAACATCGGACGCTTGCGCAGGTAAATCCACGCCTCTCCCCACTGGGAGGTCGGAGCGGATTCATCGGCGACCGCATCCACGGCACCAAGTCCGGTCTCATCGGTATCGGCAATGTAGTATTCCTGGCCGCGGCGCAGCTCGGCGTCGATGACAGAGTCCTGAGCGGGGTTCGGCTCAGCGCTGCGGGTAGCAGGGGTAGTGCGATTGATATCAGGCATAGCGGATCCTCGGGTCGAGAACGGCGTAGACGAGGTCAACGAGCAAGTTGGCGATGATGTAGACGATCACCAGCACGGTGGTGAAGGACACGATGGTGGAAGGCTCACCCTTAAGGATGGCCTGGTACATCTGCCCACCAACACCGTTAATGCCGAAGATGCCCTCCGTGATGATCGCACCGCCCATCAGTGCACCGAGGTCGGCGCCGACGAAGGTGGCCACCGGAATCAGGGAGTTGCGTAGGACGTGACGCCCCATCACGCGGGTGCCGGACAGCCCCTTGGCGCGCGCGGTGCGGACGTAGTCAGCGCGAAGGTTCTCGCTCACGGACTGTCGCGTCAGGCGCAGCACATAGGCGAAGGACAAAGCGCCGAGGACAATCGCCGGCATGAGAAGTGATGTGAATGTCTCATTCGCTCCCACCGTTGTGGGCAGGATCCCCCACTTCACACCGACCACGAATTGCAGGACGAAGCCGACGACGAAGGACGGGACAGCAATGACCATCAGGGACAAAACCAGGACTGTGGAATCGAAGATACCTCCACGACGAATGCCTGCGATGAAGCCGAAGAGGATACCGAAGACGGTTTCGAAGACCAGAGCCATCAGGGCTAGCTTGATGGTGACCGGGAACGCATTAGCCATCACGTTGGCCACTGGCTGACCAGAGAACGTGGTTCCGAAGTCCAGAGACAGGATGCCCTTCAGGTACAGCAGGTACTGCACAAAGAATGGCTTATCGAGGTTGTATTCCTGCGTGATGCGTTCGCGGGCGCCGTCGGAAAGTCCGCGGTCACCGCCGAGAGCCTCGACGGGGTCGCCAGGCATGAGGAATACGAGTGCGTAGAGGAGCAGCGTCGCGCCGAAGAACACGGGGATCATCTGGAGCACGCGGCGTCCGATATAGCGCAGCATGTGTTTTCTCCTTTTGGGGAGGGGATGTGTGCTCTGCCAGTGCTAACAACTCGCATTATGCGTTCTGAGCCTTGTGAGCTCGTTACGGGCAACGCAGCGTTGGTTGTGAGCGAAATACGCAAAGAAGCCCCACCCCGCGCGGATCCTGGCGTGATAGCCAGAAAACTCGAGGTGAGGCGTACTTTCCGTCAGGTATTCGCCACAATCACTGTGCAGAGGCCTCGCGGGGCCTAGTTCTTGGTGATCTCGTTGTAGACAGGTACAGACTTCCAGGAGAAGACCACATTGTCTACGTGCTCAGACCAGCCACCGGTGATGTTGGAGTACCACAGTGGGATAGCCGGGAGTTCCTTGAGCAGGATTTCCTGAGCCTCGTTGTACTTCGGCTGTGCAGCATCTGCATCCTTGGCTGCGGCAGCCTCCTTCAGTAGCTTGTCGAACTCTTCGTTGGAGTAGTCTCCGTCGTTGGAGCCACCGCCGGTGCCATACAGTGGGCCGAGGAAGTTACCCAGGGATGGATAATCAGCCTGCCAGCCAGTGCGGAATGCGCCCTGGATCTCGCGGTTGGTGACCTCGTCACGCAGACCCTTGAAGTCTGGGTACGGCTTGCCCACAGCCTCGATGCCGAGGGTGTTCTTGATGGAGTTAGCGACGGCGTCGACCCATGCCTGGTGACCGCCATCGGAGTTGTAGGCGATGGTGAACTCGCCGGAGAACTTGGAGAGTTCGTCGGCCTTCTTCCACAGCTCCTTCGCCTTCTCCGGGTTATACTTCAGAACCTCTGCGCCGTTGAGCGAATCGGAGTGACCTGGGATAACCGGGGAGGTGAAGTCAGTCGCTGGAGTGCGAGTGCCCTCGAAGATGGTGTCCGTAATCTGCTCGCGGTTGATCGCCATGGACAGAGCCTGGCGGCGCAGCTCTCCTTCTTCGCCGTCCCAGTGCTCGAGGCGCTCTGGGATGGTGAAGGACTGGAAGACAGCAGATGGCTGGTTCACCTGACGGTCACCAAGCTCCTGCTCGTACTTCGTGAATGCAGAGTCAGGGATCGCATCCAGCACATCGAGGTTGCCGGAGAGCAGGTCAGCGTAGGCCGCATCCTGGGTTGGGTAGAAGACGAACTTGATGCCGTCGTTCTTGACCTCACGCTCGCCCTTGTATTCCTCGCTAGGAACAACGGTGGCGTCCGCGTTATGGTTCCAGGAATCCAGCTTGTACATGCCGTTGCCGATTGGCTTCTCGCCGAATGCCTTGATGTCGTCGAAGGCAGAATCATGCAGCGGGTAGAAGGCGGAGTAGCCAAGACGCTGGGTGAAGTCAGCTTCTGGTTGGGCCAGCTCGATGGTGAAGGTCTTGTCGTCGATTACCTTCAGTCCCTCCAGACCGCCCTGCTTGCCCTCTTCGTAGCCCTTGATGGGCTCGAAGAAGTAGGAACTCAGCATTTCGTCCGATACGGCAAGGTTCCAGGCCTTGACGAAGTTCTCAGACTTAACCGGGGAGCCATCTTCGAAGGTGATGCCGTCCTTGAGGGTCACCTTGTACGTGGTGTCGTTCTCCTGGTCGATGGACTCAGCCATCTCCATGTGAACTTCACCATCGGCGTCGTAGTACACCAGGCCGGAGTAGATCAGGTCGACGATGTTGCCGCCGCCCACCTCATTGGTGTTGGCTGGGATCAGTGGGTTCTGTGGCTCCGTACCCATGGACGTGATCAGTCCGCCATTGGAGCCGGAATCACCGGAATCTCCGCAAGCAACGAGTCCAAAAGCCAGAGCTGCCGCGGACAGGGTTACCGCGCACTTTTTCAGGGACATGTGGCCCTACCTCCAGAAAGTCATAAGCTGCAATGAACAATTGCTGACAATGAGATTAACAGTTGGGCAACCCAACTTTCGAAGAATCAGCTAACGTCCAGACCCCCATTTGCGCAGTTCACGCCATATTTTTGTTGAACAATTCCTAGCGGTGCTTCGCGTTTTTCGAGTTCAAGAGCGCAAAAGACGCATGCGCATATGCAATGTTTCCTGCATATAAATTTTGTTGACACGTCCACTACGACCCCATGGGCGCCTCTTGGCTCGCCTGCTTATCAGCTCGACGTCGAATGAATTCTCTATGAATTCAGCACTACACGTTCAACGCATCTCTATGTATTCACACTGCAGGCTCAACGCATCTCTATACATTCGGCGCATTAAGCACAATTGCTAAAAAAGATCCTCCCAGCCCTACCCCTTTGAACACTACTTCGCTGGACGCTGACTCGCAGAACACCGACCATCAACGACCGTCGATGCTCAAGCCGCCCGGAGCACCCCTAGCCAGATCGCGAGGGCACCAGAGCGCAAGTCACCGGAGCGCACGCAGCCAAGTTGCCAGGCCGCCAAAGCGCCGTGCTGAGAGGCTGAACTGTCCCAAACAGCCCCATGCATGATGAATGCAAAACATTTTCCCCAGAAAACTGTGACTGGAATGACCAATCGGCCTAGGATCTGGGGCTGCTAGGGACATACCCCACGCAAAAACGCGCCGGAACGGATAACCCTTCACTAGTGAACGCTCGGATCAGGAACCCACTTCACCACTTAACCCTCGGATCGGACACCCACTTCACTACTTAAGCCTCGGATCAGGCACCCACTTCACCATTCTGAGCCCAGAACAGGCGCCCATTGTGTCACTTAACGCCCACTTACCCCCGGGGCGCCGTTACGAAAGAACGAAAAAAGAAATGGCCCCTGCTGAATTTCTCCAACAGAGGCCATCTCTCGTCTTGGTCGGGATGACAGGATTTGAACCTGCGACCCTCCGCTCCCAAAGCGGATGCGCTACCAAACTGCGCCACATCCCGACGAGAGGGAACGACGGGAATCGAACCCGCGTCTTCAGCTTGGAAGGCTGAGGTATTAGCCACTATACGACGTTCCCGTGTCCATCACTAATCGGTGTTACCCCCTCGGGGTAATCGATGTGAAACCCCGGCGAGAGCCGGTGTGATTTCCACGAGAGGTAACAATACATCATTGACTATCAATAGCCATAATCACAGACCTTTGAATCCTGAAAGCCGAGGTAGATTGCGTAAATTAGCGCGCGCCAAATCGATCATTTTGCCCACACCACCCTCAAGCACGGTAGCCGTCGCCGCCTTCGAGAAACCCGCAACCTGCTCCAAGGAAATCTCTGGCGGAATACTCAGAGCATTAGGATCGGTGATCACATCCACGAGTACCGGCCCAGGGTACCGGAGAGCGGCACGGAGAACATCTTCAATCTCTTCTGGTTTCTCCACACGGAAAGCCTTGATGCCGATAGCCTCGGCTATCGCCGCATAGTTCACTCCCTCGTGGTCAGTCCCGAAATCAGGCAATCCTTCGACGAGCATTTCCAGCTTCACCATGCCCAGCGACGAGTTGTTATACACCATCATTTTCAGCGGAAGATCATGCAATTTCACCGTCAGCAATTCTCCGAGCAGCATCCCAAGACCACCATCACCACACATCGAAATCACCTGACGCTGCGGATCGGAGAATTGAGCCCCAATGGCCTGAGGCAGTGCGTTGGCCATCGTGCCGTGACGGAAACTAGCGAGCAGCTTCCTCCGGCCAGTTGGGGTGACGTAACGGGCATGCCACACATTGCACATCCCCGTATCTGCCGTGAAAACCGCATCGTCATCGGCGAGGCCATCGAGTATCTCTGTGAAGTACTCGGGGTGAATTGGGGTTCTCTGAGGATGTTTGGAAGTGTAGGCCTCTACGACATGGGAGAGATTCTTTTCCTGCTTGACCAGCATGGCGTCGAGAAAAGAACGGTCGGTCTTCTCCTGCAAAAGCGGAAGGAGCGTGGAAATCGTCGCACCGACATCGCCTTCCACGGGTAACGAAACGGCAGTGCGACGCCCAATGTTTGCACCCTTCACATCAACCTGGGCGGTGAGCGTTTCCCGTGGCAGGAATTCAGAGTAAGGAAAATCCGTACCCAGCAGAATCAGCAGATCCGCCTCCGCGAATGCTTCCGAACATGCTCCATAACCAAGCAGGCCGGACATTCCGACGTCGAATGGATTATCGTAATGAAGAAATTCCTTGCCCCCGTAGGCGTGGCCCAACGGCGCTTTTATCTTTTCAGCCAGCGCCAGTACCTCTTCGCGAGCATCGGCGCATCCAGCACCACCAAAAATCGTGACCTTCTCCGCATCATTGATTGCCTCCGCCAACGCCTCCACCTGCTCGCGAGACGGATGAACCCGCGGGCGCGCATCAGAAACCACCGACTGCAGCTGCGGAGCCTCCACCGCGGATTCCGACGCGATATCACCGGGAATTACCAAGACGGATACGCCATTGCCCGACATCGTGGACTGCAGAGCACTGTGCAAAACTCGGGCTCCCTGCCCCGGAGAATTCACCATTTCGCAGTATCCAGAACACTCAGCGAATAAAGCCTCTGGGTGCGTTTCCTGAAAATAATTGGAACCAATCGCGTCGCTTGGAATGTGGCTGGCGAGCGCCACAACCCGCGCCCCATTGCGATGAGAATCGTATAAACCCTGCAGCAGGTGCAGGTTTCCGGGACCGCAACTTCCAGCGCACACCGCAAGGCGTCCGGTCATTTGCGACTCCGCTCCAGCCGCGAATGCCCCAGCCTCCTCGTTGCGCACATGGACCCATTCGATTGAGCTGCGTTTGACGGCGTCCACGATGGGGTTGAGGCTATCGCCCACCACGCCGTAGATCCTCTCCACCCCTTGACGTTCTAGCGTGGAGACCAGTTGCTGCGCGTAGGTCGTGGACATCCCAAGTCACTTCCTTTGATAGTGGCGATAGCGGCGATAGTGGCGTTCTGCCTGTTCCCCCACAGTACGCCCCCTCAGTTTCCGTCGCAGACCTCCGTCCTACGGCTTAATCACTGCCGGATGGGATCCATCTTCTGCCCCCACAATGCGAATCTATCGACACACTTTACTTATTGTTAGGCGCACTTAAGGTTCCCGCTCTAAAATTCTTATTTATGAAGCCTGTGATTATCGACCGAGAGACTGGCGTGGAATTGTGGACCGCCACGCAGTGCGCTGAATTTTCCGGTACTGCCCGCGGTACCTTCACGAGTTACGCTGGCCGCGGACGAGCCCCTCAGCCCGTCACCAAGTTCAATGGCCTGACTCTGTGGAACTCCGACGAGATCAAGGAATGGCAGGAAAAGCGACTCGCGAAGAGCTCACGCTCGAAGGGTGACTAAAGAATTCTCCCCCTACCGAGATTCCCCCGTTGGATTCCCCATTGGGGCTCTCCCCACCTCCATTGAGGATCTACCCATGAGACGAGCCCCGGCCCATTCCAATGGGCGCGGGGCTCAGTGTGCTGAATAATTTACTTCGCTTCTGGCAGCGCAGGGGCTTCCCCCGTGCGCTCGTACTCAGCGAGAATATCGATGCGGCGCTGGTGGCGCTCAGCCTCGCTCCACGGTTGAGAGATGAACGCATCCACGATGGCCAACGCTTCTTCCTCGGAGTGCATGCGGCCACCCAACCCAATGAGCTGGGCGTTGTTGTGCTCGCGCGCCAGTTTTGCAGTCTCTACGGACCACGCCAGGGCACAACGCGCTCCCTTGACCTTGTTGGCAGCGATCTGCTCGCCGTTACCGGATCCGCCGAGGACGATGCCCAGCGAGCCTTCGTCCTCAACGACGCGGCGGGCCGCCTCAATGCAGAATGCCGGGTAGTCGTCGTCGGCGTCGTATTCATGAGCACCGCAATCGACAACCTCCAGGCCCTTGGCAATGAGGTGATCCTTGATCACATTCTTCATCTCGAAACCAGCATGGTCAGCACCTAGGTAAATACGCATAGCTGCAGATTCTAGCGAATTTTTGGGCAGTTTTTAGGCGAACTCGGCCTGCGGGCCTTCAGTGCGCGAACGCTTCAGTTCGAAGAAGTGTGGGTAACCACCTAGGGTCACGGAGGCATCGAATAGCTCGCCGGCGGTTTCTCCCTGAGGGATGCGTGTGAGCACTGGGCCAAAGAAAGCGCGGTCCCCGAGCTTGACCACTGGGGTTCCCACGTCGTCGCCAACCAGCTCGAGGGCGTTGGCGTGGCTATCGCGCAACTGTTGTTCGTAGTTGCCCTCATCATCTGCGCTCTTGTGAGCCACATCGAAGAGTTCTGCTGGCAGGCCGATTTCCTCCAGGGCCTCCTGAATGAGGGCGTCGTAGCAGGCAGGATCTTGCTTATCGAGGTCGGCGCCACTGTTGTGGATCTTCTCGCCCATGGCCGTGTAGTAGTCCCCGACCTTATCTGGGTGCTCAGTGTAAATGGCTGCTGCGACAAGCGCTGGGGCCTTGGCATTAGCGGATTGACGCGCGTAGGCGGGGTCTAGGCCCTCCCGGCCGTCATTGAGGATTGCCAGGCTCATCGGCGCCCATTCGATGGCGATATCGCGTACTTTCTCCACTTCCAGGAGCCAGCGGCTGGTCACCCAGGCGAAGGGGCAGGTGACATCGAAAAACATTGTGACAGAGTTGTTGGTAGACATAGATCCCACTGTAGACATCCAGGGAAGCACTCGCCGTGGCGAGCGATAACCGCGACTTAGCTCCGTCGCTGTCTCGGCCGTTGGCTAGGGTGGGTTTCATGACTTCCACGAACTTGACACGTATTGAGGCAGCAGAACGCTTCGCGCTGATCAGCGACGTCCATTACGACATTTCCTTGGATCTGTCCGCGGGCGCCGACATGTCTCACAAGACTTTCGGTTCCACAACCACCATCAGCTTTAGTTCCCAGGAGGGTTCGACCTTCGTGGATTTGCGGGCGCCGGAGGTGCGCAGCGTCGTCCTCGATGGTGCGGAGATCACGGCATCCGCCGTTCCGATGAACGACGACGCCACGTATGACGCCACCCAGGGCATTTTGCTGAAGGATCTCAGCGCTGGCGAGCATGAACTCGTCATCACTGCTGATGCCGCCTACTCCACCACCGGAGAGGGGCTGCACCGCTTCGAGGATCCTGCCGATGGCGAGGTGTACATGTACACCCAGTTCGAGACTGCGGATGCCAAGCGTGTCTTCGCGTGCTTTGATCAGCCAGATATTAAGGCGACCTACGACGTGTCAGTGACTACCCCAGAGAATTGGAAGGTCGTCACCAACAACACCGTGGCCGAAGCACCTGGCGCTGAGCCGGGCACGAAAACTCACACGAGCTCCGTGGACTACCAGCTATCCACTTACCTCATCGCGTTTTGCGTGGGCCCGTGGTTCGAGGTGCGCGACGAATGGACCGGCACCATCACGCAGCATCCGGAGACTTCTCCGGAGGCTATTGCCGCCGCTCAGGAGCGTGGTGCGATTATCACCTCCGGCAAGATGAGCGTGCCACTGGCGCTGTACTGCCGGCAGTCACTTGCTGAGTTCATGGACTCCGATGAGCTGTTTGAGGTCACGAAGCAGGGTTTCAACTACTACGCGGAGCACTTCGGCGTTGGCTACCCGTTTTACAAGTACGACCAGATCTTCTGCCCTGAATACAACATGGGTGCGATGGAGAACGCAGGCTGCGTGACCATTCGCGACGAGTACATCTTCCGCTCGGCGGCGTCCCACTACCAGTACGAACGTCGCGCAGACACTATCCTCCACGAGCTGGCCCACATGTGGTTCGGCGATCTGGTCACCATGAAGTGGTGGGATGACCTGTGGCTCAACGAGTCCTTTGCCACCTGGTCTGCGGCGATGAGCCAGGCTGGTGCGACGAAGTACGACACCGCATGGGTCACCTTCGCCAATAAGGAGAAGGCCTGGGCATACAGCCAGGACCAGCTCTCCTCCACCCACCCCGTGTTCAGCGATGCCTCCGATATCGTCACCGTGGACGCTAACTTCGATGGCATCACCTATGCCAAGGGCGCCAGCGTGCTCAAGCAGCTCGCAGCCTACGTGGGCCTCGAGGAGTTCTTTGCGGGAATCCGCGCCCACTTCGCCACCCACGCCTGGAGTAACGCGACCTTCGACGATCTTCTGGGCGCCCTGGAGCGCACCAGTGGCCGTGACCTCTCCAGTTGGGCCGACCAGTGGTTGAAGACCACCGGCATCAATACCCTCGCACCGGAGTTTGAGATTGCCGAGGACGGCACCTACTCTGCCTTCACCGTCACCCAGTCCGGCGCACAGCCCGGTGAAGATGAAACCCGCACCCACCGCATTGCCGTGGGCGTGTACTCCATTAACGAGTCAACAGGCGCCGTCGAGCGCACCGCCCGTGCGGAGTTGGACATCGAGGGCGATCGCACCGAGGTCACTGAGTTCGTCGGCATCCAGGCGGGCGACCTTGTGCTCGTTAACGACGATGACCTGGCCTACGCCTTCATCGGTCTGGATGAGAAGTCCCTGGCAACGGCGACTGAGAAGATCGACAAGATCACCGATCCAATGCCACGCTCCCTCATCTGGTCCGCCGCCTGGCAGATGACCCGCAACGCCCAGATGCGCGCCCGCGACTTCGTGGCGCTCGTCGCCCGTGGCGCGGCTGCGGAAACTGAGTTGGCAGTGCTGGAGCAGCTTCTCCTGCAGGCTAAGGCTGCGGTGAGCCGCTATGCCGACGACGAGTGGGCTGACACCGAAGGATGGGAGCAGCTGCGTACCGCACTGCTCGAGGGCCTGGGTTCCACCACTGGCCAGGCGCAGCTTGCTTTCGCCCGCGCCTACGCCGGCGCGAAGCACTCCGCAGAATCCGCGCAGGTCTTGCGCGTGCTGCTGGGCGAGGATGCCACCGCTGCTGCCGGCACCGCTGCCGAAGGAAAGTCCGCAGCGGAGATCGCACCGGGTCTGACCGTAGACCACGACCTGCGCTGGGCGCTGATCATCGCCCTGTCCGGCGCTGCCCGCGCAACCGGCGAATCTTCGGACGCAGTGGAGGCTCGCATCGCCGCCGAGCTGCAGCAGGACACTTCCTCCACCGGTGCGATGCTGGCCGTCCAGGCGCGCGCCGCCGTGCCGACCGAAGAGACGAAGCAGCGCGTGTGGAACGACCTCACAGTGAAGGGTCCCGAGCTGTCCAACCTGTACTTGCGCCACGCAATGGCTGGCTTTACCCACGTGGGCCACGGCGATCTACTGGAGCCATACGGCGCCAAGTACGTCGAGGTCGCCCCAGCCCTGTGGGAGTCCCTCTCCCCTGAAATGGCACTGCGCACCCTCGAGGGCATCTACCCTGACTGGGATCACACCGAAAGCACGGACGCCGCTGTTGCTGAACTGGTCGAAGCCGCTGACACCCCAGCCGGCCTGCGCCGCACCCTGAAGGAAGGACGCGACCGTGTGGCCCGCGCCAAGGCTGCACAGGCATTCGACCGTGGCTAAGTACCGCCCAGCCCCTCTAGCTCACCCCTGACCATTGACCAGGCTCCGTTACACTGGAGATGCAAAGAACAGCACAGAAACCGGCCTTCCACCCCAGGAGGAGAACAGTCCCGTGAGCAACTTCTACGAATCAGTGGGCGGCGACGCGACCTTCCGCACCATCGTTCATGAGTTCTACAAACAGGTGCGCACAGACGACATTCTGGGGCCCATGTACCCCGCCGATGACATGGAGGGAGCCGAAGACCGCCTCCGCTGGTTCCTCGCCCAATACTGGGGCGGCCCACAGGAGTTCAATGAAAAGCGCGGACACCCCCGCCTGCGCATGCGCCACGCCCGCTTTCGCGTGGACGAAGCCGCCCGCGATCGCTGGCTGGAACTCATGGGCAACGCCCTGGCCACCATCCCGCGCGAGCAGCTGCCCGACGAGCACCGTGCCGCCATGTGGGACCACATGGAACGCGTCGCCCACATGCTGCTCAACACGCCCACCCACGGTGGCCAACAGCTCCGCTAGGGATCACGAGCTCCGTTAGCTAGAGGCCCCAGAGGCCCCGCGAAGCGTCGATCAGCCCCCCCTAGGTGGTTGCTTAGCTTCCGCCAGAGACCGTCACCTTCATTGGGTACCCTCAGCTCACTGGTTTCCGGTGGCAGCTACTAACCACTCCCCTCGTGCTCGCCTTGGACCCGGGGTGTAATCTCCCCGCTATGGAACTGGCTCCCCACATCATCGCTCTTCTGCTTGGCGGCAGCATGCTCGCCGGGTTCATCGATGCGATCGTGGGCGGCGGTGGCTTGATCATGATTCCCCTGCTGCTCATCGGTGCCCCAGGCCTACCGGAGGCCACCGCGCTCGGCACGAACAAGCTCACCTCCATCAGTGGAACCACTTCCGCCGCTATCAGCATGCTGCGCCGAGTCCGGGTGGATAAGAAACTACTCATGGTGGCGGCTCCCGTTGCCGCAGTCTGCAGCGCTGTCGGTGCTCTGCTGGCAACAATGGTTAGCTCCGATATCATGCGGCCACTCGTCATCGTGCTACTGCTATGCGTGGCAATCTACGTCACCCTCCGCCCCAGCTTCGGCCGCGATGCCGCCACCGCGTCACCCGTAACGAAGCTCACATGGGCTCTGGCTTTCGTCGCCATCGCGACCATCGGCTTCTACGACGGCTTCTTCGGCCCCGGAACCGGCACATTCCTCATCATCGTGCTCACCGCACTGCTCTCCCGCAGTTTTATCCAATCTTCGGCGATGACCAAGGTGATCAACACCTCCACGAATCTTGGTGGCCTCGTTGTTTTCGCCGCGCTGGGGCATGTGTGGTGGGCACTGGGATTCGGACTAGCCATCGCGAACATCATCGGGGCTCAAATCGGCGCGCGCATGGTGCTGGCAAAGGGCGCAGGCTTCGTGCGCATCATGCTGCTCGTCGTGGTCATCATCATGGTGAGCAAGCTCAGCTACGACTTGTTTACTGCATAGCGGCACCACTAGTTCAGCACCGCTCAAGCGGCATCTCTAGTTCGGCATCGGAACTCGCGCCAAGCCGCCGGGACGGGGCGCAAAGAGGGTTCCGTAGAGCGCATCAATCCGAATCCACGAAGGCGCGGCGCTCACACGCACGTAGTCGTAGTTCTTCAGCGCCGCACTCCCCGGCTTCGCGGCCACGCCGAGCCCGCCCATCGCCGCGAGCATTCGTCCGGTGACTTCCACGGACTGTTCTCCGTTGTCCGACGCCACACTCAGCAGCCTTTGGTCCATCAGCGAACGCGCCACTCCGCCTGGCGCTTGGGCGTCCCTGTTCTCCTCTGCCATCTTCCGGTGAACCTCCCGGATATCAGCGGCGGGGACGACATCCACCACTTCAAACCCCTGCTGAGGTGGCAGAGTACCCGTCCACTGCAGCACCACCGGCATTCCGAGGTCCAGCTCCTGCATGCCGGGTTCGTAATTTGCGAGCGCTGGCGCTGCACTGTGGCCCAAGACCACCGCGCCCTCGCTGTCTTCGCCTACTAACTCCCCAGGTACGCGTTGGCTGACGATGCACCCTAGTGGCGTCGAATAAAACAAGTCGACGGCTCCCTCTGCAGCCGTTCGTACCCGCACCATGGCGTTGTGATCCATAGCCATGGCACGGTCGAGAACCGCCGCTGCCCGGCGCATCGCGGACACGGCACGTCGGGCGGAGGTGGAATCGGAGATCACGGGGAGACGAAGTCGAGCGTTCATTAGCTCCAGTGTAGGCAGTTCAATTGCCTAGTCGGCACTGCCCTCGGCTTCGTCCTCATCAACGGGGATGTAGAACATCTTGATGTTCTTGATATCGTCCTCCGACCACGGGCGTGGCTTGCCACTCATGATGTCCACACCCACCATGACGGTATCGACGGTGCAGGCCACCCGACCCTGCGAATCCTTAATCTGCTGGCGCATCGTGCAAGACTTCTTACCCACGTGGGTGACGAATGTCCCTACGGCCACCTCATTCTCCCCAGGCGACAGCGGGCGAGGGTAGTCGATAGTGGTGTGACGAACGAAGAGGGGTGGCACGGCAATATCGAGCTCCGTGAGCACATCCCGCAGAAAAACCATGCGGGCATCCTGCGCAAATTCGAGGTACTTCGCATTATTGACATGCTGGTATTGGTCAAAGTCCGACCAGCGGAGCTCGCGGTGGCAGGTGTGCCAGCGCGTGCCGGTCTGCTCATTCATGACAAATGACATCGCTCGTTAAACATCCTCTGAGAATCCACTGTGCAAGAACTCCAGTTAAGCAGACTAACTGCTGAACTCGCATCATTTCCGCAGAAAAACTGCCACAATCACCGAATCATCGAAGACTTACCGCCCGGCGCGGAGGCAACTACGCCCGGTGCGGATACTGCTCCGCCTGGTGAGGAACCAACGACGCAGAGCACCCCCCTGGGGTTAACCCAGGGGGTACTGCTTAGCGTAACGCGGCGTGAGGCCCCGACCCATTCGTGTACCCGGCGCCTCCTAGCGGGTCAGCTTGCGGTGCGTCACGCGGGTTGGGCGGGCTGCCTCTGGTCCGAGGCGCTCCACCTTGTTCTTCTCGTAATCTTCGAAGTTGCCCTCGAACCAGTACCACTGCCCCTCAGCAACATTGCCCTCCCACGCGAGGATGTGGGTGCAGGTGCGATCCAGGAACCAGCGGTCGTGAGAGATGACCACGGCGCAGCCCGGGAACTTCTCCAGAGCATTCTCCAGGGAACCGAGGGTTTCCACGTCCAGGTCGTTGGTCGGCTCATCCAGGAGGATCAGGTTGCCACCCTGCTTGAGCGTCAGCGCCAGGTTCAGACGGTTGCGCTCACCACCGGAAAGGACCTTGGAAGGCTTCTGCTGGTCTGGTCCCTTGAAGCCGAACGCAGAGAGGTAGGCGCGGGATGGCATTTCGTTCTGGCCGACGACAATGTAGTCCAGGCCATCAGAGACGACCTCCCACACAGTCTTTTCTGGATCGATGTTCGCACGGTTCTGATCCACGTAGGACAGCTGCACGGTGGAACCGATCTTTACCTCACCGGAATCTGGTTCCTCGAGGCCCACGATGGTCTTGAATAGGGTCGTCTTGCCCACACCGTTCGGGCCGATCACGCCAACAATGCCGTTACGCGGCAGGGTGAAGGACAGATCCTTGATGAGGGTGCGGTCGCCGAAGCCCTTGTTGAGATTGGTGACCTCCACAACCTGGTTGCCCAAGCGAGGTGGCGTTGGGATCTGGATCTCTTCGAAGTCGAGCTTCTTGTACTGCTCGGCCTCCGCAACCATCTCCTCGTAACGCTGCAGACGGGCTTTGTTCTTAGCCTGGCGGGCCTTGGCGCCGGAACGCACCCAAGCCAGCTCTTCCTTCAAGCGCTTTTGCAGCTTCTGGTCCTTCTTGCCAGCAACCTCGAGGCGCTTCTGCTTCGTGTCCAGGTAGGTGGAGTAGTTGCCCTCGTAAGGGTAGAGCTTGCCGCGGTCAACCTCACAGATCCAGCCGGCGACGTGGTCGAGGAAGTAACGGTCGTGGGTCACGGCCAGGACCGCACCCGGGTACTTCGCCAGGTGCTGCTCCAGCCACAGCACGGACTCGGCGTCTAAGTGGTTGGTTGGCTCGTCGAGCAGCAGCAGGTCCGGCTCGGAGAGCAGCAGCTTAGCTAGGGCGACACGGCGGCGCTCACCACCGGAGAGTTTGGTCACGCCCTCGTCGCCCGGAGGACAACGCAGCGCATCCATCGCCTGCTCAATCTTGGAGTCCAGCTCCCAAGCATCCGCAGCATCGATCTGCTCCTGGAGCTTGGTCATTTCCTCCATAAGCTCATCGGTGTAATTCGTCGCCATTTCTTCGGCGATTTCCTCATAGCGCTGACGGACCTGGAAGATCTCCCCCATGCCCTCTTCGACGTTCTCGCGAACCGTCTTCTCTTCGTTCAGCGGCGGCTCCTGCATCAGGATGCCGACGGTCGCACCTGGGTCCAGGAAGGCCTCACCGTTGGATGGCTGGTCGATTCCGGCCATGATCTTCAGGATGGATGACTTACCTGCACCGTTTGGCCCCACCACGCCGATCTTGGCGCCTGGGTAAAAGGCCATGGTGACGTTATCGAGGATGACCTTGTCGCCGTGCGCCTTGCGCACGTTCTTCATGGTGTAAATGAACTCGCCCACGGTGAACTCTACAAACCTTTCGAGACGTGTGGTTTTTCGCTAGCGCCCTGGTCGCCACTGTCGCTGTGACACATGATGCGAACCCGAGCCAGCCACTGACCCGGGCAGGACGCGAAATTTCCCCCTCTAGTGTACGTCCTTAGAGCGCATCTCCCCCAACATCATGGCCCTTATTGCTCACCGAAGACCTCGGGTGGCTCCGCATCCGCACCGGTAGGTGTAAAACCCGCATGAGCGGTGGCGAGTTCTCGCCCGCCATCGTCCTGGGTCTGCTCAGCCATTGGCGACTGCTCTTTGTGCTCCACTGGCGCGCCCAGACCGGCCTGCTCCCGCTTCCGCTTCTCCATTTCCTCCTCCAACTGCTTGGAACGCCTGCGGTCGAATTGCACCTCCGCCGTGCGTTCACCGAGGTGCGGTGACACAGAGTGCGCGTTGATGCGGTAGGTCGAGCGCTTTTCCTGTTCGCCGTGGCCGAGGTCTTTGTACCAGGTGGACTGCTCCAACCTGCCGATGACAACCACGGGCATCCCACGCTTCAGCGTCAATTGTGTGTTTTCCGCCAAGCGGTCCCAGCACTCAACGCTGAAGTAACTCGCCTCCTTCTCCTTCCATCCCTGATCATTGCGATACCGGTGATTGACGGCCACGCGAAATTCCGTCACCTGCTTGTTTTGCCCCAGATTCTTGAGTACCGGGTCACCCGTCAGCCTGCCGATCACGGTGATGTGTGCCATATCCATGCGGAATTCACCCCGCCCTTTCTTTCCCCTTGCTGTGCGCCACGAGCCGTTCTCGCCGCGCCTTGTCCCCTATTGTCGCGACGCCACCGCTTCGTGTCTCCCACCCCTTCGCAGGCCTGTGGAAAAAGCCACCTGCCGACCCAAGTTATCCACAGGGAATTTTCTCGGGTCTTGACAGATGGCTGAGTCCCAGTCTCAGTGTTTTTCGGATGCTCCTAGGCGCCGTCCTCTGGTGTCTGCTGGGTGTCAGATGAACGGCGGTTGTGCTGCCGCCGGTGTTTCTCCGAGTGCAAGGCTCCCTGCACTTCGTCTTCGCGGTAGCTCTCCCCGTAGTACTGGCTCAGGGAGGCATCCGGCCCGCCCGCGGCAAGACCTGCCAGCATCTGGTTGTACGCCGCCAAATCCTGTTCGCCGGTGCGATCCTCCTTGCGGTCGTAGCGCTCGCTTTCCCGACGATCGGTGCGGACCCATTGCACGCCATGGGCGATGGAGACGATGATGAGCGGAATCTCGCCAATGGCCCAGGCGATGCCTCCGCCGACTAGCTGTTGGTGCATGAGATCGACCTCGAACGGCAGCTCCAAGGAGAGGTAGAACTGCTCGTTCAGTGGTTCAGACATCTGCATCATCGCGATGCCGAACCACGCGTGGAAAGCGGTGACTGCAAGCAGTGTCATCATCTTGACGAAAGGTGACAGCTGACGTGGCGCGGCGTCGACGCCAATGATCACCCAGTAGAAAACGTAGCCGGAAATGATGAAGTGACCCATCATGAACAGGTGACCGCCGTGCTGTGGAGCCATCCAGTCGAATAGTGGTGATAGGTAAAGGTAGTAGAAACCGACCACGAATTGCACGCCCGCAACGATGGGATTGGTCAGGAAGCGGGAGAATGGGTTGTTGATAAACACCACCAGCCACTCGCGCGGACCAGCCACCCCATTGCGCCCGGCAGGTGGCAAGGCACGGAGGAACAGCGTCATCGGGCCGCCCAGCACCCAGAAAATCGGGATGGCCATGGACAACAGCATGTGCTGAAGCATGTGGGGTCCGAACATCGCCATGGCGTACATGCCCAGTCCAGAGCTCGTGCTGACCAGAAGCATGATATTGCCGCCGGTCCACCACAGCAGACGGGAGATTGGCCATTCCACGCCGCGCTTGCGCAGAGTGAAGTAAGCCCACATGTAGAGCGCCTGCAGGATCAAGGCTCCGACACCGAAAACGAGGTCGAATCGCCAGTGTGTGAGGAAGGCAGCAAGGCTCGGCGGTTGCGTGATCGTGTATCCCAGCAGCACATCCATCCGCGTGAGGTCGACGTTTGCCGGAGCTGGTGGGGGAATACGCGATAGAGAAACAGCCATACCCATCGTCACAGCCATGATGAGGACCTCGACGGTCGCCAGTCGAATGAACGGACGGCGCTGAGCAGCACCGAAGCTGCCGCCATCCCCCTCGGCCTTTTCAAGCTGCGGGATAATCGCCGCCCGGTGGCGCCAGCCAATGAAACCGAGGACGAGGATCAGTGCAGCCTTGCCCGTCACCACCAGGCCATAACCGCTGCTCACCCATTCCACCCACTGCATGCGCAAGGACGCGTTGATCACGCCAGAGATCGCAAGTGTGATGATCGCGCACAACGCCACGAAGCTATAGCGCTTCGTGATAACGGCAAGGTGCGGGCCGCGGCGTTTCGCGTGTGCGATCAGTGCGATGAGCCCTCCCACCCACACTGCGGCAAACACCATGTGCCACAGCAGGGAGTTCACGCCGTAGTCGTGATCGCCACCGGATGCAGAGTGACCGTCCAGTGCCAAAGGGATCAGGGAAACAATGGAGATCGCAAGAAATACCGGCTGCCAGATCCACTTGCGAGTCAGGAGTGAGCACACACCGGCGACAAGGGCGAAGATTCCCACCCACTGCCACGCCTTAGCTGTCGAAACCTGCTCGAGGGCAACGGACCAGTACGCCGGTTGCAACGCCTCCTTCAACGGCTGGCCACTGACGTCGGACAAACTCATCGGGATCATGACGAAGGCCACCACGGCCCACAGAAACATGGACCACGTGCCTGTCCGGGAGGCTCGGAAACCATCGAGATCGAGGTAGCCGTCCTTTCGTGGCGGCGTGCCCAGGGCGGACATGAGAAAGCCGCCAATGCCGATGCAGGCAATGAGAGTACCGGCGGAACGCAGCAACGGCAGGCCGATGGTCGTCACCGGACCGGGATCGGGAATTCCTAGGAGGGCCAGGGAGTCCCCGGTGAATGCAAAACCAATGATGGCTGCCACGAGCCCGGCAACGACCGTGGCGAGAACGTACACCAAACCAGGCGAGGAAAGCTTCTGCGGCGACGGAAGCTCGGCGGGCTTCGTCGCGGGCGTGCCAATGTGTTCCGACATACTTGTTACCGTACCGCCCGCCCCCATGTATTCCACGTTCGAGTGACATGGCATACTTTGACTCGTATCCCGCGGTCGCCACGGTCGCCTTGCGTCCAAGACGAGGGTGCCCCGGTGCGATGTTCACAAAGGGATGCATTGCCTCCGTAGCTCAGTGGATGAGAGCAGTGGGTTTCTACCCCATTGGTCGCGGGTTCGAATCCTGCCGGGGGCGCTTTCTTTTTCTCCGGGTTTTTCCGAGTTCCTCCCACTACCTAGCTGAGCCCCCTTCTTCCGCCGATCAAGAAGGTAACGTGGAGAAGCGATTGAGCACCAACAACAAGCCATCCCGCGCACCGCATTTGCGCGCTCGATAAGGAGAATCCATTGGCGAAGACTCACGCAGACATTCCCGCACCGCGCAAGGGCGCCTATGCCGTGGTGACCGGCGCCTCCTCCGGCATTGGCCGCGCACTCGCGCTCGAACTGGGACGGCGCGGCCATGATCTCATCCTCGTTGCCCGTTCCACCGGGCCGATGGAGGAGATCGCCGCGCAGCTGCCTAGCGTGGATGTTCAGGTGCGTTCTGTCGACCTATCCGACGCCACGGCGCGCACGGCTTTCATCGATGAGCTCGCAGCCACGACGGTGTCCATCATCATAAACTCCGCAGGCGTCGCCACCTTCGGTAACTTCATCGACTTGGACTATGACTACGAGCGCGCCCAGTTCGAACTCAATGCCACAGCCCTCTTTGAGCTCACCGCCGCGGTCATCCCGGGGATGGTGGCTCGCGGGGAAGGTGGCATCATCAATGTTGGCTCCGCTGCCGGCAATATGGCCATCCCAGGCAACGCCACCTACGTGGGCACAAAGGCTATGGTGAACACGTTCACCGAGGCTTTGCACTACGAGCTCAAGCCCGCGGGTGTGACGTGCACCCTGTTGGCACCGGGACCGGTGCGCGAGGAGAAGAAGGATAGCGCCGAGCTCACGGAGGTCGATGACGCTGTACCCGATTTCCTGTGGACCACGTACGAGGACTGCGCCATCGATACCCTCGATGCCCTGGCCAAGGGGAAGCTGCGCGTCGTCCCCGGACCGCTGTCGAAGGTGATGAACTTTGTCTCCACGTACGTTCCACGCCGTGTGACAGCACCAATTGTCGGAAAGTTCTATTCAAAAATGGCCGCGGATGAAGCTGCCGAGGAGACTAACCAGGAGGACAACAAGTAATGACCTCAACTTCCGCTCCCCCCACCCCGCAGCAGATTTCTAAGCAGGACCGGATTGTCTGGGCCGACTGTGAGATGACGGGCCTCGACCCGGATCGCCATGTGCTGGTTGAAATTGCCGTGATCGTCACGGACGCAGACCTCAATCCACTCGACGAGGGCATCGACCTCGTCATCCACGCCAGCGAAGAGCAGTTGGCGGAAATGGATGACTTTGTCACGAACATGCACGAAAGCTCCGGACTGACGGAGCAGATTCGCTCCTCCAGCATCACCCTGCAGGAGGCCGAGCAGCAGGTCGTGGAGTACATCAAGCGCTTCGTGCCAGTCGCGGGCCATGCACCGCTGGCGGGAAACTCCATCGCCACGGACCGCACTTTCATCACGCGATACATGCCCGAGCTGGACGAATACCTGCACTACCGGATGATTGATGTTTCAAGCATCAAGGAGCTCTCCCGCCGGTGGCACCCGCGGATCTACAACGCCCAGCCCGCCAAAGGCATGGCCCACCGCGCGATAGCAGATATCCGCGAGTCCATCCGGGAGTTGGCTTTCTACCGCGAGGCTATGTTTGTTGCGGAAAGCCCGTCCGCCGCGGACCTCGAAACCACGACCAGGTCCGTAGAAGGGCGCTTCCCCATCTAGATATCCCCCGCATGACCTCGTTTTTTGGTTTGTGAGGATCCGTGGTCTAACATAAATCTCGCTGCTTGAGCCGATTAGTTTCCGTTCATAGAAGCGATGGTGGCTGTAGTTCAGCTGGTAGAGCACCAGGTTGTGATCCTGGGTGTCGCGGGTTCGAGTCCCGTCAGCCACCCCAACGAGAAGCGGTGGTCCTCCGAGCAATCAGAGGGCCACCGCTTTTTTCGAAGGAGAGTGAATCAGCACAGTGAACCAGCCCCTGCCCCCGCAACATCAGGATCTGCCACGTGCCCTTCGCCACGTTTTTCGCGGCCACCCTGCGGGCGTGACACTCATCACCGCGACCGTCGATGGCGAGCCAGTCGGTATCACCGCCACGTCAGTATCCTCCCTCTCCCTCGATCCCCTGGCCGTGAGCTTCTCATTCATGAAGTCCACCGGGTCCGCTGGCAAACTATTGCGTGCCGAATCCCTCCTCATCCATTTCCTTTCCGACGCCCACGCGGACGTTGCCGCCAGCTTTGCCTCCAGGGGCGCCGACCGCTTCGCCGAGGAGCAGGGCTGGGTGACAGCCATCACCGGGGAGCCATACCTGCCGGGCGCACGCGCGGTGATGCGCGTGCGGATCAGTGATACGGCTCGCTCGGGGGATGCCACCCTCGTCGCTGCAGAGGTGGTAGAGGTGCATAACTTGCAAGAGGCCTCTGCCCTGCTCTATCAAGGACACCGCTTTTACAGCATCGAGAAGGCACAACCACTGGCAACAGAAAACCACCGTCCTCACCCTGGGCACTAGCCTCACGGGTGCGGACGGTGGCGTCGATCTCCTCAATGCATAGGCGCACACAATAGGCACTACGCCGGGGAGGAAGTTAAACGCGGGCGTCTTTAGGAGGCGCTGGCGTCGAAGCCGGCCTCATCGACTGCCGAGATTACGTCGGCTACAGACGCAGATCCCATCGAATCAATGACGAGAGTTCCTTCCTGGGCGCTGACATGAATGCCGCTGACACCCTCAAGCTTGCCAACTTCCTTGATGATGGCATTCTCGCAGTGAGAGCAGCTCATTCCCTCCACCGTAAAGCTCTGTGTATTAGACATCAGCGTTGCCTGCCTTCCATGTTTCCCAATCGATATTCCAGTCGCCCAAGCCATCATTTCCATCCAGCTGGCCGCCCGTGGAGTTCTTTACCTCCACAATATCGCCGCGTTTCATGTTGTTGTACACCCACTGAGCATTGGCGTCGGAGACGTTAATACAGCCGTGTGACGTATTTGTATTGCCCTGTGCCCACACTGACCATGGTGCTGCGTGGATGTAGATGCCGGAGTAGCTGAGCTGCGTCGCGTAGTTGACGTCCGTCACGTAGCCACCCTCAGCAACGGAGTAACCGAAGGTTCCGGAATCCATAGTGAGGGACTCGTACATGTCGCCAACCTGGTAGGTGCCATTCGGGGTCGCCCACCGTCCACCATCGCGACCATTGGACACTGGCATGGTCTGCACGACTTCACCGTTCTTGTAGAAGGTCATAGTCTTGGCTGCATCATCAACCACAGCGCGCATTTCATCACCGATGGTGAAGGTTGCCTCACGGTCGAACTGACCATATACGCCGCCGCCGAGGTCATGACCATAGAAGTCCGCCTTGACATGCACTTCAGTGCCCGGCTTCCAGTAGTTCTCCGGGCGCCAGCGCAGAGCCTGGCCAGACAACCAATAGAAAGCACCCTCGACCTTCGGGGTGGTCTCGATGCTGATGAGGTCCTGAACAGCCTGGCGGTCCTGGATCGGGGTATCAAATTGGAAGCTGATGGACTGGCCAACCCCTACCGTGGATCCGTCCAACGGAGACAGAGCTGCGTTCGTCTGAGCGGCAGGGCTTTCCGTGGTGAAGGACGCATCAAAGTTCGCACTCTTGGACTTCGCCTCCACAGTGTAGGAGCGCCCGTAGCCTAGTTTTTCGTCAGCCGTCCACTCCTTGCCGTCCTCCGAGAGACTGCCGGCCACTTCCTCCCCGGCGTCGTTCGTCAAGATGACGGAAGACAGCTTCTCCGGCGCCGTGACCTTCACTCGGTCGCCCACGGAGACAGCCTCATCGCCGTCTTCGACATTCGCGATGATCTCCACCTCTTGGTCGGCACCCACGGAGTTTTCCCCTACAGCAGCCGAGTTTTCCTTAGGGATCTCGGAATTGCTGGTATCGATGGTGCAGGCGGCCGTAGCGGAGACACCCACAGCAACGATAGCGCAGGCGACGATTCGGCGGATGGACCGCGAAACTCCATGCCGAGTGGTGTAACGCATTGCTCTCCAGTGAAAAGTTTAGAAGAAGTGAGGTCGTGTGAGGGCCCCCTTGAAGGATGGCAGTGAAGTGAACTTTACTCGCCGCGGAGACTGTGGGGAAACTTTTTGAGGAGTTTTCCCCAAAGGTTTATCCAACTGAGATCTCACAAAATAACGAATCGCCACTCATTCTCCTCTTATAAAATCGAGGCCCTCCCATTCCCCCTTAGCCTGCTTAGCCACTCCCTCCATGGAATCTCGCCATCAATTCGCCAGAAAGCCCCATAAAACACCATCTGACCAGGCGATTTGGCAAGTACACACGAGACAGATATAGTTTCTTTTCGTTGCCAAGGAGCACAGCAAGTGATTACCACAGCAACAATCCAATGCGGGTCATTAGCTCAATTGGCAGAGCAGCTGACTCTTAATCAGCGGGTTCGGGGTTCGAGTCCCTGATGACCCACAACCGCGAAACTCCCTCCAGTTTACTGGCAGGGAGTTTTTTGTTGCGGGAGGAAACACGAAGCCTAGGATGGGGAATCGTGAATACCCCAGATTCTTTCCCTCAAGTACCCCTCTCCCTCATCGATTTCGCCAGTATTTTCCACGGCGAAAAGCCGGCGGATGCTTTCGCCCGCAGCGTGACGTGGGCACAGAGAGCGGAGAAGCTCGGTTATAAGCGCATCTGGTACTCCGAGCACCACAACATGAAGTCCATCGCCAGCTCTGCCCCAGCCGTCCTCATCGCGCACGTGGCGGCGCACACCCAGTCCATCAACCTCGGGGCTGGCGGCGTGATGCTCCCCAACCACGCTCCCCTCGTCATCGCCGAGCAGTTCGGCACACTCGCGGAGATCCACCCTGGGCGCATCGACCTCGGCCTGGGCCGTGCGCCAGGGACCGATCAGATGACTCTGCGCGCACTGCGACGCGAACCCGCAGCCGCTGAAAACTTCCCAAATGACGTAGTCGAACTCGCCGGATATTTTGGCGAGCAGTCGAAGATCCCCGGTGTCGAGGCAGTTCCTGGCAAGGGCACGCATGTGCCACTCTATATCCTCGGCTCATCCCTCTTCGGAGCACAATTGGCCGCACATCTGGGCTTGCCGTACTCCTTCGCCTCCCACTTCGCCCCCGCTGCCTTGGAGCAAGCAGTGCGGGTCTACCGCGAAACCTACCAGCCGTCAGAACTGCACCCAGAGCCGTACGTCATCGCTGCCGTCAATGTCACAGCTGCCGATTCCGAGGACGATGCACAACGGCAGGCCTACAAGATGAAACGCTCCCGCGTGCGCGCGATGGCAGGCCGTGGGCGCTCCTTGAGCGATGAAGAACTAGATATGCTCATGGATTCTCCAGCTGGCCAACAGATCCTCGACATGCTGCGCTACTGGGCGATTGGCACGAAGGAACAAGTCAGCGACTATCTCAGGGATTTCGCCGCTCATGCCCAGGCAGATGAGCTCATGGTGTCTCTCCAGTCGCCGTCCACGGAGGAGTCGCTACACTCCATGGCCCTGCTCGCGGAGGCGTGGCAGCTACCTTCCACACAAGGCTAGGCCGAGGCCCAAGCGGCGCCGGCTTACTTGGTGGCACTGGCTTACTTGGTGGCACTGGCCTACTTCGTGGCACCTGCTGACTTGTCGCCGACGTCTTCACCTCCGCGCCGGAAGAGCCCGATGATCTGGGGTGCGTAGGCTCCCACCACCAACATTGCCAACATGCGTATGACCTGCACAACCGTCACAACAGGGTCAGATCCCGCCTCGTGGGCAAACGCGAGGACGGCATAAATCCCACCCGGAACAGTGGCGAGGTAGGAATCCAGCACCGTGAGTTCCCACAGGACGCTGATACCCAGCGCCGCCACGAGGGAGCTCAAGATCATCAAACCGATCACCGAGAGAATGATCGGAAGGGCTTTCACGAACTGCCGCAGGGCGCTCTTCGTCAGGGTGCCTCCAGCCTGGATACCGATCAGCGCATAAGAAATATTTGGCAACAGCCCATCGGGCATGAGGAACTGCTCCGGCACCCCAAGGAGCAGCGCGATGACGACAAAGGCCACGGACAGCAAAAGGTACGGGGAGGACACACTGAACCAGCGCCGCGTAGCCCTGGTGAAAAGCCACACCGCGAGGAAGGTGCAGAAAGCACCAATAACCGGCTCCCAGCTTGTCACCCACCACGCAGTGTCATCCTCCCCTGCTGAGCCACCACCGTTGGCGTGGATACCTCCCAGCAATTGAACGATCCCCGGCAGGGTCAGCACCACAATCGACACCCGCAGGTACTGGGTCAACACAACGAAACGTAGATCAGCGTCTCGCATATCCCGGGCCAGCATCACCATCGCGGACGCCCCACCAGCCATCGTCGCCAGAATTGACGTCGCTGGCGTCACACCGCGGAAACGGACGAGCAGCCACGCCCCAAGAGCGCAAACGAGGAAGGTCGTCGCCAGGGAAACCACCACTGCACCGGCGTAAGTTCCCACCGATGACCAGCCCACCGTGGCCAGTGGTGAGGCACACAAGAGCGAGATGATGACCTGCGAGGGGATCATCGCTTTCTTCGGTGGCTGAATCTGCCGATCCGAGAAGATGGCGTAGATACCGAAGACCACGAGGAAGCTAAAGATCCACGCAGCTGGCACACCAAGCTTCGTCCCTGCCACGCCACCAGCCACGGCGATGGCGCTGAGAATCAGGATCCTGAGGAAACGAAAAAGAACCCCGTTGGCCGGTGTAGCCTTCCGAGGTTCAGTGTTGTGATTATTGCTCAACTTAGCGGGTCGCCGCCAGGAGTCGCTGGATCTCCTTGATCTGCTTCTTCTCCTTGCGCTTGCCGGAGACCACCAGGGCAGTCAGGGCAACCACGCCGAGGACCACGCCACCGGCGATCATCTGGAACTTCGGCTCCTTCACGGTGCCCATCGCCTGGGTCTTGGCATCATTGGCGAAGTTCTTCGGATCTGCGCGCACTGCGAGCTCATCCAGGGTCTTGGCAAGCTGGTTACGGGTGCGCTCAATATCGCGCTGGATGGCATCGACGCTACGGGCCACGGAAATTCTCCCTTTGTACGAATACAGCGGTTTTTGTTCTAATACTCGAACCATTGTAAAGGATCGGCCCGGTACGCACAGCAGTTCGGGGTTGCTTGTCGCACACCACCAGCCCGGTACAGTGGGTTCTATGACTGAAAACACCGCTAATATTCGCTTGGAAGAAGGCACCCCTGCCCCGGAGTTTACGCTGCTCAACGCCGATGGTCAGCAGGTTTCCCTCGCTGATTACAAGGGCAAGAAGGTTATCGTCTACTTCTACCCAAAGGCGGATACCCCAGGCTGTACCAAGGAAGCCTGTGATTTCCGTGATTCTCTCACCCAGCTCAATGGACAGAACATTGAGGTGCTCGGCATTTCACCCGATAAGCCAGAGGCACTGAAGAAGTTCACCGACAAGTACGAGCTCACCTTCCCGCTGCTCTCCGACGTCGATAAGTCAGTGATGCAGGCCTACGGCGCATTCGGCGAGAAGAAGAACTACGGCAAGGTCGTCCAGGGCGTCATCCGCTCCACCTTCCTGGTGGATGAGGAGGGCACGATCGCTCTGGCGAAGTACAACGTCAAAGCCACCGGCCATGTTGCGCGCATCATCAAGGAGATTGAGGGCTAACTCCCTACTTCGTCCTCACCTTCAGCCTTGGCGTCGGCATAAGTATCCAGGGCAGCTCGGCGCGACTCCTTGAGGTCCACGATGGGTTCGGGGTAACCCGGGGTGAGAAACTCCGGCACCCATCTACCCACATAAGCGCCCTCCGGGTCGAACTTCGTGCGCTGCGTCTCTGGATTGAAGATGCGGAAGTACGGCGCGGCGTCGTCACCCGATCCTGCGGCCCACTGCCAGTTGAATGGATTCGACGCCAGATCTGCATCCACCAGCGTGTCCCAGAACCATTGCTCCCCGTGGCGCCAGTGGATGCCCAGGTTCTTCGTGAGGAAGCTGGCCACGAGCATGCGCACACGGTTGTGCATGGTGCCGGTGTGCCACAGTTCGCGCATACCTGCGTCCACCATTGGCACCTGTGTCGTGCCGCTGCGCCAGTGGCCGAGCAGCTGTAGCCATTCGCGGTCTTCCTCCGGCACCTCGACGGAATCCGTGTCCAACACTGGCCGGCGCGGGTCACGGCCGTTTGCAGACGCTCGGTCGAGTTCTCCCTCGCTCCACGACCAGTCGAAACGGTCGAATAGCGGGTTGAGGTTCTGCGTGGGCATCTCCGGGCGGTAGTACAGGCGATGCCAGGCAAAATCCCGCCACAGCAACTCTTTGCGGAAGGTCTCCGCATCGTCGTCAGGCAGCTCGGCGGCTGCCTGGTAGACCTCGCGGGGGCTCACCTCACCAAACCTGAGATGCGCCGAGAGCCTAGAGGTCGCCGGCACGGAGGGAATATCACGGCGGGAGCCATAACCGGCGCCTGCATCGAGGAAGTCAGCCAGACGCTCACGTGCCCCTGCCTCACCGGGAGTCCACGTGTCCTTCAAGCCGTCAGCCCACGAGGGGTGAGGTGGTTCCTCCAGCCATTGCACACACTCCAGCCCATTGTCTGCTGCAGCGGAGCCTGCATCAACCCCTGGCGCACATAGCAGCGGAGCCTGCATCAACCCCTGGCGCACATAGCGCTGGCACGGGCAGCGGCGCATCCGTGGAAACTACTCCACGAGCTGCTTTGGCGTACGGCGTGTAGACACGGTAATCCCCACCGTCCTTTTTCTGCACCTCCCACGGTTCTGTGAGAGTGAATCCGGGGAAGCTATGCGCGTCGATCTCCAGATCCTGCAAAGCACTCTTGATCTGCGCATCGACTTCCGTCAACGGCTGGTAGTAGCGCCTGGTCCACGTCACAAGGCTCGCCCCCACGGCGCGTGCGAAGCGGGGCACAATCTGCCGTGGGTCGCCGGTGAAGCGGAGCAATTCCACCCCACGGTCTGCCAGATCTTTTCGTAGCGCTCGGAGACTGCGCTCCTGCCACCACCTACTAGCGGCACCCAAAGGCCTTGATTGGACGGCTTGCGAATCCTCATCCACCACCAGCGCAACCACCGGACCATGAGAAGCCGCGGCCGTCAACGCCTGGTGGTCGTGCAGGCGAAGATCGTCCCGGAACCAGATCACGGAAATACGCTGAGGTTTGTCGAGGGTCGCAGTCATGGCATCCTAAAGCGCCGCGTCGATATCGTCGAGCATCTTGTTCAGACTGTTCAGACCGCCGTTAACCAACAGCCAGTAGCTGGAATCCAATGGGTAGATCCGGTCCTCCTTAGCGGCAGGCGTGCCTCCGACGAGAGCATTATAAGGGACACGCTCCTGCGATAGCGCACGCCCAACTCAGTCGCGCGCTCACGGCCTAGCGCCAGCACGTCCAGGTGATGGCGCGCCATCCACAGCCCAAGCACCGCAGCAACGACGACGAACGCAGCCACTCCCAACTCCAAGGGGTTCACGGATTCAAGAGAGGCGAAGAATGTATCGGCAAGAACCATGTGTGCCTGCGGGTCAAGCAGACGCTGGAGCAGGGCCGTGATAGAGCGAATCAACAATCCGCATGTCACGCCGATCAACAGCAGCACCTCCACGCCCACGGACGGCCGCAGGAGCAGCGGCGCGAAAATAGCCACCGCGAAAACAATCATGACCGCGATATTGATGAAGAAGAACAGTAGATTGTCCGTGTTCAGCAGCGCCTGGGTTCCCAAGAAAAACACCAAGAGAGTATTGATCAGAACGTAGAGGGCATCGAAGCCCAGTAGAGACGGCGTGAGGATGTCGTTGTGCGTCAGCGTGTGAAAGACCACCGTCGTGCAACCGACCGCTGCTGCAGCCACGAAGAAAGCACCGGCGGTAGACAACCGCATCGGCAAAATGATCTCCCACGCCTTCGGCAAGTCCCACAGCACGTACAGCAGAACACCGGCGAGGGCGAAAAGTGTGCCGAAAACTAAGCTTGCGGCTGCACGTCGCTTCTCCCGGCGCTGCCCATCATCAATCGCGGTCACGAGGCCACCCCCTTATCGTTGTAGGCGAAGCGAAGCAGGAAGATAAGGAAGAGGGCGGCACCTACCACTCCCAACACTGACCCGATAGGCAGCTCAAGGGGA
This sequence comes from Corynebacterium urogenitale, assembly GCF_009026825.1. NCBI lineage: Bacteria > Bacillati > Actinomycetota > Actinomycetes > Mycobacteriales > Corynebacteriaceae > Corynebacterium > Corynebacterium urogenitale. The sequence goes on along the minus strand of NZ_CP045032.1, from coordinate 652,959 downwards.
TAGATCACAACCCTCGCGAAAATATCGCACGTCAGGGTAAGCGTTGCCCCGAGGATCGCCACCCAGGGCAGGGCGGTACGGGCGTTATCGCCGATCAATGAGCGGGCAATATTCGGCACGATCAGCCCGACGAAGGGCAGCATGCCCACCACTGCGACCGTCACAGCGGCTACCGTCGCCACCATCAGCACGGCAAGGCGTTCAACGGTCTTGACCCGCAAGCCCATTCCAGCCACGAGAGCGGCGATGAGGACCTTCATCCACATAGGAGCGCCCGGCAGGAAGATCGCCATTCCCATTAGGCCCAGGGCTGCAGCCTCTGTGCTGCCGACGGTGGAGGGTTCCACGAACCGGTTACGCGTAACGGATTGCATGATGAACCCTGCGAGCGCTAGCGCACTGCCCGTCAGTAGGGCTGCCACTGTCCGGGGAATGCGGGAGACACCAAATACCTGAGAGCTTCCCTCGGCTACGCCCACCATGAGGCTGACGACGACCAGTAGGCCGATCATCACCACACAGCCCCATTAAATGAGCAGTCGGCGGGTGCGGGAAGGGTGCGAAAGCAAATCCAACGTGACGACCTCGCGACATTGTTACCAAGAAACAGCAATGAGCCTAATCCTTTAGCCAAGCCTCATCTAACTCCCCAGTGCTCTTCTGTGAGTTCTGCAGTTAGCGCGAAACTCCCCCCAAGGGAACCTTTAAGCATTGTCGGCGCAACGAAACGATGGGTGGCATCACACACGCGAGGAGGGACGTTCACTGTGGTTGAACGTCCCTCTTTGTGCTGTGCGCCCGGGGAGACTTGAACTCCCACGTCATAAGACACTGGAACCTAAATCCAGCGCGTCTGCCAATTCCGCCACGGGCGCGCGATGCATGACTTCGGGCGCCAGCCCGAGCGTGCAATAAGACGATACTAGCAATACTCACGTTGGAATCTTCAACTGGGCACTGAGTAGACTGTTCAATTGTGAGCACGCAGCAGGAACCACAGCAGAACTCGGGGAAAGGCACCAACCCCTTTCCTCTCCGCGTCCGCATCGTCCAGATCGTTTTCCTGATCCTAGCTGTGCTCGCCACCGCCGGCTTGGCGTACTGGCAGTGGACCCGCTTTCAGGAAGCGGACGGAGACTTCACCAACCTTGGCTACGCGATGCAGTGGCCGATCTTCGGCATCTTCCTCATCGTCGCGTATCGCAAGTACATTCAGTACGAGACGGAGCGCCTGCAAGGCGACGACATGGCGGCGGTACCAAAGGAGTACCGAGAGTCCATGACGGAGATTCCCGACGACTTCATGGCATTGCCCGGTCAGAAGACCCCGACGGACCTCGATAATCGCGAAGTCCTCACCGATGACCGCCGTCGCACCGCACGCGATGCGGCGTCGAACAAAAACGTCGAATAAAAACACAGACACGACCAACAACAGCAACTAAAGGATCACGAGCAATACGATGAGCACCCCAGTTCACCCCGAGCGCCAGCAGCGCGTGGCCAAGAGCCTGAAGTTCTACTCCATTGCCGCCATCATCACAGGCATTTGGCTGCTGGTGCTGGTCGTGGAGATGATCGCCAAGTTCCTCATCATCGGCACGGACAACGTCCCCGCTTGGTTTAGCTTCATCGGCCAGGCCCACGGCCTGTTCTTCATAATCTACGTGGTGTCCTGCCTAGATCTGGGCACCAAGGCGCGCTGGGAGCCAGCAAAGTGGCTGACCACCATGCTCGCCGGAGTGGTACCGTTCCTCTCCTTCTACGTGGAGCGCAAGCGCCGCATCGAGGTGGAGGAAACCTTCGACCTCAAGGGCAGGCGCTAGTCCGCGCGCGCAGTCTCCACTGCCACCGCGTCAATGTCCGCATCCGTGGGGATGGTCGGGCGGTACGTCTGGTCATCGCCCTCATCCGCGGGCCTCTGCCACGTTTGTTGCAAGCAGGACAGAACGGCCACTGCTGCAGCCCGCACGCCGACAGGCAGCGTCTTGAGATCCGGTAGGAAACCCGGATTGTGGTTGGTGGGAATGTCGATATCGAGCCGGCCGGCCTTCTCCGCCCGTTCCCACAACCATCGCGGAGTGATTCCCACGGTCCACAGCATGTAGGGCACTCCAAAAGCCTTGGGGATCACCGGAAAGTCTTCGGATGCCGTCCACGGCTCCATATCCACGGATTCTGACGTGCCGAAAGCCTCATCGAATCCAGCACGAACCGTGGAGAAAACCTTCTCCGAGTTATTCGTAGCCCCCAACATACCCACGAACTTGAAACTTGGCGCACGGTCAGCGCCCATCGATTGGGCTTCTGCGCGCACCACGCGCTTGATCGCATCCACGCACTTCTTGCGCAGCGCCTCATCGTAGAAACGGCAGCTCAGAGAAATCTTTGCTGAGTCAGGAATAACGTTGTTTGCCTTGCCTGCCTCCACCGATGCCACAGTGATCACGGCGAATTGATTCGGCGGGACTTCGCGGGAGACGACCGTCTGCAGTTTCATCACGGTGGACGCGGCCAGCACCACTGGGTCTACAGAGCGGTGTGGCATGGAGGCGTGGGCGCCGCGGCCGTAGAGCGTGATCTCAATGGTGGTCGAACTCGTCATCACAGGCCCCGAGGCCGTGAACACGCGCCCCGCGGGGCCGGCAATGACGTGCTGAGCGAGGCAGACATCGGGGCGGGGAATGATGGAGCCCAGGCCGTCAGCGACCATGCCATTGGCACCGATGGAGGCCTCCTCCGCCGGCTGGAATAGCGCCACGACAGTGCCAGACCATTTATCCCGAGTCCCGTCCAGTACCCGCATCGCCCCGAGCAGGCTTGTCGTGTGGTGATCGTGGCCACAGGCGTGCATCGTTGGCACCCTTTGACCGTGCGCGTCGAGCTGCGAATGTTTCGATGCATAATCGACGCCAGTGTTCTCCGCGACCGGAAGACCGTCAAAATCGGCACGCATGAGCACAGTCGGCCCCTCGCCGTTCTCCAATACCGCGGTGATGCCGTAGCCACCGATATTTGTGGTGATCTCCCAGTTGTCGAAGTACTCGAGCTCGCGGGCAATGCGCGCGGCCGTTTTCTCTTCCGCGGTGGACAACTCTGGCTCTCGGTGGAACTCCTTGTACGTGGCCTCTAGCCACTCCAAGTCCAGTTTGCCGCCGTCAATTCCCGTCTGGGAATCCCCACGCCCTCCGTACACCGGGCCGAGGAATTCCTCCACAATCTGCGCCGGGCTGGCTGCGAGTGTGCCCTTCGGGCTGTCGATGGTGCCTGGTGTTTCTCCAGAGGCGGCGGTCACGGGGTGACGATCCTTTCTTGAGTTCTTCGCTACGGTACTCTCCCCCACTGGCTGCAACACTAGGACAACCTTCCCGGTGTTGTGTAAGGAAAGGTCGCCCGTTGTTGTGTGAGGGAGAGCGGGTTCTAAAGCTCCAGTGTACTGAGCTTCCGGAGCGGTGGAATGAGCTGCGCCAAGGCCTTACCGCGGTGGGACAATTCATCCTTGCGCTGTGGGCTGATCTCGGCGGAGGACTTGCCGGGTTCTTCCGCTGGGGAGAACAGTGGATCGTAGCCGAATCCACCCTCTCCCCGTTCCTCGCGCAGAATCGTGCCGTGCCAATGGCCTTCGGCGACATACTCAGTCTCCATGCCGGCAGCCGTGGCAATCTCTTCCGGCAACTGCATCACGCAGACGGACACGTAGTGTGCACCGCGTCGCTCGTCCGGAGTGTCAGAAAGCTGATCCAGCAGTAGCCGATTATTCGCGGCGTCGTCCCCGTGGGTTCCGGACCAGCGAGCGGACAGCACGCCCGGCATGCCACGGAGCTCATCCACCGCAATACCGGAGTCATCGGCGATGGTCACCAGCCCCGTATGGCGGACGCCGTCGTCGGTCTTGATGCGGGCGTTATCCACGAAGTCCCGACCCGTTTCTGGGGTCGCGGGGTAGTCTTCGACATCGCGCAAAGTGAGCAGCTCAATGCCTTGCACACCAGCTGACTCAAGCACACGATTAAGCTCCTTGAGCTTCTTTAGGTTTCGAGAGGCGACGAGGACCTTCATGAGTTCAATGCCTCGCTGAGTGCTTCCTTCTGCTTGGCGATGAGCTGGTGCAGACCGCCCTCGGCCAAGTCCAGCATGGCGTTCAGCTCCTCACGGGAGAACTCATTGTGCTCGCCCGTGCCTTGGATCTCGACAAAGCGTCCTTCTTCCGTCATGACGACATTCATATCGACATCCGCGCGGGAGTCCTCCTCGTACGGCAGATCCAGGCATGGCACGCCATCGATGATTCCTACGGACACCGCCGCCACTGGTGCACGCAGTGGCTTGCCGGGAACCACACCCTGCTCCTGCAGGTAGGCCAGGGCATCCGCCAGCGCCACGTAGGCTCCAGTAATCGCTGCGGTTCGCGTGCCACCATCGGCCTGCAGTACGTCGCAGTCAATCGCGATGGTGTTCTCGCCCAGCTCCTTCAGATCTACAGCGGCGCGCAGTGCCCGCCCGACCAAGCGAGAGATCTCGTGCGTGCGGCCCTTGACCTTTCCGCGCATGGATTCGCGCGGCATGCGTTCGTGCGTGGCCGAAGGCAGCATCGCGTACTCCGCAGTGAGCCAGCCCTCGCCGGAATCCTTCTTAAAGCGTGGCACCCCAAGCTCGACGGAAGCAGTGCACATCACGCGGGTATTTCCGAATTCCACCAGCACGGAGCCTGCCGGGTTGGTGGTGAATCCGCGGGTGATGCGCACGGGGCGCAGTTCGTCGGTAGCGCGGCCATCCGCGCGAGTGAAGGAAGAAGTATCAGTAGCCATGCGGCTTAGTCTACAAGCGGACGACCGCGCCGGGGCTACAGGTGGATCCGCATCCCCGGTTCTGCCACGAGGATCTCACCGCCGAATTCAGCCCGCGCTCCACGCAGCGTTGCCTCCACATCACCCCACGGTGGGATGTGGGTAAGCACCAACGAGCCCACGCCCGCGGCCTGCGCTGCCTGTCCGGCCTCGCGGCCACCCATGTGCATGCCCTCCGGCTTTCCTTCGCAGGACTCCCCCCAGGTCGCTTCGCACAGCAACGCATCGGCACCGTGTGCGAACTCAGCTAATACCTCGGTGGGAGCAGTATCACCGCTGTACACAAGGGATGTCCCCGAAACCCGATCGTGCACTCGCGTAAGGTAGCTCTCCGTCGTATGAATAGCCGGGGCGGAATACACCGCCAACTGGCCGATCGTGTGGTGTGGCCATGCGCTGGCGTCGAATACCCCGGAGCCTGTCATGTGGACTCGGATATCGAAGGAGTCCGCGTAATCATCGGGGCGGTCCAGGAAGTCCCCGCCCGCACGTCCGAGATGCTCGGCTGCCATCTGCGGGCCAATGAGAATGTGCTTACCCACGGCCGGGTCTGTGGGGTGGAAGCGCCGCCACACCATCAGCGATGGAAAGTCCAGGCAGTGGTCGGCGTGCATGTGGGAAAACACCACATGACATTCAGCAGGATTAACCTCTGGCTCTCGCTGCATGGCGGAAAGCACGCCTGGCCCCACGTCCAAGAGCACGTTTTCCCCCTGCGAGCCACGAAGGAAATACCCCGAGGCCGCCGAATCCGGCCCAGCCACGCTGCCGGAGCAGCCTAAGACGATGATTTCCATAGGTTCCTATGTTCGCACGATAAGGGGAGGTTTCAGCAATACTGCAGCGACACTTTATGGAATCTCACACACCACCCTGCATTGCCGAATTCCTCACTTTTTGCGATCGCACGGCCCCGCAGCGTTGCGACACGAAGATACTAGCGCAGCAGCTCGGGAATCTGGGAGACAGAAGTGATCGCCGGACCGAGAAAACGAGTCGCGAGGGAGGCAAAGCGCGCAGGGTCGCCCGTAGATTCAAAACTTAACGTCACTTCTCGGTCCGGGTCAGTGTCTGCTAGCTGGCCCCTCTCACTGAGGGTTCTGTAGACCGTTTTCGCGGTCTCCTCCGCACTGGAGACCAGTGTGACGTCGTCACCCATCACCAGCTGCACAACACCGGACAGCAACGGGTAGTGCGTGCATCCCAGCACAACTGTATCCACTCCCGCGTCTTTCAGCGGCTCGAGGTAATTCTCCGTGATTCCCAGGATCTGCCGACCAGTGGTGATGCCCCGCTCCACGAAGGGCACGAACAACGGGCACGCCTGCTGGTGGACTTCCACCTCCGAGCCGATTTGCCCCGCGTGAGCGTCAAAGGTGCGGGCGTACGCTCCGGATTCCACCGTGGCTGTCGTCCCGATCACGCCCACCTTGCCATTGCGCGTGGTGCTGGTCGCCCGGCGTACTGCGGGCAGGATCACCTCGATGACGGGAATGTCGTAGTTTTCTCGTGCATAGTCACTGAAAGCGGCGCTGGCTGAGTTGCAGGCAACGACGATGAGTTTGCAGCCCCGCGCGATGAGCTCGTCAGCGACGGCCTTGGCGTATTCCTGTACTTGTGCCAGCGGCTTATCACCGTATGGGGCATTGGCGGTATCACCGATGTAGATGATCGATTCGTGCGGCAACTGATCCACGATCGTGCGCGCGACTGTCAGCCCGCCCACGCCCGAATCGAATACTCCGATTGGCGCGTTGCTGTGAGTGTCCGTTCCCGTCATCGCCGCATCATCGCCCTTTCCTTCTGCCTCTCCGATCGCGCCTGGCTCGCGTTCATCCATCCAGCGACGACGCCACCAGCGCCGCCGAACAGGTGCCCTTGCCAGCTGACACCGTATTGGCCCGGCAGCACTCCCCACAGCATGCCGCTGTAAGCAACGGCCAGGATAACGCCCAGAATAATCTGCCAGATGGCACCGCTGAAGAAACCGCGGACTACCAGGAATGCCAGCCAGCCGTAGATGAGGATCGAGGAGCCAACGTGCACGGAATACGGCTGGCCGAACAGCCACACCCCAAACCCGCCGATCAGGATGGTCATCACAGAACTGATGACCACGGCTCGGGTGCCGGACAGCGCCACGAGGAACAGGAGGATCGCCGCCACGGTGGTGTTGGCGATCAGGTGGGCGAAGTCAGCATGCAGGAAGGGGGCGAAGAGAATGCCCCACATGCCTTCCACATCGCGCGGGCGGATGCCGAAGGCAATGAGGCGCTCACCAGAGAAGGCGTTGACGATCTGCACTACCCAAATGAGGAGGAGGAAGCTGCCGGTCGTACTGGCTGCACTCACCACCCTTCCAGAGGCACTACGCATGGGTGAAACAGGCCGCACGGTTCTGGCTGGGGTATTTCCGTAGGCGGGGGTGTTGCCGTAGGCGGCATTGCGATTCTTATGCATGGTAGCGGGGATCAACTCCTTGCGAGGATGTCTCGGTAGCTGGGGGTCTCGAATGCCGATTCCGCGGCGAGTACCGCGTGGACAATAGCGCGTTCCACGCAGTTGGCGGCCACAGCTGAGAGCATGGACATCGCCATGGGATCCACGCTCGGCGCATCCTTGGGCGTGGTGCCGGTAGTGGGGTCGACGGCGGTGGACAGGCCGAACAGGGTGTCCCCGTCCATCGGCATGTGAGCTGGCCGGATGGCTCGCGCCAACCCGTCGTGGGAGACCATGGCTAGTCGCTTCGTTTGTGCCTTGGTTATCGGCGCATCTGTGGCCACTACCCCGATGGTCGTGTTGAGCCTTGGCAGGTCTGGGTGTGCGCCCGCCATCTCCGCGGGAATCTTGGTGCCGTACAGGTTCATAGTGTTGAGCTGCTCCCGTACCTGCCGGGGCACTCCCCGGTGGCGCAGCTCACTCAATTGGGCAAATTCGTCGCCTAACTCCGCGGCCAAGCCCCACGGCAGGCCCGTGGCCGGATCGACAATCGTGCCCTGGGGGTTCACCACCACGGCGGCTGCAATTGTTTTTCCCTCTAACGGCGTGCCCGCGGGGAACACAGCACTGGCCTGGCCAAAACCTCCCTTGAGCGCACCGGCCGCCGCGCCGATCCCGGCGCCCACATTTCCCTTCTGCGTGTCCGCATCACCGGAACGCAGCGCTTGTAGCGCGGCCTTCGTTGCTGCCACTCCCGTCGCCGCATCCGGGCGAGAGTCCCACCGACCGAGCAACAAGTCGAAAATCACAGCCCCTGGGACAATCGGGATCTTCTTCTCCGGGTCCATCTCCCCCAGCACAGGAAAACCAATACCCTCGCGCTCGAGCTGCTGCATCACGCCACTGGTGGCGTCGAGTCCGAAAGCGGAACCGCCGCACAGGGCGACCGCATGGATCGCGCCAACAGTATTTTCCGGAGAGAGCAGGTCCGTTTCCCGCGTTCCCGGCCCGCCACCGCGCACGTCCACGCTTGCCACCGCACCACCCGGCGCGACGACCACGCTCACGCCCGAATCACCGGCGCCATCCTCGCACGCGGCGTGCCCTACGCCGAGTCCAGGCACATCCATGAGTGCATTGTGCTCACCTGGTGAGCAACCGAAAAGCTCCACAGACATGCGGATTCTCCTTGTGGCCTCTGAGCGGTCGAGTTTTAGCTAGTCGGGATTAATCCCCCGGGTGTTCGTCGTCTCCGAAGTCGCCGAGATCCAAGTCACCCATCATGGCGTACATGAGGGAATCCAAGTGTCCACCGAGCCACTCCATGTATTGGCTGGCAGCCTGAACCTGGCTGGAGCCCTCCCCCTCTTGCTTCGTCAATTCCTGCAGCTGCGCGTGGTGGTAGGAGCGGATATCGGCCAAGGCATTGGTCCACATGGCGGCCTCAGATTCCGTGAGCGACAGGTTCACCGACCCGTCCGGGCCGAGGGCATCGCTGAGCACGCGGAGGTTGAGCAGCTTCTGACGGATAATGTCCGTCTCGTTGAGCTGCCGCATGAGCGCCGCATCCCCTTCGACTTCCTCCGCACCTTCTTTGAAGTACGAGGGCAAGAGTCGCGCAAGGGCGGGGTTGGCCGGAGCCTCAGCGTGGCCCGATGGCATGCCGGTCATCTCCGCCAGTTCATCCTTCGGGGCGGTCCGGACACGTTCCATGAGCGCATCGGCAATCAGTGAGGCGCTATCCCCCAGCATCTCGCGCTCCAGCGGCTCCAAACGGGTCACATAGCGGGTGCCCCGCATGAGACTTTTCTTCTTCGTCCAAGCATCCATGACTGCTGCTTCCTCCCGAGGCTAACCGTCGGAACGCTGCATCGTGGCCCAAAGTCCGGCCATTTGCAGCTTCTTCACATCCGCTTCCACCTTGTCGCGCTCACCGGAGCTGACCACGGCTTTGCCCTCGGTATGGACTTTCATCATCAGCTCGGTGGCCTTCTTCCGGGAATATCCGAGGGTGGTTTGGAAGACATAGGTCACGTAGCTCATGAGATTGACCGGGTCATCCCAGCAAATGCACAACCAAGGCAGGTTCGCGTCCGTGACGGTATCGGGAACCTTTTCCTCAACTGGGGTTGCCGTTGGCGCTGCGGGTGACGTCATGCCTACAACAATAGCGCCCAGCGTGTCAGTTTGCCCCGAGCCAAGCGAGTGGCGACTAGCATGGTTGGGGTGACTACGACAGACACCACGCCAACTGCGCCCACCCACCGCCCCGGTAAACGCTCCTCCGCCCTACTGACGGACAAGTACGAGCTGACGATGCTGGAGGCTGCCCTCAAGGACGGGTCCGCGCACCGCCAGTGCTCGTTTGAGGTTTTCACCCGCCGACTTCCCAACGAGCGCCGCTACGGCGTGGTTGCAGGAACCGCCCGCGTGCTGCGAGCTGTCCGAGACTTCGTGTTCACCGACGAACAGTTGGAAGATCTGGACTTCCTCTCGCAGGAGACTATCGATTACCTGCGGGACTACCGCTTTACGGGGCACATTGATGGCTACCGTGAGGGCGAGTTGTACTTCCCGAACTCCCCCATCCTCACTGTCCGCGGCACCTTCGCGGAGTGCGTGATTCTGGAAACGGTGATTCTGTCCATTCTCAACGCGGATTCCGCAGTAGCTAGCGCAGCTGCCAGGATGGTCACCGCCGCCGCTGGCCGCTCAATCATCGAGATGGGTTCCCGCCGAACCCACGAGTATGCCGCCGTGACCGCCGCCCGCGCCGCCTACCTGGCGGGTTTCGATGCAACCTCCAATTTGGAGGCCGCCAAGCGCTATGGGATCCCGGCCTCGGGTACGGCAGCGCACGCATGGACACTGTTGCACACGAACCCTGACGGCACGCCGGATGAGGCCGCAGCGTTCCGCGCCCAGGTTGAGGCGCACGGTGTCGGCACAACGCTGCTCGTCGATACCTACGACATCACCCAAGGCGTGAAGACCGCCATCGAGGTCGCGGGAACTGAACTCGGCGCCGTGCGAATCGACTCCGGTGACCTCGGTGTGGTGTCCCGTCAGGTTCGACGCCAACTGGATGAGCTCGGAGCGAAGAACACCAAAATTGTGGTTTCTTCCGACCTGGACGAATTTGCGATTGCCGCACTGCGCTCAGAGCCCGTGGACATTTTCGGTGTGGGAACCTCCGTGGTGACAGGCTCCGGCGCCCCCACCGCAGGCTTGGTTTACAAGCTCGTTGAGGTAGAAGGCACGCCTGTGGCGAAACGCGCCCGTGGCAAGGAGTCGAAGGGTGGTGCCAAGGGAGCGATCCGCATTTTCCGCAATACGGGTACCGCCATCGATGAAGTCACCTACCCCCTCGACGGGCCACTCCCCGATGCGGGCGACCATGACTTTAGCCAGTTGTCCATTCCGATGGTGCGTGACGGAGAGTTGATCAGCGAGGTGCCGACCCTGGAGGCCTCCCGTGAGTACCTAGCCAAGCAGCTCGTCACTCTGCCGTGGGAGGGCTTGGCCTTGACCCGCGACGAACCGGCGCTGTCCGTGCGCCACGCCCACTAGAGCCGTGGCGGGAACCCAAGAGCTGCTCGCCCTTGCCGTCGATGCCCTCGGAGGAAAGCCGCGGGAAGGCCAGCAGAAAATGGCGGATGCTGTCGCCAAGGCCATGGCAGAAGCAAAGCACCTCGCGGTGCAGGCAGGCACGGGAACGGGCAAGTCCCTGGCCTACCTCATCCCCGCCATCAATCACGCGATGAAGGGCCAGCTGCCCGTCATCGTCTCCACCGCAACGATCGCACTTCAACGGCAACTGGTGGAACGCGATCTGCCGCGCCTGGCAGAGGCACTCAAGGACGAGCTGCCTCGACCACTGGAATCGGCCATTCTCAAGGGCCGCAACAACTACCTGTGCCTACACAAGATCCACGGTGCAACCGCCGAGGCGGAAAGCGATACCGGAATGCACCCTGAGGCAGAGGCCTTGCTCTCCACGGCAGAGGTCACCCGCACCGGCGCGCAGGTCAAGCGCATCCACGAGTGGGCCGCAGAGACTGAAGACGGCGATCGCGACAACCTCGACCGCGGGGTCTCCGACCAGGCGTGGCGGCAAGTGTCCGTCACCTCCCGCGAGTGCATCGGCGCAACCCGCTGCCCCTTCGGTGAGCAGTGCTTCGCCGAGCTAGCGCGCCAGCGCGCAGCCGAGGCAGACGTGGTGGTGACCAACCATGCGCTGCTGGCCATCGACGCGATGGCGGATGCACCAATCCTTCCGGAGCACGACATGGTGGTGGTCGATGAGGCGCACGAGCTCGTCCCCCGTATTACCTCTGCGGCCACTGCGGAACTCTCCCCCACTGGCGTCGCCATCCTGGCGAAGAGGGCAGAGAAGATCGGCCCGAAGGATACGGGCACGGATCTGGAAGAGGCCTGCGATGCCTGGACCACAGCACTGGATGAGGTCATTGCGAACTCCGCTCCGGTCGGCGCCCCGGATTCCGTCATCGGGCGATGGACCAGCGTGCCCGCCGGGTTGGAGATCCCTTTGGCTGCCCTTCGCGACGCTGCGTGGAAGGCCAACCGCAAGGTCAGCGGCGTGCCCGCGAGCGAGTTCGCCAATGATCCCGCCAAGGCCGCCGAGCGTCAGGCAGTCATGGCCGCCACGGAAGACCTACACGATACGGTCGTGCGCATTTTGGAAGCATCCGCTCCCGGTGCCGCCAACAACGCCGATGACCTCCTAGGAGAGGACGTCGTGTGGCTCTCCACAGACGGACAGCGCAAACAGGTGTGCGTTGCGCCGCTGAGCGTAGCCGACCTGCTTCGGCAACGCCTGTTTGGGCAGTCAACGGTGATCCTCACCTCCGCCACGCTGGCTCTCGGCGGGCAATTCAACGCCATGATGGCGCAATGGGGTCTGTCCTCATCGGCAACCACCTTGGATGTGGGCACTCCCTTCGATGCCAAAACCCACGGGATCTTGTACGTCGCCACTCACCTGCCCCGCCCCGGCCGGGACGGCCTGTCCGCGGAGGCGATCGATGAGGCCGCACAGCTGATCAACGCTGCGGGAGGGCGCACGCTCGGGTTGTTCAGTTCCCGGCGCGCAGCCGAGGAAATGGCTGACGAGCTGCGCAGTGTGGTGCCCTATGACATCTTGCTGCAGGGTGAGGATTCCATGTCCTCTCTGGTGGAGCAGTTCCGCGAGCAGGAATCCACGTGTCTTTTCGGCACGCTGGGGCTGTGGCAGGGCGTGGACGTCCCGGGCCAGAGTCTGTCGCTGGTGCTCATCGACCGCCTGCCATTCCCCCGCCCCGATGATCCGCTGATGAAGGCCCGTCAGGATGCGGCGGTGAAGGCCGGGCGCAATGGCTTTATGGAAGTCGCCGCGACGCACGCTGCTCTGCTGCTTGCCCAAGGGGCGGGACGCCTATTGCGTTCGGTCGACGACAAGGGCGTGGTGGCGGTGTTGGATCAGCGCCTGGCCACCGCCCGCTACGGCGGTTTTCTGCGCGCCTCCATGCCGGACTTTTGGGAAACGAGTGATCCGAAGACGGCGAAAGCCGCCCTGCGCAGGTTGAGCAAGGCGGCGAAAAGCTAGGGGCTCGGGCGTTCTGTGAGTGCTGGCAACTCGCTACTTCAGCAGTTCAATCTGCTTGTTGGCCAGCTGAACCACCTCGTCAGCAGTGGTATTGCCTGTACCCACTGCAGTCACTGTCTTACCGGCAACCTCAGCGAAGATCATGGTCTTCTTCTCTCCGACCTTCCCGTTGTCTATCGGCTGACCATCCATGGAAACACCGACAACAATCTGCTCTGCAGAGACTACGGAGTCGGCATTCTCGACTGGCAGCTTAAGAGGCTTGGCGCTGAAGGTTGTTTCGGACTTGATGATCTCGGAAGTACCGGTGCGCGAGAAGTTCTCGCATCCGTCCACAGTGACGTTCACCGGCTCCTTGCTCACTCGAATGATCAGCGTGGAATTATCTTCCTTCGTGTACATCACGACCTTGGCTTGGTCCTGCGGGACGGCACCCCATGCAATGAATGTGGAGGCATCGAAAGCCAGTGTTGCGCACTGTTCAGGGTTGACCTGTGGCTTCTCACCAAGGTCATCGCCACCAAATAGGCCGTAGAAGTCTTCAGATATGTAGCCCTCAGGGGCCTGCTCCGCTCCCACCATGGGCTCCAGCTGGGGCGCACCGGCACTTGATCCTGCAGGCGCTTGCGCACCAGACTGTTCAGAACCTTGCCCCTGTGCATGCTGATCCTAAGTGTCGCTGTGTGCTGATTCATCGTAACGAGTTTAAAAACCGCTGGCTAGCAGCAACTTATCTGAATCCCAATCCCCTGGTGTTCGGCAATGTCCTGGTAGCTCATGCTCGTGTACTCGCGCAGCACAATCACCTCGCGGAAATCATCGGGCAGGGCCGCCAACGCATCGCGCACCACCATGGACGCCGTCACCTGCGAATCCACACCCGATCCGGGCGCGGTCTCCTGCACTCCCGCCTCCTCATCGGGAATCTCGCGGCGGGAGCGCACGATCTGCAGCGCAGCGTTCGACGCAATGCGGTACGCCCATGTGGAGAACTTCGCGCGACCATCAAACTTTTTGATGTTTTGCCACGCAGCGGTCAGCGCATTCCGCAGCGTCTACGGGGCCTGGATCGGACGGGCTAGTGGCGTCGTCCGCAAATTCCGCCAAATCTACCTCGCCGACCCCAGCATCCGGGATCAACTCACCCTCGGGCGCCGGGGTGGCAGGATCGAAAGCGACAGCCGGCATGGCTTTCAGGTCAATCTCGTACTGCGTTTCTTCACCGTAAAGCTGCTCCAGCGGTGGCAGAACAGCGTGGTCATGGGCGAAATCTGCATCGTTCATTAATCAATTCACCTCCTCGGGCGCAATAATCACCGCCGACCTCAGGCCTGCGGTAGGTGGACATCTGGGGTTGAGATGCCACCGGCTGCCCGAATGTTCCCGCTTGGTCTCCATTAGTTTAGATAACAAGTCGCCTCACGGCTGATTGTTCGTGAGACAAACGCCTACATTCGTAGCCAAAAGCTTCTACGATGGTGGGAAATCACGCTGACCCTAACAAGGAGGATCGCATGCCCGTCGCCAGCCGCCGACCCAACCTCGACATCCCAGACTGTGGCCTATGGGGCCTGACCTTTGGCAACCTCGCAACAGAGGACGAAGACCGCATTGCCGTCATCGACGTGGCCGACGGATCCGAAACAACATACGCGGAACTACGGACCTTCGTGGAATCCGCAGCTGGGGGCCTGGTAGCCAATGGCATCGAACCCGGCGACGTGGTGGCGCTTCACTGTCCTAATTCGCTCGCGTTCATCGTTTCCGCTCAGGCTGTCTGGCGCATCGGCGCGGTCCTCTCTCCCATCTCCCTCATGGCCACCCAGGAGTCCATCGCTGATCAGCTCAAGGACTCGGATGCGAAGCTCCTGCTTACCGTCGCGGCCCTCGGCGAGACGTCTGCAAATGCCGCCCGCTCCGTGGGCGTTGAGGCGATTTTCCTCGACGCCAACAATGGTCTCCAGCAGTGGTACGCGGAACGCCGCACCGCTCCCAAACTCAACTTCGATCCCGCCCACCACCTAGCGGCTCTGCCTTACTCTTCCGGCACCACGGGTTTGCCGAAGGGCGTGCGACTGACACACGAGAACCTCGTGATGAACGTCCTCCAGAGCATCGATGCAGAGCTCATTTCCAAGGATGACATCATCTTTGGCGTCCTCCCCTTCTTCCATATCTACGGCCTCACCGCCCTCGCTAACCTGGCACTGGTGAGCCGGGCAACGCTGGTCACACAGCCGAGATTCGAGATTGAGTCCTTCCTCGCCGCTCACGAGAAATTCGGCATCACCTTCACCTTCATCGCACCTCCCATCGCCGTGCTACTCGCGAAGCACCCCGTGGTCGATAAATACGATCTCAGCACACTGCGTGTTGTCTTCTCCGGTGCCGCGACCTTGGACGAAGACCTGGCAAAGGCTGTGGAAGCCCGCCTGGGAGTGCATGCTCAGCAGGGCTACGGCATGACGGAGACGTCCCCGGTCACCCACACCAACAATGATCTGAGCGTCAACCGCGGATCCATTGGCAAGCCAGTCGCCAACACCGAGCACAAGCTCGTTAACCCGGAGACTCTGGAGGAGATCGGGCTGCCACCGGCCGGAGAACACTCCGAAGTCGGCGAGCTGTGGGTGCGCGGTCCGCAGGTTATGGGTGGCTACCTGAACCGCCCAGAACAGACTGCGGAGACGCTGCCAGGAGACGGCTGGCTCCGCACCGGCGACCTGGCAGAGCAGGACCATGAGGGCAATGTCTTCGTCGTTGACCGCCTGAAGGAGCTGATCAAGTACAAGGGTTATCAGGTGCCACCGGCCGAGCTGGAGGCGCTGCTGCTGCACCACGATCATGTGGCGGATGCTGCTGTCATTGGTGTGACGCGCGAGGGTGAAGAGGTACCCAAGGCCTTTGTCGTGCTGCAGCAGGACGTGGCCGCCAGCGATGATGAGAAGCGCACGATCATAGATTTCGTTGCGGATCATGTCGCGCCCTACAAAAAGATCCGTGAGGTCGAGTTCATCGAACAGATCCCGAAGTCCGCGACCGGCAAGATCCTCCGCCGCGAGCTCAAAGCCCGCGAGCAATAATCCGCACTACAGCGGGGGATGCTAACCCTGCGCTGCGCAAGGCACCCACTGAGCGATCACCGTCGCTGAGCCGGGTGCCACCTCCGTGTGGCCAGCATCCTGTACCACCACCATCGGCTCCGTCTCTCCCCCGCTGCGTGTGATCCATCGTGTCTGAATGAGATCATCCGCACCCACGACCCGTTGCCGCAGTTCGTGAAAGCGTTCGGCGCTGACTTCACGCACCTCGAGCGGAAAACCCGCAGCCTTCCACTGTGCAGAGAGCTCCGCTGACAAGACCGCCCCCATCAGCTGGGAACCATGGGCCACCTGCGCCGCAGCCTTCCCCACGGACATCCCCAGCGAAGTATCGATGTAGATCACCGCATGCCCCGGCGCTGGGCTGCCGGATCCCTCACCACCGTCTACCTTCGCCGCTGGCTCCTCATCGTTAACCACAACTGGCAGATCCGCGCCAGTGATCTGGAGCTTATTGAGCACCGGATCCACATCATTGACCGGGCTGGGAAGAAAGGCTCGGGCAGCGGCAACTTCCCTCCTCTCTTCATCCACCTCCACCATCGTCACGCCGGGAATGCGCTGGACCCGCTCCCACTTGGAGGCCCGGGCACGCCGTGCCACTTTGCGGACGCGGGCGTCGATCCAATTCCCATAAGGACGCGCCCAGAAGGGGTCGGTCGCAACGCGCTCGTCGAAACACAACGCGGCACATGCGCGGGCTGCAGCAGCCAACAGCCGATCACGAGGCGGCACAGCGGTCTTCTCCAACCGCAGCACCAAGGGCAGGGCCTGGATGGTCTCCGGGCGGTCAGGGAATTCGCCATCCCGGCCGTCCAAGATCCTGCGGGTGATCTCGTACGCGGTGGTCATGAATGTTAGAACTCCAAGGGCACCCTGCGGTAGGTGCCATCGCGCAGATCCGCATCCTCGATTTCATGGCGAGAGATACCCAGCAAGAACAGAACCTGGTCGAGGAATGGGTGATTGACTGCAGCATCCGCAACCTCACGCAGGGCCGGCTTCGCGTTGAAGGCAATACCCAGCCCTGCGGTGGAGAGCATGTCGATGTCATTGGCGCCATCGCCTACGGCCACTGTCTGTGATAGCTGGATGCCATTGGACCAAGCGAATTCCTTGAGGGATTCGGCCTTTGCCTGCCGATCGATCACCGGGCCGATCACGCGGCCGGTGAGCTTGCCATCGATGATCTCCAGCGTGTTGGCGCGGGCGAAGTCCAGATCTAGCTCCCGCGCCAGAGGCTCGATGACCTGAATGAAGCCGCCGGAAACCACACCGGTCTTGTATCCCAGGCGCTTGAGCGTGCGGATCGTTGTCCGCGCACCCGGAGTGAGTTGGATATCGCGGGCGACCTTCTCCACCACGGACGCGTCCAAGCCAGCGAGGGCCTTCACGCGCTCGTGCAGAGACTCTGCGAAGTCCAGCTCACCGCGCATCGCGCGCTCGGTCACTGCCGCAACCTCGGCTTCCTTGCCCGCGTAGGCTGCGAGCATCTCGATGACCTCGTGCTGGATCAAGGTGGAATCCACGTCGAAGCAGATCAATCGCTTTGCGCGCCGCGCCAATCCACCACGCTCGATCGCGATGTCCACGCCAATCTCACCGGTCAGCTCCGCCAGCGCCTTACGCAGTGGCACACCACCGCCAGGAGCCGCGTTGGCGACCGTCAGCTCCAGTTCGAGCCCAGTAACCGGGTAGTCCGCAATACCGTGGATGGTATCGATGTTCGCACCGTAGTCGGCCAGCGTCTGGCCGATGCGCGAAATGTGGTTGGCGGTTACCGGACGACCAATGACGACCATGACGTGCGTGGAACGCGGACGCGTGGATGCCAGGTCGCGGTCCGCATTGACCTGCACTCCCATGCCGTAGGAACTCAAGGTTGCCTGGAGACCATCTCGGAGCGGGTCGATGTCTTCCTTCTCGACGCCAACAAGCGCCGCGAGGTTCAAGTTCCCGCGGAAGACTGACTGCTCGATGTCGAGCAGCTGGACGTTATAGGAGGACAGCACACGGAAGAAGGCCGCGGTCACACCAGGCCGGTCGGGGCCTGTGACAGTAACGAGAGCCGGTACGAGCCCCTCCTCCAAGGTGTCCTGGACTGTGCCGGTAAAGGAGTCATCCTTGTGGACCTGTGTCGGGGTGTGGGTGGAATTAGTGGAGTTAGTATCGCTCACGGTGCTTAACCTATGTTTCCTTTGTCTGTTCCCAGGGAGTGCTTCCCCTGGGAGTGCTTCCCTTGAGAGTGGTGATCGCGCTAGCAGGCATCGTGGGAGCGAACGTTGCTGGGAAACTGCAGGTTCGCTCACACCAGTCCTTCGGGATTGTCGGCCGGCTTTGTACTGACCTTGTCATTCTAAGTGCTGCATGGTGCCGAAATAGCAAAAGCGCCACACCCCGCGTAGTTGGGGTGTGGCGGCTGGGGTATTCGCTACCTGGAATCCCAGGATTGCGGTCTACACCAGCTTGATGAGGCGCTCACTTCGGACGTTCAGCACTGCAGTTGTGGTTGCTAGTATGCGCTGCTCATCGCAGACAGTGTGTCTTAGAAGTGGCGTCCCACGTGAGCCTCGTCGCGCATGCGCTTGACCATGTGCGGGTAGTGCAGCTCGAACGCTGGGCGCTCGGAGCGGATGCGTGGCATGGAGGTGAAGTTGTGGCGTGGAGGAGGGCAAGAGGTTGCCCACTCCAGGGAGTTGCCGTAGCCCCATGGATCGTCGACGGTGACGACCTCGCCGTAGCGGTAGGACTTGAAGATGTTCCACAGGAATGGCAGCACGGAGATCGCCAGGATCAGGGTACCGATGGTGGACACCTGGTTGTAGATGGTGAAGCCGTCGGTCTCCAGGTAGTCAGCGTAGCGACGTGGCATACCAACGTTACCGACCCAGTGCTGGATCAGGAAGGTGGTGTGGAAGCCAATCATGGTCAGCCAGAAGTGGATCTTGCCCAGCTTCTCGTCGAGCATGCGGCCGGTCATCTTCGGGTACCAGAAGTAGATGCCTGCGAAGGAGGCGAACGTCACGGTACCGAACAGGGTGTAGTGGAAGTGAGCCACCACGAAGTAGGTATCGGAGACGTGGAAGTCCAGAGCTGGGGATGCCAGCATGACACCGGTCAAACCACCGAAGAGGAAGGTGGCGAAGAAGCCCAGCGCGAAGATCATAGGAGTCTCGAAGGTGATGCGACCCTTCCACATCGTGCCGAGCCAGTTGAAGAACTTCAGGCCGGTTGGCACGGCGATCAGGTAGGTCATGAACGCGAAGAACGGAAGCATGACGGCGCCGGTCACGAACATGTGGTGTGCCCACACTGCCAAGGACAGTGCACAGATGGACAATGTTGCGAAGACCAGACCCACGTAGCCGAACATTGGCTTGCGGGAGAACACTGGGAAGACCTCGGAGACGATGCCGAAGAATGGAAGCGCGAGGACGTAAACCTCTGGGTGGCCGAAGAACCAGAACAGGTGCTGCCACAGGATGGCGCCGCCGTTGCCGGTGTCGTAGATCAGGCCGCCGAGCTTGCGGTCATAGAGCACGCCCAGAGCTGCTGCGGTCAGCAGTGGGAAGATCAGCAGGACCAGCACGGAGGTCACCATGATGTTCCAGGTGAAGATCGGCATACGGAACATGGTCATACCTGGTGCACGGAGGCAGAGGATGGTGGTGATCATGTTCACAGCGGAGGCGATGGTACCCACGCCACCAACACCGACGCCCAGGATCCACAGGTCAGATCCGACGCCGGGGGAGTGCACTGGGTCTGCCAGTGGCTGGTACATGGTCCAGCCGAAGTCAGCTGCGCCACCTGGGGTGAGGAAGCCGGTCAGCATGATGACACCGCCTGCGGTGGTCAGCCAGAAGCCGAGTGCGTTCAGACGTGGGAAGGCCACATCTGGAGCGCCAATCTGCAGCGGCATGACGTAGTTAGCGAAGCCGAACACCATCGGGGAGCCGTACAGCAGCAGCATGATGGTGCCGTGCATGGTGAACAGCTGGTTGAATTGCTCGTTGGACAGGAACTGCAGGCCTGGCTTGAAAAGCTCCAGGCGCATGAGCAGAGCCATGAGGCCACCGACCATGAAGAAGCTGAAGGACATCATCATGTACATGATGCCCAGCTGCTTGTGGTCAGTCGTGGTCAGCATCAGCCATGCCTTGCTGCCACGACGATTCTGCTCATTGAGCGGCGCAGGCCGGCTTGGGGCGAGCGAGTGCTCCTCCCGCGGCGCAACTGCGGTCATTGGAATCCTCCTGACTACGCGATGACCTGTTCGTCTTTCAGGTCATCCAAAGAATGATCTCTCCAAGTCCCAGCGAATACCTATAGTCAATAGGTACCCACTGCGGGCATGAATGACTCCATGCTAGTGGTTCGCGCCCCATTTCAATAGTCGGGTTGTGAAGCCTCGAACTCTATTGCACTTTTCGGGGGTGACATGGAGTTCCCAGTTTCCTCGAAACTTTCCCGAAAGATTCACAGGTTCAGCGAACCTCAGTTCAATAATATACCCCTGCCGGTATATCCGGTAGGGGTATATTTCTGCAGATTACGAGCGGCCCGTGCCAGCTCGACGTGCGGCACGGGCTAGTGAACTAGAACTCCCAGTCCTCGTCGGTGGTGTTCTCCGCCTTACCGATGACATAGGACGATCCCGAGCCAGAGAAGAAATCGTGATTCTCGTCACCACCTGGGTTCAGCGCGGACAGGATCGCCGGGGACACGCGGGTTTCATCAGCCGGGAACAGACCTTCGTAGCCCAGGTTGTTCAGCGCCTTATTCGCGTTGTAGCGCAGGAAACGCTTCACATCTTCCGTCCAGCCGAGCTCGTCATACAGGTCTTCCGTGTACTGCGCCTCGTTGTCATAAAGCTCCAGCAACAGATCGAAGGTATGGTCCTTCAACTCTGCCTGACGCTCTGGGGTCTCCTTCTCGAGTGCTCGCTGATACTTGTACCCGATGTAGTAGCCATGGACAGACTCATCGCGGATGATGAGGCGGATGATATCCGCAGTATTGGTCAGCTTTGCATGGGAGGACCAGTACATCGGGAGGTAGAAACCAGAGTAGAAGAGGAAGCTTTCCAGCAACACGGAAGCGATCTTCTTCTTCATTGGATCGTCACCCTCGTAGAAACCGAGAATGAGGTCCGCCTTCGTCTGCAGCTTCTCGTTCTCCTCCGACCACCGGAAGGCGTCGTTAATCTCCGGAGTGGACGCCAACGTCATGAAGATCGATGAGTAGGACTTCGCGTGCACGGATTCCATGAAAGCGATATTCGTGAAGACCGCTTCCTCGTGTGGCGTTGCCGCATCCTCAATGAGCTTCACTGCACCCACGGTGCCCTGGATGGTGTCCAGCATTGTCAGACCAGTGAACACACGCATGGTGGTTTGGCGCTCAACATCGTTGAGGGTGTGCCAGCTCTGAACGTCGTTCGATAGTGGCACCTTTTCAGGCAGCCAGAAGTTCGCGGTGAGGCGGTCCCAGACTTCCAAGTCCTTGTCGTCTGGGATGCTATTCCAGTTGATGGCTTGCACTGGTGTGCCTGGCTGGTGGTGAGCTGGCGACTGTGGAGCGTTGGCGCTCATCCTGAAACTTCTCCTCTGTGGCGTCGTCGGGGGCACGTTAACGTGGCGCATCCGACGATAATTCCTGCTTGTGGGTCTCGTCTGCGGCCTGTGTGACACCCAGGCCACGCAGCACTCCGACCAATCGTACCCGTAATCGTCTGCGCGCTATTCACGGAATGGGCTTTCCTCCACAGCACCCCCACCCACGAACACTGATGTCTCCCCCTCGCGACCCCAGACAATCCCACCCGCGAAGCCACGGTTAAGGGGAGGCTGATCTCACTGTGGGCAGGCTAACCGTGCTAGAAAAGTTGCGCACATCACACTTATACTCCTGGCATGCCTATCGATAAGAAATTCGCCAAGCAATTGAACGCACAGGTCATCGCTGAGCAGGAAGCTGCACTGGTCTACACCCAGCTTGCCTACGAGCTAGACCGACTCTCTTTCTCCGGCATGCGCGACTGGATGTTCGCGCAGGCAGCAGAAGAGCGCGTACACGCCCAGAAGTTCGCCCAGCATCTTCTCGACCGCGGCGAGCGAGTCCAGTTGGGCGAGATCAAGGTTCCTACCATCAAGATCAGCCACCCACTCGAAGCCTTCGAGGCCTCCCTGCGCCACGAAGAAAAGGTTTCCGAGCTGATCCGTAACCTCACGCGCACCGCAGACAAGGTGGGCGACATCGATTCGCGCTCACTCCTCAACTGGTTCCTCGACGAGCAAATTGAGGAGGAATCCACCGTGGGTGAAATCATCGACCGCCTCAAGATCGTCGGCTCCGACGGCTCCGGCCTCCTACGTATTGACCAGGAACTGGGCGGCCGCAGCTCCGGCAACGAATAGGACTAGGTGGGCGCCGCTCCGGCCACGAGTACCCACGCGGAGCCAAGCGACCAACTTGCCGGCAGTCGGGGTATGATTCCAACCAGGGACCTGCTGGCGTCGAACATAAAAAGAAGACCCTGCCCCTCCCCCAGAGAAAGGAGGAAGGCAGGGCCTTCACGCACTCAGTAGACCGGCACGGGGACTAGAGCATGCAGGACACGCAGCCCTCAACCTCGGTGCCCGTGAGCGCCGTCTGACGCAGACGGATGTAGTAAATCGTCTTAATACCCTTGCGCCATGCGTAAATCTGCGCACGGTTGATATCACGCGTGGTGGCGGTGTCCTTGAAGAACAGGGTCAGAGACAGACCCTGGTCCACGTACTTCGTAGCCACAGCGTAGGTATCGATGATCTTCTCGTAACCGATCTCGTACGCGTCCTGGTAGTACTCCAGGTTCTCGTTGGTCATGTGCGGTGCCGGGTAATACACACGACCGATCTTGCCTTCCTTACGGATCTCAATCTTGGAGGCGATCGGGTGAATCGACGAGGTCGAGTTATTGATGTAGGAAATCGACCCCGTTGGCGGCACTGCCTGCAGGTTTCGGTTGTACAGGCCGTGCTGCTGAACGGAAGAGCGCAGGGAATCCCATTCCTCTTGTGTCGGAATGTGGACCGAGGAGTTGCTGAAGATTTCCTTCACGCGCTCCGTCGTTGGAGCGAAATCCGCCACATCGTAACGGTCGAAGAACGCGCCCGTTGCGTACTCGGAGTTCTCGAAGTTCTGGAACTTCTCGCCGCGCTCCTTGGCAATAGCGTTAGAAGCCTTGATTGCCTCGTACATCACGCACGCGAAGTACGTATTGGTGAAATCGAGGGCTTCCTCGGAACCGTAGTGGATGTGCTCGCGGCCCAGGTATCCATGCAGGTTCATCTGACCCAAACCAATGGCGTGTGAGTTGTCATTGCCTTGGCGCACGGATGGCACAGAGTCGATCGACGTCTGATCCGCCACCGCCGTGAGGCCACGGATAGCAGTATCGATGGTGCGGGAGAAATCCTCGGAATCCATTGCCGCAGCGATGTTCATCGAGCCGAGGTTGCAGGAAATATCGTCGCCGATGGTCTCGTAGGTCAAGTCATCGTTGAACACGGACGGGGTGGAGACCTGCAGAATCTCGGAGCACAGGTTGGAGTGGGTGATGCGCCCTTCGATGGGGTTCGCACGGTTCACGGTGTCCTCGAACATGATGTACGGGTAGCCGGACTCGAACTGAATCTCCGCCAGGGTCTGGAAGAACTGACGCGCGTTGATCTTCTTCTTACGGATGCGCGGGTCCTCGACCATTTCCTCGTAGTGCTCCGTGACGGAGACGTCCGCGAATGGCTTGCCGTAGATGCGCTCCACGTCGTACGGGGAGAACAGGTACATGTCATCGTTGCGTTTGGCGAGCTCGAACGTGATGTCCGGAATCACGACGCCCAGGGACAGCGTCTTAATGCGGATCTTCTCATCGGCGTTCTCACGCTTGGTATCGAGGAATCGCAGAATGTCTGGGTGGTGGGCGTGGAGGTACACCGCGCCGGCGCCCTGGCGGGCACCCAACTGATTGGCGTAGCTAAACGCATCCTCCAGCAACTTCATGACGGGGATCACACCGGAAGATTGGTTTTCGATGTGCTTAATCGGCGCACCGTGCTCGCGCAGGTTGCTCAACAGAAGTGCCACGCCGCCGCCGCGCTTGGACAGTTGCAGTGCGGAATTGATGGAGCGACCGATGGACTCCATGTTGTCCTCGATACGCAGCAAGAAGCAGGACACAGGCTCGCCACGCTGGGCCTTACCAATGTTGAGGAAGGTTGGGGTGGCTGGCTGGAAGCGACCATCCATAATCTCATCGACCAGCGCCTCCGCCAGCGTAGTGTCACCGTCAGCCAGGCCCAGGGACACCATGGCCACGCGGTCCTCGAAACGCTCCAAGTAGCGGCGCCCATCGAAGGTCTTCAACGTGTAAGAGGTGTAGTACTTGTACGCACCCAAGAAGCTCTGGAAGCGGAACTTCTTCGCATAGGCGCGCTTGAACAGGGACTTGATGAAGGCGAAATCGTACTTTTCCAGCGTGGCTGGGTCGTAGTACTTGTTCTCCACCAGGTAGTTGATCTTCTCTTCCAGATCGTGGAAGTACACCGTGTTCTGGTTGACGTGCTGGAGGAAGAACTGGTTGGCGGCCTCACGGTCCTTTTCGAACTGAATCTGCCCCTGCTCGTCGTACAGGTTCAGCATCGCGTTGAGGGCGTGGTAGTCCAACTGTTCTGCCTGGCTTACGGGCTCAGCGACGGTCTTCCCAAGCTCGGAAGCGGTCATGTCTCTTCAGTCTCCTGCTGTGAATTGTGCTCGGTATTTAGTGCTTGGTGTTTTTTTGTGAATCTATAAAGCGTCGATGCTATCGGTTCCGTCGATGCTATCGGTTCTGCGGAAGCGAGCGGAACTTGTCTCTCATGCTACGGCTTCCCATCGTCCCATGTTCCTTAACTCCCTTTCAAAGTCGGCTAACCCCTCCTTCACCCGCCGAACGTCATGGTCAGTACCCATCAGCTCAAAGCGGTAGAGATAGGGCACCTTGCACTTGGTGGCAATGATGTCCCCTGCCTTGCAGAAGTCATTGCCAAAGTTCAAGTTTCCGGAGGCGATCACTCCCCGCAACAGCCCGCGATTCTGCTCGTTATTGAGGAAGCGGATGACCTGCTTGGGAACAGGCCGGCTGAAATCACCGGTCATCCCCGCCCCGCCGCCGTAGGTAGGGACGATGAGCACGTGCGGCTCCGTCACGACCAACTCCTCTTCCGAACGACGCAAAGGAATGCGCGCAGCCGGTAGTTCTAGCTTCTTCACGAAGCGGTGCGTGTTTTCAGAGGTGGATGAAAAGTACGTAATGAGCATGGTGCTACTCCCCTCCCCGAGTCGGAGGTGCTTGTCGTTGATTTCTGTTACTTCCCGCTGCATGATTTTCCGCCGCATGCGAAGGCACCGGAGGTTGTTCGCACCCATCCTCCGTCCGCGCCCGGTGAGCGGGTCGCTGCCCATCCTGTGGCGTCCAAGTGAGGAAGCGTGGCACGAGCGCTACCGCGATGAGTGTGCCGATGATGACCAAGACGCCACCAACAGCCGTGGTGGGGCCAGCCCCGAAATGCTGACCACCCCAGCCGTGGAGAATATCCGCCAGCCGTGGCCCACCCACGACCACGACGATGAACACTCCCTGCAGTCGGCCACGCAGGTTATCGTCCGCCGCCTCCTGCAGCATCGTGGATCGCAGGACAGCCGAGAACATATCCGCGGCACCACCAGCAGCGAAAGCAAAAAGCGCCACCCACGCCCAAATACCCACCGCGCCATCAGACCACGTGATTGCCAAGCCCATGACGACAATGGACGCTCCCCAGACGAGAACCGAGACAGTCACCCCAAGCCCACGGCGCATGATCGAGGTGACCATGCCACTGAACACGCCACCCAACACGGCACCCACTGGCAAAGCCGCGAACAGCAGCGCATACATCATCCCGCCCTCAGTGGACTCGCCGAAATCCACATGCGAGATCTGCGGGATCAGTGCACGCGGGGAACCGAAAGTCATGGCCACGAGGTCCACCACGAACGTCATCAGGATGATGGGTTGCGTCATGAGGAACGCAAACCCCTCCAACACGGAGCGAAAACCGGGTTTTTGCGGGCTGGTGGCGTCGTCGGACGAAGAGGAACGCTCGGGAGGTAATGAAGGGAGCCGGTGCACCGCCCAGAGCGTGGCGAACAAAGCGAGGAAATCCAGGAAGTACAACCACGAAAAGCCGAGGACCGGGATGAGGGCGCCGCCAACCAAAGGGCCAACAATCGCACCAGTCTGCATCACCGTCATGTTCAAGCTGGTGGCAGCGGCGATGTTCTCACGACCGACGAGCTTAGGAATGATCGCCGTGCGAGTCGGCTGATTCACCGCGAAGAAAGCCTGCTGAACAGCAAAAAGGGAAAGAATCAGCCAGACATTGTCCACGCCGAGGGCCGCCTGCAGCCAAAAGCCCGCAGCCGTGACGATCATGCCCGTCGTCGTGATATGCAACAGCGTGCGGCGGTTCATGACATCCGCGAGGGAACCGCCATACAAACCGAAAACGATCAGCGGGATGAGGCCGAAAAGGCCGGAGAGACCCACGTAAGAAGAGCTGCCCGTGATGGCGTAAATCTGTGCGGGAACGGCGAGGATGTTCAGCTGGGCACCAATGACCGTGACGATGTTCGCCGTCCAGAGGCGGCGGTAATCGACAAACTTCAGCGGGGTTGTATCCGCGAAGAGGTTACGCAAAGCCATGGTTCGTCCTCAGCGCGCATCGCGCATGAAAAATGCCAGCCATATCGCTAGGGAATTGGGTGGATAGGGCTGGCGGTTGGTCCCGTGGTGCTCCACCGAAGCGGAGCGATGGTTAGGCCTGTTGTTACTTCGGCCGGTGGTTAGGCCTGTGATTGCTTGGGCCCGTGGTTAGGTCTGTGAGTGCTTGGGCCCGTGGTTAAAGCAGTGGCCATTTAGGCTGGTGGCCGCTTAGACCAATTACTTAGGCCGCAGCAGCTGCCAGAGCACGGATGCGGTCTGGGCGGAAGCCGGACCAGTTCTCCTCACCAGCGATCACAACGGGAGCCTGCAGGTGACCCATTGCCATCACGTAGTCGCGAGCTTCGTCATCGAGGGAAATGTCCACCATGGTGTACTCCAGACCGGCCTTGTCAAGGGCACGCTTGGTAGCGGTGCACTGAACGCAAGCTGGCTTGGTGTAGAGGGTGATCATGATGGCGTTTCTCCTTCGCGGCACGGGTATCGCTGTGGTGACTTTTATCGGGTTGCCCCTCCGGGGATTACATGTCCTTAGAGGTGCAATGATCGCCGACTTCCTCGGGGTTCCCGTCGGGAGCTTCTTGGGATTTCCGTTGGGAGTTTCCCCGGGTTGTCAGCGACTGACCTGTTTGAGATTACACATCACACGGTTGTGAGACAACACAAAAAACACAACATTTTGGGGAGTTACAAGAATGTAAACACTACATATAGTAGTTACATTGTGCGTATTCGCAGGTGGTGAAACTCTCCGCCACTAGATCTTGGGAGCCGGAAAAACATTCTTGTAATTTCACGATGGATGTTCAGTGGACGTTAGCCAAGCCGCCGACCTGTGCTTTCCCGGAAGCGCTTGTGCTGCACGCAACTTCGCATCACCCCACCCTGATTCCCCCGTGCAACTTTCCACCTTCCGTGCACACCCTCTACTTCACCACACCTAGCGCGTAGTTGCCCACGCCTAGCGTAGTTGCCCACGCCTAGCGTACTTCCCCACGCCTAGCGCGCAGCTGCCGAAGACCCTCCTCGGGCGCCTACTGTCAGTCCACTCCCCGGCCAACCTCTCTCCACCTCCCGGCGACCGCTCGCCACCTCCCGGCGGCCGCTCGGCTCCTCCCGACGGCCGCTCGGCTCCTCCCGACGGCCGCTCGGCTCGGCGAGAAAATGGCAGAAGCTAACGCCTGTGAAGAAAATGCCACCGATTTGCGACCAGTTAGTCGAAAATCCAAGGCATTTTCTGACACCACGTGAGGAAATGCCATTACGCCATCCGCGGCAGCCCCACCACTTCAGAGCACAGACCCCAACAACCACCCCACCTACACAAGAAAGCCCTCCCGCGCCCACCAATGTTGGCGGGACGGGTGGGCTGAAAGCTCTCGGCAAGCTGCTCAGGTAATTAGCCCTGGCGAGCCTTGAAGCGTGGATCCTTCTTGTTGATCACGTAGACCTTGCCACGACGACGCACAACCTGGGCGCCCGGCTTGTTCTTCAGCGACCGAAGGGACTTACGGACCTTCATCGGGCGCTCCTTTCTTCATCGGCGGTAATGCTGGTCGGTGACACCTTGCGCCACGGTGAACCAGCAGCTCGGCGGTACCTGCCACACGCCGAGCGCAAACACAAGGGAAGAGTCTACCGAACGTCCAGCTCAAAAAACAAATAGCTCCACCTCCCTCCCACTTGGGCCACTCTCACCGCCAGTTCGCCGCCAAATCCTGGGCCGTTTCCCCGCCCATTCATCTCCGCATCACCACCACTCATTCATCTCCGCATCACCACCACTCATTCATCTCCGCATCACCACCACTCATTCACTACGGAATCGCCACGAAGGACCCCATCGTGCGCGCCGTGCCTCCCCTATCACCAAGTAAATCCCATTCCCAACCAAAGTTCATCGTTCCTTAACAACGTTCCCCGGCGCCGCTGTCCCGCAGCCCACTAACATCGTCGACATGAGCAGCAAGACCGCAGACACCTTCATCCCTTCCCCACTTCAACAGCAGATCATCGAAGAACTGGGCACCAAGCCTTCCATCGACCCCGCCGCTGAAGTGGAGCGCCGAGTCCAATTCCTCGCGGATTACTTAACAGCGACCGGTACTAAGGGGTTGGTGCTCGGCATCTCGGGTGGCCAGGATTCCACCCTCGCTGGCCGTCTCTGCCAATTAGCTGTTGAGAAACGACGCCAAGAGGGCAGCGCCCCCAGTGATGCCCAGTTCATTGCAATCCGCCTCCCCTATGGTGTTCAAGCCGATGAAGATGATGCTCAAAGGGCACTGACTTTTATCCAGCCTGACAAGTCCGTCACCGTGAACATCAAGGATGCTACTGATGCATCCAGCGGTGCCGTCGAACAGGCATTGGGACGCGAGCTCACGGACTTCAATAGGGGCAACATCAAGGCCCGGCAGCGCATGATTGCCCAGTTCGCTATCGCTGGCGATATCGGCGGACTAGTAGTGGGCACTGATCATGCAGCGGAAGCGGTCACAGGTTTTTACACGAAGTTCGGCGATGGAGCTGCGGACATTTTGCCGCTGGCAGGACTTAACAAGGCCCAAGGGGCTGCGCTATTGGAATACCTTGGCGCGCCTGAGTCGACGTGGAAGAAGGTTCCCACCGCTGACCTTGAGGATGACAGGCCGGCTCTCCCAGACGAGGAAGCACTGGGGGTCACCTACTCTTCCATCAACGCCTACCTAGAGGGACAGGAAGTGCCCGTAGAGGATGCGGAACGGATCGAGCACTTGTGGCGTATCAGCCGACACAAGCGAGCTCTGCCAGTGGATCCCCGCGACCAGTGGTGGCGGGACTAGCAGCCACGCGACCGAAGCAAACACCCACCACGAATCAGCACTCGATGGTGGCGGGACTAGGCGTAGAACTGCAGCCAGATCAGCAGGAAAACGGCGATGTACCACGCCAGAACCACGAGTACCGGCAAGAAGTGATTGCCGCCGTAGTACTGCCCCTTCGCACGAGCGCGGTCTCGCACCATGTGAACGATTGTCATGACGAACAGTGGCATGGTCACCGCCCACACCACCATGCAGTAAGGGCACAGCGCGATGATGACGTAAATTGCGTTGAACGCCAGCCAGTGGACGAACCCTACCGCGAAGAGCAGGCCGATCGCCTGGCCCCACCAGATCCACCGCGGCAGACGGACACCGGCAGCCAACAGCACGCCGAGAGTAATGACCACGGGGAAGCCCACGAGGCCGATGATCGGGTTCGGGAAGCCGAATGCGCTCGCCTGTGGCGATTCCATCACCGACGTGCACTGCAGGATGCTGTCGATGGTGCAGGACGGCACGAAGTTCGGGTCCGTCGCTAGGTGGAACTTCTCTACGGTAATGACGAAGCTCATGAACAGGCCAATGGCTCCCAGAAGAGCCTGGGCAATGCCAAAGATCACGCTCGCGCCCCAGCCGTTGGTACCGTCCGGCCAACGCTTGCCGGGTGCCGTGGCCTGCGGGCTGGTGGCGTCGTTCTTTACTGAAGCGGAAGACGCAGCAACGGTGAGATTATCGGCGGTCTTCGGGGCGCCGGAGTGATGATGTGAACCGTCCGTCATGCGGAATGAGCTCCTTGTCAGGGATCCTGCCCATGCGCCGAAAGTGGCGCATGGCGTGCTGGCTTTAGAGTACATTCCCGCAGGACCGTCACGCACATGACCAGGGCCCAGGCTGCTCGCGAGAGAAATGAAAAATCCCGGCCCTCTGCGAAGAGAACCGGGTGAATGTGGTGGAGCTAACGGGACTCGAACCCGTGACCCCCACACTGCCAGTGTGGTGCGCTACCAGCTGCGCCATAGCCCCATGTTCCTAAGTATCGCCAGATTGCCGAACTTGTCGCGACTTTCTTGCGATGTGAACGAATCTAAAAGTACATGACCCGCCAACCGCCAACCAAATCGGCAGTTCAGCGGGCCATTTACTGGCGATGACTACTTCACCACGTCCGGAACCCAAGACACTGGCTTGCCGTCAGGGCCGCCCTTGATTTCGACTTCCTTGCCGTCAGCGAAGACCACAGGGGAGGAAACCTTGCCAAGGCGCTTGGTTAGCTCGTCCTCATTGGCCTTTGCCAGATCCTTGCCAGCCTGCTCAACCTCACCGTTGGAGATCGAGTCGATCACGGACTGATCCAGGCCGTAGGCACCAGCGGCCTCGCCAAGCTCGGAGTAATCCCAGGTGCGAGCAACTTCGCGCTGTTCACTCATCATGTAGGAGTGCATGTTCCAGAAAGCCTGAGCGTCACCGGTCTCTGCCACAGCGAGACCCACAGCAGCACCGCGGGTCGAAGAGCCGGCCTGACCGTTATCCAGGAAGTTCAGGAAGCGGTACTTCACGGTCAGCTCACCGTCGTTCAGCGCCTTGAGAACATCCTCGTGGTCGGCAATCGCCAAGTCAGAGCAGTGCGGGCAGGAGAAGTCCTCGAAAATCTCCACAACCGGGGCATCCTTCTTGACGTTCTTGGAGGCCAGCACCACAGAATTGTCATCGACACTCACCGCAAAGTCCACGGACTCCTGTGGCATTTCAGCTGCGATGTCACTGTTTCTGGAGTTATTCCACACAAACGCGCCGATCGCCACGGCGGCGATCGCCACGATGGCGACGATCGTCCACACGAAGCCACTGCCGCCCTGAGAGTTCGGGGCCTTGATCTTCTGGCTCACTTCGGAGTTCCTTTCGAAAAATTTTTCTCGCTCAACCGACTTTTGCACTCGCAGTCGGTAATACCCCAACAGTAACGACTCGCCCCCACAACTCCCTAATGAAAATGAGCTGAAGCTGAGATTGCCAGCAAACTTGCAACAATCAGCCTCAGCTCACAGCTCGCGCACAGCAGCTATGCGCAGGTCACGCCCATCAGCCCGAGGCTATGCGCGTCTTGCACCCACGACCCCGAAGCTATGCGCAGCTCGCGCGCCCGTTAACCCAGCACGCCGTCGATGACGACCTGCGCCTCATCCAGCACTTGTTGCACGTGCTCCGCGCCCTTGAAGGACTCCGCGTAGATCTTGTACTTATCCTCGGTACCGGACGGACGCGCAGCAAACCATGCGTCCTGCGTCGTCACCTTCAAACCACCGATCGCAGCCCCATTACCAGGAGCCTCCGTGAGGATGGAGGTGATCTGCCCACCCGCCAAGGTATCCGCGGTCACGTCAGATGGGGAGAGCTTCTTCAGAATTTCGCGCTGCTCGCGGTTCGCGGGCGCATCGATGCGCGAATACGCAGGCGCACCATACTTTTCAGCCAACTCCGCGTAGCGCTGGGACGGGGTCTTCCCCGTCACCGCCAAAATCTCACTCGCCAGCAGATCCGCGATGATGCCGTCCTTGTCCGTGGACCACACCGAACCATCCATGCGCAGGAAGGATGCACCCGCGGATTCCTCACCACCAAAGCCCACGGAACCATCTACCAGGCCCGGCACGAACCACTTAAAGCCCACCGGCACCTCATTGAGGTCCCGACCCAGCCCCTCGACCACGCGGTCGATCATCGAGGAGCTAACCAAGGTCTTACCCACAGCGGCCTTCGCCGGCCACCCCTCACGATGGGAGAACAAATACTCTATAGCCACGGCCAGATAGTGATTCGGATTCATCAGCCCAGCATCGGGGGTGACAATGCCGTGGCGGTCCGCATCGGCGTCGTTACCCGTGGCGATATCAAACGCCGCCGCGCCCTTGCCCGCCACGGCCGACACGAGAGACGCCATCGCGGAAGGCGAAGAGCAATCCATGCGGATCTTGCCATCGGAATCTAAGGTCATGAAGCCGAACGCCGGATCAACCTTGTCATTGACCACCGTGAGGTCCAGGTTGTGCTCCTCTGCGATGCGCCCCCAGTAGTCGACAGAAGCGCCGCCCATCGGATCGGCACCGATCCGCACCCCTGCCTCTCGGATAGCGTCCAGGTTCACCACCTGTGGCAGCGCATTCACGTACGCGCCCAGGAAGTCGTGCTTCTTGATGCTCGGGCTGGACTCGACGGACGTTGTGCGGTGCACGCCCTGCAGACCCGCGTCCAGGTAAGAATTCGCACGCTCAGCGATCCAGCTCGTCGCGTCCGTGTCGGCCGGGCCACCAGTCGGAGGGTTGTACTTGAAACCACCATCACGCGGCGGATTATGGGACGGGGTAATCACGATGCCATCAGCACGCCCCGCGTCCGTCCCCGTCGGGCCCCCAGGGAGCTGCTTGTTGTACTCCAAAATGGCGAAGGAGACTGCTGGCGTCGGAACAAAACCTCCTGCCGAATCCACGAACGTCGGCACGTCATTGCCCGCCAGAACTTCCAGCGCAGTGGTGTGGGCGGGCTCGGATAGGGCATGCGGATCGCGACCGATGAACAGTGGCCCATTGATGTTCTGCTGGCGGCGGTAATCCACGATCGCCTGTGTGGTTGCCGCAATGTGCACCTCGTTGAAGGCGCCGTCGAAGGAACTGCCGCGGTGCCCGGAGGTACCGAAGGTCACGCGCTGGCCTGGGTCGCTGTGGTCCGGCCGGATGTCCGCATACGCGGCGAGGAGGGCCGGGATGTCGGTGAGGTCTTCTGCCTGTGCTGGTTGTCCTGCGCGTGGGTGCATGAGGTCTCCTTCGTTTCACCTAGCGAAGTGGTCTACCTCTAGAGTGCCTGAACATGCCGGGCTTTTCTTGCCCACTCTCCCCCGAATTAGTTGCGGACTCCTGTTTGTTTCAGCCGTGTTTATTATTCGACGCCACTAGCCCATCTTCGGCGATCACCGAACAGATATATGAACGTTTTGTTAATTAAGTCCCCGAACTCTTATCGAAGTTGTACATTCGCTCCATGACTGACGTTTCTTTCGCTGAACAACTCGAGGGTTGGCTGGGTGAAATCGGCGGGTTCGTGTGGGGTCCGTTCTTCCTCATCCCGCTACTCCTCGGCACTGGCCTGTTTTTGACCATTCGCCTTGGCGGTCTCCAATTCCGCAAGATGGGAGTGGCTCTGCGCCACGGCCTGCTTGACCGCAACGACGAAGGCGGCGCGGGCGACATTACGCAATACCAGGCGCTCACGACCGCGCTGGCGGCCACGGTGGGTGTGGGCAACATTGTCGGTGTGGCGACGGCTATCTCCATTGGTGGCCCTGGTGCCCTTTTTTGGATGTGGATTACCGGCCTGCTGGGCATGGCATCCAAATACACGGAGGCTTTCTTGGGCGTGCGCTTCCGCACGACGGACAAGGCCGGCCTGATCAATGGCGGCCCGCAGCGCTACCTGCAGGAAGGCATCAAGGGCGGGCTGGGAGTCTTCCTTGCCTGGTTCTTCACCATTGCAGCCATCATCGCGTCCTTCGGTATCGGCAACATGACCCAGGCGAACGCCGTGTCTGCTGGTCTGCACGATACTTTCGGCGTGGATCCGTGGATCTCCGGCATCATCATGTTCGTGCTCGTTGGTGCCGTGCTGCTTGGAGGTATTCAGACGATCGGTAAGGTCACTTCGGCTTTCGTGCCACTGATGATCGTCATTTACCTGGTTGGCGGCTTTATCGTGCTGGTCACCCACGCGGGACAGATCCCGGATGCCATCGGCTTGATCTTCACTGATGCATTCACTGGCACGGCAGCGACGGGCGGTTTTGTGGGTGCTGGCATCCTCATCGCCCTGCAGATGGGTGTTGCCCGCGGCATATTCTCCAACGAGTCCGGTATGGGGTCCGCCGCCATCGCAGCTGCTGCTGCGAAGACCACGCACCCTGTGCGCCAGGGACTGGTGTCCATGACCCAAACGTTCATTGACACCATCATTGTGGTCACCATGACCGGCCTGGTGATCGTCACCACGGGCGTGTGGGATCAGGGTGAGGAGGCTGCGGGCACGATGACTGCCGCGGCGTTCTCGGCGGGTCTTGGCTCCCAGTGGGGCGGCACCATCGTTTCGATGTCCGTTGTGTTCTTCGCCTTCTCCACCATTCTCGGCTGGTCCTACTACGGCGAGCGCAACGCGGAGCGAGCACTGGGCGATTGGGCTTCGCTGCCATACCGCATGATCTTCACCTGTGTCGTGTTCCTCGGAGCAACCACCGAGTTGAGCCTGGCCTGGACTTTCTCCGACCTGGCCAATGGTCTGATGGCTCTGCCGAACCTCATCGGTCTGATCATCCTTTCTGGCCTGGTTGCTCGCGAGACGAAGGCATACCTGGCGTTCGACCCAAGTCTGCGCGCCCGCCCAGAGGACGTGGAGAAGTTCCTCATCGACACGAAGAATCCTTGGCGCACCTCAGCCTAGTTGCGTGAGGAGCCTAGTTGCGTGAGGTGGCGAGCCGGCTGTGTCCTAGTCGCACGACTGCGGTCTAAACCCGTGACCTCGCTGACCCCCTACGGGTGAGGTGGCGAAATTTCCGGCCACACATAAATTTCGCCCCACTATTGGCGGCGAAAAGGCAAAATAGCCACGCATCGCGTGGCTATTTTTCTTGGGTGGCAGAAATTTCGCCACCCCTCCCCATAAATCGGGCCGATTGGAAGCTAACGCGGACTCGGTAGAGTACCCCGTCGAACGCGCGCCTGAACGTGGCCAGTCAGGAATGGCTCCAGCCAGAACTAGCAGGTGAAGGTGACCTCAATATCCTGCTTCTCGCTGCTGTCATCCTGAGACACAGTGGCCTTCACGGTGTACTCGCCATTGTTCTCGGTGACCTGGGCATTGCCCTTGTCCTCGTCCTCGACCTCCCACTCATCGCGGTCCAGTTCCAGGTCCAAAGAATCGAGCTTCAGATCATCCTTGTAGATGTCGATGTCCAGCTCATTCTCGGAGTTGTTCTCGCCAGCCTCGTACTCAATCTGGGCACGGCCGTCGTCCTCACCTTCCTGGCAACGAACCGGCTGGAAGGCGGCGTTATCTACCTCGCTACCTCCAACCTTGATCATCGGCGCATCAGCGGAACTAGCCTCTGCGGCCCCAGAGGACTGGGACTCAGAGGTTGCGGAAGTCTCCGCGGAAGAAGAGGTCTGATCATCGGAGGAGCTTTCGTTCGCAGACTCGGTGACGGTCACGGTGTTATCCGCCGAGTTAGTGCTGGAATCATCGCTGTTTTCACCACATGCGGCCAAGCCCAGAGCGAGCAGGGGCGCAGAAACGAGGGCAACAGCAACCTTGGAAGTCTTCAGTGAATTTCGCATGCTTCCACCCTAACCACAATCATTTGCGCAGGTAGATCGCTACTCTACCCCCCACCCTCCGATTAAGTTGGCTGCGAACAGCACAGATGAGAAAGATGAAGATTTGGAAGAAACCCTCATTCTGTCTCACAGGCTGTCTACTGTATCTCCATGAATAAAGCGCTACACCGCGAAACAGATTCTTCCGCCAACCCTGTACCCCATAACCACGCTTCCGTGGATCCCCTCCAGCGCAACCACGCCCCCACTGTTTCCGAACTGACTCCTCACCAGCCATTCAGCAGTGGATCGAACCGCCACGGACTGAACGTAGCGCTCACTCCCCTGCGCTTCCTCGAACGCAGTGCTCGCGTTCACCCTCAGAAGACCGCGTGCGTGGACGGCCCCCGGCGTATCACCTTCGCCCAGTTCAAGGCCGATGCCCTTGCGCTGGCTCGCGCCCTTCGCGCTGACGGCGTGCAGCCTGGTGATCGCGTCGGTGTTTTGGCCGCCAATAGTTACGAAGCACTGCTAGCCCAGTTCGCCGTGCCGCTTGCTCAAGCGGTGATCGTGGCGATCAACACTCGCCTGGCGCCCGCGGAGATTCGCTATATCCTCGAACACTCCTCCATCCGTGTCCTCATCGGCGAGCAGTCACTGGTCAGTGCAGCATCCGACCAGATCGGCGACCTTCTGAGCCGCGTCATCTTCATCGCTGACGGGGAAGGTCAGGAGCCGGCAGAAGTGGCGTCGGACAAGGAGACGACATTCAGCGCCTACACCGGCGCCCACGAGGAAGGCGAGGAGCTGCCGTTCGCGGTAGAGGACGAGCACCAGCCGATCGCCATCAACTACACCTCCGGC
Source organism: Corynebacterium urogenitale (assembly GCF_009026825.1). Taxonomy (NCBI): domain Bacteria; kingdom Bacillati; phylum Actinomycetota; class Actinomycetes; order Mycobacteriales; family Corynebacteriaceae; genus Corynebacterium; species Corynebacterium urogenitale. The sequence goes on along the minus strand of NZ_CP045032.1, from coordinate 616,163 downwards.
ACCACGGGCCGCCCGAAGGGCGTGCTGTACACGCACCGCGGCGCCTACCTCAATGCCCTCGGCGCGATCACGACTCAGCACTTCGACCATCACACCGTCTACCTGTGGACGCTGCCGATGTTCCACTGCTCCGGTTGGTGCACCGGCTGGTCCGTCATGGCGGTCAGCGGCACGCAGGTGGCACTCCGCGCGGTACGCGGCCCGGAGTTGTGGCGCCTCATTATCGACGAAGGTGTAACGGCCATGTGTGGCGCCCCCGCAGTGCTGACCACCTTGGTCGACGACGACAACAAACGCCGCGTGCAAGGACTCCGCATTGTCACCGCGGGCGCTCCCCCAAGCCCAACGATCATCACTCGCTGCGAAAACATCGGTGTGGAGGTCACCCACGTCTATGGCCTGACCGAGACTTACGGCCCATTTACCGTATGCGAATCCCAGCCAGATTGGGCGGATATGACTGTCCGCCGCCGTGCGGTGTTAAAGGCGCGGCAGGGCGTGGCGATGATCACCAACGAGGATGTTCGTGTTGTGCAACCGACGGAGAAGGACGACGCCACACTCATCGATGTTCCAGCTGACGGCGCCACCATGGGTGAGATCGTATTCACCGGCAATGGCGTGATGGCGGGCTACTTCAATGATGAGGAAGCCACTGCGGAGGCTTTCCGTGGCGGGTGGTTCCACACCGGCGACCTAGGCGTGATGCACGAGGATGGGTACATTCAGCTGCTCGACCGCGCGAAGGACGTGGTGGTTTCCGGTGGCGAGAATATTTCCACCATCGAGGTGGAGCAGGCAGTGGTGAGCTACCCAGATGTGTCCGATTGCGCGGTGATTGGTGTGCCGGACGAGAAGTGGGGCGAGCGTCCGCGCGCTTACGTGGTGCTGCGGCCGGAGGCTCACGCGCAGGCGCAAGAGAATCCGGAGGCGATCCAGGAGGTGATCATCGCACACTGCCGTGCGCATATCGCGGGCTACAAGGTTCCGCGCGATGTGGTGGTGCTGGACGAATTGCCGCGCACGTCCACGGGCAAGGTGCGCAAGAACGAGCTGCGTGATGAGGCGTGGGCCGGGCACGAGTCCAAGATCAAGGGCTAACCCACGGGGTGGTTGGATCACTGAGTGGTCAGCCAACCGGCGGGCCCACTCACTGGGTGTGAGATGAGTTCACCGGGTCGTGAGGGCTAGGCCGTATGCGGTGGCGAGCCGTTCGCAGGACCGGAAGATGAGCGCCAGTTCTTTGGCGCGGTAGGATCACAGCCCTATGAAGCTCTTGCCAATCAAACTCCAGCTGATCATCGCCTTGATTGGCATGGTCATCGTCATCGCTCTGGGATTCGCCGTTAAGGATTCGACCTTCGACTTGCCACTGACCCAAGCGATGAACTCTCTCAACGTCGGGGTGTTCGGGGACGTGGTCAACTTCGTCTACGGCTCCCTGCAACCGATCTTTTCTTTCGGCTTCTGTGCCGCAGGCGTGATCATTTATGTGGTCCGACGCCACCCCTGGCGCCCCCTCATCTCCTTCGCCGCCACCGTCATTTTCGCTTGGCTGCCCATTGTCTTCTTGAAGAAGTTTTACCAGCGGCCACGCATCGATCCCGCCGACCTACCGAACCCCGGCGACTACGTCCCTCACGATTGGTCCTATCCTTCCGGGCACACCGCTTTCGTCACGGCAGTCGTGGTTGCCCTGTTGCTCGCCACTCATGCAACCAAGGCGCACAACATCGCACGGATCCTCGGCGCTGTGTTCACTCTGATAATCATCGGTTGCGTGATGACGGTCGGCGTTCATTACTTCACGGACGCCTTGGCGTCGGTCATCTGGGCCTTTACCGTCGGTCCGGTTGGCTGGATGATCTTCAGCCTCATCTTCAGCAGTGCAGAACACATGGCAAAGGGACTGCCCACACTGCCTGAAAGGGAAAGGGCGGAAAAATGGCCTCGCAGCCCGGACGCCCCGCAGCGCAACTAACGCACAGCCTGCGGCTAACCCAACGACCCGCCTAAGGAGTAACTGGCAACGAACCCACAGGAAACCGCCGGCGTTTCGGTCGCCGTTCTGCTTGATGGCGTCCCGGGTATTGAGCATTCCATCGAAGCGATTATGCTCGTCATCGTTGGAATTTCCGTACTACCGATTATCATCTCCAGCATCAATAGGCGCAGAAACTCCAGCATCAATAGGCGCAGAAAAAGGAAGGTCGCCTAGAAGCATGGCGTGGGTCTAGAAGCATGGCGTGGGTCATCCTCGTTATCTCTGGAATCATGGAGGCCGCATGGGCCACCGCTCTCGGAGATTCGGAGAATTTCAAGCGTATGCTGCCTACCGTGATCTTCGCGATCACTCTGCCGCTGTCCCTGTTCGGCCTTTCGCTCGCGATGCGCGATCTCCCGACGGGCACCTCGTACACGGTGTGGATGGGCATCGGTACCGTCCTCACTATTTTCATGGCTGTAGCCCGCGGACGCGAGACGCTATCCCTCATGCGCGCTCTCATTCTGCTCACTCTCGTAGCCTGCGTGGTGGGCCTTAAGGTTGTGAGCTAACGCGATGGCCTGGTTCATAATCCTCTTGAGTGCGATGCTCGAATCGGTCTGGGCTACCGCTCTTGGCGAAAGCGAAGGTTTCACCAAACTCGTCCCGAGCCTGATTTTCTTCGCAGTGTGCCCTGTTAGCATGCTCATGCTCGCGAGGGCAGCCAAACACTCCCCATTGGCACGGCCTATGCCGTCTGGTCAGGGCTCGGTGCAGTGTTTACAGTGCTCGTCGCCACCGTCCTCGGCCACGACAGCCTCACTGTGACCAAGGGGCTCTTCATCGCAGGCATCATCGCCTGTGTGGTCGCCCTTAATCTCACTCAAGGTTCCACTACCAGGGGTGGCGAGGACCAACGCCAGGAAGAAACATCTTCCTAGCCATGCTCCCTTGGACTACCCTGGAGAGCTATGGGAGACGCCGTATCCTCAGACACCTACACCCCCAAGCAGCGCACGCGTTACCGCAACCGGTTGTTGCGCGACCTTGAGCTCTTCGATCACCACCTCCAGCACGCAGAGTTCGTGAGCGAAGGCACGATTGGCCTCGAGCTGGAACTCAACCTCGTTGATGACGATATGCAGCCAAAGCTCTGTGGTGCTGAGGTCTTGGAGAAACTGTCGGAGGATTACCAGTCGGAAATCGGCGCATTCAATGTGGAGCTCAATCTGCCTCCGCAGTCCATCGCTGGCGACGGGCTGGATCGGCTTCAGCGCGATCTCGAAGAGCGACTCTCCACCGTGCGGGAGGCCACCCACTCAGCCGGTGCGCATGTAGCAATGATCGGCACGCTCCCTTCTCTCACGACGGAGTTCCTCTCCAACCCCGAGTGGATGACGAAGGAAAACCGCTACCGCGCGCTCAGCAATTCGATCATGGAAACTCGCGGGGAGCTGGTGAGCATCGACATCTCCCGCGACGAGCACTACCACGAAAATTTCGAGGACATCGCCCCAGAATCCGCCTGCACTTCCATGCAGTTGCATCTTCAGGTCGCTCCACACCGCTTCGCCGATGCGTGGAACGCATCCCAGGCCGTTGCTGGTGTGCAGGCGGCGGTCGGCGCGAACTCACCGCTGTTTGCCGGCTACCGCACTTGGCACGAGTCCCGCATCCCTCTGTTTGCCCAGGCCATCGACACCCGCACTGCAGAGCTTGTGAACCAAGGTGTGCGTCCTCGGGTGTGGTTCGGGGAGCGCTGGATCACGAGCGTGTTCGACCTCTTCGAGGAAAACGTTCGCTACTTCTCTCCCCTTCTGCCAGAAGACCGGGTGGAATCCGATACTCCCATCATGACCGGCGAAAGCCCGTCCCTGCATTACCTCAACCTGCAGAACGGGACGATTTGGCGCTGGAACCGCCCGATCTACGACCCGAACACGGAGTTAGCCCACATCCGCGTGGAGAACCGCCTCCTACCTGCCGGCCCGACGCCAGCGGACATCATTGCGGACTCCGCGTTCTACTACGGGCTGGTGAAGTACTACAGCGAGCAGACACGCCCCGTCTGGTCTCGCATGTCTTTCTCTACCGCCGAGGCCAACTTCAACGCCGGTGCCCGCGACGGGCTCGCTGCAGTGATGAACTGGCCAACCTTGGGCGAGATCCCTGTCAGGGAGCTCATCACCGATCACCTCATCGAGCACGCCCGCCGTGGGCTCAAGGAACTCGATGTGCGCGCCGATCTCATCGACAACTACATGGAAATTATCGAGGGGCGCGCCCGTGCCAATCAAAATGGCGCGCTGTGGCAACTGCGCGCACTCGCCAACGCAAGCACTGCAGCAGATCATCCAGACTCCCCCGAGCGCCGCAGCGCCATCGCCCGCGTCCTGCGCCACTACCTAGAACTCCAAGCCACGGGCAAGCCGGTCCACACCTGGCCGACAAACCTCGACTAGCTCAACTAACCCAACTAAGCAGGGGCGCGTGACCAACCACCCGCCGTTTCTGCAGGCTTAGCGACCCTCGGAGTATAGCGTGGCCTCGCACCCACCCAGCGCCTCGACGGTCCCCGTCGTCCGCGCGAAGGACGCGGGGTTACTCTCCGCCGTCACGGTGCGGATCGTATGCCCAGGGATCTCCACGAAAGTCGGCGTGTAGGCCATATCCGTGGTCACCTTGCCGGATTCATCTCGGTGAAGCGTTAGTGTCGCGACAATGCCATCTTGCACATCAGGCCGGAAGTCTGCAGAGGTCAAGGGCGACTGGTTAGAAATGCTGTTACCGAGGCCGTAGATCACGTGCTTGCCGTTGACTTTCTCGCACGGCTGCACCACGTGGACGTGGTCGCCGAGGATCGCATCCACCTCCTCGGCCTTTAGAAGTTCGCGCGCGATCTCCTGCTGTTGCTCATTGGGCAGCGACTGATATTCGTCACCCCAGTGCATACTCACGACCACAAAGTCGGCGCCTTCCTCCTTAGCCTGTCGAGCTTGCTCGCGAATGCCTTCGGCGCCGATGGCCGGCCAGAGTGCTTTCTCCAGCCACGGCGCATCAGCCGGCACGTCCGTGGTTGGCCCCGCGTTATTGGGGAAGGTGTAGGTGTAGGCGAGGTGCGCGATCTTCGCGCCACCGACGTCGTACATCTCCGCTTTCCCGGCGCGCTGTTCATCCATGGTCGGCCCGGCATAGCCCAACCCGGCGTCGCGGACAACCTGCTCCGTTTCGGCGAGACCATCAAGCCCCTGGTCGATGGTGTGGTTGGAGGCGAAATCGCAGCCTTCGTAGCCGAGGCGTTTGGCGTCGCGCGCGATCTCCTTTGGGAAGTTAAAGACCATCTCGTAGCCGGTATTGAGGTTCTCATTCCGCGGATTCATCGGCCCCTCAATATGACAAATGGCGAGGTCGGCCGCGTTGAGTTGCGGGCCGATCTCCTCCATCAGCGCCACATAGTTGTAGTCGCCTCCTGTGGCGTGCTCCTGCGCAGAGCTGGAGACCGGCGTGTGCAGGAGCAGGTCTCCAGCCGCCGCGACGGTCACCGTCTTCGGCTCGTATGTCTGCTGCTCGTCCTGATCTTCCTCTGTGCCCGACGCCACCGGCTGCCCCTTAGCAGCATCTTCCGAGTGACTCGAGCCCGCACCCGTGGAGGACGAACTCTGCTCGGAGTCTCCGATGGTGCAAGCAGTGAGAAGCCCACAGCAGGAAATGGCAGCGACAACACGGAGCGGGATGATGCTCATGCATTCACTGTAAAAGAAAGACGAGCCACGCTCAGGTTTTCTGAGGACAATCCCGCCTAGCTAGCGGTTACGACCCCTGCGACCTAACCCCGCCGCTAAGTAGTACGCCGCGCAACCGACGACCAGCGCAATGCCTGCCCAGACAAACATTCCTCGCAACCAGGGGTTATCGACAGCAAGGCGTTGAGCGTGGAAACTCGTCGGGAAGTAACTCACGGCACTGGCGTATGGCAGGAACACCACCGACCAGAAGGCCACTGCGAGGAAGCCCCCACACTGTTCGACCAGGATGGCCGCGCCCCGCCCTGCTCGCCCGCGCACGCTGATGCGTTTCGCGAGGTGCTGCAGGGGGCGCAGTGTGGCGTCGAGCAAAACGAAGAAAAGGGGGACCAGGTAGACCCAGTGGTGAAACCAGGAAAACGGGGAGATCAACGCCGCGGTCACACCGCCGAGGGCCATGACGAGGCTGAGGTTGCCCCGGCGGATCGCGCCGCGCGCCGCGATGCAGAACGCCACCACGATGAGCAACGACCCGAAGGCCCACAGCGGCTTAGCGTGCGCAATATCCATCCTCAGCAAAATCGATTGCAAGGATTGCGCTCCCGGGTTGGCATGTTCACCAATGCGGTTGGTTTCCAGTACCTTCTCCGTCCAAAACACACCCGCGTCCGGCACACCCCAAAAACCAATGCCCACGGTCACCGCGAACGTGGCAAGCACCGCCACGATGGCACGCCACCTGCGTTCCACGAAGAAGGCGAGGGCGAAGAATATCGGAGTGAGCTTGATGCCCGCGGCAATGCCGGTGAAGATTCCACGGCCCCGCGCCCTGCCGCCACGCAGGAAATCAAGGGCGACCAGGCCCATGAGGAAGATGTTGATCTGTCCGAAGAAGATGGTGCCGAAGACGGGGCTGAGATTGAACGACGCCACCAGCCCCACAATCGCGATCACCACCAGCCCTGGGGACATTCGGTATCCACGCTCGCGCAACACGGCGATGATCACCAGCAAGAGCACCAGGAGCGAAGCCACCTGCCACGCCACTGCCATGGTGTGCTCGCTGGCGAAGGCAAGGCCGCGGAACAAAGCACCAGCAAAGGGCGGGTAGGTAAAGGGCAGTGCCCCCACGAAGCCGTGTGCGTACAGTTGGTCACCCTGCTGGAGCGCCTCGCCAGCGCGGTAGTACACGCGAAAGTCGATGGGCCAGTGGAAGAGGTTGCCGAACTTGGAGTGGCGAGTTTCGGGCAGCGTGAGGCGGTAGACTGCCCAGCCAGCCAGGAGCGCAAGTGCGGTGAGAACACCGAAGTAACCTGGGATTTTATGCTTTTTTGTGGCAGCTTTTGGGGTGGTGATGTCTGTGGTGAGACCGTCCATGGCACACAAGCATAGGACTAGTGCGGGACAGTTTTCAGTAACACATGCACCGAAAAAGACCACTAAGAAAAGTCCTAAATTGAGTGGAGATACTCCACGGGTGAGGCGCTATAATGACGTGTCTTTTGCGCCTAAGCCGATGAAAAGAAAGGTTCCCTTCCCGTGGCCCATAGTGAAAGAGTTGCCCGCCTCCGACTGCTGCTCAAGGATGAAGGACTGGACAAACTCCGGGACTCTACAGTGATGGTCCTCGGACTCGGCGGCGTGGGATCCGCCTGCGCCGAGGCACTGGCCCGCGGTGGTGTGGGCAACCTCATCGTGCTGGATCGGGATGTGGTCGAGGCCAGCAACATCAACCGGCAGGCAGTGGCGTATGTGTCGACGATCGGTAAGGTGAAGGCCGACATCATGCGGGACAAGATCGCTGACATCAACCCGGACTGCACTGTGCACGCGCAGCAAGTTTTCCTCCGCAAGGAGGACGTGGGCGCCACGCTAGAGCAGTTTCCGCGTCCCGATTACGTGATCGACTGCATTGATACGGTGTCCCAGAAGCTCGCGATCGCTCAGTGGTGCGCTGAAAACGGCATTAACCTGCTGAGTTCCATGGGTGCCGCCAACCGCCTGGATCCACTCCAACTGCAGTTCGCCAACATTCGCCAGACCTCCAACTGCCCTATGGCCAAGGTAGTCCGCACCGAGTGCCGCAAACGCCGGATTAAGGGCATTGAGGTGCTGTTCAGTACGGAGCTTCCCTTCCAGGTGGAGAAGATCGGCGAGGGCCGGACCAAGGGCGAAACGCTGGGCTCGATGAGCTACATGCCGCCGATCATGGGGCAAATGCTGGCTGGCAAGGCGATCCGTAGGCTGGCCGGTATGGAGAAGATGCCACGTGAGCCACGCATGATTCCGTTGCCTCCCCACCAGCGCGCAGAGTAACCCGCGCGAAGTAACCATGGCACCGCTGATCGATACGCACTACCACTTCGACTTCCTACACGGAGTCGAGCTTCGCGCGGCTTTTGTGCGTGAGCTGGCCTCTTTCCGTTCGGAAGCAGCAACCCCATCGCCATCTACCCCATCTCCAGCAGGCTCATCGCAGGCAGGCTCGTCTCCAGCAGGCTCTTCGTCGGCAGGCTTTTCGTCGGTAATGAGCTCCCCAAACTCGGTCGGAGCTTCACACGGATCAGCGCCAGGGCTGCGCGTTGTTGCGCAGACCCTGAAGCCGAGTGAGTATGTGGCTCTCATTGATCAGGCCCCGACCATTGCACAGTTAGCGGGGATCGAGCTGGGTAGTCCGGCGATGCCACTGTGGTCACTGGGGTTCCACCCGTGGCAGATTGAATCCAAGGCCCAGGCCGAGCGAGAGCTGGCGGTATTCGATCAGTGTCTGTCTGGCGGGGTTGGAGCCGACCAAGGGCTGGGTACTGGCGCCACGCGCTTTATCGGGGAAATCGGACTGGACTTCGCCCCACGCCGCCTCGAGCAGGCCGGGGTTGAACTCCAAAAACAAGTGCTACGTCGAATTCTTAAAACCGTGTGCGATGCGGCCAAGACCTCGAGTTCTGTAGGTTCCACGGCGCACTCCCCTACGAATGACGACGCACGCCCTTATATCCTCTCCATCCACGCGGTGCGTTCGGCAACGGCTGTACTCGACCTGCTGGAAGAGCAACGGGTGACGGAGCACAACGTGGCGCCGATCATCCACTGGTTTTCCGGAACGAGCGATGAGCTCACGCGGCTCGTGCGGCTCGGTGGCTACGTGTCTGTGAATCCGCGAATGCTCGAAACCAAGCGCGGGCGGGCGTACGTCAAGCAGGTTCCTTCCGACCGACTGTTGTTGGAGACAGACATGCCAGCTAGCCCCGTAACGAGTGGGAAGGCCCAGACCGCAAGTGCGGAGAGCGTTGCTCAACAGATAGCCCGAGAGATACGGGACACCCTGGCCAACACACTTGAGCGGATCTCAGAGATCCGTGGGAGGAATACAGGCCCAGACATAGAAAGGCTGCAGCACCGTCTGTTTGGGAAGTAGGTAGATCTCAAGGCGGTGCCATGATGGCGCGCGTACGATCTGACCAGCATAGACGTAACAAACCCCAGGTCATTGCTGAACTGGGGTTTCAACTTGGTGGAGCCGCCGGGAATTGAACCCGGGTCCTTCGCGACCTCGCCAGGGCTTCTCCGTGCGCAGTTCACGGTTATCTCTACTCGGCCCTCCGAATCTTGTGAACAAGTCCGGATGATGGGCCCAGTTGCTCTAAGGTGTCCCGCCCGGCCCGAGCAACACGGCCGTGCGGCAAGTCCCAAAAGTCGATGCCGGGATCTAGGAGTGGGACGGTCCTAGGCCGACAGACACGCGGTCGCTGAATTAGGCAGCGAGGGCGTAGTCGCGCTGAGTGTTCTCGGCGCTTATAGAGTTACGTCGACGCTTACGGTGGTCGATCGCCTTCACCGGCACGCTTCCCCTGGCTCAATGCACGAAGTCGAAACCAAATCGACCCCTTGCTTTGCCCTGCTGTGGAAACGCATTCCAGCAGGATGTCTTATCGTACATCTCTCCCCTGCCTTGACGCCAGTTCTTCGAGCTGTTGCACCCTAGCTCCAAGGACATCGGCAACGCGCTGTCGCTCCCACTTCAACTTCTCCTGCCGCGAACGGTTCGCATTCCGCACCGCCACGATGCCCACGAACAGCCCGATGACGATTGGCATCCAAACCTTCGTGTAATCCATCAGGAAGATCACCCAGCCCGGGGCGGTCCAGTCCGGCCAGGGAATACTCGGCAGGTTGATATCAGGCCACGGTATCGCCGGGAGATTAATTTCCGGCCATGGGATACTCGGCAGGTTGATATCAGGCCAGGGAATGGTGATGTTCCAGTCGGGCATGAACTGCGCCAACCATCGAATGATTGGATCCATGATCTTGCCGATAAGCGGAAGCAGCACGAGGCAGAACAGCGCCCATGCTCCCTTCCCTATGCCAGCAGCAAGAGGATAGAACCACCGTTTGAATGGGGATTCTTCCATTTCCCTCTGGTGCTTGTAGGCTCTGCTGCCCGCTGGGGCGTCGAGCTCAATCACCGTCCCACGTGCTTTGACTCGCACCTCGCGGATCCATGATTCGAAACCTGCAGACTCGATTTCCACGTAGGGAGTCGCTACAGCGAGTGGATAGTCGTATTCGCCGTTCTCCAGCGCCTTCGGCTCCTCAGTGAGCTCGATCTTCACTTCCGAAAGCGACTTCATGCGTGCGACCACCACCCCGGAGACTTTCACTACGAGTGATCGCTTGGAGTCCTTCATGTAGCGCCCGATGATTCCACCCGACCCGGCCGAACTATTCGCTTTGGAGCCATCCTTGGACTCATTCGCCTTGCTCGCCTTGCCGAAGGAGTCCCTTCCCTGCTCAGTGCTTGCGGGCTTGAGCTTGCTGTCCGCGTCAGCCCCAATCGGGAACCCCGGGTCGATCCTCCCGAAGCTGGGACGCATGGCCGACATAAACCTCAATGAGCCCGTAAATAGGGTGCTCGCAGGCCCAGCGTTCGAAGCCCTTTTCCTCTAGGTTCGTCGAGCTAGCGCTCGTTGTGGTGGCGCGGACACTGGAGCCACCGGTGTGCTTAACACCGGACCCAGAACGGTCTGCAGGAACGCTGGCAGAGTGAGAATGTGGTGAGTTCACACTCGAAGGCTAACAGCAGCAAACATACTACCGCGATAGCTCAGACGCTTATTTAGCGAATTGTTAGGAATTGTTTTCTTTAACGAGATCTTCCCAGCCCGCCCCTCCCTCAAGGTCAAATCCACACCCTAGGCATTGATGCCCTTGATGCGGCGACCCAGCTCGCGGGTCACTTCTCGCTCCTCGGTGCGACGCTTGATGTCCTGACGCTTGTCGTATTCCTGCTTACCGCGGGCCAGTGCCAGCTCCACCTTCATGCGCCCAGACACGAAGTACAGCTGCAACGGAATGAGCGTCGCATTACCGTCGCGCACCTTGCCCATGAGGGAATCGATCTCTCGACGGTGCAGCAGCAGCTTGCGAACACGACGCGGCGAGTGATTGGTCCAGTGCCCCATGGAATATTCCGGGATATGGAGGCCACGCAGCCACACTTCCCCGTCGTCGATCGTTGCGTAGGCATCGACCAAGCTGGCCTTACCCTCGCGAAGAGCCTTTACTTCAGTGCCAACGAGCACCACGCCACACTCGATAGTTTCAACGATGTGATAGTCGTGGCGTGCCTTCCGGTTAGTGGCCACAACAAGCTGGCCAGGCCCCTTGCCGGCCCCAGCCTTCTTCTTGCCCTTGGATTTCCCGGAATCAACCGGTGTGCTCTTCTTCGCCATGATGCCTCCGAGAATATCAGCCACCGCAACACTATCCACGAGGAGGCTTGGACGCCTAGTTCTTCACGTACCAGCGAAGCGTCACCTGAGCCGTGATGGCAGCAACCACTGCGCCGATCAGCACCATGAACGGCGCAGCTAGCCAGATGTCGGCAGTCGTGATGCGCGCGATGAGGTTGGCGTCGTACAGCGATTTCAGCGCATTATCAGCGACGAGGAACTTACCCGCCAACATGCCACCCACAGCGAACACCGCACCGATCACCGCGGCGATCACGGCCTCCAGAACGAACGGAGCCTGCGTATACCAGCGGGAGGCGCCCACCATGCGCATAATGGAAATCTCATTACGTCGACTGAACGCGGTGATCTGGACCATGTTGACGATGAGGAAGATCGCCGCCACCGCCTGGATCGCCGCGACAAGGAACGCCGCATTGCGCAAGGAATCCAGGTTTCGCGTCGCGGCCTGCAAATCGTCGCCCTGATCCACAACGTTGAGCACGCCCTGATCCTCACGGATGTTATCGATAGGCGCAGTTTCCGTCGGATCGGTCAGACGCACATGCAGAGCTGCCGGGAAGGCATCCTCACTCGTCTGCTCAACCAAGCGCGGATCAGAGTCCTTAAATAGCTCGACGAAACGCTCGTAGGACTGCTGCTTATTGCGGAAGGTGACGGACTCCACGCCCTCATCGGACTGGAGCTTATTGAGGATATCCGCACACGCCGAAGAGGAGCAGTCCATGTCCTCGCGGGAGATATCCTCATCCAGCTGGACCATGACCTCAATGCGGTCGATGTAGATATCCTTCGTGCGCTCTGTCATCTGAGTGAGCAAAAAGCCCGTCGTCAGCAGCGCGAGGGAAATGGACGTGGTGATGATCATTGCGATGGTCATCGTGGCGTTGCGAGTGAGACCCGCAAAGGCCTCGCGGGTGATGAAATTACTCTTCATGGTTTAGCGCCCCACTCCATACAGGCCGCGAGCATCGTCGCGTACCAACCTACCCTTGGACAATTCAATCACTCGCTTGCGCATGGAATCCACTGCCACGTTGTCATGGGTGGACATCACCACGGTGGTGCCGTTCTGGTTGATCCGGTTCAGCAGGAGCATGATTTCGCTGGATGTATCCGGGTCAAGGTTTCCCGTTGGCTCATCGGCCAGCAGAACGAGAGGCCGGTTCACGGAAGCGCGGGCGATGGCCACGCGCTGCTGCTCACCACCGGAGAGCTCGTGCGGGAAGCGCTGCTCCTTCCCTTCCAGACCAACGGTCTTAAGGGCCTCCGGCACAGCCTTTTCGATCTCCGCGCGCTTCTTGCCGATCACCTCAAGAGCGAAGGCAACGTTGTCGAAGACGTTCTTCTTCTGCAGCAGGCGGAAATCCTGGAAGACATAGCCAATGCGCTGGCGCAGCTTCGGCACCTCGCGGTCACGAAGCCGGTTGACGTGGTAGTCCGCGACATACAGGTCGCCAGAATCTAGCTTCTCCTCGCGCAGCATGAGCTGGAGGAAAGTGGACTTGCCGGAGCCTGATGGGCCAATGAGGAAGACGAACTCTCCCTTGTCGATCTCGAGCGAGACGTTGTCTAGCGCCGGACGGGTAGACGTCCGGTAGCTCTTGGAAACCTTGTCAAAAGTGATCACGGAGCAACACCTTACCGAAACTCCTGTGACAGATGAAACAGTTGTGACACATGTTTCGCAGAACTTTCTGGCAAATTGCTGTACTCTACGGAACCCATACGACAGGTAATGGAGAGACTGTATGAACAAGACGGCCAGTAATAAATCGCAACGCACCCAGGCCCCAGACACGCCCAACTCCAAGAAAAAGGACTCCGAACAGCAGGAATCCCCAGAGCACGCCACCGGCTTCCTCGGGCTCATCGAACGCATCGGTAATAAACTTCCAGACCCGTTCTGGCTGTTCGTCATCATCGGCGGGCTTGTCGCCATCACCTCATGGATCGGCAACATGGCGGGAATGCGCGCCGCAGACCCCGCAGGCGGCGAAGACGTGGTGGTAAAGAATCTGCTTTCCGCAGAGGGCATCAGCTACATGGTCTCCAGCGCTGTGGAGAACTACGTCACCTTCCCGGCACTCGGCCTGATCATCACTGTGATGCTCGGCGTAGCGGTAGCGGAACACTCCGGGCTCATTAGCGCCGCCGTCCGCGCCCTCGTTTCCAAGGTCGGCCCTGGTCTGCTGACCTTCGTGGTGGCCATCGCCGGTGTGACGGGATCCGTCGCCTCCGATGCGGTCTACGTGATCCTCATTCCTTTGGGCGCCATGGCCTTCCGCGCTGTCGGCCGATCCCCCATCGTCGGCGCGATGGTGGCCTTCGCCGCCTCCTCCGCAGGCTTTAATGCCTCCCTGGTGCTCAATATCACCGACGTGCTGCTGGGTGGCATCTCCACTACCGCCGCCCAGATCGTCGACGAAAGCTACGAAGTCTCCCCGCTGGCGAACTACTTCTTCGTCGTCGTCTCCGCAATCGGCCTTGCTCTGATCATCACCCTCGTCACCGAACTGTTCATGAATAAGAAGGCCCGCGAACTGGTCGACCACGACAACCTGAACTACGAGCACCTCACCTTCACCAAGGCCTCTGAGAAGGAAGCCGAGGCGGAGGCACGCAAGAATAACGGCGATGGCGTGGAACTCGATGATGAGGACGACGACGCTAGCGTGGACCATGAGAACCTCTCGCAGGAAGACCTGGAGGAATCCCTCACCCTGGAGAGCAAGGAAGCCCGTGCCTTGGGCATTACCGGCCTCGCTATGGTCATCATGCTGGGCATCTACTTCGCGCTCATGTTCATCCCCGGCTCTCCGCTGCAGGGTGAGGGTGGAGCCGTCATGGAGTCCCCGCTGATCAAGGCAGTAGCCGTGCCAATCGCCATGGCTTTCTTCTTTATGGGCCTCATCTACGGCCTGCTGGCGGGCACCATTAAGTCTGCTTCCGATGTGCCGGACATGATGGCCAAGGGACTGAAGACCCTGCTGCCAATGATGGTGCTGTTCTTCGCCGTCTCCCAGTTCTTGGCGTGGTTCACGTGGACCAATCTGGGCAACTGGACTGCCATTAAGGGCTCCGAGCTCCTCACGCAGTGGAACCTGCCACCGCTGGTTCTCTTCGGCGCATTCGTGCTGCTCGTGGCGCTGATCAATCTGCTCATCACCTCTGGTTCCGCGCAGTGGGCGCTGATGGCTCCGGTGGTCGTGCCAATGTTCATGTACGTGGGTGTGGCTCCCGAGGTCACGCAGATGCTCTTCCGCATCGGCGATTCCCCATCGAACATCATCACCCCGATGTCCCCATACTTCGCGCTGGCTCTCACATTCCTGCAGCGTTACTACTCCAAGGCTGGCATCGGCACATTGATGTCACTGGCTCTGCCGTACTCCATCGCGATGCTCGTTGGTTGGTTCCTGATGTTCTGCGTCTGGTGGTTGATCGGCCTGCCATTGGGTCCAGGTACCCCGATGGACTACTCGCTGAACTAAGCCACAGCGCCCCGCGCGCTATTGCAGCTTTCATGCGGCCCGCACCACTTTTCGTCGGTGCGGGCTTTTTCGTTTCCTAATGTCCCCGGCACCGCACGATCCCTCCCACTCTTTACCGGGCTTCAGCACCCCGAATGTGAAGAATCTGTAGGCTGGGTGCCCAATAATCACCAATTGCACAGGATCCGACCGGAGGGAGCTTCCATGACACATCCACTGCTCCACAATGCACTGACCATCGGCGTCCGCGACCGCGGAGACCGCCCACCTGTCCACACCGCAGCCCAGCGCTAGGTGGCGTCGAGATAAATAAGAAACGACGAGAACAGGACAACACATCCATGACAAACAACAGTTCGCCGCAGCAGCACGATCCCAACCAGGATCCCATCAGCCAGGACGTGGAGGCATCAGTTGGTGCCGCCATTCGCCGCGCTGAGAAATGGCTGGAAATAGAAGAAACCGCCAAGTCCACCAAGCAACTGGCGGATATGGTGCACGACCCAGACGGCGTGGAATTCACCTTCGCGTTCGTCGACCGAGTCGCACGCCCAGAGGACAAAGCCGTCGCCGCCCGCGAATTCGCAAGGATCGCCAACCCTTTCATGAAGACCGCGGACACTCCCGGGTTCATGGGGCTGCTCGATACCTTCCTAGTCACCGCCGGTTCCATCGCGGCACCGCTCATGCCACGCATCGTCATGCCGATCGCCCGCGCATACCTGCGCCAAACCGTCGGCCACCTCGTGCTCGACGCCGGATCCAAGGCACTCGACGAGATGCTGGAGAAGGCCAAGGAAGATGGCTTCCGCCTGAACCTCAACCTCCTCGGTGAAGCAGTTCTGGGTGAGGCAGAGGCACAGCGGCGCCTCGATGACATCGTCGAGCTGCTGAAGAACCCGCGCGTGGACTACGTCTCCGTCAAGGCGTCCTCCGTAGTCAGCCAGCTCAACCACTGGGATATTGAGGGCTCCACCCAGCGGCTCAAGGACCGTCTGCGCCCGCTGTACCGCCAAGCCATGAAGCGCAACCCACACCCCTTCATCAACATGGACATGGAGGAGTACAAGGACCTCGACCTCACCCTCAAGCTGTTCACCGAACTCCTCAATGAAGAAGAGTTCCGGGACCTCGAGGCGGGCATTGTGCTGCAGGCTTACCTGCCGGACACCCTTGAGGCACTGCAGCGGCTCGCGGAGTTCGCTGCCCAGCGCGTGGCCAAGGGAGGGGCACCGATCAAGGTGCGCCTGGTGAAGGGTGCGAATCTCTCCATGGAGCGCGTGGACTCCGAGGTTCACGACTGGCCACAGGCGCCGTACCTCACCAAGGCAGAGGTCGATGCGAACTACGTCCGTCTACTGGACTGGATCCTGCGCCCCGAGCACGCCGATAACCTGCGCGTGGGCGTGGCCAGCCACAACCTCTACCACGTGGCGCTCGCACACGAGCTCTCCGTTGCCCGCGGCGTGGAGCGTCAGCTAGACATCGAGATGCTGCAGGGCATGGCGCCCGCGCAGGCTGAGGCTGTGCGCAACGTCGTCGGCAACCTCATCCTTTACACCCCAGTGGTGCGGAAGGAGAATTTCGACGTCGCCGTCAGCTACCTCGTCCGCCGTCTCGAGGAAAATGGCGCCAAGCAGAACTTCCTCTACGCACTGTTCACCGAGGAATCCGCAGAGTCTGACACACCGGGACTTACTCCGATGGAGTCCCAGGAACAGCGCTTCCGCCACAGTGTCCGCGACCGTTGGACGACGTTCGCTGGCCGACGTCGAACACAAAACAGGTTGGAAGAGGAAGAGCAGAAGGCGGGCTGCCAGAGCGGCGCCATCCCGGGCAACTTCGTCAACGAGCCCGATACGGATCCTGTGCTCCCCGCCAACCGCGAGTGGGCCCGGCGCATCCTTGCTCCGGAGTCCGATCCAGGCCCAGCGGTCAGCCCAGAGGTCACCGACGTAGAGACCATCGACGCCGCCGTCGAACGCTGCAAGACCGCAGGTGAACAGTGGTCGCAGAAGTCGGGTGCCGAGCGCGCCGAACTTCTCGACCGCGTCGCCGATGCCCTGGCCAATAATCGCTCCAAGCTCATCGCAGCGGCGGTATTCGAGGCCGGCAAGACCATCGCCGAGACCGACCCAGAGGTCAGCGAGGCCATCGACTTTGCGCGCTACTACGCCGAATCCGCGCGCCAGCTGGATCACGTGCGCGGCAGCGAGTTCACCCCCTACAAGACGGTGGTCGTCACGCCTCCATGGAATTTCCCGATCGCCATCCCGGTCGGTGGCTGCCTAGCCGCACTGGCCGCGGGCGGATGCGTGATCCTCAAGCCAGCGCCACAGGTGCTGCGCATCGCAGAGGTATTCGTCGAATGCATGCGCGAGGCGGGCGTCGGCGAGGATCTGCTGCAGCTGGTCAATGCGGACGAGGGTGATGCAGGTAAGCGTCTCATCAGCCATCCCGATGTGGAGTCTGTGATCCTCACCGGCGCGTCCGAGACCGCTAAGCTCTTCCGTGGCTGGAAGCCGAAGATGGTGATCAACGCGGAAACCTCCGGCAAGAATGCGATCATCGTCACCCCGGCTGCAGACCCCGATCTTGCAGTGGCGGATATCTACAAGTCCGCCTACGGCCATGCGGGTCAGAAGTGCTCTGCCGCCTCTTTGATCATCACCGTTGGCTCGATCGGCAAGTCCAAGCGTTTCATCGGCCAGCTGGTGGACGCCGTGAAGTCCATCAAGGTTGGTCCGGGATCGGACATCTCCACGTGGATGAACGGTGTGATCGAGGAACCGGGTGAGAAGCTCATGCGTGGACTCACCCAGCTGGAAAAGGGAGAAAAGTGGCTGGTCAAGCCTGAAAAGCTCAACGATGAAGGCACACTATGGTCCCCCGGCCTGCGCGATAATGTGCAGCCGGGCAGCTGGTTCCACACCCACGAGTGCTTCGGGCCTGTCGCAGGCATCATGCACGCCGAGACCCTAGACGAGGCCATCGAGTGGCAGAACTCCACCGGCTACGGCCTCACAGGCGGTATTCACACCATCGATGTGGAGGAAACCAAGTACTGGCGCGAGCGCGTTGAGGTAGGAAACGCCTACGTCGAGCGCGGTATCACAGGCGCGATCGTCCAGCGTCAGTCCTTCGGCGGCTGGAAGAACTCCGCTATTGGCAATGGCGCAAAGGCGGGCGGTCCGAACTACGTGGCCCAGCAGGGGCGTTGGACAGAGGGTGATATCAACGAGCTGGTCTCCGGCACCCTCCCGACCCACATCACCCAGCTGCTGCGCGAAATTCGCGGTCTGGGATCCCCGGCGCTCTCCAAGGCCGATCACGTATGGCTGCGCCGCGCCGCGGAGTCCGATGCGCACGCCATGTCCACGGAATTCGGCATCGAGCACGACAAGACCGCCCTGGTCGTCGAGTCCAACGTCTTCCGGTACAAGCCACTGTTGGAGCCGCTCCGCGTCCGTGTTCATGCCGACGCCAGCGCGCGCGATATCTTGCGCTTGAGGCTGGGAGCTGCAGCGACCGGGACAGAGCTGGATATTTCCGCAGCCCACGAGGTTGCGGAAAACTTCGGGGAGCTCGGTGCCACGATGCGCATCATCAGCGATGCCGATTTCGCTGAAGAAGTCTCCACCGCGCAATCGGTGCGCGTCCGTGCTCTCGGCAGCCGCGACGATGACGCCGGTGCGGAGAGCGAGGCCGGCAGCATCCCTGACGAGTTGTACAAGGCCGCAGCAATGTCCGGCAGCGTGATCCTGGATCAGGACGTGCTGCCAGATGGCCGCCGTGAGCTGCTGCCGATGCTGCTGGAGCAGGCAGTCTCCACCACGGAGCACCGCTTCGGCTACATCCACGGCCTCACCCCTTAAGGCGCCGGTCTCTCCCCAAGGATCCCGCGCCTCAGGGGCGATTCCCCATGGCTTTAGAATAAGTCCATGATGTTCAGGGGATATGGTCACGCCAATCGAACCCGCCGCGGCATAGCGATCGCGGCGGGACTCGTCTCAGCATTAGCCCTCACGGCCTGTTCCTTCGAACACGACCATGCCCTCGACACCACCCCTGGCGACGACCTCACGGCCGAGCGTGAAGCCCGTGGCATCAGCCACTGGGGTTTCGCGTCCTCCTCCGACCAAGGGGCTGGTGGCGTCGCCACAGAGGGAAAGGGAGAGAATGGCGAGCCGGTGACTCTTCCAAAGCGCACGCTGACCATGGCGTTCGCTGGCGACATCATGTTTGAACAACACCTGCTGCCGCTCGCGCTCGATGCCGGTGCACTGTCCGAGCTGCAATCCTCATTGGGCGCGGCGGATCTCGCCGTGGCAAACATGGAAACCGCACTCACCGACAGGGGCGCCCCCTGGCCTGGCAAACCCTTTACATTCCGCGCCCCCACCAGTGCCATTGACACCGTCGCTGGCGCAGGCGTGGATGCCATCACCATGGCCAACAACCACGCATTCGACTACGGTGACCAGGGCGCCGCGGACACTCTCAATGCCAAAGACAACTCCCCCATCCCCGTCGTGGGCATCGGGCGGGATGAGGACGAGGCCTACCAGCCCGCCACACTCGAAGCGAACGGGGTGAAAGTTGCCATCATCGGCGCCAGCCAAGTAGAGGAGGAAACCCGCCTTTACCGCAGCGCCACCGAGAATGAGTACGGCATCGCCGCCGCTGCACCTGATAAGTGGCTCGCACGACTCATCGAGGAGGTCAAGGCTGCCAAGAAAGACCACGATGTGGTGGTGACGATGATGCACTGGGGCGTGGAAGCCGAACACTGCCCAGGCGATGAAGCCATCGCTACCTCGCGAGCCCTAGAGTAGGCCGGCGCCGATGCAATCATCGCCAGCCACGCGCACAGGCTCAACGGCCACGGTTGGGTCGGCGATTCCTACGTTCACTACGGGCTAGGAAACTTCGTCTACTACCTCAATCGCGATACGGCGGGGCACACGGGAGTCCTCACCCTCAATATCGAGGTTCCAGAGACCAGCATCGGCGGCGATGAACCGCGCGTGGGCGATGCGAAAGTGACGCAGGCGGACTGGCAGCCCATGCTCATCGGTGGCGATGGTATCCCCCGCCCAGCTTCCGACGTCGCAGGTCAGGGCGCAGAAGATGAGCTGAACACCCTCATCGAGAGCTACCGCGAATGCACCCCGGCCAGGGAGCGCCCTTAGCTCTCCGCCTGTTGCTCGGCCATGCGCCAGCGAATACCTGCCTCGAGGAAGCCATCGAGGTCACCATCGAGCACCTTGCTCGGGTCATTGACCTCGAAGTTGGTACGCAGGTCCTTGACCATTTGGTACGGGTGTAGCACGTAAGAGCGCATCTGGTTACCCCAGGAATTAGAGCCATCGCCCTTGAGCGCGTCCATTTCGGCACGCTCCTCCATGCGCTTGCGCTCCAGCAGCTTGGCTTGCAGCACTCGCATCGCTGAAGCCTTGTTTTGGATCTGCGACTTCTCGTTCTGGCACGTCACCACAATGCCCGTCGGCACGTGCGTCAACCGCACGGCGGAGTCCGTGGTATTCACCGACTGGCCACCTGGTCCGGAGGACCGGTACACGTCCACGCGGACGTCGTTATCGTCAATGTCGATGTGGTCGGTCTGCTCGACCACGGGCAGGACCTCGACCTCGGCGAAGGAGGTCTGGCGGCGCCCCTGGTTATCGAAAGGCGAGATGCGAACCAGGCGGTGCGTGCCCTGCTCCACCGACAGCGTGCCGTACATGTATTCGCCGTGGACGACGAGGGTCGCGGACTTGATTCCAGCCTCCTCCGCGTAGGAGACATCGTAGACCTCCACCTTATGACCGGCTTTCTCCGCCCACCGGGTGTACATGCGCAGGAGCATCTCCGCGAAGTCCGCCGCATCCACGCCACCGGCTGCGGAACGGATATTGACCACGGCCTCGCGCTCGTCGTACTCACCGGAGAGCATCGTCGTGACCTCGAGCGACTCGATCTCCTTGCGCAACTCCGCGCGCTCCTCGTCGGCCATCGCCACCGCGGCCTTCGCGTCCTCAGGGGAGTCTGCGGCTTCCTCCTCTGCCATTTCGTACATCACTGGCAGATCATCCAGGCGCTGGCGCACATCCCGCACCTTCTTCAGCTGCGCCTGCACTCGGGAAAGCTCGCTTGTCACGGTTTGGGCGTGGTCCGGGTCATCCCACAAAGAGGGGTCAGCGGCTTGATCTTCCAGCTCCCGAGCCCGGGAGGAGAGTTCGTCGAGGTCAAGCACCTTCTCGATGGTGGTGAGGGTGCTGCTCAGTTCCTTGAGATCCGCTGTCACTTCCGGTTGCATAATGCGCAAGTCTACCTTCCGGCGTGCACAATAGAACTCATGGCTAAAGATTCTTCCGCATCCACCTCCGATTCCCCGATCCCGGAGGATATGCTCAACGCGATTATCAAGACCTTCATCGTGGCCCATGTGGACGACACTGACGAGCACCTTGCCCAGGCTCTGGTGTACAACGCGAGCCGCCTGGCGTGGCGTATGCGTGAGTCCGGCGTGACAACCGAGCAGAAGACGAGCGTGTCTGACGTAGTGACGGCCGCAGATCGAGCCGCGGAGAAATTCATCGCCGATGCGCTGGCAACCATTCGCCCAGAGGACGGAATCCTCGGCGAGGAAGGGACTCAGCGCGAATCACAGTCCGGTCGCACGTGGGTTGTGGACCCGGTCGACGGCACTTACAACTTCACCACCGGTTCTGACTACTGGTGCAGCGCACTGGCCCTGGTTGAGGGTGACCCAAAGGATCCCTCGGAGCTGATCTTTGGTGCGGTCCACCGTCCGGCTATGGGGTACACCTGGTTCGGCGGTCCCTCTATTCCGACGTCACGAGACGGCAAACCAGTGGAGCGCCTCACCGACATCACTCCTGATCAGACGTGTTTGGCCACCTACCTCCACCCCACCGACTTCCACAAGCAAGAATTGGGCCATGTGTGGGCAGGCGTGGTC
Organism: Corynebacterium urogenitale; assembly: GCF_009026825.1. Taxonomy (NCBI): domain Bacteria; kingdom Bacillati; phylum Actinomycetota; class Actinomycetes; order Mycobacteriales; family Corynebacteriaceae; genus Corynebacterium; species Corynebacterium urogenitale. Next base: position 594,204 of record NZ_CP045032.1, on the reverse strand, counting down.
GGTCGCTTCGCGACTTTGCGCATGTTGGGCAGCGCGTCGGTGGACATGGCCGGCGTTGCCACCGGAGAGCTTGGAGCGTGGATGCAGCGCTCCGTGGCTCCTTGGGATTGGCTACCAGGACGAGCGCTGATTGAGGGCGCGGGCGGAGTGACGGTGAAGATGGAGCAGGCTGGCGCCACGTGGTCCATCGGCGGTTCCGAAGCAACGGTCGAGGCTATCTGCGAGGCTTTGCAGCTTGGCTACTAGGCACTGTGATATGTGAGGCGTTTCACGTAACCCCTGTGACTGATGTGGCGCTAGAATACTGGGCATGACGGATGTGACTTCCAGCCCTTACGCCGATGATCTCACTTTGGCACTGACCCTCGCGGATGCTGCCGATGCCATCACGATGGCTCGCTTTGAGGCCACCGACCTCGCGGTCGAGTCCAAGCCTGACCTGACGCCCGTCAGCGACGCCGATACTGCCGTCGAACGGGAAATCCGCACCATCCTGCAAGCACACCGGCCCGACGATGCTCTCCTGGGCGAGGAATTCGGCGGAGACATCAAATTCGAAGGCCGTCAGTGGGTCATCGACCCCATCGATGGCACCAAGAACTTCGTCCGCGATGTTCCCGTCTGGGCCACACTCATCGCACTTCTGGAGGACGGCAAGCCGGTCGTGGGAGTAGTCAGCGCACCGGCACTTTCACGTCGCTGGTGGGCGGCCGAGGGCATGGGAGCGTGGCGCACCTTCTCCTCCCCAGCCGTCCCCAATGCCGACCACGTCCCCTCTTCCGCACCACGCAAGCTCGAAGTCTCCAAGGTTGCCAAGGTCGCGGATAGCTCGGTAGCGATCAGCTCCCTATCCGGCTGGGCCGCCATCAATCGTCGCGAGCAGCTCATCTCCCTCACCGACAAAGCGTGGCGACTGCGCGGGTATGGCGATTTCTGGTCCTACATGCTCGTTGCCGAAGGCGCTGTGGATGTCGCCGCCGAGCCTGAGGTGAACCTGTGGGACCTGGCCGCACTCGTCCCCATCGTCGAAGAAGCAGGTGGCACCTTCACTGACATCGACGGGCAGCCCGGCCCACACGGCGGTTCCGCTATCGCCACCAATGGCCCTCTACATGGGGATATCGTCGCTGCCCTCAAGCCCTAAGTTGCGCAGCAAAAAGGCCCGGAGCCATCAAGCTCCGAGCCTCGGAAAAATCATCCCTTGTTGCGCTACTTCTTCAGCTGCGCAGTAAGCGTGGCAATCTCACCCACAACGTTCTTCAAAGCGCCTGCGGTGCCCTCGTCAGGGGTGAACTTACCATCGCTGTCGAGGTAAGCGCCCAAGTTGATATCCACAGAGTTGCGGACGTCGACCATCTGGAAGTTGGCCAGGATCTGGCGCCAGTGCTCCACAGCACGCACGCCGGAAGAGGAGCTGTAGCCAACGAAGCCCACGACCTTGTTGGACCATTCCGCACCCAGGGAGTCCACGGCGTTCTTGAATGGGGCTGGTACCGAGTGGTTGTACTCTGGAGTGACAAACAGGAAAGCATCGGCTGCGTCGATGGTCTGGGACCACTTGGTGACGCGCTCATCGTCGTAGTTCTTCTCCAGCGCCATCGGCGGCACGGGACCTTCGAATAGGGGCAGGTCGTAGTCGCTGAGGTTCACGACCTCCAGCTCGACACCCTCGTGGCCTTCGGTAGCGGCCTCTGCTTGGCTGGCGATCCACTCGCCGATCTGGGCTCCGACGGCACCTTGACGGATGGAGCCGATGATGGCTGCAATCTTCATTCCTGTGTCCTCACTCTTTGTTGTTGATGTTCTTTTATACGACGCCACCAGCACCTCTTCCACAGGTGTCCCGATGGCTTAGCTTCACACTCAAAATAGATGATATGTCACCTATCTGCCAAGTGTTATCTCCGCCACATAGCCAAACCATTCCTCATCTCACCGGTGGGCACTCTCGATGTCACCAGGAGCTCCCCTGGCCGTTCGGCAAGGCCACTCAGCTCTCCAAAGCTATGTAGACCGTATCGAGGTACTCCCCCAGGCCTTCAAACCCACCTTCACGGCCGATACCAGACTGCTTCACGCCACCGAACGGAGCCGTGGCATCGGAGAGCGCACCGCGATTAACGGCAACCATGCCCGCCTGCATCTTCTCCGCGAAGGACATTGTCCGCGCCAACTTCTCACCACAGACATACGCCGCCAGACCAAAGGGGGTGTCGTTGGCGATCCGCAGCGCCTCGTCTTCATCAGAGAAAGTCTGGATCGCCAGCACAGGCCCGAAGATCTCGGTATTAGCGATCTCAAACTCGGGCATCACGCCACTGAGCACGGTCGCGGGGTACCAGTAGCCCTGCGGATCCAACTCAGGGTGCTCTTCGCCGAGCGCCGCCAGCGCCTCCGGCCCACCCAGTTCCACGGTCGCCCCTTCCTTGACCGCGCCATCAACCAAAGCAGCAACCTTGTCGCGCTCCTCTGCGCTGACGAGCGGCCCCATCGTCACGCCCTCGCGCGTACCGGGTCCCATGACGTACTCCCCCATCTTTGCAACGACCCCGCGGGTAAATTCCTCCGCCAGGCTTTCGTGCACCAGGAAGCGGTTACCAGCCACGCACACCTGGCCCGCCCCGCGCATCTTCGCCGCCAGCGCCTCCGTCACGGCCTTATCCACATCCGCGTGCTCGAGCACCACGAACGGCGCGTTGCCACCGAGCTCCAGACTGGTGCGCATTGATTTTTCCATGGCCTTCGACGCCAACATCTGCCCCACCTCAGTGGAACCGGTAAACGTGAGCTTCCGCAGGCGATCATCATCGAGGAGGACGGAGATGTTCTTCGCAGACTTCGTCGGCAAGATCTGCACCACCCCTTCCGGAACACCGGCTTCCTGCAACAGCTCGCCGAGGTACAACGCCGTCAGCGGTGTCATCTGCGCGGGCTTCACGATGATCGTGCACCCCGCAGCGATCGCTGGCGCAACCTTGCGCGCAATCATGGCCAGCGGGAAATTCCACGGCGTAATGGCGAGCACGGGCCCCACCGGGCGATGGTGGGTGATGATGCGCCCCACTCCAGCCGGTGGCACACGGTAATCGCCACGGATCGCCATCGCCTGCTGCGAAAACCAGCGGAAATACTCCGCGCCATAGCCCACCTCACCAGTGGAATCCGGCAGCGCACGGCCAAGCTCGAGGGACTGCAGCAGCGCCAGCTCCTCCGTGTGCTGCTTCACCAACTCGAAAGCCCGGTAAAGAATCTCCGAACGCTCCATCGGCGTGGAGGCAGCCCACTCCTCCTGGGCGGCAACCGCGTGCTCCAACGCTGTACGCGCATCCTCCTCCGTCGCCGAGGCAACCTCTACGAACGGCTGACCCGTGCTGGCGTCGAACACAGAGAACGTCTCCCCGGAAGAGCCGGCAACGAAACGCCCACCCATTAGCAAACCAACGGGGACGGAAATATCGCGCTGCCCGGCGCGAACAACAGTATGCATGTTGGAATCACTCATGCCCCCACTGTGCCACCAGTCCCCCGGCACGTGCAGAAATACTCAAGTAGCGTGGGAAAAGGAAAAGCCGAACGTTCGCCTAGGAGGACCAGCAGTGAACATCCCCGTCAACGTCAACTCAGTGACGACCACGCGCGACTGGTCGACTCTGCAGAAGCAGGCCGAGCGGATGAAAAACACCACCCTGCGCACGCTCTTCACCGAGCAGCCGGGCCGCGCATCAGACCTGACTTACGATCTTGGGCCGCTGCGGGTCGATCTCTCCAAAAACCTCATCGACGAACGCACCCTGCGAATCCTCGTCGACGTGGCGCGAGACATGGGGATCGAAGAGTACCGCACCGCCATGTTCGACGGCGAACACATCAACACCACAGAAAACCGCGCCGTGCTGCACAGCGCCCTGCGCATCCCCGTCGACCGCGACTTCTCCGTCGATGGTCAGGACATCGCCGAGGATGTGCACGGGGTTTTGGGACGCATGCGCGACTTCGCCCGCGCCCTCCGATCTGGCGCATGGCAAGGCGTGACGAACCACACCATCAAGCACGTCGTGAACATCGGAATTGGCGGCTCCGACCTGGGTCCAGCGATGGCCGCCACCGCGCTGCGCCCCTACCAAACCGCAGGCATCACCCCGCATTTCATTTCCAACATCGACCCGACCGACCTGGCGGGCACGCTCGATGGACTCGATGCTGAATCGACGCTGTTCGTTGTCGCTTCCAAGACGTTCACCACCTCCGAGACCCTCGCCAACGCCCACGCCGCCAAGCGCTGGTTGCTGCGCGAACTCAAGGATGCTGGCGTACCAACAGACACGGATGAGGACATCCGCGCTATCACCGAAAAGCACTTCGTGGCAGTCTCCACCAACGAGGAGAAGGTGCGCGAATTCGGCATTGACCCGAAGAACATGTTTGGTTTCTGGGACTGGGTCGGCGGGCGCTACTCACTGGACTCCGCCATTGGCCTGACGCTCATGGCCGCCATCGGCCCCCAGGACTTCATGGAGTTCCTTGAGGGTTTCTACGCCGTGGACGACCACTTCCGCACCGAGCCACTGGAAATGAACGTTCCGGTACTCATGGGAATGCTCGGGGTGTGGTACACCGACCTGCTGGGCTACGAGACGCACGCGGTCCTGCCGTACAACCAGGATCTCGCACGCTTCCCTGCCTACCTGCAGCAGCTGACCATGGAATCCAACGGCAAGTCAGTCCGGCTGGATGGCACGCAGGTGGATCTGCCTACCGGTGAAATTTACTGGGGCGAGCCAGGCACCAACGGCCAGCACGCTTTCTTCCAGCTGATGCACCAGGGAACCCGCGTCGTTCCGGCAGATTTCATCGGCTTCGTGAACTCGCACAACGATAACGTTGCTGCCGACGGCGAAACCAGCATGCACGACATGCTCATGAGCAACTTCTTCGCCCAGACGCGCGTTCTGGCCTTCGGCAAGACCGCCGAGGAACTCCGCGAGGAAGGCGTGCCAGAGGAGCTCATCCCGCATAAGGTGATGCCCGGCAATCGCCCATCGACCACCATCATGGCGGAGAAGCTGCGCCCGCGAGTCCTGGGCGCGCTCATCTCCCTCTACGAGCACATTACGTTTGTGCAGGGCGTGATCTGGGGCATTAATAGCTTCGACCAGTGGGGCGTGGAACTGGGCAAGAAGCAGGCCAATGAGCTGCTTCCTGCCGTCGGGGGCCACGAGCGTTCCGATGCCGGCGATTCCTCCACGGATTCCCTCATCGAGTACTACCGGAGCCAGCGCGAAAGCTAGCTAGCGCTTCGGCTGAGGCGTTCAGCGTTGTGCCTGAAGCGTTCGGTGCTGTGCCTGAAGCGTTCGGTGCTGCAGCTGAACGCTTCCGACACAGTTGCACATTTTTACCCAGGCCACCATCAGGCGACCTGGGCTTGTACATTCGCCGCAGCCAAAGAATGTGCAACTGTGTCGCAGGCTCACAGAGAGCCTCAGTCAACCGCAGCCGGATCGCTGAGGCAGTTTTGGGATATGTGGGATTACTGTGGCTGAAGCACCACACGCATAGCCGGCGCAGAGCCCTTGTCCAGCGCGGCTCCCTCAACATGAGCAGCCGTCTCATCGAATGCGGCCGCCAGCTCCTCGAAACCAATCGTCTCCCCGAGAATTTCCTCCCAGTCGAGCTCCCCGGCGTAACGCTCCAAAAACTCGACCGCCTGTGCGAGGTGTCGTGGCTCATAGTTATGCACACCAGTAATCGTCCGCCACCCGCGCACCAACCATTCTGGATCCACGGACACGCTCGGACCCGGAGATACACTGCCAACGAGCACTGCACTGCCGCCAATACGCAGAGCCTCCAAGACCGTCCGCACGCCCGCAGGGTGCCCAGAAAACTCCATCGCCACATCAACGGGACATGCTGGTTCCTCGCCCGCCAGCACTGCCTCGTCGGCGCCCCAACGTGAAGCAATCTCCAGCCGCGCCTGGTCGATATCTCGCGCCTCTACCGCATCGGCACCAAGCCGCTTCACCGCACCGACAGCGAAGAGCCCGAGCATGCCTGCCCCATTCACCAGGACTCGCTGCCCGCTCATGCTTTCTGGCCTGTCCATGCTCCCACCAGCCGCTTCAACGGCCGCCATGACTGTCGCCCCGGCGCAGGCTGCGGTACTGGCCACGGCATCGGGTACCGCATTACTAATCTTCACCACCGCCTGTCCGGCGCGAAGAACCATGTGCGTGGAATATGTCCCGGACAGTGGCCAGACCTCATCGAAGAGCTCATGGCCGGTCTTTTTCAACACCCTGCACTTGGAGGTGAGCCCACGCCGGCAGCGATCACACTGACCGCAGTGGGAGACCACGGACCATACCACTCGATCGCCGATTTGGAGAAGGTCGCCATGGATGTCCTGCGCACCGTTGTTTTCTTGGATCACTCCCACCCCTTCGTGTCCTAGCACTGAGGGCATGGGTGAGGTCCGTCGACCGGTGACGGTGTGCCGGTCGGATTGGCAGATGGTCGCTGCGGTGATCCGGACGATCGCCTCACCTGCAGCAATCTCAGGCAGGGCCTGCTCGGTGGGGATGAAGTGATCTCCGCCGTGCCAGACCATCGCGGTGGCGGTATTGGTCTTCTCCATGGTTTGTGCGTGGTGCTTTTCTGCGGTTTGTGGGCTCACTGCGCGGCGACCTGTGGCAGATTAACGACGTCAGCAGCCAGTTCCAACACTGCATCGGCATTCTTGGCAGCGAATGCCTCTTTGGTCAGGTGTCCGGTGAGGACTCCCACAGAGAAAGCCCCTGCTGCCTGCGCAGATTCAACATCCACTTCTGTATCACCGACGGAGATCACTGCCGCTGGGTCATCCACGCCGGTAATCTCCATGACCTTGTTGATCATGTCTGGGGCTGGACGGCCGGAAGGGATTTCATCGCCGCAGACGGAGACGTCGATGGTGCACTCCTCTCCCCCACCGACGGTCCACCCCATGGATTCGAGAATGAGGTCAGCGATATCGCGGGAGAAGCCGGTGGTCAGCCCCACGCGAATACCAGCGGCGCGCAGAGCTGCGAAGGATTCTTCAATGCGTGGCATCGGGCTTGGCGGATTGGCGGTGTAAGTGCGGGCGAGTTCATCGCGGAACCAGGCGAAAGCCTTATCCACGAGTTCATCGGTAGCTTCCACGCCACCGATGGTGAGCAGGTTGCGGATCGCCCAGTGCTTCTCTGTTCCCATCCACTTTTGGAACTCTTCGTCGCTGAAGCGAGCGCCTTCGCGTTCAGCGGATTCGCGTAGCACGCGGTAAACCTCGTCGCGCTCGTCGATGGTGGTGCCCGCCATGTCGAAGACTGCAAGCTGTGCCTGTGGCTGGGTATGTTCGTCTCGCTTGGCTTGTGCCTGGGGCTGGGTAGAGGTAGTCATGGTTGTCCTTGAGATAAAGGGAATCAGTTAACAGGGGCCGAAAGGATCAGGGTGTACGGGGCAAGGAAGGTATAAGACCCGGCCGGCGTCGCAGCCGGCCAGTGTTCATTAGCGAATGGCTTTGCGCATCCACATGGATAGTGCCTCAATCACCAGAACGACGAGCAGCATGAGGATCAGGATGTGCGTCACCACGTCGAATTGGTTGACGCGGGCGGCGTTGAGCAGCTGGAAGCCAATACCACCGGCTCCGACGACGCCGAGGAGCGTGGCGGAGCGGAAGTTCGTATCCAGCAGATACATGATGTGGGCGACGAAGGCGGGCGCCGCTTGGCGGATCGTAGCGGAGAGGAACACCTGCGCCTCGGTAGCGCCTGCTGCGCGGATGGCCTCTTGCACCCGCACATCTGTCTCTTCCAGCGAGTCTGCGATGAGCTTGGAGAGCAGGCCCACGGCGCCGAGTGCCAAGGCCAGGGTGCCAGCGATGCCACCCAGGCCTGTGACGACGACGAAGATGATCGCCAGGATGAGCTCTGGGATCCCTCGCACCACCACAATGACGATGCGGAAGAAGTTATGCACCGCTGGGTTCGGCACCACATTCCGTGCTGCCAGGACACCAATTGGCACGGCGAGTATCGCGCCGAGGAACGTCGCGGCCAACGCAATCTGCATCGTCACGAGGATGTCCTCCATGATCGACTCCGCGATGCCGCCGTCCGAAGGCGGGAAGAACAGAGCCATGGACTCCGGGAGCTGTCCCAATCCGCTGGCAACCGTGCCCGGCTCAATGTCCACCTTGGCAATCGACGCCAGGATGAGCACACCGATGAGGATTCCGGTAGCAAAGCGCCTGATGCGATCGAGATTCCATGGAGGGGTGATCCTGGTGGCGTCGGATGTGGAAGGAGAGGACTCGCCCGCACCGCGACGCTCCCACAGACGGTCTACCCAGGTCTTCGGAGCGGACGACGAGGAGTTACGCAGCAGCATCTGACGGATGGACCCGGACAGCAATTCCGTGACGATGCACAGCAGCAACACCACGAGGGCTAGCGCCATGCCACGCTGGTAGTTGAGCACACGCAGCGATTCGGAGATCGCCAGGCCAATGCCGCCGACACCCACGTATCCCAGCAGCACGGAGGTGCGCAGGTTGATATCGAAGCGGTGGAGAGCAGTGGCGATGATCTGTGGCATAAGCGCCTGCGGGATCGCCGTAACGATCTGCTGGCGGCGCGTACCACCGATGGCCTCCACGGCCTCTCGCGGGCCATCATCGAGCTCTTCGATGGCATCCGCGTAGAGCTTCGCGACCATTCCCACGGAGTGCAGTCCCATCGCGAGGATGCCCGCAGTTGCGCCAAGACCGAAAACACGGAGGAAGAAGATAGCCAGCACGAGGTCTGGGATCGCGCGCGAGAGCACAATGATGGTACGGGCCGCGCCGCGGGAGATTGTGCCGCGGGCCGTTGCCTGAGCGGCAGCAACCGAGATGGGCAGGGAAATGACAACAGCCAAGACCGTCGCGAGGAAGACGATCGCGAAGGTCTCCGCAACCATGGAGATCAGCTCGCCCGCAGACGGGAAGTCTAGAGGGAACATGCGCTGCACGAAGTTCACCGCGTTGTCGGCGGAATCCACAATAGTGGCGACGTTAATGCCGATCTCACTGACAGACCACGCGCCAGCAATGGCCAGAAGGGCCATGACGAAGGCGACGAGGGAGGAATTGATGCTCGGAGCGGGACGCTTCGGAGCATGAACCCCGCCCGGCCGCTGCGAGGTGCCGAGGGTTGTGCTCATCGGCGGGCCTCTTCAATCTCGCGCTGCAACTCAGCGTCATCGCCCGTGCCCGCCACAGAGGAGTAGATGGCGGAGGCGGTGCGCTCGTCGAGGCTGCGCGTTTCCCGATCAAACACGATCTGGCCACTTCGGAGACCCACGATTCGGTCGGCGAAGTCGATGGCCAGCTGAACCTGGTGGAGTGAAGAGATCACCGTCAGGTCGTCCTCCTTGCAGATTCGCTGGAGTAACTCGACGACCTGCTGGGAGCTCACCGGGTCGAGGGAGGCGACGGGTTCATCCGCCAGCAAAATCTTCGGGTGCTGGAGGAGGGAGCGGGCGATAGCCACGCGCTGCTTCTGGCCACCAGATAGGGTATCTGCTCGCTGAAAGGCCCGGTCGGCGAGACCCACTCGGTCGAGTTGCTCCAGAGCTTCACGGCGCACGGACTTCGGGTACATCATTAGGCTCAGGCGCGGACCGCGCAGTGAACCGAGACGGCCGGTGCACACGTTTTCCAAAACGGACATGGGGCCCACGAGGTTGAAGTCTTGGAAAATCACGCCGATATCGCGGCGCATGTCGCGCATCTCACGCTTGTTCAGCTCGGCGAGGTCCTGCCCAAGGACGCGCACGCGACCAGATGTCGGGGTGTGCAGGCCATTGATGTGACGGAGCATCGTCGATTTGCCGGAGCCTGATAGGCCCAGCAGAACAGTGATGCCTCCCTTGCGGAACCCTGCGGTGACATCGTCGAGGCCTTTGACGTTATTGCCAAAGTCCTTGGTCACGTTCTTCAGTTGCACGGCGTAGATATTGTCCACCTCGCGCTGCAGTTCCGGGGTGATTTTTGACTGGTCGTCCACGGGTATCTCTCGTCCTTGTCTTTCTTCCGTGCCTGTCGCCGTGTTTTTGCGCCTGTCGCTCGTCTGCTGATGCTGGGTATTAGCCGACGCTGGAGCAGGCCTCGGCCTTGGTTACTTCGCAGATTTCGCGGATCGGCTTGTAGTCCTCGTCGGAAACAGGCAGGTAACCCCACTCGATTTCTTCCGGCAATGCGCAGTCGGCCTCGGACTCGCAGATGCCCTTCTCCACGAGGGCTGGCTTATTGCCGTACTCACGGATAGCGGTGCGGATCTTCTCTGCGGTCTCTTCATCGACCGTGTCTTCATTGACGACGATCGGATCCTCGGGGATTGGTGCCGATTCCCAAATAGATTCCACCGAGTCCGCCTTCAGCTGTCCGGACTTATCGAGGGTGGTCAGCATGGCGTCGTGAGCAAAGGCAACGTCACACTGGCCGGAGTCGAGGCCAAGCAGGGAAGCATCGTGGCCACCGGCCATCACGGTCTCGAGATCCTTCTCCGGGTCGATGCCAGTCTTGATCAACCCCTCCGATGGAACGAGGTAGCCGGAGGTGGACGCCTGATCGACGAAGCAGACCTTCTTGCCCTTGAGATCCTCAAGGCCCTTGATGTCCGAGCCCTTCTTGACGTAGGCCAAGGAGGTGTAGGCGGGAGCCTTGGACTCATCGTTCGTTGGCGCAGCCACTGGGTCGATGTTGATGCCGGAATCTTTGGCGATGATGTAGGAGAACGGACCGTAGGAGGCCACATCAATCTTTCCGGCGCGCTGGCCTTCGATCACAGCAGCATAGTCGGAGGCATTCTGAAACTCGACCTTCTTACCGGTCTCTTCCTCGATGAGCTTGCCGAGGTTGGAGAAGGTGGACTCGAGGGATTGGGAGGATTCCGCAGGGACTGCGGCAAAGGTGATGGTGTCGCCATCCCCGGAGTCACCGGACCCACAGGCTGCAAGACCGCCGATGAGGGCGATGGAGGAAGCAGCCGCGAGAGTGGAGCGGAGGGTTCGACGGCGCAGATTCTTGTTCTTCACGGTATTGGTGTGCCTTTCGTTGATCTCGCCCGGTGAGGGCGGAAGGGAACGTCTTTGCGAAAGTGGTTGGAAGCGGAGTTCTTTGGGCCGAGCGAGGTCGACTCGAGTGGACTGTGTTTATTGTCAAACAACTCGCTATACTTGTCTACACAAGTTCCAATAATTCATCTAAGTTGTATATCGTCCACTGGACATTTACTTGGATTTAACCTTCCAGGCGGCAAAACCCAGGAAGATCAACATGCCAACCTGTGTCCCAGAAGCACGCCCTAGAAGCCCGGCACCTCGCCACCTTCGAGAATCAGTGAGGCAATACCGAAGGACAGCGTCATACCAATTCCCGATGCCACAACTGCCACGGTCGTCTTCTCATCCGGCCTGCGCAGCACCAAGTTGGTGTGAACAGAGTTGGCATAACGCCCCTGCCAGCGCTGCAGCACATCGAATTTCTCCACGCCGACATACGCTGCGGCACGATTTTGCAGGAGAGCAGCCATCTGCTCATCAATGAAGGGGGTTGGGCTGTCGTGATACTCGTGCGAGTCGCCGATGAGCAGGCCCTCTGGGATCGCCGTGACCATCAGATTGGCAATGCAGTCCACCAACTCTGGCTCGCGCTGCACCAGCTCCTCTTTCAGAGCAACCGCAGAGGGCATCGACGTCAAGCCGTCATAGCGCGCTATGGAGGTTCCTGTAAGCATGCAGAAATCGTTGGCCGTATGCGTCGGCTTGCGGACCAGCGCCATGGCTAGAGTGCATACCTTGAGGTCGACGTCCTCCGCCAGGCCTGGAAACAGCGACATAAGCTCAACACCCGGACAGACCACAACCTGAGGCGCACTGAACTCTCCGCGAGTAGTGCACACCGTGCCATCCGCTACGGCAGTCACGTTCGTCAGCCACTGGAATTGCACACCTTGCTGCTCAAGCCATTCAGCAAGCTTCCACGCAGCTTCACGCGGATTCACCCGCATATCCAGCGGCAAGCGGGCACCACCGACAACCTCCAAGCGCTCGTGCCCTAGTGCTTCCTTAACCTGCTGGGCATCCAGCAGTTGCACTTGCTCTTCACCGCGATGCTCAGCGAATTCACGCAGCACCTGCATCTCCAACTCCGTTACCGCCGGAATTAGGGTGCCGGGTTGTGCAGCCCAGAAACCCGCATCCTGCGCTGCGGCAGCCCATCCTTCACGAGCCTGAGCCGCAACGGGCTGAATGATGTCGGCCTGACCGGTGAAGCAGGCATGACCAAAGTTCATAATCGAAGCACCCACAGGCCGCGAGTGACGCTCAATCACCAACACCTTCATCCCCTGCTTGTGCGCCCGATACGCAGTAGCTAAGCCGAGAATGCCAGCACCGACAACAATGAGATCCTGGCGCCCTGCGCCCTTTTCCACAGTATTCATGCGATCCATTGTCAGCGCCCACGCCACGGCTGTCCATACTTGTACATATAAATTAGCCAGATGTTTAGATTGTTTTCCAACAATTAATTTTACCTGTTCAAGGGTGGTCACAACAGGCCAGAAGCAGACTAAATGCCCAGAATCTATATTGATTTCCCCTCTTTGAGCACCACGAAGTATGAACATGTGATGTGATTGTCCATAATGAAAGCACGCACCACAGAACGGATTCTCCATTCCCTCCCCGGTGCACTGTCCTCCTTGCGTCGTTTGCTTAGGAAGCCCACAGACCATGACACTGCAACAGCACGAAATCATCGCCAACTACCTCCGTGATGAAATCGCAAGCGGTCGCTGCGCACCGGGCGATCCCCTGCCTTCGGAATCGGAACTGTGCGCCCAATTCGGTTCCTCTCGTGGTCCGGTGCGCCAAGCGATGAGCACTCTGCGCAACGAGGGCCTGATTTCCTCCGGACGGGGCCGACGTTCCGTCGTCCTTGAAACGATTCGCACCCAACCCTTTGACTCGGTCATCTCGTTCACCCAGTGGTGCAATGAATCCGGAGTGACACCCGGCCAGCAGACCCAATGGATGGTGCGCAAGCCCGCCGACAAACCCACTGCCGACGCACTGGAAATTACAGAAGGCGAGCCGATCGTCTCCCTCCTGCGTCTGCGCACGATGAACGGTGTACCTGCCATGCTCGAGCGCCTGACGTATCCGCTGTGGGTCGGGCAGCACGTGCTGAGCTTCGACCCGGATTCCGGCTCCATTTACCAGCGCATCATCGACTGTGGGGTGGACATCCACCACGCAACCCGCACTATCGACGCCATCGCCGCCCCCGAAGAAGACGCACAGCTGCTCAACGTGGAGGAAGGCGCACCCCTGCTTCGCATGCATCGCCGCGCATTCACCCGTGACGGCGTACCCATCGAAGCCAGCGACGACCGCTACCTACCTTCCCTCGCCCGCTTCTCTCTCACATCGGTGCGCGGCAATCCCTCCCCGCTCAGCCTCGTCAGCGACCTACATTCCGCTAGTTAGGCGTCTCCGAGAAGGCTCTCTCGAGGCGGAGCATCTACATCAGCGCAGTGTCCGCACGGACTACAGCGCAGCACCCCACCAGCAAAGCAAAGCGGGCTGGCACATCTCTACGATGTAGCCAGCCCACGGCATGCTGTCACTGCGCTAACAGTGCTTCAGGACAACTCCTTAGAACAATCCCTTGTTCGGCTTCCCCAAGTCCGTCTTCGTGACTTCGCGGGAATCCACCTGCTGGTCGTTATCGGTGGACTTGTCCTCTTCCATTCGACCGACCTGAGTCACGGTGATGTAGTTCACCAGGCGACCCTTCTTGGTCAAACCATCGCCAAAATTAAGGTTAGCGATAAGCTTGCCCTCTCCTGGCTCAATCGGGTTGGAAAGGGTTACCTCGAAGGTGCGGGTGGAGGTCGCCCGATCGAAACCAAGATCGCGCGTGTACGCACCGTTGAAGTATCCCGGTGTAATGAGCCGATCCACACCCTCTGGGCCTTCCTCAGTGTGCACCTCAATACGGAAGGTGGTGTTCGGGAACTCCTGATAGTAGGTCTCGGAGCCAACGTTAGCGGCCGAAACCGAAACGAGGCCTGCGTAACCTGGAACCTTGCCGCCAGCTACTCGGATCTCCGGCCGAAGATCGTACTTCTGTCCCAGAATCTGGGCACCCTCAGCGGGCAGGTCCTGGGCTACTACGTCGGCTTGCTCTTGGGCATCGCCTGCAGGCTTCTCGAGAGTCGTCGCTTCGTCGGCGAGTGCAGTAGGAAGGCCCGCCACGACAGCACCTGCGGTAATAGCGGCAGCCACAAATAGGTTGGCAGTTTTCTTCATGTGTCGTCTCTTTTCTGTGAGGTGGTGAACGTGGGGCTTTAGGCCTCGGCTGGCGCTTCGGACTCGTTATTACCCAGATCAGCGGTCTCTTGTTTAGCTGCCTCGGCCAGGTTGTCGTAGAGCTTGACCTCGACCTCATTCTTTACTGGGACGAACGCACTCCAGGCGGTCGGCGTAGACCAGGTGCCGTTTGGTCGGCAGATCTGCTGGGTGCCCTTCATATTCACGGTTCGGAATCCGTAGGTTGCTTCACCAGCGTGGCCTGCTGGCACATCGTATGGCCCGATGGTCTGGCCGACGTTCCAGCTCAGTGAGTAGCTGGCCTCCAAGCCGATAGTTTTTGCCAACTCGTAGGCGATGCCGGCGCTGCCCTTGGCGTTGTCGCCGGAGACATCGCCGCCGATGTTCGCAGAGACAGTCTCCGTGCGATCACCCTTCACGCTGAGAGAGATCGTCTGGGTCTTGGATAGTTCCTGCGTCAGCGGGATGGTCTTGTTGCTCTTGTTTTGCGCGGAGATGGTTCCGGCTGGGGTGAAGTTGTCATCCACTTCGTAGATGACAGTGCGGTAGTCCTCGGCAGAGTTGCAGACCGGGTTTGGGTTGAGGATGTTGGCCTTGATGTGGTCGCTGCCGTGGTAGGTGTTGATGATTGGTAGCTCGGGGTTGAGCTTTGGAGTCTCTGGGTAGTGCTCAGTCTTAGTCACGGCTTGGGCTGTTCCCAGGCCAAGACCTGTGATCATCATTCCGGCTGCCAGGACGCTGCTGATTGCGGTAGCGGTTGCGCGCTTGCGTGTGCGGGGCAATGCCATGCCTGTGGTCTCCTCGGGTTTGGTCGTCCCCACCCCTGTTGATTGCCGTGCAGTAGCCGTGTGGGGCTGTTCGTGTCCGCGCGACGCCACGGGCGTGGAGAACGAGGTGAGTGTGGTGATGAAGAAAAGTGTCAATCAATGACGGTGAACGAGCCTAACTAAGGAGCTGCGCTGACGAAAGACCTTTCTGCTGGCCACGGCTGCTCTACACACCCACGTTTTCCACACGTTTACCCTTAGTTCACCTTTCAACCCCCCAGCTCACAGAAGACTTACCCAAGAGAGAGTTAAGACTCACTCACCTCGCCCGCAAGACACACTCCCCGCCGCCGGGCATTTTCTACTAAGGGTTACCTAAGAAGAAGAATTTCACTGTCGAGCAGATCCTCCGGCACTACTCCATCCCTGCTTTCACGTCCCTGCACGAATGAATTCTCGGTAACGCTTTGATCACGCCCCCCAACACACAAGCCACGCACACCTAGGACTCAGCCTTCTGACAGTGCGGACACCACCAAATAATGCGCTCCAACTCGCCCGCATCCAGGTCCGGGTCTGCCCCAGCAAAACGGCCGCCCAGCGTCGCCTGCTCGATCGCCTCACCGCACCTGCGGCATGCCTTTCCCGCACGCCCAAACACGTAGTCCCCCATCCCTGGCCGCTTGTCACCGGTAAAGATGCGGCGGGGTTCCAAACGGTTCTCCCACATCACGCGACGCGAAAGGTCCACCGCCTGTTCCACTCCTGACTCCCCAACCGCTCCGACGGACACGGCCGGGTGCCAGCCCAAGAGAAACATGATCTCTGCACGGTACTCGTTGCCAATGCCCGCCACATTCTTCTGGTCCAGCAGCGCTGCCCCCAGGCTCCGCTCTGGGCGCAGCATGATCCTCCTCACGGCTTCATCCCGCCCGGAACCGCTCCAGCGCCCACGGCCTAGATCACCATCAGCACCGCACGCGGAACCCCCTGCCACCGTGGTATCCGCCCAGTCTTCAGCGAGAATATCCGGGCCCAGGTGCCCGATCACCTTCCCGTACTCTCCATGCTCGTAGATGCGCACGAATCCCAGGTTGTGTCCGACTATTTCGATCTGTGGTCCGCCTGGGTGCTGCGGGCTTAAGCGCATCACGATGCGAGCGGTGTAGCCCGGTCGGCGCCATCGACTACCCGCAGCGTGGATTGACCACACACCCTCCATCTTCAAATGCGTGTGCACAATCTGCTCCCCGATGTGCATGAACAGGTGTTTTCCGTAGGGCCACACGCGGTGCACTTGCTGCCCATCGAGTTTCACGGTGGCGTAGCGGGGCACGCGCACATCCGTGTGGGTGACCGTGCGCCCGCTCATCCACTGCAGCCTATTAGATAGGCGCAGGACGGAATCCCCCTCAGGCATCCTGTTCCTCCTGCTCCTCCTGTTCTCGAGGTCTCACCACGGGCTCAGCCCCTTGTACTCGATACCCAGTCACTTGATACTCAGCCCCCTCGGCGTCAGTCGCGCGCCCGCCGCCGTCCACGGTTTCGTATCGCTTTCCATCACTGATGCGCCGTTGATCCTTTCCAGCACCACGGGGGCGAGGTGCCCGGCGCGTACGGCTGCGGAGAGCGCCTCAACCACCTCTGCAATCCTATTCGACGCCACCACGTGCCCAGAATGAGCATCGTCGAGGGACACTTCCATGCTCCCCGCGAACAAGGTCACACCATGCGCCCCTCGCGTCAGGTGCGCGAGCAGCTGACCATTTTTGAGCACCACCAGGGCTCCGGCACCGCGGTGAGGGCTGGCTGTGCCTTCGGGGTGCTCTGGCCACGGTAGCGCGGAGCCGAAGGGGTTGGCGGGGTCGGCTGCGGCGAGGAGCACAGCATGCTCGCCGCGCCCGGACAGCTGTTGGGCGTCGCGGCCTCCAGTCTGGCCGTCCTCCATTCGTCGGAGTTGGTTAATCACACCGCGAGGCGCGAATTGCGCACCTCCCAAGCCTTCGACCACGTAGCCACGCAGAACTACACCGGAATCCTCCCAGGCACTCAGTGTGCGGTAGGTTTCTGCAAACCCACCGCTGGATTTCTCCGCGACAATCGATCCGCGGGTGACCACGCCGTAGCGGTCGAGCCAGGCCTCACTGCGGGCCACGGCGCGATCAGCGGCATCAGCGCTGGCTGTCGGCACAGCGGCCCAACGCCCTGGCACCGTGGCGTGGGCATTGATCGCCGCCCGCCGAGCCCGTGCCTGTTCACTCTTTGCCGCTTGGGCGAAACTCGTCCTGCCCATGCGCAGCCGACGGGTACTCCCCCGACCGCGATCCCTTCTCGGAGCGCGGTGGGCCTGCTTTCCGCTACTTCCCGCATCCACCAGGCGCCTGCGCAATGCGGCGAAGGAGTCCGGGGTGATGAGGCTGGCGTCGAAAAGTTCCCACATCGCCGCATCGATCTCACGGTGATCAGCACCGATGACCTGGGCCAACTCGGAGGCCAGGAAAGCACCACCGTGGCCGAGGTGGTCGAGGATCTGGGTGGCAACCATGCCCACCGCGGGAGTCTCGGAGACCGGTTCCAACAAAGCGGGCGCCAGGTCTCCGGGCAACAGCATCACCAGGCTGTCGTTACTCCCCGTGGTTCCTGCGCCAACCGCAATGACTTCGCCGGAACTCAGCAGGTCATCGAGATCACCCGGCTGATATCCAGGAATACGTGATGGCAGCACGAGCGTCTCCCACGCACTGGCTGGGAGGGGCACACCGGCGAGCTGTTCGATCACACCCAGCAGATCCTCCCGCTCAGATTCGCCCACACCGTGCCAGGCAAGGAGGAAGCGCGCGTAAGTCTCCCGACTGACAGGCTCTAGCGCCCCACGCGCGGCCGCCAGCGTGGCGCTGCGCAGTCTGCGGAGCATACCGATGTCAATGAACTGCGTGTCCAGTTCAGAGCCACCAGAGCGTTGCTCGGTAGGAGACGCACTGGCCGCGGCAGATGTATGAATGAAGGTTCCCGAATCCAAGCGCTTCTGGTCCACCCAACGGCGCAGGAGGCTGGCAGCAGTAGCCACGCCCAGGCCGAACTCGGCGGCAGCATCGGCTGCGGTCACCGGCCCGCGGTGCCGCATCCAGCGCAACAGCAGCTGGTCGAGGGCATCCGGAACATGGTGGGGATCGGCGGCTGCTCCCGGTGGCACCGGCACTCCGAGTCCATCGCGCAGCAGTGGCATGTCTTCAGCCACCGCCAATTTCTTCGCCCCGCCGAAACTCACCTCGACCACCCGGTGAGGCATCAGCGCGCGCACGTCGGCAAGGGGATCCTCATCGCTGAGGCGCTGACCGCCCTGATCTCCGTCGGCATTCGTAGCACGGGTGTGATCGCGGCGCTCTAGGATCTGCTCAGCGGTCAGCGGCCCCAGCTGGCGCAGCATGTCCACCACCTGTTCGGCGGTCACTGCACGGCGGCCCTCGGCGAGCCACTGAGCAGCATCCATCACCTGACGGATAGCTTTCGGATCCAGCAAAAGACCTTCGCCCGAGGTACCCAGGACTTTGGCAAGCAATGCCGGATCCACGGCGAGAGCCGCGGCGCGCTCCGCAGAATCACCTTCGTACATGAAGGCGCTGGTGTAGGTAAACAGCAGGGATTCCGCGAAGGCGCTCGGGGCTTCCGTAGTCACCTCGGCCACGCGGATGGCTCCATTACCGCCACGGATCTGCACGCCACGGACAACCCGCGCTAGTGCGTCCAAGTTGTAGACATCGTGCAGACACTCCCGCATGGTTTCCACCATCACGGGGAACTCTGGGTGATTCCGTGCGACATCGAGCAACTGGGCTGCGCGTTGCCGCTGCTGCCACAGTGGTTGGCGCTTGCCGGGTTGACGCCGCGGCAGCAGAAGGGAACGTGCAGCGCATTCGCGGAAGCGACCGGCGAAGAGCGCGGAGGAACCCACATTGTCCATCACGTCCGCTACGAGGTGATCGGCAGGGTCGTCCGGCACCTCACCGCCTTCGTCTCCCGCGCCGAGCAGCAGCTCCAGACCGGGCGGATCCTCGGAATAGGGCAGGCGCAGCACCATCCCATCGTCTCCTGCCACGGCCATGGCGTCGATACCCGTATCACGTTGAAGCTGGGCGGAGAGCGCCATTGCCCATGGGGCATTGACACCACGACCAAAGGGAGTGTGAACCACCACGCGCCAATCCCCGATCTCATCGCGGAAGCGCTCGACCAAGATAGTTTTCTCGTCGGGAATCACGCCTGCGGATTCCTTCTGATCGCGGTAGAAGGCGTCCAGGTTCGCCAGGGTGTTGTCGCAGAGGAACTCGGCGCCGCGCAGATCTTCAAGTGTTCCCTTGCCCCAAGCACGCCGGTGCTTGCCTATGGCCTCACCGAGCTGCACTGGGCGGCCTTCGGCATCGCCCGTCCAAAACGGCAGGCGCCCGGTGTGGCCCGCAGCGGGCGCAACAATCACCTGGTCGCGAGTGATCTCCACAATCCGCCAGCTCGATGCGCCCAGGGTGAAGACGTCACCCACCCGGGATTCGTACACCATCTCCTCATCCAGCTCGCCCACGCGTCGCGCCCCGGTTTCCGTTCCCGCTGCCAGAAACACGCCAAACATGCCACGGTCGGGAATGGTGCCGCCGTTGGTCACCGCGATGCGCTGTGCGCCGGGGCGTGCGCTCAGGGTGCCGGCAGTCGGGTCGTAGACCACGCGTGGCTTGAGATCAGCAAAGTCGGTCGAAGGGTAATGACCGCTGATCAGCTCGATGACTCCATCGAAAGCATCCCGCGGGAGCGCGGCATAGGGATGCGCACGCCGGACCATGCGCCACCACTGCTCCACGTCCAGCTCCTTGTCGGAGGTGACCTCCGCCTGCGCAGCCATCGCTACGGTGTGCTGCGCCAGCACGTCGAGCGCGTTGGTGACGACATGCAACGGTTCCAGCTCGCCTTTGAGCATGCGATCCACCACGACCGTCGCTGCCTCCGCATCCTGCTTATGCAGCGGATAGATGGTCGCCCGGCTCACAGCGCCCACGGTGTGCCCGGCGCGGCCGCATCGTTGCACAGCCGCAGAGACGGAAGGTGGCGCGCCAACCTGAATGACGTGATCCACGAGCCCCATGTCGATGCCGAGTTCCAAGGAACTGGTAGCCACCACGGCCTTGAGCCGTCCGGCTTTGAGCGCCTCCTCAATGTCCGCGCGTTCGTCCTTGGATACGGAGCCATGATGGGCACGCGCAATCACGGGCTCCACACCCGTGACCTGTGCCGATTGAGCCATGAGCTGGGCTGGATCGCGCCGGGTGGGAGCTGCCAGAGCATCCGGGTCGTGCTCTTTGGCCCATTCTTCATTGAGCGCTCCGGTCAGCCGCTCGGCACTGCGGCGGGAATTGACGAACACGAGGGTGGAGCGGTTGTCCATGATCTGCTCGTACACCGCTCGCTGTACATGCGGCCAGACACTCTTTTGCTGCGGTAGCGCCGATTCCTTATCCACGCCGCTGGCCACACGCATGCCGGAACCATTGTCTGTGACTCCACCAAGTCCCTCTCCGATCAGCGAGGGACCCACGAGCGCCTCGTCGATGGGTTCGAACTCCGGTGCTTCTCCCATCCCGTCTGCCGCCGTGTCTTCGTAGTTCGACGCCACCAGGTCCTCCATTGCGGGCGGATCCTGGAAGTTTTCCACTACCGAGCGCACATGGACATCCCATGCCTTGGCAATCTTCGGATTCACCACGGTCACGGGGCGATCGCCTCCGAGGAAGCTGGCGACGGTGTCGATGGGATTGACAGTGGCGGACAGCCCAATGCGCTGCACCGGTGTGTTCGTGATCATCTCCAAGCGCTCGAGGCTTAACGCCAGGTGGGTTCCGCGCTTCGTGCCAGCGACAGCGTGAACCTCATCGATGATGACCGTGTCCACGCCGCGGAGCGTCCCCGCCGCTTTGGAGGTGAGCATGAGGTAGAGGGACTCTGGCGTCGTGATGAGAATTTCTGGCGGGTTGCGCAGCATCTTGGCGCGTTCGGACGATGGCGTATCGCCACTGCGCACACCGACGCGCACGGGAGCCACGGTCTCCCCCATCGCGGCAGCGGTTCGCGCAATGCCCGCGAGTGGTGCGGCGAGATTGCGATCCACATCCACCCCCAGGGCCTTCAGCGGGGAGACATATAGCACCCGCGTGCCGCCTTGCGCCCGGCTGCTCGCATCTTTTTCGATCGTGTGCTCGAGGAATGATTGGCTGGTCAGTTGGGAGAGTGACCAGAGGAAGGCGGCGAGGGTCTTACCCGAGCCAGTGGGCGCGACGATCAGCGCATTCTTTCCTTCCGAGATAACCTCCCACGCCTGGTTTTGCACCACGGTTGGTTCCTGAAAAACATCCCGAAACCATGCCGATACGGGGGCATGAAATTTACTTAGAGCGTCGGAGGGCATGTGCCCATCTAAACAGACCGCTAAAGTTGGTGCTATGACGGCTGAGCTCAATGATGCAACCCTCGCCCAGCGCCTCGCGCAGGGCACCGGCGAGATCCTCAAAGGCGTTCGCAACGTCGGCCTCCTCCGCGACTCCACACTGGGAGATGCGGGCGATGCGCTAGCCCAGGATTGGATCGCCCGGTGCCTGGCACTTCACCGACCAGACGATGGGATGCTCTCCGAGGAGGCAGCAGATACCCCCGAACGACTCAGCAAGAACCGCGTGTGGATCATCGACCCACTCGACGGCACCCGCGAGTTCGCCTCCGGCCGCCAGGACTGGGCTGTACACATTGCTTTGGCCGAGGATGGCGAGATCACGCACTCTGCTGTGGGAATGCCGGATCTAGGCAAGGTATTCCACACTTCCGAGGTCCGCGCCGTGGAGGGTCCGCAGACCAACCGACTGGTGGTCAGCCGCAATTCCCCTCCGGCTATCGGCCAGTTCATTGCCGATGAGCTCGGTATGGAGCTTGTGACAATGGGCTCGTGTGGAGCGAAGGCCGTGTCCGTCATCCTCGGCGACAACGATGCCTACATTCACGCCGGCGGCCAGTACGAGTGGGATAACGCTGCCCCCGTTGGCGTGGCACAGGCGGCTGGCCTGCACACCACGCGCTTGGACGGGTCGGCTCCGACCTACAACAACGAATCCCCCTACCTACCTGACCTGTTGATCAGCCGCCCCGATTGCGCTGAGCGCATCCTCGTCGCTGCCGCGAAGTACAAGGAGTTGCACGGCGACTACGCGGAATAACCCTCCTTGACGGCAGCTAGCCGAGCCCCATCGCCGCCTCCCGCGCCACGTCGCATAGGCTAGGCGTGAAAGCATGCACGGATAAGCCAAGGAGGCGTTACTGGTGGCGTCGAACATCACAGACGGACAGGGCGCAGTGCCGACGCCGTACGAGGACCTGCTGCGCGAAATCCTAGAAACGGGAACGCACAAGCAGGACCGCACGGGAACCGGCACGACCAGCCTGTTCGGGCGCCAGATTCGCTACAACCTGGCCGATTCCTTCCCGCTGATCACCACGAAATCGGTACACATCAAATCAGTAGTCGGTGAACTGCTGTGGTTCCTGCAAGGTAACTCGAACGTGAAGTGGCTCCAGGACAACGGCATCCGCATCTGGAACGAGTGGGCGGATGACAACGGCAACTTGGGCCCGGTCTACGGCGTGCAGTGGCGAAGCTGGCCGACCCCCGACGGTCAGCACATTGATCAGATCAGCCAAGCGCTGGAGATGCTGAAATCCAACCCGGATTCCCGCCGCAATATCGTCTCCGCCTGGAACGTCAGCGAAATTTCCAACATGGCGCTGCCGCCGTGCCACTTGCTGTTCCAGCTGTACGTGGCCGATGGCACCCTGAGCTGCCAGCTGTACCAGCGCAGCGCGGACATGTTCCTCGGTGTGCCATTCAACATCGCCAGCTACTCCCTGCTGACCCACATGTTCGCCCAGCAGGCTGGGCTTAAGGTCGGCGAGTTCATCTGGACCGGCGGCGACTGCCACATCTACGACAACCACGTCGAGCAAGTGAAGCTGCAGCTGTCCCGTGAGGCGCGGCCTTACCCGCAGTTGGAGCTCACGAAGGCCGCCGATATGTTCAGCTACGGCTTCGAAGACATCACATTTACCGGCTACGACCCCCACCCGGTAATCAAGGGAAAGGTATCTGTCTAAATGACCGCGGACGCGACGAGCACAGGTGCCGGCAGCAACTACCCGGATCTGTCCCACGAGACTCTGCGTGAGTTGATCGGCCACGACGTGGAGGTGGCGATGATCTGGGCGCAAACCACCGACCGCGTGATCGGCGATGGCGATGACATGCCGTGGTACCTGCCGGAGGACCTCAAGCACTTCAAGGAATCCACCGAGGGGTATCCGGTGGTGATGGGGCGCACGTCTTGGGAGGCGCTGGAGGATCCGTACCGGCCGCTACCGAAGCGCGAGAACTTCGTGGTAACCAGCAACGAGGACTATGACGCCCCTGGTGGCCACGTTCACACCAACCTTCCTGAGTCCATTGCCGCGGCGACGCGGTGGATTGACGCCAACAACCCCGGTGACCTGAGCAATACCGTGTGGATTCTCGGTGGTGGCACCGTGTACCAGCAGTGCATGCCGGTGGCCGATCGGATCGTGGTGACCGAAATTGAGATGACCGCTCCAGAGCGCTTCCAAGTGGTCGCGCCGGAGATTTCTCCTGAGGAGTTCACTCTGGAGGCCAGCGAGTGGATGACCTCTCGCCGTGGCCATGCGGTGGATGACGACCAACCGTTGCGCTACCGCTTCTGTGTGTGGACCCGGCGCTAGGTCGGCGGAGCGCCCGGCCGCTGAAGGTTTTCGGAGCGCCTGGCCGCTGAGGTTTGTCAGAGCGCCTGAACGTTCAAGACTTTCAGTTTTTCTTGATTCACCGACCCGCGCGTCGCGGGCCGGTACTGTGGCGTACCCGCAAGCCGCTCGAACCTGGGCATTTCAGGAATATCCTCATATGCATTTCTTCGGTTAATTCCGACTAGACCAAGTCTGCAATACCCCCCATTGACTAACTGCATTTTTTGCATAAATGCAGGTCAAATTGCGCAACAGAGCCGGTAATCACCCCTCTCCCCTGAGTGATTTCCCAGGATTCTTTGATGGTCCAACATAACCCCCTGTAAGTTCAGTCGCAATCACAGTAGTTCTGTGACTCTTATCACGGGATGCGAGCACCCATCGCGCCCTCGACGTTCAAAGAAAGGGAGATACCGTTGGGCCAGCCTTCACCGTCTATACAGCGGCACACCCCCACCTCTCAGGAATTCATTGCGGCACAAAAGAGCCCCGAGTTCCAGGAGCTGCGTTCCAAGCAGCGCGGATTCACCTTCCCACTCACCGTCGCCGGTGTGGTGTGGTTCGTGATCTACATCGTGACCGCAATGTACACGCCGAACTTCTTCGGAATCTCCGTGTTCGGCAACGTCAATGTGGGCATCCTGTTCGGCTTTGCCCAGTTCGTCACGACGTTCCTCATCACCTGGTTGTATGTCCAGTACTCGAATAAGACCCTGGAACCCCGTTCCCGGGCTATTCGTGAATCCCTGGAGGGCGCTCCGCAGACACCTCAGACCCCTCAGGCACAGGCATAAGGAAAAAAGCGCATGAATCTTCACTTCCTCGCCGCTGAGACTCCCTCTGCCGGCAATCCGATCCTCAACATTTCGGTCTTCATCGCCTTCATTGTGGTCACGATGACGATCGTGACCATGGCCGCCAAGAAACCACAGAAGTCCGCAGGTGATTTCTACACCGGCGGTGCATCCTTCTCCGGCACGCAGAACGGCCTGGCGATCGCAGGTGACTACCTATCTGCCGCATCCTTCCTGGGCATCGTGGGCGCTATCGCCCTGACTGGCTACGATGGATTCCTCTACTCCATCGGCTTCTTCGTCGCGTGGCTGTTGGCCCTGCTGCTCGTGGCCGAGCCGCTGCGTAACACCGGTAAGTTCACGATGGCGGATGTGCTGTCCTTCCGCCTTCGCCAGCGCCCCGTCCGCGTGGCCGCTGCATTCTCCACGCTCGGCGTGACCCTGTTCTACCTCATCGCCCAGATGGCAGGTGCTGGCGCGCTGGTATCCGTGCTGCTCGACATTCACGAAAAGGCCGGCCAGGCTCTGGTTGTGGCCATCGTGGGTGTGGTGATGATCGCCTACGTCCTCATCGGCGGTATGAAGGGCACGACCATCGTGCAGATGATCAAGGCCGTCCTCCTGTGCGGTGGCGTGGTCATCATGACCGTCATCATCTTCATCTCCGTGAAGGGCAACTTCTCCCAGCTTCTGCAGGAAGCTGTCGATTCTCACGGTGGTAACACCGCCATCCTGGAGCCTGGCCTGAAGTACGGTGTCGATGCCGTTCAGCGCCTGGACTTCATCTCCCTCGGCCTCTCCCTGGCACTGGGTGTGGCAGGTCTTCCTCACGTGCTCATGCGCTTCTACACCGTGCCAACGGCGCGCGAGGCTCGTAAGTCCGTGACCTGGGCTATCGTTCTTATTGGCGGCTTCTACCTGCTGACTCTGTTCCTCGGCTACGCTGCCGCTGCATGGGTTGGCCCAGAGACCATCAAGGCTTCCCCAGGTGGCGCAAACGCTGCGGCACCACTGCTGGCGCTAGAGCTCGCAGGACCTATCTTCATGGCTCTAATCTCTGCCGTGGCTTTCGCGACGGTGCTCGCCGTGGTCGCAGGTCTTGCTATCACCGCCTCCGCTTCCGTGGCACACGACCTCTACCACTCCGTGATCCGCAACGGCGAGTCCACTGAGGAGGAGCAGGTGCGCGTCTCCCGCATGACTGTGGTCGTCATCGGAATCGTCGCGATCGTGCTGGGTATCCTCGCAATGGAACAGAACGTGGCCTTCCTGGTCTCCCTGGCATTCTGCGTCGCAGCCTCGGCGAACGTGCCGACCATCCTGTTCTCCCTGTACTGGAAGAAGTTCAATACCACCGGTGCCGTGGCCTCCCTGAGCGTCGGCCTCGTCTCGGCCCTGCTGCTGATCTTCTTCTCCCCTGCTGTCTCCGGATCCGAGACCGCCATGGTTTCCGGCGCCGACTGGGCATGGTTCCCGCTGACCAACCCAGGCCTGGTATCCATCCCACTGGGCTTCCTGGCTGGCATTGTCGGTACCTTCATCGGCAAGCCCGACAATTTGGATGAGCTCCAGGCAGAGATGGAAGTTCGCTCCCTCACCGGTGTTGGTGTTGAGGCCCCGGTCGATCACTAATCGACACGTCAAGGAGGCTTGACCGTCTCCTTGCACATACTGCAGTGCAAGAGTCACTGAACAACTGACGAAGGTTGTCCCCCGCTCCACTCAACTGAGAACGGGGACAACCTTTTTCTTGTGATTGCTAACACAGGCCATCGGTTTTTCGGTAAGTAAAAGTAAGACCACAAGGTCTTTTCCGCCTCACTCACCACGAGGTGCACCACACGACCCCAACCCGGGTGGAAGGACTAAGCTCTATGAAAATCCGTAAGTTTCTCACCGTAACCCTCGCAGCTTCCGCACTGACCGCCGGCATGGCAGCGCCCGCCCAGGCCCAGACCGAAGGCTCTTTGAGACTTTCGGATGCCACTGTTCAGGGTTCTGTGAACTACGTCAAGGCCGGCCCCATTGCCTGGATCGCTGGCGGCCCGTGGACTCCTCTGCTCCTCGGCTCCATGGGATCCCTGGATTTCCTCGGTGTCTGCATCTTCCCTGATGCCCCTTACCTCTGCGACTAAGGTTGCCGATTTCGACCGCACCTCCGACACCTTGTAAACTCTTCCGCAGTGCCGTCCAAGGCATGCTGCCCTAGTAGCTCAGTGGATAGAGCACGGCTCTCCTAAAGCCGGTGTCGGAGGTTCGATTCCTCTCTGGGGCACTTTTTATTGCGCACGAACTGCCATTAGCGACAGTCTGATCGCCCTATGCCGTTCCCGCCTACCGCGCCGCCGTCCCGCGTCACTTTGTCCCTCCGAATCCCGAGGGACTAAGATTCCAAGACACAGTTTCTGAGCACCTTGTCACACCGTCGCGCTCAATACATGCAACAAAGGATGGCAACCATGACTGCCCTGACGGCCAACGGTCAATGGATCATCGGCAGCAAGGATCCCCACTACATTCCAGTGGATGGCATCCCCTCTGGCAACCTCATCCCCACGCTGCTCGGAAAGAAGTACAGCGTGACGCCGCGCATTGACGTCGAGGATGAAGACCTAGAGGCCGCCCTTCAGCGCTATTACTCCTACCGCGATGAGGGATTGGACGTGGACCAGGCCCGCATCAAAGCCATCTCATCCCTACCTGACGATCTCAGGGATTCCGCCGCCACCGTGATCAACGGCAGCGTCTTCCTCGAACGCGAAAACGACCTGCGCCGTCAGTTCCACAAGCGCGCCCTCGAGTTGCTCAACATTACTCCGGAAGACCTCGAGCGCTTCCCCTACAAAGTGGACAGCCCCTACGACTCCGAAACACCCGAGGCATGGACAGAACACCTCGCCACCAGCATGCTTCTCCCCCTGCTCATTGACGCGAAGTTCCGCGATTCCGATGACATCTTCCCCGCGGGCAACGAGGCCATCCGCCAGTGGCGCCGCACGATCCAGGCAGACCCCGCGATCGAGGATTTGAGCCTCGAAGATTTTCTCAAGCGGAAGTAACTCCCTCCGCACCTCTCACACCTCGGCACAAGCCTCAGCGAAGTTCAGTCCACTGGATATAGCTCTCCAACAGTGTGTCTGCCACATTCGGTGCCGCATGAACAATCGCCTCCGGCTGTGGCCGAGTAATGATCGCCAGCGCAACGATCATCTCCTGCGCATCTACCTCACCACGCACGACCCCTGCCCGCTGGAAGCTCGCCAGCAGCTCTTCCAGCTTTGCCAGCGCGCGCTGTTGCTCTGCGGCCACGTCGTCATCGAGCACAACCGCCTGCACGTCGGTAAACGCACCCAAGTTCAGCCTGGCCAGCGACCGAATAAGTTCGCGCCATGCCTCTGGCTCCGCACTGCGCTGCCCCACTTCTTTGACCGACGCCACCAGATCCCCCATTACGGCCATCGCGACAGCTCGAACGAGTTCCTCCCGCGAGGAGAAATTCCGGTAGAGCGTCCCGATGCCCACCCCAGCCCGCTCTGCAACAGATCCCAGTGAGATGTCTCGTCCCCGGGTGGCGAAAAGCTCCCGTGCTGCGCCGACGATACGCTCTCGCCGTTGAAGGGCATCCGCTCTCATCCGGTCTCCTGCTCTTGCGATTGTGGTCTACGCTCAGCGCACTATGTAGCGGGCCCGCCCTGAGCTTTTGACTTCCATCCTAACCGGGTGAATAATTCCTCCACAGCAACAAGTGGAGGATTTTTCTCCACTACGAGGAAGGACGCGTTCCCCCATGGCCGACACCACTCAACAGCCACCTGCGAGCACTCAGCAGGCACAAGCCCCCGAACACGCAAGCACCGAACACCCAACCACAGAGCAGCACAAACACCACGAGCACATCGAACTCACACCCACCCGCAAAAAGTTCATTCGCTCCATCGCTCTCACCCTGGGCCTCTCCGTCATTCTCGTCGGCATGCTGTTGCTGTTCATCATGCCCTCCCTCAAATCCGGACCGCACCACCTCGAAGTCGGCATCGTCGGCAGCGAACAAACCATCACGGACATCGACAAGGCACTGAAAGCCCAAGATACAGAGGCCTTCGATCTTCGCGAATACCCCTCCGCCGAGTCGCTAAATACCGCCATCGAGACCCGCGAGATCACCGGCGGATTCGACCTCTCCCAACCAGACACGCTCCGCATCGCCGTGGCCAGCGCAGGCTCCACTGCTGTGTCCGGCACCCTCACCCAAACCGGCCAAGCCATCGGCAAGCAGATGTCCCTCGAACCAAAGGTCGATGACATCGTCGCCCTGCCCGAAGCCGATCCCACCGGAACCGGCATCGGAGGCCTCGCCGAGTGCTTCGGCAATAAGGGCTTCACAGTCGCCGCGATGACCATGATGTTCGTCGGCAACCCTTTCGCTGGCATCGCCACCTCTGCTGTCTGGCTGCCCACCGCCGTCGCAGCACTCGGCCAGCTGTTACCCCCAGGAGCGACGGGTACCCTCGTCCGCGCCGTCGCGTACTTCGATGGCCACGGTGGCACCCACGGCTTCTGGACACTCATCGGATGGATAGCGTTCGGCCTCATCCTCTGGGGCCTCGCACCGCTGCTTTCCCTCCGCTCCGAGAAGCGAACCGCCAAATCTGCAGGGGCAGCAGATTAGAGCAGGCGCTCTTGGCGTCGTCCATGAATGAAGAAGTACAGCACGGCGGCCAATAGGACGACGACGGCGAGGAGCTCATACATCGGGCCATAACCCACCGCGGTGAGCAGATACCCCAGGACAATAGGGCCGAAAAGCCACGCCCACGTCGAGGAGCAAAAAGAGCGTGGAGATACCCGTTCCCATCTCCGACCGCGGAACCACCCGCACGGCAATTGTCTGCGCCGCGGGCATCAGGGAACCATAGCCAAGGCCCGTCAGTGCACCTGCCACAATGACCTGCCAATTCTCCTGGGCCGCGCCAAGCAACGCGAGGGCAGTGGCGAAGCTCACCAGCCCAAGAAAGATGACGATGTTGTCCCCGCGCTCATCCTGGAGACGTCCGAGGAAGAAGCGACCGATGAGCGTCACCACCGCGTACGCCAGGAAGAACAGCCCCGTACCACTCGTGACGCCGCGATCTTCGCCAAAAGCATTGATGAACGTGATGATTCCGGCATAGCAGCAGCCAACAATCAGCATAAACACGCCGATGGGTGCGACCGCGGGGTGCACGATGGAGCGCCACGTCAGCCGCGCGCGGTTCCCCTGGTTTTGTTCCTGCTCGACGCCACCGCGAACCACCACCACGAGACTCAGAAGTCCACCGACGATCGCCGTGCCCACGGTGGCAAGGAACAGCGCCGTGTAGGACCAGGAGCCCACGATCCACAGACCAAGCGCAGGCCCAATAGCCGTAGCCAAAGTGGTGCCTAGAGCAAAGTAGCCGGTTCCCTCCGCGCGGCGGGCAGCCGGAAGCCAGGCCACTAGCTGCATTGGAAGCGGCAAATTCCTTGACCGCGTACAGGGCCATGGTCGTCAAGAGGAGGATCTGACCTCACACAGCTCGGGACTGTCAGGTGTAAGGAACGAAAAACGGCCAAACTTCACCGAGGCAAGAAGCTTATAGGCTGGACGACATGAGCGAACACAGCAGCAACTCCTATATCCACGGCCACGCAGGTGCACAGAAAGTTCATGCGGCACGGACAGCGAAGGATTCGGCGGCTTTTCTTCTCCCCCACCTCCGTGGCGACACGATACTCGCCGATATCGGCTGTGGACCGGGCAGTATCACCCTCGACCTCGCCCGCCATATCGAAAGCCTCGGCGGTAAAGCCTCGCAGGTCACGGGCATCGACTTCGCGCCGGAGGCCATTGGCGTCGCAACCAAAGCCGCCGCGGAGGCCGATCTTGACGTGACCTTCACCCAGGGCGAAGCCACCGCACTACCCTTTCCCGATGACTCAGTGGATGTGTCTTTCATGGCACAAGTGCTCCATCACCTCCCCGACCCCATCGCCGCTCTGAAAGAGTGTGCGCGCATCGTCAAGCCGGGTGGCATCATCGCCTCCCGTGAAGTCGATTACGGCGCGATGCTTTGGTATCCCCCAAGCCCAGGGCTATCGCGCTGGCGTGCCATCTTTTCGGTCGTCGCGGACCTAGCTGGAATGCAGCCGAACGCCGGGCGCCACCTACCGCTCTGGTTCCACCGGGCAGGGCTCACCGAGATCACGGTGACCTCCTCCAACTGGACCTATGGCGAGCCGGAACAGCGACAATGGCTGGCGGACTCCTGGGCGGAACGCACCCAAGAGGAAAACTATGTGCTCCGAGCAGCTGAAGCGTTAGGCGACGTGCAACGCTCCGAAGATGGTGGAGCCACGGCTGGTGACGCCACGCGCGCAGCGATCACGCAGATCGTCGAGGGGTGGCATGCCTGGGCCGACACACCCGGCGCGCTGTTTGTCATGCCCCACGTGGAGGTCATCGCGCAGGTCAAGTAGTGCGCTGGCGCAGCCCCCAGGGCCGAGCAAACCGCTTTAGTCACTATGGCCGCTGTGACTCAGAAGCCTTCAGATTGAGCGTTTAGCGGCCGGTGAAGTGTGGTGCGCGCTGCTCAGCACGAGCCCTGCGTGCCTCGCTCGCATCCTCACTGGCCCACACGTCTGTGAACATCTGCTGGAGCTCAGCATCATTGGCCGGGTCCTCATGATTGAGCACGCGCTTGGAGTGCTCCATACTCAACGGCGCGCCACCCGCGATGGACTGCGCGATTTCCAGCGGCTCATCGCGCTGATCCGCCACGGAAGCCTTGCTCATAGCGAAGCCAAGCGCCAACGCCTGTTCCGTGCCCACCTGCGCCCCACCGAGGAGCAAGTTGCGGGCCACAGAACCTCCCAGCAACTCCCGTGCACGGCGGATCGTCCAGTCGTCCATGGCGAAGGCATGCTTGGCCACGGGAATCCAACAGACGCCGCGCTCACCAAATACACGCAGGTCGCAAGCCAAAATGAGCTGACAACCCGCCCCCACGGCAGGTCCCTGGACATCTGCGATCACCGGAACAGGAGACTCGGTGATGGCGTTCAGCATGTCCGTTATCGACGCCCAGAAATCGTCGCCGTACACTCCACCGCCGAGGTCCGCGCCCGCACAAAAGGCTGGCCCCTCGCCACGGAGGAGGATGGCTCGCGCTTGGCGGTCCTCCGCCACCTCTCCAGCTGAGGCCTCCCTTATGGCCTCAGCGATCTCCCGCGCGAACTGCGCAGTGAGCGCATTGCGCTTGGCGGGATTATTGAGGGTAATCACGGTGACATCACCGTGGCGGGCGGAGAGCACACTCATGCTGACTAATTTAGCTGTCCGCCGGCGTCCCCACGTGGAATTCCAGCGGATCCGGCCCCACACGACCATCGGGGACATCCATCACGTCGATGGCCGCCATGTCCTCTGCCGACAGGCTGAAGCCGAAGACATCGAAGTTCTGCTTCACTCGCTCCACCTTGGAGCTACGCGGAATCACCACATCCCCGCGCTGAATATGCCAACGGATGATCGCCTGTGCGGGGCTGACTCCGTGGTTGGCCGCAATCTTCGCGATCCGCGGGTCGGTGAGATTTGTGCCCTTGCCCAGTGGTGACCAGCTCTCCGTGACGATGCCCTTGGCAGCATTGTCGCTGCGCTGGACAACCTGGCTGAAGCCCGGATGAATCTCGATCTGGTTGATGGCCGGGGTGTGGCCTGTCTTTTCCGTGAGGTCCTCGAGGGTTTCCTGGTAGAAGTTGCACACGCCCACGGAGCGGACCTTGCCCGCCTCCTGGCCTGCGATCATGGATTCATAAGCCTGCACGTATGTCCCTGCCTTGGGGCATGGCCAGTGCAACAGGTAGAGGTCCACGTAGTCCATTCCGAGGCGCTGGAGCGACGCGTTGAGGGCTTCCTCCCCGCGAGTCTGGTCCTCGTTCCAGAGCTTGGTGGTGACGAAGATGTCCTCACGGGCAATCTCACCTGCGCTGATCGCATCGGCGATCGCCCGCCCCACGGCCTCCTCATTGCCGTAGATCTTGGCGGTATCCACGTGTCGGCATCCGACCTCGATGGCCGCACGTACGGAGCTGTAGGTGTCCTCGTCGCTGAGCTCCCACACTCCCAGTCCCAGTTGGGGGATGCTGTTGCCGTCGTTCATTGCGATGTTTTCGTAAGGTGCCATGCCCACCATCCTCCCCATTTCTTTGATTCGACGCCACCCTTCGCACCCTTCAATTCCTCGCGGTGTCCCTGTGGGCGATTTCCTCGCTCACCAGGCGACACGAGCTCTTATGTATTGCTCAACCCGAGGCAGCTCAGTGCAATATTTTTCAACAATTCATTGCTATCCATTGACAAAGCGTTGGGTTTATACAATACTTTGCGGTATGTCCCCAAAGAAAAAGCCAACACAGCCGATCTTCAATCGGGTGCGCGTGCTCCGAGCAGAGCGGGACATGTCACGTGCACAACTCGCCACTTTGATCGGAGTCAACCCCCAGACCGTCGGCGCCCTCGAGCGCGGCGACCATTCGCCCAGCTTGGACCTCGCCTTCCGACTGTGTGAGGTCTTCCAACTCCCAGTGGAAGCCGTCTTCAGCCGCGAAGAGTTCCTCCCGATGAGTCAGGAAATGTATCCGCGCACCACCCCCACCAAGGAGGAAACCCCATGAGCCTCTCGAAAACCTTGACCACCTGGGCCACACGCCGCCACCAACGGCGGGTTGAATTCTGGTCTAAGCAGCAAGAAACTATGTCCTCCTCGCTCACCTCGTGGCGCACCCCAGCCCGTCAACGCCTCCTCGTGACGCTCTACTTCGCCTCCCTCGCCGCGGGAGTCCTCATCGCCATCGGCCAGCTGTTCTGGTCACCACTATTGCTGGGATGGATCGTCTTTACCCTCTTCATGATGATCGTCTGGACGATGCTGCGCACCACTATCAACGCAAAAGACGATGCCCCCTCCGAACTCCTGGACGAATACGAGGAGACTGTCATCAACTCATGGCGGAAAATTTCCTACAGTCTCATCGGGAAGTTCTTCACCCTCGGGCTCGTCTTCCTCGTGACATTCAGCGCACTCACCACCGACACCACGGAAATTCTCGGTCACAGCCCCATGCAGATCGTGTACACCGTCAGCCTGATTGGCCTCATCGGCTTTCTCGCGATCGTCGCCCTCCCCGCTGTCGGTTACGCCATGACCTTCACCCTTTCGGATGACATGGAAGAGACCACCTAGTGGCGTCGAGCCACACGACTTCAACAGTGATCAACAGGAAGGGTCTGCACACCTCAGGCATACTGATACATACGAGGAACATCACCATTACCAGTAAGAACGCAGCAAAGAGACCAGCACCGAAGAGAGCAACAACAGGAACACAGCCATGGAACCCCTCCACATCGACCACCTCAACAAGAGTTACGGCGACCACCGCGTGCTCACAGACATGACCTTCAGCGTCCACCCCGGCGAAATCTACGGCTTCGTCGGCTCCAACGGCGCCGGCAAATCCACCACCATGCGCATCGCGCTCGGAGTGCTCAGCAGCGACTCCGGCGAAGTGCGCATCGGCAACCAAAAAATGAACGACAACCTGCGCCGACGCATCGGCTACATGCCCGAAGAACGTGGCCTCTACGCCAAGGAAAAACTCGCCGACCAGCTCACATTCTTCGGCAAACTCCACGGCATGAATGGCAAAGCCGCAGCAACAAGCGCCAACAATCTGCTCGAACGGCTGGGATTGGCCGAGCGCAAAGACGACAAGCTCGATGAACTCTCCCTTGGCAACCAGCAGCGTGTACAGCTCGCCGCCTCCCTCATCCACAACCCCGACCTGCTCATCCTCGACGAACCTTTCTCTGGCCTCGACCCCGTGGCCGTCAACGTCATGAGCGAGATCCTGCGCGAGCGCGCCAACGCCGGGGTGCCCGTCATGTTCAGCTCCCACCAGCTCGACCTCGTGCAGCGCCTGTGCGACCGCGTGGGCATCATCACGAAGGGGCAGATGCGGGCCGAGGGCTCAGTCCACGAGCTGCGCAACCGCGGCCCGATCCGCTACGAGGTTGTCACCCCGGCGCGCGGTTGGGAGCCGGAGTGGGCTCACGTGATCGAGACGCACGCAGCGACTGCGGAGCACCCAGGGCGGGTCATCGTCGAAGTCGATAGCGAACAGCGGGACCAGGAACTACTGCAAGCAGCGCTAGCCGCAGGCCCCGTCCACTCCTTCACCCGCCGCGTCCCAGACCTCACCGAACTATTCCAGGAGGTTGTGCAGTCATGAGCACCACCACGAGCACCCAAAATACGAAGTACTCCTCAGCCAACACAATCTCC
The DNA here is from genome assembly GCF_009026825.1 of Corynebacterium urogenitale. Classification (NCBI taxonomy): domain Bacteria; kingdom Bacillati; phylum Actinomycetota; class Actinomycetes; order Mycobacteriales; family Corynebacteriaceae; genus Corynebacterium; species Corynebacterium urogenitale. The sequence continues at coordinate 559,047 of NZ_CP045032.1, read as the reverse complement.
ACCGTCGCCGCACGCGAAATCTCTGTGCTCCTGCGCTCCAAAGGCGTGATCTTCTCGCTTCTCATTACGCTGATCGTCACCGTCGGCGGAGTGTTCGTTGCGAACTTCTTCATGAACAAGGACAGCGATGAACAGCCATCGCTTGCTGTCGTCGGCATGGAAAGCGCACCATTCGAACAGGTAGCCAAGGAGATCACCGAAGCGAACAACCCGGGCGCGATGGAGGGCGCGGGCCCTATCGCGGGCGTCGGCTCCGGCGGTACCGGGGAGATCAAGGTAGAGAGCATCGACTCTGCAGACGAAGCCAAGCAGAAGGTCAAGGATGGGGATGTCGACGCTGCGCTGGTCGCCGAAGGCGAAGGCAAGGATACGAGCTACGAACTATTTGCCAAGGGCTCTCCCAATGGCACCGTCACTGCGATTGTCAGCACAACACTGACAGCGAATGCCCAAAACGAGGCACTCAACGCAGTGGGCGTGGACCCCGCCGATTTCACCAACGCACTGCCGGACAGCAGCTACACCACGGTAGACCTCGATGAAGAAAAGGAACAGGAAAGCAACTTGGGCGCTGTGGTCACGGTTATGATCGCCGTGAGCCTCATGAGCTTCTTCATTATCCTTTTCGCCGCGAACATCGGTGGACGCGTGACGGAGGAGAAAAGCTCCCGCGTAGTGGAGATCATCCTCGCTTCCGTGCGTCCGATGGATTTCCTCGCAGGCAAGTTGGTCGGTAACGCAATCCTGGGCCTCGTCAGCACCGCAATCATCTTGGGTGCCGGAGCCACCGCCGTGAAAATCACTGGCCTGCTGGAAGGGTTCACGCTGAGCATGGCTGTAGTGCCGCTCATGCTATTGAGCTTCGCCATCGGCCTGTTGTTCTTCGGCTCGCTGTACGCAGCCGCTGGTTCCATGGTTTCGCGGACCGAGGACCTGCAGTCCACCCAGTCGCCCATTATGTTGCTGATCTTCGGCATGATCTACGCGCCGATCTTCGGCTGGAACGCACTGGATTCCACCATCATGCAGGTACTCGCATGGGTGCCACCCTTCAGCTTGACAGTCGCCCCCGTGCAGATGATTGGAGGCAACATGAGCCTGCTCGAGGTACTGGCCTCCTTCGGTTTGGCAATGCTGCTAACTGTCGGCGCGCTGGCCCTCGTTGCGAAGATCTACCGCAACGCCATCCTCCACAATGGCTCCAAGCTCACCTGGGTGAAGGCGCTCAAGGGCAACTAGCTCGCCTCCCGCTGGTGGCGCTGCCCGCTGGTGGCACTGCCCGCTGGTGGCACTGCAGCCGCTCATGAACAAATCTCCCTTACGTTGCACCGAGAGAATTCGCGACCTGGGCTTTTAGATTGAGCCCACGCAACGTGAGGGAGATTTGTTCACGCTAGCCCTGCTTCCTTCTGCCTCCCCCTGCCCACCTCTACTTCCCTCACTCCCGTCAGGCTTCACTCCCTCCAGGCTTTCCCCTTCGCAGACCACACCCATTTCTCACGCTTCGTCTTGGACGGCGGATTATCCACCATATCCGCGTACCTCTCCACCACATCCTCCACCCCAGTGCCTTCACGGAAACTCCGCCGATCCACTCGCACGAACTCATACCCCAGACCCATAATGCGACGTTCCCGCTCCCTCTCCCTGTTCAAGCTCCGTTCCAAAGAGAACACATTCGAAGGATCAACCGACACACTCGCATGCTTGCTTGCGCCGTCGTACTCCACGATCAGGCCACAATGAAACATGAAATCGACACGTCCGAGAAACTCGCCAGTGTGGCGTCGGATAACAACTTGCTGCATCGGCGCCGGCAGGCCCGCGCGCCACAACCGCAACTTCAGCTCACTCTCGCGCGGACTCTCCGACCATGGCGTAATAAGTTTAAGCGCGCGCCGCGCCTGCTTGATGCCCTTCCGCCCCTTGAGATTCTCCACCCGCAGGGCACCACGAGGTAGCTTCATCCTATTCAGCGCATCCTCAACAGCCACCACGGCCGCATCCATTGGATGCCACAGCAGCAACTGCTCACACGTATCGAGCATGCTCGCGACACGAATGTGCCCAAACGGGGTGCGCATAGTCACGCATCGCCGCTCCACCTTCCGCGTCACGCGCCGATGCTCAATCTGCATCCATCGATGCGAGGTGTGGCGCGTTGAGCTGTGCGTCACGGTGCCCAATTCGATCGGCGGATAGTCCTTCGACGCCACCTCCTCCGTCGTCCGAGCCAGACCGTGAAGGAATGCGGCGGAACGGCCGACAACAATACTGTTCCGGTGAGCAACGGCCGCCGCGGTGATGAAGAGGCTGATCCGCGCATCGCGTTCGATCGGCAGCTCCTGGAATGGGATAAATACGCCCGGAAGGACGCGGATCAGGTCCCCATCCTTCTGAGCACGACGATAGACTGCCGCGCGATGCGATTGCGATGTTCCCGTTGTGGAAATCAACGGCCCCCCAGCCCTATTCATGGCACCGATCATGCCACATGGCACAGGTGTGTGCTGGGCGCGCAGCTTAATGGGGAACCGGGATGCTAAGCCGGCGGTGGGTGCAGCGGGGTGTTTGGTGCCCCATGAACAAATCTCCCTCATGTTGCGGTGCGAGAATTCGCGACCTGGGCTCTTAGGTTAAGCCCACGAAACGTGAGGGAGTATTGTTCAAAAGCCGACCTCACATAGCCTTGTGCAGCCTATGGTCGGCAAATAGGTCAGGATTGCTGGAAAGCCAGCTGAGCTACTGCGCGTCCAGCAAGTCGATGATGAAAACCAGGGTGCGACCGGACAGAGGGTGCCCCATACCGGCTGGGCCATACGCCTTCTCCGGTGGGATGGTCAGCTGACGGCGGCCACCTACCTTCATGCCGGGGATGCCTTCCTGCCAACCCTGGATCAAACCATTCAGCGGGAACTGGATGGACTGACCGCGATCCCAGGAAGAGTCGAATTCCTCACCCGTCTCGAAATCCACGCCCACGTAGTGCACGTCAACCATGCCGCCAGCGACAGCCTCTGCACCCTCGCCAACGGTGATGTCCTCAATCACCAGTTCGCTGGGGGCAGGGCCGGACTGTGGCTCGATTTGAGGCTTGCTCATTGGGTTTTTACTCCTTGCTATCGAGGCACCAAACTAGTGCCCTCTTTGCTCGTGAGACTCCGGGTTGGATCATTCTCACTGCTAGGGCTCACGGCTGGGACCTCTTGCTCGCGAGGCTCCGTGCGGAGCCTCTGTAGACGGGCTAACTGAAGCACAGAGTTTTCCGTGCCTTACGCCAACCCGCGATTTACAGGGGTATGCGGACGGCGCGGGCACAAGCATTTTGCCTACAGCCACACCGCGCGAACCTCCCCAGAATAACAAAATCCCGCCCCTCCCCTCACAAACGAGAGGAAGAGCGGGATCAAAAGCCCCGGTCAGCGAGCTTCAATTCGCTGACACGCTGAGCGCCATCCGAGCTGCATGAGCGAGCAACACTAGCTCACACTCACCGCTCGCCGGGCGCCTCGGCCGGCTCTTCAGCTGCCGAAGCTACCGAAGCCCGATGGAGCTCACATCTGCGTCTTACAGGGAACGCTCTGCGTGACCGGTGTAGATCTGGCGTGGGCGGTTGATCTTCGCGGTTGGGTCGTTGACCTGCTCCAGGTAGTGAGCAATCCAGCCTGGCAGGCGGCCCATTGCGAACAGAACGGTGAAGAAGTCCGTTGGGAAGCCCATCGCACGGTAAATCAGGCCGGTGTAGAAGTCGACGTTCGGGTAGAGCTTGCGCTGGATGAAGTAGTCATCAGCCAGTGCGATCTCCTCGAGCTTCATGGCCAGATCCAGCAGCTCGTCGCCGCCGAGGTGCTCCAGGATCTCGTGTGCGGACTCCTTGACGATGGCAGCGCGTGGGTCGTAGTTCTTGTACACGCGGTGACCGAAGCCCATGAGCTTAACACCTGGCTCCTTGTTCTTCACGCGGTTCATGAAGTCGGTTGCGTCGCCGCCGTTGGCCTGGATGTCCTCGAGCATCTCGAGAACTGCCTGGTTGGCGCCACCGTGCAGTGGGCCGGACAGGGCGTTGATACCGGCTGCGATGGAGACGAACATGTTGGCCTGGGAGGAGCCGACCATGCGGACGGTGGAGGTGGAGCAGTTCTGCTCGTGGTCAGCGTGCAGGATCAGCAGCTTGTCCAGAGCCTTGGTGACTACTGGGTCATCCTCGAACTCCTCGGTTGGGTAGCCGAACATGTTGCGCAGGAAGTTCTGGCGCGCGTTGAGGTTGTTGTCCGGGTACATGTATGGCTTGCCCTTAGACGCACGGTATGCGTATGCGGCCAGCATTGGCACCTTCGCCATGAGGCGGTAGGTGTTGAGCTTCTGGTGCTCTGGGTTCAGTGGGTCCAGGGAGTCCTGGTAGTAGGTGGAGAGGATGTTCAGGGAGGAGGCCAGTACGCTCATTGGGTGGGCGTCGCGTGGGAATACGCGGAACTGGCTCTTGAAGTCCTCGTCCAGCAGGGTGTGCTTGCGGATGTTGGTGTTGAACTCCTCGAGCTCCTCGGAGTTTGGCAGTTCACCGTTGATGAGCAGGTAGGAAACCTCGTTGAAGGTGTTGTTGTTTGCCAGCTCAGCGATGTCGTATCCGCGGTAGCGGAGGATACCCTCGGCACCATCGATGTAGGTGATCTCAGACTTGGTGGAGCCGGTGTTCATGTAGCCCGGATCCAGGGTGGTCAGGCCGGTTTCTGCCAGCATCTTGCCCAGCGCAATACCGCTGTTTCCTTCGGTTGCGTGGACGATGTCCATCTCGTACTCGCCACCTGGGTAGTGGAGTACGGCCTTGTCTGGATTATCGGTAGCCATTGACATCCCTTTCTGAATGGTCGATGCTCTCGCGTGCTAAGTTTTCAGCGTTTTCAAGTGTAGCGCTTACTCCCTGTCCCTGCCGGAGCGCGGTGTGGTTGTGCTGACCTTCCACATGAGCTTTGTGTGTGTCTTTTTATTCGACGCCACGAGCCAGCACGGCGGCTTTTCGAGCCTCCTCACAGCCTGCAACTATTCATTGCGTTTCCCGCAAGGGTGATGGTTAGCTTATGGCGTTTTCGTCATAACGATTGGCGTGCCTCAACGCCACGACATCCACCGTAGCTAATCCGTGGGACACCCCACATTGTACCGAACATGTGAGCCAAGAAACACTTCCTTGGGCATTTCAGCGGAGCCCCTACCCCCGTATTACCCAAGTTCCATATGATTTTGGAAGTAAATTCCCAACTGCTCTATTCAATGTGATCTCACGGACTATCCTTGATGATGTTCGGCGCATGCCACAGATATCCCCTCAACGGTCGCGTCGCTCGGATAGGCGCTCGCATTTCGCCAACGGCTGTACTCTTGTACGCACTTGCACGCATGCAGGGGAGCACTCTTGCACGCACGCAGGTGCGCACACGTACCACGTCGGGAAGCATCGACTTTTCCGGAGCGGTTTAGATCCACACGGATGTGTGCACGTAGCTAAAGATGCGAGCACGTAGCTATATCTGAACACTGATATCGACCAAGAATCGGAAAGATAAAACATGAGCAACGACTTCCTTACCCTTCCATCTGAGTTGATCCCCTCCGACGGACGCTTCGGCTGCGGCCCCTCTAAGGTCCGCCCGCAGCAGATTCAGGCTATCCAAGACAACGCCGATGTGATGGGCACCTCCCACCGTCAGGCCGCTGTCAAGGACGTCGTGGGATCCGTGAGGGCTGGTCTGGGCGAGCTGTTCCAGCTGCCGGAAGGATACGAAATTATCCTGTCCCTGGGTGGCGCCACCGCATTCTGGGATGCCGCCTCCTTCGGCCTGATCCGCAAGAAGTCGGCTCACCTCACCTATGGTGAATTCTCCGGCAAGTTCGCCACCGTGTCCAAGAAGGCTCCTTGGCTGGACGAGCCACAGATCGTCGCCGCAGAGCCAGGTACCGCCCCTTCCCCAGCCGAGCTGGACGGCACCGATGCCGACGTGGTCGCTTGGGCCCACAATGAGACCTCCACCGGCGCCATGGTGCCAGTGAAGCGTCCGAAGACCGATGCGCTCGTGGTCATCGACGCCACCTCCGGCTCCGGCGGTCTTCCTGTGGATATGCAGGAGGCGGATGTTTACTACTTCTCCCCTCAGAAGTGCTACGCCTCGGACGGTGGCCTGTGGCTGGCTGCGTTCTCCCCAGCCGCACTCGAACGAGTCGAGGAAATCGCCGCGACGGATCGATACATCCCTGCATTCCTGGACTTGAAGACCGCAGTGGATAACTCCCTCAAGAACCAGACCTACAACACCCCTGCCGTCGCCACCCTGCTGATGCTGGATGACCAGGTGAAGTGGATGAACGCCAACGGCGGACTCGAGGGCATGGTCAAGCGCACCAGCGAGTCTTCCGCTCACCTCTACGAGTGGGCCGAGTCCCGCCCAGAGGCCACCCCGTTCGTCGAGTCCACCGATGCCCGTTCTCTGGTTGTTGGCACCATCGATTTCTCCGATGACATTGACGCCGCGAAGATCGCCAAGATTCTCCGCGCCAACGGCATCCTGGACACTGAGCCTTACCGCAAGCTGGGTCGCAACCAGTTGCGCATCGGTATGTTCCCAGCCATCGAGCCAGAGGACATTAAGAAGCTCACTGCCGCTATCGACTACATTTTGGACGGTGGCTACGCCAAGGCCTAAAAGCCAGGTGTCAGAAGCCGACACGGGACATACCCGATTAAGCTTTTTCTTCATCAAACGCGCACCGCGGGACTGTTTATCCCACGGTGCGCGTCGTCCTTTTACTAAGGTGGTTTGTAACCTTTCCCTCAATTGTCAGGAGGCCCCCGTTGCAGGAGCTGAAGCTCGTCGTTGCCGAAAGCGATACAGCATCATTGGTATTGCGCGGGGTGGATACAAACTCTGAGTTTTTCCTCCCCGTGACGGCAGAGCTGCGTGATCTTCTGGCCGGTGCCACAGGCGCCAATTCTCCTCAGGCCGGAGAAACGCAAGCCGGCAAGACTCAAACCGGAGCTACGGTGTCTGCATTATCCTCCGTGGTTGACCTTTCCACTTCTCACGCGTCGGACCCCGCGGAATCCGACGCCACCGCATCAGCACCCGATGGCTCCAGCGCCAGCCCGAACTCTCACTCTGGTGACGAGGCAACAGGTTCAGCGGAGAGCGGGTCGAATAATCACGACACCGCCAGCGCTGCCGTTCTCGAGGGCGAAGTAGTGGGTGTTGAAGCCTCAGACAACACCACAAAATCAGATGCTACTGCCTCTTCCGATGAGCAGGACGCCGCTTCCAGCACGCAGAATGCTGCCCAGGCCAATTCCGCCACGTCCACGGGAATCGCTCCGGTGGTCGCTGGTGGCGTCGAAAAGAAGAGAAGGCACCGCATCAAGATCAACATGAGCCCGCGCACGATCCAAGATCGGGTACGCCATGGCGCGTCAGTCGCCGAGTTGGCGAAGGAAGCGGACACGGATGAGGCGCGGATTGAGCCTTACGCCTGGCCCATCCTGCAGGAACGCGGACGCATCGCCGACCTCGCGCACGCGGCACACCCGGTACTGGCCGATGGGCCAACCAAGCAGACGCTATGGGAAGTGCTCGCCACCGCGCTAGCCGCACGAGGCGCCACACTATCTGATGCCACCTGGGATGCCTACCAGGATCAGTCACGTCGTTGGCTCGTCAGCGTGGAGTGGGAGAAGGAAGCCGCCGGGCAGACGTCCACTCACCAAGCGGAATTCATCTTCGAACAGTGCGCACTGGGACCGGATTTGGTGCACGCAAATAACTCCGTGGCCAGCGATCTCATCGACCCACGTTACGGACAGCCCGTGCGCCGCATGGCCGCCGTAACCCCACTGCTCGGCAGCGGACCGGCCGAAGAGGACGACTACTCGGAGTACGACAACTACGACGACGAAGGCGATCCCACCGGAAACCCCGCTGCTCGAGAGGGGCACGGCTCCGTGGAGCGTAGCGGATTGGACGCGCTCATCGGCGGCGGTGAGCAGCGCAATGACCGAGGTCAGCGTGGAAACCAACGCCCTCGTGGGCTTTACGACCGCGCTGGAGGCGCAGAAGACGATACTAACGAGTTCCTCCTCCACCCCGATGGCGAAGAGCGCAAGCCCGCTAAGCGCAAGCGCAAGGCCGTGACCCCGCACTGGGAGGATGTACTCCTCGGTGTGCGCACCAACCCTCGTAAGAAGAAGTAACGGAGACAGCCCCCATGCCGCAGGGCCACACAGCCAAGACCCTCGTGACGCTGTGGTTCGTTACCGCAGCGCAGCCCCGTGCCGTTCTTGAGGCCGAGCCTCGGGCAGACCGTGGCTTCGCCCGCAAGTACCTCGCGCAATTCAACCCACGATGGCCACTGACGCACATCGGTGATTTCGATATGACGCGCAGCGCGAATCCCGGCGAACACGAGTATTACATTGGCGGTTACAAAGGCCTCTCCGTGGTGCGCATGGTCGTGGAAGACATGCCGAAGCTCAGCGACCTGCCGGAGCGCTACCGCCATTTCGTCAACGCCCCCGATGTCTATGCCACCGCAGAAAGTGCCGAAGGCTGCGACGGCACGATCGCGGGCGAAGGCAGTGGATACGGGGCCATCGCCCACTGGTCGGGCGGAACGCTCAAGCGTGCTTTCGCTGCGACCCGGGAAACCGTCTACGAGGACACCGGGCTACCTGAATCATTCGAGATGCCATTTTGGGAGGGAAATGCCCCTGCCACCGGCATCCAGCTCCCCTTTGTTCCCTACCTGTTGATGCATGCGGCTATCGAACACTGGCTGGGCTTTTCCCTCCGCGAACCTGAGGTGGAATTGCCGGTCTCCGCTTTCGCCGTCGATGGTCGCCCAGAGGCAAAAACAGAGGTACGAGCGGAGGGGCTCCCCCTAGCCTCCCGCCGACGGCGCACCCCGGACAATGTTTCCCTGTTCTCCGATGAACAGGGCTATGACGATTACTCGGCTGCCGTCCCCAAGCCCAAGAGTGGTGACGAGCCAAGCAATAAGCAGCTGGCCAAGGACGTAGCCGGTGCCGTAGGGCGCGGGGTTGTGAGAGGCGTCAAGAAGCTCGGCGGGTTGGCTCATGTCATCGGCGACGAGGTTCGCCGCCGAGCGCGCAACACGGATCGGCCGGCGAAGGCCACAAAGCCCCCTCGCGCAACAGGGGATAAGCCCAGTCACCACGCTCGCGAGGCTTGGTCGAAAAACTCTCGTTCGTGAAGGCTGGCGTAGATAAACGCCTGTTCGGCGCGTTCTCTTTGCTCGGAACCAGCGGACTCCAGCGCCTGTTCAACCACGCCTAGTGCCCGGCGCGTCGCCTCGACGAAATCCTCATCCTTGTACGTTTCCAGCCACGCAACATATGGGTGCTCCGGGGTCGCTGCCTCGTGGAGGTGCTGCCCAATCTCCGCATACAGCCAATAGCACGGCAAAACCGCGGCCACGCCCACGGCGTAGTCGTCACCGAGCACGCTGGCGAGGAGATGGTCGGTGTATGCCTTCGTCACCGGCGATGGGTGCTCAGCGCCAATGCTGCTGCGCTGGGCCTCTGCTGCTAGCCATGTGCGGTGCAGCTCTGCCTCCTCCACCAAGGTATTTGCGGCGCTTTGTGCCCAGAACACTTGCTCAGTTGCACTCGGCGCAGCGCTGGAGAGGGCTGCGAGGGCACGAGAGTAGGTGCGCAGATACATCGCATCCTGGTTGAGGTAGAAAGCAAAGTCCTCCCGCCTTAAAGCGCCGCTGCGCAGATCACGGATGAACGGAAGCCGTTGGATGTCCGGCCAGATCGACCCCGCCACGAGGCCCCACAACCGTTGGGTGTGTGGACCGACCGGGGAGATCTCTGGGCTGGCTTGTTCACCTCGCTCGGGTATCTCGCTCCAGTCTTCGCCCAACCAAGGTTGGGAGCTGCCAGCCTGGGCACGAATACGCAGCTGGTGGAAGTGATCCACCGGCCCATGCCCCTGACCAACGTGGAGTGCGTCGGCATGGACAATCGCGTCATGCAACCACCGTGTAGACCAAGCCACTGCACGTTCCGGTGCATCGCCAGCAGCCAAGCGCGTGGCCACTGCGGAGGAGAGGGAGCAGCCCGTGCCGTGGGTGTTCTTGGTTGCGATTCGCGCTACGGGAACAGTAGTGACCGTGCCCTCCGGGGTCACCAGCGCATTGTCCGCACGATCACCATCGAGGTGGCCACCCTTGGCCAGCACCATGACAGAACTCTGGGCGGCGAGGTTGCGGGCTTGCTCGATCACCTCATCGAAACTACGCGCCACAGGCTGATTGACGAGCACCGCCAGCTCCGGCACGTTCGGGGTGACCAGCGTGGCACAGTCCTCCACGAACCCGCGCACGGCCTCCTCCGCCTCCTCTGACAGCAGACGATCACCACTGGTTGCGACCATGACGGGGTCAATAACCACAACAGAAACGGGGTGTTCTTGCAACCAGCGCCGCACGGTGTCCGTAATCGTCACGTCACCCAGCATGCCGACCTTGACGGCGTCCACCGTCACGTCGTCAAAAACGGCTTCCAACTGTGCTTCCAAGAAACTCACCGGCGGGGTGTGAATACTGCGCACGCCCTGGGTGTTCTGCGCGACCAGCGCGGTCGTCACACTCATCCCGTAGCCACCGGCAGCACCAATCGCCTTCAGATCAGCCTGAATCCCCGCACCACCCGTCGGGTCGGTGCCGGCGATGCTTAAGACACGTGGGCACGAAGGGATGCTCATCGGCGCACCTCCGTCCAGGCCTGAACCAACGCTGCGGCAGCGGCACGCGGATCTGCGGCCGCCATGATGTCCGAGACCACGCACAGACCGTCTACGCCGGTTGCGGCGACCTCAGGGGCTCGCTGCGCGTTAATGCCACCGATTGCCACGGAAGCGATGCCTTTGCTGCGGGCATACCGTGCAATGTCATCCAGGTGCTCCACACCGCAGGCCTGTGGCGCGTCCTTCTTGGTCGTGGTGGTGAATACTGGCCCAATGCCAATGAGGTTCGGCAGCGGCACTTGTGCCGCCGCGCATTGTTCCACCACTGCATCGACCTGCTCGCGCGAGGCTGCGCTGAGCCCAATCTTCAGGTGCGGTGGCAATGCGCGCCGAGCTTCCACATAAGGCACATCCGACTGACCGATATGCAGGTGGATTCCGAGTTCCTTCGCCACGGCCAAACGGTCATCGATGAAAAGCGGCACGTCGATCCGCGCCTGCAGCTCCCGAGCGCGCTCCGCAACCTGCTCGTCGGTTGCTTGCTTATCACGCAGTTGAACGACCGTCACGCCACCTGCCACGGCCTCAGCCACGATGTCAGCAACCTTGTCTGGCCCACCACCGAGTTCCGGGTCCGTCACCAAGTAAATGCTCAGATCAAGCTCGTCCGCCACTCTTACGCCTCCTCCACATCAATGAACTGTTCAATCTGTGCTTCGGTGATGAGGTAGAGCGCGTCCAACCACGCTTGCGCAAAAGAACCCGGCGCCTTCGGCACTGGCCCGATCTCCCCGGACATTGCCAGCTGCGCCGCCGCACCGGAGTGCGCATGCGCGGCGAGCGTGGCGGTGTGATCATTGATCTCCCACCCCAGGTCAGAAGTCAGATAGGAACCCCGTGCCGCTCCGAGGTAGGCCGCGGTCAGTGCTCCGAGGGAGCAGCCCGTCCCGATGACGCTTTGCAGCATCGGGTGGCCACTGCGCAACCATGTCACTCGCCCGTCGGACACGATCAGGTCGCGCGGCCCGGAGACTGCGACGACCGCGCCGGTACTCTCCGCCAGTTTCTTCGCTGCTGGCACGGCTGCCTCTACCTCATCGGTGGATTCCACACCATGACCACCGGCCCCCATGCCCGCAATAGCCATGACCTCTGAGGCATTGCCGCGGATGGCCGTCGGTTTTTCCTGCAGGATGGACAGGATGAACTCTGTGCGGTGGCGCAGCGAGCCGGCGGCCACTGGGTCGAGAACCCATGGGGTGCCGGCTTCCCTCGCTCCGCGGATTGCCTCCCGCATGCCGGCGTATTGCTGCTGGCTCGGGGTGCCCGCATTAATCAGCACTCCGGAGGCGACTTGCGCGAAGTCGAAGGATTCCTCCGGGGTGTCGCACATCGCTGGTTGGGCACCGGCGGCGAGCAGCACATTGGCCGTGATGTTGGTGACCACGGAGTTGGTGAGGCATTGAACAAGTGGCTGTTGCTGGGACACTTCATTGTGCGCAGCGTTCATTAATCGCATTGGACAGTTCCTTCGCTAGTACGAGCTAGAGCAGGTTCGATGGGTATGATCTCAGCGCTCTTCCCTGCCGATCTCCCGGCGCGGGTGGCGCACCCCACGTCACTTCCTGCCCATGATAGCAAGGTGGCTGGCCGCCCCTCCCCACCTTCGCGGGTAGCCGTGGTGCCCCTACTTCGAGTTAGAGCCCTTGTGCTGCATAAAAGCCGATCGCGGCGGCCGTCGCGACATTGAGCGAGTCCGTCCCCGGCGCCATCGGAATCTTCGCCCGCACATCGGCTGCGCGCATAGCGTGCTCGGTCAGGCCGGGTCCTTCGGCGCCCACCATGATGGCGATCTTCCTCTCCCCCTTGTCGACGACGCCAGCAAGCCCCTGCATCAGACTCGTGTCCGTATTCGGGGTCATTGCGACCACGGTGTACCCGCGGTCCTGGAGCCAGCGGAGATCCCGCTGCCAGGTGGTCGTGGTACCGGGGAACCGCGCGAAGGGCACGCGCAGCACATGCCCCATGCTCACGCGCACACTGCGCCGGTAGAGCGGATCGGCAGTACTCGCGCCGAAGAGCACCGCCTCCACTCCCAGGCCTGCGGCATTGCGGAAGATCGCGCCAAGGTTTTCGTGGTCTCCAACCCCCTCCAGCACGCACAGAACCCGCGGATCCTCCGCCGCCGCGCTACCTTCCGACACGACTCGATCGTGCTCTGCATCGAGCTCGTCGAGGAGCTGCTCCACCCCGCGTTCCTCTACCCGATCAGCAGCCGCAACGAGGCCACGGTGCATGTCGAAGCCCGCAACCTCCTTCAGCGTTTCTCGGCTGACCTCGTAAATCTCCGCCCGCTGCAGCGCCTCGCGCAGGCGCGCGCCGATGGCTGGATCAAAGGCCGGAGAGGAAGGGTTGGTGGCGTCGAACAATTGGGAGAGCTTGGAAGGAAAGCCCACCACGCAGCGCACCGGGTAACGGGAGTCCAACAGGCGCGGAACCACCAGGTTGCCCTCCGCAATAACCAAACCTTTGCCACCGGGCAGATCGGGGCGGGAATCGGAGGAATTGAGGTGGCGGATGTCATCCAAGCGAGCATCGGCCGGATCCTCGATGCGAACTACGCGAAAACCCTCTGGGTAAGCATGGGACATACAGCTCACGCTACCGCAGAGGGATAGTCGTTCTCGGCACTGAGGAATAGTGGAAGGAAACTACCTAGCTCAGAGCCCCCATGACCGGGTCGATCGCGAAGAACACCACGAACAGGATCGCCACAATGTACAGCAGCGGGTGAATCTTCTTCGCACGACCCGCGAAGACGTTCATCACCACATAAGCGATGAAGCCCACGCCAATGCCGTTAGCGATGGAGTAGGTAAACGGCATAACCACGATGGTCAGAAACGCTGGGAACGCGATGTAGAACTTAGAGAAATCAATCTCCGTGATCTGCTGCATCATCAGGGCACCAACGATCACGAGCACAGGCGCAGCTGCCTCGATGGGAACCACCTCATACAGCGGGGTGAGGAACATCGCCAGCAGGAACAGCACACCCGTGACCACGTTGGCCAAACCCGTACGGGCGCCATCGGCAATACCGGCAGCGGAATCCACGTACACCGTGTTGGAAGAAGCGGAGGACGCGCCACCGACGATCGCACCCGCGCCCTCGACGACAAGCGCCTTCTTCAGGCCGGGGAGGCTGCCCTTGTTGTCCATGAGTTTTGCCTGCTTACCCAGCGCAGTCATGGTGCCCATGGCATCGAAGAAGTTTGCCAACACGAGGGTGAACACCAGCAGGGTGGCGGCCAGCACACCAATGCGCGCGAACGCTCCAAAGATGTCAATGGCGCCCAGCAGAGACAGATCAGGCACACCACCCAAGGAATCTGGCAGAGTCGGAACAGCCAGGTTCCAGCCAGCGGGGTTCGGGGAGCCATCGTCGCCGACGGAAGGACCCGAGCCGGTGACTGCCTCGATGACCATTGCGATGATGGTGTTCAGAACGATACCGATGAACAAGCCGCCACGGACCCCGAGGACGACAAGCGCGCCACAGATCACCAAGCCGATACAGAATACTGCTGTCGGCCAGGAAGCGATGGAACCATCAATGCCCAGACCAACTGGCACGGTCGTGTTCGCAGCGTCAGGGAGACGGCGGACGAAGCCGGCATCGACGAGACCGATCAAGGAGATAAACAGGCCAATGCCCACGCCGATAGCGGCCTTCATGGAGCCGGGAATGGAGTTAAACACAGCTTCACGGAAGCCGGAGACGGCCAGCAAGACGATGATAATACCGTTGATCACCACCAAGCCCATGGCTTCTGGCCAGGTCAAACCCTCCACGGAGACGAAGGTGACGGCCACCAGGGTGTTGATGCCGAGGCCAGCAGCAATACCAAAGGGATACTTGGCAATCACGCCAAACAGGATGGTCATCACGCCGGCGGCAAACGCCGTGGCCGCTGCCACCCGGGAGGTGCCGAGGACATCACCGTTGACATCGGCCCCCGTACCGAGGATCAGCGGGTTGAGGATGATGATGTAGGCCATCGCGAAGAACGTCACCACGCCCGCACGGATCTCCGTCGGGATGGAGGAGCCGCGCTCGGAGATGTGGAAGTAACGGTCTAGGAAACCGCCGCTGGTCTGGGATGGCGTGCCCGACTGTGTGTCCGGCGTAGCCTCGGCCTCCGTCGAGGCCGCGGAGGATGCAGAATCTGCCATGGACTTACCCGATCTCTTCTCTTCAAGACCGCGCCACGCGCAACCCGTGGATTAATCGGGCTGGTACGCGGTGCGGCGAAACGTCAGAATGCCGGATTCTTTCAGATCTTCCTCTGCCCACCACGACCACTGTGATTCACGAACACTGTGATTCTGTGCGGCACGGTGCACCTAAGAAGAAGCAATGAATCCAGAACTCCTAAGAGAATCGCACTTGGGAGCGGCTCGTGACAACCCTGAGGGGGCAATAATAGGCAAACCCCGCAATTATTTAACCGGGTGGAAACTTACACGTCCTCGATAGCACCATCGTCGAAAGCGCCGTACTCACGGTTGCTGTGAATTTCGGCCGTTTGTTTCGTCTCCGCGTGAGCACCGCAACCGTAGGTTTCGTGAACCACATGGCCGTCTGCGGAGTACTCATTGGTGCAGACACCGAAGTGCGTGTCCGGCGAGTTCACAGGCAAGTAGAAAGCACATGTGCGGCAGGTCATCGGGGCTTTCTCTGCGAATTCGCTATTCGGCCCGTACTCGCCGGTCCGCCAGCGCTTCAGGGTTCTTTCCAATCCCGGCTGTGAGAGGACCTGCGGTGCCTGCGGGTTGCGCGGGAAGCCACTGTCCGATTTGAGGCTTTTCGCAGTCGTCAGACGTTCATCGTCCGCGCGGGGCGGCAGAGTATCTCCCGGTCCAAGGTCGCCGGGCAGCACGCGATCCTCATAAGGAATCCATTCTGGCGCCAGTGAAGCCTTCTTGCCCGCCTGCAGGCTGACCTCATTGACGGTGATGGTGGCGGTCCCCCGCACACAGGCCAGCACGGCCGTCCATTCCCAGGATTTATAACCGGGCGCGAGGCTGCTGAAACGATGGATGGCCACTTCCCCCACGGCACGCACTCCAATGTGCTCGCCAATGGTTCCTTCGCCGATCTCCTCCAGTGCCTCGCGGGCCACCTCCACTGCGTCGTCGCTGAAGAGGATGGGGTCTGCCGAGGTTCTGGAGGTTTTACGTCTGGTCACGCACACCATTATGCCTGCCGCTCCGGCATCATTGACAGTATGCCTCTTTCTTTTCGACGCCACCCCGAGACCAAAGACACTCCCCGCTCCACTATCCGCAGGCGGGCGGCCACGGTAGTTGTCTCCACTTCCCTGCTGTTTGTGGGCGCGTGTGACTCCACGGGCTCTCTGGGGTCTTCGGACTCTACGAACGCGGGAGCCGCCGGCGAGGCAGGAATGTCAGGACTAGGCACAGTCACGGTAGCGGATGGCACCACGGTGCCAGACGTACTCAACTCCTCCGTCGAAAAGCTCAGGCCAGTCATCGTAGCTGAGCATCCATGGAACAAAGAATCCTTCACGCAGGGGCTAGAGCTCGCTGACGATGGCCAGCTTGTCGTCGGCACGGGAATGTACGGCGACTCCCGGATCTACCGAACGACACTCGACGGGAAAGAGTCGCACTCCCACGACCTCGATGACGATTACTTTGGCGAGGGCATTACCGTGCATGAGGACTCAGTGTGGCAGCTGACGTGGAAGAAAGGCGTGGCCATCCACCGCAACCTCGACGATCTTTCAGAAAAGAACACCGCCAACTACGAGGGCGAAGGATGGGGGTTGTGTTCGCAGGGTGAACGACTAGTGATGTCCAATGGCTCTGGGACACTGAGCTTCCGCGATCCGGAAACCTTCGCGGAGACTGGTTCAGTCACTGTGACCGTTGACGGAGTAGAAACCAACTACCTCAACGAACTGGATTGCTCCGCCGATGGGACGGTTTTCGCGAACGTCTGGCAAACCGACCAGATCTTGCGCATTGATGTGAATTCCGGGCAGGTCACGGGTGTCGTCGACACAACGGGAGCATTTAGCGCGACGGAGGAAGCGGGCGCTGACGTTCTCAATGGCATCGCCCAGATCCCAGAGACAGACCGCTACCTAGTGACGGGGAAGTATTGGGACACCTTGTATGAAGTTCGTTTCGCCGGGGACGTGTCCTAGGCTGTAGACCGTGACTGAAGAAAAGGCATCCGGCAAGAAGCTCACCAAGAAGCAGCGGCGCAAGAAGGAGCAGCGCAAGCAGCTGCTCGCACTTCTTGCCATCGTTGTGCTCGTTCTCGTGGTGGTTGGTGGAGTGCTGCTCTATAACCAGTGGAGCGATAAACGTGTGAAAACCCTGCCGAGCGAGCAACGAATCGTTGCCGTGGTGGATGGCAAGGAAACCGAGATTCCGCCATACAGTGCGTGCGAAGTTGGCGATCAGGACTGCAAGGGTGACAAACCCTTTGAATTGGAAATTGGCGATGCCGAGGAATTTACCCTCAAGCTCCCCCAGGATGTTTTCGACCACGATTGGGCCATGGTGCAGATCTTCGATGATCCCGGAGCCAACGTGGAGCAGTATTTTAAGGCTAACGAGTCCGAGGAAGTAACGGTTTCTGTTGAATCCGATAAAGAAACGGAGGACGGTTCCGTCCCCCGTTTGACTGTGCTGGAGATCCAGTCTCTCCTTATTGGTCTCGACGCCAGTGGCGAACAAACTCCGGTGAATACCGTCTGGTCTATCGCGCCAAAGGCCCAGTAGCGTTTGCTACCGGGCTCTCGGTCTAGCTGTCCAGCTCTCGCGCGATGGTGCGCAGAATCTCTGCGATTGCGCGGGATTCCTTCGCCTCTGGGCGGCGACCATTTTCGAGGGTCGGCAGCACCCTGGTATCGAGCATGGTCATGGTGTCCTGCACCATGCCAGCGAGCTGCGCTGGCTTGTACTTATGCTTCGCGCGGCGTGGTCCCTGATCCAGGACGGTCACGCGCAATGCCTGCGGTCCGCGACGGCCAGCCGCGAAATCGTATTCGAGGCGCTGACCCGGCACGAGCTCAGTGACGCCGTCGGGGAGCACCTGGGAGCCGACGTAAACGTCGTCATCGCCTGGGTTAGAGACAAAGCCGTACCCCTTGGAAGCGTCGTACCACTTCACTTTTCCGGTAGGCATTCCTTTCGCCCTCCACTTCTCTAATCTAAAAGCCCGCGTCTGCGCAGGCTACAAGGGAAACGTTAGGATACCGAACCCCCGTGAGTTCCCCAAATATGGCCCGTCTTCCAACCCCTACACGCAAACCCATATGCCCCAAGCGCAACACCCATAACAGCAGCTCACAGACAAACTATGAAGCAATGAGCCAACTAGAGTCCGACAGATAGTTGACATGACACCTTCATAACTGTGATCTTACTCACATCACAAAACGATAACAAAAGTATTTCTGGTAGATAACGCGCAGGCCAGGGCAACTTTCAGCATTTCAAACAAAACCGCACCCTTGACTCAAAATAACTAAAAACGTGACTAAATCGTGACAAACCGCTACCGTAGCGACAGACCAAAACGCGGAAGCCTCCATCGCGACCGCACCAAGGCCGCATCACAGCCAGTGATGGCGGGCTCACAGTAAGAGAAACAAAACGAACGAGTAGAGGAACCATCCTCGGCACCTCAGCTCTGAAGGGACACTCCAACATTATGGGACGCCACACTAAGCGCAGCTCTTTCTCCACCTCCTCTCGCCTCGCAGTCGCAGGCATCGCCCTCGCTGGCGCATCCGCTGCGCTGGCTCCTGCCGCACAGGCCGCTCCTGATTCCGACTGGGATCGCCTCGCACAGTGCGAGTCCGGCGGCAACTGGGCCATCAACACCGGTAACGGCTTCCAGGGTGGCCTGCAGTTCGCACCTTCCACCTGGGCAGGCTTCGGTGGCACTCAGTTCGCCCCAACTGCCGACCAGGCAACTCGCGAGCAGCAGATCTACGTGGCAGAGAAGGTTCTCGCTTCCCAGGGCTGGGGTGCATGGCCAGCTTGCTCCGCAAAGCTGGGCCTGAACTCCGCTCCAACCCAGCGTGCAGTGCCTGGCACCGCTCCAAAGCCAGCACCAGCCCCACAGGTTGAGCGCGCAGTGAAGGACCTGGCATCCCAGAAGGATGTTCTTGCCATCGATTCCCTCTACAACAAGATCGTTGACGACATCGAGGCCGCAGGCTTTGCCGTTCCTCACCAGGTCACCGATTTCTACAACCTGCACCGCGACAATCTGAACGGCCTGTACACCCAGTACTCCGCACAGATCAAGTCCGTCCTTCCTCACTAAGAGATTCGGACGCGCTACTGCTCTTCAGCAGTAGGGGCACATAAAGGCTAGGGCCAGAGCATGATGCTTTGGCCCTTATTTTTATCTTTCAAGACCTAGGTGCCCCTCAAGCATTAGGCGCTGCCGATGTGCCCACCCCGCGATGGCGAGGAGCCACCGCAACCGCAACACCACCGGCTGGGACCCCTTCGAAATCCCCTGCACCACCGTGTGTTTCAGCCCCAAGTACTTCAAAGCCTCCATCGCGGATCATCTGCAGGTCCTCCCGCGCCCCCTGCCCCTCCGAAGTGAGATAATCGCCAAGAAACAAAGAATTTGCCACGTGGAGTGCCATCGGCTGAAGCGATCGCAGGTGCAGTTCACGGCCCCCAGCTATTCTCAACTCTTTCTCCGGCGCGACCATGCGCACCATTGCCAAAATTCTCAAGCATTGCAGCGGGGTGAGCGTCCAATGACCGGCTAGGGGCGTTCCATCGAAGGGCATCAGGAAATTCACCGGGATGGAATCGGCATCAAGATCACGAAGAGCCATGACCGCCTCCACCAGCTGACCATCAGTCTCCCCCATGCCGACAATGAGTCCCGAGCATAATGAGAGCCCAGCAGCACTAGCCTGCTCCACAGTATCGACGCGATCCTGAAAGCTATGCGTTGTACAGATGTTGCCGTAGTGCGATTCTGCGGTATTGAGATTGTGGTTGTAAGCGTCCACCCCGGACTGGCACAACTGCTCCGCCTGCCCCTCCTTAAGTTTTCCAAGACAAGCACACACCTCCACGTGTGGATACTCAGCCTTCAGCGCCTCGACCGTGCCAGTGACACGTTGAAGCTCACGCTCCGAAGGCCCCCGTCCCGAAGCGACCATGCAGACTCGAGTTGCACCACTCGAAATTCCAAATCCCGCCTGACGCACCGCCTCTTCACTCGAAATCCAGGAGTATTTCAATACATCAGCTTCCGAGCCCAAACGCTGAGAGCAGTACGTGCAATCTTCAGGGCACAAACCAGATTTTAGGTTCACGAGGTAGTTGACCTTGACAGCGTTTCCAAAATGGTGGCGACGAAGCCGCGCCGCGGCACTCACGAGGTCAAACGTGTCACCATCCGAACACTTCAGAAGATGCAGCGCCTCCTCTTCTGTGCACTGATATCCTCGAAGAATCCTGTCTGCCAGCTCTTGGAAGTTTTGCATGCGATAGAGAATAGCCATCTCTTGAACACTGTTCAAGAGGTGCGCAACAAGAGATGACATAACCAGGAGAACTCGCAATGAATAGCCGAAAGCACATGCGCGGTACAACTAAAGCCCTTCCTCGGTGCGACTAAAGCTCATCAATGGTGCAACTCACCCATGTGCAACTGAGGAGCAGATCTAAAAATGACTATGTCCCAAACAGCCCCATGCAGAAGTCTGCAAATTCTATTTCCCCAGGACACTGTGACACATGTGACCCCTCAGCGTTGAGCTTGGGGCTGTTTGGGACACGCCCCTCAACCAAGACGTTCCGTCGACGCTGACACATTGACGCAAAAGTGCCCCTGTCCGTGTCTCCATCGAGACAACGTTCAGGGGCACTAAAAGCACAGCAGCAAGCGACCGAGAATTAACTACCCAGCCGCATTTAATAGCCCTGCCGCTTGGGATGGCCGAGTGACCTCATTCAGGCATTCACAGCTGCATGACGATGAAACGCAGTTCAACACCGCATAGCAACGAAACACAGCAGACACCGCATTACGCGATACGACGACACGCGACGCTGAGAGGCACTCGCCTCATCAATCAGCGAGAAACTACTTATTGATGACGGTGTGTGGGTGCACGTAGTTCAGGGTGGCTGGATCCACAGGGAGCTCTAGGTCATCACCGTAAGGGCTCAGCGCACCAGCAGAACCTGCGACCAGCTCGGTCACAGCGTGCTTACCTTCAGGAACATCAGTTGGCCAGCCCGGATCGACGTAGCCCTTCTTCGCAACCTTAGACATGGTTTTCATCTTTCCACATCACCACCCGAATGCCCATATGTCTGCCTTTTCTCTTCCCCCACGATCCCCCCTCGCCGCAGGTGGCATTCCCGCACCCATCACGCAGTAGAATAGACAGATTATGAATTCGAGCGCCCAAGGATCCCTGCAGCCCCACAGCGAGGATGACCTAACCTACCCCGACTGGTTGGCCTCACACACCGACGAGGACATCGCGCAACTCCTGTGGCGCCTCTACGCTCACGGCTCCACGGCCCTCCTTGAACAGTTCCGCGGCTCCGCCCACCCAGAGCCGGCGCTGCGCCACCTCTCCTCGCTTGAGCTGGCAATCCTGCACGCAGCCACCGAAGTCGGTGCTGGCTCCCACCCCGCCACTATCGATGACCTGAAGGACGCCTTGACCGAGCTCTTCGATATCGCTGGCACTCCGCACACCGCACGCCCCTCCCAATCTGAAATCAACGAGGCCATCGTGTCTTTGGCACGGTGGGGGTTACTGTTCGGGCCCACCTTTCAACTCACAAATAAGCACACAGAAAGACCCACGGAACCCAACGCTCGAACCACCACACTCGCCAGCTCCACCACGCTGAAGATCCCCGCCCACATCCCACCGGACTTCGACCCGGCGACCGAACAGCTCTGGCGCCTCGCCGACTGTAATCGCTGCCCCATCCCCACCACGGAACTACCCGCAACCATCGAGGCTCTCCCTCCACGGCAGCGCCGCCTGCTGGGCACTCTCTCCGCCGCGGGCGGGGTTGGCCATTCCGCCACGCTTCGACCCGATGCTGATCCGAATGCCCCACTACCAACGATGGTCCACCAAGGCCTCCTAGACCAGTTGGATGAATCTACTGCCCGGCTTTCCGGTCGCGTCAGCGCCTACCTGCGTGGCACCTTAATCAGCCCAGCTGGCGGCAGTTTTTCTGTCTCCAATTCCTGGAACTCAGAAATCCCGAACTCGGCCACTCCGGCGGAAGAAATCTCTTCTGACCCCCGCGATCCAGCAGCTGACGCATCTGCTGTGGCGTCGATCGTCCAGAGGATTCAGGAACTCACAGAAACGATCACGGACCTCGGCGCACACCCAATCCAACCTTTAAGCGGTGGCGGCGTGGGGTTGCGCGAGCTAAATAAGATCGCCCGACGCCGCAATCTCCCCACAGAGCAGGCCATCGAACAGATCACCGACCTTTACCTGGCCAACTTCCTGGCTCGTGAGTTCCCCGACCCCGCACCCGCGGACGACACTGGTCGCACCTACTGGGCAGTGACGGACTCGGCCCTGGCTTTCCTCCAGGCACCATTGGCGACGCAGTGGGCGATGCTCCTCCTCGGTTGGGCGGGTTCCCCCTACACAGCATGGATGGCGGACGAAGAAGACAACCGGCCATTGTCCCCCGAACTACATGCCGACCGCGCAGCAGAACTGCGCACACTATTCAGCGAGTTGTTCCATACGGCGTCAACTGAAAGGCAAGCCGCCGACGAACTGTGGCGCATGCGCCCCGCCCTCGCATGGGAAACACAACAGCGAGCATGGGAGACGATCGTCGAGGAAGCCACACGTTTCGGACTCCTCGCCTCCCACGGTGTTCACACCCAGCCACAAGCAACTCGCGCGCTCGAGGCCCTCGCCACCACTCTTCATCAGTACCGCGCAGCGCTCGCGAAGGGTGAGCCGATGCCGACTGAGGAAGTACTTTCCACATTATCTCTGCAGTTCAACGAGCTCCTGCCGGATCCCGTCAGCTACCTCATCATCCAAGGCGACCACACCATTATGGCCCCAGGCCTACTGAGCGCCGAGAACCAGCAGATGCTCGCCCGCATCGGGGAGCAAGAGTCTTCCGGCATGGCCTCCGTGTGGCGCGTGACGAAGGAGTCGCTGCTGCGCGCGTTCGAAGCTGGAATCAGCCTCGCAGATATTGAGACTTTCCTAGATCGAATGGCTCCGGGCGGACTGTCCGCCGTTCCTCAGTCTCTGCGTTACCTGGTCACCGATACTCACCGTGCCCACGCGCGCGGGGAGGCAACAAGCGTTGCGGCGCCGTCCGTTCCCTCTGTCTCTCGTGTTCCGACGCCACCGCGCACCCGCTGTGACCTCACCGTGTCAGGCTCACGGGATCTGCCCCAACAGATTGCCGGAGCCGTGGAGAGTTTCAGGCGCTCCCACAATGCCACTACCGCCCTCGATCCCAACGACGGCACCTCGACGGTCGATACTCGTACGGTCCGCACCCCGCGGGACGTCATGAGTGAACTCCGCCGAGCCTATAGCGCCGGTACCCAGGTGCGCCTCCACTATGTGGACTACGCGGGCGCTACCAGTCAGGAGTGGATCAGCATCGTGATGATGACTCCCTCCTCCATTTCCGCCGTTGTCGAGGCCACCGGCGAAACCATCAGTGTGCAGCCGCACCGCATCGCCGCTGTCGATGTCCCCCGTTGATGCTGATGGCTAGAATGGTGTGATTGTTTGCTGGCGCCGCGCGGTCGTGGCGTCGGGATTGCACAGGATCGGCGAGCAGAAGGGACGCACACAGAGTGAGCATCGGAACTGGACCTCTCATCGTGCAGTCGGACAAGACTGTCCTGCTGGAAATCGACCACGAACAAGCCGCTGAGGCACGCAACGCCCTCGCCCCCTTCGCCGAGCTCGAACGCGCACCCGAACACATTCACACCTACCGCATCACCCCACTCGCACTGTGGAATGCGCGCGCCGCTGGCCACGACGCGGAGCAGGTCATGCACGTGCTGGAGACCTACAGTCGCTTTCCGGTGCCACAACCTCTGCTGATTGATATCGCGGACACGATGGACCGCTACGGCCGGCTGCGTTTAGTGAAGAATCCCGCACACGGCCTCGTGCTGGAAGCCACCGACCGCGCGGTGCTCGCCGAGATCCAGCGCCACAAGAAGATTAAGCCCATGCTCGGCGCCGTACTTGATGAGGACTCCGTGGTCGTCCACCCCTCCGAGCGTGGACGGCTCAAGCAGGAGCTGCTGAAGGTGGGCTGGCCAGCAGAGGACCTGGCCGGTTATGTGGACGGTGAGAAGCACCCCATCAGCCTCAGCCAGGAGATCGAGCAGTGGCAGCTGCGCGACTATCAAGAAATGGCCGCCGACAGCTTTTGGGAGGGCGGTTCCGGTGTGGTTGTGCTTCCCTGTGGTGCTGGCAAGACGATGGTGGGCGCGGCCTCGATGGCTAAGGCCCAGGCGACCACCCTCATCCTCGTAACTAATACGGTTGCGGGCCGTCAGTGGCGCGATGAGCTCATCCGCCGTACGACCCTGACCGAGGAGGAAATCGGCGAGTACTCCGGGGAGAAGAAGGAGATTCGTCCCGTCACCATTGCCACCTACCAAGTGGTGACACGCAAAACGAAGGGCGAATACCGCGCCTTGGAGCTCTTCGATTCCCGCGACTGGGGCCTCATTATTTACGACGAGGTGCACCTGCTGCCCGCGCCGGTGTTCCGCATGACCTCCGATCTGCAATCGCGTCGCCGCTTGGGTCTCACGGCCACACTGGTGCGTGAGGATGGCCGTGAGGGCGACGTGTTCAGCCTCATCGGCCCGAAGCGCTTCGATGCGCCGTGGAAGGATATCGAAGCTCAGGGATGGATCGCCCCAGCCGACTGCACTGAAGTGCGTGTGCAACTCACGGACGCCGAGCGCATGGTGTACGCCACCGCCGAGCAGTCTGATAAGTATCGTCTGGCTGCCACCACGTCAACGAAGAATAAAGTGGTCAAGCGCATCATGGGGATGCACCCGGACGAACCGACCTTGATTATCGGCGCGTACATCGACCAGCTGCAGGAAATCGCGGAAGAGCTGGACATTCCTGTCATCGATGGGAAGACGGGTAACGCGAAGCGCGAGAAGCTCTACCAACAGTTCCGCGACGGCGACATCCGCGTACTCGCGGTCTCCAAGGTGGCGAACTTTTCCGTCGATCTCCCCGGCGCGTCCGTGGCGATCCAAATCTCCGGCACATTCGGTTCCCGCCAGGAGGAGGCTCAGCGCCTTGGCCGTATTCTGCGTCCGAAGCCGAACGGAGGTGGAGCGTTTTTCTACTCCATCGTCGCCCGTGACACACTGGATGCTGACTATGCGGCGCACCGCCAGCGTTTCCTGGCCGAGCAGGGCTACGGCTACCGAATCATCGATTCTTTCGACCTGCCGGACGCGCCAACCGCTTCTACTGATTAATTAAGCGCAAGGAGACTACGTTGTCCCACATCACGACACCTTTCGACTTTTCCGTTGATGAGGACTATTCACGCAAGCACAACGAGTTCTTTCGCGATGCCAAGCGTCTGCAGGTCGCGGCCGGTGTGTTAGCAGCCCTGTTGATCGTCGCCGTGGTGTTGTTGTTCGTCATCTTGGGCTCCACCGTGACGAGCTTCGCTCTAGGCATCCCGTTTGGTTTCTTTGCCTTCCTGTGTTTGATCATCATCCCCGTCCTCCCGCGCAAGATGGGGAGCCCGCAGCATTATTACGACATGTATGAACTCGCCCCTGCTGTCGTCGCGAAAGTCAATCCGCGCGATTTGGTGCTGTTGTCTTTGGTCGACGCCACCGCTGACCCATCCCGGCCGTCTCGCCCCGCTCTCGCGGCGCGGACGGTGACCTCCATTCCTGGAGTGGCACGCGAGGTAGGCGTGCGGGTGCCGTCCATGGCGGTTACTGGTGTGCAAACGATGCGCTCTAAGGGCCTTTTCGAGGAGATTTCCCCGATGCCGGTGGCGTGGGGCACGAAGGATGAGCGTGTGTGGAAGGACGCTGAGCGGGCGATCCCTCGCAATATGTGGTCCATGCTTGAGGGGTTGGTCGATCGTGTGGACGAGGTCACGGCCTCCAAGCGTAATTTACTGCTCCTCGATCCTGAGAAGCACGGCAAGCCCTCCGCAGAATAGTGTTCAGAGCCGTTCACCCACCTGTAGGGTGATCGGCTTCACATTTACCCCTCACGCTACTAGCATGAGGGGCAATATTGTTGAACAATGATTGCGGGTATGCCGGCCCGCGAGGGAGCGTGCGTAGAAAATTATGGCTAATACTGACACCGCACTGAGCATCGACCTCAATGCCGACTTAGGCGAAACGACGGGCGGCAACCCAGTCAGCGATGACAGCGCCATGCTGAACCTCGTCTCTAGCGCGAACGTCGCCTGCGGCTTCCACGCTGGCGACCCCCTAGCGATCTCCCGGACTGTCGCAGATGCGCAGGCCAACAATGTCGCCGTGGGTGCGCACGTCGGCTACCACGATAGTCAAGGTTTCGGCCGCCGTTTCATCGACTACACTCCCGCCGAACTCGCCGCCGAAACGCTCTATCAAATCGGCGCGCTCGATGCCCTCGCCCAAGCGCACGGCACGCGGGTCGCTTACGTCAAACCGCACGGAGCGCTCTACAACGCGATCGTCTACCACGAATCTCAAGCCAAGGCAGTCATCGAGGGGATCAAGGCCTTCGGGCGCGATCTCCCAGTGATGCTGCTCCCCGGTGCTGTAGCCGCCTCGCATGCGGAAAAAGCCGGCTTGCGCGTCATCCACGAGGTGTTCGCTGACCGCGCCTACAACCCGGACGGGACACTCGTATCCCGCCGCGAGCGTGGCGCAGTCCTCCACGATCCCCAAGTGGTCGCAAACCGGGTCGTGCGCATGGCCACCGAAGGTGTCATCGAAGCAATTGATGGATCGACCTTCCAAACCCAGGCGGACTCCGTCTGCGTCCACGGCGATTCCCCTGGTGCTGTCGCCATGGCGCAGGCAATCGCCGATGAGCTACGCACCCACGGTGTGCACATCGGGAGCTTTCTGTGAGTAGAAATATTCTCCGCGCTGGCACCCGAAGTCTGCTCATCGACCTCGCCTCTCTCGACGAGGTCATGGCCTGGCATGTCTCGCTGAGCGCCCACCCCTTACAAGGACAGGTGGAGGTCATCGCTGCGGCGAAGACAATCCTCATCAATCTCGCCTCCCGGCGCGATGCACAGCAGGCGTTCGAAGCTCTCTCCTCCTTCAAGCCTGAGCTCCAGGCTGCCTCCCAGAACCGCCAGCACGTCATCGACGTGATCTATGACGGCGAGGATCTGCACAGCACCGCCGAAATACTAGGCATCTCCGCCGAGGAGCTCATCACCCGCCACAGCGAACAGAAGTGGTTGGCCGCTTTCGGTGGCTTCGCCCCAGGGTTCACCTACTGCGTACCGAGCAGTAGTTCCGGCCAGGACTACACCTGGGACGTCCCTCGTCGTAGTACTCCGCGAACCGCAGTTCCCGCAGGTGCCGTAGGGCTGGCCGGGCAATTCTCCGCAGTCTACCCACGCACCTCCCCCGGTGGCTGGCAGTTACTGGGCCACACTGACACACCCATGTGGGATGCCCAGGCCGAACCTCCAGCCCTGCTACAACCGGGTGACACGCTGCGATACCGCGCCATTCGCGGCTCAGTGGATGTCTGCGGTTCCGCCGCATCCACACCCTCCAACGAGCGTTGCCCCGATACTTCCACCGACAAATCGGCACACGATGCGACTCAGACGGACAACGGCGCACCGCAATCCCACTCGTGTGCGACTGGCACCAAAGTCTTTGAAGTAGACAACGCCGGACTGCAAACCCTCTTCCAGGACTCTGGCCGCCGTGGGCTTGGCGATATGGGTGTCAACCACTCTGGAGCACTCGACCGCGCAAGTGCCTGGACCGCCAACAACATCCTCGGCAATGTTTCGACCGCCGTCGTAGTGGAGAACATCGGTGGCATTGCTCTCACAGCATCCCGCGATATCGCGATCTGCGTGACGGGTGCTCGTGCAACCCTTTCCGTCGACGCCCAACGCCACAGCCTGGCCACCCCGGTGCTCGTGCGCGCTGGCCAACAGGTCACCATCGATCCAGAGTCCACACCGGGCTCCGGCCTACGCTCCTACCTCGCTGTTCGCGGTGGTTTCGCAGTGGACAAGACTCTGAATTCTGCCTCCACCGATATCCTCTCCGGGCTGGGTCCACGCCCCGTCGAGGCCGGAGACGTTCTTCATGCCAGCGATACACACGGACAGGCCGCAGTCGCACAATCTTCTACGAACCCGCTCGTCACCGGCCAATCACTCCGTGTCATCGCTGGCCCTCGCGATGACTGGTTCGCCCCCGGCGAGCTGGAGCGTTTCTGCTCTACTGACTGGCTCGTCACTGGCCAATCTAACCGGGTGGGCTTGCGCCTATCCCTGCCAGATAGCCCACCAGCTGACGTCGATGACACCAGCACGAGCGGCCCCTTGCAGCGCGCAAACGATAAAGAACTGGAATCCGAGGGCATGGTCGGCGGCAGCATCCAGGTGCCACCGAACGGGCTGCCGGTGGTATTCCTCGCCGATCACCCCGTTACCGGCGGCTATCCCGTCATCGCGACGGTGATCGACGCCGACTTGGATGCCGCAGGCCAGCTCGCCCCGGGCGATACCGTGCGCTTCACCCTCGTCGACCCCGAATCCCTCTCCCCCGTGTCCACCGCTCAGCACACAGCCCAGAAGGACTAGCATCATGACTGCAGAGACTTTTCCCCTGACTTCCGTCCTCATTGCCAACCGCGGTGAAATCGCCGTTCGCATTGCCCGCACTGCCCGCGACTTGGGCATTCACTCCATCGCCGTCTACTCCGAAGCAGATGCGGATAATCTTCACGCACACGTCGCGGATGAGGCCTACGCGCTGCCGGGCAACACCTCCTCGGAGACGTACATGAACGTGCCCGCACTTCTGGACATCGCTCGCCGTGCCGGAGCAGATTGCGTGCACCCTGGCTACGGCTTCCTCTCCGAGAATGCGGACTTCGCCCGAGCCGTCATTGATGCGGGTCTCACGTGGATCGGCCCTACGCCAGAAGCCATCGACACTCTGGGCAACAAGGTTGCAGCCCGCGCTCTGGCCACCCGTGCTGGAACTCCCCTGGCCCCCGGCACCCCAGATCCCATCGCGGAGTGGGAGCAGGCCCGCGCCTTCGCGGATGAGCACGGCATGCCGATCGCCATCAAGGCCGCCTTCGGCGGAGGCGGTCGCGGCCTGAAAGTTGTGCACAACTACGACGACATTGAAGCCGCCTTCGATTCCGCCGGACGCGAAGCTCAAGCCGCCTTCGGCAATGGCGAATGCTATGTGGAGAAATTCCTCACGAAGCCACGCCACGTCGAGGCACAGGTGCTCGCCGATACCCACGGCAATGTGCGTGTGGTCGGCACTCGCGATTGCTCTGTGCAACGTCGCTTTCAAAAACTCGTTGAGGAGGCACCTGCTCCCTTCCTCACCGAGGAGCAGCGGTCGAGCATCATCGAAGGCTCGCGCCGCCTGATCTCCGCCGCCAACTACACCGGGGCTGGAACGGTGGAATTCATCGTGGCCGAGGACGGCACGGTAAGTTTCCTGGAGGTCAACACGCGCGTGCAGGTTGAGCACCCTGTCACGGAGGCAGTGACCGGTGTGGACATCATCGCCGAACAGTTCCGCATCGCCGCGGGTCTACCGGTGAGCTTCGATGAGGATCCCCAGGCTGCAGGCCATGCGCTGGAATTCCGCATCAATGCCGAGGATGTGGCCAATGGCTTCGTGCCTTCCCCCGGCACCGTCACACACTTCGAGGCTCCGACGGGCCCAGGTATCCGCGTGGATTCGGGTGTGCGTTCCGGTTCAACCATCCCCGGTTTTTATGATTCGCTCATGGCGAAGCTCATCGTCACTGGCCCTACAAGGGAGGTTGCCCTCCGCCGTGCCGAGGCTGCGCTACGCGAGTTCCGCATCGACGGTGTCCGCACGGTGTTGCCGTTCCACCGCGACATCGTCACCCACCCAGCCTTCACTGGCACATCGCTGGACGTCTACACCGACTGGGTGGATAAGGAATACCAGCCCGGAGAGGGCGTGGGCTACGCCGGTTCCACTGCGGAGGATGTCGAGCAAGCGTACACGGAGCGGACGCAGATGACGGTGGAGATCGACGGTCGCCTGCACCGCATCGCCCTGCCTTCCTCGCTCCTCACTGCCGCTTCTTCGGCCGCGTCTTCGAACCCCGACGCCACAAGCTCCCCTGCCGAAGATGATACCTCCGGAACCCCAGTGGCCTGTCCCTACGCGGGAGTCTTGGTGGACTGGCGAGTCGAGGATGGAGCCCGAGTAGAGCAGGGCCAACCCATTGCCACGATTGAGGCGATGAAAATGGAGTCCGTCGTTGAGGCACCCATTGCCGGCACGATCACACTGGCGTCGTGGGAGATCGGGGCGAACATCGCCAAGGGCGCGGCACTGGGACACATCGTTGCCGAGGATTAAGGGCTAAGGCTGAAGATTATGGGCCCCGGCGAGGGCCCATGAGAGGGGCAGCGTACCTCTACTCGAGCAGTTTTGTTCAACACCTAGCCACTCTATAATTGGCGTTCATGTACGCACACTCCGCCTCGCAGTCGTTGAAGGCCGTCCAGACGATCACCAAGGGTATCTCCTCTGGACGATTCGCCCCCGGCGAAAAGCTCAATGAGGTCGCACTGGCGGAGAAGCTGGGTATTTCCCGCAATACCCTGCGCGAGGGCTTCGCACAGCTCGCCGGCCAAGGCCTCGTGACACGCATCCCTCACCGGGGTGTCTTCATCGCGGAGCCCACCCTTGACGAACTCAAGGATCTTTACCGTGCACGCGCTGTGCTGGAACCCGGCGCGTTGATGTGGGGAGCACGGGAGGGCCTCGAGCAGCTGGAGAGTATCGTCGCAACCGCAGAGGCGGAAAGGGATGCTCACGACGATGTTGCGCAAACAAACATCGCACTCATTTCCGACGCCAACCAATCCTTCCACCGCGCCATCGTCGCCAGTGCAGGGTCCGCGCACCTCAACGACGAGATGGACCGAATTCTCGCACAAATGCGGCTGGTGTTTGCCCATGCAACGGACAAAAACCGCACGTTCCATCTGGAGTTTGTCCAGCAGAATCGCACGGTTGTTAATCTCATCGGCCAGGAAAAATTTGCCGATGCGGCGGAGTATCTGACCCGTTCCTTGCGGGCGACGGCAGAGAACCTACAGCCCTACTTCGGATAGCGAAGCAGGGCTTAAGACCTCATGGCCGGGCGGGCTGACCGAGGTCAGCTAGCCGCGGTCTCGGGGCAGCCCCGTGAGCAGAGACAGTCTCTCTCAGGGAGATAGCCCCCTTGGCGGAGCTAGCCCCACAGATCGGCGAGTCCGGCGATGGAGTTGTATCCCAAGTAAATGGTCAATACCCAGGTGATCACGCCAACGGCGAGCAACCAGACCGGGTACTTGTAGCCCTGCAGCAAGTCGCGACGGCGCCACGCCACCCACAGAACAACAGCGAAGCCCACAGGCAGGATCAGCCCGTTGAACGCGCCGGCGAAAATCAGCAGCTGCTGTGGCGCCTGATTGAGCACCACGTACAGGATCCCGCAGACCACGATGAAGCCCATGGTCATCAGAGAACGAATACGAGGCTTGACCTTTTGCGTCGTAATAAAGGAGATGGACGTGTAGGACGCGCCGATCACGGAGGTCAGTCCGGCTGCCCAGAAGACGACGCCAAAGAAGCGCAAGCCAATCTCCCCCGCGGCCGCCTTGAATGCATCTGCCGCCATGTTGTCCCCAGCGAGCGCAACGCCCGATGCGACGACGCCCAGGATCGCGAGAAACAGCAGCACACGCATGATACCGGTGACAACGATGCCCAGCACCGACACACGAGTGATGTCCTTGACGTGTTCCGCACCGGTGAGGCCGGAATCAATGATGCGGTGCGCCCCGGCGAAAGTAATGTAGCCACCGACCGTGCCACCGATCAACGTGGTGATGACGATGAACTCCACGTTGTCTGGCGCCACGGTATTCTTTAGCGCTTCACCCACGGGCGGCGCGGAGACTACTGCAACGTAGATCATGAGCAGAATCATGATTGCACCGAGCAACACCACGATGCGATCCAGTGCCAGGCCAGCCTTCTTGGAGGCGAAGATGAGGATGGCAATGCCAGCGGAGATAGCGCCACCGATTCTCGGATCGAGCCCGAGCATGGCGTTCATGCCTAGACCGGCACCGCCAATATTGCCGATGTTGAAGACCATTCCGCCGATAAAGACGAAGGCCGCCATCAGCCAGCCAAGGCCCGGCAAAACGGTATTACCGAGCTCGTTCGCTCGCATGCCGGAGACTCCGAGCACGCGCCACACATTGAGCTGAATGGCAATGTCCACCAAGATCGAAACGATAATGGCGAAAGCAAAAGCTGCGCCCATCTGAACGGTGAACACGGTGGTTTGGGAGATGAATCCCGGCCCAATCGCACTGGTGGCCATGAGGAACATGGCGCCCATGGATGCGGCGAAGGTCGCGCCTCGGGTGGTCGCGCTGGCGTTCGTAGTCGATTGGGTTTTCGACTCTGGTGTGGTGGACATACTCGCACCTTCCTCTTGCGTGATGCGGATCACTCTAATTTATTGTTCAACAATAAAACAAGGCGAGGTGGAACCTGCGAGCCCCCACTTACCCCCGCGCATTCCTTCCGGAGAAGGTTACTGCGAGGCGAGCCATTCCGCGGCATCGAGTACACGTTCGCGCCACACCGCCGGCGCCGCAATGAGATGCTCCGAAGGGTACGCCCGAAAGTTGTAATCGAGGCCATGCGCATCGAACCAATCGCGCACATCCTCAGCGGACGTTCCACGCGTATCCAGTTGTGCCACACTCACCATTGTCTTCGGCCCATTCGGATCGGCGGTAAAACCTTCGGGAATGCGCGGAGTCAACACAAGGTGAAAATCTACCTCGGACAGCACCTGTTGTGCCGCCACGAAGCCTGTACCGAATGTTATGAGCCCCACGGTCGTTGGACTATCCACTACGGTCTCTTGAGCAGCTGCAATGGCACGCACAGCCTCAGCGACCACGGCTTGCGTCGTATCCCATGCACCCGCACCCGGAAGTGGATAAGTCAGATCAACCACGGTCACACCCGACTGCTCCGCGAGAGCAGCAAACAGAGGCAGCCACAGTTGATCGTGACTCATTCCATCACCAAACCAGCCCGGACCTCCATGCAGAGAGACAGCGATCGCACCGGTTGAACGCGAAGGAGTCAGGAGGGTACCGCGCACCCCTTCTGGCAAACCAGGAATGGAAGCGGGTTCCGCGGACGGACCAGTCTTAATGAACGCGGTGTGGGGCATGGCATGGTCCAGCCCCGCCCCCAGCACGAGCAAGCTGGAATGGGTCATGAGGTCTGGAATCTTGGCCCACATGCGCTCCGTGTGCTCTTTCAGTTCCACTGGAACGTTCGTGCCTTTGGAAGTGTAGGGGTGACCCTCATCCGTGGTCATGGAGGCGTAGAGATCCGGGTAATTATCCTCGAAAAAGTCAGAGAGCTGGCGTACCTGCTGCTCCGGTGTCAGGGGCTCCACGCCTTCCTGTACATCGCGAGGACCGGAATGCGGGAGGTTGACGATGTCCGAATTCGGTTGCTGCGTCAGTGGCTGTCGATTCTGATCAGACTGCTCTGAGGTGCTCTCACTCATGGTGTTCTCACTCATGGCACCATTCTAAAGAACACCCCAACGCCTTCTACTCTCCAGTGCTAATCAGCGATCGCTTCCAAAGGAGGCGTCTTCGCTGCCTTCATCGCTGGCCACACAGCAGCGACGATACCGACAACTGCCGAACCGCCTATCATCAGCCCGACCTGACTCCACGGAATAACGACGGAACCCAATCCATTGTCACCGAGGGCAGTAACAAAAGCCCAGCCGAGGAACAGGCCTAATCCCACTCCCACGAGCGCACCAAAGAGAGCGATTTGCACTGCCTCCAGCGTGATCATGCCTCGTATCTGGCTCCGTTTTGTGCCAACAGCTCGCAGCATCCCCACCTCCTGGCGGCGCTCGACCACATTCAGCGCCAGGGTATTGATGATGCCAAGCACGGCAACGATAATTGCGAGCGCCAACAAGCTATAGAGAATGTTGAGCAGCTGGTCAATGACAGTAGCCTGCGTGCCGGCAAATTCCTGCGTTGTGAGCACCTGAACGACAAGGTAGTCCTCCACCGCGTCTTCGAGCTGCTCTCGCAGCTGATCCTTGTCAGCGCCCTTTTGCCCAGAAACCGCCAGTAGGAAAACACTGGCATTGAGGGAGTCATTGCCTGCCAACTGCGGTGTGGATTCCTTACCTTGCTCGATCGCGGACTGACTAATCACAGCTGGCCCCAGCAGTGGGTTGGGTTCATAGATACCCAGCACCGGCACCTCCGTTAAGGTGAGTGACTCCGAGACACCGAAGTTCAGTGGAACCATATCCCCGACGGTGAGGTTCTTCTCCCCAGCCACGGTCTCATCGATGAGAACACCCGGCTTGGAGAGGCTGAGGTCGCCATCCACAGCAGCCGTCGCGAAAACAGCTCCTGGGTTACCATCCACCACCGAATTCAACGGATGGCCCGGCACAGCAGAAATATCACCGACCGCAATCGGCGCATTTCCCACACTCACCGCATCCTTGACGGACGGTACGCCCCGCACCGTCCCAACTACTTCTCGGGGAACAGGAAAATTCGCCTGGGGTGGACCAGAGACGACGTAATCACTGGTAACAGAAGACTCCGTAAGCTCGGAGACGGAATTCTTCATCGTCGCACCGAAGATGCCAATCACCGCGACGAGCGCAATGCCCAGGGTTAGAGCGAAGGCCGTTGTCGCCGTTCGCCGGGGGTTGCGCTGAGAATTCGTCGACGCCAGCCTGCCGACAGCACCAAATGGAGCACCGATGATTTTGCCGATTAATCCCACTACAGCGATGGAGACAGCAGGCAGCACCAAGAAGGTCCCCACGATCAGCAAGAGTGCTCCGAATCCAACTACGCTCGCGCGCTGGCCCGTGCTGGCGTCGGTCATACTCCACCCTCCGAGCACGGCGGCGACCACACCAGCGATGATGCCAAGCAACCCAAGTACCGTGCGGAGCTTCAGCGAACTGGAGGATGACGCATCGCCGGAACGCATCGCCTCCA
Organism: Corynebacterium urogenitale; assembly: GCF_009026825.1. Taxonomy (NCBI): domain Bacteria; kingdom Bacillati; phylum Actinomycetota; class Actinomycetes; order Mycobacteriales; family Corynebacteriaceae; genus Corynebacterium; species Corynebacterium urogenitale. The sequence continues at coordinate 523,876 of NZ_CP045032.1, read as the reverse complement.
CCGGACGAACCTTACCCGCGCGCCGAGCCGGTGCCCACGCACTCAGCACGGTCACCACCACACCAAGCAACACAGGAGCGGCCACAGACAGAGGAGTCAACTGCACGCCAGCATCCGGCAAGCCAAGGCCAGCCTTCGACATGCCCCAGTAAATGAGACGAACTAATCCTGCGCCAGCCAGGATGCCCAGAACGGAACCGATGACGCCCACGACTAAGGCTTCGAAGACAACCGAGGAGGTCAACTGGCGTTGAGATGTTCCCAGAGAGCGCAGCAAGGCGAACTCGCGCATCCGCTGCGCCACGATCATCGAAAAAGTATTAGCGATGATGAACGTGCCAACGAGCAACGCAATGAGTCCGAACGCAATGAGGAAATAGTTCACGAAGCTCAGTGCCTGATTAACCTGATCAGTCGTCTCTTGCGCCACAGAGCTACCCGTGCGGAACTCCGCACCGGGGTACTTCTCTTTGAGGTAATCAACAAAGCGGTCAGATGGCATCGCCTTGGCGCTCAACGCCAGTTCTTGAACTGCACCATCCGGACGGAAGGTCTGAAAATACGCAGGCTCATCCATAGCCACCCCGATGAATCCACCGACCTCTAGTTCGATGGTGTACAAGCCTGCAACAGTCACCTGATGGCGACCATTGGGATCGACAAGGGTCAGTTCATCGCCAACGGACACGTTATTACGCTCCGCTGCAGACTGATTAAGGATGATCTCCTCTGCGCCGCGAGGAGCTCGACCGTCAACGAGAACCATTGGTTCAGTTACCGACTGAGCCTCCGGGTAATAAGGCATGACAACAGACGGAGCACCGCCCGAATTCAACAGTTCGTGATCCTGCTTTGCAATGATGACGCTCTTTTGTTGCGAGACGTTAACCTGAGCAACTTCAGGATCCTTGGCTAGTTTTTCGCGAAATTCTTGGTCGAGTGCGCTCCCCCCTTGGCGTTCGGGATTAACGACGGCATCCACATCTGCATAACTGGACTCCGCAATGGTGTCGAAAGTCTTTGACATGGAATTCGTGAACATGAAACTGCCGGCAATGAAGGCGGTTCCCAAGACAATCGAAAGAACCGTGAGAATGAAACGGATCTTATGTGCGAGCAGGTTCCGGATGGATACCTTGCGCATTGCAGCACCGGTGGATGGCATGGGTATCAGTAATCCTCAATGCTGGTCATGGTTGACAGGATCTCGTCGACGGTGGGATTGCGAAGCTCATCGACGATTTTTCCGTCTGCTAGGAAAACAACGCGATCAGAATAGGAGGCGGCACGCGGATCATGGGTGACGATCACCACCGTTTGATTGTCCTTGTCAACGGCAGTGCGAAGAATATTCAACACCTCAACTGAGCTATTCGAATCGAGGTTGCCAGTTGGTTCATCGCCGAAGATGATTTCAGGGCGGGAGACAAGGGCGCGGGCGCAAGCAACGCGCTGTTGCTGGCCGCCGGAGAGTTCCGAAGGGCGGTGACGAAGACGCTGACTAAGACCCAGACGAACTGTTACTTCGTTGAACCATTTCTCGTGCATTTTTTTGCCGGCAATATCGGTCGGCAGAGTGATGTTCTCTTTGGCGTTCAACGTCGGCAACAGATTGAAGGACTGGAAGATAAAACCTAGACGGTCGCGCCGGAGCTGAGTCAGCTCTTTGTCTTTGAGATTGGTCAGATCGGTATCGCCGATGTACGTTTCGCCACCCGTGGCCGAGTCCAACCCAGCCATGCAATGCATGAGAGTGGACTTACCGGAACCGGAGGGTCCCATGATTGCAGTGAATTCGTGTTTGGCGAATTCCACTGAGACGTTATCCAGAGCTTTAACCTCAGTGTCGCCGCTGCCGTAGGTTTTGACTAGGTTGACGGCACGGGCGGCTGGTTGCCCTGCACCTCCAGTACCGCTTTGATTCGTTAATCCGCCTGATGGTGTAGACATATCACTCATGATGTCCTGATCTCGCCTGTAGTGTCGAAAGATTTTACATATCGACAATACGTGGAATTAAGGCACAGAGTGGTTGCCTAGCGATGAAACAGCAATGTCGGCATTAAATCGGAGAAAAAGTTTTTGGGTATGCGAAAGTGGAGCATGGAAGAAAAACCCCAAACAGGTTCTTCTCCCACACTCCACAAACAACAAAGGTATAAAGCCGGCGGTGACCTACTCTCCCACACCCTCCCAGGTGCAGTACCATCGGCGCAGACAGGCTTAGCTTCCGGGTTCGGAAAGGGACCGGGCGTGACCCCGCCGCTAAAACCACCGACAAAACAAACAAGAACAAACACCCAACCACCACCAAAAGGCAGCCAGTGACCGTGTTGTCCCAGACACTGCACAGCAAACGCGATTATCTACACTTACGCAACAAAGCTCACAACAAGTGATTGTTAAATGTTTCGGTCAATTAGTACCGGTCACCTCCACACCTCACAGCGCTTCCAGATCCGGCCTATCAACCCCATAATCTATAGGGAACCTCAAAAGAAACCTCATCTCGAAACAGGCTTCCCGCTTAGATGCTTTCAGCGGTTATCCCTCCCATACGTAGCCAACCAGCCATGCCACGGGCGTGACAACTGGCCCACCAGAGGTATGTCCAACCCGGTCCTCTCGTACTAGGGTCAGCCTTTCTCAAGTTTCAACGCGCACGGCGGATAGAGACCGAACTGTCTCACGACGTTCTAAACCCAGCTCGCGTGCCGCTTTAATGGGCGAACAGCCCAACCCTTGGGACCTACTCCAGCCCCAGGATGCGACGAGCCGACATCGAGGTGCCAAACCATCCCGTCGATATGGACTCTTGGGGAAGATCAGCCTGTTATCCCCGGGGTACCTTTTATCCGTTGAGCGACACCGCTTCCACAAGCCGGTGCCGGATCACTAGTCCCTACTTTCGTACCTGCTCGACCTGTCAGTCTCACAGTCAAGCTCCCTTGTGCACTTACACTCAACACCTGATTGCCAACCAGGCTGAGGGAACCTTTGGGCGCCTCCGTTACTCTTTGGGAGGCAACCGCCCCAGTTAAACTACCCACCAGGCACTGTCCCTAACCCGGATCACGGGCCGAGGTTGAGATGCTCAATACGATCAGAGTGGTATTTCAACAACGACTCCACAACCACTGGCGTGGCCGCTTCACAGTCTCCCACCTATCCTACACAAACCGAACCAAACACCAATACCAAGCTATAGTGAAGGTCCCGGGGTCTTTTCGTCCTGCCGCGCGTAACGAGCATCTTTACTCGTACTGCAATTTCGCCGGGCCTGTGGTTGAGACAGCAGGGAAGTCGTTACGCCATTCGTGCAGGTCGGAACTTACCCGACAAGGAATTTCGCTACCTTAGGATGGTTATAGTTACCACCGCCGTTTACTGGGGCTTAAATTCTCCGCTTCGACCCACAAAGGATCTAACAGGTCCTCTTAACCTTCCAGCACCGGGCAGGCGTCAGTCCGTATACATCGACTTATCGTCTTCGCACGGACCTGTGTTTTTAGTAAACAGTCGCTTCCCTCTACTCTCTGCGACCACCAACAGCTCAAAACCAGTCTGTCACCATCAGTGGTCCCCCTTCTCCCGAAGTTACGGGGGCATTTTGCCGAGTTCCTTAACCACAGTTCACCCGATCGCCTTAGTATTCTCTACCTGACTACCTGTGTCGGTTTCGGGTACGGGCCGTACATGCACTCACTAGAGGCTTTTCTCGACAGCATAGGATCACCAACATCCCCACAACGGGTACGCATCACGCCTCACCCCAAATACAGAACGGATTTACCAATCCTGCGGGCCACACGCTTACACCACAATCCAATAAGTGGCTTGGCTACCTTCCTGCGTCACCCCATCGCTTGGCTACTACCAGATCAGGTCCCACGCAGCCGCATTCAGACAACTCAAAGAGCCGAAAGAACACATTTGGGCGGTTAGTATCACTGATTCACCATTGGTCGCACACACACGGGTACGGGAATATCAACCCGTTATCCATCGACTACGCCTGTCGGCCTCGCCTTAGGTCCCGACTCACCCTGGGAAGATTAGCTTGACCCAGGAACCCTTAGTCATCCGGCGGATAAGTTTCTCACTCATCATTCGCTACTCATGCCTGCATTCTCACTCGCATAGCCTCCAGCACTGGGTCACCCCGCACCTTCAACGGCCACACGACGCTCCCCTACCAACCCCACAAAAAGTGAAGTTCCGCGGCTTCGGCGGTGTACTTGAGCCCCACTACATTGTCGGCGCAGAACCACTCGACCAGTGAGCTATTACGCACTCTTTCAAGGATGGCTGCTTCTAAGCCAACCTCCTGGCTGTCTTCGCGATCCCACATCCTTTTCCACTTAGTACACTCTTAGGGGCCTTAGCCGGCGATCTGGGCTGTTTCCCTCTCGACTACGAAGCTTATCCCCCGCAGTCTCACTGCCGCACTCTGACTTACCGGCATTCGGAGTTTGGCTGATGTCGCTAAGATGATAGTCCCGCTAAACCAACCAGTAGCTCTACCTCCGGCAAGAAACACACGACGCTGCACCTAAATGCATTTCGGGGAGAACCAGCTATCACGGAGTTTGATTGGCCTTTCACCCCTACCCACAGCTCATCCCCTCAGTTTTCAACCTAAGTGGGTTCGCGCCTCCACAGCATCTTACTGCTGCTTCACACTGGCCATGGGTAGATCACCCCGCTTCGGGTCCAGGACATGCCACTACAACACACTAGTTAGTATTCGCTTTCGCTACGACTACCCCACATACCGGGTTAACCTCGCGACATGCCGCTGACTCGCAGGCTCATTCTTCAAAAGGCACGCCATCACCCCAAAAAAAGGCTCTGACGGATTGTAAGCACACGGTTTCAGGTACTATTTCACTCCCCTCCCGGGGTACTTTTCACCATTCCCTCACGGTACTAATCCGCTATCGGTCATAGACAAGTATTCAGGCTTACCGGGTGGTCCCGGCAGATTCACAGCAGATTCCACGAGCCCGCTGCTACTCGGGGACACTCAACAACCCCACACATGCATGCTTTCACGTACCGGACTCTCACCGTCTACGGCAGGCCATTCCAAACCACTTCCGCTAACACACACATACAGGGCACAGCATGGCAGCACTGCACATCAAGACCCCACAACCCCACACACGCAACCCCTGCCAGGTATCACACGCATATGGTTTAGCCAACATCCACGTTCGCTCGCCGCTACTAGCAGAATCATTATTATTTTCTTCTCCTACGGGTACTGAGATGTTTCACTTCCCCGCGTTCCCTCCACACCACCTATGAATTCAGTGGCGGGTGACCGCACATAACCACGGCCGGGTTTCCCCATTCGGACATCCTCGGATCAACGCTCTATTGGCAACTCCCCGAGGCTTAACGCAGCCTTACACGTCCTTCATCGGCTCACTATGCCAAGGCATCCACCGTGTGCCCTTAACAACAAGTAACAACACACATAATCACCAACCCCACACAAAGAAGGGCTGAACGATCATACAGATGAACTTACAAAAAAATTGCAAAAAATAAAGAAGATACTCGCGTCCACTATACAGTTCTCAAACAACACAACAACCACACCACACAACCAGCACACAACCAGCCGCACACCATGATCATTCATCCAGGAACAAACACTGCTCCAGACACCCAACAGACATGACAAACCAACAACAGATCCCACAACCCCACAACCAGCAGGGCCACAACCAAAAAATCAGGCACACAAACTACCCGAAAACAAAAAATAAAAACAAACTCCTTAGAAAGGAGGTGATCCAGCCGCACCTTCCGGTACGGCTACCTTGTTACGACTTCGTCCCAATCGCCGATCCCACCTTCGACAGCTCCCTCCAAACGGTTAGGCCACTGGCTTCGGGTGTTACCAACTTTCATGACGTGACGGGCGGTGTGTACAAGGCCCGGGAACGTATTCACCGCAGCGTTGCTGATCTGCGATTACTAGCGACTCCGACTTCATGGAGTCGAGTTGCAGACTCCAATCCGAACTGAGGCCGACTTTCAGGGATTAGCTCCACCTCACGGTATCGCGACCCTCTGTATCGACCATTGTAGCATGTGTGAAGCCCTGGACATAAGGGGCATGATGATTTGACGTCATCCCCACCTTCCTCCGAGTTAACCCCGGCAGTCTCTCGCGAGTCCCCACCATAACGTGCTGGCAACACAAGACAAGGGTTGCGCTCGTTGCGGGACTTAACCCAACATCTCACGACACGAGCTGACGACAACCATGCACCACCTGTACACCAGCCACAAGGGAAACTACATCTCTGCAGCGATCCGGTGTATGTCAAGCCCAGGTAAGGTTCTTCGCGTTGCATCGAATTAATCCACATGCTCCGCCGCTTGTGCGGGCCCCCGTCAATTCCTTTGAGTTTTAGCCTTGCGGCCGTACTCCCCAGGCGGGGCGCTTAATGCGTTAGCTACGGCACGGAAATCGTAGAAAAATCCCCACACCTAGCGCCCACCGTTTACGGCATGGACTACCAGGGTATCTAATCCTGTTCGCTACCCATGCTTTCGCTCCTCAGCGTCAGTTACTGCCCAGAGACCTGCCTTCGCCATCGGTGTTCCTCCTGATATCTGCGCATTTCACCGCTACACCAGGAATTCCAGTCTCCCCTACAGCACTCTAGTTATGCCCGTATCGCCTGCAGGCCCGGAGTTAAGCCCCGGGTTTTCACAAGCGACGCGACAAACCACCTACGAGCTCTTTACGCCCAGTAATTCCGGACAACGCTCGCACCCTACGTATTACCGCGGCTGCTGGCACGTAGTTAGCCGGTGCTTCTTATCCAGGTACCGTCACCACCGAAGTGGCTTCTTCCCTAGCGAAAGAGGTTTACAACCCGAAGGCCGTCATCCCTCACGCGGCGTCGCTGCATCAGGCTTGCGCCCATTGTGCAATATTCCCCACTGCTGCCTCCCGTAGGAGTCTGGGCCGTGTCTCAGTCCCAATGTGGCCGTACACCCTCTCAGGCCGGCTACCCGTCGTCGCCTTGGTAGGCCATTACCCCACCAACAAGCTGATAGGCCGCGGGCTCATCCCACACCGAAAAAACTTTCCACCACACACACTAAAGTGCGGTCCTATCCGGTATTAGACCCAGTTTCCCAGGCTTATCCCGAAGTGCAGGGCAGATCACCCACGTGTTACTCACCCGTTCGCCACTCGAGTACCCCTAGCAAGCTAGAGGCCTTTCCGTTCGACTTGCATGTGTTAAGCACGCCGCCAGCGTTCGTCCTGAGCCAGGATCAAACTCTCCATAAAAGCATTTTCAGCACTACAAAGAGCCAAAAACTGGCAAAAATAAATAAAACTACTGACAATTAAAAAATAATCCTGATGACCATCACCAGCCCACGGGGGTGGACCTCCAGTACATCAGCCACAGTAGACAACCACCCCAACGTGAAAATACGGGGCACGTTGATTACGTTTCACACAACTAAAATCTGCTCGTTACAGCAGACTCGGTGCGCACCATCAACACACAAACTAACACCCACACCACCTGGCTGTATGAACAGGCAGTGAACACCAAAAACTTGGCGGATTAGTCATGCTTGGTTTGTCCGTGACACCAACCAACACATCACTGTCAGCCGGCACTGTGGAATCCAAAAATAACTTGGTTCATCACGCTATTGAGTTCTCAAACAACATTCGCACACAAAGCCACACACAACAGCATCGCTATGCTTGTCTTCGTGACGGAATTCCGAGTCTAGATCATCACATTGCTTCAAAGCAAACTGCAGATGAAATCTTATTGAACAACCACACCAACTCGGACGACGTTGTGGTCAATGTCAGGGCCTGTTTTCCTGCCACCGTTTCAGACGGTGTCGGTCGCGCTGACTCGATTAAATGTACACACCACCGGTCAGTTACACAACTTCCCAGCTCAGACCACGTTTTCACACACATTGTTGAGCAACACAACACCCACAAACTCAACACCCAACACGCTGGCGCCTAGCAGCTCGGCCTCAGGTTGGGTTCCGGCGCTGTGCGGGGCACCGGGCTAGCGCTGCACGCGCTCGACCTTGGCGCCAAGCGCATTGAGTTGCTCCTCAAAGCCTGGGTAGCCGCGGTCAATGTGATAGACGTCGTGCACTTCAGTAACCCCATCGGCAACCAAGCCCACAAGGACAAGCCCCGCGCCGGCGCGAATATCGGATGACCACACCGGTGCAGAGGACAATTGCCTTCCTCCACGGATCACTACGTGGTGACCGTCGATAGAAGCATCAACACCCAAACGCATCATCTCGTCGACAAAACGGAAACGGGATTCGAAGATGTTCTCCGTAATCACAGACATGCCTTCACTCACTGCGCATAGTGCGATCGCAAGAGGCTGTAGATCCGTTGGGAATCCAGGGAAGGGCAACGTCTGGTAGTCAACTGCGGTCGGCTTGCTGTTTTGCACCACTCGGAAGCCGGTGGGATACGTCTCCACCTGCGCCCCCGCCAACTTCAACTTGCCCAAGACCAAATGCAGGTGCGCCGGGTCAATACCTCCGACGGTGATATCACCTTGGGTAATAGCCGCCGCGTATGCCCAGGTTCCAGCAACGATGCGGTCCCCCACTACCTCGTGTTCGACAGGAGTCAGGCGTTCCACTCCCTCCACGGTGATGGTGTTCGAACCCCCGCCTTCGACCTTCGCACCCATCTCATTGAGGAAATTGCAGAGATCCACAATCTCCGGCTCGCGCGCAGCATTATCCAGAACGGTCGTCCCTTCAGCCAGTACCGCTGCCGTGAGAATGTTTTCCGTCGCTCCCACCGAAGGGAAATCCAACTTAATCTTGGCGCCGTGCATAGACTCAGCTTCCGCCACCACGCACCCATGCTCAATGCGCGTCGCGGCCCCCATTTTTTCTAGGCCCGACTGATGCATGTCCAATGGGCGGGAGCCAATGGCGTCGCCACCTGGCAGCGCCACACGGGCACGATGGCGTCGGGCAGTCAAAGGCCCGAGTACAGCAACGGATGCTCGGAATTGTCGCACCGCATCAAAATCTGCGTCGTATTCCACTACTTCGGGGGTGTCGATGCGTACCGTATCCCCGTCGAGCTCCACGTCACAACCAAGGCCGCGCAACACCTCCGCCATGTACGGCACATCTGCGATCTCCGGGCAGTTCGTCAGCGTTGTCCTGCCGGGCGCTAGCAGCGCTGCGGACATTAACTTCAACACGCTATTCTTTGCGCCCGTGACCTTTACCGCGCCCTGTAGACGCGTCCCACCATGAACAAGGAAGCTCTCTTTCACATCCCCCACCCTAATAAGAAAAGCGCGTAGATTTCACTATCTACGCGCTGAGCTCGGATTCACCGGGCGATCAAGGCAGGGCGCCAATACGGCGAGCGGCATTCACTGCTTCGTAGCGGGTGTGAGCGCCGAGCTTGCGCATCACGGAACGCAGGTAGGACTTGACAGTCTCGGCGCCAATGCCCATCTCCGCTGCGGCTTCCACGTTCGTGTGTCCGAGGGCAACACAGGCCAAAACATCCAATTCGCGTGCAGAGAGTTTAGTGGTCTGCTTCACCCGCACCGGGGAGACCATCTGGTCACAAAGGACTTCGAGATCACGGCGCAGACTTTCGTCGTTGACCCTATTGGCGAGCATACGCAGCTTGGAGTGCGTCGACCGCACCTGTTCCCATTCCGCTCCGGACATCGAGCGCACCTGCTTATTACCGCCTGCAGCGGTGGAACGCCCGGAATCTGCGCGGCGCATAGCTTCGTTAACTGCCAGCTCCTGCTCCAGGCAACGCGCAGTCATCGTCACCTCTTCCAGCACTTTATCGCCCATGCGAGCACGGGAGTGCACACCGGCGTACAGCACACCCTTCATCTCACGATTGACGATCACCGGAACAGCAACTATGGAATGCATACCCTCATCGTGAATATGGCGATCGAATTCGTGAGTGATGGACTTCGCCCGGGTGTAATCGGATACGCCCACTGGACGGCGAGTGGTCATAACGCGGCCACCCACGCCCGCTCCGGGAGGCACCTCAAGGCCATGGAGTGCAGGAGTTCGCAGCCCCACCCAATTCGTGATCCTCAATTTCCCATCGGGGAAACACGCTCCATACATCGTCGCAGGAATACCGGTGGCATTCTTCAACGAATTCAGCGCGGAAAAAATCGCATCATCATCGTCGCGATGGCGCTGCTGCTCCACGGACTCACTCCCTTTTCACGTCATCCGGCCTTCGTCAGATGGCAGGACGCTCTCGCTCAGTCCCCGGCGCTGGTGCTTCGGCACGGTAACGCGCATCCGCTACCCATGTCCTAGGGCACCAACTTGGGGGAAGGTCAATCTCTGGGTGACATGTCTGTGGTGAGTATAGACCACCCCCACATCACCCCCAAAATAAGCCCCTACATTTTTTAGACGAAGAGGCTGCGTTCAGTCCAGAGCCAACCAAAACAATGCCTCTGACATGCAGAAACAGGCGGGAGAATGCGTTTCCTCTCCGCCTGTTCGCGAGTTCCTACTCAGCTAAACGAGCCGCACGACGCAACCCCTTGCTGACAGTTTCCTCTGAATTTCCCAACAACTGCTTGGCAAGCTTTCCGCCCACGATCGGAATCTTGACCTCCACCTTCACTTCCACGTGAACATCACTGCCAGGCCGTGCAGGATCGCCGTCAGCTGCCGCGTCTGGAGTGGCATCCATCTCCGTGAAAATGCTGCCTATGTTTCCCGGCAGCGATGTGATCGTTGAGACGCGGAAACCCGTACCTTTCTTGTCACTACCGCAGGGTGCAACGTGCGTGGTCTGCTCGATCTCCATGGGCCGCGGCGTCTGCTGCTCTGCTTCTTCCGAACCCTGATTACGTTCGACGCCAGCATCTGGCCGGGATCGCATGCGAACTTTGGAAGCCACCACCCCGTCCTCCCTCACGTCGTAATGGGAGTCGACGATGTCAGCCTTGTGCGAATCCTCCATCTCATCCTTGCTGATGAGGTATCGCTCCGAACTCAAGACGGCATGCAGCTGCTCGACGGAAAGGTCAGATTGCAGCGTGAACTTTGCTTTCTTTGCCATGGAGTTATCGGTTCTTCCACTCTGGCTGGCGCTTCTCGACGAATGCCTTCATGCCTTCCTTCTGATCCTCCGTAGCAAAGAGCGCCCAGAAGGTATCCCGTTCCGTCGCCACACCCTGCTTAAGTGTCGTTTCGTACGCGGCGTTGACCATCTTGGTGGCGGCCGCCGTCGCAACCTGGGACTTTGAAGCCACGGTGTGCGCGATCTTCGCAACCTCTTCCTGGAAGTTGTCAGCTGGCAGCACTCGTGCAACCAAACCGGAGCGTTCCGCTTCCTCCGCATCCATCATGCGACCGGTGAGGATGAGGTCCATCGCCTTAGCCTTTCCTACCGCACGAGTCAGACGCTGAGTGCCACCCATTCCAGGGATCACGCCGAGGTTAATCTCCGGCTGACCAAACTTTGCTGTCTCGCTTGCCAGGAGAATGTCACCCAACATCGCAACCTCACAGCCACCGCCGAGAGCAAAGCCTGAGACCGCCGTAATCAGCGGAGTGTCGAGATCGGCGAGGCGCTCCCAGTCTTCAAACATGCGCTCCATGCGAATTCCTGGGAAAGTCTTTTCCTGCATTTCCTTGATGTCAGCGCCAGCTGCAAATGCCTTCTCGCCGCCAGTGAGGACAATCGCGCCGATGTTCGTATCCGAGTCGAATTCCTCGGCTGCACGCACGACCTCCTCCAGCACGTGGCTGTTGAGCGCATTGAGCGCCTTGGGGCGATCGATGGTGATGGTGGCGACGTTGCCATCCACTTCAGTCTTGATGGTTTCAAAAGTGCTCATGTGGCCATTGTCCCTGTCTCGCCCCACATTGTCATCGTTTCCCGTCCCACAATGGCGGCTACACCCCCAACTGGCAGGCTGGTGGCGTCGTACTTAGAGAACGGGGAGAGAAATGGGCAGCGAGCTAGAAGATTAGACGTTGGACGAGTCCTCAAACTTCGAGTACACTCGCCTGCAGAAACTAAATAGACCGAACTGTCTGTTCACTAACGACCAGACCGCAGAAGGGACAGGAAACACACATGACTCAGATTTACGAAAATCTCACCGATCTCATCGGCAATACCCCACTGGTAAAGCTGAACAAGCTTGGCGAAGGCCTCGGCGCTACCGTCGTCGCCAAGCTCGAAGCCGCCAACCCAGGCAACTCCGTCAAGGATCGCATCGGCCTCGCAATCATCAACGCAGCCGAGAAGGACGGCTCCCTCAAGCCAGGTGGCACTATCGTGGAAGCAACCTCCGGCAACACTGGTATCGCACTGGCCATGGTCGGTGCTGCCCGCGGCTACAAGGTCGTCCTCACCATGCCAGAAACCATGTCCACCGAGCGCCGCGTCATGCTCCGCGCACTCGGCGCTGAACTCGTCCTGACACCAGGCTCCGCCGGCATGCAGGGCGCTGTGGATAAGGCCAACGAAATCGTCGAATCCACCGACAACGCCATCCTCGCACGCCAGTTCTCCAACCCAGCCAACCCCGCCGTGCACTACGGCACCACCGGCCCAGAGATCTGGGATGCCACCGAAGGCAACGTGGACATCTTCATCGCAGGCGTCGGCACCGGCGGCACCGTCTCCGGCGCAGGCAAGTACCTCAAGGAGCAGTCCAGCAAGGTTGAGGTCGTAGGCGTGGAGCCAGCTGACTCCCCACTGCTGACCGAAGGCCGCTTTGGCCCGCACAAGATCCAGGGCCTCGGCACGAACTTCTACCCAGAAAACCTCGAGCGTGAAGTTCTCGACCGCGTGCTGGACGCCCCACTGGACGAATCTCTCCGCGTTGCACGCGAACTCGCTGTCAAGGAAGGCATTCTCGCCGGCATCTCCTCTGGTGCCAACGTGTGGGCCGCCCTAGAGGAAGCACGCAAGCCTGAGAACGAGGGCAAGACCATCGTCGTGATCGTCCCTGACTTCGGCGAGCGCTACGTCTCCACCGTCCTGTTCGACGACCTCCGCGACTAATCACCGCAAGCGACGTCGACGTCGCCACAGTCGCGCGCTGCTCCACCTCACACCGAGGAGGAGTGGCGCCTTCTGTTATTTTGGTCTATTAACAGATACACCCCAAGAACTACCTGTTCGAAAGAGGTTATTGTGAGCATTCTGGGACGCATCAAGGAAGACTTGGAGAACGCGCGCCAGCACGATCCAGCCGCTCGCGGCGACATCGAAAACGCCATCGTCTACTCCGGTCTCCATGCAATTTGGGCACACCGCATCTCCCATGTGCTCTGGAAGAAGGGTCTCCGTGGCCCGGCACGTATTCTCAGCCAGGCCACCCGCGCTCTGACTGGCATTGAGATCCACCCAGGCGCCACCATCGGCCGGCGATTCTTCATCGACCACGGCATGGGCGTGGTTATCGGCGAGACGGCCGAGATCGGCGACGACGTCATGCTCTACCACGGGGTCACCTTGGGCGGCTCAGAGCTGGTGCAGCGCAAGCGCCACCCCACCATCGGTAATGGCGTAATGGTTGGCGCAGGCGCCAAGGTGTTGGGGCCGATCACGATTGGCGAGGGCTCCGCCATTGGCGCGAATGCGGTGGTGACCAAGGACGCTCCGCCACACTCCATCTTAACGGGCATCCCGGCGAAGATTCGCCAGCGCAAGCCGGATCAGAACACGCCTCTGGTGGATGCCGTCAAGTACGTTGACGATCTCCAGAACAATATCTAGACCGCGGATACCCTGATAGGAGACGTGGCCCGACAGGTCTGGTGGGCCGCATGGCCCGGCAATTCCGGGTAGGCCTCTACTCCGCGACTTACTCCGCAACGAGATCCTGATATCCGGGATTCTTCTGCACGAAGCCCTCGACGGCCGAGCAGCTAGGGATAATCTTCTTCCCTGCCGCGCGCGTGTCGTCGAGGGCTTCTGTAATGAGCGGCTTCGACAGGCCTTGTCCACGGAAGGCAGGGTCGATGACGGTGTGATTGAACTCGCGCACGCCATCGCGCTCTACGAATGCCGCGAAGCCCGCCTCTTGCCCGTCAACCTCGATCACGTATCGGCTGTCCTCACGCTTTACTGTCTGTGCCATCGTTGCGCTCTCCTAGCGTCATGTTGTTTCTTTGTCAGCCCGACACTACCAGCCAGCGCAAGGCTCTCACCGCCCGCGGAGCACCCCGCGGCGCTGAGAGTCCAGTGTAGTCCTCCCCTCACCGTCAGGGTCAGTTCAGTGCACCGGCACCCTCTGCTCACAACGCCCCCTCCTGGCGTAACACTCTCAACGCGTCCTCCTGGCGTGGAACTCTTAACAGCGCCCGACCGGCCTAGAAACACCTGGGGTGCTATCCACCACTCGCTACGGGGGCATTCCTAGGCCAGATGAAAACATCTGGGAGGTGTTCACCGAGCACTGTGACCACATTCCTAGGCGGGGCAAAAACGACAAAATCCCCAGTCACAATGACTGGGGATGGTGGTGGCCAGAGCCGGGATCGAACCGGCGACCTTTCACTTTTCAGGCGAACGCTCTACCGACTGAGCTATCTGGCCTCGACGTCAACTGTGATGTAGGGACATCGATGCGACCCTGACGGGACTTGAACCCGCGACCTCCGCCGTGACAGGGCGGCGCGCTAACCAACTGCGCCACAGGGCCACGCACATAGTACTTTCGCTTTCGCGATGTGCTTTGTGCACGAGTCGATACTTTACACAGCAAATAAGGATTGGCACAAATCGCCAGTTCCAGGCGCTGTTCCACGCCTTCAGTGCTCACCGAGCGCACACACGCAGGCATCACCCGCAGACGAATCCCACGTTGCACTAGAGGACGGAAACCGCGCCGCCTCACTCGTGGAGGGACAACGCCCCGCATTACTCGCAGACGGGCAATGACCCTTCACTCGTGGAGGGAGAACACTCTGCCCCGCTCCACTTGCGAATGCACCCCACGGAAACACCCCATCACGCTCACGCAGGCGCCACCTGAACAAATCTCCCTCACGTTTAGTTTTCTCCACAAGCAACCTGGGGTTTTCGGATCGCCCATGCAGACATGAAGGAAATTTGTTCAGGGCTCGGAGCAAACACAAGCGTCGCCAGCAACGGGGATATACACAAGCGCCAGGAGCAAACACGAGCGCCGGAGACATACTGGAGCACAGCAAAGCAAAACACCGGGGAAGCATGTTGCTTCACCCGGTGTTTGATGGCGACCCTGACGGGACTTGAACCCGCGACCTCCGCCGTGACAGGGCGGCGCGCTAACCAACTGCGCCACAGGGCCGTACTCCCAACGGGATTCGAACCCGTGTTGCCGCCGTGAAAGGGCGGAGTCCTAGGCCACTAGACGATGGGAGCCCTGTTAAGAAAGCCGTGCTTTTTAACAGCTTCCATAGCTTAAACGACGCCCCTAAAATTCACCAAAACCGCAGTTCATCGCAATAAAAACGGCTATTCAACAATGGAAAACCAACGCCGAGACGAAAAACTCACACTGGGGCTGCGACACTGGGGCCGAGCACGCAAAAGCCCCCTCCCAGTCGCAAGGCGGGGAGGGGGCGTGTTGTGGGCCCTGTGGGGCTCGAACCCACGACCTACGGATTAAAAGTCCGCAGCTCTACCAACTGAGCTAAAGGCCCGTCAACGCTAAGAATCCTAGCGCATCACCTATCGAGCGATGCAACCAGGACCCTTTAACGTGTCACGAAGAGCTCACGGCTACCGCTTCTCGGTGCCTTGTCGCTACTTCTTCATGGTGCCCGTCTCAAGGAAACGGGTGTGGAAAGCGAAGGCCTGAGACAGGTCGTGCGGTGTTGCCAGGAACTTGCCCTTGTTCGCAGCTTCCACATACTCCTCCAGCAGTGGCTGGTAGTCAGGGTGCGCGATGCTGATCATCTTCTTCACACGATCACGTGGGGCGAGGCCACGCAGGTCGGCTACGCCACGCTCAGTGATGATGACCATCGCGTCGTGTTCTGTGTGGTCAATGTGGGATGCGAACGGCACAATCGCAGAAATGTCGCCACCCTTCGCCTCGGATGGGGAGATGAAGGAGGAGATCAGCGCGTTGCGGGTGAAGTCTCCGGAACCACCGATGCCGTTCATCACGCGGGAGCCGGCGATGTGGGTGGAGTTGATGTTGCCGTAGATGTCCGCCTCGATCATGCCGTTGGTGGCGATCAGACCTACGCGACGCACGACCTCTGGGTGGTTGGAGATCTGCTGTGGGCGCAGGATGATGGACTCGCGGTAGCGCTTGGCCTCGTTGTTCATCTTCTCTGCGTACTCAGGGGACAGAGAGAAGGAGGTGGAGGAAGCTACGGTCATCTTGCCGGCGTCGATGAGGTCCAGCATTCCGTCCTGGATCACCTCGGTGTAGGCCTGAATGTTCTCAAACTTGGAGTCCAGCAGGCCAGCCATCACGGCGTTCGGAACGTTACCCACGCCGGACTGCATGATGTACTTGTCGTAGGCGAGGCGCCCTGCAGCAACCTCACTCTCAAGGAAGTCCAGGAAGTGCCCGGCGATCTGGCGAGAAGTCTCATCCGGAGCCTTGAACGGCGCGTTGCGGTCCGCAGCGTTGGTCTCCACCACAGCCACGACCTTATTGAGGTCGATATCGATGTAGTTCTTGCCGATGCGGTCACCAGGCTGGTTGATCGGCACTGAGGTGCGGTTTGGCAGCTGCTGAATGCGGTAGATGTCGTGCATGCCCTCGAGGTCCAAGGACTGCCAAGAGTTGACCTCAATGATGATCTTGTCCGCATGGTCGAGGTACTCCACGTTGTTACCAACGCCGGAGGATGGGATGAGGTGGCCTTCCTCGGTGATGCGAGTGGCTTCTACGATCGCGACATTAATCGGCAGGAAGCCATGCTCGATGTATTGCGGGGACTGGGACAGGTGAATGTCCTGGTACTTGGCTTGGCCGGAGTTGATGGCATTACGCAGCGCCGGATCACCCTGGTATGGCATGCGGTAGTTGATGGCACCGGCCTCTGCCATGACGCCGTCGCAGTCTGGGGCGGTGGAGGCACCGGTGTAGACGTTGATCTTGAATTCGTCGCCCTTGGCCTGTGCCTCCTTGGCACGGTTGGCGATGGCGGTTGGCAGTGCCTTTGGGTATGCCGCGCCGGTGAATCCGGACATGCCCACACCGTCGCCGTTGTTGATGAACTGAGCTGCCTCGTCGGCGCTCATGACCTTG
Organism: Corynebacterium urogenitale; assembly: GCF_009026825.1. Classification (NCBI taxonomy): domain Bacteria; kingdom Bacillati; phylum Actinomycetota; class Actinomycetes; order Mycobacteriales; family Corynebacteriaceae; genus Corynebacterium; species Corynebacterium urogenitale. Next base: position 506,591 of record NZ_CP045032.1, on the reverse strand, counting down.
CCCTTCAGAAGTGCGTTGGCGATGCGTTCAGACATCTTTCCTCCAAATCGTTTGTTGCGACTCGCGGGGTTTGGTTGTTCCGCGTGCACCGCGGTCCCCGCAAAATGCAGATGAATCTATAACAGCATTTCTGCAGGTAGAACGGTATATACCTACGCCTGACAGAGTACCTGCCCTCTCCTCGTCGCGCTGCAAGCCCCCCACCGTTGCGTGTGATCAATCAAACAATCCGCTCATCCACGCCACTGAGTTCACGAAACGCACATCACATCGCTTGGGCTTGGGTTTACCCCCGTTGGAGTGTGAAGATAGGCGTTGTGAATTCTCCCGTCTCCTCCCCCGCATCCGCGTCCCCCGTTTCTTCCCCGTCCCCTTTGTTCGACGCCACTAGCGTCGTCGAACAACAAAAGGGCGAGAATGAACCAGCGCTGCGCATCGGCTCCCTAGAGTTGACCAGCCCGGTAGTTCTCGCGCCGATGGCGGGAGTGACCAACGTGGCCTTTCGCTCACTTTGCCGCGAGCAGGAGCGCGAGCGTATGGGCAGCGTGGCGGGGCTGTACGTGTGCGAGATGGTCACGGCGCGCGCACTTGTTGAGCGCAACGAGAAGACACTGCACATGACCACCTTCGCCCCGGACGAAGATCCACGCAGCTTGCAGCTGTATACGACTGATCCGAAGTACACCTACGAGGCGGCGAAGATGATTGTCGATGAGAACCTCGCTGACCACATCGATATGAATTTCGGCTGCCCTGTCCCGAAGGTCACCCGTCGAGGTGGTGGGTCTGCACTGCCTTATAAGCGCCGACTCTTTGGCAATATCGTCGCCGCCGCAGTGAAGGCCACGGAGGGGACGGACATCCCGGTGACGGTTAAGTTCCGGGTCGGCATTGACGATGAACACCACACCCACCTGGATGCTGGACGTATCGCTGCCGAGGAGGGCGTCGCAGCTGTCGCGTTGCACGCCCGCACCGCCGCCCAGCGCTACTCCGGTCAGGCGGATTGGAATGAGATTGCTCGGCTCGTGGAACACATGGACGGCCGCGTTCCCGTCCTGGGCAATGGCGATATCTTCAAAGCCACAGATGCACGCGCCATGATGGAACAGACGGGCTGCGACGGAGTAGTCGTGGGGCGTGGCTGCCTGGGCCGCCCATGGCTATTCGCTGAGCTTTCCGCGGAGCTGCGTGGACTGCCTATCCCCTCCGAGCCAACATTCGGTGAGGTCGCGAGCATCATCGTTCGTCACGCGGAACTGCTAGCGGAACACGACGGTGAGGAGAAAGCATGCCGTGATCTTCGCAAGCACATGACGTGGTATCTGCGCGGATTCCCCGCTGGTGGTGAGCTCCGCCGATCACTTGCCCGCACCTCGTCCTTGGCTGAGCTGCGGGAAACCCTCGCCCCTGTGTGGGAATCCACCGCCCTCGCCGAAGATTCCGACGGCCCGAGGGGGCGCCAAGGCTCCCCGGCAAAGGTAGTTTTGCCCGAGGGCTGGCTGGACGATCCAGAAGACGATTCCGTCCCAGAGGGCGCGGACATCATGCACAGCGGTGGATAGCTGCCACTAACGGTCGTTTACTGCGGCTACAGGCATATCGTTGACACAGTCTCATTCTCGCGGATTCGCGTGGCGAGAATTCCCATACGCAGGTAGAATTCGTCCACATGCGCAGCGCCTATAGAGAACAGATGAATAAATTCACTCATGATCTACTGATCATGAGTGATCTCGTGCGCGCGTCTATGGAATCTGCCTCCAAGGCTCTGCTCGAGGCTGACCTCGGCGTGGCCGAGGAGATCGTGAGCAGTATCGACACCATGGAGGAATTACGCTCGAAGTGCGAGTCTGCCGCGTTCGAGCTCCTCGCACTGGAAGGACCAGTGGCCAGCGATCTCCGCCAAGTAGTTTCCGGCATTTACATTGTCGAGGATCTCGCCCGCATGGCCGCCTTATCCGTGCATGTGGCAAATTTGGCGCGCCGCCGCCACCCACAGCACGTGGTTCCGGCCGAGGTTCGCCCTTTTATTGAGGAGATGTCTTCGCAGGCAATACGCACAGCAGCGAAGATTAAGGACGTCCTCGTCACCGCCGACGTCAACCGAGCGCTCGAGCTCGCAGACGATGACGACGCAGTGGATGACCTGCACCGCCACCTCTTCACACTCACCACCCAACGCGACTGGCCGCATGATACGCGCGCGGCCGTAGACATTACTCTTCTCTCCCGCTACCTTGAGCGGTATTCCGATCACGCGGTCTCGATCGCTTCTCGTGTTGTTTACATGGCCACTGGTATGCACCCAGAGGAATACCAGCAGGCTAAACGCACCAAGGAACAGCAGGACCGCTTCGAGACCCAGTTCGATGAGATCTCGCGCCGCTACGGCGAGATCTGGGATTAGTCCTGGTAGGCCTTCTCTGCGAAGTTCGCGGCAGCCATGGCATCATCTGCCAGCTGTTCGGGAGTCCGCGCGACATCCAGCTGTAAGCCTCGCTCGTCTGGGGTAAGCCTCTGCAGCATGGGCAGCTGTGCATCCAACAATTCCCTTGGCATGTCCTCACCGATGCGACGGGCCATACGGTCCGCTAGGACGTCCTCGGTGCCATAGAGGTGTACATAAAAGACCACGCCGTCGGCTTCATTGAGGCGCTCCCGATGGCCCTTGGTTAGAGCCGTGCAGGCGACGATGGTGGAATGTCCTTGCTGAGCCTGCCCATCCATCCATTCGCGGACCATATCTAACCAGGCAATGCGAGCTCGCTCCCCCGGAAGCTTTCCATCCTGGAGAATCGCCAGATTCTCTGCGGGATGGAGGTCATCAGCCTCCAACAGTGGCCGACCAGTACGCTCAGCGATCGTGCGAGCCAGGGTGGTCTTGCCGCTTCCGCTCACTCCCATCACGACGATATGCAATGGTTGCGCTCCCATGGGTGTACCTCCTGCGGATATCTGCTGGTTTTGCATGTGGATTTTATGTTTGGCTCCACACCCATTGTAGAGATTTTTCGCACTGATCCCGACACTTCATTCGCCCCACCTGTGTTAGCCCCCTCCCGGCCGCCTGTAGTAGTCCCTTGGCGACCTGCACATGTCACTGGCCACCTGCGTTAACCCTCGATCGCCACAGAATAAAGCCGCCCTTCTCCCCTTTTCGCACCCGATCCACTGAGGGTGTGAGGGAAGAAGAGCGGCTACGTGGGCAAGGTGTTCAACACCTCCAGGTGCGCTGGCGGAAAAGTGAGCGGATTGGCCAGCCCGACTGACAACAGCTGGCCTATCAGCCACTTCACCTCTGTGCACACCGGACGCACCGGAGAGGCACGCCGCCGGACGCGAAGTTCGGCACCTCGATGGGTACCTGCTTATCCGAAGCGACCGGAGATGTAGTCTTCCGTTTCCTTCTTGTCAGGGTTCTCGAAGATCTTGGTCGTCGGCCCAACCTCGATGAGCTGCCCTGGGCGACCCGTGGCTTCCAGAGAGTAGAAGGCAGTCTGATCGGACACACGGGATGCCTGCTGCATATTGTGCGTCACGATGACGATGGTGAACTTTTCCTTCAGCTCGTGGATGAGATCCTCCACAGCAAGGGTGGAAATGGGATCCAGTGCGGAGCAAGGCTCGTCCATGAGCAGAACCTCCGGCTCCACTGCGATGGCGCGAGCAATGCACAGACGCTGCTGCTGACCACCGGAGAGGCCTCCGCCCGGCTTATCCAGACGGTCCTTCACCTCTTCCCACAGGTTCGCACCGCGAAGGGCCTTTTCCGCCACTTCCTTGAGCTTCTTCTTGTTCTTCTCACCAGAGAGCTTCAGACCCGCCACGACGTTTTCTTCGATAGACATCGTAGGGAATGGGTTCGCCTTCTGGAACACCATGCCGATGGTGTTCCGCACGGCCACAGGATCGACCTTTGGGCCGTAAATATCCTCGCCGTCCAGGAGGATTTCACCCTTGACGTACGCACCAGGGATGACTTCGTGCATACGGTTCAGAGTGCGCAGGACGGTAGACTTACCACAGCCGGATGGGCCAATAAATGCGGTCACGGCCTTGGGCGGGATGTGAAGGTTGACGTTCTGGACCGCGTGGAAATCGCCATAGAAGATGTCGACATTATTGAGGTCGAGGCGCTTTGCCATGATTGTTTACTTTCTTCCTTGAGGTGGTGACTGTCTCTAGATTTCAGTGGCGTCGGGGATTTACACCTTGACGGAGAATCGCTTCGAGATGAAGCGGGCTCCCAGCATCAAAGCAGCCACCAGGACCACGAGCGTCAGGGCCGCGCCCCACATGCGCTCAAGCACGTACTCGTTGTTGCCCGCTCGGTACATCTGCAGCATGAACAGTGGCAGGGAGTTCTGGTTGCCATCGAACACGTTCCAGTTGATGGCCGGAGTGGAGCCCACCAGGATCAGCACCGGAGCGGACTCGCCCATCACGCGAGCAACAGCCAACATGATGCCGGTGACGATGCCGGACAGAGCCGTTGGCAGCACAATCTTGACGATGGTCTTCCACTTCGGAACACCGAGAGCGTAGGAGGCCTCACGCAGATCCATCGGCACGATGCGCAGCATCTCCTCAGTATTACGAACAATGATCGGAACCATCAGCAGAACCAGGGCGATGGACACGGCAAAGCCGGAGCGGTCAAAGCCGAACATGGTGATCCACATGGCGTAGACGAACAGTGCGGCGACGATGGAGGGCACACCCGTGAGGATGTCCACCATGAACGTCGTGATTCGGCCGAGGAAGCCACCGCGGGCATACTCCACCAGGTAGATACCGGTCAGGACACCAATCGGCACCGAAATGAGGGAGGTCACGAGGACCTGGACGATGGTACCGATGATGGCGTGCGCGATACCGCCGCCCGGGGCATTGTTGGCCTGACCAGCCATGTCGTAGGAAAACCAGTCTGCGTTCAGCAGGCTCGGCAGGCCGTTAATGAGCACCGTCACAAGCACCCAAATCAGCGGTGCCAATGCGATAGCCATCGCCAGATAAATGACGGCGGTTGCGATTTTGTCCTTGCCCTTACGGGCGGAGGAGATGTCGGAGAACAACTTGTTGTTCTTGCTGCTCTTTTTACTTGCTACTGCGTTAGTCATGTCTCTGGGTCTCCTAAGACTTCTTGGAGACGACGGCACGAGCTGCAGCGTTCACCACGAAGGTGAGAACGAAGAGCACCAGGCCGGCGGCGATGTAGGCGCCAGCCTTCAGGTCGTCATTGAACTCGGGGGCAGCGTTAGCGATGGCCGTAGCGAACGTCGTACCACCATCCATCAGGGAGCCACGGAAGTCGGGAGCGGAGGCGATCACCATGTACAGCGCCATGGTCTCACCCAAGGCACGGCCGAGGCCGAGCATGCCACCAGAGATGTAGCCGGACATACCGAATGGGAGAACAGTCATGCGCACGACTTCCCATCGGGTTGCTCCGAGGGCGAGAGCCGCCTCGATGTGACCCTTCGGGGTTTGTACGAAGACCTCACGGGTAGTTGCAGCGATAACAGGCAAGATCATGATTGCCAGCACCACACCACCGGTGAAGATATTGCGGGCAGTGGAGAATGCCGGGGACGTTCCCTGCTCATAGTTGAAGAGGAAGAAACCGCCAGCCCAACCGGACAGCCACTCGAGGAACGGGCCAATCGCCGGACCGAGCACCTGGATACCCCAGATACCGAACACGATCGATGGCACGGCTGCGAGCAAATCCACCATGAAGCCCAGTGGCTTCACCAGCTTCTTAGGGCAGTAGTTGGACAAGAAAATGGCCACGCCCAGTGCCACTGGCATTGCCAGGATCAGGGCGAGCAAAGATACCAAGACGGTGGTGAAGAACAGGTTCGGGATACCGAACTGCATCATGCCATCGTTGGATACGTAGTTCGTGTTCCAACGGTCACCGTAGGTGAAGAAGCTGAAGAAGCCATTCTCCAAGCGATTCATCGCAGGGATGGCGCGCATCAGGAGGAACAGCGCGATCAGCGCAATGATGACAGTGATGAGGATCGCGGATCCCTTCGCGAGGGATTCGAAAATCACGTCACCAGGACGCTTCACGGAGCTACCACCGGAGCGCTGGGAGTGCTGTTCCCCAGACTCCGCGAGCGGCTTGGCTGCCGCAGTGAGATCGGGCTCATGCTCGACCTCGATTTTATTGGCGTTTGCCATGGGATTGTCCTTTTGTGGTTTTCGCACCGGAACCCCCGAGGGCTACTAGAGCGTCCGTTCGGGGGTTCTCGAATAAATCGCTGAAATTCAGTGGAACTATGTCAGCATTCCTGGGCTATTAACCCAGAGCCTTCACGGCTTCTTCGAGCTTTGCCTTGAAGTCGCCGTCAACTGGGATGTAACCAGCGTTCTCCAGATCCTCATTCTGGTTATCCAGGATGGTGTACAGGAAGTTCTTCACCAGGCCTGCGGTGTTCTCGTCGTAACCCGCGGAGCAGACAATTTCGTAGGTGGTCAGAACCAGAGGGTACTGGCCTTCGCCGTTCTCGGAGTACAGGGCCTCGGAGTCCACAACCAGGTTGTGACCCTCGCCTTCGAACTTCGCTGCAGACAGAGCGGCGTTGACAGTGTCCTTGCTCAGTTCAACTGGGCCTGCACCGAAGTCGATCTTTGCCATGCCGAGCTCATCGCGCTCCTTGGCGAAGCCGGACTCAACGTAGGTGATGGCACCTGGGGTAGCTGCAACCTGGTCGGCAACACCGGTGGAGCCGTTAGCGCCGGAACCGGTAGCGGTTGGGAAGGCCTTGCCCTCATCCTCCCAGATGTCACCAGCAGAAGCCTTCAGGAACTTCTGGAAGTTGTCGGAGGTACCGGACTCGTCAGAGCGGTAGACAACGGAGATGTCCTGGTCAGGCAGCTCGACGCCCTCGTTCTCAGCTGCGATAGCCTGGTCGTTCCACTTCTTGATATCGCCCTTGAAGATCTTGGCGATGGTCTCGGTGGACAGGTTCAGCTCGTCAACACCATCGAGGTTGTAGGCGATGGCAACTGGGCCGATGACCATTGGCAGGTGCCAAGCGTCATTGCCCTCACAGCGCTTCTTGGCATCCTCAATCTGCTCGTCCTTCAGGGGGGAGTCAGAGCCTGCGAATGCAACCTGGCCGGCAACGAACTGCGTCTGGCCAGCGCCGGAGCCCGTGGAGTTGTATGCCAGGCTGGAGCCGGAAGCGGAGAAAGCTGGACCGAAGACGTTCTCCATAGCGTTCTGCTGGGAGGATGCACCCTCTCCAGCCAGCTCACCGGTGGCGTCGGTCATCTCGTAGTTGGACTCGCTGCCGCCCTCACCATTGGAAGAAGAGTTGTCTGCGTTGGAGCAAGCGGTCAGAACGAGCGAACCTGCGAACAGAACACCAGCAGCGGCGCTGATGTGCTTCAGATTGGACTTCACGGTGTTTCCTCCGAAAGAAAATGTCAGTGTCAGAGATGTGTGGATCATCGAGCACGGGCAAAACACTGCGCCTAAAGCGATACCTGTGGGCATGCTGGCCAGGATTGCTTGGTGCAACGAATAGAAAGTTATCGACCCGACATAGACTCAAAGGTCCTTAAAGGTAAACTCAGGGTTAACTCAAAGATTCCCGCAGGTCAGATGGCTCAAAATTTCCTAAACTTTTCTAAAATTACCCCCTACCCCCGCGAAGAATCGCGCCCCTTAAGCCCCTCAACACTGCAACGAATTAACCTTCCGTTCACCATTGGTGACGGAAGGAAAAATACGGTGCGAGCCCCCTACTCGCCGATGACCGCGTCGATATCGCCCCGATAGACGACATCAGTATGGACGACCTCGAAACCCAAGCGACGGTACGTCGCCACGGCCGGAGCATTGTCGCCCTCCACATACAACTCGATCACGCCTGCACCCTGCTCCAGGAGCGACCCCATGCCAATGAGAGAAATTGTTCCACCGAGCCCGCGACCGCGCGCTTCATCTGCCAAGCACACCACATACACCTCGCCAGCACGCTCACCTGCGGGCTTCTCCCGCTCCTCCGGCGGCACCTTTGTCCAGTGGAAGCCGAGGCACCGAGGCTCCTGATTGACCTCATCCGTGGCCCACAGCATCCACACACCCTCTGGTCGGTACCAGTCAGTCTCCCGCGCACTGACCAGGCGGGCGGTATCCCATCCGCCCTGCTCTGGATGCCAAGCGAAAGCCTCATTATTCACGCGCACCCATTCCTGGTCCACGAACTCCTCACCATAGGCTTCCGCGGCCTGCGGGTAGGTCAGTATTTCCACCTCTTGATCACCGATCGCAGCGCGAGCTTTTTCCTCTGCTTGCACGAAATCATCACGCTGGGCGGAACCGGGCTCGCATCGCACCGCCATCTTCAACAATTCTCGCGTGCGGCGGCCTCCCAAAGCTTCCACCAGTTTTTGCGCGGAGGGAGAATCCCCGTGAGCCCAGACATCGATGACCCCGCTGAGGCCAAGCTCCCTACCAGCTGCCTCGAATAACCCGCGACCAATGCCGCAGTGGCGTCGAGCAGGGAACACGGTGAGCTCCACCGTGTGCACCTCGTCCACGCCAAGCACGCCGATCGCCGGCCCCTCCTCCGGCTCCCCTTCGGAAGCGACAACGAAGCGATATCCGTGATCCTCACGAATAGCGCGGACGAAAGCCTCGCTCAGGGCAGCGACATCGTCGTGCTCCCGAACCTCGTCAAGCAGCGCCAGAACCTTGTCCACCACGCCAGGATGGGCGTGCAAATCGTCATAAGAGGTGTAGGTAACATCGCTGCTAGTCATGGTTAATCCAATTCGTTGGGGTCCACTGCCTTGTATCCCACGTTACGCACAGTCGCGATCACATTTTCGTAGTCTCGACCCAGTTTGGCTCGCAGGCGTCGAACGTGGACGTCCACCGTACGGGCACCACCGAAGTAATCGTAACCCCACACATCTTGTAGGAGTTGTTCACGAGAGAAAACGCGGCCGGCGTTTTTCACCAGGAAGTGCAGGAGTTCAAATTCCTTGTAGGTGAGATCCAGGGGCTTGCCGTCCACGCGCGCTACGTAGGTGACCTCGTCGACCACTAGGTCACCAATCGCAGCAACCTGCGAGTCCTCGGCTTGCTCCACCGGCACCGGGCGGCGCATCAACAGCAGGCGGAGACGAGCGTCGATCTCGACTGGCGTGGCGGTCGGCAGGAGAAAGTCGTCCACAGCCCATGAACCATCGAGCGCGATAAGTGAAGATTCGGCGATCGCCACAACCACAGGAAGATCTGGGTGGGCAGCGGCGATAGCGCGGCAGAAATCGCGCGCGGAGAGCAAATCATTGCCCGTCACGTCCATAATCACGACATTGCAATCAGACAGCAACCGGATGGACTTGGTCTCGGCTGGAATCAACTGGAGCTCATGGCTCAACAGCGGCAAGGTCGGCAACACATCGGACACATCAGTAGCACGGGAAACAACAGCTACTTTCATTTCAGGTGTCCCTCTTCCTTGTACAACTCGCTAGGGCAGACGCTGGAGATCCGGCATTCGGAAAGAAGAAACTGACCTGTCGGTCTATTTCACCGTCGCGATGAGCTACTCACCTGCGTATGCGATGCATCCACAATACCTAATAGCCAGCCAAAATAAGATATAAATAGGGGTAATGAGTAGCTTTTCGCCCCGTCGCCGCACCCTCATCTGGGTAGCTGTCGGCCTGATTATCGCCTTCGTTATGGCCGTGATCGCGGATAGTTTGGTGGCCGCGAGAACCGAGTATAGAATCTCCCAGCGGCTATACACCAACAGTGACCTCCCCAATCCACCTGCTGTGGAAGTCGCTGGATTCCCCTATGTTGCGAGCACTTTTACTCACGAATTACCTTCGGTAACAGTCACCGCACGTGACGTCGATGTCCCCGGCTGGGGGCTGATGAGCGTGCACTCTTCTGCACAATACGTCACCGTCACCTCCGATGATGTCTTCACAGGCAACATCGAGAACGCACCAGCGCGCAAAGTCTTCTACCGCATCCAGCTAGATGGCGTGTCAATCGGCGACAAGATCAAAATCAGCGATCTACTCATTCAAAACAAGGACGACATCTCCCCTCGCGGTGGCTGGGAATCCGAAGCCATCTTCGAAGGCACTCCGAAGGGATACAACCTCCCCGCGACGGTGCAGGTGTCCCTGCGAGTCAAGGCTGGCGAAGCCTACATCACCGCAACGGACGTCATCGAAGCTCCGGCGAGCGAGTCCTCCGCCACTGTCACGGACGGCAACGAGCTATCCGACGCCACCAGGCAGCACATCATGGATCAGTTCACCATGAAGCTAGACACAAGCACGCTGCCTCTGCGCGGGAAACCCGTCCGGATCTACGTCTCCGGCGGCAGCGTATTCATCGAAGCTGAGCAGTACTACACATCTGTGAGCATCCAGGATCTCGCACCACGGACCAGGCCTCTGCCGGAAACTGAAGAGCCGGGGCTCTAGAACCCGCTTATCACCACAAACCACGCTGACCGACAGCAGGCGATCCTGCTGGCGGTACAGTGGTGGCCATGACAGAGAACAACAACTCCTCCGATCACGCCCCGATCAATAATGAGGGTGTCGGTAGCAAGGTTGATCCTAACGAGGCGATTGCACGCGCCGAAGAAGCGGCGAAGGCAACGAGCCAGAAGAACATTCCGGACTTTGACGACCTCCCTATTCCAGAGGACACCGCCAACCTACGGCAAGGACCGAACCTCCACGATGGCCTCCTCGCACTCCTGCCACTGGTGGGCGTGTGGCGCGGCCAGGGTCAGGCCGCTCATCCCGGCGAAGAGGAGCACACCTTCGGCCAGCAAATCATCTTCGCCCACGATGGCGAAAACCGCTTACGCTACGAATCTCGCACGTGGCGCATGGACGAAGATGGCCAGCCACTGAGCACCCCAGACCGCCGAGAGTCCGGCTGGCTCACCATCAGCGAGGACGACAACATCGAGATGACCCTCACCCACTCCGATGGCATGGTGGAGATCATGTACGGCAAGCCACTGACCGAGCGCGCATGGCAGTTGGAATCCGCTTCCACGATGGTTACGGAAACCGGCCGATCCGGCTTGGGTCCCGGCAAGCGCCTGTACGGGTTGATGCCAAATAACGACCTCGGATGGGTCGATGAGCGTCTTATCGACGGTGAGATGCGCCCATGGATGTCCTCGCAACTACAGCGCGTTATGGGCTAAACCCTTCCGGCTACTCTGTGACCGACTGCCACACCATGCGCTCGATATCATCGGCGCACGCTGGCCGGGGCATCTCGTGGCCATCCAGTTCCGTCACCCGCGCTTGCACGCGAACGGAAGATACAAGCCACACGCCATCGGCGTCGAGCAAATCCTCCACCCGGAGTACATCGTGCGCCGTCTGCCATCCCTCGGCCTCAGCAACGCGGAACAACGCAGCCTGACTGGTGCCTGGCAACACTCCCGCTTCAATCGGCGGAGTAATCAGAGTACGACCGCGGACAGCGACCACACTGGAGGTTGGCCCCTCCAGCACATGTCCCTCATCGGAGACGAAAATAACGTCCTGCAAACCGTGGGATTTGGCGTAGCGCAGCGCAGCCATATTCGCCGCATACGAAAGCGTCTTCGCGCCAATCAACGCCCACGGAGAGCGCTCGGACAGATCAACCCGAAAGCCGCGCTCGGCGGTCATCACCTTCACGCCGGATTCACGGGCGCTGACAACATCCGCAGAAATCGGCGCGACGGTGACCCACCCCGTCGGCACACCGGTAGATTCGCGACCACGGGAATACACCCAACGAAGCGCTGCCTCCGGAGCCCCGTTGGTCTGCGCGAAGGTTCGCGCGGCGAGCTCCGTTGCCGCTAACCACCGATCCAGATCCGGCTCGACCAAATCCAGCATCCGCGAGCTATTGACAAAACGCTGTGCGTGGCGGTCGAGGTTACGCACCTCCCCATTACGGAGCATGAGCGTTTCAAACACCCCATCCCCGCGCACGGCGGCGAGGTCATCGGCAAAAATCATCGGCGAACTCGGGTCGCACAACTCCGGCTGTGCCGCCCCAAGGACATCCACGATGGTCTGTGCCGGCTTAGCGAGGGCTGTCGAGGTCTGCTCATTCTTGCTCATACTCGCCAAGAGTAGTACCCACCCCGTCCGCCTGCCGAGAGGCTGCGCCGGAACCCCGCGCCCCAAGCCCGCACCAATAGCTGGTACGAATGAGGGGGTGGATAACGTTGCAGAACTCAGCCCCATCCTCTCCCACGTGCCCGGAGCTTCCAACGAAGCTGACGGCCACACCCTCAGCGTCGCCTGGCACTACGGTAACCCGCTGGTGGAGCAGTCCCGTCTCTCCCCTGCCTCCCCAGGGCTGGTGGACAGGTGGGATCGCGTCGCACTCCTCGTCAGCGGCGCGGAAGCGCACGCCTGGCTGAACAACCTCATTTCCCAAAAGGTCAACGCCATCGCCGAAGGCCAGGCCACATGGGGGCTGATCCTCGACGTCCAGGGGCGTGTCGAGCACTACTTCGGTATCTCAGCACTGCCGGAGGGTTTACTCCTCGACGTGGATTCTGCCCATGCCGATGCCTTAGAGGATTATCTGCGGAAAATGGTCTTCTGGTCTCAGGTTGAGATCACCCGCCTGGAGCTTGCACAGCTGACGATCCTTGGGGCTCCCTTCACCATTTTCGGGCTCACCGAGGCAGATCGCGCATTGTCAGCCCCTGAGCACAACCGCATGTATCGCGCTCGTATGCTCGGCTCACTCCCAGCAACGGATATCTGGGTTCCGCGCGAAGCGCTCACCGAGCATTGGGATGAGTTAGCGGAAAAAGCAACGCCGACTGGGGCGATGGCCTACGAGGGACTGCGCATTCTCGCACGCATACCGGATATCAATCGCGACCTCGACGAGCGGGTTATCCCCCACGAAATTCCCACCTTCATCGGGCGCGGCATCGAGGGCGCCACGCAAATGGATGTGGCTGAGGACGGCCCCACCGAAGCTGCGGTGCACCTCAACAAGGGTTGCTACCGGGGACAGGAAACTGTCTCCCGTGTACACAACCTCGGCAAGTCCCCGCGAGTGCTCGTCCTCCTGCACCTCGATGGCTCGGCCGGCCGGCTGCCCGCCTCGGGGTCACCGGTGTTGGCCGGAACGAAACAAGTCGGTCGCGTGGGCTCCTCCGTTCACGACGCCGACTATGGCCCCATCGCGCTAGCTCTCGTGAAAAGGACAGTTGTGGAGAAGCTGGCCAGCAACCCTGCCGCAGTGCCGGGACTGATCTGCGATGGTGTGGACGCGGCCATCGACCCGGATGATGTGCGGGCAGACAATGCCACACGTCCGGGACGCGCAGCGATTGATGCTCTGCGCGAAAAATAAATGAGATCTCTCTTGGTGAACAATTACCGCAGGTAGACGACACTTTTACCCACTTATGCGTGGGGTTTACCAACGAACCGCAGCTATTCGTTTCGGAAATCTGAGACCGTACCCGCTATGGTGTAGGGCAGGAAGAAACGAAAACGTAAAACAGGGTGACCGTTCCCCGTGTCACCCCGAAGATGCAAGGGGGTCACGCCATGGGTCGCGGCCGTGCCAAGGCTAAGCAGGCGAAGGTTGCCCGTCAGTTGAAGTACAACACTCCGGAAATGGATCTGGAAAGCCTCCAACGAGAGCTTTCCGGTGAGGCAGACCGGAGTCGTTCTTACGAGTCCTACGAGGACGAAGACGACTGGAGCGACTGGGACAGCAAGCGCTGATCTATCCCTGCCCGCCTGAATAAGGCACTCACTTCCACCTCTTAATTCAAAAGCTCCCGCCACGAATCCATTTCCGTGGTGGGAGCTTTTGCTATAGGGTTGCAGCCTATCCGCGCTGGTACTCGCCGGTCAGAACGGCGCCCTCGGCGCCAGCCTCTGCCGGACGAACTTCCCCGAGACGCCATGCGTCGATGTGTCGGGCGGTGAGCATCGCCAAAGCGCGCTCCGCATCGTCCTCCGCCACGACGGCGACCATGCCCACACCCATGTTGAAGGTCTTCTCCATCTCCGCTTGATCCACCTGCCCCAAGCGAGCAATCGTACGGAAAACGGGAGCCGGAGCCCATGTCGAGCGGTTGAGCTCCGCAGTCAAACCTTCTGGGATCACGCGCGCCAAATTAGCGGCAAGCCCGCCGCCCGTGACGTGGGCGTAAGTATGAACCTCGCACTCATTAGCCAAATCTAGGCAATCCTTGGCGTAAATACGGGTTGGCTCTAACAGCTCTTCGCCGAGGGTACGGCCAAAGTCCTGCACGTAGCCGTCCAGCGGCAGAGAATTCATCTCCAGCAGCACGTGGCGAGCAAGAGAGTAGCCATTGGAGTGCAAACCGGAGGAGGCCATAGCAATCACCACGTCACCGGGCCGGACACGCTCTGGGCCAAGCAGCTTCGCTTCTTCCACAACGCCCACCGCTGTCGCGGACACGTCGTACTCGCCCTCCTTCATCAGGCCAGGGTGCTCGGCGGTCTCGCCACCGAGCAGGGCGCAACCAGCCAACTCGCAACCCTCAGCGATACCCTTGACGATGCTAGCCACGTGCTCCGGCACGACCTTGCCAATGGCGATGTAATCCTGCAGGAACAAAGGCTCCGCACCGCAAACGACTAGGTCGTCCACGCACATCGCCACCAAATCCTGGCCGATCGTATCGTGCTTATCCATCGCCTGAGCCACAGCCAACTTGGTGCCCACTCCATCAGAAGCAGCAGCCAGCAACGGCTTCTCATACTCCCCCAAGGCAAACAGTCCGGCGAAACCGCCGAGCCCACCACGCACCTCAGGGCGGGTTGCCTTCTTCGCCAAAGGAGCAAAAAGCTCCACGGCACGATCGCCTGCCTCGATGCTCACGCCAGCCGCGGCGTACGAAGCTCCGGTGTTGGTCTGGTTGTCAGTCATGTCGTTGGTTTTCCGTTACACCTTGAATTGGGAATGGACAATGGCGCACATAGCACCGTTAGATTGAAGCTCCTGTCACGGATTGCTAATCCGTCACGAACTCCTCGAGTGGATCTGCGCCCTCACACGCCGAACGCGCCTGCATACTCCGCACCAGATCCGTATTCGGATTGCCTTCCGGCATGCCCAGCGGGTAATCGCCATCGAAGCATGCGCAGCACAACTCACTGTACGGCTGCTGGGAAGCTTCCACCATAGCCTCGGTAGAAACATAAGCCAGCGAATCCGCCCCGATCTCCTCGCAGATACGCTGCACTGGATCATCCTGATCAACAGTATTGGCAATCAGCTCATTCGGGGAAGCAAAGTCGATGCCATAAAAGCACGGCCACTTCACCGGCGGAGAGGCGATCCGAACATGCACCTCAGCAGCGCCAGCGTCTCGCAACATCTTCACCAGAGCACGCTGAGTATTGCCACGCACGATCGAATCATCCACGACCACCAGACGCTTACCCTCAATCACCTGTCGCAGCGGATTGAGCTTCAAACGAATGCCCAACTGGCGGATCGTCTGCGAAGGCTGAATGAAGGTACGGCCCACATAGGCGTTCTTCACCAGGCCCTGGGAAAACGGCAGGCCCGAACCCTGGGCGTAACCCACGGCCGCTGGTGTGCCGGAATCCGGCACAGGAATGACCATGTCACCCTCCACCGGGGACTCCTTCGCCAAGCGACGGCCGATCTCCACGCGGGCGGCGTGGACGGACTGGCCCTTGATCACGGAGTCAGGGCGTGCCAAGTACACGTACTCGAACACGCAGCCCTTGCGGCTGGTCTGGGCGATCGTGCGGGAACGCACCCCGTCCTCGTTGATGATCACCATCTCGCCAGGCTCAACATCGCGCACGAACTTCGCGCCCACGATATCCAATGCACACGTCTCGGACGCCACAACCCAGCCACCGTTTTCCAGCTGCCCCAAGCACAGGGGGCGAATCCCCTTCGGGTCGCGCACGGCGAACAAGCTCTGACCATCGGTGAACGTCACACAGAACGCACCGTTGACGCGCGGGAAGAGCTCCATCGCGGACTCCTCCAGGGAATGCTGCTCCGTGGTGCTGCTGGCCAGCAGCGCGCACATCACATCGGAGTCAGAAGGGTTCGTCTTCGGATCCACCAAACCCAGGCGGGCGGCTTCCTCTGTCAGCTCGCGGTGGTTCACCAAGTTGCCGTTGTGCCCCAAAGCCACATCCGTGCCATCCGGGCTCATACGGAACATCGGCTGCGCATTATCCCAACTCGCGCCACCAGCAGTGGAGTAACGGGTATGACCGATCGCCATATGGCCCTTCAAGGACTCCAACGACTGCTCGTCGAACACCTGGCTCACCAGGCCCAAATCCTTGAAGACCACGATCTGATCCCCATTACCCACAGCAATGCCCGCAGCCTCCTGGCCACGGTGCTGCAGCGCGTACAAGCCGTAGTACGTCAGCTTCGAAACATCTTCCCCTGGGGCCCACACCCCAAAGACACCGCATTCCTCGCGCGGGCTGTTCTCGCCCAAATCGTCAAATGCAGAGACTTGGGTAGAGATGTGGGTGGCACCCGGCAGCTGTTCGGCCCAGTGTGCCCGCGAAATATCCTGGCTATTCGTGTTTGCCACGCCCGCCACTTTACTACTCAACCAGGACAATCCCAATAGTTTCGCACCCCTGCAACATCAAGCCCGCGCGCCGAACCGGAAAAGAGGAAGATAAGCCCCGATTTCCCCAGCACGAGTGCCAGACAGGTCCGCACTGGCGTCGGATAAGGAAACCTCCCCCACAACCAACCGCAACCACTCCCGCGGCGCGCACTCCAACACATTCGGAGGGGTACCACGGCGATGATCCGGCCCAGCCACACACTGCACCGCAGCAAAAGGAGGCACCCGCACCTCCACCGAATGGCCCGGCGCCACCTCCCCCAACACCTTCACACTCAAACGCACAGCGTCCGCGACCTCGGCACGGCCCGGACGCGCCACCGACTCATCCAACACCCACGGCAACACGCGCCCCACCGCCTCACGCGCCGCCGCGGAAAGCTCCGGACCCTTTAAACCTCGCTTCATGCACACAAGACTACCCAGCGCGCTACCATGAATAAGTTAAGAGTAAAAAGCGCGAGCCAGACCTGTCGCGCTACATCAGCAAACCAACACCCACAAACCAACAAGCTCGAAAGGCACCGGAGACTCAGTGGCTGACACCCAACAAACCACCCCACAAAACGCCGCGACCACCGCGTCCTTTGAAACAGAACGCACGCCGGAAGTCACCCTGCGCTTTCTCGCCGCACCAACGGACGTACTCATGGCCGGCGCTAACGGCGTGCACGGCGGTCGCGTCCTCGAATGGATCGACAAAGCGGCATACGCGTGCGCCGTCGGCTGGGCACAATCCTACTGCGTCACCGCCTACGTGGGTCACATCCACTTCACGCGCCCCATCCCCTCCGGGCACATCGTCGAAATCCGCAGCCGGATCGCCTACACCGGCAACTCCTCCATGCATATCGTCAACGAAGTCTTCTCCGCGGATCCACGCGAAGGCATCTTCACCCGCGCCTGCGACTGCCTCGTGATCTTCGTGGCGATGACCGAGGACCGCAAGCCAAAGCGCGTGCCCAAGTACGAGCCGCAAACTGATGAGGAAAAGCGCGTCGCAGAAGCTGCCCTCTCCCGCGTGCAGCTGCGCAAGGCCATCGAAGAGGAGATGCTCAAGCAGGTCTACTCAGACGACTCCACCGCGCCGCAGCTGACCAATCGCTTCCTCGCGAAGCCAACGGACGTCAACTGGGGCGGCAATGTACACGGTGGCACGGCGATGGTGTGGATTGACGAGGCTGCCTCAGCTTGCACAATGCAGTGGACTGGGGAGCGAACGGTGGCCGTTTATGCAGGTGGCATCCGTTTCTACCGCCCCATTCAGATCGGCGATCTCGTGGAGGTGGACGCCAGGCTGGTCCGCACCGACAACCGCTCCATGAGTGTGATGGTGCACCTGCGTGCAGGGGATCCACGGAAGGGTAAGGACAACCTTCCGGTCGCGATCCACGCATCCTTCACCTACGTGGCCACGGATATTGATGGTGTGCCACTGGCGGCCCGCCAGTTCACGCCGGTGACCAACGAGGACAAGCGCCTGGAGGCGCACGCTAGTAAGTTGCGCGAGTTGCGCGCCGAGTACCAGCCGCGACCTCTGGTGCAGCCGATGCGCGAGGACTACAAGTTCACCAGCTAGCTGCGGGTAACGGGGTGGCGATTGCCGGCTTGGTGGGGGTGCCGGCAGGTGGTTGCCGCTTGACGGTTGCTGATTGGTGGATGTCTGCGGACATTACTGTGTCGTCCACCTCCGCCTGTCAGTAATCGCCACGTTTTTGTTGGAAAAACACCGACAAACCACCAAAAACCCGGCACAACCTGACACCCACCTCTTACGACCGCCGATCCCGGCACCACCCGTCCACCGGGGGCTACCGACACCACTGACATGAAAAACTCCAGGAACCCTCGCAACCAAGGTCGGCGAGGAGACTCCTGGAGTTCTCGAATACCGCGAAAAGCCTACTTCTCCGACTTCACCACGGAGTTCGCACCGGCAGCGTGCGCGAACAGCGCTGGCAAGGTGTTGGTCCACGCTTGGCGCAGCTCTTCCACGGAGACGGTGATGTTGACGCTGGAAGCATCCTCACCAACAGTCGAGCCCTGGGCGATAGCCTTGTCCAGCTCAACGAACTGGCTCATCGGCTGCTTCGGCATAGCCTCGGTGGATAGGCGAACCAGTGGCTTGCCGGCATCGTCGTAGGCGCCAGCACCGTTGCCATCAGCCTTCGCACCTGCACCACCGGCGAGACCCAACCAGGTACCGGTCAGACCAGCATCCGACAGGGCACCCATAACCACGCCGTAATTCTCGGCGGTGACGGCCAGCAGCACGCGGGATGCAGTCTCGGAGAACAGCGCAGCGAAGGCGGCCTCCACGTTGCTGCGCACGCCCGAAGTCTTCACGACATCCTCCAGCGCGGCACGCCGCTCAGCAGACAGCGGCTCCTCGGAAGTGCCCTGTTCGTCGGCCACCAGTGCGTCCATGGCAGCAACAGCTTCCTCGGTCTTCATATACGCGCTGTAGTGCAGACCCAACAGCGGGTTCACGGTCACGCCAACATTGGACTGGATAGCGAACTCTGCCAGAGCCTGCGCCAAGCCACCTTCGGACAAATCATGCGCGGCAGCAATATTTTCGCGCACGGACGCGATCGTGGCACCGAGCTTCTTCTCGAACTCGAGGTCAACCTCCGGCGGCATGCCCGCCAGCTTGTTGTGCACAACCTGCTGCCAGATGGAACCGCCGAGCTCCTCCTTCGTCTCCGCACCGGCCAAGATCAGATGGTAGGCCTGATCGTCGCCGGCAGGGAGCTGGGATGGGATTCGGGTGGCCACATCATCGATCGTGCCCAGAACGGCGACCACTGGCGTCGGCAAGATAGGGACATGGCCGGTCTGGTTGTAGAAGGAGACGTTACCGCCGGTGACCGGGGTACCCATCGTATTGCAACCGTCGGCGAGACCATGCACGGCCTGCTGGAACTGCCACATCACGCCTGGATCCTCCGGGGAACCGAAGTTGAGGCAGTTAGACACGGCCACAGGAGTGGCGCCGGAGACGCACACGTTACGGTAGGCCTCGGCCAGCGCCAGCTGAGCGCCACGGTATGGCTCCAGGCGGGTGTAGCGGCCGGAAGCGTCCGTGGCCACAGCGATGCCGCGACCGGTTTCCTCATCGATGCGCAGCACACCGGAATCGGAATCCTTGGCCAGCACCGTGTTGCCGCGCACGTAGCGGTCGTATTGCTCGGTGATGAATTCGCGGGAGCACAGTGCAGGGGAAGCAACCAGGCTGAGCCACTGGTTACGCAGTTCCTGTGTGGTCTCCGGGGTCTTCAGACCTGGGTCGCGCTGGATCACATCCTGGTCCCCCGGGCGAGCCACTGGGCGTTCGTAAACCGGCCCCTCGTCAGCGAGGGTGCGTGGTGGTGCGTCCACAACGATTTCGCCCTGGTGCTCGATGGTCAGGCGCCCGGTGTCCGTCACATATCCGACGTCACTAGCCAGCACATCCCACTTTTCGCACACGGCCATGAAGGGGTCCACGTTCTCCGGGGTGACGACGGCCATCATGCGCTCCTGGGACTCGGAGCTCAGGATCTCGGCAGCGGTCATGTTTTCGGCACGCAAGTGCACATTGTCCAGGTTGATGTGCATGCCGCCATCGCCAGCTGCTGCGAGCTCGGAAGTCGCGCAGGACAGGCCAGCGCCACCGAGGTCCTGGATGCCCACGACCACACCGGACTGGTATAGCTCCAGGCAGCACTCGATGAGCACCTTCTCTGCAAAGGGGTCGCCCACCTGCACGGCTGGGAGCTTCCGCTCGGAACCTTCCTCGAAAGTATCGGAGGCCAGCACAGACACACCGCCGATGCCGTCAAGGCCCGTGCGAGAGCCAAAGAGGATCACGCGGTTGCCGGTGCCGGAGGCGAAGGCCAGCTTAAGATCCTCCACCTTGAGGGTGCCCACGCACAGGGCGTTGACCAGTGGGTTGCCGGAGTAGCTGGCGTCAAAGACGGTCTCGCCGCCGATGTTGGGCAGGCCGAGGGAGTTGCCGTAACCACCCACGCCAGCGACCACGCCCGGCAGGACGCGCTGGGTATCAGGGGCATCGGCCGGACCGAAACGCAGCTGATCCATTACAGCGACGGGGCGCGCACCCATAGCCATGATGTCGCGGACAATGCCGCCCACGCCCGTTGCCGCACCCTGGTACGGCTCCACGTAGGACGGGTGGTTGTGGGACTCGACCTTGAAGGTGACGGCGTGGCCGTCGCCGATGTCGATGACACCGGCGTTCTCACCAATGCCCGCAAGCATCTTCTGTTTCATCTCATCAGTGGTGGTCTCACCGAAGTAGCGCAGGTGCACTTTGGATGACTTGTAGGAGCAGTGCTCCGACCACATCACGGAATACATCGCCAGTTCAGCATCCGTGGGACGGCGACCGAGGATGTCGCAGATGCGACCGTACTCGTCGTCCTTCAGACCCAGTTCGAGGTAGGGCTGCTGTGCATTCGGGTCCTTCTGGGCATCAGCAACGGTGTCATTGTGAACCATGAAAATTGTGCTCCTTGTGCCTTTTAAGAGACCAGAGTGGACAGGACGGAAGTAAACAGGCCAAGGCCGTCGGTGGAAGGACCGGTCAGTTCCTCCACGGCGTGCTCTGGGTGGGGCATGAGACCGACCACGCGACCGTTTTCGCTGCACACGCCCGCGATGGAGTTGCGGGAACCGTTGTGATTGACCTGGTAGCGGAAGACCACGCGACCTTCGCTTTCCAGCTTCTTCAGCGTTTCCTCATCAGCCTGGAATCGCCCCTCACCGTGCTTGGTTGGAATGTAGATGGAAGACCCGGCTTCGAAGCCGGAGGTCCATGCGGTGTTGGTGTTTTCCACGTCCAGGTACATGTCACGGCAGACGAAGTGCAGGCCTTCGTTACGAGTCAGCGCACCGGGAAGCAGCCCTGCTTCTTGGAGAATCTGAAAGCCGTTGCAGATGCCGAGCACCGGGGTGCCGCGATCAGCCGCTTCCACCACAGAGCGCATGGCTGGAGCAATGGAGGCGATAGCGCCTGCGCGCAGGTAGTCGCCATAGGAAAAGCCGCCGGGAACGACCACGGCGTCTACGTCTTTGAGGTCTTCGTCTGCGTGCCACAGTTCCACGGCTTCAGCGCCTGCGATGCGGACTGCCCGGGCGGCGTCTACGTCATCGAGGGTGCCGGGGAAGGTGATCACGCCAATCCGTGCGGTCACGTTCTTACTCTCCCTCGATCACTACGTCGTAGTCTTCGATAACAGTGTTGGCCAGCAGGCTGGCAGCAACCTTTTCAAGATCTTCGCGGCTGACGGTCTCATCGACCTCAAGTTCAAATCGCTTGCCCTGGCGGACATCAGCGACGCCACTCACGCCGATCCGTCCCAGCGCTCGAACGACTGCCTGCCCCTGAGGGTCGAGGATCTCCGCCTTCGGCATAACATTTACAACAACACGGGCCATGGGTTAGTTCGCTCCCAGCTGTGAAAGGTTTATCCACTTTGATGGTTGAATACTCGCCCATACTAACACCCGCACAGGACAGGTCACCCCCACCAAGAATTGGCACCGCTACCTGCTATTTGCTCCCAACGGATACCCTTCCTGACTCTCCACTCACATGCAAGAGAGTGCTTAAGCAATAGCTAGGCGCCGCGTTCCCACGTAATCGGAGTACGGCTGCGGCTCGTAACCACGGTGCACCAGCTCGGCAACAATCTGCCGCAGATCCTCCAAAGTATTCTTGCGCTCCCCCTTGCCCGCGTTCACAGAAAGCCGAATATCAGTCCCACGCTCGACCATGCGCTTTGCTGTGCGCATCACGTTCTTTCGCCACCACCGGGAGGCGCCGAATCCATCACCAAAAGCCAGCACACGGAGGTCGTAGCAAGCACCGCCACGCAGATCCCGAACCTTGTAAGCATCCGCTGCAGCCTGCAGACCAACCTGCGCTGCGGCAGACATCGCCTCGCTGGAAGCCAACCACTTCTCAGGCGCAAACACCTCAGGGTGCAGCCCTAAAGCGACCAACTGGCGCTTCGCTCCGGTTAATCGCAGGCGAGCCTCGTGCTCACCGAGACGGTGAAACTCGCCCTTACCCGCAGCAGCCCGCATGTCCTTTAATCCCATTCCCCCAAGGAGGATTTCGTGGCGTCGAGCAAGACAATCATGGACGAATTCCAGAGCCGCAACATCATCGTGCAAACGCCAGCCGGGCGCCTGCGGTGTGACCACCACGCCCGCACGAACGCCCAAGTCACGCAGAGAATCACGAATAATCTCCGCTCCGGGAACGGTATCGCGCCGAATACCGGTGATCGTCAAAAGCAGGCGAGGGCAACGGGTGGCAGAGGCATTCATGCAGGTTACCTTGCCCCGGCGAGGTAAACGGCCGGTGACAGGCAATCAACATCCGCGCGAGTGTCCCCTGAATTCTTCCCAAGCCGGGCTCGCTGCGCCGCTGACTGCCCCCGTCCAGCGACCTCTCTACCACCGCTGGCCTTGGCACCTCATTTCACGCCACTCAGCGCGGGAGCAGGTCCGTCGCGCCCATCCTCTCCAGCTCCCAGGCCGTCTCAAAAGCGGACTGCTTCCACTTCTCATAGCGACCGGACACACCACCGTGGCCGGCTTCCATCTCCGTCTTCAGCATCACATCTGCACCCGCGATCTCGCGTAGCTTCGCCACCCACTTAGCTGGTTCTACGTACAGCACACGCGTGTCATTGAGGCTGGTGATGGCCAGGATCGGCGGGTAGACCTTGTCGGCAGAGATGTTTTCGTACGGCGCGTACGTCGCCATGTACTTGTACACCTCCGGGTCGTGGTACGGGTCACCCCACTCATCCCACTCTGTGACAGTCAACGGCAGCTCCGGCATGAGGATGGACGTCAGCGGATCCACGAACGGCACTACGGCCTCGATCCCCGCGAAGCGATCACCCGCAAGGTTGGCTACCGCACCCATGAGCAGGCCACCGGCGGAACCACCTTCGGCGACCAGGCGATCGGGGCTGGTCATCCGCTCGTCGATGAGGTAATCGGCCACATCCACGAAGTCCGTAAACGTGTTCATCTTGGACATTCCCTTGCCGTCGTCGTACCAGGTCCTGCCCATCTCGCCGCCGCCGCGTACGTGCGCAATCGCATAAACGACGCCACGGTCCATCATCGACAACCTAAATACCGAAAAGCCGGGGTCCATGCAGGCCTCATAGGATCCATAGCCGTACAGCAGCACCGGGTTGACCTGATCGAGAGAAACATCCGCGCGGTGAATGAGTGAGACCGGAATCTTCGCACCATCACGGGCCGTCACCCACAAGCGAGACGCAGCGTAATCCTCCGGATTAAACGGAGTGCCATCCGGGGCTGGCAGAACCTCCGCTTGCTTGCGCAGGATCCGCTCTCCAGTGCGCAGGTCGATCTCGAACACGCGTGGCGGCTGTGTGAAGCTAGCGACGGCAACGCGCAGGACGGGAGATTCCCATTCGTTGTTACCGGCAGCAACGACGCTCGCGAGATCCTCCGAGAAGGTGATCTGCTCAAACTCGCCGAAGCCCTCGCCAGTCGCGAGCGGCATCATGTGCAGGGATTCCACGGCGTTTTCACGCAATTCCAGCAGCAGGTGGTCGGAGAACACCTCCACCCCCTCAACACGGACATTCTCGCGGTGCGGGACCAGACAGGTGAGCTCAGCCAGAGATGGGATCTGCCCGACCGGACAATAGCCAACCTCGGAGTTCACGCCGAACTTGTTGTGCACAACAAGCCAGTAGTCTTGGCCATCCACGACAGCATGGTCGATGCCATATTCCACGCCGGCTTCACGCGGCAAAGCGCACGTCAGCTGTGCGGATTCGTCCTCCAGATCCAAGTACCACACCTCGGTGGTCACCTT
This sequence comes from Corynebacterium urogenitale, assembly GCF_009026825.1. Lineage (NCBI taxonomy): Bacteria > Bacillati > Actinomycetota > Actinomycetes > Mycobacteriales > Corynebacteriaceae > Corynebacterium > Corynebacterium urogenitale. The sequence continues at coordinate 482,051 of NZ_CP045032.1, read as the reverse complement.
GGAGCCACTGTAAATCAACAGGTAGCGCTCCGAACGGGTTGTTCCCACATTCGTCCAGAAACGGCCGTCGTCCTCATGGAAGATTAACTCGTCCTGCTCCGCCGGGGTGCCGAGCGTGTGCTTCCAGACCTCGTGGGGGCGCCAGGCGTCATCGACCCGCTGGTAGTACACCTCATCATTGCCCACCCATGTCGCGCCATAAGCCACATTCTCGATCACATCCTCGAAGTCCTCACCCGTGGTGAGGTCGCGGAAGCGGAGCGTGAAGCGCTCATCACCGGTGGTGTCCGTGGAGTACGCCAGTCGGGTGCCGTCGAGAGTCACGCTCGCCGCGCCAAGGCTGAAGAAATCGTGGCCCTCCGCCTCAACGTTGGAATCGAGGAATACCTGTTCGTTCTCGTGCGGGGTCTCAGGATCAATCTTCGGCGGGGTCCAGTCGGAGGCATCGGCCAGCGGGATCCGGCAGGACTGCGAGTAGGACTTGCCCTCCTGCGTGCGGCCGAAATACCAATAGCCGCCCACGCGGATAGGCAGGGTCATGTCCGTTTCCTTCACGCGGGATTTCACCTCGCTGAAGATGGCCTCCTGCAACCCGGCCAGGTGCCCGGTACGGGCAGCCGTGTACGCATTTTCTGTCTCAAGATGGGCGCGGACCTCCGGGTTGTCCTTATCGCGTAGCCACTCGTAGTTATCCGTGAAATCGATCCCGTGGAAAGAACGGACGTGAGGAACCTTCGCCGCGACGGGTGGAGTTGGCGTTGCCGCCGTTGGCGACGCGGTAGTTTCCTGCGCCCCACCAGCGATTCTACTAGGGGCGCCTGCATCCAGAGTGCGTGCCGAATCGGTGCCGAGGGAGTTCGTCGCTTCTGGGCTCGATGATGCTGAATCCATAAACGACAATAGTACCCGTTAGGTGTTCCTCAAGGCAGGAGCTAGACGCAGCAACCAATCCACTCGGAGAAGCGCTTGCCGGAGATCTTTTCATAGGCCTCCACATAACGAGAGCGGGTGGCCTCCACCACCGACCCCGGCAGCGCAGGCGGCGGAGTGCCATCCTTAGCGTTCCATCCAGATTTCGGACCCGTCAGCCAGTTGCGAACGTACTGCTTATCAAAGGACGGCTGCACCTTGCCCTCTTCATAAGACTCCGCTGGCCAGTAGCGGGAAGAATCCGGCGTCAGAACCTCGTCGGCCAGCACCAGCTTTCCCTCATGGTCGAGCCCAAACTCAAACTTCGTATCGGCGAGGATCACACCGCGCTCCTGCGCCAACTTCGCGGCGGCGGAGTAAATCTCCAGGGTTGCCTCGCGCAACTGATTGGCGCGCTCCTTGCCCAGATCCTTCACCACTCGGTCGAAGGACACATTCTCATCGTGGTCGCCGATCTCCGCCTTAGTCGCCGGGGTAAAGATTGGCTCCGGCAGCTTGGAGGCCTCCGTCAAGCCCTCCGGCAACTCAATTCCGCACACAGTGCCGGACTCTTTGTACTCCTTGAGGCCAGAACCCGTGAGGTACCCACGAGCGACACACTCGAACGGCAGCATCTCCAGCTTCTTCACCACCATCGCACGCCCCAGAACGGACTCCGGAATACGCTCATCATCGAGCGGACCTGCCAAGTGATTAGGGAAGTCGATCTGCTCGAAGAAGAAGTCACTCATCGCGGTGAGCACCCGGCCCTTGTCCGGAATCTCGGTCTCCAAGACAAAGTCGTAGGCGCTGATGCGGTCTGTGACGACCATGAGCAAATGCTGCTCGTCAATTTCGTAGATTTCGCGCACCTTGCCTGCGGAAAGGTGCTCGTACTCAGACAGTTCTGGACGCATGGATAGACATAGTAGCCCCGGAACGCCCTATTGACTATTCAAGGAATCACCCTGCCCCACCACGACCGAAAACTAACCCCGAAAGGTACAAAAGGCACCGTCGCAGATAAGAAAACCCCAGCCCGAAGCTGGGGTTTTTGCAGGAACTATTAAAGAATCTCACCCGGAGAGTAGGCCGCGGCCTTCGGGTAGCGCTTCGTGAAATCCGAAACACGCGCAAGCACTCGATCCACCTGGGATTCCGCAGCACCGATAAAGGCGTGACGGTCAGACAACGCCTCCTGGAGAGCCACCTCATCCATCGGCAAACGCTCATCCGCGGCCAGGCGCTGGATCAAGTCCTGCTCCCCGCCGTTTTCGCGCATGTTCAGCGCCACCGCGACCGCGTTCTCCTTGATCACCTCGTGCGCCGTCTCCCTTCCGACGCCAGCGCGGACAGCAGCCATCAGAATGCGTGTCGTAGCCAAGAACGGCAGGTAGCGGTCAAGCTCGCGCTCAATCATCGCCGGGAAAGCGCCAAACTCGTCGAGGACCGTCAGGAAGGTCTCGCACATGCCGTCAAAAGTGAAGAACGCATCCGGCAACGCAACACGGCGAACCACCGAGCAGAAAACATCCCCTTCGTTCCACTGGGCACCGGATAGGTCAGCGGCCATCGTGAGGTAGCCGCGCAACAGGATCTGCATGCCACCAACACGCTCGCAAGACCGGGCATTCATCTTGTGCGGCATCGCAGAAGAGCCCACCTGGCCCTCCTTAAAGCCCTCAGTGACAATCTCATTACCCGCCATGAGGCGAATGGTCATCGACAGTGAAGACATTGCCGCGCCCACCTCAACCAGGGCACTGATGGCATCGAAATCAAGAGAACGCGGGTAAACCTGGCCGACGGAATCAAAGACGTGGTTGAACCCCAGGTTGTCCGCAATGGACCGCTCCAAGCTGGTGAGCTTGTCCTCATTGCCGTCAACGAGATCCAACATGTCCTGGGCAGTACCCATCGGCCCCTTGATTCCGCGGAGTGGATAGCGCCCCAGCAGATCCTCAATGCGGCCGAGACCCAGCATCAGCTCATCGGCAGCCGAAGCGAAACGCTTGCCCAAAGTCGTAGCCTGGGCGGCAACATTGTGCGAACGGCCAGCCATCACCAGGGACTGATACTCCCCGGCGCGCTTGCCGATACGGCCGAGCACCGCGATCGCCTTATCCCGCGCCAGCTGCAGGGAGCGGTAGATCTGCAGCTGCTCCACGTTCTCGGTCAGGTCGCGGGAAGTCATACCCTTGTGGATGTGCTCGTGGCCGGCGAGGGCGTTGAACTCCTCGATGCGGGCCTTCACGTCGTGGCGGGTGACCCTCTCGCGCTCCGCAATGGAGTCCAGGTTCACCTGGTCGATGACGGACTCGTAGGCATCGATAGCTTCTTGAGGAACATCGACGCCGAGGGAGCGCTGCGCCTTCATCACGGAAATCCACAGCTGGCGCTCCATGATGATCTTGTCCTCCGGGGACCATATGGCGGTCATCTCCGGGGAGGCGTAGCGGTTGGCAAGAACGTTGGAAATCTTCTTCTTAGCTGGCACGGGTGCCATTATCCCACATGGCAACGGTCGGCTCCGGTTCTATAGACCCCCGTTTGAACAAATCTCCCTCACGTTGGTCTCCAGGAAATAGCGACCTGGGGTTTTGCGACAGCCGACCCAAACGTGAGGGAGATTTGTTCACGGCCCCTTACCCCAGCCCTACTGCTGGCAGCCAGGACACCAGAACAGATTGCGCCCCTCGACCACCTTCTGCTCGATCGCTGTCCCGCACACGTAGCACGGCTGCCCGGCGCGCCGGTAGACGTACACCTCGCCGCCGTGATCATCCTTCCGCGGCGCCCGCCCCATCGCCTCCGGCGTATGTTCCTCCCGCACCGTATCAATGCGGCACGTCTTCTCCCCCTCCTTCATGAGAGAAACCAGGTCATCCCAGATCTCGTCTAAATGATCCGACGCCACCTCGCGCCCCGCCCGGGCGGGATCGATACCAAGGCGAAAGAGTGTCTCAGCACGGTAGATATTCCCCACGCCCGCGAAGAGCTTCTGGTCCATCAGTAGTGTGCCGATGGACTTGCCCGAGCGCTGGACCTTGGCCTTGACCTGTTCATACTTCTCTGCATTGGCCTCATCGTCATCGCGGATCGGGTCCGCGCCAGCAGCCGCGATCACCTCGTCCTTTTTATGCTCTGTGATGAGGCGGCACCACTGCGGGCCACGCAGATTCGCAGCCAGCGCATTGCCCCACATGCACATGTCCTCGCCACCTTCGGCGTCGATGCGGTGCAGGTGCAGGCGAACCTGGCCGACAGGCGGGCCAGGCTGGTAGGGCTCGATCTTGAAGGTACCAATGAGCCCCAGATGAATGTGCACGATGTGTTGCGCGGAGCGGGCACCCGGCGCAGCTCCCGCGGAATAATCCGGCACATCGAAGTCCAGGAAGAGGTGCTTGCCCCACGCCTCGGCTCTGTTCAACCGGGTGCTCGTAAGGACGGAAGCTTCCTCCTTGAAGCGCCCCTGCGGTGAGCTGACTCGTAGCACCTGGCCAGCGAAGGCCTGGTTGAGTTGCCTCGCCAGATAGTGGATGACGTGACCTTCCGGCATGCTCGTCCTGACCTCGACTTTCCTGGATAGATGTCTGGATTGATGTACTGCGTGTAAACAGGAGAAAACCCGGCAGGCTCACGTGGGCCTGCCGGGTGGCACTCAGCTAGACCGTAATGCGACCCTCAACGGCTGGCAGCGCAATGTCGGAGCGGTAGTGTCCGCCTGGCATCTCGATCTTCCGCAACTGCTCATAAGCCTTATCACGAGCTTCTTCGAGGGTTGCGCCGGTAGCAACCACGTTGAGCACGCGACCTCCAGAGCTGACCAAACCAGCACCATCCTCGGCTGCCTTCACTCCCGCGGCACGCACACCCTGGGCCTCGGAACCAGCCTCTGCGCCCGTAATCGGCGCGCCAGTCTTCGGCGCCTCCGGGTAGCCCTCCGCCGCGAGCACGACCGTCAGGGCGTAGCCATCCTTCCACTCCAGCGCTTGAAGCTCACTCAACGTACCCGTGGCTGTCGCATACAGCGCCTGACCCAGCGGAGATTCCAGCATCTCCAGCACGGCCTGGGTCTCCGGGTCACCGAAGCGGCAGTTGAACTCCACCACGGACGGCCCCTCCGAGCCCCATGCCAGACCGGCGTAGAGCAGGCCATTGAATGGCACACCATCGGCGACCATCTGGGAAGCCACCGGCTGCACAACCTCATCAACAATGCGCTGCACGCCATCCTCCGGCAGCCATGGCAGCGGGGTGTACGCGCCCATGCCACCAGTATTCGGCCCCTCATCGTTATCGCCGACACGCTTGTGATCCTGGGCAGGCAACAGCGGCACCACGGTCTCGCCATCCACCAGGCAGAACAAGCTCACCTCCGGTCCATCGAGGAAGCTCTCCAACAACACCGGGTTGCCACCTGCATGGACCGCTTCAATGTGCTCCCTGGCGGCGTCGAGCGAATCGGTGACCACCACGCCCTTACCACCGGCCAGACCATCGTCCTTCACCACGTACATCGGACCGAAGTGAGCGAGCGCCGCATCGATCTCCTCAGTGGAGGCACCCACCGCCACCTGCTCCGCACGGGCGGTCTTCACACCAGCGCGCTCCATCACGTCCTTCGCGAACTTCTTAGAGCCCTCGATCTGCGCAGCCTGGGCAGAAGGCCCAAACACCGCGAAGCCCGCCTCACGGAGATCATCTGCCACTCCCGCTACCAGCGGAATCTCCGGGCCGATCACGATGAGGTCAGCGTCAACCTCACGAGCCAAGTCCACCGGATCGCCCTCCGGATGCACATTGGCGATGGCACTCATCCCCGCATTGCCGGGACTGACGTGCACCTCAGTTACCTGAGAATCGCGGGACAAAGAGTAGGCCAAAGCGTGCTCGCGGGCACCATTTCCGATCACAAGAATGCGCATAACTCACAGTGTAGCGTCCGCGAAACAGCGCTAGCATGGGAAAGCATGGCTAGTGTATTCACCAAGATCATCAACGGCGAACTGCCCGGTCGCTTTGTCTACCGGGATGAGAAAGTCGCCGCATTCCTCACCATTGAGCCGATCGCATACGGCCACACGCTGATCGTCCCGGTCGAGGAAGTTGACCGCTGGACGGATATGGACCCAGCTCTCTGGGCAGAGTGCAACGCGGTGGCCCAGAAGGTCGGCCAGGCAATCGTTGAAGCCTTCGGCTCGGAGCGCGCGGGTTACCTCATCGCCGGCTTCGAAGTGCCGCACGCACACATCCATGTTTTCCCAGCCAACGATATGTCCGGCTACAGCTTGGCGAATGTCATGAAGATGGATGAGACCGATCCGGCGCAGATGGACGCCGCCGCGGAGAAGATCCGCGCGAAGCTCACCGAGTACGGCGTGAACACAGGCGTCGACGCTTAAAACCTTTCCCATGTCCGAGGCCACCGAACCCGCCGACTCCGCCGAACCTGCTGAGTCCACCGCCGGCACCGCCAGCTTCGGGAACCCCTCTACGTCCGACGCCACCGCGTCCGCCGACGCAGTGTACGCCGAAGATCTGACAGAGGACGACTACCTCCACAGTGAGCTCGACGGCTCCTTCGACGAAGAGGAACTCGCCCAACGCCTTGCTTTTAGCGATGAGGTTGAGGCAGACGGTGATCCTGAAGACAGTGATGACTCTACTGAAGAGGGTTCCCGCAGCTGGCTGACCCGCCTCAGCAGCGGCTTGGGCAGCGGCATGGCCAGCACGGGCAAATTCATTTGGGACATTCCCGGCAACCTGGCAATGGCGAGGTCCGGCAACCCTCAACTGCGTCGCGACGCAAACACCACGCCCCTCGGCGCCCGCCAAGTCTCCCACGGCTACGCCGACGACCTGTGGCAAGCACGCCCACCTATCCACCGGCCTTACCCGGTCGTCCTCATCCACGGCACGATCAGCTCGAAGAATGTCTGGCAAAACTTGGTGCTCCGCCTACGAGCCGATGACTTTGTGGTCTTCTGCCCCGACTACGGCGTGCACGGGACCCAGGACATTCCCACCTCTGCCAACGATGTAGGCGCATACATTGAGCAAGTGTTGGCGGCCACGGGAGCCCCGCAGGTGGATATCGTCGGCCACTCGCAGGGTGGCTTGCTGGCCCGCTATTGGATCAACGAGCTAGACGGTGAGGACTACGTCCACCACCTCATCAGCCTCGGCTCCCCCCACCACGGAACTTCCCTGTTGGGCCTCCTCGGTGGGCTACTTACCAGTGAGACCACGCAGCGGATGGCGGCCTCCACCGTCCGCAAAATCATGGGCCCCGCAGGGATGCAACAAGTGGTGGGTTCCCCACTATTGGAAACACTCAAAGCCAGCGAGGACACCCGGCCAGACATCCTCTACACCAGTTACGCCACCCTGAACGACACGACGATCGTCCCCCACGACCAAGCGTTCTTAAAGGGCGAAGGACTACGCACCGACGGCAGCCCTCGAGTGAAAAACCTCTACCTGCAGGATGTCGGCATCCAACGCTGCCGGCACGAAGAGCTCCCCACGAGCAGCCGTGTGCAGGAAATCGTCCACCAGACACTCCTCGACGGCCTGGACACCGAAGTCGATGACAGTGCAGATGACGCTGTAGACGACAGCACTAGAGACAACGAACGTTAAGGCGAGTCGCCCCTACTGTCCTTGCTCTTCTTGCCGCCCTTCGACTCCTTGCCACCCATCGGGTTCCACTTCGACAGGAAGCTCGAAGTCTTCTGCCCTCCACTCGACTTCGTGGACGCCTTCCCCGTCTTCTCTGCGGACTTCTTCCCATGCGTGGAGGTTTCACCGCTTGCTGAGACTGGTGGCGTCGTCGAAGAAGAAGGGAAAGACGGCGCGTCCGCAGCCGTGACAGCAGGACGATCCTCCGGAGCACGCGGCAAAAGAATGCGGAAACAGGTGCCCTCCCCCACCACAGAGGACACAGTGATACTGCCTCCATGCTTCTCGACGAGCCCCTTCACGATCGACAGGCCCAAGCCCGACCCACCGGACTGGCGCGAACGCGACACATCCGGTCGGTAGAAACGGTCAAACAGGTGCGGCAAATCCTTCTCCGGAATACCCCGGCCATTATCCGCAACCTCTATCACCACACTATTCGGCGCGAGATTCGCATCCGTCTTCAGCGAAACCGTCGTCTCCGCCTCCTCACCGGCATGGCGCATGGAGTTCGTCAACAAATTGCCCAAAACCTGATGCAAACGCGCGGAATCGCCGATGACAACCGGAATATAACCCGACCTATTCTCCACCTTGACGGTCCGTCCAGGGAAAGCCGCCCGGGTCGACTCGGCGGTTTCCAACGCCAGTTCCAACATGTCCACGCGATCCTGGCGCATCGGCCGCCCCTCATCCATACGAACCAGAGCGAGCAGATCCTCCACCAGCAGGCTCATGCGGCCAGCTTCCTCAGAAATCTTGCCGACGACCATGTTCGCATCATCCGTCGCACCCGAAGCGTAGAGCTCAGCATAACCTCGCACGGACGTCAGCGGGGTGCGCAACTCATGGCTCGCATCGCCGATGAAGCGGCGCATCGACGCCTCCGACTTTCTCGCCTGGCGTTCCGACGCCGCAACCGTGACGAAGGCACCCTGAATCTGCTGCAACATGCGGTTCAGTGCCTCCGAGAGGCGCCCAACCTCCGTACGCGGATTCCCCGGCGGCACACGCTGACCCAGCTGGCCACGGGAAATCAGTGAGGCAGTCACCTCCACCTCGTTCAGCGGACGCAAGGCCCGGCGCACGATGTACATCGATGCTGCCATGAGGAGCGTGAGCACGATGATCCCCACGACCACCTGGAAAAACACAATCCTGGCGATCGTGTGCTCCTCGTCCTCCAGGGACAGGGCAACAACCGTCACTGTGCCGTCGGTGTTCTGCACGCTCGCTGCGCGCCACGGGGCTGGAGAAGCGGAACCCGCACGCGCCGGAACCGTCACCGGCTCGCTGGGTTGCGAAACCGACGTGACGTCGGGCAGGGAATCGAACACCGAGTTGAAAGATTCCACCGAATAACGGCCATCCACCACGCGCACGTAGAACTCACTGGGAGGGCGCGCGACGCCAGAGTTTCCTGGAACGGAGCCTTGGGCAGATGGATCCTGCCACTGTCCGAGGCCAGAGTCACCGGTCTGATGCGCCCACGTTTGAGTCGCGGATTCAAGCTGATTGTCCACTTGCTCCACGAGAATCCGCTGGAGATTAGTGGTAATCACCGCGCTGAAGCCCGTGAGGCCTAAAGCCGCGAGCACCGTGATCACGAGAACGAGGGACACACGGAGCGGAAAGCGACTGAGGAAATGCCTCGGGGGTTTTGGCGGTTTCACACCCGCATCGTGTTGCGGAGGGGGAAAAGACAAAGGGAGTAACCTCTACGCGATGGACAGTTGGGCGCGCAGTTGATGCGCATTTTGTGCGCAGTTGATGCGCATTTTGTGCGCAGTTGATGCGCGTTGTGCGTGTGGCTCGCGGCTGATTAGGCACGCGGCTTGCGGAGCACGTAGCCCACGCCACGAACGGTGTGGATGAGGCGAGGCTCTTCAGTGTCGATCTTCCGGCGCAGGTAAGAGACGTAGCTTTCCACCACGTTGCCATCGCCACCGAAGTCATAGTTCCACACGTGGTCGAGGATCTTCGACTTGCTGAGCACAACCTCCGCATTGACCATGAAGTAGCGCAGGAGCTTGAATTCGGTCGGCGACAGGTCAATAACCTTGCCGCCCTTGGTGACCTCGTGCATGTCGTCGTCGAGCGAAAGGTCCTCGTACGTGATGACGCTGGACTCTGCCTGCTCCTCCGGGGCTACGCGGCGCAGGATCACACGCAGACGGGTGATGACTTCCTCCAGGGAGAAGGGCTTGGTGACGTAGTCATCAGCGCCGATGGTCAGTCCGTGAATACGGTCCTCCACACCGTCTTTCGCTGTAAGGAACAGGACAGGCGCGTCGTGGCCCGCGGAGCGCAGCTTATTGAGCAGGGTGAAGCCATCCATGCCGGGCATCATCACATCCAGGATGAATGCGTCCGGCTTGTAGGTTTCCGCCAAGGCAAGCGCATCCTGACCATTGTCCGCCGTTTCGACGTCAAAGCCTTGGAACTTCAAGCTGACTTTGAGGAGGTCAGAGATATTGGCCTCGTCGTCGACGACGAGCACCTTGACCGGTTGGCTATTTGGCATTGTCATGCTCCTCATTGTGAACCTCAGGTGTGCAGGACCTCTGGGTATCTACTGTACGTTTCCTGTGAGCTTTGAGGCTGAATCGCTCGACCAATGGTCTCTAGGCAGATGCAGTAACGAGTAGTTGAGGCGGTTCTGCATAAATCAGGCCGCAATGACTGTGTTGTTCGGTTGCAGAGAAGGAGCGAAATGGCAGACCGCTCGCTATCTAGAAGAAAGCTAAGCGTATTTATAACATTCTCATAACATTATGAGAACTATTCTATAACTTTGCTGGTGTCGGCTGCGCAAAAAATGGCGCCAAGCTGCCAATAGGCTTAAGGTAACCCTCATGATCTCTCACTCCGGTCGTCACAGTCGCCCAAGTAACACCAGTCGACGCGCAGCAGGCATCGGCATCGCCCTCATCACCGCATCTTCCCTGGGAACTGGCGTAGCATCCGCCCAGACCCCGGGATCCTCCCAAGCAGACATCCAGCGCATCCAGAATGACTGGAACAACGGCGTGCTCAACGCCCGCGATAACGCGATTAATGCCACCAACAACCTGCCTGAGCAGGCTCGCATTCCTGTCCAGCAGGGCATCGACAACGCAGCCAACTTCGCCGCACCAGGCGCACTCCAGGCTCGCGAAAAGGCCGCCGCTGCTCAGAAGGCAGAAGCTGCACGCAAGGCTGAGGCCGCTCGCAAGGCCGCAGCCGCTCGTAAGGCGCAGGCACACAATAACCCATGCCCACCAGACGCCCGCGCATGCGTTGACTTGGCCAACAACCGCACCTGGCTGCAGCGCAACGGCAAGACCACTTACGGCCCAGTAGTAATGAACAAGGGCAAGGTCGGCCAGGAGACTCCTCGCGGCACCTTCCAGGTGACTTACAAGGTCAAGGACGAAATCTCCCGCGAGTTCAACAACGCGCCAATGCCTTACGCCACCTACTTCACCTACAACGGCCACGCATTCCACCAGGGCAACACCGCCTACGAGTCCGCTGGCTGCATCCGCATGAACATGGCGGACGCCCAGATGTACTTCAACTCCCTCCAGCCAGGCGACAAGGTCTACATCTGGTAATCACGTGGCACTTAGCTACATGCCCTAAGGGGCTTCTTTGACCACACCCCGCAGGCATCCGCACAACCCGCCCACGGCAGACACCTACCGCCCGAACACCCTCTCCCACAAGAGGCCGCTCGGGCGGTTTCTTTGCTCTAGCTAGGTGCGCTCGCCACCACCCCTCCTATCACCACTACCGCACTCAATTCCAAGTTCACCGGAGCACGGCTCTCACCCCAGCCCATCTCCTGTTAGATGAATCACATCGAGCGGGTGCTAGGGTCGAATACATGAGCGAATCCACAGAGATGACTGAAATCCAGCTCCGCCCAGCCACTGAGGCGGACCGCCCCTTCCTAGAAGACATGTTCCGCGAGGCCGACACTTGGGGAACAGACCGACCACTATCCGAAAACTTCGACGATGATCTGAAGAAGTACGTCGGAACATGGGATGAATCTCAAGGGGGAGTCATCGTGGAGAAGAACGGCACCCCGATCGGGGCCACCTGGCTACTCAACCTCACCTCCGAGCTCCCAGGCTCCGGCTACGTCAAGGATGGCATCCCAGAGCTAGCGATTGCCATGGCTCGCGGCAACACAGGAGCAGGCTTGGGACGCATGCTCCTCAACGCAGCTCTCGCCGCAGCCCGCGACGCAGACAAACCGGGAGTCAGCCTCGCCGTAGACAAGGGCAACGACCGCGCCTACCACGTATACGAGAAGCTAGGCTTCGTGGAAGTTGATTACAACAAGAAAACTGACTGCCACGTCATGCTCTACGACTTCGCTCAGCACGAAGGCGACATGCACATCCTGAGCTCGCAGGGCAACTAGACCCCACCGCACTGCAGAGAGATCACAAGCCCCCGCACAAAAACGCGGGGGCTTGCTGCTACTCGCCAGAATGTTTTTGAACACTTTTGGACACTTGTCGGAAAGTTTTTAAGCCCATTGTTTGAGAATCTGCTGGTCAAACATAAAAAATGAGCTGGAGACGAGACTCGAACTCGCAACCTACGCATTACAAGTGCGTTGCGCTACCAATTGCGCCACTCCAGCATCACTCACTACACACCGCGCGAGCGTAGAGCAAACTCAGATATTCACCCACACATCAGCACGCTGAGGACGAGCACTCCAAAGACTAGCAGTGCAGTCTAGCTATTCACCAATTTGACTCAGCATGTAGCGTTATCAGGGTGCGAAAGAAGATGAGAAATGCGATCAGAAAAGGCGCCGACCTGCTCTTTTCCGGCAACAGGGCGACAATCGACGCCATCCGCATGGCGCCACCACCCTCCCCACTAGCCCCCATTGATTTCTCCGACACCTCCAAAATCCATGCGGTGATGGATCTCGCGACCCGCATTGGCGACCTGCTCCTCGCCGCAGGCACCGGCAATTCCGACGCAAAAGCCAACATCAAGGCCGTCGCCTCCGCGTACGGCCTGCACTACACGCACGTCGATATCACACTCAACACCATCACCATCTACGCCTACTACGACGTCACACAGAACCCCGCCTCCGCCTTCCGAGTAGTTCACTCACTCACCACCGACTTCTCCCGACTCGTCGAAGTCGATCAACTCATCCGCAGTATCTGCCGTGGCGGTGTCTCGCTCGAAGAAGCCCAAAAAATCCTCTTCAAGATCGAGACCTCCCCGCTGCCCTACCGCAATCGCTACGCACTCCTCTCGTGGGGTTTCTTCGCCGGCGCAGTCGCCCTGTTGCTCGGCGGCGGCTGGGGCGTGGCCGCAGTAGCGACCGTCACAACAATTTTCACCGTCTTCGCCAACGCCTGGCTCGCCTCTAAATCCCTTCCCGTCTTCTTCCAAAACGTCCTCGGCGGCTTCATTGCCGTCATGCCCGCCGGTATCGCCTATCGCCTCGCCGACAAAATCGGCCTCTACCTGCCACCCTCCCTCGTCGTCGCATCCTGCATCGTCGCCCTTCTGGCAGGTTTGACGCTCGTGCAAGCACTGCAAGACGGAGTCACCGGCGCCCCCGTCACCTCCTCCGCACGCTTCTTCGAAACCCTGCTCCACACCGGCGGCATCATCGCCGGCATCGGCGCCGGCATCCAACTGACCACCTTCATTGGTCTGACACTGCCCCCGCTGGATACCTCCCAAACCGTCGGCATCCTCGGCTCCACCAGCGTGCAGATCATCTCCGGCGCACTCGCCACCATGTTCTTCTGTGCTGCGTGCTTCACCGAACGTCAAGCCACAATCGTCGCCTTCGCCACCACACTCGTCGCCAGCTTCGCCTACTACCTCCTGCTCAACAGCTTCAACATGGGCGGACTGACCGCCGCAGCCGTCGCCGCCATCATCGTCGGATTCGCCGGTGGCGTGCTCTCCCGCCGTTTCCAGATCCCACCCCAAATCACAGCCGCTGCTGGCATCACCCCGTTCCTCCCCGGACTCGCCCTCTACCGCGGCATGAGCTCCATCCTCAACGACCAATTCGTCATCGGTATCTCCAACCTCGCCCTCGCCCTCGGCACCGCCACCGCACTCGCAGCCGGCGTAGTCCTTGGCGAGTGGGTCGCCCGTCGCATACGCCGCCCTGCCCTGCCACACATGCGAGGTGTTGTTCCGACGCCACGCCTCACCGCCTCCGGTCGTGTTCGCCAACCACTGCACTGGCGCCGCCGCCAGAACAAGGGGGTGAAATCCCTCTGGCAGCTAGACACCCAAGCCCAAGTCGCAGAACGAGAAGCCCCACTCCTCAACGACAACTCCGAAGAGAGCACTGATGACGTCGGGCAGAAGGAACACGACTAAACCGCTAGAGTAAAGTGGTTAGGAAACACCGGACCACGAACCAAGGGGATGAACAATGCCGCCGAAGGTCACCGACAACCGCTCAGCCAACACCGAATCCCTCCACGCAGTGGAGGCGGAAACAGCGGAGGCCGCCCAGCGCATCGTTGCCACGTACTCCGAGGACTTCCTCGACGCAGTAACCCTCATGTCCATGCTCGGCGTGGAACCGGAAGGCCTCATCCACCGCAAGGTCCTCGCCGACATCGAAGCCAAGGAAGCCTCCAGCAAGAAGGCCACCCGCAAGACCACTAAGAAGGCCTCCAAAAAAGCTGCGAAGAAGACAGCCAAGAAGTCCACCAAGAAGACGGCAAAGAAAGCCGCTAAGAAAACCACCAAGAAAACAGCCAAAAAGGCTTAAAGCAGGTCCAACCCCGTGACTGACACTCCCCGCACGAACGATCCACACAGCGACACGATCGACAGCGGAGACGTCTCCGCGGATTTCGTCGTGGTCGCCAACCGACTCCCCGTCGACCGCACCACCGACCCCACCACAGGCGCCGTCACCTGGACCCCCTCCCCCGGCGGACTCGTCACCGCCCTCCGCCCAGTCCTCGAAGCCAACGACGGCGCCTGGATCGGCTGGCCCGGCAGCACAGACCCCGTCGCCTTAGGCGACATGCCAGACGCCGCAGACACTGGTCTGCATACCGTCCCCGTCAACCTCGACGCGCAAGACTTCGAGGAATTCTACGAAGGCTTCTCCAACGCCACGCTCTGGCCCCTATACCACGACCTGATCGTCCCACCCCGTTACGAACGTTCCTGGTGGCAGCGCTACCGCACAGTCAACCAACGCTTCGCGGACACCGCCGCCGAGACCGCCTCCAAGGGCGCGACAGTCTGGGTGCAGGACTACCAGCTCCACCTCGTCCCCGGCATGCTACGCCAACGACGCGACGACGTGTGTGTCGGCTTCTTCCTGCACATCCCCTTCCCCAACGCCGAACTTTTCAGGCAACTGCCATGGCGCGAGGATGTCCTGAAGGGCACGCTCGGTGCCGATGTCATCGGTTTCCACACCCAAGACAGCGCGCGGAACTTCCTCGACACGCTGCGAGCACTCGGCTACGACGTGGACACCAACGACGATGACGACGCCGCAGAGTTCATCAACGGTGCACGCATGCCGGAAGACGGCGTGATCGTTGGCCACGTGCAGGTCAGCGACTCAGAACTCGACGCGGACAGTGCGGCAAGCGCGGATGACGGACACCGCAAGGTTCGCGTCGGTGTCTTCCCGATCTCCATCGACTCCGCCCAGGTACAACAACAAGCCACCTCCGCAGAATCCCTGGCCGCGACAACACAGCTTCGTGCTCGCCTCGGCTCCCCGAAGCTCCTGCTCACCGGCGTAGACCGCATGGATTACACCAAGGGCATCCTCCACCGACTGCTAGCCGTCGAGCAGCTGCTGCACGACGGGCGCCTCAACCCCGACGACGTGGTAATGGTCCAGGTCGCCACGCCGTCCCGCGAACGCCTAGAGGAATACCGGAAGACGCGCGAAGCCGTAGAACGCGTGGTGTCCCGCATCAATGGCAACTACGGCCAACTGGGGCGCCCGCTGGTGCACTACATTCACCACGGCCTACCATTCCCGGAAATCGTGGCACTCTACGCGGCCACGGACATCATGCTGGTAACCGCACTCAAGGACGGCATGAATTTGGTGGCCAAGGAATTCATCGCAAGTCACTCGGATGGATCGGGAGCCCTCGTGCTCTCCGAATTCACGGGCGCCGCAACCCAACTCACGCAGGCATACATGTGCAATCCGCACGACGGTGAATCCGTATGCGAAGCGATACTCAAGGCCGCGGAAGATGATCCGACAGAGCAGCGGGAACGCATGCTGCAGATGTGGGAGCACGTGCGGACCCACGACGTGGATCGATGGGCGACAAGCTTCCTTGCTCAACTCAAGGAGGCTCGGTGATCCCCAAGAAAACCTGGCCAACCGCACGTTCCCTCGCTGCCACCAGGTGGCGCCACGCTAGTGCTCTCTTGCTCGTCACCGTAGCTGCGGGCGGGACGCTGGCGGCATGCTCCGACAAGGGGAAATCCCCCGTGGGGCGTACCCAATGGCAAATCACCAACATCGTGGACAACGACGACCGCGGCACAATACTGCCGGATACGCAGCAAGGTAGGTCATTCGTGGTCATTGGACGCGACTCCCTCACCGGCGCCTCCGGCTGCATGGGGCTGAGCGCGGAAGTCTCTTGGGGTGAGAACGACACACAATTGACCATCGATAACTTCCGGGCTGAAGAAATCGACTCAAACGGCACCTGCATCCCTGGCGACGAAGATACCGCCGAGCGACTTGGTCGCGTGCTCGACAACCACACCTTGAAGATCTCCCGCCCGGCGGACAACAGCTTGAAATTACAACAGGTGATCGACGACCTACCGGAGTGGCAAACCGCCCCGGCCGTGGAATTCATCTCTGGGGCTTAAGAATTCCGGGCCTGAGTAATTCTCCAAGTCTCAAGAGCCTCAAGCCCCACAAGAACGGCCAGGGCAGAGAGGAAACACCGGGACAATCGGGAGAGACCGGGAAACACCAAGACACCGAGAGAGGAAGGAAGATTCAGGCCTTGAACAGACGAATCCCACCGCTGACCCAGGAGGACATTGCCTATCTGGCGGCAGCACAGCAGCTAGTGGTGGCGATGGACTTCGACGGCACACTGGCGCCCTTCTCCGACGATCCCTCTGCCTGCCGTGCAGAACCCGGCGCGATGGAAGCACTCCACGTTCTCGCCGCACTGCCCGGCACCCACGTCATGGTGATCTCCGGCCGCAACCTACAGCAACTGGCCGGTGCCACGGAACTGGATCCAGCCACGGCCGCGCGTGCCGGAGCCCCGGGGGTAGACAGCGATGTGATCCGAATGATTGGCTCCCACGGAGCAGAAGCTGCAGACGGGCCAGCGCTTGAACTAAGTGACTTCCAACGGCAGCTCCTCGACGAGCTGGAAGCGTATGCCGAGCAGCAGGCCTCCCGGTGCGCTGGCATGTGGGTGGAACGCAAGCCCCTTTCTATCGGCCTCCATACCCGCACCGCCCAGGACCGCACCATCGCCGCGGATGCCGTCGCCGCCTACCAGGCTTTCGCCCTGCAACACTCAGCATGTTCTGTCACCCTCGGCAAGGACATTTTGGAAGTCGCGGTGAGCACAGCAACCAAAGGCGGTTATGTGAGCAGCTTCCTTGAAGCCTTCGAACGCGCCACCGGCCACCCAGTGGATGCAGTCGTGTTTGCCGGCGACGACACCACCGACGAAACCGTCCTCAGCAAGCTCAACCCCAGCCGCGACATCGGCATCAAAGTGGGCGACGGCGATTCAGCAGCCAACCGCCACCTGAATGGAACAACCGACGTGCGAGACTTCCTCGTCTCACTCCTCAATGCCAGAAGCACCAGGCGCTAGCACGTGCCCCCACGAGGAGCGGCGATGGACGTGCCCTCCACGACAGCAGTATCAAGCAACGTGCGCGGCATAGGCTCCTCCCCCTTAATGAGCTGAGCCAGCACCTCACCACTGATCCGACCCTTATCCTTCGATGGCTGCCGAACAGTCGTGATACCCCGATCAACCGCCTGCGGAATGCCATCGAAGCCAGTGACAGATAACTGCTCCGGAATCTTCCACCCCTTCTTCGCCGCCAATTCAGCAACCGCCAACGCCATAGAATCCACCGTGCACACCACCGCAGTGAGCTCAGGATGAGTGGTCAGCAACTCTTCAGCTGCGGAGCGGGCATTAGTGGCGTCGTTGATATGGCGCTCGATAATCGGCACGCTCGCACGATCCACACCGGCTTTTTCAAGCACCTCCAAGGCACCCTCAATGCGTGAACGCTGCACGTGCATCTGTGCCCCCGCCAAACGCTCTAGAGACACCGGTCCGTTGTTCGGCTCGCGATCCAGCCGGATGCACAACATCCCCACCTGCCGGTGACCCGCTTCCACGAGCTGCTGCACCACCGGCTGAATAGCGGCATGATCGTCAATGCCCACGAAACTCAACTGGTGGTCTTTCGCCGGCTGATCGCACACAACCGTTGGCAAATTGCGATTGACCACAGCTGCCAAAAATGGGTCGTCAGCGGCCACGGAATACACTACAAAACCATCCACAGATGCCTGGTTAACCAGAGTCGTCGGCTTGGCAGACGGCGCAGAACCATCAACACCCGCGGGGATGAGCAGCATTGACGACTCCATCTTCCCGCACGCCACAGACACACCGGACATGAACTCCACCGATGCCTGATCCTCGAAAGCGTACGTCAGCTCCTCCGTCAGCAACACGCCAATGGCTCCAGCACGCCGGGTGCGCAGAGAACGCGCCGTCGGATCCGGCCCCGGATACCCAAGGCGTTGCGCGGTCCGAAGGATCTTCTCCCTCAGTTCCGGCGACAATTGGTCGGGGCGGTTGTAGGCATTCGAGACAGTCGTGCGCGAAACACCCAGCTCAGCAGCAATTGAAGCGAGTGTTCCCCGGCGTGCAGGTCGGTTCATGAATTCAAGTCTATTGTTTCCGGGGCGCGAAAGGCATTCCGGCCGAGGAGGGGAGCGCAGGTGCCACTGAGTGTACCTGAACGCTCCGGCGCGATTTGGCGACCAAGAGCAACTACAAGGACAATCTATAGCAATTGACAACGGTTACCACGCTAAATAGTTTGGGGGACATGAAAAAGACGATTGCTTCACTCGCGGGCGTACTGACTCTCACGCTCGGACTCACCGCCTGCGCCGATGGCGGATCCAACGACCAACCAGCCGATGGCAACATCAAAATCGTTGCCTCCACCAGCGTCTGGGGTGACATCGCCAAGGCCGTCGCCGGCGATGCCGAGAACGTGGAGGTCGTCAACATCCTCTCCTCCACCAACGACGACCCACACGAATACGAAGCAACCGCCCGCGACCTCGCGACCATCTCCGAAGCCGACGTAGTTGTCGGCAACGGTGGCGGTTACGACAACTGGCTGACCGATCACGTGGAAGACGGAACTCCCCTGATCACCGCCGAGCCACTCGCTGCGGCACACAACCACGGCCACGGCGAACATGGCCATGATCATGACCACGAGCACGGCCACGGCGAAGAGCATGGCCACGACCACGAGCACGCCGGCGAAGGCCACAACCACGGCGCCGCCTTCGAAAACGACACCCACTCATGGATGAGCATGGACAAGGTCGACGACTTCGCCGACAAGCTCGCCGAAGAACTCCACAAGCTTGACGACACCATCTCCGAAGACGCCGACAAGACAGTCACCGACAAGACCGAGGCGATTTCCGAGCGCGTCGACAAGCTGAAGAAAGCTGACTACATCCTCACCGAGCCAGTCGGTTACCACCTGATCGCCGATTCCGCCCTGCACGACGTCACCCCGGCAGGTTTCGCCCAAGCCATCGCCAGCGAAGCCGAGCCATCAGCTGCCGACATTGCTGCCGCCCAGAAAGTCATCAACGACGGCGACGTACAGGTCCTCATCACCAACGAACAGTCCCAAACCCCGGCATCCCAGGAACTCATCCGCGCGGCTAAGGACAAGGACGTCGCAGTGATCAACGTCAACGAGACCCCTGACACCGGCGACAGCTACTTCGACTACGTCGACAAGTTCCTCTCTGAATTGGAAACCGCTACCAAGTAGAATCACTTTCCATGTCACTGACTTTCCACAACGCCGCTGTGGAACCGCTCTGGCGCGACCTCAATCTTGAGGTCGCGCCTGGCGAGTTTCTAGCGGTACTCGGATCCAATGGCGTCGGGAAATCAACGCTGCTCAACGTGGCTCTCGGCACACGCCGCCTCACGCACGGCAACGTGAACGTCGAGGGCCCTGTTGGCTACATCCCCCAGCAGCGCATGTTCGACCCCAATACGCCGCTGCGTGCAAAGGACCTCGTCGGACTAGCCGTTGCACACGGCGCGCTGCGCAACCGCCGACCCCAAAAACACCAAGTGCAGGACGCGCTTGCCGAAGTCGGCGCGACCGGCCTAGCAGACCTGCGTGTCGGCGAACTATCCGGTGGCCAGCAGCAACTCATCCGCCAAGCGCAGGCTCTCGCCAATGATCCACGAGTCCTCTTGTGCGACGAGCCGCTGTTATCCATGGATCTGCGCGCCCAGAAGCGGACAGTGGAGCTACTCGACTGCCGGCGCCGCGAACACGACACGTCCATCGTGTTCGTCACTCACGGCATCAATCCAATCCTCGACGTCACCGACCGCGTCCTCTATATCACCCCTCATGGACACGTCATCGGCAGCGTCGAAGAAGTCATGACCAGCGAAACGCTCTCCGAGCTGTACCGCACGGACGTCAAAGTTCTCAATGTCGACGGAAGGCTAGTGGTCGTATGAGCGAGTTCCATACCGGCAACTGGTGGGCCGATACGGTCACGCTCCTAGGCGTGGGCTTCGTACAAAACGCGATCCTGGCGGCCCTACTCTTGGGCATCGTCTCCGGCGCAATCGCGCCGCTGATCGTGATGCGCGATATGAGTTTCGCCGCGCACTCCACCGGCGAATTGGCACTGATGGGCGCTGCCGCGGCGCTGCTCTTCGGCTTTGGTGTCAGCTGGGGCGCGCTCCTCGGGGCGGTAGTCGCCGCCGTGGTTCTGGCAGCACTCGGTCAGAGGGAGCAAGACAGCATCGTCGCCGTTGTGTTGAGCTTCGGCATGGGTTTATCCGTGCTCTTCATCTATTTGTACCCCGGACGTTCCTCAGCGGCTTTCAGCCTCCTCACCGGTCAGATCGTCGGTGTGTCTAACGCGTCCCTGGGAATCCTGTTGTTCCTCACGATCGCCGTGGTCATCATCGTCGCCCTGCTATGGCGCCCCCTCCTTTTCGCCACTGTGGACCCAATCGTCGCGGCGGCATCGGGAGTCAAGGTGAAGCTTTTGGCCCTAGTGTTCGCCGCTCTCATCGGAGTGGTAGCCAGCCAAGGCGTACAAATCGTCGGCGCGCTTCTACTCATCGCCCTGCTGATCACGCCGGGAGCCGCCGCAGTCAAAGTCACCGCGAACCCGCTGCTTGCCGTCCTACTCTCCGGCCTGTTCTCGGTACTCGCTGCAGTAGGCGGCCTCGTGGCGTCGTTGGCGCCAGGCCTACCCGTGTCCGTGTTCGTCACCTCAATCTCGTTCCTCATCTACCTGGCGTGCCGCGGCATCGCATGGTTCCGCAGCCGCCACATGAACGCCGACGAGGTCCGGGCGCGCGAATACGCCTCAAGCGCCACTCTCGATCCGAACGACGCCGGTAGCGCCCACCATCACCATGCGCGCTAGCTCGTTATGCACCTCTGCTTCGGCGTGCGCACAGTAGCGCGGCGACCTGCACCAACACTAAAGCCCCCAGGATCTTCCACGGGGGCTTATGTGTGCGGTCCGGTTGGCGTCGGGCTGAGAAAGACGGATTAGTTCACACGTCGCTGACGGGCGAACTCCGACAACACCACGCCCGCAGCGACAGACGCGTTCAAAGACTCCACCTTGCCCGCCATCGGAATCGACAAAATAGTGTCGCACGTTTCACCCACCAAACGGGACAGACCCTTACCCTCAGAGCCGACCACGATCACCACAGGCGTGGTGCCGTCGTAAGTATCAAGCGTGTGGTCGCCGCCCGCGTCCAAGCCGATGACCTGGTAACCAGCCTGCTGGAACTGCTTCAGCGCACGCACCATATTCGTCGCCTTCGCCACCGGCAGTCGCGCCGCCGTGCCCGCCGACGTTCGCCACGCCACCGCCGTCACCGACGCAGAACGCCGCTCCGGGATGATCACGCCATGGCCGCCAAACGCCGCCACAGAACGAATCACAGCACCCAAATTGCGAGGATCGGTGATGTTATCCAACGCCACGATCATGCCCGGCTTCCCGCTCTGGCCAACGCGCTCGATAATGTCCTCCACCTCGCGGTACTGGTATGGCGGAATTTGCAGGCCAATACCCTGGTGCATGCCGTTGCCGGTCATGCGATCGAGCTCCTGCTTGGACACCTCCATCACGGAAATACCCCGATCAGCGCACGTATGCACCGCCTCCGCTAGGCGGTCATCGCCCTTCGCCCCCTCCGACACGAACAAAGCAGTGGCCGGAACGCGCGCATGGAGACACTCGATCACCGGATTACGCCCCACGACCAACTCAACCTGATCATCGAGACCGTGCCGCTTGCGGGCTGCAGCACGGTTATCGTGAGCGCCAGAGGCACGACGCTGCTGCTGCTTCTTCCGCTTATACGCCGCGTGATACGTGCGGTCCTCAGCCTTCGGGGTGGCCTTCTTCCCCGTAAGACCCCGCCGGCGTTGCCCACCGGAACCAACCTGGGCGCCCTTCTTGTTAGTTTTGCGGACGGCGCCCCTACGCTGTGAATTGCCAGCCATTGCTCTCCCTCAATTGATTGCTCGCCCAAGTCTATATTCCAGCGGCGTTGAGGGCGTATTATCCCTAGTCGTGATACATTCTTCCCAGCCCTCCGCCACCCCAACCCGCAACCAACGCCTCGACCAGTTACCGCTGACGCGCAAACACGGCAAACTGCTCGGCGCCTCCGGGATCGGCTGGGCCATGGACGCCATGGACGTGGGACTGATCTCCTTCATCATGGCAGCGCTCACCGCACACTGGGGACTCAACGCGACGCAAACCAGTTGGCTAGCCTCCATTGGCTTCCTCGGCATGGCACTAGGCGCAGCACTCGGCGGACTCCTCGCCGATAAGTTCGGGCGCAGACAAATATTCGCCGCAACACTACTGATTTACGGCCTCGCAACAGGCGCTAGTGCATTAGCAGGCAGCCTGGCCGTGCTCATGATCTTCCGCTTCATCGTCGGCCTCGGCCTCGGCGCCGAACTGCCCGTCGCATCCACCCTCATCTCCGAATTCTCCCCACGCACAGTGCGCGGCAGGATGGTGGTACTCCTCGAAGCATTCTGGGCCATCGGCTGGATCCTCGCCGCGATCATCGGCACATTCGTCGTTTCCGCCAGCGACAACGGCTGGCGCTGGGCACTCGCCCTCGGCTGCATCCCCGCCCTATACTCCGTCGTGGTCAGATGGGGAATGCCCGAATCCGTGCGCTACCTGGAATCCCGCGGAAGGCACGAAGAAGCCGAAAGTGCGGTGCGATCCTTCGAAAACTCCCCGCCGCTGGCGTCGAACAAAATCACAAGGCAAGGAGACAACCCGGCCCAGCAAACGCACACCGGGCACGACAAAGGAATCGAAACTGCCCACGGAATCTGGGACCGGCTACTCGCCAAGAGGACCGCAGCGCTATGGATTGTGTGGTTCTGCATCAACTTCAGCTACTACGGGGCATTCATCTGGATCCCCTCACTGCTCCACGCGCAGGGCTATACGCTCGTTAAAAGCTTCACGTTCACACTCATCATCACGCTCGCGCAGCTGCCCGGCTACGCCGTCGCCGCATACCTCATCGAACGATGGGGGCGGCGCAACACGCTCGCCACATTCCTCGCAGGCTCCGCCCTCAGCGCCGCAGCATACGGCTTCGCTTCATCCGACTGGCAGATCATCGTCGCAGGCTGCTTCCTGTCATTCTTCAACCTAGGAGCATGGGGCGCGCTCTACGCCATCGGTCCGGAACTGTACCCCACCACGCTCCGCGGCACCGGCACCGGGGCGGCCGCCGGCTTCGGCCGAGTGGCATCCATCCTCGCACCATTAGCCGTACCGCCACTACTCGCACTCGGCGGCACGAACCTACTCTTCGCAGTATTCGGAACCGCATTCGCAGCTGCAGCCTTGGCGGCCTACACACTTCCGGAACAAAAAGGAAAAGTACTCGCCAACTAGCCCCGGCGCTGTAGCACAAAAAATCCATCCCAGCGAACGGCGCACCAGCGCCCTGTGGATAACACCTCGGCGCGACGCCGCTTATCCACAGGGCGAAAAACTCACGCTAGGAAAGCCACGCTGCGCGCCCTAACGTGTCAGGCATGAACCAGCTGCAGACATACGCTGCATTACGCGCCTCAGGCATCGACCTCATCGCGCAATGCCACGCGCTAACCCACATTGCAGCCCCCACACCCGGCGAACAGCTCACGGAACAACTCACCGCGCTCGGCATGCCAGAAGCCGACGCCCACACACTCGCCGAACTCACCAGCGTCTACTACACCCCCACCTCATTCACACGCCGCCAACGACAAGCCATCGCCGGAGCCAAACGCAACCGCCACAGCCTCGCCACCCTCGAAATGATCGAACGCTACGCCTGGCAAGCCCCAACCAGAGCACAAGCGTGGCGCCTCCGAGAAGAACTCTGCTCCCAACCTGGAGAAACTTCCGCAATCGAGCGGCTGGCGGCGTCGTATCTCAAAGAATGGAAAAGAAAGAAAAAGAGGCCAGCACCAGAACGCGGCGTGCGCCGATACCAGCACGGGGAACTCGCAACACTCGCACTCACCGGAAACTCCTCCGCCATCGCCGACATGTACAACAGCCTGATGCAACTACGGTCCGACGACCCCTTCGGAGCAGCGGAAGAAATATTCTTCGGAGCAAGCGCCGCAGCCCGCGCGACCCTCAGCACCACTGTAGTCATCCCCATCGCAGACCTCGCCGCACTCACCAACGGCGACGGCGACGACATACAACTACAACTCACCAACGGGGCGATCATCAGCGGCGCCGAATACGCAACACGAGCACTAGAAGAAACCGGCCACGCAGTACTCATCGACCCCATGCACGGCCCCGTCAACGCCTACCGCACGAAGAGATACGCCAACCACAAACAACGCACCATGGCGCTAGCCGAAAACCCCACCTGCGCATGGCCAGGCTGCAACAAAGCCGGCGAAGAATGCCAATACCACCACATCAAAGCGTGGGAACACGGCGGAGAAACAAACGTCGCAAACCTCGTCACTCTATGCGCCTACCACAACGGCATAAACGACGACGACCCCAACGCACCACCACGGCGAGGCCGAATAGAGAGGATCAACGGGCAAACCACCTGGATACCGCCACGACACGGCGGGTAACACCCCGCTAACACCACCAAAAGTGCACGCGCTACCGAAAAACTTCGGTAGCGCTACAAGTGCGCGATACACTGCACCACATGGCTAAAAACAACCTGCCCAAGTCTGGGCCGGGCTACGCCGAAGCCGCCGCTGCAGCCACTTCGCACGAACCCGACACCAAAACATCCTCAGCAGCAACCACCAACGACTCCACCCGCCTCGTGGAGGACAACACCCCACGCCACATCACGATCCCGCGGACACTGTATCCGACATTTGTCGCGATCTTCATCGGAGTCCTCATCGTCTCCAACATCACAGCGACCAAGGGTGTCGAAATTGGCCCCCTAGTCACGGACGGAGCATTTTTCCTCTTCCCGCTGTCTTACGTCATCGGAGACGTCCTCAGCGAGTGCTACGGCTACAAAGCCACGCGCCGCGCGGTCTGGACCGGCTTTTCCATCCTGGCCTTCGCGATGCTGTGCTTCTTCATCGCCATCAAGCTACCGCCCGCCGGTTTCTACGAGAATCAGGCCGCATTCGAGGCGGTACTCGGAACCGTTCCGCAGCTAGTACTCGCAGGTTTGGCCGGTTATGTCGTTGGCCAGCTGCTCAATGCGTGGTCACTGAACGCCATCAAGAAGCGGACGGGTGAAAGGAAGCTATGGGCTCGGCTGATGGGCTCCACAGTCGTCGGAGAACTCGTAGACACCCTGATCTTCTGCTCCATCGCGGCAACAGCTATTGGCATTGACTCATGGGGGGCATTCGCCAACTACGTCGTCGTCGGTTTCCTGTGGAAATCCGCCGTCGAGTTCTGCATCTTGCCGCTGACCTACGTCGTCATCGGCTGGGTGAAAAAACACGAGGGTTACTACGACTCCCCCGCTTCTCCCGCCTAAGTCGCCTGCGCTTGCATTCACATTCGCGCTGCTGATCCACCGGAGACACCTACCCGGAAACGCCCGCCGGCGTCGTCCGGGGGATGCAGCGGCGTGAACCGAGTACTTGCGCCACGCCGCAGCTACGCGCCTTTGCTACGCGTCTAACTGGTTTAGGCCGGCTAGCGCTCAGTCAGTCAGCGACCACTTCGCACCATCAGCGGTGTCAGTCACCTCAATACCAGCGGCCTTGAGACGATCCCTGACCTCGTCCGCAACGGCCCAGTTCTTTTCAGCACGCGCCTCCGCCCGTCGGTCCAACTCCGCCTTTACAAGAACGTCCAGAGCGCCCATGGCGGCGTCGGAGCCTCCCAGAGACGCCAGAGAACCCTCAATCCAGTTGGCTGACAGCGGATCTACACCAAGGATCGCTGCCATGGCCCGCACTTCCGCACCAATCCGCAGTACCACCTCGCGGGCCGCAGCATCACCGGACTCTGCCTTGTCCAGCGCCTTATTACCTTCGCGCACGACGTCGTGGATGATGGCTAGCGACTGAGGCACAGCGAGGTCATCGTCGAGCTTGTCCGCGAAAGCCTGCGGCACCTCACCGATCGGAAGGGCAGCTGCCAGCGGATGTACCTCCTCCGGCAGTCCATTCGCGGCAACCAAGCTTTCACCCACGGCGGTTTCCGAGCCGGCCGCGCTGGCAGCGAGCTGAGCTGCACGCAGCACGAACTTCTCAATCCGCTTGTAGCCCGCTGCGGCCTCGGCGAGTGCACTTTCTGAATACTCCAGCATGGAGCGGTAGTGCGCGCTCCCCAAGTAGTAGCGCAGCTCCACGGGCCGCACGAGTTTAAGAACGTTGGGGATGCTCAGGACGTTGCCGAGCGACTTGGACATCTTTTCGCCACTCATGGTCACCCAACCGTTGTGCATCCAGTAGCGTGCGAATCCATCACCAGCTGCGTGGGCTTGGGCGGCTTCGTTTTCGTGGTGCGGGAATTGCAGGTCGAGCCCGCCGCAGTGAATGTCGAATTCGCTTCCGAGGTAGGTCGTGGCCATAGCGGAGCATTCGATGTGCCATCCTGGCCGGCCGCGTCCCCAGGGTGTGTCCCAGGCTGGTTCGCCTGGCTTGGCGGCTTTCCACATGGTGAAGTCTCGCGGGTCGCGCTTACCTTTACCCGCGGATTCGCCTTGGTCCATTTCATCGAGCTTTTGCCCGGAGAGGTGGCCATAGTCTTCGATTGTTGCTGGGCTGGCGTAGACGTTGCCTTCGGCAGCGTAGCCGTGGCCGTTGTCGATGATGCGCTGCATGTATTCGATCATTTGCGGCACGTGGCCGGTGGCGCGGGGCTCGATGCTTGGCGGTGTCACGCCGAGCTGATCGTAGGCCCAAGCAAAGGCGCGTTCGTGGGTTGCTGCCCATTCCCACCATGGTCGGCCGTTTTCGGCGGCTTTGGTGAGGATTTTGTCGTCGATGTCTGTGACGTTGCGGACGAATGCCACGTCGAGCCCTTTGGCGGTGAGCCAGTTGCGGAGGATGTCGAAGGCGACTCCGGAGCGCACGTGTCCGATGTGTGGGATGGATTGGACGGTGGCGCCGCAGAGGTAGATGCTTGCGTGTCCTTCGCGTACTGGTTCGAAGTCGCGGAGCTGGCGGGTGGCGGTATCGTAAATTCGCAGAGTCACGTTCCTCATTGTAGGTCAGGAGTCCTTCATGAAAATCGCTACTGTCCGTGTTGCCTCGAACGAATTTGTTCATGTTGCGGTGGAGGTGTTTGAGTCTGGCCACGGGGCGGGGCGTATTGTCCCTTCTTTGTTCGACGCCACCAGTGCCGATCTCAGTTCCGCCCCGAGGATCGAGTTTTCTGCCGAGCAGTTGGCTCCCGTGATTCCGAACCCGGGGAGGGTTGTGTGCGTGGGACTGAATTACCGGGAGCATATTGAGGAGATGGGGCATCCTGTGCCAAATCATCCAACGTTATTTGTGAAGTTCGCTTCCGCGTTGACGGGTCCGTTTGATGCGGTGGAGGTGGCGTCGCATATGGGGGCGATGGTGGATTACGAGGGCGAGTTGGCGGTGATCGTCGGGGACGGCGGTGCAGCGGCAGGCTACGCGGTGGTGAATGATGTGTCGCAGCGTGATTGGCAGTATCGGACGCAGCAGTGGCTGCAGGGGAAGAATCTGGACCGTTCGAGCGGTTTTGGCCCGTGGATGGTGACGGCGGATGAGCTTGATCCGGTGGCGGAGGGTTCGATGTTGCGTACGTGGGTGAATGGGGAGCTGCGTCAGGAGCATTCCGTGGCGGATTTGGTGTTTTCTCCGCGGGAGTTGATTGCTTACGTTAGCGAATTCATGGCTTTGGGGCCGGGGGATGTGATTGTTACTGGCACTCCGGAGGGCGTGGGGCATGGGATGAACCCGCCACGTTACTTGCGGGATGGCGACGTTGTGCGCGTGGAGGTTGAGGGCGTGGGGGCGATTGAAAACCGGTTCACGATCTGAGTCGCGGGGCGGGCCCGGCTCCGGCTTGCTTCCACCACGCTGCCGTTCCTAATCGCACAGTCGTTATACATGCGGAATGCATGCGTTCTACAGGCGTGTGGCGGACGTCCCACACGAGCCGCAGTGTGAAGGCTTGTAGCAAGCTTTCACACTTCAGTGCTCGGTACTTTAGCGCCCTGAGAGGCGGGAGCGTCCTTAAGTTGTGGGAGTTTCGGGCTCGAAGACTAAGGCCGTTGCCACGGCGGCAACTCCCTCTCCGCGTCCGGTGAAGCCCATGTGATCGGTTGTGGTCGCGGAGACGCGTACAGGCGCCCCGATGATCTGACTCATCACGCGCTCTGCTTCTTCGCGTCGCGGCCCCATCTTCGGCCTGTTACCAATCATCTGCACTGCCGCGTTGCCGATGCGAAAACCTTTGGATTCCAATAGTGTTCGGCACTCCCGCAGAAGTTGCTCGCCGCTGACGTTGTCGTATTCTTTCCGACCGACTCCTACGAAACTTCCGAGATCTCCAAGCCCAGCGGCACTGAGCAGTGCATCGACGACCGCATGTGCGACCACGTCACCGTCGCTGTGACCTTCGCAGCCGTTTTCCCCATCGAACAGCAGGCACGCCATCCAGCAGTCTTTGCCTTCTTCGACTTGGTGCGCGTCGGTGGCTATGCCCACGCGTGGAATCATCGTTATCTCCTTGCTTTCGGTCTTTCGGCCAACCCACCTTCGGCGCGGGTGTTGTGCTGTTATTCAGCGTCTTTTCTGTCGTCTAGCAGCATTTCTGCCACGCGGTAGTCCAGCGGTGTGGTGATCTTCATGGCCATATAGTCGCCTTCCACTGCCACAACGCGTTTGCCTGCCATTTCCATCAGGGATGCATCGTCCGTCGCGGTTTGCAGTGGCTGGTGTCCGCTGTCTCTCGTCGCATGCGCTGCGCTGATTTCTGTGGTGCGCATGTGTTGCAGGTTGGCCTCGTACAACGACGCCAGCTCGCACACCTGAGGCGTTTGCGCAGCCCGCAACGTCGCACGATCCGGGGTTTGTTCGATCAGCGTCTCCCCATCGGCCGGTCCAGCGGTGGCTGTATCCACGATTTTGATCGTGTCCACCACCGGCATCACAGGCACGGCTCCCCACCAAGCGCCGGCGCTGACCCCTTCCGTGGCTCGGTCTACTACTCGTTGGATCATGTCGGCTGGGACGAGACACCTAGCGGCGTCGTGTACAGCGACGAGGGAGTCGGGGGATGCGTTGCGGGCGCGCAGTTCCTCAAGCCCTGCGAACACGGAATCCATGCGTTCGCCTCCCCCCAGGGCGACGGAGATGGACATACCTGCCCAGGTTGCATGGTTAACGGGATCCGCGATGATTTTTTCGGCTTTTTCGCGCATGTCTGCGCTCACGAGAACGACGGTGTGGGTGATCCGTTCGGACGCCGCCAGTGCGTCCAGTGACCGCTCTAGTAGTGTGCGGCCAGCCAGCTCGACGAATGCCTTGGGGGTGTTAAACCCCAAGCGTGTGCCACTGCCCGCCGCGGCCACCAGTGCGTGGGTTTCAATCGGTGGGGTCATTGTCTCTCGCGTAGTGACGGTCCTCGGTGGGGGCTAGTTGTCGTCGCCGTCGAGTTCTTCGTCTAGGTCGATCGGACCCTTTTTGCCGTCTTCGTCTTCTACGCCTGCGGCGCGGGCTGCTTCAGCTTCTTCTCGGTGTCGCTTGATGGTTTCTTGCATTTCTGCGAGCAGCTTGTCGGTCTTTTCGTCATCTACCCCTTCGGCCAGAGCGAGCTCGCCGACGAGAATCTGACGCGCCTTAGCGAGCATGCGCTTCTCACCTGCGGACAGGCCTCGATCCTGATCGCGTCGCCACAGGTCGCGAACAACTTCGGCAACTTTGTTGACGTCGCCGGAGGTCAGTCGCTCTTGGTTTGCCTTGTAGCGGCGGGACCAGTTGCCAGCCTCCTCTACGTCGGTTTCGCGCAGGACGGAGAATACCTTCAGCAGGCCTTCTTCGCCGACAACATCGCGCACGCCGACCTTTTCCGCGTTGGCGGCGGGCACACGGACGGACAGGTCACCCTGGTTGATGCGTAGCACCAGGTAGTCGACGGTCTCACCCTTGAACTCGCGCTGTTCGATCCCCTCGATGACTGCAGCACCGTGATGGGGGTAGACCACGGTATCTCCGACCTTGAATTCCATGAAGCGTCCCAGCCTGCCCTTCGAATGTGTCGAGTGCGTGCGCGTAGCTGGCATTTTTATGCCCGCGATGTGCGCAGTGCGCGCCTTAATAAACGCGCCTTTCGTACCGCATGATTCTACCCCACCTCCACAGCGCCTGAGCAGGCGGGGCGATACGCCCCCCATTCATCTCCCCACAATTGGGTTCTTGAACTAGGAAAAAGCACAATCCAGGGGTTAGGGTAGTGTTCGAGAAGATATTGCCTAATGACGCCTCAGATGGAGGATCTCATCGTGAAGTCCCAGAAGTCGATTGCCGCTCGCGGCGCACTCGTCCTGGTTGCCGCTGGCTCTGCAATGGCCCTGACTGCCTGCGGCGCTGGCCAGATTTCCCAGACCGCTAACCAGGTTCCCGCCGTGAACGGCACGAACGGTAACGCTGAGCTCGTTTCTCTGCGTGACGCTTCCCTTTCCATCGGACTGGATGGTGAAACGTACGTGAAGTTCACCGCTGGCAATATCGAGGATGGCGCCCAGGACGTCAAGCTGGAGTCCATTGAGGTGGACGGCAAGGATGTTGCTCTGGAGGGCAAGGGCACTATTGAGCCGGGCTGCAACCTGGTGACGGATACCCCTGATGTCATCAAGGATCTCAAGTCTGCAGGCAAGAATACCTGCAACACCTACGCTTCCCCGAAGCTGAGCGACGCGAAGGACATCTACCCTGGTGGTTCCAAGCCAGCTAAGTTCACCTTCGACACTGGCGTGATCGAGGTTAATCTCCCGGTCGTCGGTGAGCAGCCAGTATCCGGCGAGTTCCACCGCGACGGTTCCGCTCAGATCGTGGATAAGCAGGAGTTCCACAAGGATAGCCACGAGGGTCACTCCCACTAGGAACCTCTCCAGCATCTACTTCCACTGGGCCGGGCTTTTGCTCGGCCCAGTTTCTTTCCCATCCCCTGGCGGTTTTTTACTTCAGCGTTTTTTACTTCAGCGGTTTTCTACTTCCTGCTTGTTTTCCTTCTTCGTTGTTGCAGGTTTCGAGGACTTCTCCCTCGTCGTATTTCCGGTCCAGACTTGACCGTCAGGCACACTCCGAAGCGCTGCACCACATTTCAATAATCAAACATATATTCGTATTTGTCTTCGGCTGGGCACTCGTTTTGTCCCGAGCATTCTTAACATCCTCTACATGGCACCTGCGAAGACCAAGGGAAGCTCCTACTCCTGCACTTCTTGCGACCACCACGTTTCCAAGTGGATGGGTCGATGCCCTTCATGCGGTGAGTGGGGCACGCTTGAGGAAATAGTTACTCGCCGCCACTTGGGCGGCCTGCCGGGAGCTCTCTCGCAAGCTAAGGGCGGTGGCACACTCGGCACAGCTCGCGCCACAGGCTCCCGATCGGCTAAGGACTCCCGGTCGGCTGCGGGTCTCGTGGCAAACAGTCAAGGTGCCAGCCCCATCACGGAAATCAGTGCCGAGCTTGCACAGCACCGCGCCAGTGGCATCGGTGAGCTGGACCGCGTGTTGGGCGGCGGCATAGTCCCAGGTTCTGCGATCCTCTTGGCTGGGGAGCCGGGTGTGGGTAAGTCCACTCTTCTACTTGAGGTGGCGGCCAGTTGGGCGCGCCTAGGTCGCAGTGTTCTGATCGTCACCGCGGAAGAGTCCGTAGGACAGGTGCGCCAGCGTGCGGAGCGCACGGGGGCATTGGAGGACAAGCTCTTCTTGGCTTCGGAAAATGATCTGGGTGAAGCACTGGCACTGGCTGATGAGATCCAACCTGAACTACTGGTCATCGATTCGCTGCAAACCATGTACGCGGCAGGTGTCGATGGAGCTGCGGGTGGTGTCGCACAGACGAAGGCCGTGGCCAGCACGTTGACGACATTGGCGAAGATGTCCGGAACACCGGTTATCGTCGTCGGGCATGTGACAAAGGAGGGCACGGTCGCGGGGCCTCGTACGATCGAACATCTCGTGGACGTCGTATTGAATTTCGAGGGCGACCGGCACAGTGCGCTGCGCTTCCTGCGCGGGATTAAGAACCGCTTCGGTGCGACAGATGAGGTCGGTTGCTTCGAGCAGACAGCTCACGGCATCGCGGAGGTAGCTGACCCTTCGGGACTGTTCATTCACCATCGAACGGAGTCGGTCGTGGGCACTGGTGTAACGGTCATGATGGATGGACGACGTGCAATGGTTGGCGAGGTTCAGACACTCGCGGTACCTGTTGAGATGAGTTTTCCCAAGCGTTATGTGACCGGCATCGAGGCTTCTCGCCTTTCAATGGTTTTGGCGGTTCTGGCGCAGCGCGCCGGACTCAACCTGACGAAAAAGGAAGTCTATGCAGCGACTGTTGGTGGCATGAAGATTCAGGAACCGTCGGCGGATCTTGCTGTGGCTCTAGCCTTGGCTTCGACCGCCGCAAACCGCTCACTGCCCCTGGGATTGGTTGCTGTGGGTGAGGTTGGCTTGGGTGGGGAGGTACGGCGCGTGCCACAACTCGCACAACGCCTTTCCGAAGCCACGCGGTTGGGATTCAAAAAAGCCATCGTTCCCGCTGGCTGCGGTGCTGCAGACTTCACGGGGACGATAGCAAAGAAACTCCGAGTAGTGGAAGTACGGAATCTCGCAGAAGCTCTTCGAGAGGCAGAGTTCGGGGAGCGCTAAGCGCACCCCTTTCGCCAACTCAGATCTTTAGCTCAGGTTGAAAGTAGCTGGATCGGAGACATTATCGCCGAGGTGTGTGTAAAGGAGGTAGGAGCCGGCGCCGACCGGTTGGCGATTGTCACACTGATCGGGAGCGGAGGTGGTACGCGACCAAGCTCCCAGCTCGTAGTTCATATCCTTACCGGCTGGGACGGTGATCTCCCCGGTAATTTCCGGGTCGTTGCAGTCAGTATCCGCCCACACGCGCTCGTAGTTATTCAAGGTGAAGACTTCGAACTTTAGAGGCGACTCATCGGCGTCGATGACACAGTCGGCATTCGTTGGGTTAGTGATCTTCGCGTAGAAATTCGGCTGTTGATCCGCCCCAAACGTCACGGCACCAGGCACAGCCACAACCTTCAGATCCTCAAGGGAACAGCTATCCTTCCGGTTCCTCTCCGAAGACCGAGCAGACTCAGAAGCTTCGGCGGAACCGGACTCCTTTGCGTCGGTCTCCTCAGGCTTCTTTCCCTTCGGCGGCTCGGAAGGGGATGTCATATCGGGCGTGGTAGACGTCGTCGCAGCGGCGTCGGTGGCCTCCGCTGAGGAATCTTCATCGGAACCGCCAATGGCACTGATCATCCACCACAGCAGCAAAATAACCACAACGAGGGCAGCCACCGCAGCGACACGACGGCGCATGTACACCTCGCGAGGCAAGGGCTTCTTCTTGTTCTGGTCGCTCACACCTGCAGAGATTACCGGCGTTTGCCCTCCTCACCGTGCACCAACACAGCTAAACCCAGGTTCTCTGCAATGCCGCTCATCACACGCTAATGCCGCACCACATCAACCCTGGTCGCCCGTCTCTAGCGCTGCTCAACCTCCATGAATTGAGCCCCTTCCACTTCGAGTCCATAACTCACCAGTGGCTCCGCCTGACCATCAGACAGTCGGTATCGTAGCCCCACGACTGCGCACCGGCCATCAGCAATCCGCTCGCGAATCTCCGGCGACCGGTCCACCAGGTGGTTGGCGATCTCTTTGACGTGGTTGCGCTCGAAGCTATCGATCCCGGTCAGCCCCTTAGCTCGTGCACTAAGCAACGACGGGGTCACTTTCTCCACGAGCACTCGCTGGAAGCCATTGGGCATCGCCCCCTTGTTCAAGGCCGTCTCCGCAGCAGCCACCGCACCGCACTTCTCGTGGCCGAGAACGACGACCAGCGGCACCCCCAAGCTATCCACGGCAAATTCAAGGGAGGCCAGCACCGACAGGTCTGTGATCTCTCCCGCGGTTCGAATCACGAAGACGTCGCCCAAGCCTTGGTCGAACACGATCTCCACCGGCACGCGTGAATCGCTGCACGCCAGCACCACGGCGTGGGGGTTTTGCCCTTGGTTCAGGGCATCGCGGCGTTCCCCGTCTTGGCGTGGGTGGCTGGATTGATACTCCATGAAGCGTTTGTTGCCACGCTCCATGGATTCCCATGCCTCGCGTGGGCTTAACTGGGTTGGCTTGCCGTAGCCGCCGTGTTCGGTTGAAGTCATGGGGTCTATTGTGCTCTGTCTCCCCTCTGTTTAGCTACCCTGCGTAGGGTGACACCTCCATCTTCTTCGCAGACGCATGCTTCTTCGACCCGCTCGAATCTTCCAGTTTCACGCCTACCTGATTCAACTCTGCCTGATTCAGCTCTGCCTGACTCCGTTGAGCTTGCCGAAGCGTTGAATTCATGGTTTGCACGGAATGCTCGCGATTTGTTGTGGCGCCATCCGGATACCAGCCCTTATGGGGTTCTTGTCAGTGAGGTAATGAGCCAGCAAACTCCGGTTCGGCGCGTGGAGCCGATGTGGTTAGCGTGGATGGAGCGTTGGCCCACGCCGGCGGATTTGGCTGCTGCTCCGAAGGCAGAGGTGATCCGCCAGTGGGCGAATTTGGGTTACCCCCGGCGCGCAATGCGTTTGCAGGAGTGCGCCCAAGCTTGTGTTGACAGGCATGGAGGGAATATCCCTTCGACCGTGGCTGAGTTGGAAGCGTTGCCTGGAATTGGCACGTATGCGGCTCGCGCGGTGGCGGCATTCGCGTTCGGCCAGGCTGTTCCTGTGGTTGATACGAACGTGCGACGTGTTTATCGGCGGCTTGTCGATGGCTTGTTCTTGCAGGGTCCGGCTCGTGCCCGTGATCTGCGGGATGTAGCTGCGCTGCTTCCTTTTGTGGATCCCGATCCGGCGTTGCCCTCCCCTGCTTCGCGACGTCACCAGCGCGCTTCCCAAGCCTTTTCCCCAAAGTCACGGACCTATTCACCGCAGGGGTCTGGGGATGGCTCTGGGACTACGTCAGTTTCCGACCCAGAGGCGCCGAGCCTGAGGGATAGTGCGAATCTGATGTGTGCTGCTCTAATGGAGTTGGGGGCCTTGGTGTGCACGGCACGTAGCCCTCGATGTGAGGAGTGCCCCGTAAGTCATATGTGCCGATGGGTGGCGCTGGGTAAGCCTGAGCCAAGCGAAACGGAACAGCAACAGGCAAAGAAGCGGGTGCAGAAGTTCGAGGGCACTGATCGGCAGGTCCGCGGCAGGATCATGGCTTTGTTGCGCAACGACGGCTCGAAAGGGCCAGTTGCTTCGACGGTGCCGGAGGCAGACATCGTCAACTTGTGGGAGGACGAGGTACAGCTCAGGCGCTGTGTGGATTCATTGCTTGCCGATGGGTTGATCCAAGCTACCGAATCCGAGGGGATGGTGGCTTACCACCTGCCGAAGTGAAGCCATTACATTATTTAGCGGCACGGCCGAGTCACAGCTTGGCGGTGCCGCATTCTTGAACACCTCCTAAGGAGCCCTCGATACGCATGGCCACTAGCTCTGCTTCCACGTCTAAACCCAAAACCCCCGTTGCCACTGTGCTAGCTGTCGGCTTGATGTTGTTTTCCATGTTCTTCGGAGCGGGAAACCTCATCTTCCCTCCGATGCTCGGCGTGGAGTCTGGTGACTCTTTTGTTCCCGCTATGGCTGGTTTCCTGCTGACCGGTGTGTTGTTCCCGGTCATCACCGTTATTGCGGTGGCGATTTCTGGTTCGGGTGTGCGCGACTTGGCTTCGCGCGCTGGCACCGTGTTCGGCGTGGTGTTCTCCGTGGTGACATACTTGTCGATCGGTTCTTTTTACGCCATGCCACGCGCCGCTGCGATCGGCTATGAGTTGGGCATCGAATCCACTTTCGGTTTGAGTGGCGGCTGGTGGCGCCTGGTGTGCACCACTGTCTTCTTCGGTATTGCCTTCGCAATCGTGATGTTTCCTGGGCAGGTTGCCGACGCGCTGGGCAAGGTGTTGACCCCGATCTTGCTGATTCTGCTGGGCGTGCTGGCATTCGTTGCGATCCGTTCTTTGGACAACCCACCGGCACCGACGGCGGAGAAGTACCAGAGCAATCCTTTGGTTGCGGGCATCCTTGAGGGTTACTTCACGATGGATTCCATCGCAGCCCTAGCGTTCGCGATCATCGTGGTCAGCAGCTTCGGTTCCCAGGGGCTTACCCGCCACCGTCACGTTGTGAAGATGACGGCGATCTCTGCCTCCGTGGCGGGCATCTTCCTCCTGGCTGTGTACGTTGCTCTGGGCGTGATGGGCACCTTGATGCCAAATAAGTCGAGCCATGCCGACGGTGCAGCAATTCTGTCCACCGCGTCCAAGATGACTCTGGGAACTACTGGAGACATGGTATTTTCCGGTGTGGTTCTTCTGGCATGCCTGACCACTGCAGTGGGCTTGATCGCAGCTTCCGCGTCCTTCTTCAATGAGCTCCTGCCAGGCATTTCCTACCGCACTTGGGCGGTTATTTTCACTCTCATTGGCTTGGGTGTGTCAAACCTGGGCTTGGAGCGCATCCTCGGTTTCTCTGGCCCTGTCATCGGGCTGATTTACCCAGCGGCGATCGCCCTGATCGCTGTCAGCCTGGTTCATCTCTTTGTGCGCAATCACCACATTCCTCTGACTTACCGCACTGCAGTGACGGTGGCTTTGGTGTTCTCTACTATCGATTTGCTGGTCAACTCTGGTGTTCTCCCTGAGTCAACTGCCGACTCCTTGGCGTGGATTCCACTGTTCGCTGATGGCCTAGGCTGGCTTGTCCCAACGCTCATCGTGGCCGCTATCGCCTTCGCCATCGACATGAATCGTGACAAGCGCCGAGCCGAACCGCTGATCAGTGGCGAGATTGATGAATCTCTGCAGAGTGATGTAAATACTCCTAACGATTAACTTCGGCCAATATGGGTCGATGCAGCTCGATTTTTCTGTGTCGCAACGACAGTCGGCAGCACGTCTTTCGACCGTGATAACTATGCTCGCATAGCCTCAGCTCTCAGCAGAAAACAAGCCAAAGGTAGCCACGGTAGAGACGCGCTCTACCGGAGACGATAGACTTCCCTCTCGGTAACTACTAGCAATCCAGCACACCGCTAGTTGGCACTGACAGTCTGTCCACACGGCCAAATTCACACACTGGCAGCACTGCAGCATGGCTCGTGACAGATCACTTGCCCCCACTCGCTCAGCTGAGAAAATCGCTCCACTCAACTGATCTCGCACTCAATAAAAGCTAAGTGAGGGTTTCTAAAAATTGGAATCTAGCTGCGCGAATATAGATTAATAAAATTGTTTCTATGAATTCCATGCGTTCATACTGGAAACTACCTAAACTCTCCAACTATGACGCTAATCACACCACACACTAAGCTTTCGCGCGTCCACAAAAAGGCAGCCTCTACACGCACAAACGCCGCTCGCTCCACCTTGGCACTCACCACCGCCCTCACTCTCGCAATCGGTGGCCTACAGGGCGCTAGTGGCGTCGGACTTGGAGAAGCAACAGCACAAGACGGATCGTTCTACGAAGGCACAGACGGCTCCCTACGCGGCGCCGCAGAACTCGGATCAGGCCCCTCCCTCGCCATAGGATCCACCGACCTGGCAAAAGACGATTTCTACAGCAGCCTGCAGGAATACATCGAGGGCACGCCCGGCGAAATCATCAAAACCCAGCCCTCCACCTTCGCCCTCGGACTGCCCGGCGTGGACTGGACAGGATCTAAAGCCACCCGCATCGCCTACGTCTCCACAGACTCCAACGGAAAAACCGTGCCAGTAACCGGCACCGTCTTCCAATCCAGCGCGCCATGGAAGGGCAAAGGCCCACGGCCACTCATGACCATCGCACCAGGCACACAAGGCGCCGGCGACGCATGCTCCCCAGGCAAACTCATCGTTCACGGCCTGGAATACGAAGGCCTACCCGTCGCCGCAGCACTCGCCCGCGGATGGAACGTTGCCCTCACCGACCTCCACGGCCTCGGAACGCCAGCGCAGCACTCCTACATGAACCGCCTCACCCAGGGCTACTCCACCCTCGACATGGCGCGCGCAGCAATCGGGTTGGGAGTAGCTGGTATCAACAAGAAAACACCAGTCGTGACCTGGGGATACTCCCAAGGCGGCGGAGCTTCGGCAAGTGCACTGGAACTCGCAGAAGAATACGCACCAGAGTTGAACCTGGCAGCAGGTTACGCGGGAGGCGTGCCAGCAGACCTATTCACCACCGCGCAGGCCATCGATAATGCACCACTGGCCGCGGCCCTGGGCTACACCATCAACGGCTTCCTGTACACGAACCCAGAACTGCGCCCAGAGATGGAGAAGCACCTAAACGCTAAGGGCAGGCTCTTCCTTGAGCAGTCCGCCAACGATTGCCTCCCACAATCGATGGTGCGCCACGCATACGCAGACACGCGCGACCTGACGAAGGACGGCCGTTCCATCGGCGAAATCCTGCAGACCGAGCCAATCCACAGCGTTGTAGAGGGGCAGCGGATTGGAAACAAGCCACCGAAGGTGCCCGTGTATGTGGGCCATGGCACGTTTGACGATACGATCCCGGTGGAGCAGTCCCGCCGCATGTCGCGTCAGTGGTGTGAGGGCGGTGCGCAAGTGTACTACCAGGAGCACAACATCCCAAAGGCTTTTCCGCTAGCCGACCACATGTTCCCTATGGTCACGCACCTGCAGCCGGCAATCGAGTGGCTAGAACAAGTCCTGAACTCGCAGGCAAGCGGCGAGGAGGGCGCGGGATACCCCACCACTCCCTGCGGCCAGATCCCGGAGCCTGAAGCCAAGGCTGGCGATGCCGGAGTAGGCAACGCTGGTAACGGCAGTTCCCAGGGCAGCCTGGAAGGCGCTGCCGAGACGAGCTCCGCTGGTGTCGCGGGATCTATGCAAACGCGGGTTCACGGCTCCTCCTAGTAATCGACCTACGGAGGCAATCTCTTTCCGGCGGACGATCCCCTTCAGAGCGCGAACTTCTTCGGAGTGCCGGACGAAAACAAAGCGTTTGATCCTAGAACCGTAGCCAGAGCGATGCACCCCACCGCCCAGTGCCCCGACCAACGCTCCGACCGCGATGCCCGACGGACGGGTGGTGAAATTTCTCCCCTTCCCGAAATCTCGCCACACTCTTGGCGGTGAAATTCCCTTTTCACCCTCAAGAGTGTGGCGATTTTTCTAACCTTGCAGAATTTCGCCATATCCTCCCACTGCTCTCCCGCAGAGCCCACGCCAGCCAACCACTCCCCACCAACCGCGCCAGTAAACCGCAGAACCCACGCCAGCCAACCACTCCCCACCAACCGCGCCAGTAAACCGCAGAACCCGCGCCAGCTAACCACACCAACAACGCATGCAAAAACCCGGGCAGCAGTCCCAACTGCTGCCCGGGTTTCTGCCGAGGCCCTGCTCTCCGTGACCTGACGGTACCAGCCCCCACGTGTTCTGCAGACCGGCTAATTCCGCCTAGGCATCCGACCTTTAAGAACCCGCGGGCTCCTAGCGACCTGGAGATCCAGCACCCGCAGGTGGTGGTGTCTCACCATCATCGTTTGAGCTCGAGCCCTGATCAGCACCTGCATCCGAGGTCATATCAGCGGTCTCCGCGCCCCCATCACCTGCCGGGCCACTGCCACCGGAACCGTTGCCGCCACCCGCGTTCGGGTCGAAGTCATCGTTTTCCGGAACCGGTTTCTCAGCCGCGTCCTCGACGGCACTGATGGCATCCTCCGCGCGAGTATCTTCCTCTTCGTCAATGCTTGGCAGCGGCTTGACCTTGGAGCCAAAGACAAACTTGGCATCGTCGCCCTTGGACTCTCCGTCCCAGTTCTCGACGTCGACGGTCACGATCTCACCCGCGCCGAATTCGCCGAACAGGATCTTTTCGGAGAGGTGATCCTCGATTTCGCGCTGAATCGTACGGCGCAGCGGACGCGCACCGAGCACTGGGTCGAAGCCGCGCTTCGCCAGCAGGTTCTTGGCCTTCTCGGACACCTCGATTCCCATGTCCTTGGCGGCCAGCGCTGCGGTCACGCGACCCAGCAGCAGGTCAACCATCTGGACAATCTGCTCGCGGGTGAGCTGGTGGAAGACCACAATGTCATCGATACGGTTGAGGAACTCTGGCCGGAAGTGCTTCTTCAGCTCGTCCTGCACCTTGAGCTTCATGCGCTCGTACTGGGTCTCTTCATCCGCCTCGCCCGAGGAGGAGAAGCCCATTCCCACGGCCTTGGAAATATCCCTGGTACCGAGGTTGGAGGTGAAGATCAGCACGGTGTTCTTGAAGTCCACCTGGCGGCCCTGACCGTCGGTCAGTCGGCCGTCCTCCAGCACCTGCAGCAAGGTGTTGTAGATCTCCTTGTGCGCCTTTTCGATCTCGTCGAACAGCACGACGGAGAATGGCTTGCGGCGAACCTTTTCGGTCAGCTGGCCGCCTTCGTCGTAGCCAACGTATCCCGGAGGCGCACCGAACAGGCGGGAGGCGGTGAAGCGATCGTGGAACTCGCCCATGTCGATCTGGATCAGCGCGTCGTCGTCACCGAATAGGAACTCTGCCAGCGCCTTGGACAGCTCCGTCTTACCGACTCCGGATGGTCCGGCGAAGATGAAGGAGCCGGATGGTCGCTTCGGATCTTTCAGGCCGGCGCGCGTGCGGCGGATTGCACGGGAGACGGCCTTGACAGCATCTTCTTGGCCGATGATGCGCTTGTGCAACTCGTCTTCCATGCGCAGCAGGCGAGCCGACTCTTCCTCGGTGAGTTTGAACACGGGGATTCCGGTCCAGTTGCCCAGTACTTCGGCGATCTGCTCCTCGCCAACCTCGGCTACTTCGTCCAGCTCGCCGGCACGCCATGCTTTTTCCTTTTCGGCGCGCTCGTCGGTCAGCTTGCGCTCGTCGTCGCGCAGTGCTGCTGCCTTCTCGAAGTCTTGGTCGTCGATGGCCGCTTCCTTCTGGCGGCGGACCTGGGCGATCTTGTCGTCGACGTCCTGGATGGACTTTGGCGCGGTCATGCGCTTGATGCGCATACGTGCACCGGCCTCATCGATGAGGTCTACGGCCTTGTCTGGCAGGAAGCGATCGTTGATGTAGCGATCGGCCAGGCGGGCGGCTGCAGCCAGTGCGCCATCGGTGATGGACACGCGGTGGTGTGCCTCGTAGCGGTCACGCAGTCCCTTGAGGATCTCGATGGTCATGTCGACGGATGGCTCCGGCACCTGCACGGGCTGGAAGCGGCGCTCGAGTGCCGCGTCCTTTTCGATGTGCTTGCGGTATTCGTCCAGCGTCGTCGCACCGATGGTTTGCAGTTCGCCACGGGCCAGCTTCGGCTTCAGGATGGAGGCAGCATCAATCGCACCTTCCGCCGCGCCGGCGCCAACCAGCGTGTGAATCTCGTCGATGAAGAGGATGATGTCGCCGCGCTGGTTGATTTCCTTGAGGACCTTCTTCAGGCGTTCCTCGAAGTCACCGCGGTAGCGGGAGCCGGCGACCAGGGATCCCAGATCCAGGGAGTAGAGCTGCTTGTCCTTCAGCGTCTCCGGCACGCGTCCGTTGACGATGTCCAGCGCCAGGCCTTCGACTACTGCGGTTTTACCCACGCCTGGTTCACCGATGAGCACTGGGTTGTTCTTGGTGCGGCGGCTCAGCACCTGCATCACTCGCTCGATTTCGGTTTCGCGGCCCACGACCGGGTCCAGCTTCCCGTCCTTGGCGGCTTGGGTGAGGTTGCGGCCGAACTGGTCGAGCACCAGGGAGTTGGATTTCTGCCCCATTTTCGACCCGCTTGGCTCGGAGCTGCCGGAGCCTACACCTGCGGTTGCTGGCTCGTCTGGTGCTGCTTCGTGTTCGTTGCCTTCGTAGCCGCTGAGCAGCTGGATGACTTGCTGGCGCACGCGGGAGAGGTCTGCGCCGAGCTTCACGAGCACCTGTGCGGCTACGCCTTCGCCTTCGCGGATGAGGCCGAGGAGGATGTGCTCTGTGCCGATGTATTTGTGGCCGAGCTGAAGTGCTTCACGCAGGGCGAGTTCGAGCACCTTTTTGGCGCGCGGGGTAAATGGGATGTAGCCGCTTGGCGGGTGGCCTCCGCTGCCGATGATTTCTTTGACTTCGGTGCGGACGGCGTCCAGGGAGATGCCCATGGATTCTAGGGCTTTAGCGGCGACTCCTTCGCCCTCTTGGATGAGGCCGAGCAGGATGTGCTCCGTGCCGATGTAGTTGTGGTTCAGGGCTCGCGCTTCTTCTTGAGCAAGCACGACGACGCGGCGTGCGCGGTCGGTAAACCTTTCGAACATGGTTCTCCCTATCCGTTGCGTTTAGAGTCTGTTGCCCACTGTAGTGGGGGCCTTGCTCTTCAAACACACGCTTTCGCCTTCCTGTTCCCCTTTCCCTCTCATATTCGACGCCAGCAGCCCGCTCGATGGGCTCTTCTTTGCAGTTCAAGGGGCATTTAACGCGGAGAATTGGATGGTGTACGCCTTCAGCGAACAGAGCCTTACTAGTCGCAAAACCGGCCTCCGCCAGGCAGCGCAACGGGCCGAATCCTTAATTTTGGAGTTGTTATTCCTGAAAATATTCATCTTTATCGCCGAAAACTCTCCGCGCGTGCAGTTTTATCACTAACGTGAGTGTCCAATTAGTTTTGTCAAAACTATGAGTTTGACTTCACTGCCACCCCACCACCTGAGGAGTGACGCGTTTCATGAATCCCCCACCTTCACTTACACCATTGCAGCAGCTCGGCAATGTCGGAACCCTGGCTAAGGGAACCCTGCCACTGTTTAAGTCCGGCGTTCTCGGCCCCATGGGCCCCGGCGCGATGGGTGGAGCACTGAAAGGCATCGTGCAGTGGAAGTTCCTGCCGGCAGGCCTGCTAGCCATCGGTGCTGCCCGCGACCCTTTCCACACTGCAATCGTGGACGACGGCGGCTCCATGACTTACCGTGAGCTCCATGAGCAAACTAACACCCTAGCCCGTGCACTGTTCCGCACCGGCATCCGCGAGCGCGCAAAGTTGGGTGTGCTGTGCCGTAACCACCGCGGCCTCATCATGGCTCTCACCGCTCACGGCCGCCTGGGCACGGACATCGTTTTCCTCAACACGAGTGCCTCTGCGGAGCAGACCCGCGCCGTGTTAAAGGAACAGCGCGTGGATCTGCTGTTCATCGACGAGGAGTTCCTGCCTCTGCTGCCTCGCGACTACTCCGACTCCCCCGTCATCATCGCGTGGGAGCACGGCGACACTATTGGCCTCACGCGCGAGCAGGAGGCCGGGTTGACGGTGGCGTCGAATATTCAGGACGCTATCGACAGCGGCGACTACGCCGAACGCCACGAGGAATGGGCGAGCCTGCAGGACGTCCTGCGCACAACCCCC
Source organism: Corynebacterium urogenitale (assembly GCF_009026825.1). Lineage (NCBI taxonomy): Bacteria > Bacillati > Actinomycetota > Actinomycetes > Mycobacteriales > Corynebacteriaceae > Corynebacterium > Corynebacterium urogenitale. The sequence goes on along the minus strand of NZ_CP045032.1, from coordinate 438,053 downwards.
GACGACCTGAGCATCCCGGCTATCCCACGCATGGGACGCACGATCATCCTCACCTCCGGCACCACGGGAACGCCGAAGGGCGCTCGCCGCCCAGAGCCCAAGACGTACATGCCGGCTTCCTCCATCATGAGCCGCATTCCGATGAAGCATCATCGCCCATCGTTCCTGGCCGCACCGATGTTCCACACCTGGGGTTTCGCGCAGATTCAGCTTGCTCTTGCCCTGCGCAGCACCATGATCCTGCAGCGCAAGTTCACCCCGGAGAGCGCGCTGAGCGTCATCGAGAAAAACCGCCCGTACTACATCGCAATGGTGCCAACGATGCTCCGCCGTCTGCTGGAGGCTGTGCCGGATGGCTTCGATGCAGGTGTGAAGGTCATCGCAACCTCCGGTGAGGCGATTCCGCCGCGGGTTATCGAGGACACGTTCCGCAAGTTCGGCGACGTTCTCTATAACCTCTACGGCTCCACTGAAGTCTCCTGGGCCTCGATCGCGCAGCCAGCCGAGATGAAGAAGCACCCACGCACCGCTGGCAAGCCACCAATGGCCACCACGCTGAAGATCCTCGACGATAACGGCAAGGAGCTGCCGGAGAAGGAAATCGGCCGCGTCTTTGTAAAGAACGACATGCTCTTCGAAGGCTACACGCGACCGGGCACTGACAAGGAACTCATCGACGGCATGGTCGCTACCGGCGACTTGGGCTACTACGAAGACGGCCTGCTGTACATCGCTGGCCGCTCCGATGACATGGTGGTCTCCGGTGGCGAGAATGTGTACCCGCAGGAGGCTGAGGACATCGTCAACCAGCTGGACGAGGTGCTGGAATCCGCCGTTCGTGGCGTGGACGACGAGGACTTCGGCCAAGCACTGTGCGCCTGGATTGTGCTGAAGGACCGCCCAGCTGACCAACTGAGCGATGAGGAAAAGCAGGAAGTCATCGACAAGGTGAAGTCCTGTGTGAAGGCTAAGCTGGCACGCCACAATGTGCCGCGCCACTACGTGTTCTTGGATAAGCTGCCGCGCAACGCGGTGGGCAAGATCGTGCCACGCGAGCTGCCGAAGCCGTAGGAGACCTAGGCCTCGTTTCTAGCTAAACCGGCCACAGTCCTAACCCCTCAGAGCTGCATGTTCTGAGGGGTTCAGGGGCTCGGCCGGCGGGTTAGAGTAAGCGGTTCCGCAGCTACAGGCCCAGCCACTCCTGCAAGGCCGCTGGTCGGGTAGCACGGGCGTAGATTTCATCTCCTGGTTGGAGGCTGAGGGCCAGCGCATCGCCACGGGTGATCTCCGCAGTGACGGGATTGCCCGTGGCTTTTTCGTGCAATTCCACACGCACCTCGAAGCCCAGGAACGTCACGCGCTCCACCACCACCGGCACCACGCTGGTCTGCGCAATCTCGTGGCTTTCCACAGCCAATTGCGGCGAGTGCCCCAGGCGGATGTCGTGCGGGCGCACCTTCTTGCCCACGAGGGTGGTCACCTGCCCAAGGAAGGACAGCACGAAATCGTTGGCAGGCTGGTCGTAGAGCTGGGTTGGCGAGCCGACCTGCTCGATCCGGCCTTTATTCAGCACCACCAGTTTGTCCGCCACATCCAGGGCCTCCTGCTGGTCGTGGGTGACCAGCACGGTGGTGATGTCGAATTCCTCGTGCATCCTGCGCAACCACGCGCGCAGATCTTCGCGCACCTTGGCATCGAGGGCACCGAAAGGCTCGTCGAGGAGCAGCACCTTGGGGTTGACTGCCAGGGCTCGTGCGAGGGCCAAGCGCTGGCGCTGGCCACCGGAGAGCTGCGATGGGTAGCGGGTCTGGAATCCGGTCAGCCCAACGATGTCCAGTAGTTCATCGACCTTGGCTTTGATCTCCTTGGCGGGACGCTTCCGGATCTTGAGCCCGAAACCGACGTTTTCGCGGACGTTGAGGTGCTTGAACGCTGCGTAGTGCTGAAACACGAACCCGATGCCGCGTTCCTGCGGGGTGACGCTCGTGACGTCCTTTCCACCGATGATGACTTGCCCGGAGTCCGGCTGGTCGAGGCCCGCGATGGCTCGCAGCAGTGTGGATTTGCCGGAGCCCGAGGGGCCGAGCAGCGCTGTGAGGGAGCCCTCTTCGATGGTGAGGGAGACGTTATCCAGCGCCGCGAAGTCCCCGTACTTCTTCTTCAGGTTCCTAGCTACTATATTCATTCTGCTTTTTGTCCTGTCGGTTCTGGATGGCGGTCATGACGATGAGCACGAGCACAGATACACCCATGAGGAGCGTGGCTGCGGCGTAGGCGCCGTATTCGTTGTGATCGTCCATGTAGCGGGAATGGACGAGGAGGGTCAGCGTCTGGCCTCCTCCTGCGAAGTTCGACGCCACCATGATCACGGCCCCGAATTCTCCGAGGGCCCGGGCTACTGTGAGCACCACTCCGTATGTCAGCCCCCAGCGGATAGAGGGCAGGGTGATGAGGAAGAAGATCTGCCAGGGGCTGGCGCCTAGGGTCGTCGCGGCCTGTTCTTGGTCTGTACCGATCTCTCGCAAGACGGGTTCGACCTCGCGGACGATGAACGGCATGGTGCTGAACACGGTGGCGATGATCATTGCTGGCAGGGCGTAAATCACGCGGATTCCCCAGTTTTCCAGCCCGCCGAACCAACCGCCGGAACCCCACAGGAGCACCAGGGAGGCACCTACGATGATCGGAGACACTGCGAATGGCAGATCTACGAGCGAGTGGATGATGCCCTTGCCGCGGAAGTTACCGCGCGCCAAGGCCAGCGACACCATGATGCCGAAGACCACGTTGAGGGGAACTGTCACTGCCACGATCAGCAGTGAGGTCTGCAGGGCTGAGATCGCCGCCGGGGTGGTAATCCACGCCCAGAACTGACCCAGCCCTGGAGCGAAGGTGCGGTAGAGGATCGTGGCGATCGGCACGACAACAAGAACAAACAGGTAGGCCAGAGCAATGAAGCGCAGGCTCAGGACGGTTTTTCGCGACAGCTGCATGATGCGGTACCTATAGCCCCTTCTTCTCATTGCGCTGGCCGATGATGCGCAGGACGAGCAGGACGAGGAAGGTGATGGCCAGCAGCGTCACGGACACTGCGGCCGCCGCGGACGGCACGTCGGATTCGATTTGCTCCTGGATGTACTGCGATGCCACCTGGGTCTGGCCGGGGATGGAGCCACCGATCAGCACCACGGACCCGTACTCGCCGATCGCGCGGGCGAAGGCCAGGCCGGCCCCAGAGAGCAACGGCGGCAAGAGCACGGGAAAGATGATTTGGCGGAAGATCGTGTAGTTATTGGCACCCAAAGAGGCCGCCGCTTCTTCCACCTCGCGATCCAGCTCCAGAAGCACTGGCTGCACGGCACGCACGACAAACGGCAGCGTGACAAAGGTTAGGGCGATCACCAGTGCGGGCTGGGTCCCGTTGATCGTGATCCCCACCGGAGAATCCGGTCCGTACAGGGCAAGCAACACCAGTGAAGCAACGATCGTCGGTAGCGCGAACGGCAGGTCGATGAGCGCATTGACGAACTTCTTGCCTGGGAAATCATCACGGACGAGAACCCACGCGATCAGGCACCCGAACACGGCGTTGACCACCGCCACGATGAGGGACACCCACAAGGTCACCCGCAACGCAGCAAGCGCATTGGGCTCCGTCACCGCATCCCAAAAGCCCTTGATACCCCCAGAGGAGAAGGCGTCCGTGGTCAGTGCAGCCAGCGGAAGCAGCACAATGATGGACAACCACAGCATGCTCACACCAAGGCCGAAGCGACCACCACTGCCCACCTCGCCGAGCTTCTTTGGAGTGCGCTCGACCTCAGCCGACTTGCGGGCTTGCTGCGGGGAGCGGGCTGGTGGCGTCGAAGCGGAAGAATCAGAAGAACCCATCACGCCTCCTTGTAGATTGTCGAGATCACACCGTCGGCAGTGCCATCGCCGGGCTGCGCGCGGTTGAACAGGAAGGAATCCACGATCTTCCAGCCAGACTTCGGCTGCCCTTCCTCAAGCAGCTGGTGCTTCTCCGCGAGCTGCGGCGACTGCTCGGCCAGCGCGGCGAATGCCTCGGCGAGCTCATCGATGGAATGAACCTGGTCCACCGGGCGAAACCGCTCACGCTCCGCGGCGGGCAGAGAATCAATAATCGCTCCCTGCTCCCCCGCTGGTGCCGTGAACAGGTCTGAACCTGGGCGGAAACCCTCGGACGCCCAGATCTCCTGTGCTTCCTCCGTGAAGAGAAAGTCGCGGAAGTCCTGCGCCTGCTGCGGATTGTCGGTGGTGTTGACCACCGCCACTGGGTTTTCGATGCGGAAGGTCGCTGGCGGGTTGAGGTAGTCGTAGCCGCCCTCGGAGGTGCGATCCAGCATGATCGCCTCGTTTTCGTAGCTCAGCAGCACATCTCCCTGTCCCTGTTCGAAGGCGGAGGTCGCTTCACGGCCCGACTTCGGCCGGACCCTGAAGGAGGTTTCGACAAGTTGCCGGATCCTGCTCGTGGCGAATTCGTGGGCAGCGACGTAATCCTTGCTGCCACGCTGGCCGTCGAGGTGCTGGAAGAACCAATAAGCGTATGGCGCGAGGATATTCCACTTCGCGGAGCCGGAGCTGGCCGGGTTCGGGCTGATCACCTCCACGCCATCGCGCAGCAGATCGTCCCACGTACGGAGGTTTTTCGGGTTCCCCTTGCGAGTAACGAAGGAGACGACAGACCCGAACGGCACGGCCTTGTCGCTCGTGTCGCCCGGGATGCCCTCACGCCATTGTTCATCGACGACACCAGCCTTCACCAAACGAGTGATGTCCGGTTCGACGGAAAAGTTCACGACATCAGCGGGCACGCGCCGGACGACTTTGCGGGACTGGTCGCCGGAGGCGCCGTAGGATTCCGCGAAGCCCACGTCTTGGCCTGCTTCGGTGTCCCGGAAGGCTGGGATGATCGCATCGAAGCCGGGCTTTGGTACGGCGTAGGCCACGATGTTGACGCGGTAGTCACCGGAGGAGAAGTCCTCGCCGTCAGGATTGTCGGAGCTGCCACCCGGCGCCAGCGCAATGAGCGCCACCAGCGCTAGTGCCGCAATAGCGGCTGCGATGTTGCGCGCGGAGGGGCGCTTGCGCTCGAGACCGTCGCGGCGTTGGGGCGCCTGCTCCGGGTCGCTGTGGGGCTTGCTCATGAGGGGTTCTTGCTTTCTCGTTCGGCCGCTAGGACAAACTAGACCGAACGGTCTGTCTTAAACACTGTGAGCCATGTTACCCAATAGACAGATCGGTACACAACCGACCCGGTGAAAAACTCGGGGCACCCTTTTCGACATGCATAAAGCGGTGATCTTCACGCCCCTCTGAGCGTGAGGATCACCGCCTCTACAGCTGATGACTCGGTCGACCGATGACTCGTTCAGCCGATGACCTCAGCAGCCAATTTCCTCGACAGCCGATTACTTCAGCTGTGCGGAAGACAGACCCAGCTCGCGGCGAGCCACGATGAGCTGCTGAATCTGCTGGGTGCCCTCGAAGATGTCGAGGATCTTGGAATCGCGAGCCCACTTCTCCAACAGGTCGCGCTCGGAGTAGCCGTACGCACCGGCCAGCTCCACAGCACGCAGGGTCAGGTCGGTCGCCATGCGGCCGGCCTTCGCCTTGGACTCGGAAGCCTCCTTGGAATTAGGGATCTTGTTGTCTGCCATCCAGCCAGCACGCAGAGTCAGCAAGTATGCAGCCTCCCAGTCGGACTCGAGGCGGACATACTCAGAAGCAGCAGCAGACTGAGCCCATGCAGGAGCGTCGTAATCGATGACCACGCCGGCGTCGGTCAGAATCTCACGGAGCTTCTCCAGCGCCGCACGCGCCACACCAATCGCCATACCCGCCACCAGAGGGCGAGTGTTGTCGAAGGTGGCCATCACACCGCCGAAGCCCTTCTTTGTGTCCACCTCAGGGGAACCCAGCAGGTTCTCCTTCGGAACGCGCACGTTATCCAGGATGAAGTGAGCAGTATCAGAAGCGCGGATGCCCAGCTTGTGCTCCAGGCGAACCAGCTCGAAGCCCGGGGTATCGCGTGGGACCACGAAGGACTTGATGGCCGCGCGGCCAGCGGACTTATCCACGGAAGCCCAGACGACAACGTGGGTGCAGCGCTCACCGGCGGTCACGAAGATCTTCTCGCCGTTGAGGACGTACTCGTCGCCATCCAGCTTCGCGGTGGTAGCAACTGCAGCGGAGTCAGAACCGAACTGTGGCTCGGTGATGGCCATGGAGGCCCAGATCTTGCCGAAACGCTCGAGCTGCTCATCGGTTGCCACAGCGGCAATCGCGGAGTTGCCCAGGCCCTGGTATGGCATGGACAGCAGCAGTCCCACGTCGCCCCAGCACAGCTCCATGACGTTGAGGATGGCAGCCATGTTGCCGCCATTCTTCACGCCAGGGCTGGAAGGCTTCTTGGAATCGCCACGGCCACCAGCTGCACCGGCCATGTTGGCACCAGCGTCGGACATGCCCTCAACGAGGGAAGCCATGGTGTCGAGCTCGACTGGGCGGGAGTGCTCAGCAAGGTCGTACTTGCGGGAAATCGGGCGGAAGATCTCTGCGGCAGCCTGGTGAGCCTGGTTGTAGCCCGCCTTCAGACGCTTCGGGAGTTCCAGATTAATCATGATGTGATTCCTCTAAATTCTGTGTCTTGATCGTGAATGCGGGTTGTTTACAGGACCACAACGCCCTCGGCGATGCCGACCGCACGCAGGTCGCGGTACCAGCGCTCGACCGGGTGTTCCTTGGTGAAGCCGTGGCCGCCGAGCAGCTGCACGCCGTCGAGACCGAAGACCATGCCCTTGTCGGATGCAAAGCGTCGAGCCAGGCCGGCCTCACGGTGGTAGCTCAGGCCCTGATCCAGTCGGGACACGCCACGCAGAACGAGCATGCGCAGACCGTCGAGCTCGATGCGGATGTTGGCGACCATGAAGGCCACAGCCTGGCGGTGGGAAATTGGCTCGCCGAAGGCCTCGCGCTCGTTGACGTACTTCTTGGTGTACTCCAGCACTGCCTCGCCGGTGCCAGCAGCCATAGCGGCCCAGCCGAGGCGGGCACGGCGGATGATCTCCGCGTACTCAGTCTCACGCTGCTCGGAGCCCAGGTCCTTGCCACCGAGGAGGTTGGACACTGGAACACGGACGTCCTTGAGCAGCACGCGTCCCAGGGCGGCGCCACGCAGACCCATGGATGGATCCGCTTCGACAACCAGGCCGTCAGTGTCGGACTCGATGATGACGAAAGTGTTGGTGCCTTCGAAATTCACGCCAACGACGAACAGCTCGGCGTCGCCAGCATTCGGAACCAGGGTCTTCACGCCGTTGATGACCACGGAGTCACCGTCGCGAGTGGCGGAGGTCTGCAGGTCGAAAGGATCGAACAGTGGGCGAGCCTCGGAGACGATCACAGCGGCAGCTGGAACGGATTCGCCAGCGAATGCCGGGAGGTAGGTCTTCTGCTGGGAGTCATCGCCGTAGTTGGTGATGACATTGGCCACGCCTGCTGGTGCGAGGATTGCCGTAGCCAGGCCCATGTCACCGAATGCGAGGGCCTCAGCGATGAGGGCGTTGGTGGTGGCGCCGGATGCGCTAGCGATGCCTTCGTACTCTTCCGGCAAGTTGATCAGCGCGACGCCAAGCTCAGCAGCGGTATCCAGTAGTCCCTCGGCAGGCTTGGACTCTTCGTTGCACTCAGCGGCGACTGGGCGGAGCTGCTCTTCGGCGAACTCGCGCACGGCAGCGACGATCATCTCCTGATCCTCGGTTGGATTCAGGTCGAATGGCGCCTTGCCTGGTGCCGGGGTTTCGGTCGGTACCGGCTGGTTGTTCTCGTCAGTGGTCTGAGCTGGCAGGCGTACTGGCTTGCCGGAGCCCTTAACCTTCTTGAACTGACGGTTCACCTTGCCGAGGGTGCGCATGCCAGTCTTGGTGGATTCGTATGCCACGCGGTCGATCTTCGGACCAAGGCCGTACTTATCGGCCAGCTCCGAGCCGGTGAAGCGGGTGAGGTATCGCATCGCAGTGCCGATCGCGTCCCGCTTGATCCGGTTCAGGCCGGGAGTCGAATCGTGTCGATTACGGTCGCTCATGCTGTGCGGCCACCTTTCAATGGTTCTTCTCAATGAATGTCGAGTGGTGTATCCATGACGGAGCAGCAACTACTATCACTACCCAAATAGATATGTTCACAGCATAAAGCACAGTGATGGCGCACATCACGTTTTCGCGGGAACTGTGTCCCCCCATACAGGAAATTCACATGCTTATCGGACACAGCGGAGCCAATTCCGCATATCGACCAAGGGCTTCGCATTTCCGCCGGGGCGCCAGAGCCCAGCGTGCGCCCCTTGTACGAATCCTCCCCCGCCACCATCAGCGCCCGGTACACCTGTACAAATCTCCCTCACGTTGCTCGAGCGCCACACAAAACCCCAGGTCGGACTAATCCGAAGCGAAACTTGAGGGAGATTTGTTCAGCCCCGCCCTACTTGTGGCCCACCTCGCCCCACAGCCACTGGGCAAAAGGTAGCCAGCGATCACACGAGCCACCGCAGGCCAGTACATGAGAGGTAGCGGGTGCCCCACAGCCAGCGGCGGCCACACCGCCCCACAAGCCACAACAAACAACAAATAAGGGGAGCCCGGCAGCCCCACGGACCACCGGACTCCCCAGGCCGATCGGCGCTAGCTGTCGCGCTCCGGCTTCACGATCGGGAACAGCACAGTCTCGCGAATACCGAGACCCGTGTAGGCCATCAGCAGACGGTCCATGCCCATGCCGGTACCCGCCGTCGGCGGCATGCCCTGCTCCATCGCCGCGAGGAAGTCCTCATCCAGCACCATCGCTTCGTCGTCGCCACCAGCGGCTAGGCGCGCCTGGTCCTCGAAACGCTCGCGCTGAATCACAGGGTCCACCAACTCGGAGTAGCCCGTAGCCAGCTCAAAGCCGCGCACGTACAGATCCCACTTTTCCGTCACACCACGCTCGCTGCGGTGCTGACGCACCAGCGGAGAGGTCTCCACAGGGAAGTTACGGACGAAGATCGGACCGTGCAGCTGGTCCTCGCACAGCAATTCCCAGATCTCCTCGACCAGCTTGCCGTGACCCCAGCCGCCCTTGGCTGGAACCTCCAAGCCGATCACCTTCGCCAGCTTCTTGAGCTCTTCCACCGTGGAGTCCACGGTGACCTCCGGCTGACCAGGGAACTTCTTCTGCAGGGCTTCGTTCAGCGATGGGTACATCTCGATGGATTCCCACTCACCGCCGAAGTCGTATTCGGTGCCATCGGCCAGCGTCACCTTGGTGCTGCCAAACACTTCCTCGGCAACTTCCTGGATTACCTCGCGGGTCGTGCGCGCGGCATCGTCGTAGGTGCCGTAGGCGGAGTAGGTTTCCATCATCGCGAACTCGGGGCTGTGGGTGGAGTCCACGCCCTCGTTGCGGAAGTTACGGTTGATCTCGAAGACCTTGTCCAGGCCGCCTACCACGGCACGCTTGAGGAACAGCTCCGGCGCAATGCGCAGGTACAGGTCGATATCGAGCGCATTGGAGCGCGTCACGAATGGACGAGCCGCCGCACCACCGTGCAGGGTCTGCAGCATTGGGGTTTCGAGCTCGTTGAAGCCACGGCGTTCCATGGCGTGGCGCAGAGCGCGCATGACCTTGATGCGAATCATGGCATTCTTACGCGCCTGTTCGCGCATGATCAGGTCGGTGTAGCGCGCGCGGATACGAGTGTCCTCGGACATTTCCTTGTGCGCCACTGGCAGTGGTCGCAGCGCCTTTGCGGTCATGAACCAGCGCGTGGCCATCACGGACAACTCGCCGCGGCGAGACGCGATGACTCGTCCCTCCACGAACACCATGTCACCCAGGTCGGTGATGGACTTCCACTCGGCCAGCGCTTCCTCGCCCACCTCGGCCAGCGAGAGCATGATCTGCAGCTGCGTGCCATCGCCATCTTGCAGGGTGGTGAACGCCAGCTTGCCGGTGTTGCGGACGAACATGACTCGGCCGGCCACGCCCACGACGTCTTGTGTTTCCTGCCCTGCTTCGAGGTAGGTCACGCCGTCTTTCCGCTCGACGTCAACAGCCCCACCCTCAGCGTCTCCCTTCGGCAGCACGGCGTACTGCTCGCGAATTTGCGCCAGGGTGTGGGTGCGCGGAACCTCTACTGGGTACGCTTGCTTGCCTTCATCTAGCAGGCGCTGGCGCTTTTCGCGGCGGATGCGCTCCTGCTCGGAGAAGTCGTGGGCCGCACTTGGCGCGGCTGCGTTCTGGTTTGGATTCTTTGCTGCGTCGGTCACGGTTAATCAGCCTACTGCATGGCTGGGACATCGTTCGACACGGCGGAACTCCGAGGCTCCGCCAAAGCCACCTTCGGCTGCATGAAAGCTACCCCGGACTCACTCCTCGAAAACCTAAAGTCCTCGCTATGGTTCTCAATATGACTTCTACTCAGCATCATCCCTTTCTCGTAGAAACCACTTCTGGCTTGGTGCTCGGCCACGCGGAAACCGGCACCGTGGCCTTCCGCGGTATCCCTTATGCCCAACCACCCATCGGGCAGCTGCGTTTCCGCCAGGCTCAACCAGTAGAGCCGTGGAGCGGTGTCCTCAAGGCAAACGCAAATGGCCCGCAGACCCCACAATTCCGTAATAAGAAGGTTGGGTACACCGGCCAGGAGGACGCGCTCTGGCTCAACGTCGTTATCCCTCGAGGACGCGCCACTAACGTCGGACACGAGGGCATCAACCCGCAGGCGCGGCGACCAATCGTCATCTTTATTCACGGCGGCTCCAACGTCCACGGTTCCGCGGCCGATCCCCTGTACTCCGGAGAGCACTTCGCCGCCGCGACGGACAGCATCGTGGTCACGGTCAACTACCGCCTGGGCATGTTTGGCCAGATCAACCTCAGTGCTGGATCCCCCTCGGCTGCCCTGCCGGAGCCTAACCAATTCGACGCCAACGCTGGCCTCTCCGACCTCGTCACCGCAATCGAATGGGTGCACGCGAATGCGGAGGCTTTTGGTGGCGACCCGGACCGCGTCACCATCATGGGCGAGTCTTCGGGTGGCGCGATGGTCGCGGCTCTGTGTGCCGTTCCACGCGTCCGGCCTCTGCTGGCGGGCGCGATCGCCCAGTCCCCCGCCGCTGCCATGATCCATACGGAGGAGACCGTACAGCCATGGATCGAGCAGGCCACGCGTTTGCTGCGCAAGATTGATCCGCGCGGCGAGCGAGCGACTTTCCATGACGCTTCCCAGCGCACACTCGTGGATCTTACGGAGGCGCTTACATCACACAGCCTCAATCATACGCCGGGGATTGCTGGCCCCTTCGCACCATTCATCGATGGGGATCTGCTCCCTCAGCACCCGCTGGCACCGGGCGCCCAGACGGGCCTGCCACTGCTCGCGGGCGTCAACCAGCACGAGTACCAGATGATGCGCTGGGAGGCACGCACCACCCGCACCCAACAGCAACGTTTGCGTGCCTTCGCGGGAACTTTCGGCGGCGGGGCTGCGAAGAAGGTCCTGACCGACCTCTACGCCGATGGCTCCTCCCGCAGAAAGGGTGGACTGTACTTCGGCGATGCCCTCTTCGTGGGGCCAACGCACCAGCTGCTGCGTAACCACCCGACTGGTGAGGCCTGGACCTACCGTCTCGATATGCTCACCCCGTCACTCAAGGCCTCGGGTATTGGCGCCCTCCACGCGCTGGACTTGCCGATCCTGTTCCAGCGCTACGATGCCGGCAAGGGCCCCATCGCCCTCGCACTCGGCGGGCGTGGCACGATGCAGCGCACCACTGAGGTGATGCAGCAGCGCTGGAAGAACTTTATCCACCACCAGGATCCGGGGTTCCCGCGCTATACCGACCATTACGCCACGCAGGTGTTCAGCGGACAGCTGAATCTGCCCGAGGTCACGCTGTACGATCCTGACTCCGCAGTGCGTGAGGCTTGGTCCACCGTGGACTTCACGGTCTCCTAAAGAGCCGGAGAGGTTCTCGGTTTCAGAAGCTTGAGAGCCTCCCCATGTACGTCTAGTGCTCGGGGAGGCTCTCTCTGCTTCACGGCCTCTCTTTCGTAGCGCCGTTGGATTCACGGCATCGCCGGCTGGCGCCACTGCCATGACTGGACCCGCCGGGGAGGTCTTACTTCACGGTGTCTTACTTGACGGTGAAGGTGATCTCCTGGGTGTTCGTCTTGTCGAAGTTATCAACGGCCTCGACGGTCGCCCGGTAAGTGCCAGGCTGTAGATCCTCTGGCAGCTGTGCGCGCCACAGGTGTGGGCTGGATTTTGCAACATTGCCGGACTCGGTCAGGTTGTGAGTCGCGGAAATCGGATCGGTGAACTCCCATCCCTCATTTGTCGCCTCGCCCTTGGCTGGCTGGGTGTGCTCGGCCTCGATGGCGGTGGCCTCACCGGAGCCGCCTTCAGGGGCGATGGAAACCTTCACGGTCGACGCGGTGGAGCCACCGTAGAAGCTGCTGGTCAACCACACATCGCCGGACTTCAGGTCGTCGGCGGTCACCTCGCGTGGGTTAATCTCGCCTGGGCCATCGCCTTCCTTGTCATTGTCCTGCCACTCTTGGGCCTTGGCTGCCCACTCACGCCATGCCGGGCTGTTCACGCCGATGAGCTGCTGGTGGTCATTGCTCTCATTGCGGACGGTGTAGTAGCCACCGCGGGTCTCGGCACCGCCGTTGAAGGTTAGGGTGTAGACACCCGGCTCCGCAGCGTCCTTGGTGTAGGCGTGCGGCAGACCATTCTCATTCAGACCGCCGGAGTACCAGTCACCGGAGACCGCGCCTGCAACGATCTGCTCCACTGGCAGGGATTCCAGGCCGACAGCTGTCCACTCTTCGCGGGAGTCCCCAGCGCGGAGGGTCTCCAGCGTGTGGGTGTGCCCGCCGACGGTCACGACGTTCTTGTGGCTGGATAGCACGTCGTAAAGGTCCAGCGCATCGTCGGTGATGATCTCCAGGTAGTTGACGATCGGCGCGTGGGAGTACACCACGACCTGCTTGTCTTCCGGAACCTGAGCCAGGTCGTTCTTCAGCCACTCCAGTTGCTGCTGACCGACCTTCTCGTAGTAGCCGCCATTGCCGCCATCGGCCTTGGCGCCCTTGTATTCGATGTTGTCGAGAGCGATGAAGTGGGTCTCGCCAACCTCGTAGGAGTAATAGGTGGCGCCGAAGTCCGCGCGGTAGGTGTCGGTGGCGTCGATATCGGAGGCGGCGTCGTAATCCTGGTCGTGGTTGCCTGGCAGCGCACGGACGGGTCCGTTGGCGCCTCGGTACAGGGAACGCAGGTCGGGGTTGAGGCTCAGGTCATCGCCCACGTTGTCGCCGAGCAGCATAATGCCGCAACCCGCGTAGTCATTGCGCTCGGACAGGTCCTTCGGGGCACCCTTGCTGGCGTAGCCCACCTCAGTCTTGTCGTAGGTCTGAGTATCGGAGGCAACGGCGCAGTGCTGTGCCGCGGCCGCGGTGGCCTCCGACTTCGCCATCGGGAAGTTCACGTAGGACGGCACTGGCCCGGTTGGCTCCAGACCGCCGTACTTCAACTCCTTCGCGGAGCCTTCCGGCTTGTGGACGTAGCTGAACTGAGCGAACTTGTCACCATCAACGGGCACCTGCCAACCAGCCGGCTGGGTGACGGAGACGTTCATGTCCTCGTACACCGGCAGGGAGTAGCGGCCCTCAGAGTCGGTGCGCACCACGTCGCGACCATTGGTCACGGACACGCCCTCGATGCCCTTTTCGGACTCATCTTTGGTGGAGTTCTTGTTTGCGTCGTCAAAGACGTAGCCGGTGAACGTGCTCTGGTCTTCGGCGGGCTGATCGGACTTTTCGACGCTGCCCTCATATAGGCCGTCGTTGGTCGTTGCGGGCTGGCCGTCGCTGGAACCCGAAAGGCCGCTGGACCCCAGCAGGTCGGAGGAGCCCTGCATGCTGCCTTCAACCGCCTCATTCAGGCTTCCGAGGGCATCCTCACTGCCCGCCGGCAGACCGAAGTTTCCTTCCTGTGCTTGTGCGATGCCTGCTCCCGCAGCGCTGCTGAATGCTGCCGCTGCCAGCGCAATTGCGGCGACCTTCTTCCTCCCCGCTCGGTGTGGTGCATTGTTTTCTTTGTTCGACGCCACTGCGTCCCCGACCCGTCCATTGGCCATAAGAAGGTAACCCCTCATCAACTTGTTTGTCTTTTACGTGGACGAGGAGCAGGTTATCGATCCCCCATGGACCAGAAGTTACTGCAAAGTTAATGCACACTGTCGGGCCGCTAAAACCTGCCTAAAGGCTTCAGCTTTCGTGCGCAAGTTTGCGCTAAGGTGCGCAAAATGCAAGCCGTTGAGGGCTCAATCGAAAGGTCTAGGACTCCGGGTTGCGCGGATCCAGCAGGCCGGAACCCTCCGGCGCGTGCGCGGGATCCTCGCCTTCCTCGAGCTTCTTGTTGTGCTCATCCACGAAAATCACGCGCGGGTGGTAGTCCTTGAGGTCCTCTTCGGAATACTGCGCATAGCCAATGATGATGACCAGATCCCCCGGGCTGATCAGACGCGCAGCTGCTCCATTGATACCAATGACACCCGTGCCACGCTCGCCTGTAATGGCATACGTGGTCAAGCGGTTGCCATTGTCGATATCCACAATGTCGATCTGCTCGCCCTCGAGAATATCGGCGGCTTCCATCAAATCTGCGTCGATGGTGCAGGACCCCACATAGTGCAGGTCAGCCTGCGTGACGGTGGCTCGGTGGATCTTGGATTTCAACATTGTGCGCAACACGGGGAGACACCTTACCCCTGTGGGGGTCGAAACACCACACTGAGCACCACACTGCCTAGAACATAGCGCACGACAGTGCTCACGACACCGTGCACGACGCCGTGCACGGCACAACTCACGACACCGCGCTACACGTGGCGATGAGCTCCATCGCTAGGCAGCGCCACAACAAACTCAGGAGCGTTGAACCCCGCCCGCGCGAAAGCCTCGGCTACAGCGGCCGCCGTGGACTCGACCAGTGTGGCGTCGAGCAAAGCAATCGCCGAGCCGCCGAAACCTCCACCGGTCATCCGAGCGCCGAGCGCGCCACACGCCATCGCCGTGTCCACCGCCAGGTCGAGCTCCGGAACCGTGACCTCATAATCACCGCGCAGGGAAGCATGGCTGGCGCTCATGGCCAAGCCGAAAGCATCCATATCTCCCCGCTTCAGCAGCTCAACGGCGTCCGCAGTCCGCTCAATTTCCGAAACCACGTGCCTCACCCGCCGGGCGACGGTCTGCTTCCACGCCTCCACATCAGCCGCATCCGCATCCACGCCCTCGGGCACCGTGCGCTCGGCCCATGCAGCGCTTGCCGCCACCGCGTCCTGCGCTTCACGCAGGGAACGCACACCGAGGTCCTCCGTCACCCCATCGATCACCGCACGCCGGGAAGCGTATTGGCCATCATTGAGCTGATGTGGAGCGTTTGTGTTCATGATGAGCACGGCCAGCCCACGGGAGGCGATATCAAAGGGAACCTGCTCCGCCGAATCCTGCAGGAAGTCGATAGCCAGCGCATGCCCTTTCTTCCCGAAGAGTGCAATGCGCTGGTCCAGGCCTCCCGTCGAAGCGCCGACGACCTCATTTTCCGCCCTGATCGACGCCACCATGAGCCCAGCCCGCACATCATCATCTAATTCTCGAGCCTCAGCGGACGCACCGTTCGCAAGATCGAAAGCCGCGAGGACTGCTGCGCACTCCAAGGCCGCGGAGCTGGACAAGCCCGCGCCCACAGGTACATCGGAGACGATGGCGATATCAAGGCCGGAGGAGGCCGCCTCCCCGGCAGGGATCACCCCGGCCTCACGCGCTGCCCAGATAGCGCCGACGGCATAGCCAGCCCAATTGGCGGGATGACCCGGCGAGACATCACCGACGGGAATCTCGTAGCGGACATTGTGCGGCGGCTCGGATGCGCTCGGGGCGTAGCGGGACACCAGGCGATACGTGCCCTCTGCATTCGGCGAGGCCGCGACATAGGTGCGCTGGGAGAGAGCGAACGGCACGGAGATACCAGCGGCGTAGTCCACGTGCTCGCCGATGAGGTTCACGCGACCCGGCGCGGACCATACGCCCACGGGCTCTGCGCCAAAAACATCCTCGTACAGAGCCCGCACGTCGGCTTCTGCCTGCTGCACGTCGCGGGTGGAGATCCACTGTGGCTCAGCGGAGTGCTGGGTTGGTTCAGCGGCCTGCTGGCGCGACTGTCCATCCGCTTGCGGGGTTGTTTCTCGGGTCATGGCTGCGCTACCTCACGGAATCTCTCGGCAATGCGCTCCGGGGTGGTATCTGAAATCCACGCCTCCTGGCCGGACTCGGAGCCCGCGAGGAACTTCATCCGTCCTGGGGAGCGCATCATGGAGTACAGCTGCAGATACAGGCGCCCATCGGCCCGCGCACCGTCCGGCCCCTCCCCCACCGGCGCCTGGTTCCACGAGGCAATATACGGGGTGCGCTCCACGCCTTCGAAGAAGCGATCCATCCGCCCCAGAAGATCAAGGTAGATACGGGTCAGCTCGTCTTTCTCCGCATCAGTCAGCGCTGCGAAATCAGGCACGTTGCGATTGGCCATGAGCATGACCTCCACCGGCCACTTAGCCGCCGCCGGCACGAAAGCGGTGAAGTACTCACCCTCCACCAGAATTCGTTTCCCGGATTCCTTCTCGGCGCGGAGGGTGGCGTCGAATAAATCCTCGCCGGTGTGCTCGCGGAAAGCAGCAGCGCGGGCGGCAACCTCAGCGGCGCGCGGCGGAAGGAAAGGATAGGCGTAAATCTGACCGTGCGGGTGCTGCAGCGTCACGCCAATCTCCGCACCGCGATTCTCGAAGGGAAACACGCAACGGATGCCTGGGACGGCGGACATCTCGCGTGTGCGGTGAGCCCACGCCTCCACGACGGTGCGTGCACGCTCATAAGGCAGATCCTTGAAGGACGCATTCACGTCCGGGGTGAAGCACACAACCTCGCAGCGGCCCAATGCCGGCTTGTGGGGGAACATCGCCTGCCCATCAACAGTGTCTGAGAAATCCTCCGGCACCTCCATGTGCAGGGAAAGCGACGGGAAGCGATTCTCGAAAACGGCCACGTTGTAATCGTCCGCGGGAATCTCCGTCGGGAGTTCCCCCGGCTTCGTCGGCGCGAGGGGATTCTCATTCGCCGGGGGCATGAACGTGCGGTTCATCCGGTGCGCGGCGTAGGTGTACCACTGCCCGGTGAGGGGATCCTGGCGCATCTCGCACTCCGCGGTAGCCTGCGGAAGCTCACGGGCATCGTGCAGCTCGCGGGTCAGCTCCCCGGAAACGTAGCGCGGCTCATCGTCGAAATAGAGCAATTCACGGCCATCTGCCAGCGTGGTGCGGGTGACCCGGAATTCATGCTCAGACACTGTGTGCTACTCCTGATCGATCTTGACGGGCTCGAACTTGCTCCAGGCGAAAAAGACCGCAGCCACAACGACCATGGCCACTCCCGCCCAAAGGTTGTAAGTGGCATCCTTGGCGTCGCCACCGGAGGAGACGCCGGGATCGAGCACGAGGTAGCTGGCGAGAAGTACCAGACCATAAATGCCCATGAGGGCACCGATGACGTTGCGGATATCGAAGGCACCCGCCATGTGCGAGCGGTGGCCGACCTCCTTGTGCTCTGTCATCTCGTCCGCAATCTCGGCGGCGGACTTCTTCGCCGTGGTAGACCGAGTGTTGTCACTCATTGTTAGTCACTCCTAGAGGAAATGGGCGAAATGCTTAGGCGAACACGATGTTGAGAACCAGCGCCATGGCTAGGCAGAGCATGCCAAGTGGGACAGTGCGGCGGTACCACGGCAGGGTAGCTTCGCTGGCATCCGTGAGGTTCTCCTTCGGGGTCACGGACTTCACAAAACCAACCAGCTCGTGATCCGGCTTTGGTGCCGTCACCATGGACACGACAATGGAGACGATGATGTCCACTGCAAAGGCCAGCGAGGCAGCGACGAATGCCGTGCCCTGACCCGGCAGGTTGAAGAAGCCGATATCCGTACCGCCAAAGGTGGCGACGGCCCAGTAGGCGATGGCCACACCAGTACCGGCAACCAAGCCCGCCCAACCGGCGGTCGGGGTCATGCGCTTCCAGAACATACCCAGAATGAACGTTGCGAACAGTGGCGCGTTGAAGAAGCCGAACAGCGTCTGCAGGTAGTCCATGACGTTGCCGAAGTTGGAAGCCAGCAGCGCGGTGAACACGGCGATGACGGTGGCTGCGATCGTCGCCAGGCGACCGACTTTCAGGTAGTAATCATCCTCGCGGTTCCTCACCACGTAGGTCTCCCAGATGTCGTAAGAGAACACGGTGTTAAACGCGGAAATGTTCGCAGCCATACCCGCCATGAATGCGGCCAGCAGGCCAGCGATCGCGACACCCAGCAGACCATTCGGCAGCAAGTCGCGCATGAGGTACAGGATGGCGTCGTTCGGCTCGGCGGAGCCGTCCATGATCGGGGTAACGGTCGCACCCGCGACCATTCCCGGGATGACCACGAGGAATGGGATGAACATCTTCGGGAACGCGCCGATGATCGGGGTCTTGCGCGCAGAAGACAGGGAATCCGCAGCCATGGAGCGCTGCACCTCGACGAAGTTGGTCGTCCAGTAGCCGAAGGACAGCACGAAGCCCAGGCCGAAGACCAGGCCCACAGCGGAGACGATCGGGTTATCGAAGCCGGAGATTTCCGTGCCCGGCCACGTGTGGAAGTGGCTCTCCTCCACCTGGCTCTTCAAGCCAGACCAACCGCCCACGTTGTGCAGACCGATCATCGTCAGCGGCAGCAGTGCCGCGATGATCACGAAGAACTGCAGCACCTCATTGTAGATAGCGGCGGACAGGCCACCCAGGGTGATGTATGACAGCACGATCACCGCGGCGACGATGAGCGTCACCCACAGCGGCCAGCCCAACAGGGAGTTGACCACCTTGGCCAGCAGCAGCAAGTTCACACCTGCGATGAGCAGCTGCGCGACCGCGAAAGAAATGCCGTTGACGAGGTGGGCGCCATTGCCGAAGCGACGGCGCATGAACTCCGGCACGGAACGCACCTTGGAGCCGTAGTAGAAAGGCATCATCACGATGCCGAGGAAGACCATAGCCGGAATGGCACCGATCCAGAAGTAGTGCATGGTCTCGAAGCCGTACTGCACGCCGTTGGCGGAGTGTCCGACGATCTCCACCGCACCCAAGTTGGCGGAAATGAACGCCAGGCCAGTGACCCATGCTGGTAGCGAGCGACCGGACAAGAAGAAGTCGATTGAGCTCGAAACCTTGGACTTTGCAGCCCATCCAATGCCCAGAACGAATGCGAAGTAGATCGCGACGAGCGCGTAATCCACCCACGAGGCGTCGAGGCGTAAACCTTCAGTCATGACTGAAAACCTCCCAGAACTGGTTCCTCCTATGGACGAGGAGGACGCTGGTCCGCCTCCATAGAGGAATTGTTTTTCAGCCTTAGCGTAAGCCTAAGAGATAGGTAGCTCATAGACCTGCAGCGTGCAGGGGGTAGATCACCTGAAGCAAGCGCTTGATCGTTCCAGTTCAGGCCGTAATTGCGCTAACCCCGAAACGGTACTCAGCCGCCTCCCCCGGCTCCAAAACACGCACATCCACGCCCGATCGCAAGGCATTCGGGGGGACTGTCATCGGCTCCACCGCCACAGCACGCCCCACACCCGGGTAGCCCTCCCGGCGCGCCGGATCAGCGGTAAACACCTGGTACCAGCCAAAATGCTCGTCCGCCCACAACCGTGAACCCGTACCCTCCGGGTTCACGAGGCTCACCGTAGACCTCCGATCGACGACGCCCACAGGTCCCCGCCCATCGCCAGTCGCCGCATCGCCAGCCTTCCCACCGACCGCCGCTTCATCGAACAACACTCCCCCGAAGCAGTGATCCAACCACAAGCCACCCATGCTGACACCTTCGCGAGGATCTTCGGGCAGCACCCTGGTGGCGTCGATCTCAGGGCCCGCCGGCAAATTACGCACCGGATCCAGAGGCAGATTGGTGGACACGGGCAAAGTCAGCGTGCACTCATCCAACGGGACGCCGCACGCAGACAGATACGGGTGCCAGCCCACGCCCAGCGGGCAACTGGAATCGGAGGAATTCCTCACCGTCAGATGCCCGCTCAAACCGCGATGTTCGTCCACAGACCACAGGGCGCGCACAGCCAACGTCCACGGCCAGCCAGCCCGCGGGCCACACGGAGTTTCCAGCACAACGTGCGTGCTGGAAGCCTCCACAAACTCCCAATGCTGGGCGCCGACAAAACCGTGGATCGCAGTCGCGCGGCCAGGCTCCGTGATTTCCAATCGGTGCAGTTGCCCTTCGTGGGAGAACACCCCCTCCGCCGTACGGTTCGGCCAGGGAGCCAAAATAATGCCAGAGGACAGCGGCGGGAAGTCCTCCTCCTCGTAGCTGACCAACAGCGGTTGGTCCTTGTACGTCAGCGAGCGCGGGCCGCCACCGAACAGCGAGATCTCCGCTGCATATTCCCCTGCCGACAATGCCACACTGGTCATCAGTTCTTCCTATCTTTCACCATGCCGCGGCTGTCACAGCCACAGTCACGCTGCGCTTTTCACTGCGCCGCACCTACAGCCACAGCGCGCTCGACAACACGAACCGGCGCCGTCACGCACCGTCAACGCATACGTACTGGAGGGTTTACTGCTCAGCTGGAGCCTGTGCAGCGCCCTCGTCGTCGAGGTTCTTAAAGCCAATGCCCAGGGGCAGGGACACGTTGTCGATCAATCGAGTGCTGCCAACACGGGCGGCGACGAGCAACCGGGCATCGCCGCGCTCCGGTGCCTCGCCCAGATCCGCGCCCTTGAGCTCCAGGTAATCCACGGTGATCTCTGGGGAAGCATCGAGGATCTCCCGGGCAGTGGCCAGCACCTTCTTCGCGCCTTCTTCGGCCACGAAAGCTCCGGCGGTCAGCGCCGCGGACAGTGTCAGGGAAATCTCCCGCTCCTCCTTCGACAGGTACTGGTTGCGGGAGCTCAAAGCCAGGCCGTCCTGTTGCCGCACGATGGGCACGCCGTGAATGGTGATTCCCATGTTGAGGTCGGTGACCATCTGCTGGATGAGGATGAGCTGCTGGTAGTCCTTCTCACCAAAGAAAGCGTGGTCGCAGTGGCTGATCTGGAAGAGTTTATTCACCACGGTGAGCACGCCAGCGAAGTGCGTTGGCCGGTGTTCGCCCTCCAAGATGCGGCCGATCTCGCCTGGGTGGATCGTGGTGCGCGGACCGTTGGGGTACATTTCGCGGGGGCTCGGCGCGAAGACGGCGTCCACGCCAGCGGCTTTGAGTTTTTCGACGTCAGCATCCAGCGTGCGCGGATATGCATCCAGGTCCTCGCCTTCTGCGAACTGGAGGGGGTTGACGAAGATGCTCACCACGACCAGCACCCCCGGGATGGTTTGGGCTGCCTTGACCAGGGAGAGGTGCCCCTCGTGCAACGCTCCCATCGTCGGCACGAGTGCTACCGGGCGGCCGGCTTTGCGCATGGCGCGTGTCAGCTGACCCAGCTCCTCGATGGATGTGTAAACCCGGGCCTGGCCGCGGGTGAATGTTCCCGCCTGCGCGGTGTTTTGTGTGGCGGCAGCTGGCTGCTTTGTGGCCTGCCCTGTGGCAGTGGGCTGGCCTGCGGTTTGCGGAGCGGTCGCTGGCTGCTCGGAGCCCTGTGTGGCGGTAGCACGCTGGCCTGCGGTTTGCGGAGCGGTCGCTGGCTGCTCGGATGTAGGTGGCGTCGTTTCGGAAGTACCCATAGGGGCTAGCGTAGTACCCGGCTGCAACCACGTGCACTCGAGTACCCATCTCTGAACCTTCCCTCCCTTTTGCAAAATCCGCGGGGGTTACCGGCGTGAAAACACCACCCCAAAACACACCCCAAACCCCCGCAGATTCCACACAACCGGCAATGTGACCAACAAACCCCCGCGGATTTCGCACAACTAGCGGGGACGGGCAAGCAGGAAAGACCAGGCGGAGCCGGGTAGTGAGGAAAACTAGCGGAGCCCCATGCCGAACTCTGCGAGCACGCGCTCCACCTCGAGGGAATGCAACATCTGGGCCGTGCGCTCCGCCATCGGAATATACGCGCCCGAGAAATTCGCTCCATGGGACGAACTCTCCAGCTTCCTAAGCGCCTCAATGTGGCGGAGAACCGCAGGAGCATCATCGCGCGCAACTGGACCGGTGACACCCTCCATTCTCTCCGCCAATGCCCGATCAACAGCAGTTCGCACGATTCTGTCCAGGAGTCGCGCCGAATCTGGGTTGTGGCTCGGCGGCGAACTCAAGCTGCCAGTGCCGCCACCAATGCCACCGGCTCCCGCAGCACCATCCGCATCATCGCCGAGGACATGGTCGAGCATCCTCTGGGCGTCGGACAAAAGGGTCACCACGTAGTTCGCCGCATAGGCAATCGCGGCATGGTACGCGGGGCGATTGGCCTCCGGGATCTGCACCGCATACCCCTCGAGGGAGCTGACCAGCAGCTCCGCGACAGTCTGCCCCACCTCGGAATCCGCGGTCACACCCCAGGCGCAGCCGGCGAGGTTCATCGAATCCTGGGTAGAGCCGCCGAAGGTCATCACCGGGTGCATCGCGAGCGGAAGCGCCCCCGTATCGGTCACGGGCTGCAAAATATCGCAGCCATAGGCCCCGGCCACGTGAGCAACCATCTGCCCATCGCGGGTGGTCTGCGCAACCCGACGGATTACTGCGGGAAGTTCCGGATCCGGCACGGCGAGGACTACCAGCTGCGTCTGTGCTGCCTCCTCGAGCGAAACGACGGGCACGGTGGGAATGCGTTCCGATACACGATGCCGAGAGGACTCTGAACGCGCAACAACGCCGTGCACGTGATGGCCAGCCTGCAGGAATTTTTCCGCCAAAGCTGTACCAACCGCACCGGCGCTGATTATGCCCACGGAAAGCCGTGGCTCTTGCATCTAGTTGTCCTTCTTGAAGCGTGCCATCAGCTCTGCGACGGTCAGGCCAGACGCCGACTCATCGGCACGGCGACGGCCGCGACGGGTCTCCGCCTTGGCCTCCTCTGCCTCGTCCTTACGGCGGTGGCCGCCCACGTAGGACTCATCTGCCTTGCTCGCGATGGTGGATGCACCAGTGGCGGCGTGATGGTGTGGACGGGAGGACGCTGGGCGCTCAGAGTGCTTGGCTTCCCCGGCGTTCGGTGCAGCCTCAGACTTTGGCGTGTCCTTGAGCACCTCCTCCTTGCGCACCCCGTGAAATGCCTCGGTGTGTGCTTCGTCTTCGTCCAGAGCAGTGGTGTCCACGATCAGAGGCAGCTCGCTGGTCTCCATCGCATCTTGGCCTCCCCACTTGATCGCAGCGAAGGTCCCGGTGGAGAAGGTGGAAGACCGCTTGCCGCTCTTCTTCTCGTCCTGCGCCTGACGCTGTGAGCCGGAGGACTGTGCCGCTGCGGAGGACGTGGAAGCGGTGTGTGCCGCTTCTGAGGACGCAGTCCCTGCGGAGGACGCAGAGGAGCCTGCAGCCGGTGCCGACTGCGCATGTGCAGCGTGCGAAGCAGCGGAGGATCCGGCGTGCCTCTTCTCTCCTGGACGGGCGGCGCTAGCAGCATTGACAGAGTTCTCAATCTCGCGCACGCGTTCAGCCTTCGCCCGCACGCTCGTCTGCTCCTCGCCGAACTCTCCGCCGGACATCGCGGCCAACTGCTGGCGCATCACCGCTAGCTCCTGCCGCAGCTGCTCCAGGTGCTCATCTCGCTGGTCGCGAATGCGCTGTTCGTAGCTGCTTTCCAGCATTGCCTCGCGCTTCTGGTGCTCGGACTTCTCACGCTCCAGCTCCGCGGTGTGAGAGCGCTGGAGCTGGCGCGAACGGTCACGCTCAGCTGACAGAGCACTGGAGTAGCGACTAACCAGCACTGCACCGATGAATGCCGCCCACAGCGCCGCAATCACGGCGACCTTCAGCCACGCCTCAGAGTCCATATACAGCATCAAGAGGCTCGCAACGAGCGCCAGTAGGATGAGGCCAAACATCAAGGCCCGGGACATACCGCCGACCGAGTTCTCCGAGTTATCGGATCGATCTGCGAGGTTTCGATCCGCCCGGGTGTACTCCGTACGGGTCTGCGCCTGAGAGTGGCCAGACTTGACCTCTGCTTCCTGCCGGCGTGGCAAAGGCTGACGGTCGTGCTGAGGTTGAGGCTGAAAACTCATGGTGATAACTCTACCTGCCAAGTCTCTGATCGGACGGATTCTTTCAGCAGCGCGTTAACCCGCAGCTAACTCCCCTGGCGGATCCATCGGCGGAGCAATACATGAACGCTCCAACCACACGCCCGCTGCGGCTGCGGCCAGACCACCGAGCGCCCCGACGATCACCCCTGGCACATCATTTTGCGCCGCGGTCAGTTCCCCAGCATGCAGCATGACGTGTACTCCGATGCCAGCGTAGGCACCACCGATGATCGAACCGATCCAGGCCACCGCCTGCCCCGCAACCAACAGTTGCGCTACCGTGAGCGGGCTCATCTGGCTCTGATCATGGCCCACTTCCCCCTCGCCGATTTTCTTCCGGACCACCAGGCCCGCGATCCCGCACGCTACCGCCATGATGAACAGGACGGCGCTGCCCACCACCCCCAATGGCGGGAACGAACCGTAGAAACCGAACGCCGTCATCCACCCGATGAGTGCGGCGATGACCGCAGCCACGGCTAAGGAGCCGATCGCGGTGGGTTTCATGTTGTTCATAACTCACCAGTCTAAAGGTTGGGGAGGCTGCAGGTTAGCTCCCCGCGACGTCGTGCCGCGCGATGCCGTGCTCGCGCCACGCCCGGTCGCTCTGGCGCCACGCCCCGCGACGACCTACCGCGCCGCGTCCCATTGTGGGCTCGCCACCGGCCGGACTTCCGCCAGCTCCCCCGGTTCCGTTCGCGCCAAGCTCTCCAACCACGCACCGATCCCCTGTCCAGCGAGCGTCAAGCGCGAGTCCTCGGCCACGTCCAAATCTGCCCATGGAACGAGGACGAACGCCCGCTGATGCGCATAAGGGTGCGGCACGATCAGCTCCTCACCCCAACGGCCTGCCGATTCCACAACGCTCACTTCTCCCGTGGCCGGCTCAATCGCGTACAGCGCCAGCACATCCACGTCGAGGGTGCGCGGCCCCCACCGAACTTCTCGCGTGCGGTGTGCCGCCTGTTCGATCGCTTGGCAGGCGTGGAGAAACTCCAGTGGTTCCAGCTGCGTGCTGACGGCGATGGTGGCGTTGCGGAAATCCTCCTGCTCGACCCCGCCCCATGGGGGTGTGGCGAACATGCGGGAACGCTCCACAATCTTCCCCGCACCAGTGGCTTCAATCTGTTCAGCAGCGCGGACGAGTTGTGCATCGATGGATTCCAGTTCCCCGGCCAAATTGCTACCCAAGCCTACGATCGCCAGCATTTCTCCCATCAGCGGTATCCCTTCTCTAGGTGCCCTTCTATGTGCTCGGCGTGGTGCCCTTCGTCGCCTTATGAGAACGCCGGGCGACCACGCGCACATCGGCGAATGGGTAGTCGATGGGGGCTTGCGGTTTATGAACCGTCACCTCTGTGGCCAGCGCTCCCGGCAGCGCGATGATCCGGTCTGCGATGTCCGCAGCGAGCGTTTCGATGAGGTCGTTGCCCGGCCCTTGCACTAATTCCACGGCGATGTCCGCGAGGTCCACGTAGGAGATGGTGTCCGTAATGCTGTCGGTGGCAGCGGCTTCGGCGAAATCTGTCCATACGACCATGTCGACGAGGAATTTTTGCCCCAGGTCCTTCTCATGGTCGTAGACACCGTGGTAGCCGTATGCCTCGAGTCCGATGAGTTCAATTCGGTCTGCCACGTTGTTCCTTCCTCGCAGTGTGCACGGTGCCTGACTGTTGTACGTATCTTATGCTCTGCCCTTTTCGACGCCAGCGGCTGCCCTCCCGCGACTCGTGCTGTAAGAGCGTTCTAGTCCCTTTGTCCTGAGACTTTCCCTGGTCCCTTCTTGCAGCGGGTGGCTGGGATGCGCGCGTGCAGTGGGTGCCTAGGCCTCGCGCGCTGAGCAAGTGACTGGGTTTCGCGCTGGCCGTACATGCCTAGGCCTCGCGCCGGGCACGCCAGCCTTCGGGGATCTCCGGCCCCCGGCCGGTGGCGGTGCAGTGAGCGACATCGACAGCGGCACGGCTTGGCGCCACGTTGTGGACACGCACTGCCCATGCCCCAGCGGCGGCAGAGAGTGCGGAGACCGCAGCGGTTGCGTCGTCGGCTGTTGTTGGCACGCCTGGGGTGCCATCAGGGTTGGGGCGCAATGCCGTGAGGAAGCGCTTGCGCGATGCCCCGATAAGCACCGGAAATCCCAGGTCCACGAAGGTGCTGGTCGCCTGCAGTAACGTCCAGTTTTCCTGAGGGTTTTTCGCGAAGCCGATGCCCGGGTCGAGGATGATTTGCTCCTCTGCCACACCTGCGGCAAGTGCCGCATCTACTCGTCGGAGCAGCCAGTCGCGGACGTGGGCCACGATGTCCTCGCCGTGATCGTGGTAGCCCTCCGCCCCCTGGAACGTGGCGGCATTCCAGTGCATGAGGCACAGCTGGGCGTCGGAATCCGCAGCGACGGCGAGCATGCGGTCATCGGCGAGGCCACCGGAGACGTCGTTGATGATCGTCGCACCTGCTTCCACGGCTTTGGCTGCGGTGGAAGCTCGCATGGTGTCCACGCTCATCGTCACGCCCTGGGCGGTCAATTCGCTGATGACGGGCACCACGCGCGCGGCCTCGAGTTCGGCGGGCACACGGGTGGCTCCAGGGCGGGTGGATTCACCCCCGATGTCGATGAGGTCGGCGCCTTCGGCAAGCATGCGCTGGGCATTGGCTACTGCGGTAGCGGTATCGGGGTTGGAGCCGCCGTCGGAGAATGAGTCCTCCGTGACGTTGAGGATTCCCATGACTTGGGTGCGCTTCACCTGTGTGCTCATCGCAATTGCTCCTTCTGCCGCGGGCTGCGTCCTTAGATGCTACTTACCGCCGTTGATCAGGGCGAAGGCCTCTGCGCGGGAGGATGCGTTCGTTTCGAACACTCCTCGGACCGCGGAGGTGATGGTGTTCGCGCCCGGCTTGCGAATTCCGCGCATTGCCATGCACATGTGCTCGGCTTCGACGACGACAATTGCCCCAGCTGGTTGCAGCCGTTCCATCAGGGCGTCGGCAACTTCAGAGGTCAGACGCTCCTGTACCTGCGGCCGCTTAGCCAAGCCATCGATGAGGCGCGCCAGCTTCGAAAGTCCCGTTACCTTGCCGTTGTCACCGGGGATGTAGCCGATGTGGGCAGTGCCGAAGAAGGGGACGAGGTGGTGCTCGCAGGTGGAGTAAAACTGGATGTCGCGGACGAGAACCAGCTCGTTGTGGTCCTCGTTGAACGTCTTCTCGAGGACAGCTGTCGGGTCCTCGTAGAGGCCTGCGAACATTTCCTTGTAGGCGCGGGCAACGCGAGCCGGGGTTTCCAGCAAACCCTCGCGGTCCGGGTCCTCCCCGACGGCAAAGAGCAATTCACGGACGGCTGCTTCAGCGCGTTCCTGGTCGAACTGTCGCTGTTGGGTCACTGTTTATTGGTCCTTGCTCTCGTCGGTGTCGTTGGTCTTAGAAATATCACGTCCCTGGCGAGACTCACCCCAACCAGGACGTGCCGCATGGCGACCGGTACCCTGCTCGGGATCTTGGTTCCCCCTGCGCTCCGGCTCTGGAGCCGTGTTCCACCCGGATTCTCGACTGCTCCGCTCGGAATCCCGAGCGATTGGCTTGTCCCACGGGAACGTTTGCTGTGGCTTGCGCTCCTGAGCAGGTGGGGTGGCACCGGACCGCGCAGGGCCGTCCTGTGCTCCCTGAGTATGCGCGTCCTGCGGCTCGCCCTGGGCACGTTGGATCTGGCGGGTCGGCGCGTCATCGGTTGTCCACGGGTTGTCCGGCTGCTCGTGATCCGGCAGGCGGAAACCGCGCTGCTCCGGACGTGGCACGGAACCCTGGCCACCCCACACGTGATCGCCGTGGTCCGCCTGGGCCTGCATCTTCTGCTGATCCTGCTCGCGCGCTTCACGTAGGTTCTTTTCCTGCTCAGCCTTGCGTCGCTCCATGCGGGCTCGGCGTGCAGCGGAGAAGAAATCGTTGCGCTTCGGAGGTTCCTCGCCGCGCTCCTTGGCCAGCTCATTCGGGGTCTTCACGGGCTCGCGGCCGTCCTTCGGACGGTCGACGTCCTGCATGGGGAACACGTCAGAGACCTCGCGAATATCGATGCCGTCGAAAATGGCCTCCAGATCTGGGCGGCGCAGGGTCTCCTTCTCCAGCAGCTTCTCCGCCAACTTGTCCAAGTAATCGCGGTTGTCCCGAAGGATCTCGTACGCCGTGGCTTGAGCCTTATCCATCAACATACGAACTTCATTGTCGATGATCGCTGCCACTTCAGGGGATGGCTTGGACATAGCGCCACCACCGCCGCCTTGAGCACGGAAAGGATCACCGTCATCCACACCGTACTTCACAGCACCAATCTTCGGGCTCATGCCCAGCTCCATGACCATGGAACGGGCGGTATTGGTGGCCATCTCAATATCGGCCGATGCGCCCGTCGTCGGGTTGCCGAAGACCAGCTCCTCCGCTGCGCGGCCACCCATGGCGAACACCAGGCGCGCGAACAGCTCGGAGCGGTTGTACATGCCCTTGTCGTCTTCCGGCACGGTCAGGGCGTGACCACCCGTGCGACCGCGGGCAAGGATCGTCACCTTGTAGACGCGGTCGATGTCCTTGAGCGCCCACGCGGCCAAGGTGTGCCCGCCCTCGTGGTAGGCGGTGATCTTCTTTTCCATCTCGGAGATGATCTTCGTGGAACGGCGTGGACCGCCGATCACGCGATCCGTCGCCTCCTCTAGCGCATCTCCAGTGATGACGTTGCCGTCCACACGGGCTGTCAGCAGAGCGGCCTCGTTCAGTACGTTTTCCAAGTCCGCGCCGGACATGCCGGCGGTGCGCTTGGCTAGGGACTTGAGATCCACATCGTTAGCCAACGGCTTGCCCTTCGCGTGGACGCGCAGGATCTGCTCGCGACCTGTCAGATCTGGGTTGGTGACTGGGATCTGGCGGTCAAAGCGGCCCGGGCGCAGCAACGCCGGATCCAAAATATCCGGACGGTTCGTGGCGGCCATGAGGATCACTCCCTCGCGGTCCCCGAAGCCGTCCATCTCCACGAGCAGCTGGTTCAGCGTCTGCTCGCGCTCGTCATGTCCGCCACCCATGCCGGAGCCACGCTGGCGGCCGACTGCGTCGATCTCATCCACGAAGATGATGCACGGCGAGTTTTCCTTCGCCTGCTTGAACAGATCACGCACGCGGGAGGCACCCACACCCACGAACATCTCCACGAAGTCGGAACCGGAGATGGAGTAAAACGGCACACCGGCCTCGCCTGCGACGGCGCGGGCCAGCAACGTCTTACCCGTTCCCGGAGGGCCGTAGAGCAGCACACCACGCGGGATTTTCGCGCCGAGCTTCTCGTAGCGGGACGGGTCGGAGAGGAAGTCGCGAATCTCGTCGAGCTCCTCCACTGCCTCGTCCGCACCGGCAACATCGTCGAAGGTGTTTTCCGGGTTGTCCTTGTTGAGCTCCTTGTGCCGGGATTTGCCCATGGCGAAGGGGCCCACGCCACCTCCACCGCCCTGCATGCGGAAGAACAGGAAGTACAGCAGAACAATGAACAGGACCAGAGGCAGCAGCGTGATCAGCAGGGTGCCGAGGAAGCTGTCCTGCGTGACCTTGGTGTTGAACTTCTCCGTCTCCGCGCCCTTGACCGCGTTGAAGATATCGCCGGAGGTGCGTGCCGGGTAGCTTGCGATGATCTGTTCGATGTCATCCTTGCCATCGACGGAGATCGGCTCCTTCAGCTTGATCTGAACCTGCTGTTCGCGGTCGTTGATCTGCACCTCCTTCGCGTTCTTATCGGTGATCTGCTCCAACGCGACGGAGGTCTCCACCTCGTCGTAGCCGCGGGTGCTATCCGTCAGAACGGAAAAGGTGTAGATGGCAATAAGGATGGCGGCGACGATGCCGGCAATCCTCAGCGCTTTCTTCTTGTCCATAGTTCCTGTCGTTAAATGAAAGGTTGGCTGCCCTCGCCGCGGTGGCGTGGGGCAGCCTCAGTGGGGTGTGTTATTCGTAGACGCTCGGGTTCAGCGTGCCGACGAATGGCAGGTCGCGATAGCGCTCTGCGAAGTCTAGGCCGTAGCCAACCACAAACTCGTTCGGGATGTCGAATCCGATGCCTTCCAGTTCTATGTCCACCTTGACGGCCTCCGGCTTGCGCAGCAATGCCACGACGGAGAGGCTGCGTGGCTGGCGGTTGCTCAGGTTCTTCAGCAGCCAGGACAGTGTCAGGCCGGAGTCGATGATGTCCTCGACGATCACCACGTCGCGGTCGCGGATGTCGCGGTCCAAGTCCTTGAGGATGCGCACCACGCCGGAGGAGCTGGTGGCGTTGCCGTAGGAGGACACTGCCATGAATTCCAGCTGGGTTGGCACGCTCATTGCTCGCGCGAAGTCGGTGATGAAGAAGGCGGCACCCTTAAGGATGCACACGAGGATGATGTCGTCCTCAGCATCCTTGAAGCGCTCGGAGGTCGCGTCGGCAAGTTCCTGGATGCGGGCGTGCAGGGATTCTTCGTCGATCAGCACGCTTTCCAGGTCGTCGCCGTAGCAGTTGGCTGGCACGTCGAAGTTCTTCTCGCTGTGGAGGTTGTCAGTGGACATCTCGTGGTTACCGTCCCTCGGAGTATGGTTGTCGCAGTTTTTCGTCGATTCGCAGAAGTTGATCGCTGCGGCGCACAACCAAGCGGTGGGAGGTGCGCCGATCTGTGTTCATTGTAGGCGAGTCTTCAGGCCAAGGAACAGCGACCGGCCCCTGACCGCGCCAGTTCGCTACGAGCGAATCTATGGCCTCTATGTGCGCGTTCGTCAGCGGCCCGGCAAAGGGAGCCAACCAGTGTTTATACGCCCGTTTCCTCAGCGCCGCGGGCTGCTTTCCTAGTTCCTCTATAGATAACGACGCCACCAGTCCGCCCGCGCCAACCTCCGCGCAGCTGTCAATGATCTTCCGCGCCACAGTGTCCAACGCTTGCGCATCCTCACGCAGCAAACGCGCAGAGCGTGCAAGATTGCCGAGAACATGGCCACCCAGGATCTCCTCCATCACGGGGAGCAGTTCTTGGCGGACGCGGGAGCGCAGATAGTCCTGGGAGTAGTTGTGCGGATCCTCCCAGAAATCCACGCCCACCAGCTCGCATTCGGCTTCCGTGTCGGCGCGGGTGGCGCCCAGCAGGGGCCGCCCAATCCACGCTGCACCTGCGGTGACGACAGGGTGGCGTCGGGCAAAGGGGCGTATTCCCGCCAGCGCATCGGTACCGGAGCCGCGGGACAGGGCGACGAGGAAACCTTCGGCATCGTCCGTGGCGGTGTGGGCAACGAGCACACCACGGCCAGCTGCTTCGCGCCCCAGTGCTGAATAGCGTGCTGTGCGCGCTGGCCCCTCCCCCGCACCATTGACGGTGACGGTCACCACCTGGGCGCTGGCCGCCCCGAGTTCCCGTGCTTGCTCCGCAGCCCGTGCCGCCACGCGGGCGGACCCTTCCTGCAGCTGGTGATCAACGATGACCGCATGTACTGTCAGCCCGGCGCGTACCGCGCCACTAGTCAGCGCGAGGGAATCCGCCCCGCCGGAGAGCCCCACGATGACACCGCGCGGGCCGATCGCCTGCGCATGCGCTGCGGGATCCTCAGCTTTCAGTTCTTTCAGCCAACGCTGAATGCGGGCGGCGGCGGAGACAGTGGGGCGTGCCATCGGTTGCTCGGCTATCTCGCATTACGCAGCGAGTTGGCGAGGCGATCCAGTGCCGCGCGCCCCTGTGCGATGTCGGATTCATTGGAGAGGAAGGCGAAGGACAGCGGACGGCCTTCCTTCGTGGTCACGGTGCCCGCCAGCGCGTTCACGCCGGAGAGCGTGCCAGTCTTCGCACGCACCCAGCCCGCCGACTGTTCAGCACCGGAGCCATCTGCGTAGCGGGTGCTGAGCGTGCCCTCGGCGGCTGCGACGGGGAGCATGTCCAAGATCAGGCGGAGGTCCTCGTGGGCCAGGGCGCTGTCGAGGTCATGGGAGGTCAGACGATTCTTGGAGCTCATACCGGAGTTATCGGTCAGCTTCGCATCGGCCACATCCACCCCGCCTTCGCGCAGAACCTTGAGTGTCGCCTCTGTCGCACCCTTGAAGGTTCGTGGCACTCCCTGGGATTCGGCAACCTCGCGGGCGATTGCTTCTGCCAGGATATTGTCTGAATTGACCAGCATGTCTCGCAGCCGTACGTCCAGCGGTGCAGAGCTCACACCACCCATCCAGGTCAGGTCGGCGCTCTGTTCCGAGGATTTCAGCTGCTCCGAGGCTTCCAATTGTTCCTTGGCATCACCCTGAGTATCAGCGAGCAGTGGACTGGCTGCCGTGCGCTCTTCCACACTCACCTTGGCTTCGGGTGCGCCGAGGGCATCGGCAAGTGCGTGCCCCACATCCTCCCCTGGCTCCTCCGAGCGCGGTGAATCGGACTGCAACGGGTTGATCCGCCCCGCGTTGAGCATCGCGGAATCGAGGTCAGCAACATTGCCTCCACCCACGTCGGCAGGATCCCATGTGCGGTTAAACAGCGCACCTTCCCGCACGGAGTTGTCCACGACGATGCTCGTCACCGGCTCGCCCTTCAGATTGGGTTTCACCGCGGCAGCCAGTGCTTCAATGCTGGCTGCGTCCGTGAAGAATCCATCGTCCTGTCCTTGGGAGAGCGTGACGTCGCCCTCTCCGGCAATAATGAGCTCACCGGGCTTGGACGCCGACCGCACCACGTACGTTTCCACACGTTGGTCTAACGGGAGCGCCAACAGAGCCGCCGAGCCGGTCATGATCTTCGTCGCACTTGCCGGGACCAGCGGGCGGTTTTCGTTCGTACTCCACACCACTTCGCCGGTGAGTAAGTCGGTGACTTGCGCGGAGAGCTGGCCCAGCGCCGGATCCTTCGCGGTACGCGCTACCGCCGCTGCCACATCAGGCGCACCATCCCCACCTTCGGCGGGTTCAGCGGCAGCAGCTTCCCACTCCACCGCCGGAGCTGCGGCAACCTCGTAGCGCTGCGATGCGTTCCACCACAATCCGGCAGCGACGAGCACGGCAGCCGCCACGACGAACACTGCTATGGCGATCAACCAACGTGTTAAGGAAGATTTCTGTGCGCTCACACTAAGCACTCTAGCGGGCGGGTGGGACACCTTGTCATGCTGTGTTGCGTGCGAGGTGTGCGAGTGGTGTTAGCTGAGTATGCGAGAAGTCAGGCGGGACACCACCCACCGTCGGAGATCGTTAGTGCCACAAACACCGGGACACATATATGATGGTCACGGTCAAAGATTTATAACCGACACTGCACAAAGGATGGCGCCTAGAACAATGAGCATCGAAGTCACCATTGAGATTCCTAAGGGTTCCCGCAACAAGTACGAGGTCGACCACGAGTCCGGCAAGGTCTACCTGGACCGCTACCTGTTCACCCCGATGGCGTACCCAGCTGACTACGGCTTCATCGACCACACCCTGGGCGAGGATGGCGACCCATTGGATGCTCTGGTGATCCTGCCTGAGCCTGTGTTCCCTGGCGTCATCGTCAAGGCCCGTCCCGTCGGCGTGTTCAAGATGACCGACGAGGCTGGCGGCGATGACAAGCTGCTCTGCGTCCTCGACGACGTGCGCTACGACCACTTCCAGGACATCGAGGATGTCGATCAGTTCACCCGCAACGAGATCGAGCATTTCTTCGTCCACTACAAGGACCTGGAGCCAGGCAAGGAAGTCAACGGCTCCGGCTGGGGCAACAAGGCTGAGGCCGAGAAGATCCTCGAAGAGGCTATCGCCCGCTACAAGTAAGCACATCCCACAGGAGCTGGCGGCGCAGATGAGCGCCCGCACGCTTTAGGGCAGTGGCAGAAGCGTCTGCCACTGCCCCTTTTTTGATGCATAGTCGCCTCCAGTCACGCACTCCTTGGTGTACAGCCAACTCCAGCCAGGACCTCCTTCGCGTATTCCCTACCCACGCATTTCCCACTCCGCGCTTATTTCGGCACCCGCCTCGCGACACAGTTGCACATTTTCACTCGATTCACCCGTCGGGAGTGAACCACAACTGCAGGTCAGAGCATTTTGCCGAACTACTGCAATCAGAGAAACGTGCAACTGTGTCAGAGCCCCCACCTCACTCACCACCCAGCCCCAGGCTCACCACGCCGCAACCCGAAGCTCGCTCATCCGCCAGCCCCAGCCTCACCCAGCCCCAGGCTCACACAGCACAGCAACACCCCACTCACCCATCCGCCCCAGGCTCACCACGCCGCAACCCGAAGCTCGCTCATCCGCCAGCCCCAGCCTCACCCAGCGCAGCCTCACCCAGCGCAGCCTCATCCAGCGCAGCTGCTCCCCTCCGTGCCACTTTCCCCAAAAGACAACTACACTCGGCGAGCATGAGTGATTTTGAATCTGTTTTGCCAACTGAGGTCCCAGCCGATGCACAGCTGATCGACGTGCGCGAGGCCGATGAATTCGCGGAGTGGCACGCCGAGGGCGCCACCAACCTGCCACTCACTGAACTCCAGCTGCGTTATGGCGAGCTGGACCTCGATAAGGACATTTACGTCATCTGCCTGTCCGGTGGCCGTTCGGCCCGCGCATGCCAGTGGCTGGAGATGAACGGCATTGATGCGATCAACGTCTCCAATGGCTCTGCCGGTTGGCGCGATGCTGGCCTGCCGATTTACCAGCGCGACGTCAACTAGCCCCTGCCCATCAACTATCCAAATACTCGGATAGTTGGTGGCTCCCACAATTAGACATACCACGCAGTTGAGGACTAAACTCAGCTGCATGTCCGACGCGCTCACTCTCCCCGCAGATCTCCTTAGCTCCCCTTCGTTCCAACTCGAACGCCTGCGCCGGCGTACACGCGAATTCGTCGAGGCCGCGCTGGCCGCCGAAGGGTTCAACCTGCGTGAATACTGGGTTTTGACCTGCCTCGTTGATGGCGACGCTGCATCGCAGGCGACCCTGGGAGAGATCTTGGGTGTCGACCGCTCCGATATGGTGCGCCTCGTCGATTCCCTGGAAAAGCGCAATCTCGCCAAGCGCGTCAAGGACCCTAAAGACCGCCGCCGCCAGATCATTTCCGTCACGAAGAAGGGCACGAAGGCCTACGCCACACTCCGCCCTCTTGTCATTGTCGCGGAGGATCAAGCTCTGGACGAGTCCACGTCCAAGCAGCTCAAACATTTACGAAAGCTGGCGAAGTCCATCATCGCCGCAGATAATCCAGAATCCGCTTAACCTCCGCGCGTAAAAGCACGCATAATCACTGCGCGCAAAAGTACGCGTGACCCCGCGCGCTAACCCGCGTGAAAAGCATTAATCCCTCGTCGTAGACGAAACCCCATCAAACACGTAGATCCGTCGGAGGCATTGCCTCCCATCTGACGACTCACGACTGTCCAAAGGTTGCGATTGCCGGTGCAGATTCCCGCTCAGTATCTTCGTTCCTCTCAGGCTCCCGCTCCGCGCACACTCCTCGATATTCTCCGCGCGACGGCCGAAGCCTACCCAGACGCCCCAGCCATCGACGATGGCCGGGGTGTCATCACGTACAGTGAGCTACTCTCCGAGGTCCTCACGACCGCCGAGTGGCTGGCTTCCCGAGGGATCCGCCGCGGAGACCGCATTGGTGTTCGTATGCCCTCGGGCGAGCGCAATTTGTACATCGCGATCCTCTCGACCATTGCGGCCGGTGCGGCCTACGTCCCCGTCGATGCCGATGACCCTGAAGAGCGCGCGACTCTCGTCTTCGGCGAGGCGAAGGTCCAGGCGATGTACACGTCTGAAGGCCTCGTACTGACGGAGCATGCGGGAACCAACGAGCTCGCCCCCGATCCCGCTGCGCACGCCGCACTGCCGACGGGTCCTTCCTCAGATTCCGACGCCTGGATCATCTTCACCTCCGGCTCCACCGGCAAACCAAAGGGTGTCGCCGTCAGCAACCGCAGCGCGGCGGCTTTCGTGGACGCCGAGGCTCAGATGTTCCTGCAGGACGATCCTCTGGGTCCAGAGGACCGAGTACTCGCTGGCCTGTCGGTGGCCTTCGATGCATCGTGCGAGGAGATGTGGCTGGCATGGCGCCACGGCGGCTGCTTGGTTCCGGCTCCCCGCTCACTGGTCCGTTCCGGCGTGGATCTGGGTCCGTGGCTCATCTCCAAGTCGGTGACAGTCGTCTCCACCGTGCCAACACTGGCTTCCCTCTGGCCTGACGAAGCCCTCGATGCCGTGCGCCTACTGATCTTCGGTGGCGAAGCCTGCCCTCCCGAATTGGCCGCGCGCCTAGCTACCGATTCCCGCGAGTTGTGG
This sequence comes from Corynebacterium urogenitale, assembly GCF_009026825.1. NCBI lineage: Bacteria > Bacillati > Actinomycetota > Actinomycetes > Mycobacteriales > Corynebacteriaceae > Corynebacterium > Corynebacterium urogenitale. The sequence goes on along the minus strand of NZ_CP045032.1, from coordinate 401,433 downwards.
AACACCTATGGCCCAACCGAGGCCACTGTCGTCGCGTGTGGCACCACGATGGACGGGGTCAAGCCCGTATCCATCGGCATGCCGCTGGCTGGCTGGGATCTGGCCGTCGTCAATAGCGACAACCAACCGGTCGCCATGGGCGAGGTCGGCGAGCTCATCATCGGTGGCGTAGGGCTGGCCCGCTACTTGGATCCGGCGAAGGATGCCGAGAAATTCGCTCCCATGCCGGAGCTGGGCTGGGAGCGCGCCTACCGCTCGGGCGACCATGTGCGCCTGGAGGAGGATGGGCTCTACTTCGTGGGTCGCGTGGATGATCAGGTGAAAATCGGCGGCCGGCGCATCGAGCTCGGTGAAGTCGATGCGGCTTTGTCCTCCCTGGACAACGTCCGCAGCGCCGCCGTAGTGGTGCAGACAACCGGCGGCGGCGACAAGGTCCTCGTCGGCTATGTCTCCCCGGAGCAGGGCAGCGCCGAGGACTTCGATACGGACGCAGCCACGGCACAACTGCGGGATAACCTCCCGGCGGCGATGGTGCCGCGCCTGTGTGCGCTGGATTCGCTGCCGGTGACTACCTCGGGCAAGGTCGATAAGCGCGCGCTCCCCTGGCCGCTGCCCTCGCGTGGCGAGTCGCGTTTCGATACCCCGACTGAGGAGTGGATCGGCGGATTGTTCTCCGATGCTCTGGGCACCACTGCCACGGGGCCGGACGTGGACTTCTTCACCCTCGGCGGCACCTCACTGGCCGCTGCCACGCTGATCGCTCGCGTGCGCGAGCGCGTACCGGAGGTTTCCGTCCGCGATCTTTACGACCACTCCCGCCTCGGCGCCTTCGCGGAGCATGTGGATTCCTTCCTCGGCACCACCGCGGACACTTCCGACAGTGGCTCCAGCACGGCGGAACGTTCACTGCCACCCATCAAGCCCGTGGGCCTCACGACTCGCGTGGCGCAGGCACTCATTCAGATCCCGGCAATGACCCTTGCGGGTGCGCAGTGGGTGACGTGGCTACTGCTCGGCAATGCGGTGTTGCATGCCAGCGGTTGGGAGGCCTTCCCGACCGTGGCGGTGCCGTGGTGGCTGGTCCTCATCTCTGTGCTTATCTTCGCCACACCACTGGGCCGCCTTCCACTGTCCGCCCTCATCATCCGCGGGCTCACAGCCGGCATCACCCCAGGCTCGTACCGGCGCGGCGGACGCACCCACCTGCGGATCTGGGCGGCGGAGCGGATCGCGGATACCTCGGGAGCCCGTGATGTCTCGGGCGCTACATGGATTACGACATACGCGAGGTGGCTTGGCGCTGACGTCGGGCGAGGAGTAAACCTGCACACCCTGCCGCCGGTAACGGGCCTGCTCACGCTGGGGGACTACTGCTCCGTCGAGCAGGAGGTTGACCTTTCCGGGTATTGGGTGGAGCGCGATGTGGTGCACGTGGGCCGCATTGAGATTGGAGAGTCCGCGTCCATCGGTGCGCGCAGCACCCTCTTCCCTGGTGCGCGGATCGGTGCGCGGGCGTCCATCGAAGCCGGTTCTGCGGTCACGGCCCGCAAGAAGGTCAAGGCCGATGCGCGCTGGGCAGGTTCCCCGGCTCGGAAGGTCGGCAAGGTGCGTAGCCGGTGGCCGTCCGAGGCTCCTGCTCGCAAGCCGGTGTGGGCCGCTGTGTACGGTGTGACGTCCATCGTGCTGTCCCTGCTGCCGCTGCTATCCATTGGCACCGCCGCCGCATTCGTGCTGTGGATGCTGGCTCTCACTCAGCCAAGCTCGGGAGCGGGGACGGCTCTGCAGGCCATTGCGTGGGCTGCACCAGCGGGTGTGGTCGGGTTCGGCACTTACGCCGCACTGACGTGGATCCTCGTGCGTGTCTTGTCCGCCGGCCTCACCCCTGGTGTGGTGCCTGTGCGATCAGCCGCGGGCTGGCGTCTGTGGTCTATCGAGCGGCTCATGGATGCCGCCCGCACCTACCTTTTCCCGATGTATGCGGCACAGCTGACTCCCCTGTGGTTCCGCAGCCTGGGTGCGCGAATCGGTAAGGATGCTGAGATTTCCACTGCGGTGATGGTGCCCGCCTTCGCGGAGGTCAAGGAGGGCGCTTTCCTGGCCGACGACACCATGGTCGGCGGCTACGAACTCGGAGGTGGTGGCTGGATGCTCTCCGGTCGCACACGGGTGGGTAAGCGCTCCTTCTTGGGCAACTCTGGCATCGCAGGCCCGCAGCGCACGCTGAAGAAGAATTCCCTCGTGGCTGTGTTGTCCTCCACGCCGAAGAAGACCAAGGCCGGCTCCAACTGGATCGGGTCCCCGCCGGAGCGCCTGCGCCGCGTGGAGGTAGAGGCCGGAGGCGATGCTCGTACCTACAACCCTTCCTTCGGGTTGAAGTGTGCCCGCGGTGCCGTGGAAACGCTGCGCCTGCTGGCTCCCATGTGCTCGGCAATGATCGCCGCCGGTGTGCTGGCGGCCCTCCATGGGGTGCTGGTGCTCTCCGGCCCGGCCGCCACCTTTGCTGCCTCAGGCCTGATCCTCATTGGCGCGGGGTTTGTTGCCGCGGTAGTGACGGTCGCTATGAAGTGGCTGTGCGTGCGTCGCATTAAGCAAGGTGACCATGTGCTGTGGAGCTCGTTCGTCTGGTTCAACGAGCTGCAGGATCAGTTCGTGGAGACGGTTGCGGGACCGTGGTTCTTGGCGCACACGATGGGCACCGGATCGCTCAATACGTTCCTTCGCGCCTTGGGCGCGAAGATTGGTCGCGGTGCGTGGCTGGATAGCTACTGGCTGCCGGAGGCGGATCTGGTCACGATTGGTGAGGGTGCCACAGTGGGCCCCGGGTGCGTGGTGCAGACTCACTTGTTCCAGGATCGTGTGATGAGCTTGGACGAGGTGCGGCTGGCGGCTGGCGCCACGATGGGTCCGCACACTGTCGCCCTGCCGGCAGCTGCTCTGGGGGACAACGCAACCGTTGGACCAGCCTCCCTGGTGATGCGTGGCGACCACGTTCCCGCCAATACTCGCTGGCAGGGTAATCCGATCGAGATTTGGCGCTAGCAGGCTCCACACATGCGCGCTCCACGCGCGCCCCACACAGTCAGTTCTAAGCGGCTAGTTCTCGCGGCTCATAGAGGCCACATAGAGCAGGGCCGGTGCTGCACCTTGGTGCGCACCGGCCCTGTGTGGCTTCGGTCTTGGGAGGGGAGACCGAAGATTTATTTAGTCACCGATCTGGTCGCGGCCACGCTTGACCAGCTTCGGATCCGGCTCACCCACAACCTCGTGGTTCTTGCCGGTGTATTCAAACTTCGACAGGATGTAGCGCATCGCGTTGATACGGGCGCGCTTCTTATCGTTGGACTTGATGGTGATCCATGGGGACTCGTTGGTATCCGTGTAGCGGAACTGCTCCTCCTTGGCGCGGGTGTAGTCTTCCCAGCGGTCGAGGGAGGCCAGGTCCATTGGGGAGAGCTTCCACTGGCGCACCGGGTCCACCTGGCGGATGGCGAAGCGGGTGCGCTGCTCCTTGCGGGTCACGGAGAACCAGAACTTGGTGAGGGAGATACCGGAGCCGAGGATCATGTTCTCCAGCATCGGAACCTCGCGGAGGAACTCCGCGTGCTGGGACTCGGTGCAGAAGCCCATCACGCGCTCCACGCCGGAGCGGTTGTACCAAGAGCGGTCGAAGAAGACGATCTCGCCACCGCACGGGAAGTGCTGGATGTAGCGCTGGAAGTACCAGGAGGTGGACTCGCGTGGGGAAGGCTTCTCCAGCGCGACGGTGCGGGCACCACGGGGGTTGAGGTGCTCGTTGAAGCGCTTGATGGTGCCACCCTTACCGGCAGCGTCACGGCCTTCGAAGATGATGATGTGCTTCTGGCCGGTTTCCTTGGTCCAGTTCTGCCACTTCAACAGCTCGATCTGCAGGGCGCGCTTCGTGGACTCGTACTCCTCGCGACTCATCCGCTCATCGTAGGGGTACTGGTCGCGCCAGGTGTCCACGCGATGACCGTCCGGAGTGATCAGCACCGGATCGTCTTCGTCGGAGTCATCGACGAGGTAGCCCTCGGTGGCTGCCAGGTCAACAACGTGGAATTCGTCCTGCTTGTCTTCGGCCATAACGCCGTACTCCTTATTAGCTATGCGACTTTAGTGAAGTGCGCACCGTGGCCATCAAATCCTTGAAAAGTTATGGCCTTTGCACGGCTCAATTCTATCTACCGAGAGGCCTTCGTGGCCTGTTCCTGAGATGGCAATCTCCCCCGTTTGCGTCAGATGCCCCCGTATGCGACAAGCCCCGGCCGAAGCCGGGGCTTGTCGGAGCAAAGCTGTTGTTCAGCTTTGGGCTAAGTCTTACTCAGCAGGCTTCTCGATATCAGCCCAGCCGAAAACAACCTCCAGAGCGGAGAAGAGGCCACCGAAGATGTCGGATACGCCAGACAGGAAGTCGGAGATCTGATCGAAGTAAGCGATGACGTCAAATGGGTTCATGTTTAATACTCCCTAGTACAGAGGCGCCAGTGTTGTGCACTGACTGTTACATATTTCAGTTCGTGACGCCTCTGAAGAGGCTGTCGGGGACTTACTTTAATGACTTTCCAGCGGGCTTCAACCCCTAAGGCAGGATTTTCACATCTTCTTCAGGGCTCACCGTCACAAACCGGAACCGCTCGCAAGTTAGGGTAGGCTACGTCCGCGCAGGTGAGAGCCATAAGGAGCCAGTCACCTGCGCCACGGCTAGCTCTTGGAAAACCTTTTCAGCACGCACCCCCACCCATCACCCCCGCAAAACCCCAGTTCAAACCCCATTAACGTGCAGTTTACAAAACGGAAACGTGATTCTCAGCCACCCCCACCTACCCCCTCACCCTCACCTTTGTCTTATACTCTCATTAGCTATTCAAAAGCATATTAGTTACACTAGTTCCCTCAGCACATAGCCCCCTCCCAAGCACGTAGAAATGAAAGACACCCTCCCACTCTTCGTCAGAGTGGAAGGGTGCTCATTATCCAGTGGAACCCTAAAGGACTTCACTGGAAGCCACCATAAGGGGCGGACAGAGGGGCTTTAAGAAAACCCCTCAGGAGGGCTTAGAAGCCGCCCATTGCGCCCATCTCATCGCCGCCTGGCATTGCAGGAGCCTCTGGCTCCGGCTTGTCGGCCACGACAGCCTCGGTGGTCAGGAACAGCGCGGCGATGGAAGCCGCATTCTGCAGTGCAGAGCGGGTCACCTTGACTGGGTCGGAGATGCCAGCACCCAGCAGGTCCACGTACTCACCGCTGGCAGCGTTGAGGCCCTCGCCCACTGGCAGGTTGGCAACCTTGTCCACAACCACGCCTGGCTCCAGGCCAGCGTTGTGTGCGATCTGCTTCAGCGGTGCGGACAGGGCAGCCTGCACGATCTGCACGCCGGTCACCTCGTCGCCTTCCAGGCCGAGGTTATCGTCCAGCACGTGAGCAGCCTGCAGCAGTGCAGCGCCACCGCCGGCAACGATGCCCTCTTCCGCAGCGGCCTTGGCGTTACGCACAGCATCCTCGATGCGGTGCTTACGCTCCTTGAGCTCCACCTCGGTAGCCGCGCCAACCTGCAGCACAGCCACGCCACCGGAGAGCTTTGCCAGGCGCTCCTGGAGCTTCTCACGGTCGTAATCAGAATCGGCGTTCTCGATCTCCTGACGGATCTGCTTGATCCGGCCAGCGAGCTGCTCGGAAGAGCCAGCGCCGTCGACAATGGTCGTATCGTCCTTGGTCACCACAACCTTGCGTGCGGTGCCCAGCAGCGGCAGGTCAGCGGTCTCGAGGGACAGGCCAACCTCCTCAGCGATGACCTGACCGCCGGTGAGGATTGCGATGTCCTGCAGCTGAGCCTTACGGCGATCGCCGAAGCCCGGAGCCTTAACTGCCACGGACTTGAAGGTGCCGCGGATCTTGTTGACGACCAGGGTGGACAGAGCCTCGCCCTCGATGTCCTCAGCAACGATCAGCAGTGGCTTGCCGGACTGCATGACCTTCTCCAGCAGTGGGAGCAGGTCCTTGACGTTGGAGATCTTGGAGGAGACCAGCAGGATGTATGGATCCTCCAGCACGGCCTCACCGCGCTCAATATCAGTGGCGAAGTAACCGGAGATGTAGCCCTTGTCGAAGCGCATACCCTCGGTCACATCGAGGGTCACGCCGAAGGCGTTGGACTCCTCGACGGTGATCACGCCGTCCTTGTTCAGCTGGCCGTCGCCAACCTTGTACATTGCCTCGGCAATGAGCTCACCGATCTTTGGATCAGCAGCGGAGATACCAGCGGTTGCGGCGATCTGCTCCTGGGTCTCAATTTCCTTGGCGGATGCCAGCAGCTGCTCGGTGACCTTCTCCACGCCAGCCTGGATACCGCGCTTGATACCCATTGGGTTGGAACCTGCGGCCACGTTGCGCAGACCCTCGCGAACCAGAGCCTGTGCCAGAACGGTTGCAGTGGTGGTGCCGTCGCCAGCGACGTCGTCCGTCTTCTTGGCAACTTCCTTGACCAGCTCGGCGCCGATCTTCTCGTATGGGTCCTCGAGCTCGATCTCGCGAGCGATGGTCACACCGTCGTTGGTGATGGTTGGTGCGCCCCACTTGCGCTCCAGGACAACGTTGCGTCCCTTCGGGCCGAGGGTGACCTTCACGGCGTCTGCCAGGGTGTTCAGACCCTTTTCCAGTCCGCGACGTGCTTCTTCGTCGAATGCAATCATCTTAGCCATGTGGCTGTGATCCTCCGTTTGATTTTGCGACACATATCGGCTCAGAGGCAGCGCCCGCGACGGCGTGAATGGGTGAATGCCGCGGCATCCATTCTCACTGCTTCTGATCGTTCATTTATTGGCACTCAAGTGCTTCAAGTGCTAGACCCCGTTTTAGCACTCTCCCCTAGCGAGTGCAAGATTTCCCAGGACAACATTGAGCCTTGTTCACTCAAGGCGATCCGGCCCCCATCCGCCTTGGGTACGTTGGTAGCCATGAGCACTCAAGAAACACCACAGCTTCCTACCTCTATTGCTGATGTGTCCAGCGACCACGCCAACGCCCTCATGGACTCCCAGCTACCATTCCTCTGGAACGCCCTGAAGGAACTCGTCGCCTTCGAATCCATCCACTCCACCCCAGGACTCGAAGAGCACAACACCGGTGCAGCACGATGGTGCCTCGAGCAGTTCCGCGCCGTCGGCATCCCCGTCGAATCGCACACCACCTCCGATGGCTCCGAGGCAATCATCGGCCTCAAGGAACCCGCCGAGGGCTACCCGACGATCCTTCTGTACTCCCACTTCGATGTGCAGCCCGCGGGCAATGTCGAGGAATGGACCTCCGACCCCTGGACCCTCACGGAGCGCGATGGCCGCTGGTACGGCCGAGGCGCCGCAGACTGCAAGGGCCACGTCGTCATGCACCTCGCCGTCCTGCGCGCACTGCGCCAACTCATCGACGCCGGCGCGGCCGAGCTCGATAAGGTTGGCATCCGCGTCGTCGTCGAAGGCTCAGAGGAGCGCGGCGGCTATGGCCTGGAAGATCTACTCCACGATAAGCCCGAGCTCTTCGAGGCAGACACCTTTATGATCGCCGATTCCGGCAACGATGAACTCGGCACCCCATCCATCTGCACCGCCCTGCGCGGCTCCGCGCCAGTTACTGTCACACTCGAGACCATCGAGCAGCCCATGCACTCCGGCCAGTACGGCGGTGCCGCCCCCGACGCACTTCTGGAGCTCATCAAGCTGCTGTCCACGCTGCACGACGAGAAGGGCTTCGTGGCGGTCGAAGGCCTGACCTCTCAGGAAACATGGGAGGGCATCGGCCCCGATGTCGCTACCTTCGCCCGGAATGCCGGCGTCCTCGAGGGCGTAGACGTAATCGGGGCAGCCGATGGCGTCGCACCCAATGACCTCACCGTCATGCGCCCCTCCATCACCGTCACAGGCCTTGACTCCCTCAGCGTTAAGGATTCCGTCAACGCCGTTCCAGGTAGAGCCGCAGCGGTGGTCAGCCTGCGCGTCCCACCGGGAATGGACCCGAAGGACGCTCAGGACAAGCTCATCGCTCACCTGGAGGCCCACAAGCCGAACGCCCGCATGAGCATCGAGCGCGAGTCCCTGGCCAAGCCTTTCAGCGCAGATACCTCTGGCCCTGCCCTCAAGCGCTTGGCGACCGCTTTGGGAGAGGCCTACGGCAAGGAGACGGTCGAGGTTGCCTCCGGCGGCTCCATCCCGCTAACGAATGAACTCCTCAGTGCCTACCCGGATGCCGAGTTGGCCCTGTACGGCATTGAGGAACCTCTATGCCGCATTCACAGCGCCGATGAGAGTGTGGATCCGAAGGAAATAGCCCATATCGGGGCTGCCGAACTACTTTTTCTCGTGCGAACAGCACAAGAACACTCTGCCTAAGCTAACTCTTAACTCGGTGAAAAACCGCAGGTATTCCACTCCTTGAGCGAATTTTCACCAAAAGCTCCCACACTATGAGACGGATGTGGGAGCTTTTTCTTGCTTATTTTCTTGCGCTGCCACAATCACACCCACTACATTGTTATGACATGAGCAACATTCTTATGCGAGTACCCAACCCGGGTGGAGGCGAGGACTGACCCCTCCACTACCGGGGTTAGCGTTATACCGCATAAGCGTCGGTCCACACACCAGAAGGACACACCGCACTGAAAAAGGACCGACCTACCATGATGTTCGAAGACAACGAAGGCACAATGAACGCCACCACTTTGATCCGTTTTGCCCGCCCCGAAACGGAATGGAACAACCCGACCTACACTGTCCAGCCACGACCCGGCCACGGTCGCCGTTCCACAGCGAAGACTTTCACCCCCACGCGCACGTCTCGCATCGAAAAGCGTCGCCAGCGCACCCGCACGTTCGCCGAGGATCCATTCCGCGCCCGCTTCGGCCACCGCCTCCCCAGCGGCATGCGCCAGGAAGCCCGAGGCATGGAGTGGAAAACCTTCATCTCCACCTACGCACCAACCAGCATCCGCGTGGAGCACATGACCTCCCAGCGCCTGCGCGCCGGCCGGCACCACTTCGAGATCGCACTCAACGGGCTGACGAAGGAAGCACAGACCACCCGCGCTTCCATCACCTCGATGGGCGCTTCCTCCGCAATGACCCAGATCCTCGCAGATCACGGGTACAACGTGGAAATCACCGAATTCCACCAGTACAAGATCTTCGAGGCCACGGTGACTTTCATCTACACCACCCACAAGTCCAAGTCCGTGTGGGCGGTAGGTTTCGGCGCCGATCGCGACCTGTCCATCGCCAACGCCCTGTGCTCCGCGGCATCGCGCCTCTACTTGGTCTAGACCTTCGCCCTAGCAGGCGCCTCTGGGCTTAAATACTCTCGCGCAGCGTCTTCACGGTCAGGTCCACCGCCGCGATCCACGCCTTCGGCTGGGTAAAGCCCTCCTCAGCACCTGCGTCTCCACGGGTGCGCACGCCAGGCTCCAAGGCCGCCCCCGCCTCGCGGGCCGCTTGGCGCTGCAACTCATAGTCACCGCCCTGCTCGATAATGCGCTCTACATCGGCCAGCTCCTTCGCGCAGCCCAGCTCCTCCGCCAGCGGCATCAGCGCGCGCACCCAGTCGCGCAGATCATCCTTCACCCAGCGTTCGGTGGTCTCACGATCGGTGATGATCAGCGCATCCAAGCCATACCGGGCAGCGCGCCACTTGTTCTCCGCCACATGCCACTGCTGCAGGCTCGGCAATTGCTCACCGCGGTCATACATGCGCTCGAAATACACCACGAGGCAGTGCGTGTAGGCGGTCAGAGCCGCGAGCTTCCACAGCGCCATCGTGGCATCCGCGAAACGCACCTCCACGGTGCCATAGGAGGACGGGCGCACATCGAAGTGCCAGGAGCCAGTGTGGTTCACCACGCCAGAGCGGTCAGTATCCTCACTGAACCGCTCCCACTCCTCCCAGCTCTCAAACTGGTACGGCATACCGGCCGTGGGCAGCTGCTGGTAGAGCAGCGTGCGGTTGGAGGCGTAGCCGGTATCCAAGCCTTCCCACGCCGGGGAGCTCGCAGACATGGCAAGCACGTGCGGGTAGTGGGTCATCAGAGCATTGATGATTGGCCACACTTTGTCCTTGCTGCCCACGCCCACGTGCACGTGAATGCCCCAGATGATCATCTGCCGGCCCCAGTACTGTGTGCGCTCAATGATTTCGCGGTAGCTGGCCTTTTCGCTGAGCTTCTGGTCTCCCCAGTCGGCAAAGGGGTGCGTTCCCGCGGAGAACAGCTGCACACCCATCTCATCCGCGCAGTCCATGAGCTGCGTGATCTGCTCGTGCAAGTCGGCGACAGCATCCGGGATCGTCTCATGCACTCCCGTGACCATCTCCACGGTGTTCGCGAGGAATTCCCGCGTTACGCGGTGGCCGGGGTACTTCTCATCCATGCGCTGGAGCAATTCCTCGGCACGGGGTGTCAGGTCGCGTGTCTCAGGGTCGACGAGTGCGACTTCCCATTCGATCCCGACGGTGGGTTTCGATCCAGGGAATTCCATGGCGCGGTCCCCTAACAAAAAAGACGGATAACTGCTCATTGCAGTATATCCGTCTCAGAGGGCAGGCCGGAGCCTGGCACGTGCTTAGCGCGGCATGTCGTTCGTCGTCACAACAACGACGGACGCAGGTCCTTCGCCCTCCAGCATCTCGGCACCACCCAGGGTGTCATCGATCTCCGGGGTGCGCGCCTCAGCTGCGATTCCTAGGTTGCGGGCAATCTCCTCGGCTGCCGCCTTCGCGTTGGCGTCGCTGGCCGGGTACAGCACAACGGACTTCGGGAACGCGCCCTCCGTGTCCGGAAGGTTGCCAAAGCTTGTGCGCTGCCACTGCTCACCGCGCAGGCGATCGGTAGTCTCGCTGGCCAAGCCCTGAATCGGGCTGTTGTTCAGCACGGTGATCTGCTGCCGAGCCTTATCGACGGTGCCGGCCGCTGGTGCGCCACCGTTGTTCTCTGCGCCCCCTTGGGCTGCATCTTCCTGGCGGTTCTCGGCGCTCGCGGCGTCGTTATTATCGTCGCCTTCGCGACCCTCTCGCCGCTCAGAGCCCGGCGCGCTTTCGTCCTGGCCTTCAGGGTTTCCCTGGCCTTCTGCGTTCTGCTGGCCTTGCTGATTTTGCTGCTCACCGTCGGCTGGCTGCTGCTGGGAGGCATTCTGGCTCGATTCGCCGGCGCCTTCATCGGGGCCGCCGAACATGGTGAAAGCACCCCATGCAATGAGCACTACGGCAACGGCAATCAGGATCATGGCCAGGCCGCGGAGGGGCAGGCCGGAACTATCGTTGGCGCCCGCTTCACTGCCGGCAGCCTGGGCTCCTGCGGTTCCGGCCGCGGCGGCGCCGGTATCGCCATAGCCTTCTTCGGCGTAGTCGTCCTCGAAGGCAAAGGCCTCGTCGTAGCGGTCATCGTCAAGGGAATGGCGTGGTCGATTCGAATCAGTCACGCCACAACTTTAACTCCAGTCACACCTTTAACACGAATATGACACGCGGCCAGCACTCCATCGCTCCACTGAGCAGCCCCGCTGCCAGCAGCCACTACGACCCCTCACACGGCAAACCTTGCCTCTCACTCCCCATCGCCCCGGCGGCGCAGCAGCATCCGCACCGTCACAGGGTCATAATCGAGAGCCTCAGGGCGGTCGATCAAGTTATTGAGCTGCTGAAAGTAGCGCACCGGCGGCACACCAAACTGGCGGCGAATCTCCTCCGCTTTCGCGCTCGGCTGCTTCCACCAACGCCGCTCGAAATCGAGCATCGCCCTGTCCCTATCACTTAACCCAGCCGGAGTTTCCATGGTCAATGATTCTACGGCTCACCACGGCGACCTACACTAGAGCCATGTCTGAGCAGCCCACCATCATGCCCATCGTCATCGCCGGCGACCCAGTCCTCCACCACCCCACCGAGTCCGTCGACCTACCGGGTGGCGAGGTTCCAGCGGATCTCCGCGAACTCATCGCGAACATGTACGTCACAATGGACAAAGCGCATGGCGTGGGACTAGCGGCCAATCAGGTCGGGGTAAATAAGCGCCTCTTCGTCTACAACTGTCCGGACATCGAAGGCCCAGACGGCGAACGCCTCACCGAGGAACAAATCGCTGCCAATGGTGGCCCCCTGCGCCGCGGCTGCGTGATCAACCCCGTGCTGGAGACCTCCGAAATCCCGGAGACCATGCCGGTGGAAGATGTCGATGATGAAGGCTGCCTCTCCGTGCCGGGATACGACTACCCCACCGGCCGCGCCGACTGGGCCCGCGTCACCGGCATCAATGAGAACGGCGAGCAGGTGACCATCGAAGGCTACGGCTTCTTCGCCCGCTGCCTCCAGCACGAATGCGGTCACCTGGACGGATTCCTCTACACCGACATGCTCATCGGCCGGTATAAGCGCGCGGCCAAGAAAGCCTTTAAAGCCGAAGGGTGGAACAAAGCCGGCAATACGTGGATGCCCGGCGTGGACAAGGATCCCTTCGGCCACGACGACTAGCCCCACAAGATCGCATGACTGATACCTCCTTCACCGCCGCAGCTGCGGGCGCCCGGCGCGTCCCCGACCTGCCCTTTCCCCTGTCCCGCCACACGGACCCCGTGAGCGTCGTCCTCGGCGCGCGGGTCATCGTCCGTTATGCCCTCGACGAGCCAGGCCAGCACGGCCCCAAGGTCAGCGACGCCATCGGCCAGCTGTTATCAGTCAATCCCTTGCGCATTCGGCCCCAAACCCGCACCACGGGCAACGCACCGGGCGACCCCGCCCAGTGCGTTCCGGAGGTCGTGGAAATTCCCGCAGACAAGGTCGTGGTGCTCAAGACCCTGTCAGCCAAACCTGTGCGCAATAGCGATATCCGCAACGTGGAATCAGCGATCGCGGAGGCCTTCCCTGGCCTAGAACACCGTGAGATCGGCGGTTGGCTCGCACGCGCTGGTGATGGCATCACCGAGCGCTCCAATTCCGCCGTGCCCTTGGGTCCCAGCGCTTCCACCCAGCCGGTGCCGTTGGATGAGATCCGGGCATTCTACGCCCAGCACAACCTCCCCACACAGCTGCTGCTTCCCGACCGGCTCGGGCGCACTGCCGAGGGGCTCCCCGGCACCCGCGGCCCAGAAATCATCATCATGACCCGCGACCTGGATCCGCACAGCGCCATGGCATCTGCTGAATCTTATGCGCCGGGTGCAGAGGTAGCTCCCCCACAAGGCATCGAAGGCACCGTGGAATTCCGTGTCGATGAAGAGCCCGACGAGCAGTGGTTGAGCATGTACCACTTCCGCGGCCAACCCCTCCCACGCCACGCGCTGGAACTACTGAGTGCACGGATCGAAGGATCCCTCAGCTTCGGGCGCCTCACCGTCGATGGTGAACTGGCAGCCATCACCCGCGGCACCGTCACCGAAGGCGGCCCCCACCATTGGCTCGGTTACTCTGCTGTGGAGGTCGCCCACCCCTTCCGCCGCCGTGGGCTGGGAACTTACCTGGGGGCTCGCATGCTCGACTGGGGTCGGCAGCAAGGAGCCGATCGCGCATACCTGGAGGTCATCGAGTCGAACACCGCTGGTCGTGGCCTTTATCACCGCCTTGGCTTCAGTGAACACCACCGCCACCGCAACCTGCGAGTGGTTTAGTCCCGCAACCCCCACCTCGTGGTGTCCCGCCAACAGCTATTGTGTAGGGCATGCGCATCGCCACATGGAACATCAACTCCGTCCGCACTCGTGAACAACGCGTCCGCGATTTCCTCGAGCGGACAGATGTCGATGTTCTCTGTTTGCAGGAAACCAAGTGCACCGACAAGCAGTTCCCAGACTTCACGGACACTGGCTACCAACAAGCCCACTTCGGCCTCCACTCCTTCAATGGCGTAGCGATCCTCTCCCGCGTCGGTTTGGAAGATGTCTCCCACGACTTCGGCCAACCGGGCTTCAACAAGGACTTCGCGGCCGAACAGACCCTGGAGGCACGGGCGATCGGGGCTAACTGCGGTGGCGTGACGGTATGGAGCCTCTACGTCCCCAATGGACGCGAGATCGCCGACCCTCACTACACGTACAAGTTGGACTGGCTGGCCGCCTTGGCGTCGTACGCAGAACAGGGGCCGGACAAGCTCTGCCTTGTCGGCGACTTCAACATCGCTCCGCGCGACGAGGACGTATGGGACCGCAGCTACTTCAACGGTAAAACCCACGTCACACCACGCGAGCGGGCAGCACTGAAGAAACTGGAGGAAGCTGGGCTCACGCAAGCCACGGAGCTTATCCAAGACGAATACACGTATTGGGACTACCAATCTCTGCGTTTCCAAAAGGGCGAGGGTATCCGCATCGACCTGCAGTACACACGCGGCATCACCGCAACCTCCGCCCGCGTTGACCGCGATGAGCGCAAGGGCAAGGGCGCCTCCGACCACGCACCTGTGATCGTCGATTACGACTACCAGGCCCCTAAGGCGAATACGGCAGGATCACAGGAGACTGAGGCTGCACCCCACGACGGTGCGGATTCATCCAACACAACCGAAGCAACCTTGTTCTAGGCGGCAATCATGGAGTGGCTCACCGTCCCCTTCGAAGGTCTCACTGGTTTACTCACCGGCGGCATCGACAACCTCGAGTGGTGGCAGATCGCCATCGTTGTCCTGGATTATTGCTTCCGCATCATCGCCCTCGGTTGGGTGCCAGCTGACCGACGCCCCTCCTCCGCCATGGCATGGCTGCTGGCCATCTTCCTCATCCCCTTCATCGGCATCCTGCTGTTCTTCATGATGGGCTCGCCCTACGTCAACCGACGGCGGCACCGCATCCAAAACGAGGCGAACGAGCAGCTACGGACACTGGTGAAAAGTGAACCGGATGTGCCGAAAGGTACGGAGCTCAACGAAGAACTCCTCAGCCTCGTACACCTCAACCGCGAACTGACCGGCATTCCCGCACTCCACGGCACTCTCATCGAGATGCACGGAGAGTACGAGGAATCCATCAAGGCCATGACCCGCGCAGTCGAAGAGGCAAAAACCTACGTCAACTGCGAGATCTACATCATGGCCTGGGACCACACCACCGGCCAGTTCTTCGAAGCGCTCGAACGCGCAGTGCAACGCGGGGTGAAGGTACGGCTGCTCTACGACCACGTGGGCAGCATGAAGTACCCAGGCAGCAGGAAGCTGGGCAAGCGCTTCACCAAGGCCGGGTTCGAATGGCACCTGATGCTGCCGCTGAAACCTCTGCAGTGGCGCTTCCGCCGCCCAGACCTACGCAACCACCGCAAGCTGCTGGTCGTGGATGGTGCGAAAGCCTTCATGGGATCGCAGAACATGATCGATTCCAGCTACCTCATGCGCAAGAACGTCAAGGAAGGCCGCCACTGGGTGGACTTCATGGCAGAACTCTCCGGCCCGATCGTGAACGCCATCAACTCCGTCTTCGCCGTGGACTGGTACTCCGAATCCGGTGAGCGGCTCCAGCTGCTGGAGACAAAGGAGTTCAAGAAATTCCTCACGAAAAACGACTGGGACCAGGGCGCAGAGATCATGCAGCTCATTCCCTCCGGCCCGGGTTTCACCACGGAACCGAACCTGCGGCTGTTTAATTCCATCGGCCATCACGCCAAGGAACGGCTAAAGATCGTCAGCCCGTACTTCATTCCGGACGAATCCCTCATGGACGCAATCACCACGGCCTGCTACCGCGGTGTGGAAGTGGAACTCTTCGTCAATGAAAAGTCCGACCAGTTCCTGGTGGGCCACGCGCAAGCCAGTTATTACCGGGAGCTGCTGCGCGCGGGTGTGAAAATTTACCTCTATCCGGCGCCTGCAGTGCTGCACTCTAAGTTCGCCATCGCCGACCGCGAAGTGGCCGTGATGGGCAGCTCCAATATGGACATGCGCTCCTTCGGGCTCAACTACGAAATCACGATGATGAGCGGCGAGGGCGAACTCATGGATTCCCTGCTCGACCTCGCCCAGCGCTACCGCGCCAAGAGCCGCCTACTCACAGAGGAAGAGTGGAAGCAGCGCCCATGGACGCGCAAATACGTGGATAATGTCGCACGCCTCACGAGCGCCCTTCAATAACCTGCCGCCCACACCAGAAGCCCCTGCAACCCAACCCCGCGGCGCGTCGGTGACTAAGCATTGAATTAGGGCGTTGAGCAGCAGAGAAAACATTTTGAGCGAGAAATTATTTCTTTCGTCCCTCACCCTCTAGTTGTCCATGTTTTAATTGACTCCATAACGTTTTCATTACACACCTACCGCCTGCACTACCTTCGAGGTCACAGTTCAGGGCCACAGAGGATTGAGGCACGCACTTTCTCGGCGCTGGCGCTACAAGATGCGGACGGAACCATGACAGGAAAGGCCGTGAGACAACCAGATGACGGAACGCAGCAACAACCAAGCGCATTCCATCCGGGGTCACCGCGCACCAGAGGTACTCCCGGACATCGACGTCACGGAGATTGCCTCCAGCGTCTACGATTTCCTTTCCGCAACGCGTCGCCTGATGGAGCGACCGAATCAGAAGCTGGAAATCTCCCAATCGGAGATCGAGGTTCTACAGTTCGTCTCTCAGCACCCTGGGTGCGGAGTCTCCGACATCGCGCGCCTGCGCTTCCTCCGCGCATCTAATGTCTCCGCGACCGTGCGCCGCCTCATCAACTCTGGCCTGGTGGTCCGCCAAGCCAATGATCGCGACAAGCGCGCACAAGACCTGTACCTCTCCGATGAGGGCATCGAGATGATGAACTCGATCACTGACGAGTGGGCCCTGCTCATTGCCGGGGCAACCCGCCGCATGGATGCCCGCGATATCGCCAAGCTCCGCCGTGGCGTCCCCGCCCTGCGCAACCTCTCCATCGCCGCGGAAACCCTCATCGACGATATCCAGCGCCAACAGGAAAACATGTAGCGCACCCCGCTGTTGTACTCCGGCGCCCTGGTTCCTACCGGGCGCCGTTGTTCTTTCTGCCCCTTTAATTCGACGCCAGTTGTTACTTGGTTCCCGCCCGTTCGGCCTTGCGAGCAATGATGGTGCCCACCAGCGCAACCGTGGCGCAGACGGTCATCACGAGGGAGATGGTGAGCATGGGGCTATGCCCCAGGGCAGCCAGCGGGCTCACCACGGCTGCCACGGCGAATTGGAAGGCGCCGAGGGCCGCAGATCCCGCACCATTTCGCCCTTGAGCTTGGCGCTGCGCCAGGGCCGTGGTGTTGGACATGTTGAGACCACAGCCGGCGGTGGCGGTGATCGTGCACACGAGCACGGCAGGCACGGCGAGTGCGAAATCTGCTGACATGATCAAGGACACGATGAGGAGGCTCACCGCACCGCCGATTACCATGCCAATGCCAATTCCCTGCAGGCGGTGGGATCCGTAACGGCTCACGAGGCGAACGTTGAGGAAATTGGCGGCAACGATGGCCACCGCGTTCGTCGCGAAGGCCCAGGAGTAGTGCAGTGGGCTCAGCCCCAACTGATCCTGCATCATCACGGAGGAGCCGGAGATGAATGCAAACATGGCGCCGAAGCCCATGCTAAAAGCCACGGCGTAACCGGTGAAGGCCGGCTTACGCAGGAGTGAGCCCATACTGCGGTAAGTGCGCATGGGGCCTTGGTTGTGGCGAAGTTCCCGAGGAAGGGTTTCCGGCATGGAAAAGGCGACGATGGATTGGACAATGGCGATGGCCAGGAGCGTCCAGAAGACTGTGCGCCAGTCTGCGACTTCCTCAATCAGTCCGCCCAGTAGCGGAGCGACAACCGGCGCCACTCCCATGATCAGCATCATCACGGAGAAGGCCTTCGCCGCCGCCGCACCCTGCACACGGTCGGAAATAATCGCGCGGGCGAGCACCACGCCCATGCCGCCAGCTATTCCCTGAACGAGGCGAGCACCAATGAGCATCTCAATACTTGGGGTGAGGGCGCAGGCTGCAGAGGCGAAAATCCCCAGCACCATGCCCCCAATAAGAAGCTTCCGGCGGCCCAGCATGTCCGATAGGGGTCCGAACACCAATTGCCCCAGCCCCATGCCGATCATGTAGGCCGAAAGCGTCAGCTGCGTACGCGAGCCGTCTGTCCCCAAGTCCTCGGTGATCTTGGGCAGGGAGGGCAAGTACATATCTGTGCCCAGTGGCCCGCCGGTAGACAACAGCGCCAGCCCGATCAGCATCAGGGTGGCGATGCCGTGGGCTGGCTTTATGGGAGAAGTGTGTTCCTCTGGTTTATGCGTCACGTTTCTTAAGAGTAACGACGCCCACGATAAAGAGCACAACACACCAGGCTACGAAGTACAGGACACTGCCCGTGGCACCCCAAGGTGCGTCTGGAAGTTCCCGACCTGCAGCGCCTGCATCCATGTTTCCGAAAGGCATGTATGGTGGCAGCCATTCCTTCACCTTGGGGATGGACACAATAACCATGCCTTCGATCACCAGTTTCCACAGCAGCAGCGCTGCGATGGCTCCGGCGGTGTGGCGGATGAGGTAGGCCACTCCAATGGACAGCATGACGCTCGCTACGCCGTACAAGGTGTGGAGTCCGATGTGTTCCCACACCCCATCCGCGCCGAGAGCGATCTTGCCGAGGATCTCGGGATCATCAACATTCCAGGACATCGCCCACCGCATCGCTAGAACGCTGAACACGAGAGAGATGAAGGAGAGGACTCCGGCGATCACGCCGTAGACCAGGAATTTAGCCACTGGCACCGGCAGACGCGTCGGCGCGCCCAGCAGCGTGCTCTTCGCCGTACCATTGGCGTATTCCGAGGTCACCATCATCACCGCCTGGATGATGATCACCATGATGCCGAAGCTAATGAAGCCAGCAAAGGCCTGGTTTGGATCGGCCATGGTCGCCATGGTGGCCGCCATCTCAGGATCCTTAGTGAGCTCCGGGTTGGAGAGGGTGATGCCACCAGCCCACCCCATGATGATGGCCATGCCAATGCAAAAGGCGAGGATGAGCAGACTGGTGGCCCACAAAGCCTTGGTGCTGGATAGCTTGATCCACTCAGCTTTCACAGTGTTCACGATCTACTTCTCCTCCCCCGCCGTCGCGCGGTCCGCGGAATCGGCACCAGTGGAGTCCTTCGCGGAGTACTCCACTGCCTGGCCCGTCATGTTCATGAAAGCATCCTCAAGGCTCGCACGCTGCTGTGTCAGCTCACGCAGACGGAGCCCATAGGAGTAGGCCAGCGCACCGACCCAATCGGGCTCCCGATCATCAATGATGAGGGTGTCACGTCCCTCATCATCCCTGCCCTGGGTGAAGCTCACGCCTTCCTCCTTTAGCGCGCGCTGCAACTCCTTCGGATGATCGGTGCGCACGATGGTGTGCGTCTCAGAAGCGGACTTGATGAATTCCTGAGTGGAGGTATTCGCGATGAGTTTGCCGCGGCCGATAACAACCAAGTGATCGGCGGTCTGTGACATCTCGGACAGCAGGTGGGAGCTGATGAGCACTGTGCGGCCTTCTGCAGCGAGTGCACGTACGAATGAGCGCACCCAGCGGATACCCTCCGGATCCAAGCCGTTGACTGGCTCGTCGAGGATCAACACCTCTGGGTCGCCCAGAAGTGCAGCTGCCAGTCCGAGGCGCTGACCCATGCCCAGGGAGAACTTGCCCGCCTTGCGACCCGCCACATCAGACAAGCCCACGATCCCCAAAACCTCATCCACGCGCTTGGCGGGAATGCCGTTGGCTGCTGCCAACCACTTGAGGTGATTGGCAGCGCTGCGGTTAGGGTGAACCCACTTGGCGTCCAGCAAGGTTCCTACCATGCGCAATGGATGCTTGTATTCGGAATAATGCTTGCCATCGATAGTGGCTTTACCCGAGGTCGGATTGTCCAAGCCCACGATCATGCGCATGGTCGTCGACTTGCCAGCACCGTTGGGGCCCAGAAAGCCGGTGACGATTCCCGACTTGACGTTAAAGTCCAAAGAATCAACGACGGTAGTACCACCGTATTGCTTGGTCAGTGAGCTGACTTCGATCATGGGAACCAGTGTGCCATACAGCGCAGCCTGCGGCAGCGGCAACAAAACCTACACTGACCCCGGATTCGCCTAACCTGGTTGAGGTCTATTTCAGTGCCTATATACTTTTGAACATGCCTCATCATCCGGCGCTCGATGCAGATCGGTGGATGGATCGCGATGTCGTGCGCTCCAATCGACCGAGGTCCCTGTTTGGTGTCGCCGTGGCCGCAGGCCGAGTGCCGAAGCGCATGTATCGCTTCGTCTTGACGTCACCGGGTGTGATGACCCTCATCGCAACGATTGTTGTCACCGCCATCCTCGCCGCCGGTGGTGCCATGGTCTATTCATCGACCGCCCGGCAGTCGGAACTCAACACCCTCATCAACCAGACCGAGCCCCTCTCTAATTCCGCACAGGAACTTTTCAACTCCCTGTCCACCGCGGATTCCATCGCCACCACAGGCTTCCTCAAGCAGGGTTCGAGCGTCAGCAAATCAGAGGCCGACTACAACGAGGCAATCCGCGAAGCGACCAATGCGGTTCTCCGAGCCAGCCATGGGATCGAGGACATCACCAGTCGTGAGATGGAAATCGCGCTGCTCATTCAAGAACAGCTACCGAAGTACATCACGCTCGTCGCCCAAGCGCAGACCAATGACCGGGTCCGCAACCCCGTCGGTGCCAGCTACCTGACGGAGGCCTCCAGCCTCATGCAGAACAACCTGCTTCCCAACGCCCAAGAGCTCTACCTGCTGACCAATGAGCAGGTCTCCTCCGGACAAGAGAAGCTGATCAGCCCCATGTGGTTCCCACTCTCCGGACTCTTCGCCGCCGTGATCATCCTCGTCGTCGTCCAATTCTGGTTGGCCGCGAAAACCCACCGCCGCTTCAACGTGGGGTACGTGGCCGCTACGGGTCTCATGGTCATTGCGCTCCTGTGGGCGTCGGGCAGCGCCGCAATGACATGGATCGCGGGAACGCAAGACGTGGACGAGACAGTCAAGCCTCTGCAGCAGCTCACCCAAGCGCGCATCAGCTCCCAGCAGGCGCGCACGGACGAAGCACTGGGCCTGGTGCAACGCGACTACAGCACCATGCGCCAGGAGAACTTCTCCTTCCGCATCCAGGACATCAACCAAACCCTCATCGACGTGCGTTCCCTCGTCGAGTCCCCCACACGCGCTGACAATGCCCGTGAAGCTCTCCGCCTCTGGGATGAATCGCACGCCACCATGCTCTCCGAAATGCGCAGTGGCGATTACTCTGCCGCTGTGCGCACCAGCCTCGCAGCTAATGCGGGCACCGAAACGTCCGCGCCAAACTACGAGATCCTGGACGATGAACTGCAATCCATGATCTCCAGCCTGCGCGATAACCTGCGCGAGGTGCTCACGAGCAGTAAATCTGCCGCCAACCACGTGACGTTGTTGGTCTTTGTCCTGACAATCCTCTCCGCACTCTGCGCGCTGCTCGGCATTCGCCCCCGACTCCAGGAGTACCTGTGATGAGCGCACCCACCTCCCGGACAGGATGTCTCCGCCGCGTGGCCACGGCGGTGATCGCCACCGGCACCTCACTAGCACTGCTAGTTGGATGCGCCGCCAACGAAGGCCCCACACCCACCTGGCCCAGCGTGTCACTAGACGACATGGGCTCCGACCTGCCCGTGGGCGCGGAGCTCGTCGATCCTGCGGACCTCGACACACAAACCGAAGTGGAATCCATCAGCGAAGAACCCTTCGGGACCCTACGACCGGACGATTCCAGCGTGAAGGAGCGCGTCCCGGCAATTCTCAAGCGCGGGCGGCTCGTCGTGGGTGTTGGCCAATATCTCAACCGACTAGGTTTCCGGGATCCACTCACCGGAGAACTCGGCGGCTTCGAAGTGGACTTGGCGCGGGAAATCGCTCGAGACATCTTCGGCGACCCGAACAAGGTGGAGTTCCGCTACGTGGAGAGCAGGCGGCGAGAGGCTGCACTGCACAACGGTGACGTGGACGTGGTTCTGCGCACATGGACCATGTCGCGCGATCGACAGTCCCAGACGGAGTTCTCCCTCCCCTACCTCTCCATCAATTCGCAGTTGCTGGTCATGCGCGACTCGGGGATCACGAACTTCGACAGCCTGCGGGATCGCACTGTTTGCGCCGCGCGCGATTCCGCCCCAGCGCGCAAAATCAGCCGCTACGAACTGGGAGGGCTGCTGCTCACCCGGACCTGGACTGACTGCCTCATGGCAATGCAGCGCAACCAGGCGGATGCGATCTACTCCGACGACGCCATCCTGTCCGGCCTCCAAGCCCAGGATCCTTACATGGAACTGGTTGGCGGTGGGGAGATGCCGAACTATTACGCGGTTGGCATGGCCACCCCGGAATCCACCAAGGGTTCGCGAGGGCTCGTCGAACAGGTCAATTCCACGATCCTCCGAGTTCGTTCCGATGGCACCTGGGACGATCTGTATGAGGAGTGGATGCAGGAGTACTTAGGCCCTGCCCGTGCCTTGCCGGTGTACTACCGTTCCGAGTCCGAAGACCGCCAGCTCAGCCAAGAGCGCAAGCGGTGGGAGAAGGAACACCCTGCCTCGTCCGGGTCCAAGATACTAGGCACGCTGCCAAAGGAGGCGTTCGATGACTGACTCGACGAACCGGCGCGAGGAACGCAACCTCCCCGCCAGCGAGGACAACGAAGACGACGCATCCACCGCCGCCGTCACCTTCGACCCCTTCGCCGACGACGACGAAGAAACGACGTCCGCCGTGGCCTTCGATCCCTTCGCCGACGATGACGAAGACGAGGATGGCGAGGACGATGAAGCCACATCCGCTGTGCCTTTCGACCCCTTCGCCGACGATGACGAGGACACTACCGACGAGACGACGGAGTCCACGAACCCCATCCAGGTAGATTCCGGCGAGCGCTCCCGTCGCGAAGCCTTGTCCATGTTCCGCCAGCGGCGAGGCATTCACCGGCACGGTGCGATCGTCGCCGGTGGCATGGTGCATCTGCCATTCGTGTCACCGCACGATCCGAACAGTGCCGTTATCGACCCGAGCGAGGCGATTGCCAAGGGTGTGGAGCCGCCCTCACTCAGCAGGGGCGATATCATCGCCGATCAGTACGAGGTGCTGGGCCCGATTGCCCATGGTGGCATGGGGTGGATCTACGTGGCCGTGGATCACTACGTGGCAGATCGCTACGTGGTGCTCAAGGGCATGATGGCCACGGAGAATGAGCACGAACGCGCCGTGGCGGAATCTGAGCGCGCGTTCCTCGCGGACATTACTCACCCGGGCATCGTAAAAATCTTCAACTTCATCGATGACCCTCGGGCCGACGGCGGTTTCATCGTCATGGAATACGTCGGCGGCCCATCCCTCCGCTCTCGCCGCCGCAAGATGGGTGGGGTGCTCGATGTCGATACGGCCATCGGCTACATTCTGGAGATCCTCCCCGCACTGGATTATCTTCACGCCCGCGGTGTGGTGTACAACGATCTCAAGCCGGACAACATCATCATCACGGAGGATCAGGTCAAGCTCATCGACCTCGGTGCCGTGACGGGTATCGGAGCCTTCGGCCACATCTTCGGCACGAAGGGATTTCAGGCCCCGGAGATCGCGCGCACCGGCCCGACGGTCGCCAGTGATATTTACACGGTGGGGCGCACGCTGGCGAGCTTGATCGTCACGCTTCCCGTGAAGAATGGTGTCTACGTCGATGGTCTGCCGACGCCGGATGAGGAACCACTGTTCCGCGAGTATTTATCCCTGTACCGCCTGCTGCTGCGCGCCACCGATCCGGATCCGGACGTGCGCTTTAGCTCCGCGACGGCAATGTCCAACCAACTCATGGGTGTGCTGCGGGAAATCCTGGCGATCCGCGATAGCCGCCACTTCCCACACATGCACACGCGCTTTACCGCCCAGCGCTCCACCTTCGGCACGAAGCACATTGTCTTCCGCACCGACCAGCTGCTGGATGGGATCAAGCGTTCCGTCGAAATCACAGCACCTGAGGTCGTCGCGGCCCTGCCGACGCCTCTCACCGATTCCGATGACCCCGGCGCCAGCCTGCTGTCGGCGGCCTCCTTCACCGAAGCCTCCGAGCTGTTGGACACACTGGAGCGCGCTTTGAAGCAACCGGAGCTGGCGCATTCCGTGGAAATTCCGCTGACGATGGTGCGCGCAAAACTGGACTTGGGCATGACCTCCGATGCGAAGGAGCAGTTGGATAGCCTGGCGAAAACCATGAAGAACGATTGGCGCTACCACTGGCACTCGGGTGTGTCTGCCCTGCTGTCCAGTGACTACGTCAGCGCACAGCGCTTCTTCAACCGCGTGCTCTACATCCTGCCGGGTGAGCCCGCGCCGAAGCTGGCGCTCGCCGCCACGGATGAGCTTCTGCTCCAGCAGCAAGGTATGCAGAACACGCAACTGCTCAACTCGGAGGTCATGCGCGCCGCCTCCTCCCTGGCCTTCGCACAACGCGTTCCAGTGGACGACTATTCGGGCGTGCCCGGTTGGGAGCACCTCACGCAAGACCCGGTGGCCTTGCGTTTCCACGCCATGCGCCTCTACGGCTTGGTGTGGGCGACGAATCCCACGACCGTCTCCTCCGCTTTCGGACTCGCCCGCCAGCTGCAGAGCGAAGGCATGGTGGATCCAGCGGTCGCCGCCCTCGACCGCGTGCCGCAGAATTCTCGCCACCAGCGCCTCGCCCGCCTAACAACTATCCTGCTGCTGGTCAGCGATCATGCCACCCTCACGGAATCCCGGATCCGCCGAGCCGCGCGCCGTCTGGAGCTCTTGCCAACGAACGAGCCACGCCTGGAGCAGGTGCGCCTGGCCGTCATTTCCGCTGGTCTGCAGTGGCTGCGAGAGCGTGCGAGGGAAGGAAAAAAGCCCGTCAGCGAGGCTCGCCTCTTCGATGTGGAATTCACCGAAAAGGGCCTGCGGACGGGCTTGGAAGCGGGGCTGCGTCTGCTGGCTCGTCAATCACCTTTCGCCCGGCACCGTTACCGGTTGGTGGACATTGCCAACATGATTCGCCCGGAGACGCTCCTTTAGGTGCTTAGCTGCTTGCGATCTCGTAAGCGTAGCGGGCGATGGCCAGTTCTTCATTGGTTGGCACCACGAACACCTTGACCTTGGAATCGTCGGTGGAGATCAGGCGTGGGCCTTCGATCCCCTCCTCATTGAGGTTGCGCTGGTCGTCGATCTCAATGCCGAAGGCCTCGAGGTTCGCCAGTGCATCCTTGCGTACTCCCACGGCATTTTCGCCCACGCCGGCGGTGAAGGTGATGGCGTCCACGCCACCGAGGATCAGCATGTAGGAGCCGATGAAGCGGCGCAGGCCGTGGATGTAGACATCGTAGGCCAGCTTCGCATCTTCATTGCCCTCGTCGATGAGGGTTTGCAGCTCACGGAAATCGTTCACTCCCGCCATGCCCTTGAGGCCGGACTTGCGGTTGAGCAGGTTATCGATGTCGTCGACCTTCATGTTGGCGGAGCGCTCCAGGTGGAAGATGACACCTGGGTCGATGTCACCGGTACGCGTTCCCATCACGAGGCCGGCCAGCG
The DNA here is from genome assembly GCF_009026825.1 of Corynebacterium urogenitale. NCBI lineage: Bacteria > Bacillati > Actinomycetota > Actinomycetes > Mycobacteriales > Corynebacteriaceae > Corynebacterium > Corynebacterium urogenitale. The sequence goes on along the minus strand of NZ_CP045032.1, from coordinate 375,845 downwards.
GCGTCAGGCCCATGGAGGTGTCCACTGCCTTGCCACCGCGGATGGCAGCTGCGGAGGCACCATTGCCCAGGTGTAGGGTGATCTGCTTAACCTCCTCCGGATCTTTGTTCAGCAAGCCTGGCACTTGACGAGAGACGTATTCGTGGCTGGTGCCGTGGAAGCCGTAGCGGCGGATGTGGTACTTGCGCGCAACCTCGAAGTTCAGCGCGTAGTTCGCGGCGGACTCCGGCATGGTGGAGAAGAAGGAAGTATCGAAGACGGCCACGTGCGGAACGTCTGGCAGCAGAGCCTGCGCATTCTCGATGCCGTCGATGTGGGCGGGGTTGTGCAGCGGCGCGAGTGGGATGAGGGCGCGCAGACGGTCGAGGACGTCGCCCTCGATCAGCTCCGGCGCGTGGAATTCATCGCCACCGTGCACCACGCGGTGCCCTACAGCGCAGAGGTCGAGGTCCTGCGGGCCCACACCGAGCAGGGTCATCATGCCGAACGCACGCTCCAGACCCACCGAGTGGGAGAGGATCGGACGGGTGTCCTCCATCTTGGTGGTCTCAGTCTGGATCTTGATGTGACCGGACTTTTCACCGATGCGCTCCACGAGGCCAGAGACGAATGGCTCCTGGGTGGAATCGGCTGTGGGATCGAGCACCTGGAACTTAATGGAGCTAGAACCGGAATTCAGAACCAGTGCGTACTTGTTGGACATGGGGTTGGTCTCGTCTTTCTCGTCGAATGAGTTGTGGATGCGTTGCGCTTAGCCGGCCTGGATGGCGGTGATAGCTACGGTGTTGACGATGTCTGGCACCGTGGCACCGCGGGAGAGGTCGTTGACCGGCTTGTTGAGGCCCTGCAGGATGGGGCCGACTGCCAGGGCGTCCGCGGTGCGCTGCACAGCCTTGTAGGCGATATTGCCGCTGTTGAGGTCGGGGAAGACGAAGACGGTCGCCTTGCCGGCCACGTCACTGCCGGGCATCTTCTTCTGTCCCACGGACTCGACGACAGCAGCGTCGAACTGCAGCGGACCATCCAACTGCAGGTCAGGGTTGTCAGCCTTCGCCTTCTCCACAGCAGCGGCAACGACCTCAACGTCCTCACCAGCGCCGGAGGTACCGGTGGAGTAGGACAGCATCGCGACCTTTGGCTCAATGCCGAATTGTGCGGCGGTCTGCGCAGACACGGCGGCGATTTCAGCCAGCTGCTCGGAGGTCGGGTTGGGGTTGACCGCGCAGTCGCCGAACGCCCAGAGCACGCCGTCCATCACCATGAGGAAGATGGAGCTCACCACGGAGGATCCGGGGGCGGTTTTGATGATCTGGAAGGAGGGCTTGATGGTGTGCGCTGTCGTGTGCGCGGCACCGGAAACCATGCCGTCGGCCAAGCCCTTGTGGATCATCATCGTGGCGTAGTAGCTGATGTCCTTCATCGTTTCGCGGGCATCCTCGATGGTCACGCCCTTGTGAGCACGTAGCTCGGCGAACTCTTGGGCGAATTCCTCCAACTGGGTGCCGGAGGTTGGGTCCGTGAGGTTGGCTGCCGAGAGATCCAGCTTCAGTTCTTTGGCACGAGCTGCCATAGCCGCTGGATCACCGAGGATCGTCAGGCGACAGACTTTGTCTCGCAGCAGTTGATCTGCGGCGATGAGGATGCGATCATCGTCGCCCTCCGGCAGCACGATGTGCGCCTTCTTCTCGCGTGCCTGGAGGATGAGGTTGCGCTCGAAGAGCTCGGGACCGATGACCGGCTCGCGACGCTCGGCATTTGCAATATCCTGCAGCGAGACGTACGGAATGGCCTCGCCTTCAGCAGTGAGGGCACGGGATGCCCCACCGGCGGAGTCCAGCACGCAAATGCCAGCGGGAACACGTCCGTCACGCACCAACTGACCTGCGGCGAGCTGAACGTTCACGGCGTCTTCCTCTACACCGGCCACGAGGTAATGCGCCGCACCAGTGGCTGCAGCCAGGCGGGAATCGAAAGTGGTTTCACCGGTACCGACGATGACGTGGGAAGGGGTGTCATAAGCCGCGTTGAGCGCGTCAGCAAAATCAGGGGCAGACGGGCGGATGTGGTCGAAAATGTCGACCGCCTGCAGCTGGTCGATGATGTCACTACGGTGCGCAACCGCACCTGCCTTCGGACTAATGACAGCTTTCACGGACGCGTGAGCGGACACTGATGAACCTCCAAGGGTGGTCTGATGCTATTCCTCACCCTTATTGTGCCTTTCAGCACATTCACAAACCAGTTTCCTCCCCAAAACACTCCCCCCGAAAATCTGCCCCGCCGGCCCGCTTCAGCACCAACGGTGCCAGGGCAGTCACCAAGGGCCCACCCAGCCGGGGGCCACCATACAGGGAAACATGCTCCACAACCGCATCCCACAACGTGCCAGGAGCGACGAACAGCGGGACGATAACACCGTTCTCCCCCGCGGCATCCAGGGCAGCTTGAGGTCCAGTACCCTCGCCTTTTCCAGTGGCATGTACTGCCACAGCATCGGGCAGTTGCAGAATCTCGCCCACACGCCGTGTCAAGTCCGCCACTGCCCGGTTGGCCTCCGGCATTGAGGAGCCGACGGAATACAACACAAGCCGCTCGGCCCCGCGAGCCACAGTACGATTGGCCCGCGCCACAACCTGCGCCATATCCTCGCCGGAACCCAATCCATCCGCCAAGTGCAAGTGAACCCCCGTGGCCTCATGCGCCTCCTGCAGCGCCTCAGGCACATCGTGACGGGCGTGGAATGCCTTCGTGAATAACAGCGGCACGACCACCGCCTCCCGATGCCCTTTCGCCGCCAGCAATTGCACGACATTTGTGAGCGTCACCGGGGAAAAATCCAGGTGAGCGGCATACACATCTCCCCCGGACAGGGCGCTGGTGGCGTCGGCAATCAAAGAAATGGCCCCATCAGCGCGCGGATGGCGGGAGCCATGGGCAAGCACGATGATGGGGACCGAAGAAGAGGACACGGAAACGTTGCCTAGCCCTCGGAGATCAGGCCGGCGGTGAGAGTATCGCCGGAACCTGGGTGAACCAGCAGGAAGCTGCCGACCTTGCCACCGCGACGGTACGGCTCGAAGCTCAAGGCCTCCGCAACCGTCACACGCACCTCGGCAATATCGTTGAGGGCGAGCTCATCGGCACCGCCGTGCGCGATCTCCTCCTGCGCACGATTCTTGCCGGAAATATCGACGCGACGGACGATTTCATCCACACGCGCGCGCACCAGGGAAGAGCCGTAGCGCAGCAGCACATTGGAACGGAGCTTCACCGGGGTCTCCGCAAGGTGGAACACCGTCGCCGTGAGCTGGTTGGATGGCTCCGGCACATCATCAGCGGCGATGATATCCCCACGGGACAAATCGATGTCACGGTCCAGGCGCAGCACCACGGACTGGCCACGACGAGCCTCCTGCAGGTCCCCATCTGGAGAGTCGATGCCTTCGATGACAGCCTCGCGACCAGCGGCCTTCACCGTGTCGCCGACCTTGATGGAACCCGCAGCGATGCGACCAGCGTAACCGCGGTAGTCGGTGGCATGCTCGCGAATAACGATCTGGATGGGGAAACGGAAGCCGCGAACCACGCCGTCATTTTCCGCTCCAGGAGTGGCGGTCTCCAGGATCTCCAACACGGACGGGCCGGAGTACCACGGAGTATTGGCGGATCGTTCCACCACATTGTCGCCCAGCAGCGCGGAGGTTGGGACGATGTCCACGCGGTGCAGCCCAAGCTCAGAGGTGAGTGCGGTGATATCGCTGGCGACCTCGTTGAAGACCTCCTCGGAGAAGTCCACAGCGTCAATCTTGTTCACGGCGACAATCACGTGGGAGATCTTCATCATCGCGGCCACAGTGAGGTGGCGGCGGGTCTGTTCGATCACACCATTGCGGGCGTCCACGAGCACGATCACCAGCTCCGAGGTGGACAGGCCCGTCACGGTATTGCGGGTGTACTGCACGTGGCCTGGGGTATCGGCCAGGATGAAGCTGCGCTTATCCGTCGCGAAGTAGCGGTAGGCCACATCGATGGTGATGCCCTGCTCGCGCTCGGCGCGTAGGCCATCGACGAGCAGAGACAGGTCCGGGTTCTCCAAGCCCTTGGAGTTGGAGACGCGTTCAACGGACTCATACTGGTCAGCCAGAATGGACTTCGTGTCGTAAAGCAGGCGACCAACGAAGGTGGACTTGCCGTCATCCACGGAGCCCGCGGTGCACAGGCGCAGCGTTGGCAGGGTTGGGGCTGCGGTAGTCATCAGAAGTAACCTTCCTTCTTGCGGTCTTCCATGGAGGATTCGGAGAGCTTGTCATCGGCGCGCGTCGCGCCACGCTCGGTGGTGGTGGACTGGCGAATTTCGTCGATGACCTCTTCGATGGTCGTCGCATCGGAGAGCACAGCACCGGTGCAGGACATATCGCCGACGGTGCGGTAGCGCACGGTCTTAGTGACGATCTCCTCGCCTTCCTTCGGGCCGCCCCACTCGCCCGCGGTCAGCCACATGCCGCCGCGTTCGAAGACCTCACGCTCGTGGGCGTAGTAGATCTGCGGCACCTCTACCTCACGGTCACGGATGTAATCCCATACGTCAGCCTCGGTCCAGTTGGAGATTGGGAAGACGCGGATATTCTCGCCGGCCTGGTGGCGGCCGTTGTACAGACCCCACAGCTCTGGGCGCTGGCGACGTGGGTTCCAGCCACCGAAGGAGTCGCGGACGGAGAACACGCGCTCCTTCGCGCGGGCCTTCTCCTCATCTCGGCGAGCTCCGCCGAGAACCGCATCGTAGCCGCGGTTCTGAATGGTCTCCACCAGCGGCACGGTCTGCAGTGGGTTGCGCGTACCGTCCGGGCGCTCCTGCACGGCACCGCTGTCAATCCAGTCCTGGACATGGGCAACGTGCAAGGTCACGCGGGGATCGGAGGCCACCTTGTCGCGGAATTCAATAACTTCCGGGAAATTGTGGCCGGTGTCCACGTGGACCAGTTCGAATGGCACCGCCGCTGGCGCAAAAGCGCGCTTGGCCAGTTCGAGGACCACGACGGAATCCTTACCGCCGGAGAACAGCAGCGCTGGCCGGTCGAACTGGCCCGCCACCTCGCGGAGGATTTCGATGGATTCTGCTTCAAGTGCCGCCAGGTGTGGCGAGAGTGTCTTATTGCTCATGTATGGAGTCCGCATTCTGTCTTGTTTGAGCCGGCCCAGCGGCCGGAACGTGGGTCTTCGCCTTCAGCGACAGGCAAGGTGCACGTAGCGCACCCAATGGAGGGGTAGCCCTGCTTCGTCAGAGGATTGATGATGAGGTCGTGTTCGTTGATGTAGTTCTCCACGTCCTCGTCGGTCCAGTCGACGATCGGGTTGATCTTCAGCCTGCCCGTGCGATCCACATCCAGTACCGGGGTGTTGGCACGCAGTGCATTGTCGACGCGACGCACTCCGGTGACCCACGCCTCGAACGGGTTGAGCATTCGAGCGAGCGGTTCGACCTTGCGCATGCGGCAGCAGGCGGTGTTATCGCGGGCGTAGAGGCGTGGACCGTAGACTTCGTCCTGCTCTTCGCGGCTGAGGACGGGCTCCACGTTGGTCAACGGCAGGTTGTAGCGCTCTTCGACCTTGTCGCGGGTGGCGATCGTTTCATCGAAGTGGAAGCCGGTGTCCAAGAACACCAGTTCTGCGTCCTGCAGCCGCCCTTCGGCGAGCTCCGCCAGCACGGTGTCCTGCATCGACATGGTCACGGCGATTTTGCCGGGAACGTGGGTGCCGACCCACTCCATGATGTCCTCTGCTGACTTGCCTTCCAGCTTCTCGTTCCACTCGGCAACTAGGGCCTCGTGGGCGGCGCGCTGCTCGTCGCTCAGTGGCGTGGTGGTCGTTGGTGCGCCGTCCGGACTGATACTTGGGTCTCGGTAGTCACCCGAGCTTCCGCCGAGAAGCCCGGCAGAAATTCCCACGTCCATGTAGGTGCTTCCTCTCGTGTTGCTGTGTCTGCAGTAGTCAGAGGCGGTCAGCGTATGTCGGCGCCGTAGCGGAACACCTTTCGGTGAAAGCTTTTCGGTGAAAACCTCGAGCGAAAAACCTCACTGCAACGACCCGAAAATAGTTAGACCGTTCTGTCTACTTTGATTTGCTCCAGAGTAGACCAACCGGTTCATTTTCGGCAACCTGAAAAGCGAGATCGCCCCAATTCGGCAGCAACCTCTCCCCCGGCGCCAACCGTTAACGCCCGCGGCTCCACGCCTCCCAGAGCTGGGTGTACATTCCACCCTGCGCCACGAGATCCTCGTGCGCTCCAGATTCAACAATGCGCCCGGACTCCATCACCATCACGCGGTCAGCCTTGGCCGCCTGGTCCAGCCGGTGCGCGACCATCAGGGCGCTGCGGCCAGCCGTGACCTCTTCTGCAGCGGCTTCCAGCTTGCCTGCATTCGCACTACCCGCCTCTGCGGTGGCCTCATCCATGACGACGACAGCAGGATCCATCAGCAGCACTCGCGCCAGCGCCAACTGTTGCGCTTCCATCGCATCCAGCGTCACTCCCATCGCCCCCACCTCAGTATCGAGTCCGTGAGGCAAGCGCGCGAACCAGTCCGCCCCCACGCGCTCGAGCACATGGATCAGCTCCTCATCGCTCGCGCCCTCGCGGGCGAGGGTGAGATCCTCACGCAGCGTGCCGGAAAAAGTGTGCACATCCTGCGAAACCATCGCCAAGCGGGTGGCACGCTCCGCATCGGAGAGAGAGTGCACGGGCACCCCATCAAGGGCGACAGACCCAGCATGCGGCACACGCAGCCCCATCATGAGGGCAGCGACGGTCGTTTTACCGGCACCGGAGGCGCCCACCAGCGCCACGGTCTCCCCCGGTGCGATGGAGAAGGTGACATCGCTGACGGCGGCTTGTCCTTCGCCGTAGGTGAAGGAGACGTGCTGCAATTCGACCGCGCCACGGGCAGCGGGCGCTCCCGCATCCGGGATGGGCTGCGGTGGATCCAGAGTCACTCCAACGATGCGGGCCAGGGAAGCGTAGGCGGACTGAACCACGTCCATCACGCGCATCAGCTGCATGATCGGCCCACGCAGGCGAATCATCATCAGTGCCGCACCGGTAACCGCACCAACGGTCACGAGGTCCGCGCGAACGAGGTGGAAGCCCAAGAAGACAGCGCCACCGACGGTAATGAATTCACCCACACCAATCCAGACCTGCAGGTTGAACATGGACTGGCGGGCTTTCATCCCGAGCGTCACCACAGAGTATGAGGAGCTGTAGATGCTGTAATGCATGCGCTTTTCCATGGAGAACGCGCGCACTGTCCGATGCCCGCGGATGGCCTCCAGCACCCTGCGGGCGCGCTCAGCCATGGCCGCGCGCTCCGCGGCATAACGGCCAGGAGCAACCCGAAGATAGCGGCGCGCTCCCACCCAGTACACCGGCAGCGCAACCAGCACGATGACGAGCATGCGTGGATCCACTGTTGCCAGCGCCAGCGCTGTAGCAATGATGGTGAACACGCTGGTGGCAAGGATCGGCAAGGTTTCCGTCACCGCACTGGATACCTCGGCCACATCGTCAGTGGAGCGGCTCACGAGGTCGCCCGTTCCTGCTTCCTCGACCCGGTGGAGCGGCAATCCCAGCGCCGTGCCCACCATTGTTTCGCGCAGGTTCGCGATGACCCGCTCCGAGATCGTGGAGAGCATGTAAAAGCCCACCGCATTGAACACTGCTCCACCGATGGCCACGGCCACCAGCACCGCGCTGAGCGCCCCCAACCCACTGCCCTCACCGGGGCCGCTTTCGCGAACGAAGTCCACAATGCGCCCAAGCTGGTGCGGCACCTGCACCGTGAGCCACGCACCAAGCGCCAGCGCGGCAACCGCTAGCAGTGACCGACGGCCAGCCCCTGGAACGGATGCAATCTGGGCCCCAACCTCACGGCGCACCTGCGCCCACGCCGCCAGAGGGAAGCGGCCACCATCGCCCTGCTTAACGTTCTGCTGTGCCGAGTCATGCTGCTTCCGAGCTTGCTTAGGCATACTGATCCGCCTCCGCTCGCCACGCGGGCGCCTGGGTGACAACGATCGTCTTTCGTCCGGCCCTGGCAGCAGCCACTTTTTCGGCAATGCGCTGCTCTGTGATCGAGTCCACCGCTGTCGTCGGGTCTTGGAGCACCAGCACGTCGGAATCAGCCGCGATCGCGCGGGCAAGAGCCACGCGTTGCCGCTGCCCACCGGATAGCGCATTACCGCTCTCCCCCACGCGTTTATCCGGCCCGCCAGGGATGTCCGTCACGGCGGCGACCTCCAGCGCAGCCAGCGCCCGCTGCCGATCCGGGTGCACGTTATCCGCCACGGACGCATCAAAGAGGTCCGCTGTATGCGGTGCCACGATCACGCGCGACTTTGGCATGCGATCCAACTGATCCACCAGTTCGCGCGCATCCTCACCGGATATAACGGTCAGCCCATCACCCAGTTGCCCCAGCACACGCTCCATCTCCTCGCCATCAATCTCGGCACGATCCTCCGCAGGAGCATTGAGCACATCGAGTATGCGCGCCGCCGAGGCCTGACCCGTGGCAACCTTCTGCGCAATGTTCTTCCCCAGCATCGTCATCGGCGTGATGATGAACTGCGTCATTCCCACCACCGTGATGAGTTCACCGATGCTGATCTGCCCCGCCAGCCCCAGCACGCCCGCGAAGATTCCCACGATGGCCACGTACAACGCACCGGTGGACTCAGTCACGCCATTGAGCCCCGCCTGCGCCCTATTGGCCCCAATCGTCGCCTCATAGGCAGCCGTGGAACTCCCCGCGTACCGCTTGTTCACGGACGCTATCGCCCCCAAGCCCTTGAGGATCCGCAGCCCTTGGACCACGTCCGTGGCCATGGAGGCCGTTTTCGCAACTGCCCTTTGGCGTCGAGCCGAACGGGCACGCAACGGACGCGCAGCACGCAGCGCAATCATCACCACGATCGGCCCCGCGACCAACACCCCGATCCCCAGCGGCACGTGGATCATCAACACCACTGCAGACATGTACAGCAGCGAACCAACCTCAGCCACGGGGAATACGGTCAGGAACATCACGTCCATGACCTTCGTGGTGTCATTACTGGCCACGGACAGCAGACCTCCGGCCGTGCGATCCTTGCCTTTGAAGCCCTTGGGATCCTGAATGCGATCGGTCACCATCGTGCGCAACTGGTGATTGACCAGCAGCATCGAGCGCATCATGATGTAACGACCCATGTACATCGCCGCCGTGGAGGTTGCGAAGACCAAGGCCAACACACCCACCCACATCATCAAGCGCGAGCCATCACCGGTCGCCACGGCATCGTCGATCGCGCACCCCACCACGATGGGCACAGTGGCGTTGCACAGAAAGCTAATGAGCACGCCGATCGCCGCGATGTGCGTCCACGGCCGCTGTGAGAAGGACACTTTCAGCAGCCACTTCGGATCATCCGAGCTGGGAATTTTGGACGGGTCATCGCGCATAATCACTCAGTGTATTGCGAGCCGCGACAGCACCTAGAATCCGCGCTGCAATTGGCCATGGAACTTCACCGAGAACACCCGCAGGCACTCCCGGCACTGCCACGCATTATCCGTCTCCGCATCCGGGAAGAGGTTCGTCCCCATGCAATACGGGCAGCAGTTCACTGTCGCCCGGCGCGCGTTGGGATGGAAGGAACGCCCGCCGATCTGCTCGTTCACGCTCGGCAACGAGTCCCGATCAGGTACAGACATGCGCTCTCCCCTACACCAGCAGTTCGTCGTCGGCGCGGCCAACCCAGTCGCGGAATTGCTCGCCTTCCTCGCGATCCTTCTTGAAGTTCTCCACGATGCGTACCACGTAGTCGCCCAGGTCGGTGGAGTACACGTTGTTTCCGCGCACCTTCTTGCCGAACTGCGGTCCGAAGCCCACGGCACCTCCGAGGTGCACTTGGAAGCCCTCCACGCGCTCGCCGTCATCGGTGGTGAGGATCTTGCCGGACAGGCCGATATCCGCCACCTGCGCACGAGCACAGGAGTTCGGGCAGCCGTTGAGGCTGATCTTCAGTGGCACATCCAGATCGCCAAGGCGCTCCTCCAGCTCATCGACCAGCGCGATCGCGCGCTGCTTCGTCACCACGTGCGCGAGCTTGCAGAATTCCAGGCCGGTGCAAGAGATGATGTCGCGGCGGAATGCAGAAGGGTTCGCGGAGAGTCCGATCTTGTCCAATTCCGACGCCAACAGGTCCGCATCCTCACGGGTGAGGTCAAGGAACAGCAACTCCTTATCCGCGGTGGTGCGGATGCGGGTGACCCCGAACTTATCGGCCAGATCCGCCAGCTCCACGAGCTGCTCGCCGGAGGTGTGACCGACGGTTGGCTTCACACCGAGGTAGAACTTGCCATCGCGCTGCTCGTGGATGCCCACATGGTCGCGGTATCCGGTGACAACCTCTGGCTCAGGACCGTCGGCGAGCTTGTAGCCGAGGTAGTCGTCCTCCAGCACCTGGCGGAACTTCTCCACGCCCCACTCGGTAACGAGGAACTTCAGGCGCGCGCGGTTGCGCATGCGACGGTAGCCGTAGTCGCGGAAGATGCGCACCACGTTGAGCCAGACATCGGGCACCTGGTCAATGGACACCCACACGCCCAAACGCTGGGCGAGCATCGGGTTGGTGGACAGGCCGCCACCGACCCACACGTCGAAGCCCGGTCCGTGCTCTGGGTGCTCCGAACCAATGAACGCCAGGTCCTGGATCTCGTGAGTGACATCCTGGCGCTTGTTTCCGGAGATCGCAGACTTGAACTTACGCGGGAGGTTGTGCAGCTCCTCGCGCGGTAGAACATCGCGCACTACCTTCTCGATGGCAGGGGTGGCGTCGATAATCTCATCCTTGGCGATGCCAGCGACGGGAGAGCCGAGGACGACGCGGGGCACGTCGCCACATCCGAAGTTCGTGTCCAGCCCCACGGTCTCCAGCTTGTCCCAGATGGTCGGGACATCCTCGATGCGCACGTAATGCAGCTGCAGGTTCTGACGGTCGGTGAAGTCCGCGGTGCTGCGGGCGTAGTCGCGGGAGATCTCACCGAGGACGCGGAGCTGCTCGTTGGTGAGCAGGCCGCCGTCAATGCGGATACGCATCATGAAGAACTCGTCCTGGAGTTCGGCATTCGTCAGGGTGGAGGTCTTCGTGCCGTCGAGGAATGGCTTGCGCTGGGTGTACATGCCAATCCACTTGAAGCGTGGGGCGAGGTCCTCGGAAGGAATGGAGGCGAATCCCTCCTTGGCGTACGTGTCGCGCACGCGCTGCATCACGGCCAAACCGGCATCTTCCTGCTTGATGCGCTCGTCGTCATTCAGCGGCTCCTTGCCATCGACGAGCCATTGGCCTTGGGGCTTGCGGGCTTTGCGTGGACGCTTGGGAGTCGTGGAGGTCGTCATGTCTTCCAGAACTTTCGGTGGTGGATGGGCTGAACGGCGCGTTCGGGTCGGGCAACAAGCTCGAGCTGAAACGCAGACCGCTCAGTCTGCTTAGTCTGGTGCAAACAGTAGACCGATCGGTTCAGATTTTCAAGTGACATCTTGCGAAAATTAGACAACTCTGTCTATAGTTCGTGCCTAGTGTTCTTACCCCCGCGTTCAACCGCTAGGGTGGGCAGAGGACAAAACCACCAAAACCCCCGCCGAAAAGGAATTAGAAGTTCACATGGCTGATAACCGCCCGCTCCGTGTTGCCGTCATCGGCTCCGGCCCCGCCGGCATTTACGCATCGGACGCGCTGACCAAGTCCGAGACCGACGTCGCAATTGACATCTACGAGCGCATGCCAGCTCCCTTCGGCCTGATCCGCTACGGAGTGGCGCCGGACCACCCACGCATCAAGGGCATCATCAAGTCCCTGCACAAGGTTCTGGACAAGCCACAAATCCGACTCTTCGGCAACGTCAATGTTGGCAAGGACGTCACCCTCGACGAGCTGAAGAACTACTACGACGCCGTCATCTACGCCACCGGCGCAACCGATGACCGCGACCTCAACATCCCAGGCGGCGAGCACACCATCGGCGCCGGCGAATTCGTCGGCTTCTACGACGCCAACCCAAACTTCGAGCACTCCTGGAACCTCGACGCAGATTCCGTGGCCGTCATTGGCGTGGGCAACGTGGGCCTAGATGTCGCCCGCGTTCTCGCCAAGACCGGCGAAGAACTGCACGTCACCGAGATTCCAGACAACGTCTACGAGTCCCTCAAGAACAACAAGGCGAAGGAAGTCCACGTCTTCGGTCGTCGCGGACCAGCGCAGGCGAAGTTCACCCCACTGGAGCTCAAGGAGCTCAACCACTCCGACACCATCGAGGTGGTCGTCAGCCCAGAGGACATCGACTACGACCAGGGATCCGAGGATGCACGTCGCGCATCCAAGATTCAAGACATGGTCTGCACTCTGCTGGAGCAGTACGCCATCGCCGACCCCAAGGGCGCGCCGCACAAGCTCTACCTGCACTTCTTCGAATCCCCTCACGAGGTCAAGACCGACGAGAACGGCAACGTCACGGCACTGGTCACCGAACGCACAGAGCTGACCGGCAACGGCTCCGTCAAGGGCACCGGCAAGCTCACCGAGTGGCCGGTGGGTGCGGTCTACCGCGCCGTGGGCTACAAGTCCGATGAACAGGCCGACCTGCCGTGGGACTCCAGGGAAAACGTGCTGCCAAACGTTGGTGGCCGCGTACTGACCGAGGGACCTACAGCCGATGGCATCGCGGGAGTTCCCGGCTCCGCCGACCCTGAGGCAGAAAAGCGCGAGCGTCTCCCTGGTGTGTACGCCACCGGCTGGATCCGCCGCGGACCAGTGGGCCTCATCGGCAACACCAAGGGTGATGCCAACGAGGCCGTCGCCAACCTGCTCGCCGATCACGAGGACGGCATCGGCTTCGATCCCGAGCAGCCGGAGCTGGAGGCCGTGGAGACCTTCCTCGCCGACAAGGGCCTGAACTACACCACTTGGGCCGGTTGGTACGCACTGGACAAGCACGAGCGCGAGCTGGGCGAAGCCGAGGGTCGCGAGCGCAAGAAGGTGCGCGAGTGGGAAGAAATGGTCAAGTTCTCCCGCGAGGACTAGGGGCGGCTGTAGACTGATCTGCCATGAAGGCACCCGACGTTCACCTCACCGGTCGAGCGCTGCTGAACATGGTTCCGCAGCAAGTCCATGCGCTGTACAAGCTGCGCGTTGATGTTTTCGTCAACGAGCAGCGTGCACCATTCGCAGAGATCGACGACATCGACGCCCACCCCAACACGCACCATCTCCTCGCCTACGTCCACCCAGGATCGGGCCCGGATTACCCGTGGGGCACGGCCGATCCTGGCAGCCCCATGCGATTGGTGGGCACTGCCCGCGTCTTCGGCCCAGCGGAGGCGCAACACATTGGCCGCGTGTGCGTGCACCCAGACATGCGCGGCTATGGAGTGGCACGGAAGCTGATGGATGAGGCTCTGGAGGTCTGCAGGGGTCGCGCGGTGGCTCTGGATCCCACAACCCAGAAAGCCATCGTGAAGCTGGATGCCCAGACCTACCTCACGGACTTCTACCAGTCCTACGGTTTCGAGACCGTTGGTGAAGAGTTCGAGGTCGAGGGCGTACCCCACGTGGAGATGCACCTCCAACTGCAATAACCCTGTCGCGCGCGATTGCAGTAACCCAGCCGCGCGCAGACACACCTCCAACTGCAATAATCCTGCCGCGCGCGACTGCAGTAACCCTGCCGCGCGCAGAAACATCTCCAGCTGCAGTAACCCTGCCGCGCAGGCGCTCCGCCGGGAATTGCGTGCAATTCCGTGGATACCCAACGAGGGTTTAGAATCCGAGGTATGGGCAATAGCTACACCGACCTCCACGAATCCCGCATCCTGCTGTACTACTGCTTCACACCGATCGCCGACCCAACGGCGATCATGCTGTGGCAGCGAGCTCTCTGCGAAAAGCTGGGCCTCACCGGCCGCATTCTCATCAGCAAGCACGGAATCAACGGCACCGTGGGCGGAACCATCGCTAGCTGCAAGGCCTACACCAAAGCCACCCGCCAGTACCCAGGGTTCAAAAAGATGGAATTCAAATGGTCTGAAGGTGGCGCGGAAGACTTCCCGAAGCTCTCCGTGAAGGTCCGTGACGAGATCGTCGCCTTTGGCGCTCCGGAAGAACTGAAGGTGGATGAAAATGGCGTTGTCGGTGGCGGGGTACATCTCAAACCACAGCAGGTCAATGACCTCGTGGCCGAACGCGGCGACGAGGTGGTCTTCTTCGACGGACGCAACGCCATGGAAGCGGAGATCGGTAAGTTCAAGAACGCCGTGGTACCGGACGTGAACACCACTCATGACTTCATCCGCGAGCTCGAGTCCGGCAAGTACGACTGGATGAAAGACAAGCCCGTTGTCTCCTACTGCACTGGTGGTATCCGCTGCGAAATCTTGTCTTCTCTGATGAAGAATCGTGGCTTCGAGGAGGTCTACCAGATCGATGGCGGCATCGTGCGCTACGGCGAGCAGTTCGGCGATGACGGGCTGTGGGAGGGTTCCCTCTACGTCTTCGACAAGCGCATGCACATGGAGTTCAGTGATCATTCCAAGCAGCTGGGCTACTGCCAGCACTGTGGTGCGGACACGAACCTGTTCCACAACTGCATCAATGGCTCCTGCCGCAAGCAGATCTTGCTGTGCGATGACTGCGCGGCTAGTACTGCCACTGCTCACTGCGGGGCCGAGGAGTGTGCTTCTGTCGCTTCTGAGACAAGCGGGGCGGCCGAGGCGACTGGAGCTTCTGAGACAGGCGGGGCGGCCGAGGCGACTGGAGCTTCTGGGGCAGCTGGGGTGACTGGGACTTCCGGGGTTTCCAGCTAGGCCCCACCTCCAGCTAGGCCCCACCAATTGGCTTCCATCTCCGTGCAGAATCTACGGGACTTCCACCAGCCTGCAGAATCCGCGGGGGTTAGCAGGGTAAAAACACCACCCTAAACCACGCCCCAAACCCCCGCAGATTTCACACAGCCCCCAAACCCCCCGCAGATTTCACACAGCCCCCAAACCCCTGGTCAGCCCCTAGTCAGCCGCACCTGGCCGCACCTCGACGCGCCCCGCAGCCTCCGCGGCGCGCTCACGTGCCTCCTCAACGGTCTCCGCCGTAGACACTGCCACGCCCAGGCGCCGCCGCTCGTAAGATTCCGGCTTACCAAACAGGCGAATATCAGTCTCCGGGATCCGCATGGCCTCCCCCACACCGGCGAACTCCACCGGCCCATCGGGACTGTCCACGCCATAGATCACCGCAGAAGCCCCCCGGGCTAATCATGGTCGTATCAATCGGCAGCCCCAGGATCGCGCGCGCATGCAGGTCAAACTCACTAAAGCGCTGCGTCCCCATGGTCACCATGCCCGTATCGTGCGGGCGCGGGCTAACCTCGGAGAAGTACACGTCATCGCCTTTGACAAACAACTCCACACCAAAGACTCCTCGCCCGCCAAGAGCCCCAGTGATACGCGCAGCCACGGAGCGAGCATTGTCCAGGGCAATCTCACTCATCGCCGCTGGCTGCCAGGATTCCACGTAGTCACCACGATCCTGCCGATGCCCGATTGGCTCGCAGAACCATGTTGCATCGCGCCCAGTCTCTGGGTCGCAGGAGCGCACGGTTAGCAATGTGATCTCGTAGTCGAAAGGAATGAACTGTTCAATAATCACCCGCCCGCTGTTCACGCGCGCTCCGGTCATCGCGTGATTCCACGCCGCTTCCAACTCTTCGGCGCTCCCCACGTAGCTCTGCCCCTTGCCGGAGCTGCTCATCACGGGCTTCACTACGCACGGGTAGCCGATCTCCTCCGCGCCGCGCGCCAGCTCCTCAAATGTGGATGCGTAGCGGTGGGCGCTGTTCGGCAGGCCCAGTTCCTCGTGCGCTAGGCTGCGGATTCCTTCGCGGTTCATGGTCAGGCGGGTTGCGCGCGCGGTGGGAATCACCGTCGCCACGCCATCATCTTCAATCCTCTGCAACTCGTCCGTGGCCAGCGCCTCGATCTCCGGCACGACGAAGTCCGGCTTCACCTGGTCCACTAGGGCGCGCACGGCGGTGGCGTCGGTCATATCGAGGACGTGTGCGAAGTTGGCTACGTGGTGGGCGGGCGCACCGGAGTAACGGTCGGCGGCGTGCACTTCCACGCCGAGGCGTTGCAGGGCGATCGTCACCTCGCGCCCTAGCTCGCCTGAGCCGAGGAGCAGGACTTTCGTGGCGTTGGGTGTCAGCGGGGTGCCGATGGCTTCTGGGGTGTTCATGGCGATCTATTTTACGCCCGGTGTTCGTGCTTGTGTGCGGTCTTGCGCGGGGTGTGGTTTCTTAATGTCTGACGCCACCGCGTGCCGAACCGCACGTTTTGCTCCATACGGATATCAAGAACGCTTTTAAGGCTGACCTTGCTAGAGAAATGCCCTGCAACCAGCCATAATGGTGGCCATGACTGCCTCTGGTTTTGAGAACTCTGGACACTTCTGCTCCCGCCGCGGCTTCTTGAAGGGCGTGGCGTTGGCGACTGCTGCGACAGCCTCCGGCGCTTTGCTGGCCGCATGTGCGGGTGACGAGGTGGTGGCTAAGGCTGCGAAGGCTGATATTCCAGTGGGTGGCGCTGTGATCATCGATAAGTGGGTCATCGCGCAGCCGAAGGAGGGTGAGTTCACTGCGTTTTCCACCACGTGCCCACATGCTGCCGGCGAGATTGACCGGATTGAAGAGGCCGATGGGCGGACCATCGCAATTTGCCCAAAGCATGATTCCCACTTTGATGTGACAACGGGCGATGTGGTGTCTGGGCCTGCTCGGGAGCCGATGCGTGCTGCGAGCAGCGTGACGACCATTGGCGACCAGGTGGAAGTGAGCGATTAAGGCTGTTGTTGGGGCGCCATCCGTGCGCTCGTGAAAGACTTTTTGAACGCTGTGTAACACAGTCGAAACAGAGGGCGTTAGTGGAGTATGAAAGCGCCTCGTCCCACACACTCAGCGGGAAACTTTCGCACTACACACGGGCATCTCCGCGTGCCTGTTGCCGACGCTCTCGCCGTGATCTGACCGCTCTCACTCACCCCATGGTCAGGAAAATCACGGTGAAGAGGAGCGCCGTGAATGCCAGGGTCGGCGCTAAGCGCCGAACGAGCCCTGCGGGTTCGGGTTCATTGCGGTAGATCCGCCACATATCAGTGGTGATCTGCGCAAAGAAGAAGCAGATCGCGAGCGCCAGTAACTGGCCGAGGCCAACAAACTGTCCCCCACGCAGGAAGTACAGGACGATCAGCATCGCGACGATGGCGAAGTTCGTCCTCACACCCGTCATTTGGTCGTTTCGGCGCTGCTGCTCGATCTTCTGACGTTCCGCTTCGGCCTGTTCGCGTGCGATCTTCTTGTTCTTTTTTGCCACGCGCCCATAGTAGGCCACAACGCCATCCCCCCTGCAGATCTCCCTCCTTTCTTGACAGACCAAGCTGTCTAGTGTTGTATGTACTTCCACGCAACCGATTCACGTCGCTTGCAGGTCCACCTTCTGGAGCCCCGGACAAGGTGAGAGGCCTCAGACGTGATGTAGCAGGGGAATCCGGTGAGAATCCGGAGCTGTCCCGCAACGGTGTGCGCATGGTGTTACCGGGGCCGCAGTCTGTCCACCGCAATCCTCGTTATCGCCAGCGCGAGTCCGAATACCTGCCGGTTGTTTGACAACCATTGACTTCGACTGACGAGGATCAGAAGAACATGACTTTTCACGCAACCATTTCAGGGGTTCCACGCATTGGTCCCGACCGCGAACTCAAGAAGGCTCTAGAGGCCTACTGGCGCGGTGACAGCACCGGACGCGAACTGGCTGGAGTCGCAACCAAACTCACTAACGACTACACCGACCAGCTCATCACCGCAGGCCTGGATTCCGCACCCTACGCCGGCCGTTCCTTCTACGACGCCATCCTGGACACCTCAGCACTCCTGGGCACCCTCCCAGAGCGCGTGGCGGACATCCCCGACCACAGCAACGACGGCCTGCCGGGATTCATCGACCGCTACTTCGCCGCTGCCCGCGGCACCGCCGAACTGCCAGCTTCCGCAATGACGAAGTGGTTCGACACGAACTACCACTACATCGTTCCGGAGCTGTCCGCCGACACCACATTCTCCCTGGACGACCACGCTTTCCTGGAGGATCTCCGCGACCAGATTAAGCGCGCGGGCACCGCTGTTCGCCCCGTGCTCATCGGCCCACTGACCTACCTCTCGCTGGCACGCACCACCGATGGATCCAAGACCCTCGACCTGCTGGAGGACCTCTTCGCCACCTACGCGCGCCTGCTGCCACGCATCGCCGACCGCGGCGCCGAGTGGGTGCAGATCGACGAGCCAACACTGGTCACCGATATCCCAGAGGACGTGACCCAGCGAGTTCGCGCAGGCTACGAGAAGCTCGCCCAGGCCCACCCCGAGCTCAAGATTCTGGTGCAGACCTACTTCGAGGACGGAGACCGCGCCATCGCAACCCTCAGTGGAACAGGTGTAGCGGCCTTCGGTGTAGACCTCGTTTATGGTGGCGTAGAACTGGCAAGCTGGACGGGCGAAGAACTCCTAGTCGCCGGCATCGTTGACGGGCGCAACGTGTGGCGGACGAACATGGATCAAGCACTCCAAACGCTAGGCACGCTCGCCCACCGTGGACCAGTCGCCGTTTCCACCAGCTGCTCCCTGCTCCACGTGCCTTATACTCTCGAGCGCGAGGACCTCGGCCCCGTCCAGGAGTGGTTGGCCTTCGGCAAGGAGAAGATCGCTGAGGTCGCAGCCCTCTCCGCCGCCCTGCGCGGCGAGGACGTCTCCGAATTCTTCAAGGCATCCCGCGAAGCTATCGCAGCACGCGAAGCATCCCCGCTGAGCCACAACGAGCAGGTCCGCGCCCGCACCGCGGCCATCACCGCGGCAGACCGTCAGCGCTCCTCAATCAAGGAACGCCAGGAAGCTCAGCGCGAGTCCCTCAACCTGCCTCCACTGCCGACCACCACCATCGGCTCCTTCCCACAGACTCGGGAAATCCGCAGCGCGCGGGCGCGGTGGCGTCGAGGCCAGATCGACGGAGAGGCCTACAAGCAAGCCATGGTCGACGAAGTTCGCGACGTGATCGGCCGCCAAGAAGCACTGGGGCTCGACGTGCTCGTCCACGGCGAGCCGGAGCGCAACGACATGGTGCAGTACTTCAGCGAGCAGCTGGAAGGCTACCTCTCCACCGACCACGCGTGGGTGCAGAGCTACGGCTCCCGCTGCGTCCGCCCACCAATCATCTACGGCGATGTGCACCGCCCAGAGCCGATGACCGTGGAATGGTACAAGGTGGCGCAGAGCTTCACCGACAAGCCCGTCAAGGGCATGCTCACCGGCCCAGTAACGATGCTCGCCTGGAGCTTCGTGCGCGACGACCAGCCCCTCGGAGACACCGCCGACCAAGTGGCCCTGGCCCTGCGTGATGAGATCAGCGACCTCATCGACGCCGGCGCCCAGATCATCCAGGTCGATGAGCCCGCCATCCGCGAGCTCCTGCCGCTGCGCGAGGCCAACCAGCCTGCCTACCTGGAGTGGGCCGTGGGCAGCTTCCGACTGGCAACGGCCGGGGCACCCAATGCCGTCCAGATCCACACTCACATGTGCTACTCCGAGTTCAATGAGCTTATCGACACGGTGAGCAACCTGGACGCAGATGTCACCAGCATCGAGGCAGCTCGCAACGGCATGCAGGTCCTCGCCGCCCTCAAGGATGCGGGCTATGAGCTCGGCGTGGGCCCAGGCGTGTGGGATATTCACTCCCCTCGCGTGCCGCAGCAGGATGAGGTCGACGCACTGCTCGCCGCAGCACTGGATTCCGTCGATCCACAGCTGCTGTGGGTCAACCCGGATTGTGGCCTGAAGACGCGTGGCTGGGAGGAAACGACCGCCAGCCTGAAGGTCCTCGTGGAGGCCGCCCGCAAGGCACGCGCCTAGCGCGGGCAACACGCCCAGCTCGCTGCTCGCGCTCAGCACGCCCCTTACACGGCACCCCGAACGCGAGTAGCGCTCCCAACACCCGCAGCGCGTGACTCGCGCTCCTGCAATTACTACGAAGTCCCTGAGAGCCAGCGAAGCAATAGTGAAAATAGTTGTTGTTTTCTATCCTTGCGTCGTACATTTTCCTCCATGGGACGCCACTCCACAACAGAAAAACCGCGCACTCACACCCCACTATCGTGGCCGCACAAGGCGCTCACTGCCTGGCTCGCACTCGCAGCCATCGCCACGGTCGTGGGGCTGTGCCTACTCTGGCCCTCTGACGAAAAACCGGAAATGTCAGAGGCCTTCCGCACCCAATCCGGACTCACCCAAGAGCTCATCCGCGCGGAGGTTGCCACAGTGCAGCCAGGCGTCTGCTCCTCCCCCTCCGTCGGCCAGGTTTTCGACAGCGCCCCCGTCACAGACCCCTTCGCACCCGATGACTGCACGCACGCAATTATCGATATCCACAGTGGCGAATTCGAGGGCAAACGCACCCTCTTAGAACTACGGCCCGGCATCCCGGGCGAACCCAACCTGCAGACCGGCGACAAGATCCTGCTCACCAACCACGCCACTGAGGGCACCACCCAACTCTCATTCCAGGACTTCGACCGCTCCGTTCCCGTGTGGATATGGTTGGCTGCCGCAGTGGCGCTGATCGTGCTGGTGGGCGCACTGCGGGGCCTGCGCGCACTCGTTGGACTGGCGATCACGATGCTCATCATCATCGTCTTCCTCCTGCCCGCACTCGCCCAGGGCGGCTCCCCCGTCCTCCTGGCCCTTACCTGCGGGTCCTCGGTGCTTTTCTGCGTCCTCTTTCTCGTCCACGGCTTCAGCTGGAAGACCGCCTCCGCGATGGGTGGCACCCTCTTTGCCCTTGCCTTCGCCGCCATCCTGTCCTATCTTTCCGTGCGTACCACGGGCATCCGCGGCCTCGGCGATGAAAGCAACCTCCAGATCCTCGTGTACATGCCGGGCATCAACATCAGCGGGCTTCTGCTCGCCGGCATGATCATCGGCGCACTCGGCGTACTCAACGATGTGACGATCGCCCAAGCTTCCACAGTCAATGAGCTCCACGAGCTCGAACCGCAAGCTAGCCGATGGCATATTTTCCGCAGCGCCATGAAAGTCGGGCGGGACCACATCGCTTCCATGGTCTACACCCTCGTGCTCAGCTATACGGGCGTGGCACTGCCCACGCTTCTGTTGCTGAGCATGTCCGGCCGCTCCCTGGAACAGATTCTCACCTCAGATGTTATGGCCACCGAACTCCTCCGCTCCGTCACCGGCGCGATGGCACTAGTCATGGCCGTTCCCATCACGACCGTGATCGCCGCGTGGACCGCGAAGGCGCACCACAGCTCACCAGACACCGAAAGCTAACACCACCGCACCTAAGCCCACCGCGCCAAACCCCAGCGCACCTAGGCCCTCTGCGCCTAGCCCCAGCGCACCTAGATCTGGGCCACCCGCCCCCCTCGCGCCTAACCCAGAGCCTTTTCGAAAGTCGCGAACACCGATTCCGGCGCAATGCGCGTGAGAATCTCAGCATTTGGCGCCCGATCCCAGTAACTGCCGTCCCAATCCGCCACCGTCGTTCCGCGTAGCAGGTCGGAATCCGCCTCCACGTCAACGGTAGCCTTCTTCTTTTCGACGTCACCGCGCAGTATCCACAACTCATCCCTTAATAGCACTTGAGCTGCCGCGAGGTCATGGATCTGCGCTTGATAACCCACCCCAACTTCTTCATGAAATTCGAAATAGAACCTAGTGGCGTCGATCAGAAGATCGGCGAGTTCAGCCTGCGCGAGGGAAAGATGCTGCAGTACCTCCTGCAAACGCTGTGGGGTGAGCAGGACGCGCTCGGTGGAATTGATCGGACAGATTGTCAGCAGCGGGGCGGTGGCAGGCCAGTTGGCGAGGACGTGTTTCAGGGCGTGAGGATCCACCCACGCATTCCACTCCGCGGTCGGCGTGGTGTTGCCGGGGTAGGTAAACGCCCCGGTCATCAGCGTGACGTGGGTGTTCTCCAGCAGTCGCGGGGCATGATCCATCGCGTAGGCGAGGTTGGTGGCGGGGCCAGCGATGAGCACGTGTGTTGGCTCGGCGGCACGCCAGGCCTCGAGGAAGCTACGGCCGGGATCGGGTTCATCCTCGGGGCCATGATCCTCCCAATAGCCCAGTCCCGCTGGGCCGTGCGTCTCCGGGGTGGTGGTCAGTGGCAGGACTCGCGGGCGGGGCAGGCCAGGAATTGCGCGGGCACGGGAGCCGGTCATGCGCAGTACCGCATTGGAGTTCCGCGCTGCGTTGGTGACAGTGGTGTTGCCCGCGGAAGTGGTGACCGTCAATTCGATCTTCCCCCTCGCGTGCAGGCTACCGAGCCAGGCGAGGGCGAGGGCATCATCGATTCCGGTATCAACGTCAGCGATCACGCGTGGGATGGTCATGAGCACTAGGGTACGGCACGCACGCGGGCGCTCCCGTTAGCGAAAGCCTGCGACTAATTACTTCCTAGTCCGTGATCAGCTGGCGGATTATCCCTGATGGGTTGGCCATTGGTGTCGCGTGCAATGGGAAACTCCATGGGGACGTTGAGCCCCAACTGGTCGCCCTGGACGGCACTCAATGGCAGGTAGTGGCCCTCCTTATGCCAGTACATGAACGGGCTCAAGGGTTGCTCGCCATTCTGCATAGCCTGCATCGCTACCTGAGACATCGTTACGAGATCTTGGGCGCTGCACCCTTCCTTCACTGGATAGATCATCACCGCATTCGTCCACGGCATAGCGATCACGTGGCCATGGCCGTAGTCGGGGGTTTCAGTGATGGTGCGCAGATCATCGACATCGGTTGCCAGCACCGCCCCGAACGGGACACCGGACGTGAGCATCGCAATCTCTGTGCCGTCCACTCCCATGACGGTGAACTTCTCCTTGACTTGGTCGCGCGTCGCTCGGCGTGCAATGTGGAAGATAGTCGGTGCTTCGGGTAGCTGGCCGGCGAAGGGGTCGGAGTCCAGCGGGCCGGGAATTTCGTGGTCCTTGAGCAGGTGATATTCGCCTTTGCGGTCGGCGGCTAGGTAGCAGTAAATGCCAGGCAGGAATTCTTGGGCATAGGAGTACTCACCCATGCTCTCCTGCTTGCCCACTAGGGCGGCGAGCATGGCTTCACCAAGGCCATTGCGGATGGTTGCCGCCGGATCATCTCCATCGGCATAGGCGGTGCCGAGATCGTCGGCGGTTGTGCGCGAGGCCTCGTCCTTGTTGCTGCCGTTCTTACCGAAGAGTCCAAACATACTGCCCACGGTACCGAAACTGCGATCGCGTGCAGCTGGCTTTCGCTGCCCGTGCATGCGGCGGGTTTTAGCCAACCGTGCGTGCAACCGGCTTTGGCCAACCGTGCATCTGGCGGGCTTTAGCCAACCGTGTATGCAACCGGCCTTCACTTCGTGCGCTCGTGGTCAGCAAATGCCGGGTTTTGGGTGGAAAAGACCCCTCACACCAACCAAAACCTGGCGATTCCTCACAACTTCCACAAGCCTGGTTGAAGCACGGGTCCTCACAACCAACACAGTTCCCCAGCACTTACCCTGTGTCAGGAAATGCCGCGTTCCTAAGCTCCATCGAATGCCACGCTCAGCAGATGTCAGGAAATGCCGGGTTTTGGGTGGAAAATCGCGGGCTTAGCACCGAAAACGTGGCATTTACTAACACCGAAGGGGAACACCCGAAAATGTTCCACTCACATGGGGTGAGAATAGCCAGCTTTCGCAATCCCAAGGCTAAACCCAAGCCCGCGGACCGGTGAAAGGAAAGCCAAGCCCGCGAACCGGTGAAAGGAAACCCAAGCCCGCGGACCGGTGAAAGGAAAAGCCAAGCCCGCGGACCGGTGAAAGGAAAAGCCAAGCCCGCGAACCGGTGAAAGGAAAGCCAAGCCCGCGGGTCAGAAAGCGAAAACTAGCTCTCCAGGACGTCATTGATCACGATCGTCTGGTCGCGACCAGGGCCAACACCGATGTAGGAGATGCGGCAGCCAGACAGCTCCTCCAGTCGCTTCACATACGCCTGCGCCTTCTCCGGCAGCTCCTCGAAAGTGGTGCACCCCGTGATGTCCTCGTCCCACGCCGGCATCGTTTCGTAGATCGGCGTCGCGTGGTGGAACTCGGTCTGGGTCATCGGCATCTCATCGTGGCGCACGCCATCAACGTCGTAGGCCACACAAATTGGGATCTCGCCGATACCGGTGAGAACATCCAGCTTGGTCAGGAACAGGTCAGTAAACCCATTGACGCGGGAAGCGTAGCGGGCAATCACGGAGTCGTACCAGCCAGTACGGCGTTTACGACCCGTGTTCACACCCACCTCGCCACCGGTGGTCTGCAGGAACTCGCCCCACTTGTCGAACAACTCCGTCGGGAACGGACCGGCGCCCACACGAGTGGTGTACGCCTTGATGATGCCTAAAGACGAGGTAATGCGCGTCGGGCCAATACCGGAACCCACGCACGCACCACCGGTGGTCGGGTTGGAAGACGTGACGAATGGGTACGTGCCGTGATCCACGTCCAGCATGGTGGCCTGGCCGCCCTCCATCAGCACGTGCTTGCCTTCATCGAGGCCCTTGTTGAGCTCATAAGTGGCGTCGATAAGCATCGGCTTGAGCCGCTCGGCGTAGGACATGAAGTACTCCACGACCTCATCCACGTCCACGGCCTTGCGGTTGTAGATCTTCACGAGGATCTGGTTCTTCTGGTCCAGCGCAGCCTCGATCTTCTGGCGCAGGATGGACTCGTCCAGCAGGTCCTGTGCGCGCACGCCCACGCGGGAGACCTTGTCCGCATACGTTGGGCCGATGCCGCGACCGGTCGTGCCGATCGCCCTCTTGCCCAGGAAGCGCTCAGCAACGCGGTCAATCGCCACGTGGTAAGGCGCCACGAGCTGAGCGTTTGCGGAAACCTTCAGGCGGGATGCCTTGGCGCCGCGGGCCTCCAGGCCATCAATCTCCTCGAAAAGCGCTTCGAGGTTAACCACGCAGCCATTACCAATGATCGGCAGGGCATTTTCGGAGAGCACGCCAGCTGGCAGCAGCTTCAGCTCGTACTTCTCGCCACCAACTACCACGGTGTGACCTGCGTTGTTACCGCCATTTGGCTTAACCACGTAGTCCACGTGACCGCCGAGGATATCGGTAGCCTTGCCCTTACCTTCGTCGCCCCACTGGGCACCGACGACAATGATTGCTGCCATGAGCGCGAATCATCCTTAAGTTGATGTGTTGTGGCATGCGAAAGCGCACGCCCTTGTCAGACGTTTATGCATTCTACTACGCGCCGGGACTGCTCTCCGACTGGATACGCGCTGGGACTGCTCTCCGAACGTAGCCCTCCGCGGGAAAACCCAGCTCCCGTACATCCGAGGGTGGCTCGCTCGTCCCCACTTCCCCGTGAAGTCGAACTACCAGCTCCTGTGAATCCGAGGGCGGCTACTAAGATCTATCCCATGCTGTTCCTCCTGCGCTGCGCGTCCCCCGACACCACTCTTCCGACCGTCGACCTCCCCGAGCGGTACAAGGGCGAGGAGCTGCGCATTATGGAGTTGCCTGAGGTTCCGGGCCGCCGCGATCTGAAGTTCTTCGATGCCCTCTCCTCCCGGTTCGTGGTCGGCTCCACGCCGTCGTTGGCTGATATCGCCGCCCAGCCTGATGTGGAGCACCAGGGACATCCCGTGCCTGATCCGCACCAGATCAGCGAGCGGGTGCGCGTGATCGTTGAGGGCTCGGATGCGGCGCTGGCGGCGGTCGTGTCCAAGCTCATGCGGATCGATGCCCTGTGGGTTCAGGTCGCGTTCGTGCCCCGCGATCCGGCATCGTCGACCGTGGCACGGAACTGGGGTTTGATTCCCGACGCCAACTTCAAGCGCTCCCTGGCCTATGCCTTGGAGGAGGCAGCTCGTCCGACGGCGCTGATGCGCGACGATCATGGCTTGGCGGTGCTTGGTGCTGCGGAGATCCATGGCCCGGATGACGAGCTGGTCGGCGAGGCCATCGTGGACTCGGGTGTGTTGTATAACCACGATCCTGAGCAGAACCAGAAGAGCACGTTCACCCGCGGTGTGCGAATGGTGCCGACGATGGGTGCTCCTGGTTTGGCTGCTGTCCCGCTGCCGCCACTGCCACGCAAACGTGGTTTATTCGGCTGGTTGAAGCAGGAACCGAAGATCGAGCCTCCAGTGTTGAAGGGGCGCGCTCTGCAGGCGGGCGGTGTGGACATGGAGGTAGTACGTGATGGTGCCCCGCATCCGCGCCCGCTGAAGTCGGTGACCTTTTACCGGCATCTGCGTGACGGGCAGTTCGTCCGCAACTGACGAGCAGAACGCGGGAGTTGCCGACAGGCAATGTTTGTGGTGCCGGAAGGCAATATTTGCGACGGGCTGCCCCACCAACAGCACTTACTCCGCCGCCTACTCGCCGCGCACCTCAGGCGGCCGCCAGGGAGTATCGACCGTCGGCGCCAGGCAGGCCATCGCGGAATCACGCGAGAAGCCACAGACCTGCAAGGCGTCGACGATGATGCTGCGACTCTGCGCGAGCACAACGGTGCCGGAGAGTCCGGCGCCCTCGGCAAGGCTCATCTGCGCCTGGGCACCCAACCATTGCAGGTTGTGGACGATCTTCGGAATCTCCACGGCCTCTTGCCGCGTGCCGCGGGTGCCACCCTTGGCGAACAACGCACCCAGGTGGCCCAGCTCATTGGAGATGCCGCGGATGAGCGCCAGCAGCTCCGGCTTGGGCTCAACCTGGTCACCGACGAGCACCTCAGAACGGCGCGCGAGCACACGCGTATTGCGCATGATGTTGTCCACGGGCACAAGGATGCGCGTCATTGATTTGGAGTAGCGCTTCGCCGTCCAATAAATCGGCGAGAGCGCCACGACCTCCGAGCCACCGCCGGCCTCGGAGAGCATCGCGTTCACCGACGTTTGCGTACCGCGGGCTGTCTGCAGAGCCTCACCAATCGCCTCCACATCACCGGCTTCCATGCCTGCCGCGACGTCGTCGAGAACCAAAGAAGCCTTAGAGATGAGCGTGGACACCTCCCGGCGCGCGGCCTTGAGCGGTGAGTTCGGAACCACTGCCAGCACCAAGATGCCCAGCAGACCACCCACCAGCGCATCGACCATGCGGTCGAGCGCCCCAGTGGTGCCCGGCGGGATGATTGTCGCGATGAGCACCGCCGTGGACGCGGACTGGATCGCCACCGAGCCAGCTCTATCCACGAACGTTCCGGCGAGGATCGCTGCCAGCACCACCACGGACACTTGCCAGTAGCCGGAGCCGATGAAGTGAATCACCAAGTCCCCCACGCCCACGCCCACTGCCGCCCCGAGGACGAGCTCGAAAGAACGCCGCGTGCGGCGACCGCCCGTCACGCCGAGGCTGATGACTGCCGCGATCGGAGCGAAGAAGGCCTGTTCGTGGCCAATGACACCCTCCGCAATCCACAGAGCCAGGCCCGCGGCTATGGCACACTGGATCGCGAAGATGAGTGTCTCCCGCACGCGTATCAAAGCCTTCAGTGGCGCGATGCGGCGCAGGCTGGTAGCCGCGGCCCTCACGCCGGGGCTGCGGCGCACGAGGTGCCGGAGCCTTCCTAGGGCGGGACGCTGTGGGTCAAGGGGTTCTGCCCACTTCTCCCCTTCGGACTGTCGAACCATAATGCCAACACCCTACGCGGAAATGTCGGCCCACACTCCCTTATGGTCTGTGCCCTCTACCCCGACCTGTCCAGCGCCGTGGCAAGTACCGGTCGTAAGAATGTGGTCGAGGCGCAGCAGCGGCAATACCGCTGGCCAGGTTGGTGTGTGCGCCATGTGCCCGGTGCAGTCCTCTAGCTGGAGATCCCGGAAGCGCGGGTGCAGACGCGTGGCGTTGAAGTCCCCGGCGAGAATCAATTGGGAATTGCCCGCCGCTTTCTTCTCATTCACCCAGTTCACGGTCGTTTCCAACTCGCTGTCCCACGCCACGCGGTCATCGCCGACGGGCGCCACAAAGTGCACGCCCATGATGTCCAGCGGGGTGGATTGTTCGTCTTTCGCAGGGCGCGTGACCATCGGGTTTTGGAAGCGCGTGAGCCCCTGGTCCCCCGCCCCGTTCATCGGTGCACCCTCGCGGATCAGAATCGCCACCGCGTCGGCCCCTCCCACGCCCGGTTCAACTGGGCCCGTGGCGACCATATTCGTTTTCGACGCCACCGCGTCCACCTCCTTGGGGTTCGTCTCCGAAAGCACCACGACATCCGGCTTCAACTCAGCAACCCTCTGGGCGATCGCCTGATCATCGGCAGCGCCAAAGTAGGTATTGAGGGCGAAGACTCGAACCGAGTCCGCGGTGGCGTCGGGAATGAAAGGGGCGGGAATACGAGGGACGACGACGATGGCCAACACGGCAATGAGCGCGAACACGAACGCGCGCAAGACCGAGCGGAACAGGCCGATGGCGAACACCGCAGACACAGCTGCGCAGAAGGCGCTGGCCTGCAGGGCGGGAAGGTATGTCCACGTGCGGGTGATCCCGGTCGGCCACAGAACCGTGGACATCCACAGCAAGGATATGGCGAGCATGGGCACGGAAACGTGGCGCACCACCGTTCGGAAAGTCAGTGGTGCGCCCTTCCGCTTCTGCTCGCCGCTATTAATCGAGCAACCTCATCGCCGGGGCGGCCTCTGGGTCGCAGTCGTGCAGGAGGTTGAGGCAACGGGTCACCTCATCATCCTCGCCTATCACTCGGGCCGCGGAGACCAGAGCACCGATGGCGCGCAGCACCCCGCGGTTCGGCAGGTGATCCCACGGAACAGGGCCGGTGCCACGCCAACCATTGGCGCGCAGCGCGTCCAAGCCACGGTGGTAGCCGGTGCGAGCGCAGGCGTAGCCAGTGATGGCGTCACCTGCGGCGATGTGCCGGTTGGCCAGGGCCGCCCAGGCGCCGGAGTCCTTCGGGTTTTCCTTAGCCAGTTCCTCCAGCACCTCGATGGCGGCGCCGGCGACATCCGCGTTCACAGCGGTGCTTAGCTCCTCCGGCAGGCGCACCTCAGGGTGGTTAGCGCCGAAGAGATCGCGGCTATTGCGGAGTTGTTCACTCATGGGAGTTCTTCCCTTTCTGTGCATGAAACCCCCGGGCTGCTGGTGGCGCCCGAGGGAATCAAAGGTTGTTTTTACTTGGCGATGGACTTGCCAGCGGAGTGCAGATCCTCACAAGCCTCGACCACGCGCTGGGACATAGCTTCCTCAGCCTTCTTCAGGTAGGAGCGTGGATCGTAGACCTTCTTGTTGCCCACCTCGCCGTCGACCTTGAGGACGCCGTCGTAGTTGGAGAACATGTGGGAAGCGACAGGGCGGGTGAACGCGTACTGGGTGTCGGTGTCCACGTTCATCTTGATGACGCCATAGCGCAGAGCCTCCTCGATCTTCTCCTTCTCGGAGCCGGAGCCGCCGTGGAAGACGAAGTCGAATGGCTGAGCGGACTCGTCCAGGCCGAGCTTCTTGGCGGCGACCTTCTGGCCCATGTCCAGCACCTCTGGACGCAGCTTCACGTTGCCTGGCTTGTATACACCGTGGACGTTGCCGAAAGTAGCGGCCAGCAGGTAGCGGCCGTTCTCACCGGTGCCGAGGGCATCAACGGTCTTCGCGAAGTCCTCCTCGGTGGTGTACAGGTTCGCGCCGGCCTTTGCCTGCACGCCGTCCTCTTCACCGCCGACGACACCAATCTCCACCTCGAGGATGATGTTCGCAGCCTTGGACTTGGCCAGCAGCTCCTGGGCGATCTCCAGGTTCTCGTCGATCGGCACGGCGGAGCCGTCCCACATGTGGGACTGGAACAGCGGGTTCTCGCCAGCTTCAACGAGCTTGCGGGAGACCTCGAGCAGCGGGCGGACGTAGCCGTCCAGCTTCTCCTTCTGGCAGTGGTCGGTGTGCAGGGCAACGTTGACGCCGTAGTACTTGGCTGCCTCGTGCGCGAATGCTGCCAGTGCGGTGGCGCCAGCAACCATGTTCTTCACGTTCAGGCCGGAGCCGAACTCCGCGCCACCGATGGAGAACTGGATGATGCCGTCGGACTCAGCATCCGCGAAACCCTTGAGGGCTGCGTTGATCGTCTCCGAGGAGGTGCAGTTGATGGCTGGGAAGGCGTAGCCGCCCTCCTTGGCCTTGTCGAGCATGTCCTGATACTGAGCTGGAGTTGCAATTGGCATGGATGCCTCCTGTTGGTGCGCTTGGGCGGACTATCTAGATGTAAATTATGCCTGTTTTGGAATCACCACGGGGTCGTCGCAGCTCAGCGTCGGCCCAATTTAGGGGCATTAACCCACAGACTCGGCTGCGGCGAGCTTCGCCGCCGCCTCCATCACCATCCACCCGGACAGTTGCACGGATAAGTCGCGCTCCGCGATATCGGAGCTCGCCACGGCACCGGCGATGGTTGCGCCCACCAGACCACCCGCCTGCGGAAGCACTGCGTCACGGGTCCACTGCGCACTAAACACAGGCAACCCGTCCACCTCCAAGCGGTAGCGCCACGCGGACTCGGCCGTGGCCATGACGATCTGCTTTGCCGTCTGGCGGGCACGCGTGGTCGCCTCGCTCACGCCCGGCAGCCGCAAGGCAACCAAGGCCAAGTAGCGCACGAGAATACCGTTGAACAGCCCACCATCACCGCCGCCGGTCTTCCAATTGATGACGTGGTGTTCATCAGTCATGTGCTCGTCCACGGCCTCCACCAGCCTCTGCACACGAGTAATGTGGGACATGCCGACGTCGGACACTTCATCGGATCGCACCCCAGCAACCCTGCGCTGGACCACGGCGAGCTCCGTGCACGCACCGAGGATCACGCCCTGGCAATAGGAATGCGGAAAAGTCGCGGGCTCTGGACCGTGCATCCGCATGTGCAAGCCATCCATCACCAAGCCCTTTTCATTGATGAGATGCTCGTAGGTCCACTCGATGATGTTTTTCGCTAGCTGCAGATCACCGGTGCGCGCGGCCAGGATCGCTGCCGGACCGTTGGTGGGGGTGTTGTAGAAATTCGCACCGGCACGCCACGGCAGCACCCCGGTGAGCCCGTCCACGCCGTCGAGGATATTGCGAATGAGCTCACGGCGGCCGCGGATGAGCTTCATCTTCGGCACGTCCTGCGCGCGGGTCATCGCAAGGGCCAGCCACGCCTTATCGTCGTAATAGTTGTTCTTCGCGAGGCTCCGCAAGTTGCGCAGACGCATGGCGCGAATGGTGTTGCGGATGGTGCGCACACGAGCCTTCGTGGTGCGGCGAAGGCCAGCATCCACCTGGTTATCCAGGTAATGCGCCTGCCACCAGTAGTGCCACCGGACGAAGAACTTGTCGCGCGTCGTCGGTGGCCATGCAATCACGCCCAAGTTAGTACGCGGGATCGACCACAGGCGTTTGGCATGGCGTTCGGTCACCGCCTGTTCTGCGAGATCAGCGCGGTGGTCCCAGAGGTCACGAGCCGTAGTCAACACGCTCTCTATCTTGCCCGATCGTACTCGGGCCTGTCACGGGGTGAGCACAGCGGGGTTGAAGCCCACCTTGCCGCGCCAGCACTACCGGCCCGCGCTACCAGGCGCGCGACAAATCCGCATGAGCGCGAATCCAGGCGTGCATGGCAATGCCCGCAGCCACGCCCGCGTTGATGGAACGAGTGGAGCCAAACTGTGCGATGGACACCGTCATCGATGACCCCTGCTGTGCCTCGGCCGTGACCCCGGGGCCCTCCTGCCCGAAGAGCAGCAAGCAGCGCTCCGGCAGCTGTGCCGTTTCCAGCGGCACGCTACCCGGGGTGTTGTCCACGGCCACGACTGTCAGATCATGCTCCGCCGCATACGCCAGCACGTCCGCCACGCTCGCGTGGTGCTTCAGGTGCTGGTAGCGGTCGGTGACCATCGCCCCGCGCCGGTTCCAGCGCTTGCGCCCCACGATGTGCACTGTGTCCACGGCAAAGGCGTTGGCGGTACGCACGACCGTGCCGATGTTGGAATCATTCTCGAAGTTCTCGATCGCCACGTGCAGCGTGTGCCGGCGCGTGTCGATGTCCTCCACGATCGCCTCGCGGGTCCAGTAGCGGTAGGCGTCCACGACATTGCGCCGGTCGCCTTCCTCCAGGAGCTCGGGGTCGTAGCGCTCATCGCTCGGACGCTCCTGTCCAGGGTGTTCCTGTTCCCACGGTCCCACGCCGACGGGGTGCGGAAACCACTCGGTTGGCCCCGGCTTGTTCTGTTCGCTTAGCTCCTGCTCACTCACTTGCCCACCATGCCCTGCACTATCGCGTCCACCAGCAGCATCTGCGCCACAACGTATGTGGCCATCACCGCTCCATCCACCAGCGCGTCGGGCCGCGACATGTTCTTCAGCATCGTCAGGCGTGCGAGGATCAACCCGTCGGAGGCCACGAAGAGGTTGCCGCCCAATGCCGCTTGCGGGCTGTGGTCTTCCGCCAGCACGGAGGTCGCAGCCAGCGCGGTGCCGTACCCTGCCGCCGCTGGCAACGCACCCTTGTTCTTCCACGACGCCAACAGCACCCCACCCAGCACCGCCGGAATACGGAGGGCAATGTGCTTCTTCACTGGCCGTGTGCCCTGTTTAGTCAGCAGCGCGTGGTAGGCGAACTGGTTGACAGCGAACGCTGCTGCTCCCTTATTGAGGTTGCTGGCGCGCACGGACAGGTCATCACTGCGGCTGTCCTTGCCCATGAGGATTACATCCCCCAGGCAGCCGAAAGCCAAGCCGCCGAGCAGCAGCGCGGTATCCACTGGATTCTTGGCGGCAATCGTCTCGCTGTCACCGGGCGTTGAGTTTCCCGCAGCACCCCGTGGTGTATCCACCACACCTGCCCGGGAGCGCCGCGTGGCAAACAGATCAGAGGAAGCCGCCAATAGAGGCATGAGGGTGGGTTTGACGAGGCGCGTGGTGGCGTCGTGCGGAAGGGCGGCGGCAACAGCAGAAGTGGCCGCGGCGGCGAGATACACCGTGCGCAGCGTCCCACGGCGGCCGAAGAACGGGCGAGTCTTAGGCAAGATCCAAGTCCTCCAGGCCAAGCAGGCTGCGGTACTCCACGCCTTCGGCCTCGATGACATCCTTGGCACCCGTCGCGCGATCAACCACGGTCGCCACGCCCACGACGGTCGCGCCGGCCTCGCGAACCGCTGCAACGGCGGTCAGCGGAGAGTTTCCGGTGGTGGTCG
Organism: Corynebacterium urogenitale; assembly: GCF_009026825.1. Lineage (NCBI taxonomy): Bacteria > Bacillati > Actinomycetota > Actinomycetes > Mycobacteriales > Corynebacteriaceae > Corynebacterium > Corynebacterium urogenitale. The sequence goes on along the minus strand of NZ_CP045032.1, from coordinate 342,509 downwards.
TGTCCTCCACCACGAGCACACGCTTGCCTTCAATATCAGGACCTTCGATGCGGCGCTGCATGCCGTGCTTCTTGGCCTCCTTGCGAACCACGAAGGCATCGATGTTCTCGCCTGCGTGCATGATGCTAGTGGCCACTGGATCTGCACCCAGGGTCAGGCCTCCCACGTGCGCGTAATCCCAGTCAGCGGTGAGCTCGCGGAGCAACTCGCCAATGAGCTTCGAAGCCTCGCGGTGCAGGGTGGCGCGGCGAAGATCCACGTAGTAGTCGGCCTCCTTGCCGGAGGACAGAGTGACCTTGCCGTGCACGACCGCGAGCTCCTTCACCAGCTCCGCGAGGCGTTGCTTCTTCTCCGGATTCACTGCGGGGGCGGGGGATGCTGCTGGGGCCATGGTGCTTACCTTCGTTGTCGGGATTGGTCAGGTCAGAGTCTAGTGGAGCGGTCGAGGGTATGGGCACGTGCGTGCGCATTCGGCCATTGCTGTTTGGGAAATGGCATTTCCTCTCAAGGTTTCCGGAAATGCCGTTGATTTTTGTCTAAAGGGGCTCAAAAGCAAGGCATTTTCTCACTGGATGTCCGGAAATGCCAGGGCTTTCGGCAAGACCCTCGACGGTGAAAAACTTATCCACAGCCCGGAAATTATCCACAGCCTCCAGGGGTTTTAGTGCGGGGAGGGGGCTGGTGGCGTCGGGCATAAAAAGGACAATTCGCTACCGTAACGAGAAGGGGACAACACCAGGAGGGGACATGACGGTATACCCGCCGATCACCACCAAGGACGCGCTCGCTCGAGGAATGAGCAGACAACAACTGCAGCGCGAATACGACCAGATCACCACGAGCGTCTGGTTGCCCAAACGCGAGGACGGGCGGCCGCACACCATGCGAACACGAGTGCTGGCACACCATCGAGCGCGCCCGCATAAGGCGTTCACGAGCTGGGCCGCGCTCGCGATGCACGGGCTCCAATGGTGGGTTGATGACATCCCGACCGTGACTCTCGCCAGCGCGGAAAGCCGCCGTTCGCGCAAACAACCAAGGGGCTCACTCACACCCGACGAGGAGGTGATCCCCGCGGAAACAGTGCTAGCGACGCCCGACGCTAACGAACCCACGGTGCAGGCGGTCGAGCTCACAGAAGCTCTCGTCAGCGCGCTCAGGTCGATCAAGAAGAAGAACGTGACCTGGTATGTCGTGAGCATCGAGGAATGGAACGGCGAGGAGATACGTGCGATCCAGCTGATTGATGCCGTGCGCAGGATCAAAAGGTCTCTCCGATTCCAGGAAGTGGAGCTGGTAGCGCGGGGTCGCCTGCATGCACGGTGGTTGCGCAAAGTGTGGAATGCATCCGATCCGGGCGCAGAATCGCCAATGGAAAGCATCTTGAGACTCATCATGGCCGGCGTACAAATAGCGAACTACAAGCCGACGTGGGAAAGCCAGGTGCCCGTATTTAGTGATGGTGGCACCGATTCACGAAGTCCAGCCGGTGGACGGCCATGGGTTACCGTCATTGACCTCTTTTGCCGTGCCTTGAAGATCGCACTGTTCTACGACGGGGCTCATCACCGGGTTAACCAGCAGTTTCAGTGGGATACGAAGGTTGCAGCATTCTTGCAATCCCATGGCTACATGGTGCTCCGTGTGACAAGTGACATGGTGCGGAACTCAGCAGCCCTGCGGACCGTGGTCATGCAGCTGATGTTGAGAGCAATGAACGAACGCACAGGACAGAATCTGCTGGGGTCGAGGAGTGTGGTGAGGTGAGGGGTTGGTGGGTGGTTGGTGGTTGGTTGGTGGGTCGTTGGTGAGGGGTTGGTGGTTGGCGTTTTTGGGAGGCCTGGCATTTTCTCACCCGGTGTCAGAAAATGCCACCGTATTTCGGCTGAACACAAGAAAAAGCACGGCATTTTTCGACAAGGTGTTAGAAAATGCCAGCTCGTCGCCAGGGGCTAATCCTCGTCCTCGACGATCTCCGCGTCCACCGTTTCGATCTCCACCTCGACGGCCTCGATGGGCTCAGGGCGGGCGTGACGCGCATCTGGGGCACGGTGGCGCCCACCGCCACCAGCGGCTCGGCGGGCACGGCGGCGATCACGCCGCAGCCTGGCGACAGTAGTCAGCTCGGAAATATCGGCGGCATCGTCTGCCGCGATGTCCTCGGCAGCAAGGGCTCCCTCGTGTTTCCCGAAGTCCACCACGCCAGCAGCGTCACCGCGCACGTCGTCGGAAACTACGGGTTCCGCGGCAGCGCGCAACACATGGGCGCTATTCGTGAAGTCCTCAGAGTCCCCGTCCTCCACGTCATCTTCGTAGTCGTAGAAGATCGTGGCCTCGTGGTCATCCTCTGTACGGATCACACGCGAGTATCCCCCGGACGACTGGCTGGTGTGACCGGGGTCCTCGCCCAAACGTGGCAAACGCCGGTTGATGTGATCGGAGCCGTCATCATCGTCATCTTCGAAGATGCCCGCGCCCTTGAAGAAGTCCGCACTCTCGGCCTCAGCACCCGACGGATAACTCTGCCCATCGTGACTGGAGCGACCGACATGGTTCTGGTTCTCCGAACGCGTTGGGAACACCACTGGCTCAGCGGGCCGCGTGACCTCTGGGCGGCCTTCGTCCAGGTGCGCAGTGTCATCGGGCCCGACAGTCTCCGAGTACACCGATGCCTCTTCGCGTTGGTCTGCGGCACCCCCACCCTGCTCGGTACCACCAGCCTCACCAGCACCCGCGCTTTCACCGGCGACGGCACCCAAAGTAGTACCTTCACCAGCGCCAACTCCCGCGCCGCCACCGGCACCCACGCCTTCACCGCCACCCGCAGCAGCCTCGTCGGCTGCTGATACTGGGTCCGGCATCGCGCGCAGGTGGCCACGCTCCGCCCCTTCGCCGCTGCCCTTCCGCGAAGAAGCAGTATCGAAGCCTTCAGCAAAGCCCCGACCACCGTCACCAGCAGTCGATTCACCGGCATCGCTATCTCCAGCATCCGCCGCCTCTAGCCCGGCGGCTGCCAAGTTCGCATGCACATCGATACTTAGCGCACCACCCGGCATCGCGCGGGTCTGGTCCGCGTGATCCATCTCCAGTGGAATGTTCACGTGTTCTGGTGGCAGGACCATAGCGGCGTCGACGAGCACACGCACGTGCGGCAGGATCTCATCCCACACGCTGGTATCCAGCTTCCGGGAGATCCGCAGCAGCACCCAGTCCCCCGACCACACGACATCGCTGGCGACTTTCGCCAGGGATGCCAGCGCATCCTCGACGCGCAGGTCCAGCATGCGATCCAGCGCGCGAACATCGGTGGTGTACGCGACATACGGTGGCTGGTCCAATGGCTCGCAGCGGCGCATGCCCTCCGGCATCGCCTCGCCCTCTGTGAACTGCACTTCCACTAGGGAATAAGCATCGCGGCGCATCGCCATCAAGGTATGGCCATCGACATCCGCGATGTGTGTGTTGTGCCCCTCCGAGAATCCGCTAACGACGTCACTAGCCACCCGCTTCGACTCTTCCCCTCCACCGAGGAGGAATGCCGGCCAGGATGCTGCGAGCCGCTTGTCCTCACGGAGATACTCGAAGCCGTGAGCTTGGGCCCATGTTCGGCGGCGCTTGCGCACGCTCGTAAAACCCCTGCCGATGCGAAGGCCACTTCCTTGCTCGCGCTCAGGGGCAGAACCAGTGGCAAGGGTGTTGGTTTCCGCTGGGGTGGTTGCCACTACCGGAGCCGCCGAGCCGTCCTGTCCGTCTGCCTCAGGTAGCTCTGAGTTCTCAGGGCGTTGCTCTGCAGCCGGATTTTTTCGGTTCTCAGAACGCTGGTCGCCAACGCGCGGTTCTGATTCTTCGTGGTGTTGTTCTGCTGCTCGGGATTCTGCAGCTCGGGCTACGGATTCGCTCTCGTCTGGACCCTCGGAGTCACCGTCACCTGGGACGCTTTCGGAGAACTCATCTGTTTCCCCTTCCCCAGTCGCGCCCACGGCATCCCCAGCGAAATCCTCCCCGGAGTGGTACTCATCTTGGTCTTCTCCGCTGGAAGACCCGTTCGAATCACTCTGTCCTGCGTGCGCATACCCTGGCTCTGCAGCATCAGTGGCGCGAAGATCCGCCGACTCATCGGCATCATCAGGCAGCGCTTGGGTGTTTTCTTCCTCACTTTCCCCTGCGGTGGGCTCCCCCTCGAGCCCCTGAACATGCTCACTACTGGAGGATGCGGGAATGGGCCTGGTCTGGTTCCTAATGGCGTCGGACGAAAGGGAAGAGGAATTCGCACGGCGAAGCAGCCACACGGCAAGGCCGAGCAGCACCAGCCCTAGAACGAGGGCAACCAAAGAACCAGACATACAGCCTTGAGGTTACGCGAAACTACTCGTTAGCAGCAGCGTAGGCCTCGTGATCCATCAGCTCGCCGGTCTCGGAGACCTTCACCTCGTACAGCCAACCCTCGCCGTAAGGATCCTCATTGACCAGACCAGCGTTGTCTTCCAGCTCCTCGTTGATGGCAACGACCTCACCGGACACTGGGGCGTAGATATCGGACACAGACTTAGTGGACTCGACCTCGCCGAAAGCCTCGCCGGCCTCCACCTCGGTACCAACCTCTGGCAGCTCAACGAAAACGATCTCACCCAGAGCCTCAGCAGCGATGTGGGTGATGCCGACGCGGACAGTATCGCCCTCGGAAGCGCTGGTGGTGTTGATCCACTCGTGCTCTTCGGAGTACAGGTAGTCAGTTGGCAGTGCGGTCATGGTCGTCTCCTTCGCAAAAATTCACGGTTGGTTATGCGATGAGTAGGACTTTACTACAGGCCGGGACACGTTTCGCTTAATCTGGGCAGCGTGATTGAACTTCTGCTCATCCGACATGGGGCTACGGAATGGAACCTCGCGCAGAGGCTGCAGGGGCAAACAGATATCAGCCTCTCTGATACCGGCCGCGTCCAAGCCCGCGCACTCGCACCATTCATTGCAGAGAACCCTCCGCAGCTGGTTGTGACCTCTACCTTGTCGCGCACCCATCAGACAGCCGCGGAGCTAGGTGTGACTGTGAACTATGCTGACGCCGATTTCTCCGAAATGGCACTGGGCGAATGGGAGGGGCGGCTCATCCCCGAATTGCACTCCGAAAACCCTGACCAATACTGGGCATGGCGTTCCGGACACCTCACTCCCCCAGGTGGCGAAACCTTCGAGGAACTCTGCACACGAGTCGGTGGCGCACTCCATCGGGTGCTCGATCGCTGCGAGGAAGAAGGCCTCTCCCGCGCCCTCGTGGTGTGCCACGGCGGTGTACTGCGGGCATCTATACAAACTCTGATCGGCATCAGCCCGGAAGCCCTCATGCCCATTGATCCTGGCAGCCTCACGATCATCCGCGTCCGCCAGACGGACGCTGGCCGCGATCCGCGACTGCAGCGCCTCAACTGGGTTCCGCGGCCGTTGTAAGTGCAGTAGTAAATGCAGTACCGACGACGAAGGCGGTGTTGGAAGCAACCTTCCAACACCGCCTTGAGCTCAGCGTTCGGCCTCGCCTACTTCAACAACTTGAGGCCTACTCCTACCACTTGAGGCCTACTTCTCGCGCTTGTAGAACGGCAGAGCAACCACCTTGTAAGGGAAGCGCTTGCCGCGGATATCGACCTCCACGGTGGCGCCTTCACCCACACCGGCCTCCACAGCCTCGGTAGTGACGTACGCCAGAGCGATCGGATAGCCCAGCGTTGGGGACAGCGCGCCGGAGGTCACCTTGCCAATCGGCCCGGCCTCACCAGCACCCTCACCGTCGGCGAGGAAGAGCTCGTAGCCACCACGGGCAGCGCGGCGCCCCTCACCCACCAGGCCGACCAGCTGCTGCTTGGTGCCCTCTTCCTTTGCAGCGACGATGGCATCGCGCCCCACGAAGGAATCCTTGGACTTCGTCGCAGCCAGCACGCCCAGGCCGGCGTCCACCGGGGTCAGCTCCAAGGACAGCTCGTTGCCGTAGAGAGGCATTCCAGCCTCCAGGCGCAGGGTATCGCGGCACGCAAGACCACAAGGCTTGCCGTCCAGCTGCAGCGCCTTGGCCATAGCAGCAGCCCACACGACCTCCGCGCCATCGTTTTCCACGATGATCTCGAAGCCATCCTCACCGGTGTAGCCGGTGCGGGCGATGATCACCGGCTGGCCAGCAACGATGCCCTGGAATGCGGCGTAGTAGCCCACACCATTGACGGCCTCGACCACGGTCTCGCCAGCACCGGAGCCCTCCGGCGCGTCGGTGACGTTTTCCACGATCTCCAGCATGACCTCGACCGCCTTCGGACCCTGGACAGCGATCATGGAGCGGTTCTCGGACTGGTTGTCCACTGTGACGTCGTAACCCTGAGCGCGCTCAGACAGAGCAGCAAAGACAGGCGCGACGTTGCCAGCATTCGGCACGACAAGGAAGTCCGTGTCGCCGAGGCGGTAGGTGATCAGGTCGTCGATGATCGTGCCCTGTTCGGTGCAGATCATGGAGTACTTCGCCTTGCCGATCTTCACGGCGGAAATCCGGGAGATCAGGGCGTGGTCCAGGAACTCAGCAGCCTGCGGGCCGGAAACGAAAACCTCGCCCATGTGGGACAGGTCGAATACGCCGACCGCCTTGCGGACCGCGTGGTGCTCCTCCAGCTCACTGCCGTACTTCAGCGGCATGTCCCAGCCACCGAAGTCAGTGAAGCGGGCGCCAAGCTTGTCGTGCACCGCGTGGAGTGCGGTGACCTTCAGTTCGTTGCTCATTGTTTTTCTCCTTAAGCCTCGATGTCGAAGGCTTCGATCGGTGGGCAGGTGCACATGAGGTTGCGGTCACCGTAGGCATCGTCGATGCGGCGTACCGGCGGGAAGTACTTGGTCACTCGCAGTCCCGCGACTGGGAAGGCGGCCTGGGAGCGGGTGAACTTGCCACCGGACACCGCGTCCTCGAAGTCGTCTCGGGTCACAGAGTACGCCGTGAATGGCGCATGGCGCAGGACGGAATCCTCGGCGGCGACCTTGCCGTCGATGACTTCCTGGATCTCCCCGTGGATGCTGACCATCGCCTCGATGAAGCGATCCAGCTCGCCCTTGTCCTCGGACTCGGTCGGCTCCACCATCAGCGTGCCAGCCACTGGGAAGGCCAGGGTTGGGGCGTGGAATCCGTAGTCCATTAGGCGCTTGGATACGTCCGCGGCGGTGATGCCGGACTTCTTGGTCAGTTCACGCAGGTCGAGGATGCACTCGTGAGCCACCAGGCCGGTATCGCCCTTGTACAGGGTTGGGAAGTAGTCCTCGAGCTTACGGGAAACGTAGTTGGCGTTCACCAGAGCCATGCGGGAGGCCTCAGTCAGGCCCTCGTCACCCATCATCGCGATGTAGGACCAGGTGATTGGCAGCACGCCAGCGGAGCCGTAGCGGGCGGCGGAGACTGGCTGGCCGGTGGTGTAGTCGTCCTCGCCCTCACCCAGGTCGGCACCTGGGTCGGAAGGCAGGAATGGGATCAGGTGCTCGGCGACGCACACTGGGCCGACACCTGGGCCGCCACCACCGTGAGGGATGGTGAAGGTCTTGTGCAGGTTCAGGTGGGAGACATCGCCACCGAACTCGCCCGGCTGTGCCAGGCCGACCAGCGCGTTGAGGTTCGCGCCGTCGATGTAGACCTGTCCACCGGCTGCGTGCACCTTCTCGCATACCTCGCGGACCTGCTCCTCGTACACGCCGTGGGTGGATGGGTAGGTGATCATGATCGCCGCGGTGTTCTCGCCGTGCTTGTCCAGCTTGGCTTCCAGATCAGCGACGTCAATAGACCCGTCCTCAGCGTTCTTCACAGCAACGACCTTCAGGCCCGCCAGGGCTGCGGATGCCGCATTCGTGCCGTGCGCGGATGCCGGGATGAGCACCAGGTCGCGCTGGTCATCACCGCGGGACAGGTGGTAGCGGCGGATCGCCAGCAAACCTGCGAACTCGCCCTGGGAACCAGCATTTGGCTGGACGGAAACCTTGGCGTAGCCGGTGATCTTTTCCAGGCGCTCCTCCAAGTCGGCGATCATTTCCAGCCAGCCCTGCACCTGATCCTCAGGAGCGTGCGGGTGGATGCCGGCGAAGCCCGGCCAGGTGATTGGCTCCATGGAGACGGCCGCGTTGAGCTTCATGGTGCAGGAGCCCAGCGGGATCATCGTGCGGTCCAGTGCCAGATCGCGGTCCGCGAGCTTGCGCAGGTAGCGCATCATCTGGGTTTCGGAGGTGATGGTGTTGAAGATCGGGTGCGTCAGGATCTCATCGTTGCGCAGCACACCGGCCTCTCCCAGCGGGCCAGCGGTGACGTCGAAATCAGAGGAGGAAACGGACGCGGAGCTGCCGGAGATGATGGAGACGAGCTCGGCAATGTCCTCGTCCGTGGTGGACTCGCCGACGGAGATGCCCACGAAGGTGTCGTTGACGCGGCGGAGGTTATACCCCGCCTCGACGGCCTTGCCCAGCACCTCATCGGCGGAAGACACCTCGACGGTGACGGTGTCGAAGAAAGTGTCATGCGCCAATGTCAGCCCGGCCTCGGAGAGTGCGACGCCGAGGGCCACTGCGCGGCCGTGGATCTCCGTGGCGATACGGCGCAGACCGGCAGGACCGTGCCAGACGGCGTAGAAACCGGCCATGACAGCGAGCAGAGCCTGGGCAGTACAGATGTTCGAGGTCGCCTTTTCGCGGCGAATGTGCTGCTCGCGGGTCTGCAGTGCCAGACGGTAGGCAGGCGCACCCTCCGCATCCTTGGACACGCCAACGATGCGGCCCGGCATCTTGCGCTCGAGCTTGTTGGTCACGGCCATGAAGGCGGCGTGCGGGCCACCGAAGAACAGCGGCACGCCGAAGCGCTGCGCGGAGCCGACGGCAACATCGGCACCCAGCTCGCCTGGGGAGGTCAGCAGCACCTGGGCCAGCAGGTCGCAGGTGACGGTGACCAGGGCGCCAGCACCCTTGGCTGCGCTAATCAGTGGACCGAGGTCGCGCACGCGGCCGGTGGAGCCCGGGTTAGCCAGCACCACGCCAACCAGGTTCTCGTGCGCGGAGAAGTCGAAGTCATCGGTGATCTCAACGACCTCAACGGGGATCTCGGCAGCCTCAGCGCGGGCGAGCGTGACGGTGATGTCCTGCTGGTGCAGGGCAGAATCCAGCAGCACCACGCCGCCGTTCTTGAACGCCTTGGCGTTGCCGCGGGCCATCAGCTGCACAGCCTCGGCCACGGCGGTGGCCTCGTCCAGGAGGGAGGCACCGGCGGTTGGCAGGCCGGTGAGGTCCTGCACCAGGGTCTGGAAGTTCAGCAGCGCTTCCAGGCGGCCCTGGGAGATCTCCGGCTGGTATGGGGTGTACGCGGTGTACCAGCCCGGGTTCTCGGTGACGTTACGGCGGATCACGGCTGGGGTGATCGTGTCGTAGTAGCCATTGCCGATGAGCTGCTTCTTCTGCACGTTCTTATCGGCGAAGGCGCGCAGTGCGGCCAGGGTGTCCTGCTCGTTGAGCGCATCCGGCAGGCCGATTGGGCCTTGCTGCTGGATGGACTTCGGCAGGGCAGCCTCGGCGAGCTCGGTGGAGGAGCCGTAGCCGAGGAAGCTCAGCATCTCCTGCGCGTCGTCTGCGTGAGGACCGATGTGGCGGGGGACAAAGGGTGCGGTGTGTGCCATTGTTAGTGGTTTCTTCCGTTGTTGATGCGCAGCGAACTGCACGGACGATTTGTCCTCCCCACTCTGTCGATGGTGCCTGAGAGCTTCAGCATGACCACGCTGTGCCTTTCTCCTTCGGCGCCCCCGCACGGACGAGTGCGCGGAGGTCTTTCCAGAGGTGCCTCACTGTAGCGGTACGGGTGCCTGAGAGTGTCCCGGGGAGGATTTGCTCCGTCGGCGGCCGGCGCGTAGCTCGGCCTCTCCCACTGCAGTTACGAGCGGCGTATGAAGTTGTCTGAAGTTGTCGCGTTGAAACGGCGCTGTTGGCAGCGCTCATCGTTGATGCCCGCTCATCATATCGTGTCACTGCTCACAGGCGGTACCCCTTGCTCAATTCCCGCACCCATATTCACGCAGCCGTAACAACCTGAGCCTCTTGTGTGGCTTCTACTGCGGAAAGATTTCTCGCACGAGCATTTCTTCCAGTTCTGCCCGCTCGTAACGCTCTGGGCTATCGAGGATGTTGAGGGCCATGCCGTCAATGAGGAAGCGCAGTCGGCGCACGTCTCCTTCATGTTCGACGCCACGAGCCCGCTGAAGCACCGATTCGCACAGCTCATCTAGCCCTTCGCTAGCTTCGGCGCGGACGGCTCGAATGCCATCGTGGGCCGGGTTCGCTGCAAGCACGGCCAATTGTGCGAGTAGGTCAATCCGCGCTGGGCGGGAAACTGGCAGCACCTGCATCACCACTGCTACGAGGGCCTCCTGCAGACCCATTTCCCCCGCTTCCGCGCGCGCAACGATCGCCGCTACGCGCTCGCGGGTGTGCCCCATAGAAAAGCGGAAGACCGCCACGAGCAGATCGTCCTGTTGGGGGAAAATATGGCGTAATGATCCCGCCGACATCCCCGCCTCAGCTGCCACTTTGCGCACACTCACGGCCCCGATGCCTTCGCGTTCAATAATGCGCAAGGCAGCCTCAAGCGCCTCCTTCTCGCGGACAGCGGCGCTTTTTCTTTCCATGGATTCACCCTAACAACGGCCCACAGTTCTCCCGTCCTCTTTTCCACTGCCACCCTGCCAAAGCACCCCCAAGTAGCACACCCGTACCACTAAGCCTTTCAACAAGTAGCACGATCGTGCTACTTTGAGCCCCACGCAACTAACGCACCCGTACTAGTAATTGAGGCTCACCACCATGCTCATCGCCATCATCGCCTGCGAAATCGGTTTCTGGGTCGCCATCACACTCGGCCTCCTCACCCGCTACCCGCTGAACATGCCCCGCCTGGGCCTCACCTTCTTCTACAGCACTCCCCTCATCGACCTCACCCTGCTCGCCCTCGTGATCATCCAACTCCGCGGCGGAGCAGATCCCCACATCACCCACGGAATCGCGGCACTCTACATCGGGCTCTCCGTCGCCTTCGGCCATCGAACGATCGCCTGGGCAGACCGGACCTACCGGCGTCGAATCCGAAAAGAACCCGTCGCCGAACCACAGCGCGGCAGCAGGATGCGCCAGGAAATGGAGAGCTTCATCCGCGCTGTCATCGCCGCAGCCATCGCGGCGGGCATTCTAGAACTGGCCATCCTGTTCGCCGCGAACCCCGAAGCTGCAGACACGCTCCGCCAGTGGCACAACACACTGCTGATGGTGCTGCTCATCTGGTTCATCACCGGTCCCGTGTGGCAGCTCTTCACGCCAGCCAAGGAATCCGCGCAGAAACCCGCCCCAAAGCAGCGCCAGGTAGGCCACAATGGTGAGTATGGCGAAACTTTCTCACGCACTTCGCAGCCCTAAGCTCCCCGTAGTCACCGACGGTGTGGCCGTGGTCACCGGAGCCACCTCCGGCATCGGTTTGGCAACAGCCACCGCCCTGGTCCAACGACAAGACGTGAACTTCCACGTCATCGGTTCCACGCGCGATCCCTCCAAAGTCATCGACCCCATCCCCGGCGTGGAGTACTTGCAGCTGGACCTGGAGCAGCCAGAGTCCATCGCCCGCTTCTGCGAGGAAGTACTACAGCGCGGAACGCCATCCGTCCTGGTCAATAATGCTGGCGAGTCCCAGTCGGGCCCGCTGGAGGAACTACCGCGCGAAGCTCTCGAGCGCCTCTTCCAGGTCAATGTGATCGGACACGTGGACCTCACCCAGCGCCTGCTGCCCGCCATGCGCTGCGCCCAGCAGGGGCGCATCGTCATGGTCGGCTCCATGCTGGGAAGCTTTCCGCTCGCCTACCGCTCCAGCTATGTTGCCTCCAAGGCCGCCATCAAAGGTTTCGCTTTCGCCTCCCGGCGCGAGCTGTACCCCCACGGCATCGGCATGACGGTGATGGAACCTGGCTCCATCAGCACGGGGCTTTCTTCGCGTCGCACTAAGTATGTGGACGAGGGCGGTACATACGGCAAAGAATTCACGAAGATGATCAACAAGCTGGATCGCAACGAGGCCTCCGGCATCACCCCGGAGACCGTCGCCGAGGAGATCTTAGAGGCAGTCCTCGCGGAGCGCCCGAAACCGCTCTACGCTAAGGGCTCGATGGCCGAGATCGTGTTCCCGCTGTCTCGTGTTGTGCCGACAGAGACCATGCTCTGGATCCTCAACAAGAAGCACGGCCTGTAAATCTCCACAGCCGCCGAGCGATAGCCAACGAAGACTCTCTAATCCTCGCGCTTCGCATCCGCCGAGCCCAGCCTGCTGCGCTGGGCTTTTCCATTGGATCGCTTGGGCCGCTCCGTTTCACGAAAGCTCCAGTCCCGCCACGGGGTGGCGAAGAAAGCAAGCACAGCCGCACCCATCACTCCCAGGAACATCGTCGGTCCCGCAATGGTCAGTAGCATCTCCAGATCGCCATTGAAAAACACCACGGTCACCACGCCCAGAGTTCCCGCCAGCCCCAAAGCGGAAAAGAACGTGTACATCTTGTTCACCGGATGCTTGCGATGCCCCCAGTGTCCGCGCTGCGTCATCACCAGTGGCCAGACCTGTATGAAAGTCAGCACGAAAAAGAAGACCAACAAAAACAGCTTGGCCTTCTCAGGACCCACGGGCATCGTCGTGCCAGTAGCAGCCAACAGCACCATACCCACTGCCGCTGCCGAAAAAATACGCCTCAGCACGAAAACAGCACCCCCCGCCCTGCTGATCGGTTCACCCGGAAGTGCCAAAGGGGACAGATCATTCGCACCAGCACGCATCGCGACCACCACCACGATCGGGTCGAAGCCCATGCGACCCAACTCCCGTGGAGTGTAGGTGCACACGACCATGTCCTTCGTCACCTGCATACCCTCCGGCCAGTGCATATCGAACCCCTGCCCATCCAAACGAGCAGTATCAATTCCCAGGTGAACCAGTATGTGATGGCCTTTGGCGTCGAGAACGAAAAGATTGGGCAACACCCGGATCAGCACGCCATCGGCCGGTGCGTGGATCCCCACAACCTCCGCATCCGGATCCGGAACTACCGCGATCCCCGCGCCCATAGTCCCGGTGGCAAACACAGGATCCGGCACCGAATCCAGGCTCGCCACGGTCCCATCCAAAGGAGACAGGACAGTCAATGGCGAGTCATTCATGGCCCCGATCATAGCCAGTTCACCAACACAGTGGAGTCCATTTGAGCCTTCACGTTCCGGGCTTAGTCGAGGCGAACTAACCGCGCTCAATGGGGCGGGAGGAATCCGCCGACCACTGGGACCAACCGCCCACGAAGTGGCGTGCACCCGTCAACCCGGCGTGCTCCATCGCGGCGATGAAGAGAGAAGAATGCTGCCCGGAACCGGAGTACACCGCCACATTCTCGCCATCAGTGATGCCGTGCCTAGCGAGGATTTCCCGCACCTCCTCCGGGCTCTTGATCCGGCCACGATTATCAGTCAATCGGGACACCGGCACATTAAGCGAGCCGGGGATGTGGCCAGCCTGGTGATCGTACGACTCCTTCACCCCCTGGTGGCGGCTCTCACCGCGAGCGTCGATGAGCAGGTGATCCTTCATCCACTCATCGATCTCCTCAATGAAAATCTGTGGCATGCTGCCCGGCTTCACGGTCATGTTGCCGCGCCCCCGCAAGGCACCGATTCCCCCCGCGACGTCACCTCCTGCTTCCTCCCACGCAGGCGTACCACCATTAAGGATGTAGACATCCTCCACGCCCGCCCAGCGGTAGACCCACCATGCTCTCGCCGCGTAGAGGTTCACGCCGGCGTCGTAAATCACCACGGGACGCCCCTCGAGCAAACCCCAGTCGTCGAAAGAGCGCTGCAGATCGTCAACATTAGGGAGAGGATTGCGGCCAGCCTGCCGCGAGGGAATATCCGCCAGGTGTGTCAGCGGATTGCAGAACATGGATCCAGGAATGTGCTGGCTGACATACGCCTCCCACGCACTGTTTTCCGTCTTGGCCCAGTGCGAATCGATCACGGTCATGCGCTCGCCAGCGGTGAAGGCGGAGAACATTTTCTCGCCCGAGGTAAACGGGCTGCCCGGATGGGAGGAAAAATCAGTCATGGTTCCCCAGTCTATCGGCAGCTGGCGAGGACCGCTGTTTAGGCACTGGCTGGGGCGGATGTGCCCTTCTTCGTGCCCTTATTACTCTTACCCGGCAGCCAACCGAGGAAGAACGGAATCACAAAGATCACCACCGCTGCAACCGTCGTGATCGCACCGAAGCCCAGCGTGAATCCCGCAATGACGGCGATCGGAGCGAGGATATTGACGGCGATCTCAATCGGCGCGTAGCCCACGTAAGCGATGCCGTATTCATCCAAAGCACCGGATTTCAGCTCTGGGTCGACGATCTTCAGCAGGGCGATGCCCGTCGCCACGGCGGCCGTTGCCCAGCCCCAGCCGAAGATGCCGCGCTCCAACCACTTCTCGCCGAAGAAGATCGGGGATGCCACGAAGAAGAACAGCGTGCAGTAGACCACGCCCAGGACGAACAGGATGAGCAGCGGAATCCAGTAGCTAGCCACAGCCGCCGGAACGATGGAGGCCACACCGAAAGCAATGAGGAAGTCGGTGGAAGCACCGGAGATCGACTTCACAGTCGTAGGGTCCAAGTACTCCGGGCGCTTAATGACGTTGAGGAAGATCCGGCCACCGATGCCAACCACGAAGGCCAGGGCGAATAGAGGGATGGAAACGGACTCGAACTGGCTCTGAACAAACTGTTGGATGATGTACGCGATAGTCACCGTCACCGCGATGAAGCCTGCGTGCAGAGCCAATGGTTCGATGGACGACGGGTTGGTCGTGGCATTGCCAATAGACGGTTGCTTGGACTTCTTCGTGATCTCGCCAGAGCGCAGCTCCCATGGCAGCTTCTCCGGCAAGGTGGAGGTGCGGCCGGTCTTGATGCCCCAGTTGGCGAAGATAATGCCACCCACAATCGCGGCCAGCGTACCAACAGTCGCGGCGGTGAAGCCCAGGGATGCGGCTTCCTCAATACCGATGGAATCCAGCGCACCACCCACAGCAGCCGCGGTACCGAAACCGCCGACGAAGCCGACGGGCAGCATCATGCCGAACCAGTCATCGGTACCGAACAGCGGCGCAAGGACTAGAACGCCGAATAGTACGAAAATTCCCCACTGCCCCAGGAACATGGCAGCTGAGTAGGACCACATATTCTTCGCCTTGGAGATATCGCGGGCGGCGAAGCTCATGGAGTATGGCATGGACGCGAAGACCACCGCGATGAGCAGCGTGGAATAGTCGCCGAGCGCATCGGAGAATGGCATGATTCCCAGCACCTCCGGTCCAAGCAGCAGACCCAACAGACCTGCGGTGATCGGCGCGGGAATCAACAGATTGCGGAACCACCTGAAGTGCCGGCGCATGAACGTGCCCACAATGAGCAGGACGGAGATCAACCCCACATCCATCAACAAATCAAAAACGCTGTATTCCACCAGGGGCACTCCTCGTCACGTATTCTCAAAACTCTCGCGTCCGGCTTATTGCCGAGGCACTGAAGCCATTTTATGCCCGCGACCGTCTGCGCCCGACAAGAGCCGGTAAAAGTTACGCGTTCTTAATGAGCCACTGTTAATAAGCCACTGTTGCTCCTCCGCTACAGCCATCCCTCGTCACGGGCCTTGCTGTACGCCTCAAAGCGATTGGCGGCTGCCAGTTTGCCCATTGCGGAACTGAGGTAGTTGCGGACCGTTCCCGACGCGAGGTGCACGCGCGCTGCAATGTCCTCAACGCTGCCACCCTCGCCAGCAACCTCGAGGATCTCCGCCTCGCGCTCACTCAGTGGGCTCTCCCCCGCTCCGATGGCGGCTGCCGCAACGTCCGCGTCAAGGTGCCGTTTGCCTTCGTGGACCGCCCTGATGCCCGACGCAAACTCCTCCGCGCTCGAGGTTTTCGGCAAAAATCCGCGCACTCCCACCGCCAGGGCACGCTTGAGACCTCGCGGCCGAGCGTGACTCGTGACAATCATCATCCCCGCATCTGGTGATTGCTGCAGGAGCTTGGCGGCGGTATCGATGCCATCGATTCCCGTCATGTTGAGATCCAGCACCCCCACATCGGCAACTGGTTCGCCGAAGGTGAGTTGCTTTATCCACCATTCAAGGAGCTCCTCACCGGAGGCGAAGGTACCAATGACGTCGATATCTTCCTCCAGACTCAAGAGCGTGGAAAGACTGCTGGCGATGAGCGCCTCGTCATCGGCAATCACCACGCGAATCGTGCCAGTTTGTGCCGCAGCTCCGCTACTAGTCATGCCCGCTCCCTCGGCTTGTCGTGTGGCTTGTCGTGTGGCTTGCGCTGTGAAGGTTGCTGAGAATTGTCCTTTGGCTCGATGCCACTACTCACTGAAGAGACATCACATTCCAGTCGGAATACTAACCCCCGATGACGATCATCCACCAGCGAGTACACCAGGGTAGCGCCGGTCTCCTCTGCTTTACGCCTCAGCACATCGAGCCCACCCGGCGAACCTAGGCCTTCCGCATTCACACCATCGTTTTCGACACACAATGAGTTTTCGGTCATGACGATGGAAACATGGGACGCGGAGGAATGGCGCAGGATGTTCGTGGCGGATTCGCGCACGAGCCAGGCACACAAATCACGCGCAGGGGTGGGAATATCTGTGGATACCCCCTCTACGCTGATAGTGATTCCTGCAGACTCCAACAGCTCCCGCGCACCGCTCAACTCCGTGGCGAGGTTGATCGCGCGGTAGCCCCGCACCACTCTCCGCATTTCGTCCGAGGATTGCCCGGCAAGCTCCTGGAGCTGTTTCAATTCTCCGTCGAGGCGGGCATCATTGCGCTCCGCGAGTGCACGAGCCACCTGTGCCTTGAGGGAAATAGCCGCGAGATGCTGCCCCATCGTGTCGTGCAGCTCCTGGGCGAAACGCAGTCTCTCCTCGGAAACTCGCAGCCGTGCCTCGGTATCACGCGCACTCTTCAAGTCCTTGATGACCTGAACGATCCAGCTGGTTGAACGAATCACGAACAAGCCAAAAATGCTTGCAAAAAGGTAGAAGAACCCCACCTGCCGCCACAGAAACACCGTGGTCACAGCGCCGACGATCAGCGCCAGCAACCAAGACATCTTCAACCACGGCAGCACACCCCAGGAACAGCAGATGGTGGCCATACCGGCAGCAAAAATGCCAATCAGTGACCAGCGCCATCCAGGCGCCCAGAGGTAGAGGCCGATTCCCAGCAACCAGATAACGGTGTGAACCCCGAGCGCAGCCACCACGAAGGGGCCCACCGGGCGCCGCTGTACCACGTTTAGGTGCGGTACGAGCTCTGTGACAGCAACGGCACAACCAGCACACAGCAGCCCAAAAACCGTAACCGTGAGGAGGGGGAGGGCTCCCACTTCCGCCATCATCTGGCCGTCCTTGGAGCCGGTAAGCCATCCCAGCACATCGAGGAAAGCGAAGAAAACAAGCGCGAAGTGCACCGACCACCGACTGTACAAGACGACTTTTTGCACATCGTCAATCGCACGCCAGGAAGCTCGTGGCTGAGCCAACCACGGCGCGATGGACAAGGAATTCTTTTTCATTGTGATCCAGGATAAACAACCCCAGGACAATGCCACGGGGTTGCCAACGATGCGTGATTCTGCGGAAACTTTAGCGGTGCGTATCCCAGCGCATGTACTCGCTCGCACACCAGGCCAAAACCAGGATCCAGATGACGAGGATCGCGGTGAGCTTGGCTATAGCAGTCCACAACTCCCCTGTATCGAGGGATCCAGCCTCCGCCATCACCTTTGCCGGAAAGTTGCCCGCCCAGCCCAGGTAGATCAGGTCGTAGGCCACGCCGAAGGGGTTCTTCTCCGCGAAGACACGCACTGCCTCTGGCAGCAACTCACGAAAACTGGACGCAGACAGCATACCCAGCAGCAACACCGGCATGGAGGTGAGCTGTGCGGCTTCAGCATTCTTGGTGAAGCCGCTAGTGATCAGCGCGAAGAACATGGTGCACATGACACCACCGACCAGCGCGATGAGCATCGCAACCGGGTTTTCCGGCATCGGCACACCCATGATCACCATCGCCACGACGAGCACGAAAAACAAAGCCACCACTATGAGCGTTCCCGGCACACCGATAGCCGCAAGAATTTGCCAATCCTTCGCCTCACCGGTGCGCAGGCGCTTGAGCACGCCTTCGTCGCGGCGGGTAGTGACCATGGACAGTGCGGAGTAGAACAGGACCAGAACCAGCCCCATCATCAGGTACAGCTCGGTGGTTGTCGCCCCTCCGGTGACGCTTGGCTCGGCATCGTTAAACAGCAGGGAACTCAGCACCAACGCCGGCACTCCCAACGGCAACAAGATGGCCAGAAACATGATGACCTTGTTTCGGCGGAACTGGAGCCATTCAGCCCTCGCTAGTGCGCCAAGCTTGCCCTTCTTCCTGCCCTTAGGGGCGTTCCTGCGGTCGGTGATCTGTGGTGCGGTTGCGGTAGACATTGTTTTCTCCTTGCTTTTCTGTGTGTTGTGGATTTCTGGGCGCTACTTTTCCGAGATCTCCATAAAGAGCGCCTCCAGGCTGGCTGGCCGCGCCGCAAATCCCCTGAGCTCGACGCCACCGGCCTGCGCCCACTGCAGGACGCTCAAAGTGTGGCGCTGTAGATCGTTCGTAAGGATCTCCACGGTTCGTCCGTCATTGCGGATAGTCGCCCCCTGAACCGGCAGAGTGCTGAGCGGAGGGAGGGACGAGGTGGCGTCGAACACGATGGAAGAGGGGACGCGGGAGACCAAATCGCTCAAGGTGCCCTCGACCTCCTTACGGCCTCGGTGCATGATCGCAATGCGATCGCAAAGGTACTCGGCTTCCTCGAGGTAGTGAGTGGTGAGGATCATCGTCACGCCCTGGTCCTTTAAACGGCGCAACAAGCGCCACGTGTTGCGGCGGGACTCCGGGTCGAGGCCGGTTGTCGGCTCGTCAAGGAAGACGATGCGTGGGTTGCCGAGCAGGGCGCAGGCCAAGTCGAGGCGGCGCTTCTCGCCGCCGGAGAGGCTGCCGACCTTATTGTTCAGACGGTGGGTAAGCTCCACATCGGCGAGGACCTGGTCAATCGGGAGTGGGGTGGAGCACGTACCCGCCCACATCGTCATCGTCTCGCGGACGGTGAGCTCCTGTGGCAGTCCTCCGTGCTGGAGCATGATGCCCAGCTGGGGGCGGAGGGCCTCGCGGTCCTTGATTGGGTCCATGCCCAGGATGCGGATGAGCCCACCCTGTGCTTCAGCGAGGCCCTCGATGAGTTCCAGGGAGGAGGTTTTGCCGGCGCCGTTGGTTCCGAGGAGGCCGTACACTTCGCCCTCGTAAACCTGGAAGCTCAGCTTGTCCACGGCAAGGGCTGCTCTACCGGCCTCCGCATCCTTTAGTGATGGCCGTCGGCGCATGCCGGTCATCCAATTGATGCCCTGCTTGCCGTAAACGCGGCTAATGTTGCGGACATCGATGACTGGGGCTGCTGCTGTATTTCTCATGCTCCCATCGTGCGTTGGAAGCGTTTGCGCTGGTAGTGCCCAAAGTCACGACCCCGCATGAAGATTTCCATGCGGGGTCTGTGACATTTGTCATGCGGAGGCTGGTGTCCGCGGGCTAGTGGCGTCGTGCAGAGAAGAAGGAGGGTTTAGAACAGGCCGGTCGGGTTCTCATCGTAGGACCACAGCAGGTTCTTCGTCTGCTGGTAGTGGGACAGCATCATCAGGTGCGTCTCACGGCCCAAGCCGGACTTCTTGTAACCACCGAAAGCCGCGTGAGCTGGGTAGGAGTGGTAGTTGTTGATCCACACTCGTCCGGACTGGATCGCACGGCCAGCCTTGTACGCGGTGCGGCCATTACGGGACCACACGCCTGCGCCCAAGCCGTACTCGGTGTCATTGGCGATGCGGATAGCTTCATCAAAATCCTTGAAGGTAGTCACGGCGAGCACCGGGCCGAAAATCTCTTCCTGGAAGCACCGCATGGAATTATCGCCCTTGAGGATCGTCGGGGTGACGTAGAAACCGCCCGCGCGCCCCTCCACTTCATTGACATGCCCGCCGACGAGCACCTCAGCGCCCTCCTCCGGGCCGGACTGCAAGTATCCAGCGATCTTATCCATCTGCTCCTGGCTGGCCTGGGCGCCCATCATCACGTCCGTGTCCAAGGGGTTGCCGATCTTGATGCTCTTCACACGCTCCACCGCAAGCGCGAGGAACTCGTCCGCGATGTCCTCCTGAACGAGCGCGCGGGATGGGCAGGTGCAAATCTCGCCCTGATTCAGAGCAAACATCGCGAGCCCCTCGACGCACTTCTCGCGGAAAGCGTCGTCGTGATCCATGACGTCGGAGAAGAAAATGGACGGAGACTTTCCGCCAAGTTCGAGGGTGACAGGGATGAGCTTGTCCGCGACCGCCTTATTGATCATCTTGCCGACTTCCGTGGAGCCGGTGAACGCGATCTTGTCGATGCGGTCGGAGGCGGTGAGCGCGGCGCCTGCCTCGTCGCCGAGGCCATTGACCACGTTAAGCACACCCGCCGGCAGCAGATCCTCGATAAGCTCTATGACCAGCAGGATCGTCGCTGGGGTCTGCTCGGCGGGTTTGAGCACGATCGCATTGCCGGCGGCCAGAGCTGGGGCGAGCTTCCAGGCGGCCATGAGCAGCGGGAAGTTCCACGGGATGATCTGGCCGACCACACCCAGTGGTTCGTTGAAGTGGTAGGCGATGAGGTTCTCGTCGATCTGGGAGGTGCGATCCTCCTGGGCACGGAGGGCACCCGCGTAGTAGCGAAAGTGATCGACGGCCAGCGGCAGGTCGGCAGCGAGCGTCTCGCGCACAGCCTTGCCGTTGTCCCACGTCTCGGCCACGGCGAGGGCCTCGAGATTATCTTCGAGCCGATCGGCAATCTTCAACAGCACGTTGGAGCGCTCTTGCACTGACATGCGGCCCCACCAGTCCTTCGCCGCGTGGGCCGCGTCGATTGCCTTTTCGACGTCAGCAGCCTTCGAACGCGGTACTTCGCAGAATTTTTCACCGGAGATGGGTGAAATGTTGTCCATGTACTCACCATCGACCGGAGGCACCCACTTGCCGCCGATGAAGTTTTCGTAACGCTCCTTGAAGTTGACGATGGAGCCTGAGGTGCCTGGGTCTGCGTAGACAGTCATGTGCTGCGGGTCCTTCCGTGATCGGTTGTTGCTTATGGTCACCACGCGCGTTTGCGCGGATCGTTACTTACTGCGCTTACGCGGGTTATTGCCTACTGCGCCTGCGCAGGTTGTCGCCCAACGCGCTTGCACGGGTTTTCCCCTAGTAGTGCGCTGTGGTGATAACACTCAACGTACCCGCGGTTAATGTGGTGCCGCGCACAGATTGCTGATTCTTGGCTGGCTATATAAATACAGCTTTAGCGGAACACATAAACGTCGACCAACAAGGGAGCATTCCTGCAGTTCACGCTACAAAAAGACAGGCGAGCACTTCCCTGTGAGCGGGGGTAGAAAGGAAGCATGGCGAAGAAGAAGATCCGCAAGACCAATGCCATGCGCAGGCTAGACCAACTGAAGCAGGAGTATTCCACTTCGACATACAGCACAGACGGCGGCATCGATGCCCTGCACGTGGCAAAGTCCCTGGGAGTGCCCGCGGCGCGGATCTTCAAAACGATTGTGCTGGAGGCCGATGGCAACAGCACAACTGCCGGCAGCAGGTCAGGCGGCAGCACGCTTAGCGGCAGCAGGTCAGGTAGCAGCACGCTTGGCGGCAGCAGGTCAGGTAGCAATGGCAGTCTTGCCGGGGTAAAGAAAGAGGCATTCATCACTGCCCCTTTTTCGTACGCATCAGCGGGCCATTCCTCGTATGCACCGGCGGGTGGCAAAGCACACTTTGTGGCAGTGATCGGAGCCGAGCACGATCTGGACCTGAAGAAGGTCGCCGCGCACTTCGGTGTGAAAAGCGTGAAACTATTCGACTGGAAGGAGCTCAAAACCCTCACCGGCTATATGCGTGGTGGTTGCTCCCCCATTGGCATGAAGCGCCAGTTTCCTACGGTGATCGATAGCTCGGCCGAGGATCTGGACAGCGTTTACGTGTCGGCCGGCGAGATCGGTACACAGATCATCCTGGCGCCAGCG
Organism: Corynebacterium urogenitale; assembly: GCF_009026825.1. Taxonomy (NCBI): domain Bacteria; kingdom Bacillati; phylum Actinomycetota; class Actinomycetes; order Mycobacteriales; family Corynebacteriaceae; genus Corynebacterium; species Corynebacterium urogenitale. The sequence continues at coordinate 320,248 of NZ_CP045032.1, read as the reverse complement.
GTTCTGGCCGAGGTCACAGCGGCGGACTTCGCCAATATCCGCCAGTCAGTCCATCACTGAGCACCAGCACACAGGCATCCTCACCGACACACTTGATGTCATCCGCACACTAGCTCTCCCCTACCCACTGGCTGTCACCCACCCACCAGCTGTCACCTACCCGCTGTCCGCCACCCGCATACCAGTTGTCACTTACCCACTGTCTGCCACCTACTGGCTGTCGCTCACCCAACAGCTGCCACTCACTGGCTGTCGCTCACCCAACAGCTGCCACTCACTGGCTGTCGCTCACCCAACAGCTGCCACTCACTGGCTGTCGCTCACCCAACAGCCGAGCCCCCTCACGACACAATTGCACATTTCTTCCTTTTCGACGCGAAGAGTTTGCAAGAATGTGCAGGTCAAGGCATCATGCACACAGCATGCAAAGCGGAAAACGTGCAACCATGTCGAACGCTCATCACCAACCCGCCGAAGGCTCGATGGAAGCGAATGCCGAACGGGTAACGGAGATGGAAGAGCGTAACCAACCCTGAGCCCCGCGTACATGACTCTCCCCTACGTAGGTTGCCCGCTGGGAATACTCACGGGCTTTTCTCCTGCCCACATGGCTGCACAACTTTTCCCTTTTTCGATCAGGTTATGGGGCACCTGAAAATGCAGACGTCAGCAATCGCCAAGTTTTGTTGCTTTAGAGGTCAAATAGTCGGAATTTCTTGGCGATTCCTGACATGGACAATCCCCGGCACCGAGAATGATGCCGGGGATCGAATTAACTTGAGGCAGCGAGCGTTTTACTCAGCCTCAGCGTCATCATCTTCATCAACAGAACCAAGGGAGTAGATATCCAGCTCATCGGTCGCGACTTCCAATCCCCTAGCAAAGGAACCACCGGTACCACCTGCACCAAAGCCACCAGCAGCGCCATCGCCTTCATCAAAGCCACCACCGGCACCGTCAACACCACCAGCAGCACCCGCGTCCGCAGCGCCACCGTCACCAGCACCTTCACCAGCAGCAACCGGCGTGTAATCCACCTGCACCCTGTCGCCGTCGCGGATCTCACCGGCCAGCAGCAGCTTGGCCAACTTATCCCCGATCGCCTTCTGGATCAGGCGGCGCAACGGGCGCGCACCGTACGCAGGGTCGTAGCCACGCTCAGCCAACCACTTCTTGGCACTATCGGAGACCACCAACTCTAGGCGTCGAGCTGCCAGGCGCTCCGCGAGGCCACGTACCTGAATGCTGACGATATCCTCCAGCTGCTCAGCGGACAGTGGCTCGAAGATCAGCACGTCATCCAAGCGGTTGATGAACTCCGGCTTGAACGCCGCCTTCACCGCATCCATCACCTGCTCGTCCGTGCCGCCGGCACCCAGGTTGGAGGTAAGGATCAGGATCGTATTACGGAAGTCCACCGTGCGACCCTGGCCGTCGGTCAGACGACCCTCATCCAGCACCTGCAGCAGTATATCGAACACGTCCGGGTGCGCCTTCTCGACCTCGTCGAAGAGCACGACGGTGTAAGGCCTGCGGCGAACAGCCTCGGTCAGCTGGCCACCGGCGTCGTATCCCACATATCCCGGAGGAGCACCGACCAGGCGGGCGACGGAATGCTTCTCGCCGTACTCGGACATGTCGATGCGGACCATCGCGTGTTCATCGTCGAACAGGAAGTCCGCCAGAGCCTTGGCTAGCTCGGTCTTACCCACACCGGTTGGGCCGAGGAAGAGGAAGGAGCCGGTCGGACGGTTCGGGTCCGCCACGCCTGCACGAGCACGGCGCACGGCATCGGACACCGCAGCAATGGGCTTGGCCTGGCCGACCACACGCCCGGACAGCACCAATTCCATGGTTAGCAGCTTTTCGGTTTCACCCTGCAGCATCTTGCCCGCAGGCACGCCGGTCCAGGCACTCACGACATCGGCAATCGTGTCAGGCGTGACCTCCTCGGTGAGCATCATCTCGCCCTGCTGCTCAGCGACCGACTTCTCGGCCTCCACCAGCTTCTTCTCCACGTCCGGGATGTGTCCGTAGCGGAGCTCCGCAACCTTCGCGAAGTTGCCCTCGCGCTCGGCGATCTCGGATTCGCGCCGCAGCTCATCGAGCTCTTCCTTTAGTGCGCGCAGGTTGTCGATGCCGCCCTTCTCGTTCTCCCAGCGTGCGGTGAGTCCGGCGAGCTTTTCCTTCTCATCGGCCAGCTCGGAGCGCAGGCGCTCGAGGCGATCCTTCGACGCCGCATCGGTCTCCTTGGCCAGCGCCATCTCCTCGATCTCGAGGCGGCGGACCACGCGTTCCACGTTGTCGATCTCCTCCGGGCGGGAGTCGATCTCCATGCGTAGGCGGGATGCCGCTTCATCGACGAGGTCAATGGCCTTGTCTGGCAGGAAGCGGCTGGTGATGTAGCGGTCGGACAGGGTGGAGGCGGCGACCAATGCGGAGTCCTGGATACGGACGCCGTGGTGCACCTCGTAGCGCTCCTTGAGACCACGGAGAATACCGATCGTGTCCTCCACCGTCGGCTCGCCAACGTAAACCTGCTGGAAGCGACGCTCCAGAGCAGCGTCCTTCTCGATGTACTTGCGGTATTCGTCGAGAGTCGTTGCGCCGACCAGACGCAGCTCGCCACGGGCTAGAAGAGGTTTAATCATATTGCCGGCGTCCATAGCGGAGTCACCGCCGGCACCTGCACCGACGATGGTGTGCAGCTCGTCGATGAAGGTGATGATCTCACCGTCGGCTTCCTTGATCTCGTCAAGGACGGCCTTGAGGCGCTCTTCGAACTCGCCGCGGAACTTCGCGCCCGCGAGCATGGAGCCCAGGTCTAGGCTGATGAGTTTCTTTCCGCGCAGCGACTCCGGGACGTCACCTGCAACCACGCGGCGTGCGAGCCCCTCGACGATGGCCGTTTTACCGACGCCAGGTTCACCGATGAGCACGGGATTGTTCTTCGTGCGACGGGAGAGGACCTGCACTACTCGACGGATTTCCTGATCGCGGCCGATGACTGGGTCAATCTTGCCTTCGCGAGCGCGAGCGGTGAGATCGGTGGAGTACTTCTCCAGTGCCTGGAACTGGCCTTCGGGTTCCTCTGTGGTGACCTTGCGATTGCCACGAACGGACTCGAAGGCACCGCGGATCGCCTTGAAGTCCGCACCAGCTTCCTTGAGAACCTTCGCAGCATCTGAACCACCCTTGGCGATACCCGCGAGCAGCACCTCGGTGGAGACGTAGGTATCGCCTAATTCCTCGGCGAGCTCTTGGCTGGCAGTGAGTGCATTGAGGGCCTCACGGTTGAAATTCGGGTTCGCCATGTCGGCGCCGGATGCCTGCGGGTAACCAGCGACGAGGGCGCGAGCCTTGGTAAGAATCGGCGATACTTCAACACCCGCCGCCTGCAGCACGGGTTGCGCAATGGAATCATCCTGTTCCAGCAGCGCCACCAGAAGGTGGGCGGGGCGGATATCCGGGTTGCCCTTGGAGGAGGCATTCTGCAGTGCCGCCTGGAGGGCGGCTTGGGTCTTCGTGGTTGGAGTGAAGCTAGTCATGATGTGTTCTCCCTCCTGACAGCTTGGGTGTTTGTCGTTGCCGAGGTCGTGAGTGGACTCATTGCTGTTGCGTGAAGTCCGCGCCCATCGAGGCTTTCACTTCCCTCGACAATACTTGAGTACACCTCACTCAACCACCGTAGGGGTGAGTCTATTCCGCTCAACTTACGTATATATGTGTGATATACCCCACATGGAATACCCCCGATGTACTTTTCTTTGCGAAAGCTATTGATCTGCGGTCGGCTGGCATGTTTCATTACCTTATCCAAACCGGGAACCGTTTACTCATATATGTAGATAGGGGAGTTCATCGCTATGTCTAGCATCAAGCAATTACTTGAAAGGAAGGGTCGTCGCCACGTCACCGCAGCACTTGCGTCTATCGCCCCCGCGGGCTCCCTTGTCTCTTGCTCTAGCTCGGGTGCCGAACCGTACTCCCCCGGTAGCGTGGCTCACCTCAAGATGGCCGATAGCTATTCCCTCACCCACCCAGTGGGCAAGGGTGGCACCAAGCCATTTCTCGAAGAAATAGGAAACAGCAGAAATGTGGATATTGAATACTACGACTCAGGTCAGATGGGTAAGCAAGCTGACATCCCTTCCGTTCTCCGGTCAGGTGTCGTTGACCTCGCCGTCATTTCCCCTTCCTATGTGAGTTCTACCTTTCCTTTGAGTTCTATCGGCGACCTCCCCGGTTATAGCTCCGACGCTTGCGTAACCGCCTATGCCCTACTCGAGCTAGTTCAGCCAGGAGGAATCCTCTACGAGGAAGAACTGGAGCCGATGAAGTTCTTACCACTCTGGACAGGTTCCATCCCAGGTTACGAGGCAATGACTGATGGCAAGGATCCATCCCGTCCTAGCAACTTCAAAGGCGCTGTACTCCGCTCTACCGGTGGCGCACTTGACCGTGTCATCGAGGAAATTGGCGCGGCTGGCGTGAGCATGCCGATCGGCGACATGTACGAAGCCATGTCTCGCGGCACCGTCGAAGGCACCCTCGCCTCTCCAATCTCCATCACTCCTTACGGCTTGGAAGACGTCATTGGAGCCAGTACCTACGGCGCCAATCAGGGCAATTTCACCTTCTTCTACGGCATCAATATTGATACGTGGAACAGCCTGAACGACGAGCAGAAGAAGGCTTTAACGGATGCCGCTGAGAAATCTCAGGAGTCCGTCTGTCACGAGCTCAACGCCGCCCGCGAGACATCTATCCAGGCGATGAAAGATGCGGGCGTGGAATTCTACGACGTGTCCGACAACGCTGCGGAGTGGGAAGCCACCACGGAGCCAGTTCTCCAGCAGTGGATTAACGATGCTGAACGGGCTGGGCACCCTGCGCAGCGCGTCGTCGACGACTTCGAAACTGCCATCGAGCGCAATCAGTTCCGCGATGAGACTTCGAATAAGCCTTCTGCCACCGCATCCTCTGATGCCGCATCGACTAATGCCGATTCTGAGGAAGGAGCGAACTGATGTCCGTGAATACTTTTATCCATCCCGACCACCACGGCACAGCTGAGCGCAGCAAATTCGGCTATCACACCACGGATCACCCCAACTTTGACAAGTTCCAGAACATGCTTTCCGCCATCGGCGCATGGATTGCCGGTGCCGCAGTGATCGCCCTAGCGCTGATCACGCTCATCGAGATCGGCATGCGCGAGTTCTTCGGCTCCCCTCTGGGCTGGAACATCTCTCTGACGGAGAAGTACCTGCTGCCACTCATCGCGTTCTTTGGCCTGGTCACCGCCTACCGCACCGGTTCACACATCGCCGTGCAGTCCCTGTTCGGCATGTTTAATAAGCGCGTACAGAAGATCGTCCTCATCATCATTCACACCATCGTGTTGATCTCCCTGATCTTCATGTTCCTCGGCGGTTGGAACGAGACCGCCATGGCCTTCTCCATGGGCCACGCCACGCTGCCAGGCATGGCGGATCTACCTACCCCGGACTGGACCTACCGCGTGATCGTCCCGATTGCCGCCATCATGTGTGGCTTGATCGCCGCGATTGACCTATTCCGCGAGCTCGTCACCCCATGGCACCGTCCGTTTACCGATTACGATCCAGGCGAGGATGAGGTCTAAACAATGCTTGCTCTTCTCATAATTATTCTGCTCATCGCGCTGATCATTCTGCGCACACCGGTGAGCTTCGCCATCTTCGGCGCCGCCATCGCTGGCCTCATCCTCCTCGAAGGCCCTGAACTCGCTATCGCCGCGATGGAAACCTCCCCGTTTGCCGCGGTGCGTTCCAACTCTTTGTCCGCTGTGCCACTGTTCATCCTCATGGCCCAGCTGATGCTCATGTCCGGCCTGCTAGATTCCCTGTTCGACGCCGCGAGGTCCGTTGTTGGGCGTGTCCCTGGCGGTACGGCAATCGCTTCCGTCGGCGCAGGCACAGCATTCGCCGCTGTGTCTGGTTCCTCGACTGCTGCAGCTGCCACCCTGGCTCAAACATCCTCGACTCGCATGATTCGCGAGGGCTACCACAAGGGCACGGCCACTGGTCTGGTCGCAGTGGTCGGCACCTTGGCCGCCATGATTCCACCGTCCATCATCCTGGTGTTCTACGCGATTACAGCGGAAGCGCCCGTAGGCGATGTGCTGGTGGCAGGTTTCTTCCCAGGCCTGCTCGTGGCAGCGAGCCTCGTTGTCGTGATGTACCTGGGCTTCCTCAAGGACAAGGAATCTGCTCCGAAGGGCGAGTCCTACACCTGGAAGCAGAAGGGCGCCTACTTCCTGCAGTCCTCCCCGCTGCTGCTAATCTTCCTGGCCGTCGTCGGTTCCATCTTCTTCGGTATCGCAACTCCTACTGAGGCTGCTGCACTGGGCGTGCTCGCCGCGCTGATCCTCGTCATCGCAAAGGGCCGCTGGGACACCACACAGTTCGGCCACACCATCCTGGACACCGTGAAGACCACGGGCATGATCTTTGCGATCATCATGTCTGCCCACGTGCTCGGCCATTTCCTTACGGAAACCCGTGTGACCCCGACGCTCGTCGATACAATTGGTGAATCAAGCCTTAGCCCACTGCTCATCATGTTGCTCATCGGCGCGGTGTACGTGGTGCTCGGCTTCTTCATGGACCAGATCGCCATCATCGCACTGACTGTTCCAGTGACACTGCCGATCGTCGAGTCCCTTGGCTATGACCCAGTGTGGTTCGGTATTTTCATCGTGCTGCTTGCAGAGACTGGCATGGTCACGCCACCTATGGGCCTCAACGTATTCGTGGTCTCCAAGGCTGTACGCATCAATCCGATCGTCGTGTTCAAGGGCGCGTTTCCTTATGTCATCGCAATGCTCATCATCGCCGCTGCCTTCCTTATCTGGCCAGAGCTGGTGATGTGGGTTCCGGAAATGGGCAAACAATAGCGGCTAGATGCCGCAGTGTTTTGATACCGGACACACACATAACAAAGGTGGGCCTCCTCTTCGTAAGGAACAGGAGGCCCACCTTTGTTATTAGCGAGAACTCTCACCGAGGTCATGCTGGCGTCGAAAAAGACATTAACGATCCCACTGGCGACGGTGACGGCGCAGGACCTCGATGATCTTGTCGGAGTCCCGGGCAATCTCCTCAGGGGAAGCAATCACCGCCACGGACGCAACGACCATGCCCTGGTTCTCCACGGTGACGGCCACGCCGTCCGCACCGTTGAGGGCCACACTCGGTGCCACGCACTCACCGGTATCGCGCATCGACGGATACCAGCGCTGGAACTTATTGATGGTTTCCTCTGCGCTGTCCGACGCCGCAAGAATGCCCCACACCCGATCATCGCCCAGACCGGAAAGGATCGCCCATCCCGCGGATGTCTCCAGTGGTGGGCGCTGCAGACGGTTCTGGGCGAGGTACTCGAACTTCTCGTCAGAGGAGGCGTAATCGAGGTAGTACACATTATCGCCAACCAGGGAGGCCAGTACGGCAATATATCCGGTCTCCGCGACCACATCTTCCAACATTTCGTGCGTGACCTGATCTACCGGACGGCTACCCGCGAGAGTGCTAAGGAGATACGGCGCCAGCCCAAGGCGGAAGGTCTTGTTCCGCTCCTCGAGGTAACCAGCAGCGGCGAGGCCATTGACCAAGGACTGGGTAGAGCTCACAGGAGCACCAATAGCCTTGGAGATTTCCGTCAGGCCCTGTGGCTGTGGAGCGCGAGCGACGTACTCAAGAATATCCGCGATGCGATCGACAGTGCGGTGCCGCGGACGGCCCGTATCGGCCCCCACCGGGAAGGGGAAACGCGGTGCTGATTCATCTCCTACGGACGGATTCTGCGAAGACATCACTACCTGGCCTCTCGTTTTTCTATTCGTTCAAACAATACGTGACGTGCACAAAGGATGAACGCAAACAGTTTTTCGGATTTAATTCCAAGGAACACTTTGCTTTCAAAACCTTTTGAGCTAAACTCAACCCTACACAAATCAGTAGCTAGATACTTATTTACGTAAGGAGCTTCCCATGGCTACTTCTCCACTCGATCTCACCAGCTTCCAATCCCTGCTCAACGACGAAGAGCACATGCTCCAAGAAGCAATGCGCGACTTCTCCACCAAGACCCTCAAGCCACAGATCCAGGACTGGTTCGAAAACGCCACCCTCCCAGCCAAGAAACTCGGCCCACAGTTCGGCCAGCTCGGCGCACTGGGCATGCACCTAGAAGGCTACGGCTGCCCAGGCACCTCCGCCGTCGCCTACGGTCTGGCCTGCATGGAAATCGAAGCAGTCGACTCCGGCCTGCGCTCCTTCGTCTCCGTCCAGGGCTCCCTAGCCATGTTCGCCATCCACCACTGGGGCTCGGAGGAACAGAAGAACAAGTACCTGCCAAAGATGGCGGCAGGCGAGTACCTCGGTTGCTTCGGCCTCACCGAACCGGACGCAGGCTCCGATCCAGCCTCCATGAAGACCCGCGCAGTCAAGGATGGCGATGACTGGATCCTCAACGGCACCAAGATGTGGATCACCAACTCCCCTGTCGCTGATGTCGCCGTCGTCTGGGCCCGCACCGAAGACGGCTACGCAGGCTTCATCCTCGAGCCAGGCATGGAAGGCTTCTCCGCACCAGAGATCCACAAGAAGCTCTCCCTGCGCGCCTCCATCACCGGCGAGATCGTCCTGGACAACTGCCGCGTGCCAGACTCCCAGCGCCTGCCAAAGGTCAGCTCCCTGCGCGGCCCTCTGACCTGCCTCAACGAGGCCCGCTACGGCATCATCTGGGGCGCACTGGGCGCAGCCCGCGACTCCCTGGAGACCACCATCGAGTACACCCAGACCCGCGAGGTCTTCGGCAAGTCCCTGTCCAGCTTCCAGCTGACCCAGGCCAAGCTGGCCAACATGGCCGTCGAGCTCAACAAGTCAACCCTCCTGGCCCTCCAACTTGGCCGACTCAAGGACAAGGGCGAGCTCGCACCGCACCAGGTCTCTGTCGGCAAACTCAACTCCACCCGCGTCGCCATTGAGATCGCTCGTGAGTGCCGCACACTCCTCGGAGCCTCCGGCATCACCCTTGAGTACTCCCCACTACGCCATGCCAACAACCTCGAGTCCGTCCTGACCTACGAGGGCACCGCAGAAATGCACCAGCTCATCATTGGCCAGGCACTCACCGATAAGCCAGCCTTCCGTTAATCCGCGGACTGGCTGCACTCGCTACACACAACGCACCCAACACGGACTTCTTCAGGAAAGGAAGATATGGGACCTCTGAACGGCATAGTCATCGCCGACTTCTCACGAGTACTGGCTGGCCCCTACGCCACGATGATGCTCGCGGACATGGGCGCACAGGTCATCAAGATCGAGCGCCCAGGCGTGGGTGACGACACCCGTTCCTGGGGACCACCTTTCAACGAGCAGGGCATGTCCACGTACTTCGCCGGTGTAAACCGCAACAAGAAGACCCTGGAGATAGACCTGTCCTCTGAGGAAGGCCGTGCGCAAGCCCGGAAAATCGCACTGAAGGCGGACATCCTTGTCGAAAACTTCCGCCCCGGCACCATGCAGCGCATGGGATTAGACTATGAGACCCTGTCGAAGGAGAACGAGGGGCTGATCTACGCTTCTCTCTCCGGCTTCGGCTCAGGTGAAGGCGCCGATATCGGCGGGTACGACCTCATGGTTCAGGCCGTGGGCGGTCTGATGTCCATTAATGGGGAGAAAGACCGACCAGTAAAGGTTGGTGTGGCTCTCGTAGACGTCCTCACGGGTTTGCACATGGGCATGGGAATTCTGGCCGCTCTCAACTCTCGACACAGCACGGGCAAGGGGCAGAACATTGAGATCAATCTGCTCCACACCCTGCTGTCTTCTCTGGCGAACCAAGCCAGCGCGTATGTCGGTGCAGGCGTTATCGGAAAGGCAATGGGCAATACGCACCCGTCGATCTCTCCGTACCAGGTCTTCAAGACCAAGGAAGGCGACCTCGCCATCGCCGCTGGCAATGACTCGCTCTACCGCCGCACGTGCAAGGTTTTGAACATGCCAGAGCTCATCGAGGACGAGCGCTTCATTACCAACAGCGACCGCGTGGCTCACCGTGAAGAGCTGGCAGCCATCATCGAGGGTGCGCTACAAGAGAAAACTGCGCACGAATGGTTCAGTGAGCTGCGCACCGCAGGCGTCCCCGCCGGCCCGGTCAACAACATCAAGCAGGCTTTCGAGTTCGCAGAGTCTTTGGGCCTCGATCCGATCGTCGAAGTTGAGGGCATGCGAAGCGTCCGGAACCCCATCAACTTTTCCGACACGCCAATCGAGTACCACTCCGCTCCTCAGAAGTTGGGCAACCAGGCCTTCCAATAAGCCCCTCCGCTGTCCACCCAGTGTGCGACAATAATCTCCAGTGAACCTAGCGAGCACAACCCAGCCCGCTAGGTCTGCCCTTCGACATTCCTGTCGGGGCCGTCCTTCGACAATCCTGTGAGGTGCTGCCGTGTCCATCCACACCGCCATCGAGGCCGCCCGCCATCACCGCGAGGAGATCATCTTCGGCGCCCTCACCGGACTGATGAGTCACTCGGAAGCCCCCGTGGACGTACCACTTCCCCGCACCCGTGGATCCCAGGAGCCGCAGACTGCGACCCACTTCGGCCAGACCATTCCCCAGGACACGCCAACACTTCTGAGCCTCATCGACCGCATCCAATCCGGCGTGGATGAGCGCGGCGAATTCGACGAACCCACCGGCCGTCTGCTGTTTTCCCTCGGTGATTCTTTCCGACGCCACGGGCTAGCAACCACACACTATGAAGCACTGTCGCACGCCATCTCTAGCAGCATCGAGCGACATCTTACTGGTGTGGATGGGCTGGCGTCGTTGAAAGACGCAGTGGAACTCGCCTGCGGAATCATCGCCCTGGGCAGTGAGGAGGCAGACACAGAGGACCCGTTCACTGCACGCGCTAAGGTCCTGGAGGTCGAAAGGCGCAATTCCACGCTGTCGGTCGTGCGCATGCACATGGATCCGCCGCTGAAGTTCGCGATCGGCGAGGCGCTGCTGGCGCGGATCCCGCAGGCGCCAATGATGTGGCGACCGGTGTACTCCTCGCTACCCGCCAGCCCAGAAGGGCTCATTGAGGTGCACGTGTCCTGCGGACCGGACATGGATCCCGCAGCCGATGCGAACTCTCAGAGCTTCCTACGCGCGGCGGTCGAACAAACGCAGCCCGGCGACGAATGGATCCTGTCCACGCAGCCAACCGACAGCACAGGTGCCCGCTACGGACTACACCTCGACGAACCGGAACAGGACATCGACAACGACCGTGACCTCATCATCATCGCCGAAGGCACGGGCCTTGCCCCGGCGCGGGCGGCGATCATGCAGCAGGTCATGGGCGGAAAATTGGGTGCTTCCCCAGCGACCGCACACGAGGACGTGCGCCCCGATGACTCCGCACCGACGATGCGCCGCGTACACCTGTTCTGGGGAGCGCAGAATCCAGGCCAGCTTTACGAACTCCAGGGGCTAATGGGCCTTGTCGACGCCTTTGATTGGCTGCGTTTCACCCCGGTCGTGGCGCAGTTCGTCACGCCGGAGGGCACCAACCCCTCCTCCCTCGCAGGCCTACCGGATACAGAAAAGGACACTCACGCCACCAACTCCATCCTCACGAAGGGCGACGTGGTGCCCGAAGCGATCTACACGAGCCGCAACCTGCCGGAGAAGTGTGTCCTACTCTCCGGCAGCCCGGCGTTCATCACCCGCGCCACGGATCAGCTCACCGTTGAGGCTGGAGTTCCCGCCGCACGAATCGTCGCGCTCCCGATTCGCTCAGCGTAGCTCAGCGCAGTTCGGCACAGTTCGGCGTCACTAGATATAGTTCGGCGCCGCGCCTAGTTCTCCTCGTCCGCGGCGACCACGATGTCGCCGAGCTCCTTTTCACGCTCGTGCCCGGCCAGCACCGGCAACCCCTTGCGCACCTTGTCCACGTGATTTGGGTCGATATCCACGGTCAGAACCTGAGCTGCGTAGCCAGTTTCCGCCAGCTTGGACCCATCCGGGCCGATAATCACGGAGTGGCCGATACCCGTCGGCCCATCGGCGGTACCGTAGCGGTCCGGCGAACCAGGGCGCGCCTGCCCCGCGCCGACCAGGTAGGTCGTGGAGTCCAAAGCACGCGCCGCGGTGAGGACTCGCCACTGTTCCAACTTGCCTGGTCCATCCGCCCAGCTCGTCGGCAGAACAATTACCTTCGCATCGGCCTTGGCAAGGTCAATGAAGTGGCCTGGGAAGCGGACATCGTAGCAGGTAGCCAGACCCACGGTGACCCCGTTGACCTCAAAGGTCACGCGACGGTCGCCTGGCTTGACCGTGTCCGATTCCGCGTAGCCGAAAGCATCGTAGGTGTGGATCTTGTCGTAGTGCGTCACCACATTCGGCCCGGCGACCAGCAGGGTGTTGTACACGCGGCGGATCTTGTTCGCTTCGCCGGCACCTTCCGGCATTTCTTCGACAATCTCGCCCGCTGGGGTGCGGAAAACAACATCGGCTGGGGTGAACATGCCGACCACTGCGGTGATGTTGTGTTTCTTTGCAGTGTCAATGACGGCGGTCGCGAACGGCCCGCTAAGGGGTTGCGCGACCTGGTCGAGGCGGCCGTTATCAAACGGGAACATCGCCGCTTCCGGAAAGACCACCAGGTCCGCGCTGTTGGCCGCAGCCGCCGCAATGTACTTACGGATGAGCGCGAGGTTCGCTTCCACATCCGGCTGAGCCATCATCTGAATCACTGCAATACGCATGGTGCCCAGCCTAGCGACGTTTGCGACCCCTCGCCCACCCCGAAATCTTCGCGGCCTGTGGATAACTCACGTTATCCACAGGGCACGTGTCTTCTTTCTTCCCTTTTCACGACGCCACCTCTACCCTCAGAGCAAGGGATCACGCATGAGGAGGGGCTGATGTTTTTCACCGACACTCTGACGGCTTTGGGCCAGTTCACTGTGGAACCGGAGCCGATACAAACACGGTTACATACGGTGGGCAAACACGTCTCCACCGTTCTGGAGGCTTGCGCAGAATTGGAGCGCACGCCCATGCCCGCCCTGCCAGGCGGGCAGTTCGATCGGGCTTGGCACGAGGCGGTGGGGCACCTCGGGGCAGTGGCTGACTCCCACGGACGAGCCACAAGCGGAACCGTCAACAGCATCGGCAAGTACCTGGTGGCGGTAAACAGCGCCGATCGACTAGACGGGTCCCACCAGATGCCGAACCAGTTTCCTTCGGATCACCCGCAGTCGGAACACGCTCAACAGCAGCTACCGGTGCTGCCATGAGCCTGACATCGGTGAGCGTGTCCACCATCGACAACGCAGACTGCACCACTGCGCGAAAGGCCGCGGAAGCAGCTGATGGCGTCGGAGAACAATGGGTCACCACCGCGGAGGAGGCCAGGAAGCAAGCGCGGTGGGTGGAGGCGGAGCAGTGGTTGGGCCCCGCAGCGGAGGCCGCCGCACATCGGATGGATGCCAGTGTGAATCACTGGGACATCGCTGGAGTATCAGTGCAGGCAGTGGGGCTCATTGCGGGGGTTCATGTGAAGGTTCTCTGGCTGGCGCAGAGGGTTGTCCGTGCAGCATTGAAGGCCGCTCGGTTCGCTGCGATGCACGTCGAGGAAGATGGCACAGTCACCGGAGGATGGGCGACGACTGTCCCCGGCGTGGGCTCCGGTCTCGCAGCGGCTTTGTCGTCCACGCTACGCAGTGCACTGTCGATGGTGACCTCCTCCGATTCTCTGAGCGCTCAAGCGGTTCGCACGGTGGGCTCCGCTGGCCAGGAGGCTGTGGATCTGAGCGATTTCTCCGCTGACCAGACCGGCGACCGTACAGATAGCGAAACGGCGAGCGGTGAACCTGCTGGAGGCGGGACTGTCGGCAGCCCACCGGTGCGCCGTGTCGATTCCCCGGGAGGGCCAGTTTTCATTGCGGGCGATGTGCGCAGCGCGGAGGTGGTCACCACCTTCGTTTCTGGTGTGGGATCAAGCGCCGAAGGATCGACGGTCTTCACCCGTGAGTGGGCACGGCAGGAAGTCGCGCAGGCGCAAGCCGATGGCAAAAATATCGCGGTGATCGCGTGGCACGGCTATCGAGCGCCGGCAAACCTCGCGACTGCGATCAGCTCAACGCCCGCCCACACCGGCGCAGCTGATCTGCGGAAGTTCCAGCAGGAACTGCGCGCACAGAACCCCCGGGCCACACTCAACGTGGTGGGCTTTAGCTATGGATCAGTGGTCGCGGGAACCGCTGCGCGCCCCCAAGCAACAGAGCAAGGCTTGGAGGCAGATAGTCTCACGTTCCTCGGCAGCCCTGGCGTGAGCGTGGACAACGCCGAGGACTTGCGGCTCCTGCGCCAAGGCGTAGAGCACCCAGGCGAGGTGCGCAGCGAGCACGTCCCAGGCGACCTCATCCAACTCACCACCGAACCGGGGACGGGGGTACACGGGCGGGACCCATCCTCACCCGGCTTCGGAGCGAGAGATGACACGTGGAGCGCCTACCACTGGCAACGACTGCTGGATTACTACATCATCGTGCGTGGAGATCATGACACACATAGCTCATATCTATGGGATCCATCGATTGAGCTCACGAGGTAACGGTCGCGCGCACGTCAGTCCATGTCCGTCGCTGGCATGCCGGTCAAACTAAACCGCCCGCGCGCCTGCCCAAAAAGTAAAAGCAGTCCTCACGGGCGCCCACAAAGTAATTGACACGTCACCTAAATCTGGGAGAGGATAACACCATGAAAGCATTCGGCTTCCTCAGCTTCGGCCATTACTCACTCAACCCGCACCACGTCGGCCCGCACTCGCCCGATGCCCGGGGCATGCTCCACCAAGCCATCGAACTGGCCGAGGAAGCCGACAAGATCGGCGTGAACGGCGCCTACTTCCGCGTCCACCACTTCGCCCCGCAAGATGCCTCCCCCATGCCCTTGCTCGCGGCAATCGCAGCACGCACAAAGAACATCGAGGTCGGCACCGGCGTCATCGACATGCGCTACGAAAATCCCCTCTACATGGCAGAGGAAGCTGCAGCCCTCGACCTTATCGCCGACAACCGCGTGGCACTGGGAGTCTCCCGCGGATCACCAGAGCCCACACGGCGCGGATGGGAAAGCTTCGGCTACACGGGATCCACGGACCCGCGCGGGGCGGACATCGCCCGAGCACACTTCGGGGAGTTCATAGAGGCAATCCGCGGCGTCGGAAAAGCAACGGCGGCCAGCGCCGAAGAACAGTACCCGCGCATGTACACACCCGGCGCGCCCGTCCCCGTGCTGCCACATTCGCCGGGCCTAGACCGCCGCATCTGGTGGGGCGCCGGCACACGCGAAACCGCCAAATGGGCCGGCGAACAGGGCGTCAACCTCATGAGCTCCACCCTGCTCACCGAGGCCAACGGGGAAGCCTTCGCCGATCTCCAGGCCGAGCAGCTGCAGACCTTCCGCGATTCCTTCAAAGCCGCCGGTCACGGCTGGACCCCGCGCACGTCTGTGAGCCGCTCCATCTTCCCGATCGTCACCCGCGAGGACGAGATGATGTTCGGTATGCACGACGCCAGTGGTGACCAAGTCGGAATTATCGACGGCTTCAAGTCCACCTTCGGACGCACCTACGCAGCGGAGCCTGACAAACTCATCGAGCAACTCAAGGCCGATGCCGCCATCATGAGCGCGGATACGCTCATGCTGACGATCCCAAACCAAGTAGGCGTGGAGATCAACCTACGGATACTCAGGAACTTCGCCGAGCACGTTGCGCCAGCACTGGGCTGGATTCCCAACATGGAAGGACCCGTGCAGGGCGTGGAGATCTAGCCCCGGCTTGCGCGAGTGATATGGGCTGAAAAACCATCGAGGCAGCAACGGGATCGAGCCGGCAACGAAATTCTTTGCTCCTTGTTAAGTCCGCGGCACCTCGATGTTAAGCCCGCGACACCCCGATGTGGCTTCTTCGCCGTGGCAGCAAAGACGAGCGGCGTTAGATCACATGTCAGCGCGACTAACACCTGCTGGTGCACATTCGCTATTCTACTTTCGTGAGTACAGCAAATAATGGGGATACCCCAGCAACCGGTTCGGCCCACAGCCCTAGCCAAGCACCACAGGGCACAGACGAACCACGCAGTCCCTACGCCCCCGCACCCGGCACGTCGGAGACACTCGTCATCGACGACCCGCGCACTGTGCGCATGTCCACCCTCGTCAGCTTGATCGTCGGCTCCTGCGTGGGCGCCGGCATCTTCGCGCTACCGCAGAACGTGGCCTCCGTGGCCTCCCCCGGCGCTGCGATGATCGGCTGGCTGATCACCGGCCTCGGCATGCTCTGCGTGGCCTACGTCTTCCAGGCCCTGGCAGTCCGCAAGCCGCACCTGGATTCCGGAGTGTACTCCTACGTCCGCGCTGGACTGGGCGACTTCGTGGGCTTCGTGGCTGCATGGGGCTACTGGCTGGGCACCATCATCGCCCAAGTCGGCTACGCCACGCTGTTCTTCAGCTCGCTGGGCTTCTTCGTGCCGATCTTCAACGGCGAGCAGCCACTGGTCCAGGCCTTCGCGGTGTCCGCCCTGACCTGGGGCATCTTCCTTGTGCTCTCCCGTGGCGTGCGCCAAGCCGCGATCCTCAATGTGGTTGCGACGGTCGCGAAGCTGCTGCCTATCGCAGCCTTCCTCATCCTCGTGGCGTTCGTGGGCTTCAACATGGAGGTCTTCACCTCCGACTTCTGGGGCAAGGCCGCCACCTTCGGTGAGAACCAAGACCAAGCCGCCACACTCATGGACCAGGTCAAGGGCATGATGCTGTTCACAGTGTGGGCTTTCATCGGTGTCGAGGGCGCATCCACGTACTCCAAGCGCGCCCGTCACCGCCGCGACATCTCCCTCGCAACGTTCATCGGCTACGTTGTCGTGTTCTTCCTCCTGACATCCGTGTCTTTCCTCTCTTTTGGCGTCGTACCTCGTGAAGAACTCGCAACGATGGGTGATAACTCCATGGCAGAGGTCCTTGAGGCCGCCGTGGGCACATGGGGCTCGGGACTGATCTCCATTGGTTTGTGCATTTCCGTCCTAGGCGCGTACGTCTCCTGGCAGATGCTGTGTGCAGAGCCGATTACCCTCATGGCGCAGGACGGGCTATTGCCGAAAATCGTCGGTAAGACAAACAACATGGGCGCGCCAGTGGTATCGCAACTGTGCTCGGCTGTGGTGATCCAGGCATTCATCATCGTCTTCTACATCAACGAGTCCACGTACACCACGATGGTTCAGCTGGCCACGTCCTTGTACCTGCTGCCCTACGTGTTTTCCTCCCTCTACCTGCTGTTCCTAACTACGCGGGGTGAAGGCATCTCGCACCCGGATGCTGGCCGTAAGTTCGACCTTTCCGGGCCGGAGGTATCCTCTTCCACCAACACGCTGCACTTGGTGCTGGGCGCCGTGGCGTTCATCTACTCTCTGTGGCTGCTGTACGCCGCAGAGTTGCAGTTCGTACTACTCGGCATGCTGTTGGTCCTGCCGGGCATGGTCATCTACATCGCCACCCGCGTGAAGGCTGGCGGCCGCATCTTTAATCTCTTCGAGTGGTTCATCGCAGCACTGGTAACCGTGGCTGCGCTCTACACCCTGTATGGCATCATCACCGGCACAGTTGGTCTGTAGGGGTATCTCGGCCGGGCCGGGTAGTCGGTAGACGGCTTGACGGTCGGGCTTACGGGGCGAGTTCACTGGTCTGCAGGGACTGTTCGACCGAGCTAACCGGCGGAGGTGGCTGGCCTATAGGAGTTTTCGGCCGGGCCAACAGGTGGAAGTGGCGAAATTTCTCGGCCGAGGAAATTTCACCACCATCGAGTTGGCTAAATTGCCATTTCGCCGGCGAAACTGTGGCGATATTTCGGATGGTGCAGAAATTTCGCCACACTCTCTTTCTGGCAGCCCACAAAACCGGCAGCCGCCCCCAGCAAATCCAGCAGCCACCCGTCACCCCAGCAAACCTGGCAGCTGCGATCCCCCGGCACTCCTAGGCACTCACACCTTTCTCAGCGGTCGCGCTTGCGTCGAGGTTCCCACATCACCACAGCAGTCGAACGCGGCACATGAACAATCTCGCCGCGACTCCGGTGCCCCGACTGCTGCGAACGGCGCACCTGCTCCCGCAAATCAGCCAAACGGTGCCGCAGAGCCGCGTTCTCCTGCTCCAACTCAGCGATACGCTGCTGTTGTTCGATGATGGTCTTGATGCCCGCAAGATTCACGCCCTCTTCATGAGAAAGCCGCTGAATCTCCTGCAAGGCCTCGATGTCCTCACGCGAGTAACGGCGGCCACCACCCCGAGTGCGCTGCGGAGTGACCAGCCCCATGCGGTCGTAAGTGCGCAGAGTCTGGGCATGCATGCCGGTAATCTCCGCCGCAACAGAAATCACGAACACCTCGTGCTTATCGTGCTGATCCCTGCTGTTCTGCGAGTTCTCAGTCATCGCTGATCACCTCTTACTTGCCTTCCCAGTTGGCGCGAGGATCGAAACCGCTGCGTTTCTCCTCTTCGGAGTACTTGCGCAGGGAGCTCATTGCCCCTTCATCGAGATCCTTCGGAACCTCCACCTTCACGGTCACCAGCAGGTCGCCGCTCGCACCGTTGCGCTTGTTCACGCCTCGACCGCGAACACGCAGCGTGGTGCCATCAGCTGTCCCCTGAGGGATACGCACGCGCACCCGAGAATCCAGTGTCGGCACAGTCACCGCGCCACCGAGGACGAGCTCCGCGAAGCTCACAGGGACGGTGAGCTTGAGGTCATCGCCGCTGCGGGAGAACACCTTGTCCTCCTTGACGTGCACGGTGACGAACAGGTCACCCGCCGGCTTCCCTCGCTCGCCCGCGGCACCCTGACCAGCAAGGCGCACCTTTTGCCCATCGACCACGCCGGCGGGCACCCTCACGGTGATGGTGCGGGCGCGAGTGGTCCTACCTTCCCCATTGCAGTCCTTGCACGGTTCATTGATGATGTTGCCCTTGCCGGAGCAGTCCGCACACGGCCGGGAGAATCCGAAGGCCCCGCGGTTCTCGTTGACCATGCCGGATCCGTGGCATGTACCGCAGTTCTGCGGGCTGGTGCCGGGCTTGGCGCCCGACCCGTGACAGCTCGTGCATGGCGCGGGACTGGTGAGCCGGATCGGAACTGTTACGCCCTTTGTCGCCTCGCGGAACTCGAGTGTAATCTCGGTTTCCACATCCGCTCCGCGCGTGCGTCGCTGTTTAGTCCGCCCTGGCCGCGGACCGGCTCCCCCTGGCCCGCCTGCACCGCCGAACATGCCGCCGAGGACGTCGCCGAGGCCTCCCCCACCGCTGAAACCGCCGCCGAAGATATCGGACATGTCGAAGTCGGCGTTGCTGTAGCTGGCGCCACCGCGCCCACCGAATCCGCCACCGAATCCACCGGGCATGCCGAATCCTCCGGAGGCGATCATCCGCTTGAACTCGTCGTATTCCTTGCGCTTTTCTTTGTCGCCGATCACGGAGTACGCTTCGGAGGCTTTCTTGAAGCGCTCTTCTGCTGCTGCGTCGCCTGGCTTCTTGTCCGGGTGATCTTCGCGGGCGATTTTGCGGTATGCCTTCTTAATCTCGTCCGCGGTGGCGGATTCGGACACGCCCAGGTCGCGGTAGTAGTCCTTTTCGGCCCACTCCTGTTGTGCCACGGGGTATCTCCTTTTGTTTTTGTGTAGGTCTTACACGGTGACGCTCAATATTGTTGAGCCTACCGCGCTTAACTTTCCGTTTCTACTTTCCTTAACGTTGCTAGGGGGAGGCTCATTCCCGGCGGTCGGGAGAAATCCCAGGGAATCTTCAGGCGGCTGTGCCCCACGGGCTCTGGGCATGTCGCTAGGGTTGTTTCCATGAGTGCCCACAAGAAAAACTGGTTCCAGCGTTTGTTCAGCCGCGACGTGGGTCCTTCTCCTTTGTCCGACGACGCCACCGGCGACCACCCCGAGGCCTCCCTTGACGGAGCCGCAGGTACCGCCCGTGGGGAGAACAACTCGGTGGATGTGGACGCGGCGGTCTCCTCGGGGAATAAAAAAGATGCCTCCGACGAGCCCACCGCACAATCTGCTTCCCGCGGCGAGTCCGCGCCGCACCCGCAGGCTCATAGCGACCTGAACTTGGAGCGCCGCACGATCTTCGACCCGCGCAATCTCGATGATGTGGAGTTCTACCGCAATATGCGCGTACGCCTGCAGACGACGGAACAGGCGCAGGTCACCGACACTGAGGACAGTTTCGGACCCGATTCAGTCGTGCGTCCGTTTAGCGATGACGCGGTGATCCGACTGGTCCTAGACCTGCCATCTGCACAATCGGTGACGCGCTCTCGTAAGCAGAGTTCGGGTGGCGGCCACACGAGTTTCCCTCTGAGCGAGGAGCATTTGGATGATCGTGGCCCGGTGGAGGATCTCTACCGCATGGGCTACCGCAATTTGTGGCAGGATTTGGTGGATTCTGACCTGCGGGTGACGGAGATGAATCCAGGCCCGAAGGAGTTGGTGTGGGTCTTCGAGGGCAGCTCGCCGTATATCGGCAGCGCTCCGATTTTCCTTGAGGAACTCGTGCAGAAGTACATCCCTAGTGTGGACATCAACCGGGGTCTATTGTTCACCATGCCATCCAGTGGTCAGATGCTGGTTCGCGAGGTCACCACGGGCAAGGAGCTGTTCCACACGATCGGCCTGCTGGCCACTGCCTCCGCCGACGAGTACTTCAAGTCTCCGGATAAACTCAGCCCTCGCCTACACCTGTGGCATGACGGCCAGATCGAGACGATCTCCGACCTTAAGCTGCCAAACCCAGGGGAAAAACAGACTGAGATCCAGATTAAGCCCACGGCTTACCTTATTTCCCAGTTGAATGAAGGCCCCGATGCGCCGGAGGACTGGCTCAAGGGCTTCGGCGACGACCCTGAGTAGCAGGCCCCGTTGGCATTTTCGGACACCCCGTCCGAAAATGCCTTCCTTTTGTCACTCACCACTTGAATTTCCGGGGCATTATCGTCACCCATGTCCAGAAATGCCATCGCGAACCCGCACAAGATGAACCCCGCGCGGTTTCGCGAGTGCCCATTCGAGCACCCGCACTCACACGGGGTTCAAATCTTTGGCTAGTGGCCACTACTGGCGAAAGATCGCCGGTAGTGGCCTTTGTGTGCGCCCTTAGGCCGGGTCGGCAATGATCACCATCGCGGTGCGCAGCACCCGGTCGCCCAGGCGGTAACCCTTGCGGAGCACGGATCCCAGCACCTTGTCATCACCGGTGGAGGTGTCCTGGACAGCTTCGTGCACGTCTGGGTCGAAGGCATCGCCTTCGGCGCCGAAGGACTCCACCTTGATGGCAGCCAATGCAGCGAGCAGCTTGTCGTTGGCGGCCTTGAGCGGGCCGTTGAGGTCGCCGTGCTGGGCAGCGAGATCCATATCGTCGAGGATCGGCAGCAGCTTATCAGCCACATCGGCCTTGGCACCCTCGATCACGGCAATGCGATCACGCTCTACGCGGCGGCGGTAGTTGGCGTACTCTGCAGTGACGCGCTTGAGGTCATCGGTGCGCTCATCCAGCTCCTTCTGGATTTGGCCGAGCTCATCGAGTTCCTCCTCCGCGGCGGTCTCTTGCTCATCGGCGACGGCCTGGGCGGCAGCCTCAGCGCCCTCCTCCGCGTCTCCGGCGAGGATATCGCCCAGCTCCTGCTCCAGCGCCTCGTCCGAGAGCTCTTCTGGGTTAACCTGATCCTCCGGGTTCACGTCGTTGGCTTCCCGAGCGTCTAGGGTCTCCTCATCCGTACGGGAAGGATCACCGGGGTTGTCGGTCCATTCCGTATCAGCCATTACTTCTTGTCATCCTCCTCGTCGACAACCTCAGCGTCGACTACGTTTGGATCCTCGTTGGCAGCAGCACCCTCGGCGCCAGCGGCAGCAGCCTCAGCCTCGTACAGGGACTTGCCAACTTCCTGAGACTCTGCGGAGAGCTTCTCCACGGCATCCTTGATGGCCTCAATATCGTCGCCCTTCAGAGCTTCATCGACAGCCTTGGCTGCATCCTCGACCTTGGTCTGCTGCTCCTCGGAGATCTTCTCCTTGTTCTCATCAACAAACTTGCGGGTCTGGTATGCCATGGTCTCTGCGGAGTTACGAACCTCCTGCTCCTCGCGGCGCTTCTTGTCCTCTTCCGCGTGCTGCTCAGCATCCTTGACCATGCGGTCGATCTCTTCCTGGGACAGACCGGAGCCATCCTGAATGCGGATGGTGTTCTCCTTGCCGGTGCCCTTGTCCTTAGCGGAAACGGAGACGATGCCGTTGGCGTCGATGTCGAAGGTAACCTCGATCTGTGGGATGCCGCGTGGAGCTGGCGCGATGCCACCCAGCTCGAAGGAGCCGAGGAGCTTGTTGTGCGCAGCCATTTCACGCTCGCCCTGGAAGACCTGGATCTGCACGGAAGGCTGGTTGTCTTCCGCGGTAGTGAAGGTCTCGGAACGCTTGGTTGGGATGGTGGTGTTGCGCTCGATGAGCTTGGTCATCACGCCACCCTTGGTCTCGATACCGAGGGACAGCGGGGTGACGTCCAGCAGCAGCACGTCCTTGACCTCGCCGCGCAGCACGCCGGCCTGCAGTGCAGCACCAACAGCCACAACCTCATCAGGGTTAACACCCTTGTTTGGCTCCTTGCCGCCGGTGAGCTCCTTGACCATTTCGGAGACGGCGGTCATGCGGGTGGAACCACCAACCAGAACCACGTGGTCGATCTCGGACACGGAGACCTCTGCGTCCTTGAGCACGTTCTGGAATGGAACCTTGCAGCGGTCCAGCAGATCCTCGGTGATGCGCTGGAACTCGGTGCGGGTCAGGGTCTCGTCCAGGAACAGTGGGTTCTTGTCGGAGTCCACGGTGATGTAAGGCAGGTTGATGGATGCCTGCTGGGAGGAGGACAGCTCAATCTTTGCCTTCTCCGCAGCCTCACGCAGACGCTGCATGGCCATCTTGTCCTTGGTCAGGTCAATGCCCTGTGCAGACTTGAACTTCTCGACCAGCCAGTTGACGATGCGCTGATCCCAGTCGTCGCCACCGAGCTTGTTATCACCAGCGGTCGCACGCACCTCAACCACGCCGTCGCCGATCTCCAGCAGGGAGACGTCGAAGGTACCGCCACCGAGGTCGAACACCAGGATGGTCTGCTCCTTGTCGCCCTTCTCCAGGCCGTATGCCAGGGCTGCCGCGGTTGGCTCGTTGACGATACGCAGCACGTTGAGACCTGCGATCTGTCCAGCCTCCTTGGTGGCTTGGCGCTCGGCGTCGTTGAAGTATGCAGGAACAGTGATCACGGCGTCGGTGACGTCCTCACCCAGGTAGGACTCTGCGTCACGCTTGAGCTTCATCAGCGTACGTGCGGAGATCTCCTGAGGGGTGTAGTCCTTGTCGTCGATCTTGGTGGTCCAGTCGGTGCCCATGTGGCGCTTCACGGAGCGGATGGTGCGGTCCACGTTGGTCACTGCCTGGTTCTTCGCAGACTGACCAACCAGAACTTCGCCGTTCTTTGCGAAAGCGACGACGGATGGGGTGGTGCGGGAACCCTCAGAGTTAGCGATGACGGTTGCTTCGCCGCCTTCGAGTACGGACACCACGGAGTTGGTGGTACCCAGGTCGATGCCTACTGCGCGTCCCATATTGATTCCTCCTGTTTGTGGATTTGTTGTGAGTCTTTAGTGATATCGACTCAACTCATGATCACCAGTATCCGCAATTTTCTCTGCGCGTCAAGTCATCTTGAGTCGCTATCACTCAACCCTTTGTCATCCTCTACAACTCCTCGCTGCTCAAAGTTGTTCCCAACTGACTCAACTTTTTTCAAAAATTTTTCCGCACCAGCAATGACACAGCTCTCACACCCAACCGCACACGCCTCCCCACGCTGAAGCTACGCACACTCAACTAGTCTGTACCCCATGAGTTTCCTCGATCGAGTCGCCTCACTCTTCGGCCAGCGCACCAGCTCTCACCACAACACGGCCACCAGTGGCGCCACGCCACCTAAGGATGCCCCAGCAGCCCCCGCGGAGCCGCCCCACGCCCTACGCCAACACTTCGCCGTCACAGAACGCGAGGTGCAGGGTTTCGAGGTCTACTCCATCGCCCCAATGAAATTCGCGGAAACTAACGCCACAGACGTCACTCATTACGATCCCCACGCCGACGCCTTAGGGGAACTACCGGCCGCGGATGCCGCCACCAAAGCTGTCCTCTATGTGCTACCCGGCGGATTCACCAAGCCCATCCAGCCCCGCAACTGGGATTTCATCGGTCAACTAGCGGAGGCCGGCTTGCGCGTGGAAGTCCCCCTCTATGGGCTCGTGCCGGATTACAACTGCTCCCAGGCTCTCCCACTCCTGCGTGAGGTCTACAGCCAACTCGTCAGCGACCACGGCGCAGAGAACATCACCGTCATCGCCGATTCAGCCGGCGGCAGCCTCGCCCTCGGTCTCTTTATTTCCGACGCCACCAGCCCGCATCGCCTACCAGCGCCGAAAAATCTCATTCTCAATGCACCATGGCTCGACATGGACTTGAGCAACGAGCTAGTGACGTCGTACGAAGAAAAAGATCCCATCCTGAATCCGGAACAACTCCGCCCACAGGGCGCGCTATGGGCGCGAGGCTTGGTAAATATGGACGTGGCCGAACCTCACTCCGTGACGCAGCACCCTATCGTCTCCCCGATTAACCTGCCGCAGGAGCAGTGGGGAGAAATTTTGCGCAGCACACAAGTGAAGTTGTTCTGCGGAGATAGGGATCTATCGCTGCCGGATACGCAAAAGCTGGCAGAAATTTTGACCAGTAACGGCGTCGATGCGCAGCTGCAGGTCCAACCGGGAGCAGTGCACATGTATCACCTAGGAAAGTCCCGCGACGGGCGAACAGCTCGAAAAACGATGATTTCAGTGGCTTCCAGCACAGCCGATCCCATGAATTAAGCAACATTACTGTTGCTTAATTTCGCTGAAAAATCGGGTGTGACCTGCAAAGAGAAAAGTTCAAAAGTCGCCAGCAATGTTGATAGTGTCGCAAACTAAGTAATTAGTTCATACATACCTGCACTAGCTAGGAGCTCTTCCATGTACCTGCTTGCAGCAGGGCAGGCGACCTCAGCCGATATTCCGTGGGAAATCACCATCCCGCTGGGCATCATTGGCGCACTGCTCTCCCTCCCCGCCTGGGTGTTCTTCATCCGTGGCGTTGCAAAGATATACTCCACCATCCGCCTGGGTCAGCCCGCGCTGAAGCGCACCGATAACCCAGCGGGTCGCCTGATGAATCTCATCAAGGAGATCATCGGCCACACCAAGATGGCGAAAAAGCCAGGAGTTGCCATTGCCCACTGGATGGTGATGGTCGGCTTCCTGCTTGGCTCCGTGGTCTGGTTCGAGGCCTACATTCAGATCTTCAACCCAGAGGGCGGCTGGCCAATCGTCGGCAACTGGGGCATCTACCACTTCGTCGATGAACTGCTTGGCATCGCGACCGTCGTGGGCATCATCACGCTGATCATCATTCGCCAGAAGATCGGACACTCCGAAAAGAAGGCGCGTTTCTACGGCTCGAACGCCAAGGCCGCCTACTTCGTGGAGGCCGTGGTCCTCATCGAGGGTCTGGGAATGATCCTTGTGAAGGCCTCCAAGATTGCTACCTTCGAGAGCTACCATGGCGGCCATGTGGCCACCGACTTCTTCACCATGCAGGTGGCGAAGCTGCTGCCGGAATCTCCGCTGCTGGTTTCCATCTTCGCGCTGATCAAGCTGCTGTCCGGCATGGTCTGGCTGTTCGTCGTGGGCATGAACGTTCAGTGGGGCGTGGCATGGCACCGCTTCATGGCATTCTTCAACATCTTCCTCAAGCGCAACGCCGACGGCCGTAACGCCCTGGGCGCTGCCAAGCCAATGACCTCCGGTGGCCGTGCGCTGACCATGGAGAATGCGGATCCAGACACCGACAACATCGGCGTCGGCAAGATCGAGGACTTCACCTGGAAGGGCCTCATGGACTTCACCTCCTGTACGGAGTGTGGACGTTGCCAGGAGCAGTGCCCTGCGTGGAACACCGCCAAGCCACTGTCTCCGAAGTTGCTGATCACCGACCTGCGCGACCACACCCTGGAATCCGCTCCTTACCTGAAGGCAGCGCGCGCAGAGGCATCCCGTAGCTCCGGCATGCTGACCTCTGGCACGGACGTGTTGGAAGCCGATCCAGCCACCGATGCTCACGCTGATCTGCCACTGCTGCAGCTCGTCGGTTCCGGCGAGATGGGCGTAATCGATCCCGACGTTCTGTGGTCCTGCACCAACTGTGGTGCTTGTGTTGAGCAGTGCCCAGTGGACATTGAGCACATCGACCACATCGTGGATATGCGCCGGTACCAGGTTCTGGTGGAGTCCGACTTCCCAACCGAGCTGGGTGGCCTGTTCAAGAACATGGAAACCAAGGGCAACCCTTGGGGCCAGAACAACAACAAGCGTTCCGAGTGGATCGAAAAGGCCAAGGCTGATGGCATCGACGTACCTGTCTACGGCCAGGACATCGAGAACTTCGACGACACCGAGTACCTGTTCTGGGTTGGTTGCGCAGGTGTCTACGATGACAACGCAACCAAGACCACCCGTGCAGTGGCCGACTTGCTGTACACCGCTGGTGTGAAGTTCGCCGTTCTCGGCGAGGGCGAAGGTTGTACGGGTGACTCCGCTCGCCGCGCAGGTAATGAGTTCCTGTTCCAGATGCTGGCCGAGCAGAACATCGAGATGCTGGACCAGGCATTCGAGGGCGTTCCTCCGAAGCAACGCAAGATCGTCGTGACCTGTGCACACTGCTTCAACACCCTGCGTAATGAGTACCCAGATATGGGCGGCAACTACGAGGTTGTTCACCACACTCAGCTGCTGAACAAGCTGATCCGCGAGGGTCGCCTGCAGCCTGTCTCCACCCCAGAGGCCGGCCGCACGGTCACCTACCACGATCCTTGCTTCTTGGGACGCCACAACAAGGTGTTCGAGGCTCCTCGTGAGCTGATCGGCGCATCCGGCGCCAACCTCATTGAAATGGACCGTAACCGAAACACCGGCTTCTGCTGTGGTGCAGGTGGCGCCCGCATGTGGATGGAAGAGCACATCGGTGAGCGCATCAACCTCAACCGCACGGATGAGGCCTTGGCGACCGGCTCCGACGCGATTGCTATCGGCTGCCCGTTCTGTAAGACGATGATGACCGACGGTGTGAACAACCGTCAGGCAGACATCGAGGATAAGAACGAGCGCACTCAGGTTCTCGACATCGCGCAGATGTTCCGCGAGTCCATCCTCGTTGATGGCGAACTGCCAGCACCTGCAGCACGTGAGTTCCTGGTTGCACCAGAGCGTGGCTGGGTGGACGAAGAGAAGCTCGCCCGTGAAGAGGCCGAGCGCAAGGCTGAGGAAGAGGCTAAGCGTCGCGCTGAAGAGGAAAAGAAGCGCAAGGCTGAGGAGAAGAAGGCCGCAGACGCCAAGAAGGCTGCCGCTGCTGGTGCCGCAGGTGCCGGTGCCGCCGCAGCGGGCGCTGCAGCTGCTGCTCCTGCAGCACCGGGCGCACCGGCTCCTGGTGGCGCTCCCGCGGCCCCTGCTGCTCCGGGTGCTCCAGCTTCCGGTGGTGCTCCGGCAGCACCGGGTGCACCTTCTGCCCCAGCCGCACCGGCGGCACCGGGCGCTCCTGCAGCCCCTGCTGCTCCGGGTGCTCCAGCTTCCGGTGGCGCTCCGGCAGCACCGGGTGCACCTTCTGCCCCAGCCGCTCCAGCGGCACCGGGCGCTCCTGCAGCCCCTGCTGCTCCGGGTGCTCCAGCTTCCGGTGGCGCTCCGGCAGCACCGGGTGCACCTTCTGCCCCAGCCGCACCGGCGGCACCGGGCGCTCCTGCAGCCCCTGCTGCTCCGGGTGCTCCAGCTTCCGGTGGCGCTCCGGCAGCACCGGGCGCACCTTCTGCCCCAGCAGCTCCAGCGACACCAACCGCTCCTGCGGCACCGGCTACCGAAAAGGCCGAGACTCCTGCACAGGAAGCACCAAAGGCACCAGCTGCTGGCGAGCCATTCAAGCTCCCAAGCTCTGGAGCCCCTGGCGCTCCAGGAGCACCTGCAGCACCTGCCGCTCCAGCAGCTGCCCCTGCAGCAGCTCAGCCTGCCGAGGCACCAGCCCAGCCAGCTGCGCCAGCTGAGGAAGCACCAACCGCTCCTGCGGCACCGGCTACCGAAAAGGCCGAGGCGCCTGCAGAACAGGCTCCTGCACAGGAAGCACCAAAGGCACCAGCCGCTGGCGAGCCATTCAAGCTCCCAAGCTCTGGAGCCCCTGGCGCTCCAGGAGCACCTGCAGCACCTGCCGCTCCAGCAGCTGCCCCTGCAGCAGCTCAGCCTGCCGAGGCACCAGCCCAGCCAGCTGCACCAGCTGAGGAAGCACCAACCGCTCCTGCAGCACCAGCCGCACCAGTGGCGCCTGCAGAAGCCGATGCAGCTGCCGAAGAGACAGCCCCTGCTTCAGAGGCACCAGCGGAACCAGCTGCCGAAGCTGCACCTGCGGCCCCAGCTGAAAACAGCGGGGAAAGCAGTGGGGGCAACGGCCTCACCGAGCTCATCGACGGCGTTATCAAGCTGAAGAACCCTGGCACCCCAGGTGCCCCAGGAGCTCCTCAGGCGTAACCTCCCCCGCTGAGTGCTAGCGGTACTCAGCACCATAAGAAGGCCCGGAACCAACAAGCGGTTCCGGGCCTTCCTCGTACCCCACCAGGCATTACAAGACGCGACATATACTCTCGCCACTACGTCACCTAAGATGAAGGGATACTTCTGCTCCGACCCACGCCTAAGGGAGACCCACAATAATGTCAGCTGGTGACCCCAACACCGAAGCTCCTACCGAGCAAATCGCCAACTCCGCATCCGGCAAAGCCACCTCCGCGGACTCGGCGAATACGTCGGCCCCGGAAGAAAGTGGCGTCGAAAAGAGAAAGAAGAAGGGGATAATCGGCAAAGCGCTTGATTTCATGCCAGCCTGGGCATGGATCCTCAGCTTCGGCCTGATCATGGCCATTATCGCCGCCATCATCGCAGTCACCGCAATGAACAGCACCGAAGTAGGCAAGGGCGGGGCAAACAGCAAGCCTTCCCAGGTCACGCCGAACTACCCGGAGGCCACCACCTCCGGCACCTGGACGCAATCGCGGCCAGCAAACCCGCAGCCGTACTACGATCCCGGCTACCAGCCGGACTACAACTACGCCCCGGAGACCCCAACCTCCGAGGAAAGTGCCACGGAAAGTTCCTCGAAGCCCAGCTCCGAGCCACGCCCTTCCGAGGCACCGCGGCCACGACCATCAACCCGACCACAGTCGGAACGGCCACAACCCGCCCCGCCAAACAATGGCGGCTCACCTAACCCTCCTGGCGGGAACGGTGGTAGCGGCGGAAACGGCAACACCCCCGGGGGTGACGGTGGCAATGGTGGCGCCCCAGGCGAAAATGGCGGAAATGGCGGGAACGGTGGTGGCGAAGCGTCGCTCAATCCGCCTTCTACACCAGGAAACTAGGTCGTCCCGCCCAACCCCGAACTTAGCGGCCCTAGCAGCCTTCACCGTCCGCTGAGCTTGCCATCCAACGGGATGGCAGACCCCAGTGCAACCTGCACCGCTTTCCGGAATCCCTCGACGGCCTCTTTATCGGCGCCTTCAACAATCTCTCGCAGACGCTGCTCAGCTCCCTCATCCGTGGCGTCGAGGATAACGAAAGCGTTGACGCCGATCTTCACCTCCCTTCCCGCAGCCTCGGCGTGCTGGGGCACATCGGCGATCTGTTCCTGCAATTCTTCGATGCTGCCGCCGTTCGTGAAGTACCAGTCGGCGTGCTCGCCTCCATTTTTCCGGGCGGCGGTGGAGGTGCCGCCTTGAAAGAGCTCGGGCACCTTCTTCGGCTGAGGTTTGAGGGTGTAATCCCGGATGCGATAAAAGTCTCCGGCAAAGTTCGTGGGCGCCGTAGTCCAGATGGAGCGGAGTACCTGGAGGAATTCTGCGGATCGGCGGTAGCGTTCGTCGTGGTCCAACCACGGTTCACCGAGTGCCCGGAATTCGTCGCGCAGCCACCCGGAAACGATGTTGAATGCCAGCCGCCCGCCATAGATCTCGCTGGCCGTCGAACCAAGATTGGCGAGCACTCCCGGCAGCCACAGACCCGGGTGCACGGCGGCGATGACGTTAAGCTTCTTCGTCGCCTCCAACAGGGCGAGGGAGAAACTCACGGATTCGTGCTGGTATTCCGCCGAGTAGCTGCCAAGATAACGCACCTGGGTGAGGGCGTATTCAACACCCGCGTCTTCGGCAGCTTGAGCGAGCGTGCGGTTGTAATCGATTCCCCAGTCCGTGCGCTGTTCGACGGTAGAGGTGACGACCCCTCCGGACACGTTGGGGACCCAGTAGGCGAAGTTCAGGTGTGTGTTTGTGTTCGCGGTGCTCATATTGGTGCTCTCCTTGGTGTTTTGTGATGTTTTTGCGTTCATCGCGCGTGACTTTTTGTCTCGTCCGTGTGCCGCCGCTGTCTGGCCGGTCGGCGGTTGTGATTCAGCATTGATTCGACGCCACTGGCCACGGATTGGGGCGCTCAGCCCGACCTAAAGTAGACCTCCCTGTCTACTTTGATCGCAATACTTTTATTCATGGAGACTAAAACTTCAGGTTTTACGCGCCGCGCCCATATGGTGGCCTCGCTACTGCCCGAACTGGCACAATAGGAAGAATGAACAGACCCCTTCGCCCCAGTGAACTGCGTACACTTGATCAATCGACCAAGCTGCAGAACGTCCTCTACGAAATCCGTGGACCGGTGAATACCGAGGCGGAGCGCATGGAGACCGATGGCCACCGCATCCTCAAGCTGAACACTGGCAACCCCGCCGTCTTCGGCTTCGAGGCTCCGGACGTGATCATGCGCGACATGATCGCCGCGCTACCGACCGCGCAGGGCTACTCCACCTCGAAGGGAATCATTAGCGCTCGCCGCGCCATCTTCGCTCGCTACGAAGTGATCCCCGGTTTCCCCTCCTTCGACGTGGAGGATGTTTACCTGGGCAACGGTGTGTCCGAGCTGATCACCATGACCACCCAGGCGCTGCTCAACGACGGCGATGAGGTGCTCATTCCTTCCCCCGACTACCCGCTGTGGACTGCGGCCACATCACTGGCGGGCGGCAAGCCGGTGCACTACCTCTGCGATGAGGAGGACGACTGGAACCCCTCCATCGAGGACATCAAAGCGAAGGTCACGGAGCGCACCAAGGCAATCGTGGTCATCAACCCGAATAACCCGACGGGTGCCGTGTACTCCAAGGAAATCTTGGAGCAGATCGTTGAGGTCGCCCGCGAGCACTCCCTGCTGATCCTCGCCGACGAAATTTACGACAAGATCCTGTACGACGACGCCCAGCACATCAACATCGCGAGCCTTTGCCCCGACCTGCTCTGCATCACCTACAACGGCCTGTCCAAGGCTTACCGAGTGGCCGGTTATCGCTCCGGTTGGATGGTGATCACCGGGCCGAAGCAGCACGCAGAGGGGTTCATCGAGGGCATCACTTTGCTGGCCTCCACGCGTCTGTGCCCGAACGTGCCCGCACAGCACGCGATCCAGGTGGCCATCTCCGGCCGCCAATCCATTGAGGACTTGGTGCTACCGGGTGGCCGGCTGTTGGAACAGCGCAATGTCACCTGGGAAAAGCTCAACGAGATTCCTGGCGTGAGCTGCGTGAAGCCGATGGGCGCGATGTATGCCTTCCCGAAGCTTGACCCGAATGTTCATGAGATTCACGACGATGAGAAGCTCATGTTCGATCTGCTCCGCGCGGAGAAGATTCAGATGGTTCAAGGCACCGGCTTCAACTGGCCGACCCCGGACCACTTCCGCATCGTGACGCTGCCATGGGCGCGCGATCTGGAGAACGCGATCGAGCGCCTCGGCAACTTCCTGGCCAGCTACAAGCAGTAGCTGCAACCAGGCAGAGGGCGGTGGCGTCGAATAAAGGGGCTAACCCCGGCCGAGCGCGCGCACCGTCCAACCGGCCGCCTGCCACGCCTCGTGGTTCAGGCAGTTGCGGCCATCAATGATCACCGGGCGGCGCTGCTCCCCCGTCACAGAATCGGCCATCACATCCTTGGCAACCAGGTCGTACACCGCGGCAGGGTCGAGATCGCGGAATTCCTGCCATTCGGTAGCAACGAGGACAAGTTCAGCGCCGTCGAGCGCCTCTTGTACTGAAGACGCGTAGGTCAGCGTGGGAAACACACGTTGAGCATTGTCCATCGCCTCTGGGTCGTACACGGTAACGTTCGCGCCACCCAGGGATAGAGAACCCGCCACGTTGAGGGCGGGAGAATCACGCACATCATCGCTATTCGGCTTAAATGCTGCACCCAACACCGTGATGTTGTGCCCCAGCACGGATCCGCCCAAGTGCTGGCGCGCGAGTTCGACCATCTTCTCGCGACGGCGCATATTAATGGCATCCACTTCGCGAAGGAAGCTCATTGCCTGGTCCGCCCCCAATTCGCCGGCACGCGCCATGAAAGCGCGAATGTCCTTGGGCAGGCAGCCACCGCCGAAGCCGAGCCCGGCACCGAGGAATTTGCGACCGATACGCTCATCATGGCCGATCGCGTCAGCCAGTGCCGTCACATCGGCGCCGACGGTCTCACAGATCTCACTGACAGCATTGATGAAGCTGATCTTGGTTGCGAGGAAAGCGTTGGCGGAAACCTTCACCAACTCCGCGGTCGGCAGATCAACTACGAGGAACGGGGTATCAGCCTGCAGAGCATCGGCGTAAATCTCCCGAGCAATCTCCTCTGCGCGGGAGTCCTTCTCCCGCACGCCCAGCACAATGCGATCCGGCTGCAATGTGTCCTTCACCGCGTGCCCTTCGCGGAGAAACTCCGGATTCCACGCGATCTCCAGGCTGGTGCCCTCGCCCTGCTCACCGGCGCTGTCACCGTGAGCATCATCTGCACCGCTGACCTTATCGCTGCTATTCGACGCCACCAGGTCATCGGCGACAGCCTGCAGCCGCTGGGCTGTACCGACCGGGACAGTGGATTTACCCAGCACCGTATGGCGACCTTCCACCAGTGGAGCTAGATCGCGGATCACAGCCTCCACATAGGTGGTATCGGCGGCATAAGAATTCTTGCGCTGAGGTGTCCCCACACCGACAAAGTGCGTGGTGGCAAACTGTGCCGCCTCCCCATAGTCGGTGGTGAAACGAAGGCGACCGTTCGCTAGGTTACGTTCGAGAATCTCCGGAAGACCAGGTTCAAAGAAGGGAACCCTACCTTCGGTAAGAGATTTGATTTTCGCTTCATCCACGTCCACACCCAGGACTTCATGGCCAAGTTCCGCCATGCAGGCTGCGTGGGTAGCACCCAGGTATCCCGTGCCAAACACAGTCATTCGCATAAGGTGAGACGCTACTTTCGACAAGTAAACCCGCGGTGACCGGAAAGTGACAGCGATACCGCGGGTTGGAAAATTTTGGCGCTGCGCGAGGAAGCAGCGGGCACCCACTACTGGAAGTTCAGGTATGCCTTCGACGGGGTGGGGCCACGTTGACCCTGGTACTTGGAGCCGAGTGTACCCGAGCCATAAGGAGATTCCGCCACGCTGGTGAGCTTAAACAGTGCAAGCTGGCCAACCTTCATACCCGGGTAGAGCGCGATCGGCAGGTTAGCGGCGTTGGACAGCTCCAGGGTGATGTGGCCACTGAAACCTGGGTCGATGAAGCCTGCGGTGGAGTGAGTCACCAGCCCAAGACGCCCCAGAGAGGACTTACCCTCCAAGCGCCCGGCCAGATCATTGGGAATGGAGAACCGTTCCAAAGTTGATCCGAGGACGAATTCTCCAGGGTGAAGAATGAACGGCTCATCGCCTTCAACCTCAACGAGCGTGGTGAGCTCCTCTTGTGGGAGTTTCGGGTCAATGTGGGTGTACTTGGAGTTATTGAACACGCGGAATAGGCCATCCAGCCGGACGTCGATACTGGAAGGCTGAATCATCGATTCATCGAGGGGATCCAAGACCAGGTCGCCGGAGTGAATGGCCGCACGGAGATCACGATCTGAAAGAAGCACACCTTAAGCCTAGCGTGTTCGCAACGACCGGGAGGCGACCTAGTAGTATTAAGAACACGCTCTGCACAGAGAGGTTCGCGATTGAGGCGACACCCACAGCACGAGTTGGATTTCTTCCCCAGAAAGTGCGACCATGGTGCGGATCATTGCCGATGTAGTTCAATGGTAGAACTCCTGCTTCCCAAGCAGGCGGCGCGGGTTCGATTCCCGTCATCGGCTCACTTGGCCCGAGCTCCACGCTCGGGCCTTTCACGTGTCGACCCGTTTCGACAGCGGACCATTCGCGCAATACACCATCCACCATCGGGGTGGCAGTGCCGGAAATGCAGACCTAGACGGGCGATTGCAGGCTACTAAAACACAGTTTTTGCCCCCGTTATAGGTAGAGACAAAAGTGATGTGAGTCACTATTTAGATAGCCAGCTGGAATCAACTCTCACATCTTTCGCATCTAATATTTCTCGCAAGTGAACAGGCGTTCATACATCGCGAAACCTGACACTCAATACAATAAGACAAGAAGAACGCACTCGCGGCAGCAATTTTCTTAGAGTAAACAATCAGACAACATAAATAACACTTAACCCTTTCTTAACTTTCATGCGAGTCGCTTATCTTTCATTGTAGAATCAAACACTTTTCAAACTGTACATTCGTAATTAAGTTATATGCAGGGTAAACATTAAGTTAATTTCTGGAAATAAATATTTCATGTGCGCACGCACAGAATATTCCAGCACAACGCCAATTTCGGAACAACGCACACAACCCCTTCTCCGCCACCACCGTCGCCTTTGGCGGCATGTCCGTCGCTTCGGCAGAAGACACCGTCACCATCGTCGAGCCATCCTCCTCCGCCGCGAATCTCTCCTCCGAGATGGGTGACTCCCTCAACAAGGACATCCAGGTCAACGGCGAGCAGCTGTTCGGCTCCGGCAACCACGAGACCCAGCCGAACGGCTCCCTGCCTAACTTCACCGACGCCGACGGCAACGAGGCCACCTGGGCAAAGGTCATGTACGGCGTAGGCATCGCTGCTGCGATCGCTTCCTTCTTCGGCCTGATCACTGCGCCTCTGTACAACTTCTTTACCTTCAACACCTTCGGCTAAGCGCGAGCTCCCCCTACTAGAAGAAAAGGACATCCCTCAATGAAGAACCTCCGCAAGGCCGCACTGGCCGTCGCAACCGCATCCGCAGTGGCATTCGCTGGCACCTCCGTCGCCGGCGCTCAGACCGAGGATGAGAACAACGCACTGACCCAGATCTCCTCCGAGGGCGAATCTTCCCTCGCAGGTAACGAAGAGGGCGAATCCTCCTTGGCTGGTAAGGAAGAGGCTGAGTCCGCCCCTGCTGACGAAGAGCAGGGTGGATCCTCCCTCTCCAGCGATGAGCAGAGCGAAGATGCTTCCGGCTCCAGCAACTTCCTCTCCCGCATCGGCAAGGTCCTCGGCGCCGACCAGTACGTCAATGGAGCACAGCTGTGGGGCTTCCAGCAGGGCGAGAACCTCCCACCCTGGGCTGTTCTGTTCAAGGTAGGCACCATCGTCGGCGTCATCGGCACAATCGCCGGCGCCGTCATTGCTGGCATCAACGGCCTGAAAAACATGGGCCTCATCAAGGACGGCCAGTAAAACCTCAGCGCTTGCCAGGCCCCTCGGCAACCCACGCTAACCCCCACGATCCCCCGGCCAACGGCCGGGGATCGTCTCGTGCTGTATCCCTTCCCACCACAGGAACTAGCTTCCCCTGCTCTCCACGGCTAAGCCATGTGCCCAATGGCTAAGCCCTGCACCTGCCTCTGTTCCTGCACGTGACCATTCCCATGTCCCCACGGACAGGTCTGACACAGAAGGAATACTTCAGACAGCCGGCCTGTTGGCGTCGAATAGAAAAACGGGCCGGCGTATCCCATACACCCGCCCGCTACAACGCCCTTACACGCAGCTCACGATAGGTTGCGGATCGTACACAGTCGTCTGCGTCTCGCGCGACAGCTCACGGCCATTCAGGTTCTTGATCACGCGCGTATCCGAAATAGTGAAGCCCGGAGCACCGGAAGACGGAGTGCAGTGATCGTCCTTATCCACTTTCATCTTCTGAGGCTGAGTTGGGTTCGTCCGTGAACCCGTGATGGATTCGACCTCCACCGTCTTCACGCCCTTCAGGCGTACCGTCACGGAATCGCCACTCACGAAGGCCTCGATGCGCACCGGAGTGTCGAAGGTGTTCTTGAACTGCAGGTCGATGGCGCCCTCGTACACCGTCGCCTCACGGCCGGCCGGGTATCGGGATATGTAGTAGGAGTGCGGCGTGTGCGCCACATCCTCCATACCCGCAAAGTAGGCCGCGTTGTACAAGGTCGTGGCGAACTGACTAATGCCGCCGCCCACGGCCTCCGAAGCGCGACCGTCAATGATGATGCCCGACTCCACAAAGCCCTGCGCGGTGCCACGTGGCCCGGTGTACCCGTTCAGAGAGAACGTCTCGCCCGGCAGCACGTAGGCACCGTTGACCATCTCCGCTGTGCGGCGAATATTGACACCCGACGGGCCGCTGAACCCGCCCGTGGTGAACTCACCGACGGTGTCATCAAAGGACGCATTCTGCGCCTCTTCCGTGGTGTACTCGGCCTTCTTATCCTCGTACACAACATCCCACTCGCGCGTGCGGGTATTGAGGGCCTTGTCCTCGATCTTTCCGAGCGTCTCATCCCACTTGATGCTGATGCCGTCCTGGTGAGGAACAACACTCAAAGAACCGCCCTCAGTGGTGAAGCTCGCATTGCGGAATTCCTTTTCCGTCCCTGCGAGCTGCGCCTGCAGGATTTCCTGCGCCGCCTCATTGTTCCACTCTGCACGTAGTTCGGTGGCGTCCTCCTTCTTCTCCGCGTTCGGGACGAAGGTCAGGATCTTCGCCATGTCCGCCGCCTTGATTTCAGCGACGACGTCATCCCGTCCCTTAAACAGAATCGGCTTGGAGGTCGCAGGGTTGACTACCTCGCGGACGAGCTTGTCAGCGGACTCCGAAGTAATCTCTGCCTCGGTCACATCGGCTTCTGCATTGACGGTGCGGTCCTTGTTCAACCAGTTCTCCAACACCACTTCACGCAGTGCGTTCGGATCAATGGTCTGGCCAGGAACATCGTCCTTCACATCCGGCTTACCCCGATCATTAAGGGATAATTCGGCGTTCTCCGGCTGGCGGGTGAGATCCCGCGACAGGCGCTCCATCGTGCGATTGAACGGCTGATCTGCCACGGCGGAAATGATGCCCACTTCGCGCTTATCGAAGAAACTACGGATGCGAGTAATAGGGTTCAGCGGCTGCTGCCCTGCCTGCTTGACCGTTGCTTCCCAATCCACTTGGAGGCCCGACTGAGGTGGATCCAGCTCGGTGGACATATTGCCCGCCTTCACGTTCACGGGCTTACGCATCTTCTCGCCAAGATCAATGCGTAGGCGCTGCTCAGCCTGCTCTTCGGTCATTCCACCGATGTCCACTCCACCGACGGTCACGCCCCGGGGAACGCGCCCCTCGGACATCACATAATCCACGCCGTAGAGCACGCCGCCCAAGCCGACGATGGCGAGCAGCAGCCACACCCACACACCAATACGGCGGCGTGGCTTGAGACCATGCTTGGTGCGCTTCGCCGCCTTGCGGTGAGAAGTAGTTCCGGAACTACCTGCTGAATCCTGCTTTTTCACGTTGGCTAGTCTAGCGGTTACAGCGCCATGCTGGGAATTCTCTAAGGAAAACTTGTTGAGGATGCCGCCCACGCGGGCACTCCCCTACCCAACCCAGCAATCCCCTGCCGTGTGCCTATTCCTCCGCCAACGCGGGCACTCCCCTACCCAATCCCACATCACCGCGCAGCTGCAGTGCCTCTTCGCTGCGAAGACCCGTCGTTTGCCCATACTTTCTCTCACCATGCCGCGACGTTTCTCCTCGTAGAGGCCTACTCGCTAAAGACCTACTCTGTGGAGACTTACTTTGCGAAAGCTCGCTCTCGGAAATCTCAAGCCTTCGCGCCCTTTCAGCCAACGCAGCGACCAACTGCTCCGGCCACCGCGGATCCGCATCCCGGCTGACGTGGAAAAGTTCAATTCCCGCGGCGTTCAACCGCGTGTGCCGATTCCAACCTTCCCGAAGAGCATCAGCTCCCTCTACACCGAACTCTCCGCGATGCTTCCCCTCGCCGTCGTACTCCACCCCAAGAACATGACGCGGGAAATAAAAGTCCAAGCGAAACTGCGTGCCGTCATGAAAATGCACGGGCACTTGCTGCAGCGGAGTGGGCAGTTCGTAGGTACCGCCGACCCTATCCCCTTTAGTCTTCCAAGCACTGGTGGATCGCGCCCGCTGCCTGAGCCGATTCTGCATGCGGAACATCTGCAGCTTCGTTCGCGACTCTGCCGGACTTTCCGAGTACGCGGTAGCTAATCGCAGTACTGTGCGAAGGTTCGACGATCGCAGGTTCGCGGCATCGATCTTCGCAGTCAAGTCCTCGTACTGTTTTTCGGTGAGTCGCAGGGAAGGCATCCTGCTGGCGTCGTTCAGACTGATCGACCTCGCTGCATAGCGGTCTCGAAGCTCGCTCGCCGGACGCGGGGAAGACCCAAAACGCCCCGCCAGATCAGCTTGCCGAGCATTATTCAGGCAGTACTCGAGAGCCAGAAGCCCATCGTCGACCGAATACCATCGCGCCAAGTCCACGCACGTCGTGGCCACATCTGTTGTATAAACCGAACCGAAGCGAGTGCTCACCCGGGCGATCCGCTGATAAGTCGCCCGAGCTAAGCGGTGGTAAATAACATGCTGGGATCGCTGATCAGAACCGCTGAACCCGCAAACCTCAACGGGGGTGTCGAGCTTCATGCGCGCACCAGCTTGCGGCAGACCCAGAAGGAAAGCAGCCGTTCTACCTGCGAGGACGGACTTTTTCGTCGCCAGAGCAGTCGCCACAATTCGAGCCAGGCACTTATCCAGGTATTCCAGGTTCGCGAAGTGCTCCCTCTCCATGTAGCTCCCCTTGGCCAGCCAGACGAGTTCGCCGCGCTGAGCCCGTCGCTGTATTGACCTCCGCTCGGAACTGGACTTTCCAGCCACGCGAATGATGCCGCCTGTGTTCCCCATGAATTCCCCCAATGCTCCCAGTTTCCCCTGCGGTCACAGTCTTCCCTGCGCCCCGGATTTCCCTTATATTCCCGGTTTGCCTTATATTCCCGGTTTGCCAACGTTCCTGGTTTGCCAACGTTCCCGGATTCCCTGCGATCCTAGATTCCCTACATGCCCTCGGAGAACGGTCCCCCGAGGAGATTATGGCAGGCTGCTCGCTTGCCCGCAGCAGTCTCGCCGAATCCCCTCACCGAAAACCCTGCGTGACCCGCATGACCCGCATGACCCGCTAGTTCCAGAAACGCGACACCGCCTGTCGCAAACCTGGAATCAAGCGCCTCCTCACACTCCCCGACCTGGTCTTTTACGCCCGCAATCTCACCCTAATTCCAGAAACGCGACACCGCCTGTCGCAAACCTGGAATTAAGCACTTCAGAGACCAATCCCGGGGCTCCTACACTCCAGCAGACACCCTGAGCCATGCTTCGTACCGCGCCAGCTCAAGCGCGCCCCAGCCCGAGCCATGGACAGCGCGACAGCTCCGCGCGCCACTTCCTCCCAGCCCCAGTTCCCCTCGCCAGCTCAACTACAAATGCGCACGAGTCACCGCTGCATACACATGCTCCTTGCTGATCCGCCCCGACTCGATCGCCTGGCGCACCGCCGCCACCAGATCCGGTACGGCAATCGCACCCGCGGCGGTCAACGCCTGGTCAGCGCCAGCCTCAAGCGCCGCCACAGCCGCATCCGGGCCAGGATGCAAGTCGGTCACCGCCTTCATTCCCGTGAGGTCATCCGTGAAGATCGTCCCCGCGAACGCCGGCGCACCCGCGGCTCCCCCTCCTTCTCGCCCGACGCCACCAGCTCCCACACTGTAGCCGCCCCTCCTCAGCAGGTCATATACTCCCGGGTTGAGCGAGGCAGGGGTGTTGGCTCCCAACACCGGAGTACCTCCTGTACCGCCTTCAGCCGCAGCGCCCTCACCAGTGGCCCGATCGCCATTCTCGGACATCGCCCCGTCGAGGCCAGGGGTCTGCATGTGCCCAACCATCATGGATGCGCCCGGCATGCCCGCCACTTGGGCGAAAGGCACCATGTCGTTTGCTTCCAGCTCTGCACGCTCTGGCGCAGTGACGGTACCCAAGTGGGAATCACCGGTGGTGTGGCCATGGCCGGGGAAGTGCTTGAATACTGGCTCAATTCCTGCCTCGAGCAATCCCTCCGCGTATGCGCGCGCGTACTCGGCAACCTTCTGCGGATCATCACTGAAGGCGCGGGAGCCGATCGCGTTTTCCTCGACAGTCTCCGCACCCGCCAGGTCCGCAACGGGTGCAAAGTCCATGGTCAGGCCAAGATCACGTAGCTTCTTGCCGTGCTCGCGCATCATGTCCTTCACCTGCTGCGGGGTCATGGTGTTGGCCATCTCCTCCGCCGACGGCAACGGCCCGATCAGGTCGCTCAATCTTTGAACGACGCCACCTTCTTCATCTACCGAGATTTCCAAAGTTCCTCCAGCTCGTTCCTGGAGGGCAGCTAGCGAGCGAGCTGGGTCCCCCTGACCATTGAGGATCGAGAAGTCCGTGCCCGTACCGATGAATAGGTGCCGCACGCCGAGATCCACGGCTTCCTCAGCTTGCTCGTAGGTGGTAATGCCAGTGGCCAGGAGCGCGCCTGCGAGCTCCTGGGCCGGGATAGCGCGGAGGCATTCCTCGGCAATGCTAGACCCTCCCGCATCAGAAGCTGCATCAGAATCGGCGCTGGGGGTCACTGATCCGGTCGCGGGCTCAGCTGCCCCCGGCGATTCTTGTCCAGCGGCAGCCGGCCCATGCTGGGCTGCATCCTCCGGCAGCGTCGTAGTACCCCCACCATCCTCAGCAGCTGGCACTGGCTCGGCAGAGTCCCCAGCGGAGTCGCCTCCATGGGCGAGACCATGGCATTCCTCGAGCGTCGGGTTGTCAGAATACGGCCGCTGACCAGCCCCCTCCGATGAGGTAGCCACAGCAGATGGGGAGGAATCTGCGGAATTGGGGTCCGATGGCGTCGGATCAGACGAAGAGCACGCGGCACAACCAGCCAACGCGACTGCGGAAAGAGCAACGAGAAAACGGCGCATAGTACTAACCTAAACATGGAACAGTAAGAAGGAGCACAATGACCGAGTCAACGAGCACCCACGGCATCGCGCCGGACACCACACCAGGCGGAGAGGACACGGTGCTCATCGCCTACGATGGCTCCGCACAATCCCGAGCCGCCATCGAATACGCCGCGCGCTTCCTGTCCACCAAGAAAGCCTATATCCTCACGGTCTGGGAGCCCATCCACCGCCAGGCCGCGCGCGCCTCTGGCATGAGTGGCATGATGCAGCACGACTGGAACACTGAGGCCAACAGTGCCACCCACGACGACCCGGCATATGCCGAGGCAGTGAGCATCTGCACCGACGGAGTCGATTTTGCTCGCCAAAATGGGTTTGAGACCGAACCTTTCCTGGTAGAGTCTGCAACAGCGATCTGGAGCGCCATCGTCGACGCAGCCGAAGAACTGCAGGTCGACCTGATTGTGACCGGTACGCGCGCACTTTCTGGCTGGAAATCCATCCTGCAGGCCAGTGTGTCCGATAGCATCATTAAGCATGCAGGTCGCCCGGTATTGATCGTCCCTCCTCTTGGCGAAGGCGACTAACTGCCGGCTAAGCACTCGGGGCTCACGTCCCGGGAACAACGCGCGGTGCCTCCACCGCCACGTTCGACAACTCCACATCGACCGACACTTCCAACGAACAGGAACAACACATGCCATACGAGTCTGAGTCTGAGTCCCGCCGCTCTGTCGGCCCAGCGATCGCTGCTGCTGTAGCCGGCGTGATTCTGGGCGGAGTCGTGGCATTCACCGCTGGTGCCATGGCCGACGATTCCGAGCTGCCTTCCGCCGAGGAAATCGCAGTGAACCGAGACAATGCTTTCCTCGGATCTGTTCAGTACGGCGACCGCGACACCCGCGGCGAGTAATCAGCCAGTAGTCAAAAGGGGTTAGTCCCGTTTCTCGTTTGACCCGCCGCGCCTGGATCCTCTGGTCCGGCGCGTGGCTTCTTTTCGCGTTTCTCCAGGCCCCCGGGCTGACGGTTGCAGATACCAAACATAATCTCACCGCCAACCCGTGGGGCTTTTTGGCGCAGGCCACCGCCCCGTGGACGGATGTTTTCCCGCTGGGCCAGATGCAGAACCAGGCCTATGGTTATCTGTTCCCGCAGGGTTTGTTCTTCGCGCTGCTGTCGTGGCTGCCCGATTGGGTGACGCAGCGCCTGTGGTGGGCGCTGCTGCTGATGCTGGCTTTCGCTGGCATGGTGAAGCTGCTGGAGTGCGCCGGGGTGGGTTCGCGGGGTTCGCGCGTGGTTGCGGGTGTGTTGTTCGCCCTCTCGCCGCGCATCCTCACGACGTTGGGCGCAATCAGCTCGGAGGCGTGGGTTGTTGCCCTCGCCCCGTGGGTGCTCGTTCCTGTTGTGTGTATGACGACGTCAACACGCCCCTTCCATCTACGTTTACTGGCACTTGCCAGCGCTGTGGCCGTCTTGGGGCTGGGCGCGGTGAATGCTGTGGCCACGGCTATTGCGGTGCTGCCGGCGGTCGTGTGGTGGGTTGCGTGCGTGCTGCGCTCCTCCACGCGGCAGCGGGCCGTGCGCTTCGGCATCTGGTGGGTTCCCGCAGGCTTGCTGGCGGTGTTCTGGTGGGTCGGCCCGCTGCTGTTGTTGGGCAAGTATTCCCCTCCTTTCACGGACTACATCGAGTCCTCCTCGCTGACAACCCGCTGGCTGAACCTGATCGAGGTCCTGCGGGGCACCACGAGCTGGACGCCCTTCCTTTCCACGGAGCGCGTGGGCGGCTATGCCCTGGCGACGGAGCCTGTGTTTGTCGTGGCCACGCTCATCGTCGCATTGGTGGGGCTGTGGGGTTTGGCGCAGCGCAGCTTGCCTTTCGCGGGCCGCTGGTGGGCTATTTTCGGCATTGGCCTGGTGGCGATGGTCGCCGCCGCGGAGCCTTTCTCGCCCATCGCCGGTGCTTATCGGGAGTTCTTGGACGGCGCGGGGGCGGCGCTGCGTAACCTGCACAAGTTCGATCCTTTGGTCCGCATGGCGCTCCTGGCCGGTGTGGCCCACGCTCTGCGACGCATCGAGTGGCCTGGCTTTTCCCGTCAGCGTTGGGCGGCGTGGCGCGATCCGGAGAAGAATCCCACCGTGGTGAAGGCCATCGCGGTCAGCCTGCTGATGGCTGTGGTGACGGCACCTGGCTGGTCGGGGCGCATCGCGCCGGAGGACGGCTTCACCTCCGTTCCCTCCTACTGGCAGGAGGCAGCTGACTGGCTCAATAGCAACGCCGCCGGAGTGGACGACGCTGAGCACCAGGTGGCCCGTACGATGATCCTCCCGGAGGCCCGTTTCGCACGCCAAACCTGGGGTAATACCCGCGACGAACCCGCGCAGCCACTGCTCGATGTCCCGTGGGTTGTGCGCGATTCTGTGCCTCTGGTCCAACCAGAGGCGATTC
This sequence comes from Corynebacterium urogenitale, assembly GCF_009026825.1. Taxonomy (NCBI): domain Bacteria; kingdom Bacillati; phylum Actinomycetota; class Actinomycetes; order Mycobacteriales; family Corynebacteriaceae; genus Corynebacterium; species Corynebacterium urogenitale. The sequence continues at coordinate 276,317 of NZ_CP045032.1, read as the reverse complement.
GTGGACTCGATGGGTTGCAGCGCGAACTGGACAACGGCGAGGCCGCCCCGGCACTGGCCGGAACGTTGTGGAACCAGGGCGTAGGCCAGTTGCTGATCCGCACAGATCTCACCACTGCCTCCGATACCCCAGGAGCAAGGAACATTCTGCGCACTCTGGAGCGCTCCGAGGGCTTCCACGAGGTAGCCCAGTTCGGCGAAGGCGAAGGCGCCCAGGGCCGCGAGCCCGCGATTCGCATCTTCGCCGTGGAACCGCCACAGCTCCGCGACGCTGCACCGCAGGGATCAACTGCTGGCGATCTGCGCATCATTGATGCCGAACAAGTCGAAACCGTGGCGGCGGGGCCTGAGACCATGGCGCGCCTCGATGCTGCTGACCAAGCACTGGGGCGCACCACCCTGCCTCGCACTCGCGTGCTGAGTGGTGAGAATGATCGGGAGGGGCACGAGGTGGCGTCGAACCATGCACAGACGGTCACCGACGATCCAGCCCTGCGGGATCACAACTATGGCAACGTCACAAACGCAGACTCCGACGTGCGCGAGGCAGACGACAAGAGTTCCATCCTCAACCCCGTCACCGACTACCCGGTTCGCGGAGTGGGCGAGCAAACGGCCGTGCAACAGGACAAGGGCCGGATCGTCGCATCCAGCACCGCCTCCGACCCCACAGGTTTTAACGGCGCGGATACCACCAGTGGCCTGACCGCAGCTGTCGATGGGCAGGCGGACACCGCTTGGCGCCCCACCCGAGGCAACACCGCCGGCGAATGGCTGGAGGTGCAAACAAGCGGCTGGCACAACCGCCTCTACGTGGAAGTTCGCACCCAAGGCGCCCCGGCGCGCGTGCAGGTCAGCTCACTCCTGAGGGAGGAGGGATCCGACCCGCATTCCGACGAGGACACGGACGAAGCGATCCGCACCTCGACCACCGTCAGCGCTTCGCAGGGGCAGCCGGTCAAGCAGGCACTGCCCGTCGGCCAGGCCAATGCCGTGCGGATCACGATCCTCAGTGCCTTTGGCGATTTCGGCATCTCCGAAATCAAGGTCGTGGACGGCCGCACAGGCGAGGACTACACCCCAACCCGCGTGGTGACTGTGCCGGAACCGGAAGGCGAAGGTCAGCACACCAACCGCTGGGTCTTCGGCCAGGAGATTCCGGAAACAGTGATGACCCGCGCATTCACGATCCCCGAGCGCCCCGGCGGCATGGGCACCACCCCCACGGGAGCCACACGGCTACTGGTTGGCGCTAGCCACTGCGAAGGCCGGAAGTCCGGTGTCACGATCGATGGGGAGGACTATTCCTGCGGCGATACTCTGGAGCTGGATCCGGGGCAGCACACTTTGAACTCCGCGGCGCGCTGGGTTTCCCTAACGGCAGCCGAGCCGCTCTACGGGGAGGCAGTGCGCCAAGCTGCAAGCGCACAGCCGCTGCCCACCGAGGGCTCTGGCGGGGACGCGCGCCTCGATGGCGACCGCTACCGTATTGAAGATTCCACGGAGGATCGCATCGTCTTCACCGCCAGCGACACCAACCCAGGGCGGGTGGGCACGATCACCGCTAAAGACGGAAGCACCGTGGACTTGCAGCCCGTGACAGTCAATGGCTGGCAGCAGGGTTGGTTGGTGCCCGCGGGCGTTGCTGGCACTTTCCACACGCACTTCGAGGCGACGGCTTTCTACCAGGGCTGGTTGATTATCGGGCTGGGCTGCGCGCTGTTGTTGCTCGGGGCGTTCCTCTTCCTTCTTGCCCGCTATCGTGGTGATATCTCCGCTGCCCGACGCCACCGCGACCGCGAACTTCGCTCCCTCCGCGCACGGCTAGAGCAGGAACCCACACCACGTCAGACGCGCTGGTCCGTGCTCCGAATCGGCACGTGGGGTCTGTTCGGCTTCTTCGGCCTCGGGATGGTGCTCGCTGCACAGGGCAATTGGGGTTCGCCGCACTACGCCGGTGATTCCTGGTGGGCCAATGGTGCCTTTGCGGTAGCGCTGCTGTGTGCGATCACCTCCGCCTTCGTCTCCCGCCACCAGGAGTTGATGAAGCGGCGGGCAGGTTCCTCAACGAGGGAGTAACTTAAAGCTGCCACCGGCACGGTCAGCACAAAGGTCGCGAGGAGCACCAGTGCCGTATGCCCGCTGAATAGCCCGATACCCAGCAAAGGGAAAACCAGGGAGAGCAGAGACATGTGCCACAAAAAGATGGAGTAGGACCAGCGTCCGAGTGCCTGCATCCACGGGCTCTCCAGCCACTTCGACCGAGGAGACAGCGCATATGGCATGATCAGCGCCGCCGCGAACAGCGTGCCGTAGACCGTGCGGCGCGCGAACTCGGCCGGCTCCGCGTGGTTCAACCCCTCCGGCCCATCCGACGCCGCCACTGCCAGCATCAACAGCGCGATTAACCAGAACACCGGGCGGAAACGGGCAATCCACGCCACAAGGCGTGGCCCCACCTTTCCCTCCAGTTCCGCGGAAAGGAAACCCACGGCAAACCAGGCCGCGAAAGCTGGCGGCATAATGTGCGGGTTGAGCTCACCCGGCCCCGGCGCTTCCGCGAACGCGGGAATGAAAGCCCACCCATAGCTGATGAGCGCCACGCCTGCGATCCAGAGCATCCTCGCGCGCCAACTCCTCCGCCCGAACAGCGCTGCGATGATCGGCAGCACCAGGTAGAAAGCCATCTCCACAGCCAGAGACCACAGGTGGGTCAAGCCACCCAACAGGCCGCCGTCCACGTAGATCTGGAAGAGGAAGATATTCGCAATGACCTCCAGCGCACTGGGATCACCGGCGACGGGGAAGAGCAGCAATACCAGCAACACCGTCACCAGGTAAGCCGGCATGATGCGCCCCGCACGCTTGACGTAGTAGCCGAGGATGGTGAGGCGATTGGTGGCGTCGAAAAGGGAAAAAGAGAAGTCCGCGCGGTGCCGGCGCCACAGCAGGAAACCGGACAACGCGAAGAAGACGGGCACGAAAAAGTCCGTGCGCGCCATCATGCGGTTGAACAGAGATCCCGTATCGGCACCCGTTTGAAAAGCCACGTGAGTGACGATGATGCCGCAGCATGCAATCGCACGCAGGCCCTCCAGGGCAGGCAAAAAGGGCGGCGGTGCAGCAGCTGGCTCCCGGGTACTCGCGGGACGAGAAACGCCCTGAGTACGGGAGCAAACGGCCTCAGAGGAGTCAGCGGAGGAATCAGTCATATCAATCCTCGCCATGCTACCGCGGGGCCGGCGAAAACACGCCAAAAATACAAATATGGCCATTTCGGCTTTTCGATTGCTTTCGTCCGCTAAAGTATGAGCAGCTACATGTCGAACCCCTCAGGGCACGTTAAGCTCTGAGGCTCCGCGCGGCATCGAAATTTTGCACAACCTAAAGGTCAGGAAACGAGTCAATGAAGAAGATTCTCTCCTATGCGCTGATCATCCTGGGCGCTGCTGCCCTGGTGTTCGCTATCGCGCTGCCCACCTACGTTGTTCCGAAGGGCAAGATCATCCCTCTGAACACCGTCTCCTCCTCCGGCACGGACGTGACCCCAGGTATTCTGTTGGACTCCGGTGCACTGGGCTCAGGCAAGGCGCTGCCAGACAAGGCCAACAGGCCAGAGTGCCGTGGCCAGGATAAGCAGGTTAGCTGCTTCATCGGCCAGGACACCCCTTTGCAGTCCCAGCGTTTCGTAGTGATTCAGGAGCCATCTGACGACAAGATCGCCACCTTCGAGGTTGGTAACTCCGTGGTTCGCACCGACCGCGAGGAGCCACGCAACCTGCTGAACGCATCCATCGAGCGCATCCAGCTGGACCGCAAGACCCAGATGCCAGTGGACGAGGCCGTTTCCACCATCGACCTGCAGCCAACCATGCCTGGCGAGGAGAGCAAGGCCGTGACCGAGCCAGGACAGGGCTTCACCTCCTCCAACGAGCCATTCGTACGCCCGGGCATCCAGTACCAGTGGCCAATGGGCGCGGACAAGAAGTCCTACCCCTACTTCGATATGCAGTCCATGACCACGAACGACATTGACTTCGTGGAAGAAGAAGAGCTCAACGGTCTGAAGACCTACCGCTACGAGCAGGTTGTCCCACCAACGGAGATCTACCCAGGCGTGTACGACATGCTCAACGCCGATGGTGAGATGTCCGCTGCTGACGAGGCCGCCGTGGCTTCCCTCCGCCTGAAGTTCCCTGCGAAGGTCTGGGGCCTCGAGAAGGATGAGATCAAGGATTCCGCCGTCAAGCAGGGCGACGCTCCTGAGGGCGAAAAGGCTGACGATGAGGCTAAGGACGAGGACAACCCAGATGTTGAGATGTCCCGCTACTACACGGTGAACCGCAAGATCAACGTGGAGCCAAACACCGGCATGATCGTCATGGGCCAGGAAGAGGTCTGGATGTACTACGCCCAGGACCAGGCTGAGGCTGAGGAGATCGCGAAGCCAGAGAACCGCGCTGCGGAGCTGGAAAATCCGAAGCGAACCGCAATGTACATCCCAGGCAAGTGGTCCAAGCCAACCGCAGAGCGCGCATCGGCGAAGGCTTCCGAGAATGCTGACAAGATCAAGACCATGGGCACCACCCTGCCGTGGATCCTGGGCATCGTCGGCATCCTGTTCCTCGTCGTCGGCTTCATTCTGCACCGTCGCTCCTAGGACCCAAGCTGCCAAGGTGGCGCGGGCACTGACCTCCCGCCCCCTTTGACGCATTGAAGCTCCCGCTTGAATAAGCGGGAGCTTTTCCCATGTCCAACCGTTACTTAAGATAAAGCTGTGCCGAAGAACCCGACGTCCCCACGCGCCTCGACCGGCGGCTTTTCCACCGCGAATGCTGGCGCATCCACGTCTACCTCGATGCGCTCAGCACGGGATGAAAGGCATCCTCAACGTGGGCAAAACCGCCTGATCATCCCCCTGTGGGCGGTAGTTGTATCACTGGTGACGATGTGGCCATTCTGGAAAGGGCTGGTCAGCCCTGGCCAGGATTACGCCTACATGGTGCGGGACATGATGATTTCCCACACCATGCCGGTCAACGATCTGGTGTCGGGAACTGCGCCGGGCGCCCCGCGAGCTTTGCCCCAGGATGCTGTGCTGGCGATGTTGTCCCCCACCATTCCGGCAACCGTTGCCGCGTCGTGGATTCTCGTCTTATGCTCGCTCATCGCGGTGATCTTTTCCGCCCGACTCGTGGAACGTGTCGCCGGTGCACCTGTGCTGGTGCAGATGGCGGTTTCTCTGTTCGTGATATGGAATCCGTACACCATCGAAAGACTGCTGCAAGGCCACTGGACTTTGGTTGTGGCGATGTGGTGTCTTCCGGCTGTAGCGCTCGCTGCGGCATCCCAGCAACGCGGGTGGAAACTGCTCATGCTCTGCACGTGCGCGTTGACTCCGACCGGCTGGATGATGGGCGGCATCACCGCACTGGTCTTTGATCGCACGTCGTCGAACCGATGGCTGACACTATGCGCACAGTTGGGTCTGGCTATGCCGTGGTTCCTTGTGACCATCGTCAATTCCCCTCAGGTACTGACGAACTCCGTTTCTGCGCAAGTCTTCGCCGCCCGTGCTGAGCCCGGTGTGGGCACTTTGGGGGCACTCATGGGCTTGGGCGGCATATGGAACGGAGAAGCTATCCCCGGTGCACGCACCGTCCTGACCGCGTGGTTGAGTGTCGCTCTATTCGCCTTCATGATGATCGGTCTTCGGGAGCTATGGCGGGCCTACCCGTACGTTGCCGTGCTCACCCTGGGAGCTGTGGTGCTGCCGTTCCTATTTTCGACGCCACCAGGTGTCATGATCATCGGCTGGATCACCGAGAATATTCCGGGCGGCGGGCTGTTCCGCGATGGCCAGAAGTTCGTTGCACTGGCCATGCCAGGCATGGTGCTGTTGCTGGCTACGGCCTTGCGCCTCACGGCGCGGCAGGTAGTGCTGGCACTTCGGAATGGCGACCGGGATTCATACCGCGCACGCGATGGCGAGCATAAGGCTCTGCCGTGGCTGAGCCTGGCCACGGCTGCGTTGATTGTGTGCACGGTACCGACCCTTCCGAATGACGTTCGGCCACTGGAACAGCGCCGGTTGCCAGCGGAGTGGACGCAGATCGTCAATGCGATCAGCGCCTCCCCGAATTCGCACACCCTGTTGCTACCACCGGGTAACTACCGACTTCGCGATGACATACCTGTGCTCTCCCCGGCACTGAAGTTGCTACCGGGACGCCCCATCGACCCCGGATTCCTCGTGGTCAATGGGCAGATCGTTGACGGCGATCCCCATGCCATGTCCGTGCTGCGGCAAACCATGGGTGGTGAGGATCATCTCGCTGCCCAGGGTGTGGGATGGGTGATCGTCGATCGCAAATCTGTGGGCGAAAGTATGGACATGGCCGGAGCTGACGAGATCCTCTCGAAACACCGCCTCGTCGTGGAGGGCGATGGGCTCGAACTCTACCGGATCGCCAACCCCGTCCCCGTGGAGAAGGTAGGGAGTACCGCGCCCGTGTCTGTGGGCTTGCTCGCCTACTGGATCGTCTCCGGACTGGGTGCATCCATGACCATTTGGTACTTACTGCTGTGGATGAACTCGCACAGCGGATGGTGGCGCTGGCACAACCTCAGCGGGCGGCAAGTCCGCAACCTCGCGGAGAATTGATTCCCACGCACAGCCGGTAGCATCCCAGCTGAAGCCGTCCGCACGGCGGCGGGCGGCCTGCCCCATTTCGCGCGTGCGCTCGGGGTGCTCCACCATGTACTCCACCGCGTTGATGAGGCCACCTTCCGAACCCGCGAGCAAACCGGTCTTGCCATCCACGACGGAATCCCGCAGTCCCGCCGACGAGCCGTAACCAACGGTCGGCACACCGTGCTGAGCAGCCTCGATGACAGCCAACCCCCAGCCTTCCTTACGAGACGGCATGACGTGAATATCCGCACGCTGCAGCAGACGGTGCTTGATTTCCTCCGTCACGTGGCCGTGGAACACGACGTGCGGCTCGATCCCCAGCTCCTTGGCATAATCGCGCAGGTTCTTCGCCCACCAGCCATCGCCGACAATGTCCAAGCGGAGATTCGGGTGCTTACCTACCAGGGCAGCTACCGCATCCATCGCGTGTTCGATCTGCTTGTGCGGGACCAGCCTGGACAGGGTGACCAAGTGCAGAGTGTCGCTGGTGGCGTCGGGCTCAAAGGTATCCTCGGGCAGCGGATCCACACCATTACGGACGATTTCGATCTGCCGCTCCTTCACCCCCAGCTCCACAAGCTCGTCGGCGGAGGGGCGCGAGACGGTAACCCAACGTGAACGGCGGTGCACCCACGGGGAGAGCGTTGATTCAATCAGCCAACCCAGGCGAGAAAGCACGGGCCCGGCCACTGACCACTGCTCGCGGTGGCAGTGGTGAGTCAGCACAACTGTCGGCGCATCCGTAACGAGGGAGGCGAAGAACGGGACACCATTTTGCGTATCCACGACCACATCCGGAAACCCGAACCGCTTGAGAGGACCGCGCCCCCACCGCGCTGCGAGGAGGGCCAGCAACGCCCGCGGATACACGCTGAGGTTGGAACCTCCACGGGAATAAGTCACACCGGCGGACTCGGATGTCTCGCGACGCACCTCGCGGCGAGCGGAACCTGGGTAACGGGCAGTGCGGAACAGGACATCGTGGCCCTGATCAGCCAGGTACTGGGCGACGCGCTCCAGGTACCTCTCGCTGCCTCCCCCCTCCGGGTGGTTGGTATCTCGCCAGCAAAGAAGTACTACTTTCATGATGTGTAGTACTTTACCGCCTGAGACCACTTGCGCCTGGAGATCGAGGAAAATGCTGAAATCATTGCAATCTGTTGCGTCGAAGGCGACCGCACGGGCCACACGCGTACCGGATACCTTGCGCGTATGGAAGCACCGCGCCACGCTCAGGCGTTCCTTCGGCCTACTGAATTCTTTCAAATACGAGCAGACTGATCCGGGCCGGTTCTACGGACTGCTGGCGCGGGATACGGTGGAGCTCATCGAGAGCATCTGGCAAGGCGCTGGACAGGACTCATTGCAGGGCAAGCGCATTCTGGATGTGGGTGGAGGCCCCGGCTACTTCGGCATTGCCTTCGACGAGGCCGGCGCTAACTACATCACGTGCGAGCCGGACGTGGGCGAGATGTCCGCAGCGGGCATTGAATTGCAGTCCTCTGTCCGCGGTTCCGGCCTGGATCTGCCATTTCGGGATGATGTCTTCGATATCACCTATTCCTCCAACGTGGCTGAACACGTGCCGGAACCGTGGCGGATGGCCGATGAGATGCTGCGCGTGACCACCCCCGGAGGCGTGATGATTTACAGCTACACCTGCTGGCTGGGTCCTTTCGGCGGCCACGAAACCGGTTTATGGCAGCACTATGTGGGCGGTGAGTTTGCCGCACGCCGCTATAAGAAAAAGCGCGGCAAGGAGCCGAAGAATCGCTGGGGTGAGAGCCTCTTCGACGTGGGCTGTGGCGAGGGGATGGACTACGCCCAGCGAGTCACAGGCGAGTCCGAGTCACGGGCCGAGTTGCTGGCTGCTTTCCCCCGCTACCACCCGTGGTGGGCGTGGTGGATGGTGCACGTCCCCGGTTTGCGCGAGTTCGCGGTGTCCAACCTCGTACTCGTCTTCCGACGGCTGTAGGCGCCAGTCGAGTGGTGAACTCCTTGCCGTCCTGGGGTATCAGGGGTACTAGAAGCAGATAAAGCTACAACTATTTCAGCAGTTTTCGGTACAGTGATCCATGACACATGGATACTCGCGCCTTGGCGTACGCCACGCGATGGCGATAGACGGGCGCGGGCTCCACAACTTTCGAGACGATTGGAACCTAAGGAACGTCATGACCAGTACCACTGGCGCCCCAGAGGCCTTCATCTACGACGCTGTCCGCACCCCACGGGGCAAGGGCAAGCCGGGCGGATCCCTCCACACCATTAAGCCTGTTGACCTGCTCAGTGGCCTCATCGAGGCCCTCCTCGAGCGCAACCCCGGACTCGATCCAGAGCGCATCGGGGATATCATCGCAGGCTGCGTGACCCCAGTCGGCGACCAGGGCATGGATATCGCCCGTACCGCAGCCCTCAACGCAGGCCTGCCCTACTCCGCTACCGGCCTGCAGGTCAATCGCTACTGCGCTTCCGGCCTGACCGCCGTGAACCTCGCCGCTCAGAAGGTTCGCTCCGGATGGGACGAGCTGGTGTTCGCTGGTGGTGTGGAGTCCATGTCTCGCGTGCCCATGGGTTCTGACGGCGGCGCCCTGGCTCTGGACCCTGCCTCCAACTTCTTCAATGATTTCATCCCACAGGGCATCTCCGCGGATATCATCGCCACCGTCGATGGCCTGACCCGCGAGGACGTGGACAACTTCGCTGTCCGCTCCCACGAGCGCGCAGCCAAGGCATGGGAGAACGGCCACTTCGACCGCACCGTCGTCCCAGTCAAGGACATCAACGGCGTGACTCTGCTGGACCGTGACGAGACCATCCGCCCAGGCACCACCGTGGAGAGCCTGTCCGGCCTGCGCCCAGCCTTCGCCGCAATTGGCGACCAGGGTGGCTTCGACGCTGTCGCCCAGACGAAGTACCCACAGATCGAGCGCATCAACCACCTCCACCACGCTGGTAACTCCTCCGGCATCGTGGACGGCGCTGCCCTGCTGGCCATCGGTTCCGAGAAGGCTGGCTCCGACATGGGCCTGGAGCCACGTGCACGCGTGGTGTCCGTCGCCACCACTGGCGTCGAGCCGACCATCATGCTCACCGCACCGGCACCGGCCTCCCGTGCGGCGCTGGCCAAGGCCGGCCTGAAGCCGGAAGATATCGATGTGTGGGAGATCAACGAGGCATTCTCCTCCGTCGTCTTGCGCGCGCAGCGTGAGCTGAACATCCCAGACGAGAAGCTCAACATCTCCGGTGGTGCCATCGCCATGGGCCACCCACTGGGCGCCACTGGTGCCATCATCACCGGCACCGCTGTGGACGAGCTGCACCGCACCGGCGGCCGCTACGCACTGATCACCCTGTGTGTTGCCGCTGGCATGGGCGTGGCCACCATCATCGAGCGCGTCTAAGCGCGACTCCCCCTATCCATCAACACTCACACCTGAAAAGACACATACAGGAGACACAATGAGCGACAACATGTTCAAGTGGGAGATCGACGCCGACGGCATCCTCACCCTCACCATGGATGACCCGAATCAGCCGGTCAACACCATGAATGACACCTTCTTCTCCGACTTCCCAGCCACCATCGCCAAGGTGAAGGAAAGCGTGGAGTCCGGTGAGGTCAAGGGCGTAGTCATCGCCTCCGCTAAGTCCACCTGGTTCGCCGGTGGCGACATCAAGTCCATGATCACCGCTGGTCCTGCGGACGCTGAGCCACTGACCAAGCAGCTGGACGAGATGAAGGACAACATGCGCACCCTGGAGACCCTGGGTGTTCCAGTGGTCGCAGCCATGAACGGTGCAGCACTCGGTGGCGGCCTGGAGATCGCCCTAGCGACCCACCACCGCATCGCCACCGATGCGAAGGGCGCAAAGTTCGGCCTACCAGAGGTCACCCTGGGCTTGCTGCCGGGTGGCGGCGGCGTCACCCGCGTGGTGCGCATGCTGGGCCTGCAGGACGCCCTGATGAAAGTCCTCACCACTGGCCGTCAGTTCAACGCTGAGGCCGCCGTAAAGGCTGGTCTGGTGGACGAAGTCGTGGCCGCTGATCAGCTCATCGATACCGCCAAGCAGTGGATCAAGGACAACCCAGAGGCAACCCAGCCATGGGACGTGAAGGGCTTCAAGATCCCTGGCGGCACCCCAACCACCCCAGCACTCGCCGCAGTGCTGCCTTCCTTCCCAGCGAATGTGACCAAGCAGCTCAAGGGTGCGCCAATGCCAGCCCCGAAGGCGATCCTCAAGGCTGCCGTTGAGGGTGCCCAGATGCGCAACATCGAGGAAGCCACCCGCATCGAGACCCGCTACTTCGTTGACCTCGTCACCGGCTCCACCTCCAAGAACATGATGCAGGCGTTCTTCTTCGACCTGCAGTACTGCAACGGTGGCGGCTCCCGCCCGAAGGGCATCGAGAAGAAGAAGTTCAAGAAGCTCGGAATGGTGGGCGCTGGCATGATGGGCGCCGCTATCGCCTACGTGGCAGCGAAGGCTGGCATGGAGGTTGTGCTCAAGGACATCGAGATCGCCGCTGCGGAGAAGGGCAAGAACTACTCCGAGAAGCTCGAGGCCAAGGCACTGCAGCGTGGCAAGACCACTGAGGAGAAGTCCAAGGCACTGCTGGATCGCATCACCCCAACCGTCGACTACTCCGACCTGAGTGACTGTGACATCGTGATCGAGGCAGTGTTCGAGAACACTGAGCTCAAGCACAAGGTCTGGGCGGAGATCGAGGCTGCTGTTCCTGAGGACTGTGTGCTGGGCTCCAACACCTCCACCCTGCCGATCACCGAGCTGGCCACCGGCGTGAAGCGCCCGAAGGACTTCATCGGTATCCACTTCTTCTCCCCTGTCGACAAGATGCCTCTCGTGGAGATCATCAAGGGCGAGGAGACCTCCGACGAGACGCTGGCTGCTGCTCTGGACTTCACTGGCCAGATCCGCAAGACCCCGATCGTCGTCAACGACTCCCGCGGCTTCTACACCTCCCGCGTCATCGGCTTCTTCCTCAACGAGGCTATGCGCATGCTGGCAGAGGGCATCGACCCAGCTGTCATCGAGGCCGCCGGCCGCCAGGCAGGCTACCCAGCTCCTCCACTGCAGCTGCAGGACGAGCTGAACCTGAAGCTGGCCCGCAAGATTGGTGCTGAGACCCGTGCCGCTCAGGAGGCTGCTGGCCTTTCCGTCGATGACGGTGGCGTGACCGAGATCGTCGACAAGATGCTCGACGAGTACGACCGCCCAGGCAAGCTCGAGGGCAAGGGCTTCTACGAGTACAACGAGGAGGGTCGCCGCAGTGGCCTGTGGCGTGGCCTGTGGGACAAGCTCGGCGCTGGTTCCGTGACCGTTCCGGACGCTGAGACCACCACCTCCGGTCGGGGTCTGGACACCGCAACCGGTGAGGGCCCAGCTCTCATCGACCTGATCGAGCGCATGCTCTTCGCCGAGGCGCTGGAAACCCAGAAGGTCATCGACGAGGGCGTCCTGATGTCCGACGCCGACGCCAACATCGGCTCCATCATGGGCATTGGCTTCCCAGCGTGGACCGGCGGCACCCGCCAGTACATCAAGAACTACGCCCGCCCAGCAGCTGCCGTGCTGCCGGAGGGCAAGATTGCCGATGTCGATGGTGGCGACTACCCAACCACCGGCGTCGCAGGCTTCGTGGCTCGTGCTGAGGAACTCACCGCGAAGTACGGCGAGCGCTTCACCCCACCGGCATCCCTGAAGGGCTAAGCACTGCTTAGTCAACAGAGATGACAAGGCTCATCGGAGGGTTCCTCCGATGAGCCTTTCCCTTTTCTTCGAGCTAGCCATTCCACCCCATGCAGGCTCTAGGGATCTGCCTCCCATGGCGGGCCCAAGGGCAACTCGCCCCTACTTCAGGCGGTACCCGCGACCACGCACTGTCTCCACGTAGCCTTCCCCGATTTTCCTGCGCAGGGAGCGAACATAGACATCCACCACGTTGGAGCTTGGGTCGAAGTCCATTCCCCAGACTTCTCGCAACAAGTCAGCACGGCTCAGTACCTCTCCGGGATGCTGCAACAGGTTCTCCAAAAGGCCCAGTTCCCGGCGCGTGAGGTCCACCCACTTCCCATCAATCTGCACGGCCTGGGTGCGCAGATCCAGGGTCAGCCCTCCGTGGCTGAGCTGCGTGGTGGGATCAGCTGGCTTTCCATCGCCCAAACGTAAGCGGACGCGTACCAGGAGCTCGGCAAACTGGAATGGCTTCGGCATATAGTCATTCGCCCCGCCCTCCAAGGAGCCCACGCGATCCACCACCGACGTTCGCGCTGAAAGAACGATGACCGGTACGTTGATGCCCTTGGCACGGATCCGACGCAGCACCTCCAGCCCATCGAGGGTCGGCAAGCCCAGATCGAGCACGATCATGTCGTAGTTGTTGTGGATGGCTTTGTCGTAGGCATCGAGCCCATCATCCACAACGTCTGTCGCGTACCCCGCACCTTTGAGGCCTCGCGCCATGTAGTCGGCAATGCCGTGGTCGTCCTCCACGATGAGGATGGTTTGGGTCATGCTGTGTCCTTCTTTCTCGACGCCACCTTGCGACTCTCGCCGCCGCTCGCGGTCACGTCCACTGTATCCACCCGCGCCGCTTCCCCGAGGGGGAGCGTGACACCGAATGTCGAGCCTTCGCCTTCCTCGGAATCCACCCACACGCGTCCGCCATGAGCCTCCGCAATGGCCTGAACGATAGACAGTCCCAAGCCCGCACCCTGGGTTCGCTTGCTGCCCTTCTTGGAGGAGCCGAAACGCGAGAATCGCTCGAACAGCTGCGGTAGGCGTTCCGTCGGGATGCCTTCGCCGTAGTCGCGGACCCAGAACGTCACTCCGGCACCTGGGAGGGCGGCTGCGGATCCGGCCGTGTCGTGGTCTTCCCCAACTTCGGCAGGTTCTAGCCGACTGCCCAGATCGATCCGGTCGCCCTCATTGGTGTGGCGCACCGCGTTGTTGCAGATCTCCAACATGGCCTGCGTAATGCGCTGCTCATCCAGCGGTGCGGTGATCTCGCACACCTCGGTGAGCCGCCAATCGCGCTCCGCCATAACCTGCGCTTTGTCCTCCAGTGCGATGGTCAGGTCGGCCACATCCACCGGCTTCTTCTCCACGAAGTCCGTACGGTCGGCAACGGCGAGGGTCAACAGCTCATTCACGATACGCGCCATGCGGTCGAGCTCATTGATCGACAACTCGACGGACCGTTGGCGTTGCTCCTCGTCGCTTTGTTCGAGGAGCTCCAGCTGACCGCGCACCACCGTGATCGGTGTTCGCAATTCGTGTCCAGCGTCGTCAACGAATCGCGATTGCTTCTCATGCACCGCCTCGATGCGGTCGAGCATGCTGTTGAAGGTCTCGGCCAGCGCCATGTTCTCGTCCGTTCCCTTCACCGGGACGCGCGAGGAGAGATCTGTCTCCGTGATGTTCGACGCCACCCTGCGCAGCTCACGGATTGGACCGATGATGCGACCGGCCACGAGCCACGCAATAACCGTCGTCAGCAGCAGTCCTCCCACGCCCACGAAGGTGATGGTGCGCAGCACGCCTTCCGTCTGATTGAGCGCGGGCCCAGTGTTTTGGGCCACAATGAAGTGGTCGGCCACACCACCGCTTTCCGGCATGAGTGTCAGCTTTGCCCAGTGGACGCGGTTACCTGCCGAGGTATCGTAGACCCCCGAAGCCGCCGGGTCGTTGAGAATCGCGGACACACCCTCGCGCTGCCAGTTAATCGCTGGCCCCGCGGGTTGTTCCACCTGCATGATGCGCCCATCGATGATCGCCATGAGGGACTCGTCATCGCCTGGCAATTGGCGCGAGAGGTACACCTTGAACAGCCGTTCGGTGTCAGTGAAGGGCTTCGCTGTGGCGGGATCCTTCGCTTGGTCGAGGAACATTTCGAACTCGTCGATCTCTTGCAGAATGCTCGCATTCGCACTGTTTTCCACGTCAGCGATGAGCAAAGCCCGCAGGGTTAGAACCATGGCAATGAGCGCTAGAGCGACCGTTGCGAGAATCCACCCCACGATATTGAGCCGCGCAGACATGGGACGGGATGCGGGCTCTACGCCCTGCTGAGTGTGTGCCATTAGTCGTCGTCCCAATCATCGCCCCAGTCGTCGTCATCCCAGTCGTCGTCATCCCAGTAGTGCGGGACTGGTGCCGGGGCAACAGGAGCCGGTGCGGGCACTGGGGCTACGGGAGCAGGCGCGGGGTTCACCTGGGCCGGTTGTGCTCCACCAGCTCCCTGACCGCTGCCGCTGTTCTCATTCACCGAATTGCGGCGCTGCTCGTCTTCAGCGTTGCCGCGCCCCTCGCTCGCTTGACTCTCCGCATCGGCCCACGCATCATCGGTCACGCTGCCGGACCCCTTCGCGGCCCTGGTACTGGCCCCCTCGCCCTTCGTATTCTCATCGGCCTGCAGACTCTCCGTGCCGCCGGTGTGGAGGGACACAGTGCGCTCTCCATCGATGAGGCTTGGGGGCGTGCCGTCGCTCGTCATCTCCTGGGCGACAGCAACACCACCGATAGCCAGAATGGCTGCGGCTACCCACGGGGCGAATCTACGGACTTTGTGCATGCTCCCATTGTGCTCAGATGGTTGCTGTGACCTCAATATATTTCTGGTGAGAGTTCCTTCATCTTGGCCCTACACGATGAGCATTTCTTCACCCTATTGGCCGTAGTTCCCGTGCCGTCTACTGTGGAGGAGTATCCGTGGCGCGCTTGTCCTCGTACCCGCGCGCTGCCAGTGCAGTGTGATGCGGAAGGTTTGTGCGTGTTAGAGAGCATCGTTCAGTGGGTCGTCAACCTCATGGAGGCCCTCGGCGCTCCAGGAGTGGGTATCGCCATTCTCCTGGAGACGATCTTCCCTCCCATCCCCTCGGAGCTAGTACTTCCGCTCGCCGGCTTCACCTCCACCCAGGGCGATCTCAACGCCGTCGCAGCATTCATCTGGGCCACGGCGGGATCCCTCGTCGGCGCATGGCTGTTGTACTGGCTCGGCGCCGCAGTGGGGGCGCGACGCTTGCGTGAGATCGCGGACAAGATTCCCCTCACGGAGGCCACGGACGTGGACAAGGCCATTCTATGGTTCAGCAGATACGGAAGTTTCTCCGTGTTCACGGGTCGCCTTATCCCCGGAGTGCGCAGCCTCATCTCCATTCCAGCTGGCGTAGAACGCATGCCACTGGTGCGCTTCACCGCGTGGACACTCGCAGGTTCCGCTATCTGGAACGCCCTGCTCATTTGGCTTGGTGTGACGCTCGGGGCAAACTGGCACCGGGTCACGGACGTCATGGATTCCTACTCCACGGTCATCTACGTGATCATCGCCGTCATCCTCGCCCTCGCCCTGTTCTTCCTGCTGCGCCGTTCTTATGTCCGACGCCACGAGACCCCCGAACAACGGGCTGCACGCGAAGAAAAAGCTCGCGAGACCTACAAGGTCTATCGCGAGCTCGAAAAGAAACGTGGCAAGCCCTAAGCCCGTTCACACCAAGGCCAAGGGGACTCAAGCTAAGAGGGCTAAGGCCAAGAGAGATACGCTCTTTAGCCCTTCTTCACGGTGATCGTCCAACCGGCATCCCCGGTAGCCTCGAAGTTCGTTACCTCGTGGCCATCTTCGGAGGCCCAGCGCGGGATGGAGTCCGTCGCCTGCGTGCAGTCGAAGTCGATGACAAGTTCCTCTCCGGAATCCAGCAGCTTCATTGCGTCTTTGGCATCCAACAGCGGGAATGGGCAGACTGCACCGAGAGTATCGAGCGCGTATTGGCCATTGCCCAGGTTGCGGAGGCCAGCGATGTCCTTGGCCGTTGCGCCTGCACCCACAGCACCCGTAGCTACCGGCTTTTCCGCAGTCAGCACGCCACCACCGAGGGAGGAACTGGTGAGGGCACCTGGAGCCACAGACAGCCCCACGTTGGACTCCACGGCGTTGGAGGAGCTGGTGACGTCGGACGAAGAAGACGGGGCGGAAGGGCCATCGCCCGCGACGGCGAACTCGCTAGGCTTCAGCCACAGCTTGGCACCCAACCAAATACCCACCGCGATGAACAGCAGAGCCACCCAACCCTGGTAGCTGAACAGGGAGGTCTGAACCATGCCATTGCCGACGGTGCAGCCGCCAGCCATCACTGCGCCAATACCCATGAGGACACCGCCGCCGACGGAACGCTTCGCCTGGGTGGCGTCCGGAACGCGCACACGGAACTCGCCAGAGGCTTTCGCAGCGATGAAAGAGCCCGCGAGCAGGCCAAGGACCAGCAAGGCTCCCCAGTTGATACGCTCTGCATCGCCTGTCGTCAAGAAACGCGCAACGTCCGAAGACGGGGTGGTGATTCCGAGACCGGAGTTGCGGCCCGTCGCGGCGGATAGTGGCCATGCGAGGACACCTAAGAGACCCACGACCACAGCCGTGGAGTAGAAGTGCCAAGGCTTTTCCGCGAGGATGTGTGCCAAACCAGACTTCCTCGGCTTGAGCTGAGCGACCTGCGGGCGCGCCTTTTCCTCCTTGAGGAAGCGCACCGTCAGGTAAGCAACCAGTGCGGAGAACGGCACGATCAACCACCAGATGGAGATTCCGAGGGTGTCGTGGAGTGTCGTCTGCCCGATCGTCCACGAGGTCGAGGCCTCATCCAACCAGGTCAACGCCCCGGCATTCATGGCAGCAGCAGACAAGGCGTACATTGCCAGGGCGATCCAAGAGCCCACAAGACCCTCACCTGAGCGGTACCACGTGCCCGAGGCGCAGCCGCCAGCGAGAATAATTCCCATGCCGAACAAGGTGCCGCCGGCGATCACGGCCAGCGGGGCAAATTCGCTGATTTCCGGGGTGATCACCCCCGTGGTTGTGAGGATGCCCAGGCCGATGGCGTGGACTGCGATGACGATGAGCAGCGCGTTGAAGCCACGCCAGGATTTCTGGGTGAAGATATCGCGGATCATTCCAGTCACACAGAAGCGTCCGCGTTGCATGACGAACCCGAGGACCGCGCCGAGCGCGAGGCCAGTGAGGAGCAAGGTCGTAAGCCTTTCTGAGCTGAGATTACTGAAGTGGAAGGCGCGCCATGTGTCGGTGGCCATTCCTTGCGAAGGAACCCCACAGTAGAGCAGAACATACCAGTCTGTCTAGCTCCGTTCGCTTACAGCTCATCGCCGGCCACCCAGCTTGGTTCGGTGGCATCCATAAAATGCGAAAAGGGAGACACCGCCGTGAGCCGGCGGGCCTCCCTTTCAGGGTCAGCTATAGCGAAGCTTACTTCGCAGCTTCGACGCGCTCCTTGAGAGCATTGAACTCGTCCCAGACCTCAGAAGGAACTCGTGGGCCCATGAACTTCAGCCACTCTTCGTTGTCGGCCAGGTCACGCTCCCAATCAGCAGGGTTCACGGACAGAGCCTCGCGAATGTCCTCCTCGGTCTCCTTCAGCCCCTCGGTCTCGAGGTCCTCGTAGCGGGCGGTGTAACCGACGACAGTCTCATCGGCCTCAACCTTGCCCTCAATACGGTCCACGATCCACTTCAGGACACGGGAATTCTCGCCGAAGCCCGGCCACAGGAAGCGGCCATCTTCACCACGGCGGAACCAGTTGACAAGGAAGACGGCTGGCATCTTGTCGCCACCCTTCTTGCCCATGTCAATCCAGTGCTGCAGGTAGTCACCGACGTTGTAGCCGATGAATGGCAGCATCGCCATCGGGTCGTGGCGCAGGGAGCCCACGGCAGCCTCGGCAGCGGCTGCAGTCTGGCCGGAAGCCAGGGTGGAACCGATGAACGTTGCGTGGTTCCAGTCGCGAGCCTGGGTCACCAGTGGCACGGTGTCCGGGCGGCGGCCACCGAACAGGATGGCATCCACTGGAACGCCCTGTGGGTCGTCGTACTCCGGAGCCGCGGCTGGGCAGTTGGAGATCGGAACACAGTAGCGAGAGTTCGGGTGGGAGGAATTTTCGCCGGAATCCGGGGTCCACTCATTGCCGAGCCAGTCGATGAGGTGATCAGGCTGGTTCTCCAGGCCTTCCCACCACACGCCACCTTCGTCGGTCAGGCCGACGTTGGTGTACAGCGCATTACCCGGCTCCAGGGACTTCATAGCCACTGGGTTGGAGGAGTAGTTGGTGCCCGGTGCCACGCCGAAGAAACCGTTTTCTGGGTTGACAGCGTAGAGGCGGCCATCCTTACCGAACTTCAGCCACGCGATGTCGTCGCCCACAACCTCTGCCTTCCAGCCCGGGAGGGTTGGGGTGATCATTGCCAGGTTGGTCTTGCCACATGCAGATGGGAAAGCAGCGCAGATGTAGTACGGCTTGTTCTCTGGGGAGATCAGCTTGAGGATCAGCATGTGCTCGGCCATCCAGCCCTCGTCACGCGCCATTGCGGAAGCAATACGCAGCGCGTAGCACTTCTTCGCCAGGATGGCGTTGCCGCCGTAGCCGGAGCCGTAGGACCAGATCTCGCGATCCTCTGGGAAGTGGGTGATGTACTTCGTGTCATTGCATGGCCACGCGACGTCCTCCTGCCCCTCTTCCAGTGGGGCGCCGACGGAGTGCCAGCCCTTGACATACTCGCCGTTGTCGCCGATCTTGTCCAGAGCTTCCTTTCCCATGCGGGTCATGATGCGCATGGACATCACAACATAAGCAGAGTCGGTGATCTCAATGCCGAGCTTCGGAGCCTCATCGGTGATTGGACCCATGCAGAAAGGCACCACGTACATCGTGCGGCCACGCATGGAGCCCTTGAAGTGCTCCAGCATCTCGGAGCGCATTTCCTCTGGGTCCATCCAGTTGTTCGTTGGGCCTGCATCTTCTTCATTCTTAGAGCAGATGAAGGTACGGGACTCCACGCGTGCCACGTCGGCAGGGTTGGAGCGGCCGAGGTAAGAGTTAGGCTGCTTTTCTTCGTTCAGCTTTACCAAGGTGCCAGCTTCCACGAGCTCGCCGGCGAGGCGATCCCACTCCTCGTCGGAGCCATCACAGAAGACAACCTTCTCCGGCTGGAAGAGCTCCACGCTCTTCTCGATCCAAGCAAGCATTTCTTGGTGGTTTGTTGGCGCTTCACCGACGAGCCCACGGATGGTCATCGAATCTCTCCCTCGGGTTGGATGCTATCTGCTACCAGATTATCGACTATCTACGTCCCCAGTTGTGCTCTCACACCGACATGGGGCTAGTTCACTCACCAGCCTAACCCCATTGCCCCCGCTCCACACAGATCCAACATTCCGCTTCCCAATTTTCTGCCCCATGCTCGGGGGCGGATTCCCCCTCTTCGGGAACCCCATTCAGGGGTAATAGTGGACTTTCCTGTGGCTCCCGCCACTTCCACGCACTCCATTGCCCGTCAAAAGTGACTTTGGATACATAGTCCACTCTGCCATCCCCATCCGTGTCCGCGAGGATGCTCATTCCCTCCTCATCGGCGAAGGTGGCGGACTCCTCATCGTCATGCGTGGGAATGCGGTAATCGACACCGTCCAGCCCGAGAATCAAGGAAGTCCCCTGCCCGGGATCTACTCCGAAGCTCCCACCGGCGGACGTGCTCGAGCTCGGCGGAACGGGTTCGGGAAGGAACGCGGTGACGTCGGACAAAGAAAACATCAGCGCCCTCCCCCGATCTGGTCAGCGACGCGTGGGATGTTCACCCGAGACATCACATCGGCAACCAAGCCCATCCACGTTTCCCGCAGTGCCGCTCCGCGTTTGGCTACCTCCGCCGCACGGTGGCTACTGCGCACCATGAACAACCGCGTGCCCGCCCCGACAACCGCGATGAGCAGCCCCACGGCAAGCCCCAGCAACGGCTGACCGAGCACCCTACCGAGTGCGAATCCCGCCAGCAGCCCACCGAGAAGACCCGCAGCGAGGGCACTGAACTCACCAGCCACATTGCGCCGCTGCACGGCCGCCTCCAGATCACACTCTGTATCCACCGCAGGCCACGCCACGCCCTGGCGCAGCACGGCAGCCCGCAATCTCCGAAGGAACTGCTCGTGTGCCGCTTGCGGATCCTCAGCGGCACCATCGTCGATTAAGGCCTGCGTCACCTTGTTCATCTCCACGCGGACAGCAATGCGCACGCGGTCCGCCCGCTCCAGATCCGCCCGGCGCGCATCCGCCGTCCACCGCGAGCGGCTGAGCACCAGGCCATCAACAGCCTCCTGCACTTCCGCAACGGATGTGCAATGGAAGACTCCCACCTGCTCCGGCCAGGGCGTAGGTGGAGGTTGTTCCTGATCCTGTGGCTGATGCTGCGGCCGATCCTGCGGCGCCCGCACCCGATACAGAATCACCGCCCCCATCGCCTGTCTCACCGCGTTCACGACCTCATAGTCACGCTCTGTGCATTCGCCCACGACGGCAATAACACCATCGGGATTGTCCTGCGGCCCTGCTCCCACTACCGCGCGGCAACGCATCAATTGCGTGGCCACGGCCTGCGCATGAGCATGATCTGGACCTATGACAGCGACAGTCTTCACGTGTGGATCCCCCTCCAATGTCCCCTTATCTGCAAGAATATACGGGATGACTAATCCCGATAACCCTCAAAAAGAAAATAATCCGACCAATCCCGCCGCCACAGAAGCCGACGGTGTCGGTGCGCTCCCCCACGGGCGCCCACTGCAAACTGATTTTAACGATGGTCGCGACTATCCGCGACTGGGCAGCTTCAGCTTCCGCCGTGGCAAGCTGACCGATAACCAGGAAGCCGTGTGGGAGAAGAACTGGCCGCAGCTGGGCAAGGTTCTTTCCGCTGAGCTCATCGACATCGATGAATGGTTCGGCCGCAGCGCCCCCAACGGCACGATCGTAGAAATCGGTTCCGGCACCGGCACCTCGACCGCTGCGATGGCGCCACTGGAGCAGGACACGAACGTGGTGGCCGTGGAGCTGTACAAGGCCGGTCACGCGAAACTCCTCGGCTCCGTGGTGCGCGAGGGGATTAGCAATGTCCGACTCATCCGCGGGGATGGCGTGGAGGTGCTGCAGCGCATGTTCGCCCCGCAATCACTGACGGGCGTGCGCATCTACTTCCCGGATCCGTGGCCGAAGGCGCGCCATCACAAGCGTCGCATCATTCAATCCGGCACGCTGCACCTGATCGCGGAAAGGCTCATGCCGGGCGGCATTCTGCACGTGGCCACCGACCATGCCGACTACGCCGAGTGGATCGATGAGCTGGTGGAGGTAGAGCCGCAGCTGGAATACCTGGGCTGGCCAGAGGACCAGTCGGAGATCCCCGTGCTGACGGATCGCCAGATCATCACCAAGTTCGAGGGCAAGGGCCTGGACAAGAACCACGTGATTAAGGAGTACCTGTGGCGGAAGAAGTAGAAGCTACTGAGCAGAACCAACAGATGCTCCAGTACGGAAACGAAGCGCAGACGGTTCCCTCCCTGTTGCTGGTGTGGGATGCGCCGAATATCGATATGGGCCTCGGCTCCATCCTCGGTAACCGCCCGACCGCCGCTCACCGCCCTCGGTTCGACGCCATTGGCCGCTGGCTCATCAGCCGCGCCGAGGAGCTCACGGAGGAATTCGGCAGTGCAGTGGTGCCCGAAGCCACCGTGTTTACCAATATCGCCCCTGGCAGCGCGGACTTGGTCCGGCCGTGGGTGGATGCGCTGCGCAATGTTGGCTTCGCCGTCTTCGCCAAGCCCAAAGTGGAAGAGGATACGGATGTGGACGAGGACATGCTCGTGCACATCCGCCGCCGTCAGAGCGAAGGTGTGCTCGACGGCGTAGTGGTGGCCAGTGCCGATGGCCGCAACTTTAAGGACACCTTGGAGGAATTAGCTGAAGACATCCCGGTCACGGTCCTCGGGTTCGAGGAGCACGCCAACTGGGCTGTAGATTCAGAAGTTCTGGAATTCGTGGACCTGGAAAAGATTCCGGGCGTTTTCCGCGAGCCACTGCCACGCGTTAGCCTGGACAATCTGCCAGACGATGGCGCATGGCTGCAGCCTTTCCGCCCACTGGGTGCGCTGCTCGACTAGTTCCACCGACACACTTAAGGGAAGGAGATCCACCGGATGTTCAGCACCTGGGGCGATATTGCATACCGCCACCGTCGCGTCATTCCGTTGGTGATCATCGCCGCGATCGTGGCGCTATTTGCCGCGTTCGGCACCCAGCTGGGTGCTCGCATGAGCCAGGAGGGCTGGGATGACCCGAACTCGCAGTCGACAAAGGCAGCCATCATCGAGCAGGAGGTCTTCGGTCGCGATGATGCCGGAGATGTGATCGTCCTCGTCAGGGGCGATGCACCCGGCAGCGCCGTCACCCCTGAGGTACGAGCCTCCATGACGGAGCAGCTGAATACGCTCAAGGAGAAGTACCCGGAGAACCTCGGTCCGGTGCAAAGCTTCTTCGATAAGGGGCCGAAGCAGATGGCCAACGAGGATGGCACTGCGGCTTTCGCCTCCGTAGCGATGGCGGGCACCGGCGAAGATGTGCTGAGGAATTTCCGCGTGGTCGAGGACGATCTGCGCGCAATCTCAGTCGATGGCGCCACGGTGGAGATCGCCGGCGCCACCGCTGTCTCCGACGCGCTGGACAAGGGTATGGCGGGCGATATTAAGCGCGCCGAGATCTACGCCCTGCCCGCCGTGGGCGTGCTCTTGCTGCTGGTGTTCGGCGGACTGATCGCCGCCTGCATGCCGCTGCTCGTCGGCCTATTGTCCATCATGGGCTCCGCAGGTGTGCTCGCGATCCTCGCCAGCTTCACGCAGATCAACGTCTTCGCCCAGTCCGTTGTCACTCTTCTGGGCTTGGGACTCGCCATCGACTACGGACTCTTCATGGTCTCCCGCTTCCGCGAAGAGTTGGCCGAGGGCAATGATGTACGCAACGCGGTGAAGAATACGACGGCCACCGCGGGCAAAACCGTCGTGTTCAGTGCCCTCATGGTGGCGGTTGCACTCTCCGGTCTGCTGATCTTCCCGCAGGCCTTCCTGAAGTCCGTGGCTTTCGGCGCCATGTCCGCGGTGGGTCTGGCGGCCGTTCTCTCCGTGGCCGTGCTGCCGAGCATCTTCGGCCTGTTGGGACCCAAGATCGACAAGTTCGCCATCAAGAAGCGCACCCGCAAGCGCTCCGAGATGGTCGGCGGTATCTGGGGCCGGATCCCAGCGTTCGCCATGAAGTACTCCAAGACCATCACCTTCATCATCGTCGGCATCATGCTGGCGATGGCCGCACCACTGGCGGGTATCAAGTTGGGTGGACTCAACGAAACGTACCTGCCACCGGCGCAGGAAACCCGCGTTGCCCAGGAGCACTTCGACGAGAACTTCCCGATGCTCCGCACCGACCCGGTGAAGCTCCTGATTCAGACAGAGAACCCAGCCACGATTAGCCAGGTCTACCAGCAAGCCAACCAGGTAGAGGGCCTCGCCGCCCCATTCCAGGTTTCCCAGGCTACGAAGGACAACACCACTGTCCTCTCGGCTTCCGTCGCCGACCGCGACGATTACGGCGATGTGGTCAACTACCTTCACGACCTCAAGGTCGATGGTGCCGACATCTACGTTGCGGGCACTCCCGCACTGGAAGTCGAATCCATCAATGCTCTCTTCGACAAGCTGCCGTGGATGCTGCTGTACATCGTGGCGGTGAGCTTCATTCTCATGGCGATGATCTTCGGCTCCCTCATCATCCCCGCCAAGGCTGTCATCATGAACATCCTTGGCACCGGAGCCACCCTGGGACTGCTCACGCTACTGTTCGTCGAAGGCGTGGGAGCGGACTTCTTCAACTTCTCCGCTGGCCCGCTCATGAGCCCCGTGCTCGTGCTCATCGTCGCCATTATCTTCGGACTTTCCACGGACTACGAAGTATTCCTCGTCTCCCGCATGGTGGAGGCTCGCGCCCGTGGCGCCTCCACTGACCAGGCCATTCGCTTCGGCACCGCCACCACCGGATCCATCATCACCGCCGCAGCTCTCATCATGATCGTGGTCTGCGGAGCCTTCGGTTTCTCCACCATCGTGATGATGAAGTACATCGCATTCGGTATGGTGATTGCGCTGATCCTCGACGCCACCGTGATCCGCATGCTCCTTGTCCCCGCCGTCATGCACATGCTGCGCGACGACAACTGGTGGGCACCGGCATGGATCAAGAAACTGTCGGAGAAGGTCGGCCACAACGAACAACTCGCCACACCAGCAGGCACCCCAGCTGCGAGGGTTGGCGTCGGACACAACGACGAGGGTGAGCCACAGACAGCGTCTCGGCGCGATGGTCGGCTCACCGTCGAGGACTTGGCGCGCTCACACGGCGGCACCCGTACCACCGGGGCAGGTAACCTGCGCACCGTCTCCGACGAGGACATCGCCCATGGCGGCACGCCCGCACCTCGCGAACGCACGCTGCCCTTTAGCGAACTCATGGAGAAGATGAAAAAGGACCAGAAGTAATCCCGTGAACTGGACTAGGATTCGCCGCATCGCCCGCACGAAACGCGCCCAAAGCGTGCTCGTGCTCCTTGTGCTGGGCGCAATCCTCTTCTTCGGCCGCGACCACATGCACTTCATCGGCGAGGGCTGGCGTGAGCTCGTCGATGCCAATAACAAATGGCTGCTCGTGGCGTGCCTCTTCGTCGCGCTGTCCATGGTCGCCCAGGCCGAGGTGATGGTCGTGCTGCTGCGCTCGGCGGGCGTGAAAGTGAAACGCCGTGCCGCCAACGTCCTCGGCTTGGCTGCCAACGCATGGAGTTCCACCTTCCCCGCCGGGCCCGCTCTATCCGCGGCAATGATCTTCCGCGAACAGCTGAAATGGGGCGCCACGCCGGTGATCGCCAGCTGGTACATGGTTCTCTCCGGAGCCATCGCCGGCGCTGGCATGGCGATCCTCGCGCTCGGCTCCGTGTTCTTCCTCGGGCTCAAAGTGCAGCCCGCCACCCTGGCATTGTCCCTGTTGGGCCTGGTGATTCTGGCCTTTATCACCAACTGGGTCGCCACCCACCCGCAGAAGGTGGAAGACTGGCTGATCCGCACCGCGCGCACAATCAACCGGGGGCTGAAGAAACCTGAGGATCGCTTCACCGAAAGCATCCGGGGGCTGGGCGATCAGCTCTCCGCCGTGCAGCTACCCCTGCCGAGGTTGGCCATGGCGATTACCGCGAGCCTCCTCAACTGGGGACTGGAAATTGTCTGCCTGCTGGCATGCATCCACGCGATCGGTGGCGAACCGCCCATCGCTGGCGTGGTGCTCAGCTTCCTCGCCGCAAAGCTCGTGGGTCAGGCCCAAATCACTCCGGGCGGACTGGGACCTGCGGATGTCGCGCTGACCACGTCCCTCGTTGCCCTCGCCCAGATGACCTCCGTGCACGCCTTCGCCGCGGCCGTGGTGTTCCGCATGATCAGCTTCATCGGCCTGACTCTCGTTGGCTGGCTGACGTACTTCGGCGCGAAGCTCGCGCGCCCCATGCTGGATGAAGAGGAATCCGCGGAACAGACGCGCGGGCTTAAGATGGAGTCATGACTGCCTCCGCTGATTCTTCCGCTCATTCTGCCGCCGGCTCCTCCACGCCCGGTGGGGTATCTGGGCCTTCATCACCTTCTGGATCTTCACTGCGATCTCCGGCCACCGCATTCGTCCTCGACCTCATCGCGATTGCGCTCTTCGGGCTCTTCGCCCGCATCGCACACCAATCCGAGGACATACCGTTGAACTTCATGGGCTGGCTGGCCACCACTTGGCCTTTCTGGTTGGGGGTGCTGCTGGCCTGGTTGCTGCTGTGGTTCGGCGCCGTGGGCAACCACTCTGGACATGAACTTTCTGCGGGCGTGCCCGTGTGGGTGAGCACGGTTATCACGGGCTTGGTGATCTGGGGGATTATCAACGCCAAACTGCCTCATTGGTCGTTCGTGTTGGTCGCTGCGGTGATGAGTGCGCTGCTGCTGTTCGGTTGGCGTTCTCTCAGCTCTTTGGTGCGCCGCTGAGGCTTGGTCCCGCAGCGCCGTTCTCAGCAGAAATACAGAGTTCATCTGGACAACTTAGAGCGTTCACCCTCTGTTTAGCTTGAGGCTAAAGAACGTTCGCCCAGCCCCCATAAGGTCTCCCTTCGTTACCGACTAATATTCGCGCCGCTTCCACAACGGTGGTGCATCCCCCAGGACGTACAAGGGAGATTTTCTATGGGCCTCAAGGGTCTCAATCTGCTGGCTAATCTGGACTTCCGCTCGAGCCGTTCCCACCGCACCTGCTTGTACAAGTGTGGCGACGCATGCTCCAAGCCGGTGCCCAATACCTCCGATAACACCTACTTCGGCGACCTGATGGGTCGCGATGTCAGCCGCCGTAGTGCCCTGCGCGCTGGCGGCGCTGCCGTGGTCACCGTGGGTGGCGCCTCCATGCTCGCTGCCTGCTCCGATGTTGCTGGAGGTGGCGACGCCAGCAGCGCCTCTCCTTCCGCTGTTGCCGAGGACGTCCCAACCCCGGACGGCTTGAAGTTCGAGATGGTTAAGCCCAACACCGAGGATGCCGTGACCGTGCCGAAGGGCTACTCCTCCGACGTGGTCATCCGCTGGGGCGACAAGGTGGAAGAGGAGGCCGGCGAATGGTCCGTGGATAACCAGTCTGTGGAGGATGCCAAGAAGCAGTACGGCTTCAACTGCGACTTCGCTGCACTCCTGCCGATTGAGGGGGAGAACAACCGCTTCCTGCTGGTCTCCAACCACGAGTACACCACCCCACAGCAGATGTTTAAGGGTTACGACCCAGATAACCCGACCGAAGAGCAGGTCATGATCGAGATGGCGAACCACGGCATGTCCGTGGTAGAAGTCGAGGGCAATGACAAGGACGGTCGCTTGAAGCCTGTCATGGGTAAGTACAACCGTCGCATTCACGGCCACACTGAGTTTGAGCTGCGCGGCCCAATCGTCGGCCACGAACTGGTGAAGACCACCAAGGACCCAGAAGGCAAGATGGTCGAGGGCACCTACAACAACTGTGCGGGTGGCGTCACCCCATGGGGCACCGTGCTCTCCGGCGAGGAGAATGTGGACCAGTACTTCGCCGGTGGCGAAGAGGTGAAAGATGAGAAGACTCGTAAACGCCTCAAGCGCTACGGCATCGAGGATCCTGAGTCTCAGCGCAAGTGGGAGCGCTTCGAGGATCGCTGGGATGTGCGCAAGGAGCCAAACGAGCCCAACCGCCACAACTACATCGTGGAGATCAACCCTTGGGATCCAACCTCCACCCCGGTGAAGCACACCGCGATGGGTCGCTTCAAGCACGAGGGCGCCAATATCCACGTCACTGGCGACGGCACCGTGGTCGCCTACTCCGGCGATGACACCCGCTTCGAGTACCTCTACAAGTTCGTCTCCTCCCGCAAGATGCGCTCCGGCAACTCCCCGGAGGATCGCGAAGAGAACATGAAGATCCTGGACGAGGGAACGCTGTACGTGGCTTCCTTCGAGGGCAACTCAAAGGAGTTCGAGAAGTCCGGTGAACTGCCAGAGGATGGCACCTACGACGGCACCGGCGAGTGGAAGAAGCTCGTCACGGTCAAGGCCGATGGTTCCGCTGAGTCCCACGTCGACGGCATGTCTGCCGAGGAAGTCATCGTCTTCACCCGTTTCGCCGCCGACGAGGTCGGCGCGACGAAGATGGACCGCCCGGAGGATGTCGAGCCACACCCAACCACCGGCAAGGTGTACGTCGCCCTGACCAATAACGAGTACCGTGGTGCAAACCGCGAGGGCAAGGACGATGCTCCTATCGCCGAGTGGGCTCCCATCCAGGAGAACAAGAACGGCATGGTCATGGAGATCGACGATGAGCACGCCGGCACCACCTTCAAGTGGAACCTGCTGCTCGTGTGTGGTGATCCTGCCAAGGCCGAGACTTACTTCGGTGGCTTCGATAAGTCCAAGGTCTCCCCGATCTCTTGCCCCGACAACCTGGCGTTCGATTCCTTCGGCAACCTGTGGGTCTCCACGGATGGCAACGCCCTGGAGTCGAACGATGGTTTGTTCGCCGTGGCACTGGAGGGGCCAGCTCGCGGCCTGACCAAGCAGTTCCTCACCGTGCCTGCCGGTGCTGAAACCTGTGGCCCGCTGGTTTTCGAAAAGCGCGTCATCGTCAACGTCCAGCACCCTGGCGAGGACGACGAAGCTACGGTGGAATCCACCACCTCTCACTGGCCAGATGGTGGGGATTCCTTGGCTCGCCCATCCACCGTCGTTGCGTGGAAGGATGACTTCGGAGTGATCGGCTCCTAAGCCCGTCTCTGTAGTTCAGCTCACCCTCGAGCCCAATTCCTCCGTGGACCCAGCTCCTCCCTGGGTTCGACGCCCCCGCGACCCCTGACGCCCCGTGGCTGCAGGATCCCTCGCGGGGGCTTTAGCTTTTCCGGTGCGATTCGGGGCGCGCACTCACGAACTCTCGAAACGCCTCCGCCGCGAGCGCTGGCGAAGCCTTTGTCCGCCACACCATGCCCAGTTCGCGCTCACGCTTTTCCTTCAGCGGGATCAGTTGCATACCCGGAATGACGATATTGGAATCTCCCAGTGGCAGCACCGCCACGCCCAAACCGGCAGACACCAACCCCGACAAAGTCGTCAATTCCATCGATTCAAAGACCAACCTCGGGCGAAAACCCGCTCGTGCGGTGAGTTCATCGAGCAGCATCCGCGTGCCATAACCTGGCAGCATCGCCACAAAGTCCTCCTCTACCGCCTCTGCGATGCTCACCTCTTCCCTCCCCGCCCAGCGGTGCGCAGAAGGTACGGCGAGAGCCAACCGCTGCGTCGCCAGTTGCTTCCACCCCAACTCACCTGACTCCACGAAAGCGGCGGGCTTCGGGCCCACGAACGCCACGTCCGCTTCGCCCGCCAACACATGGTCGATCAGCGTCTGCGCAGCCCCTTGCACTAGTTGAAAAGTCACGTGCGGGTGTTCTTGCCGGTAAGCGCCCACCAGCTCAGGTACCAACCAGGTGCCCAGGGAATGCATAAAATCTAGGCGAACCGTGCCGCGCTCCGGATCCATGAGGCGGTGTACCTCCTCCACCCCGCGCTTCCACGTATCGGAGGCCTCAGCGGCGCGTTTGGCCAGAGCTTTACCGCATTCATTGAGCTCAAGGTGCCGCCCATGGCGGTCAAACAAAGGAGCACCGACCTCGCTTTCCAACGCGGCAAGGCGCCGGGACAGAGCAGACTGGCTAATCCCCAAATTCAGCGAAGAGTCCACCATGTTCTGTGTATTCACAAGATCGAGGAACCACTGGAGTTCTTTCATGCTTCAAATTGTTGCACAGGAAGGGACACCGTGGGGCATTTATTGCATTTAGTGAATCAGCTGCACCACTGGACAATGGAGGCATGACTGAACAGCAGGCTCCCCGTGGCGTCGCACCAGGAGACCCGGGCTACCGACGCGCCCTCATCGGCGCACTCTGCGCTGGCCTGGCCTCCTTCAACGCGCTCTACGCCACCCAAGCAGTACTACCAAGCCTGTCGGAAACCTTCGGCACCAGCCCAACCGTCACCGCACTGACAGTCTCCGCCTGCACAGGAGCGTTGGCCCTCATGGTTGTTCCCGCGGGCATCATCAGCGAACGGATCGGGCGGCGCATCGTTCTCCAAGTCTCCGTCCTCACCGCCACGGTATTGTCCGTCGCCCTGGCTTTCATGCCAACGATCGAATCCCTCATCGCACTGCGCGCACTTCAAGGAATAGCCGTCGCCGGAGTGCCAGCAGTAGCCATGACCTACCTCTCCGAGGAAATTCGCTCTACCCACCTGGCAAAAGTCATGGGCTTTTACATCGCCGGCACGTCCCTCGGTGGCCTCGGCGGGCGCCTCATCCCCGGCATTGCCCTGGAATTCTTCGACTGGCGCGGGGCAATCATCACCTCCGCCATATTCGCGCTGGCCACTGCCCTACTGACGGCATTCATCCTGCCAAAACAGCGCTACTTCACCCCAAAGAAGATCACGCTCGCCCATGAACTCGCAGCGTTCAAGGAGCACTTTCGTAACCCCACCCTCATCAAGCTATTCATCCTGCCATTTCTGATGATGGGCGCGTTCGTCTCCCTATACAACTACCTGGGCTTCCGCCTGATATCCCAGTTCGGACTCCCCGAATCGCTGGCGGCCTTTGTCTTCCTGCTGTACCTCTCCGGGACCTGGTCCTCTGCCCGTGCCGGAACCTACGTGCAAAAGTTCGGCCGCGGAGGCGTGATGGCTGGCACGATGATCCTGGCGTTGCTGGGTCTGCTGCTGCTCATGGCCCCTTGGCTGTGGACCACGATTCTGGGCGCGTTCTTCTTCACCGCTAGCTTCTTCGCTGCCCATTCCACCGCCAGCTCCTGGGTGGGCCTCGTCGCCACACATGACCGCGCAGAGGCCTCCTCCACCTACGTCCTCAGCTATTACTTCGGATCCGCCCTCATCGGCTGGGTCTCGGGGTATTTCTTCGCGGGTGGCTGGACGATCTTGCTGCTGTGGTTGAGTGCTTTGTTCGCAGTAGCCCTCGTACTGGCCCTACTCATTTGGCACGAGCGGCGCCGCTTCTAGACCCGCTCCGCACTCGGCCGACCCGCTCCTTTATTGACAGCGATTTCTCAGCATTCGGGTTAGGATTCCCTTATGCACAGAGTTGAGGTGGTGCGCCGTCGCACTTGGCAGGTACCTTTTCGTCGCGGGCGGATCGATGGCCTCGATGGTCTCCGCGCCCTCGCCGTCCTCGCCGTGCTCATCTTCCACCTCGACCCCGAAGCACTACCCGGCGGCTTCGTCGGCGTTGATGTTTTCTTCGTCGTCTCCGGCTTCCTCATCACCACCCTCCTCATCCGTGAGGTCGTCAAGACCCACCGCATCAATTTCTCAGGGTTCTGGCAGCGGCGAATCCGCCGCCTCATCCCCGCACTAATCGTCGCGGTCCTCACCTCCGTCACTCTGGTCTGGCTTGCGTCCCTGTTCAACGAACGGGCCCAAGACCTGCTGTACGGCATCGGCAGGCAGATCCTCGGTGCCGCCACCTTCACCTCCAATTGGCTGGAGATCGCCGCGGGCTCCTCCTACTTCGATGCCCGCGTTCCACAGCTGTTCTCCACCTTCTGGTCTCTGGCGGTCGAGGAGCAGTTCTACCTGTTCTGGCCACTGTTATTCCTCGCCACTATTACGTTCGTCCCCGCCGCCCGCCTGCGCGCGCTGATGGCACTGGGCGTGGCCTTGGCTTCGCTGATCTGGATGGCCATCCTCCATGATCCTTCCGGCGATGCCACCCGCGTCTACTACGGCACCGATACCCACCTTTTCGGCCTCATGCTCGGTGTGGCTATCGCTTTCGAGTTCTCCCGGGAGGACGCGGGCCTGTTCGGGTCCCTTTTCTGGGAGCGCTGGGGGCGCGCCATCGGCGTGGCGGGTATCGTGATTCTCTTCGTCTTGTTCTTCGTTCTTGACGAGTCGAAGTCCTTCACGTTCCTGGGCGGACTGGGATTGGCTTCAGTGGCGTCGGGCATGGCGATCAGCGGCATTCTGTCGGGGCCGAGCAGGTACACGCAGGCGCTGGACCACACGGCGCTGGTGTGGATCGGCGAGCGTTCTTACGGCATTTACATTTGGCACTGGCCGGTGATTCTGCTCTTGCAGGCACTCTTCCCCACAGCCCGCGGCACCTTCGCAGCATGGGCCATGTCGGCCGTGGCCGTGGCGCTGACTCTGGGGTTGGCGGAGCTTTCCCTGCGCATTGTGGAGACTCCCATCCGCCGCCACGGCATCCGTGCCACGCTGTCGCACTGGCGCAAGCAACTCCCCGTGAGCCGTCCCGTCCAGGTTGGAGCGGCGCTTGCCGTCCTTGGTTTGGGAGCGACGTCACTAGCCGCCGCCACCGCTCCAGAGATGACATCCGTCGAGCGGTCGATTTCCGAAAAGGAATCCACGCTCAATGCCCTCAAGCCACAGGCTGCTCCTGGAGGAGAGGAACAGCCTGGTAACGGGGAGGGCGCGGCCCCCGTGGATCCAGAGGCCCTGAATGTGAATTACGCACCGCCGACAGGCGAGGAGCTCACCATCTTCGGTGATTCCATGGCGTACACATCAGTGGACGCCCTCAATGCACGCTGGCCGGGGATGCAGATCGATGCTGAATCCAACCGGCGGTGGGAGGATGTCATTCCTATTGCGGATCAGCTCAATGAACAGGGCGCGATCCGCCGATCGGTGGTGTTCTTGCTGGGCACGAACTGGGGTATCCAGGATCCAGCTGCGGTGGAAGGGCTGATCGACCGCGTGCAAGGTGGTCGCACGGTAGTCCTCGTCAATACCTTCGGCGCTGGTTGGGAACCTGAGCTCACCCAGCAGCTGCGGGCGATTGCGGATAAGTACCCCAACGTGGAAGTCGCGGATTGGGAGTCTGCCGCGAAGGCCAACCCTTCCATGCTGCAGTCCGATGGGGTGCACCCGGACATTCCGGGCGCGGAGTTGATGGCCGATGTAATTTCCCAAGCCTTCGATCGCTTGAGCCAGAACGCTCCCACCCAACAACCACCGGCCGACCCACAACCGGCCAACTAACTACTAGACGGCCAACTAACAACTGGCTGGCCAACCACCGGCCGACCCATAACCCGGCATTTTCTGACAGGCCGTTAGAAAATGCCACCGTTTTAAACCCCTAGACAGCAAAAAACCGTGGCATTTCCTCACACGTTGTGAGGAAATGCCACGGCCACCCCCAATGACTACTCCGCGTTCGGCAGCAGTCGCGGCATCACCTTGCCCGTTGGGTTGCGAGGCAAGCGATCCATGAACTCCACCTCGCGCGGCACCGCAGGCTCCAGGAGGTGCTCACGAACCCACTCCTGGATGGACTCTTCGGTCAGCGCCTGGCCTTCAGGGGAATCATCCCGCACAACCCACAGCTTGATCCGCTGGAAGGTCTGCTCATCCTTCACACCCTTAGCGAAAAGATCGCGGATTCCCGGCATGGAATGCAGGCACTCCTCGACAGAACGCGGATAGATGTTCTCGCCACCGACGATGATCATGTCGTCCGCGCGGCCTAGCACGAACAGGCGACCTTCCTCATCCAAGTAACCGCGGTCGCCAATCTCCAGCAGGCCGCGCTTCTCCTTCATCTTGTCGCGCGGATTCGTGTACGCACGCATGGTCATAATGCCACGGCAGTAGATTCGTCCGGGCTGGTTCGGCCCCAGCACCTTGCCGTCGTCGTCCAAAATGCGCAGACGCACACCGCCAACCGGCTTACCTGCGGTGGTCGGGTACTTGAGAATCTCCTCCGCGTCCGCAATGGTTGCCACGGAGTTCTCCGTCGAACCGTAGAAGTTACGCACCACGGGGCCGAACTGCTCGATCAGACCTTGGACCAGATCCTCATGCATGGCGTTGCCGGAGGAGACGATGAACTCCAGCGGCTTGATGTTGTAATTGCCATTCTGAGCGACCTTCAGCTGCTCCTTCATGAAGATCGGCGACGTGATAATCGCATCCGCCTGGTACTTCTCCAGGTCCTCCATCGCCTGCACTGGGTCGAACACGCGGCGGAAGATGATCGTGGCGCGGTGAGCGATGGAGATGTTCACATTCGCCCAACCCCAGCTGTGGAACAGGGAGGCCGTCTGCTGGACGACCATGTTCGCCTTCCACCCGATGCGAGGAATAATGCTCACGATCGGCACGGGGATCAGTGGCTCGCGGTGGCGCACACCCTTCGGCGTGCCGGAGGTGCCGGAGCTCATGATGACGATGCCACCCTGCTTCGGGATGACTGGCAGCTTCTCCTGCTCCGCACTAGGGGCTTCCTCGATGAGCTGCTGGAAGGTCTTCCACTCATGGTTCGCAGCCTGGGGCGCGTGCAGGTCCTCGGCATGACCGATGAAGACGCGGCACTTATCCCAGTCGGCTGGCAGGTGCTGACCGAACTCCTCGTCGATGAACACCCCATCCAGGCTGTGTTCCACGATGGATTCCTGGAGCTGGCTCGGGGAGGCGGCGACGTTCAGAAGGTAGATCGTGGCGCCGTTGAATCCCTTGGCGGCGAGCAGCATTGGGATCAGGCGGGAGTTCCGCGCCATCACGCCGATGCGCCCGCCCCGACCAATGCCGTTGGCTTGCATGTAGCGGGCCAGCGCCAGCGCATCGTCGCGGAGCTCACCGTAGGTGATCTCCCCCATGTCATCGATGATGGCCACGGTGTCTGGCTCCGCGTAGGCGGCGTACCAGACTTGGCGGGCGCAGGTGAATCGGTACTGGCAGATACTGCGCGCGAAGTTCACCTTGCCCATCGCGCCCTTGTTGTGCACGACAGCACCGGACCGCAACACCGTACCGACGCCGGTGGCGAGGGCCTTGGCGTCCACGAGAACGCCTTCCAAGCCGTAGGCTACTTTCTCTAGTCGCTGCTTGAGATTCTTCGGTACTGCAGTCATATATTTCGGTCCTCTTGTTTGGTGTGGATCGTCGTTGTTGCCCTGGATGGGCTCGCGTTCGTGGCCTGCTGGCGTTCTGCCTTTTTATCCGACGCCAAGAGGTCTGCTGAGGAGAGCGTCACCTCTACTCTTAACGTTTTCTTCCCCAAAATGTTACTCGGCACGCCGTTCTTTGGACACCTCCTCCCCCTCAACAGGATCGAGGAGGCAGCCCGCTACATCGGCATGATCGTGTGCTTCTTTTCTGGCTCCAGCACGGTCTTGTCCTTCAGCTGGCGTAGCGCGAGGCGCAGGCGCAAGCGGGTCTCCTCCGGCTCAATGATCGCGTCGACGTAACCACGCTCTGCTGCCACGTAAGGGCTGGTCATGTTCGCGTTGTAGAAGTCCATGAACATCTTGCGAGCCATGGGGCGCTGCTCTTCCGGCATCTGCGCCAGCTGCTTGCCCTGCATCATCACTACCGCTGCCTCGGCACCCATGACCGCAATCTGCGCGGTGGGCCATGCGAGATTGATATCCGCGCCCATGTTCTTCGAGCCCATCACGGCGTAGGCACCGCCGAAGGCCTTGCGCACGATCACGGTGATCTTCGGCACGGTGGCCTCCACCATGGCAAAGCCGAGCTTCGCGCCACGGTGGATCAGTCCCACCTTTTCCTGCTCCACACCCGGCAGGTAGCCCGGCGTGTCCACGACGAACACCAGGGGGATGTTGTAGGAATCGCAGATGCGGATGAAGCGGGCGGCCTTGTCGGCGGCATCTGCGTCGATGCAGCCGGCCAGCACCATCGGCTGGCTGGCCACCACGCCGACCGCTTGGCCGTCGATGCGTGCGAAGCCGGTGAACATGTTCTGGCCGTACTCATCCTGCACTTCCAGCACGTTCTCATCGTCGAAGATGCGGGTGAGCACCTCGGTGATGTCGTAGCCGGCGTTCGGGTCGTCGGGGATCACGCTGGATAGCTCGTGATCGCGTTCGGTTCGCTCATCGCTGGGTGCCCAGAACTTTGGTGTTTCGTCGTATGCGGAGGAAGGCAGGAAGTCCAGCAGGTCCTTGACGTAGTTGAAGGCTTCTTCCTCGCTGGGGGCCACGTAGGAGATGTTGCCGTTGCGAGCCTGCACGTGCGCGCCGCCGAGTTCTTCGTGCGAGATCTTTTCGCCCGTGACGGATTCAATAACCGCGGGACCGGTGACGAACATCTGGGTGCGCTTATCCACTGCCACGAGGAAGTCCGTGGTTACAGGGGCGTAGACGGCACCACCGGCGGAAGGGCCAAGCAGGATGGAGATCTGCGGTGACTGGCCGGAGAGCGGCAGCTGACGGCGTGCGATCTCCGAGTACATCGCCAGGGAGGTCACGGCATCCTGGATACGCGCACCACCGGAATCGTTGATGCCGACGACGGGGCAGCCAATGCGGATGGCCATGTCCATGATTTCCACGACCTTCTTACCGAAGGTCTCGCCCACGGATCCACCGAACACGGTCTTGTCGTGCGCGTAAACGGCCACGGTTCGACCATTGACCTGGCCGTATCCGGTGACCACGCCATCGCCGTAGGGGGCGTCCTTATCGCCCGGCTGCTTACCGAGGGCGCCAACTTCGATGAAGGTGCCCTCATCCAACAGCGCGTCGATGCGCTGGCGTGGGGTGGTCAGCCCGGCCTCGTCACGCTTGGCACGCGCGCGCTCGGATCCTGGGTCCTGCGCCTTTTCCAGGCGGCGCCCCAGTTCCTCCAGCTTGGCTGCCGTCGTTGCCGTTGTGTCCGTCACGTGGATATGTCCTTCTTCTTTGTCTTCTTCGTCTATCTCCGACGCCACCGCGTTCGCTGCTAGGAGCCGTCGGCGAGATGCTGAGCGAGTACTGCTCCCACGGTAGCGATCTCGGGCTCATCGACGATGGCCAGGTGATCGCCGTGCAGGTAGATAATTTCCAGGTCGTTGACGATCTGACCCCAGTTACCATCCGCCGCGATCTCTGCGTACGCAGGCTCGAGCTCGATGGCTCCATCGTGCATCCGCTCGGCGCGGAAAAGGGTGACGGGAACATCAACCTCAGCCCACTGGCTGAAGCTCAGGGATTCGAGGATGCGATTGTCCACGAAGCTGGCTCGCTGGTGTTCCAACACACCGGCGGGCAGACCCATCTGCGCCATCATGGGGCTGGCGAGCATCTCCTGGAACTGCTGCATCATCACATCTTCGCCCAATTCATCGAGCTGGTCGTGTGGCACCTCCAGTGGCAGGCCATAGGTCTTCTGGGCGAACTCCGCGTAACGGTCCCAGCGGGCGTGCATCTCTTCCTTCGTATCTGGGGCTGGGTTCTTCGGCTGCACGGTGTCCAGCAGAACAATGCGCTGGACAACGGCCGTCTCCTCGCCCCGAGCGGCGCGCTTTTGCAGTTGAGACGCCACCTCGTAGGCCAGGGCACCGCCGAAGCTCCAGCCACCGAGCACGACCGGCTGGCCAGCCGAGTAATCGATGATTTCCTTAATGTAGGCCTCAGCACGCTCGGCCAGTGGTCCCTCGAGACGCTCCACACCGTAGACAGGGACATTGTCCGGGAGACGGCGCGCCAGTGGCGAGTAGACCACGGAGGAGCCGCCCGCCGGGTGGAAGAGGAACACAGCAGGTGTGGTGTCGCCATCGATGCGTTCCCGCAGTACGCGGATGTTGCCCTCGACTTCCGTCTCCAGCTCTTGGCGAATCTTATCGCTCAGTGGCTCTAGGGTCTTAGCGGCGAGCACGTCCTCAGCGGTAATGGTCGCACCCGAGCGCTCAGAGAGCCGTTCTGCGATGGCTTGTGCCGTGGACTCATCGATCTTCGGCAGTTCACTGGTCACGCCGCCAGCTGCCTTGCCCGTGATCTTCGCCCACGTAGCGAATGCCAAACGTTCGGAGGCATCACGAGGAGCCACGCCGCCTGCGGTGGCCGTGTAGTCCGTCGTTTGCTCCTCTGGCTCTGCGGCCGTCTGCTCCGCCGCTGGTGCCTTGGCACCCTCATTCGCCGCTGGGGCTTCAACGCCCTCATCGGCTGCCGGCGACCCAGCATCCTCGCTCGTAGCACCACTGTGGCGCTCGGCCACCATCTGCTCAACGATCGCGATGACGTCATCGACAGAGCCGTCTCGCAGTGCCTGAACCTGCAGCGGTGGAATGTCAAAGTCGTATTCCACACGATTCTTGATGCGCATGCCCATCAGCGAATCCAGACCGAGGTCGATCAGAGGCAGCTCGCCCGGAAGATCCTCCACGTCGTAGCCCATGGCCTCGCCAACAATCTCGCGGAGGCGCTCGGCCACGGACTGGCCAGAGTTCGGATCCCAGCGCTGCGCATTGGTATCCACCTCCGGCAACTTGTTGGCAGACTTGGGCTTCGCAGCTGTGGATACCGCATCGGCACCGGCAGCTGCCGCACCAGCAGCGGAGGCGGTCGCGCCCGAGGTTGCGCTATCAGCTGCATTGGCGATCGCGGTGGCGTCGAACAAAGAGGACAGGAAGGCCTCGCCCAACAGCGGCATATCCGCGGCTTCCGCATCGTAGATGCTCACAGCCCAGCCACCGAGGGAACGGGACACCATCGCCGTCAGCTTGCCACTGGTCAGCAGCGGCTTGTGCTCCTTGCTGGTCACCACAGTTGCCTGATCATCCACATCGGCGGCGATGGACTCGGCTAGGGCGAGAACGGAAGGGACCATGTCGGCGGACACGGAGTAAGCGATACCGCCACCTGGGAGATTGACGCGGGTTCCCGGCAGGTCGAGCACACCACCGGACGATGGTCGTGCTGTTGTCCAGTAGGAGTTGAGGTTCCAGTGCACACCCGGAACATCAGCGGACTGACCGCGACCGACCAGGGCCTTGAGGTCAATATCCTGCCCCTGGGCATAGAGCTCCGCCAAGAGGTTGCCCACGGTCTCAGAGACTGGCTCCTTGCGCTTGAGCGCGAACAGCAACTTGGAATCCGACGCATTGTGTGCGAAGGAATTATTCATCAGCGGCATCAGCGCCACCGGGTTCGGGGAGATCTCCACGAACGTGCGGTAACCATCGTCGAACTGCTGACCCGTCGCATCCGAGAACCACACCGGCTGGCGGGTACAACGCACGAAGTAATCCGCATCGTGCAAGGTCTCGCCCGGCTGGTACACGCGGCCGCGATCCACGGTGGAATACAGCGGCGTGGTGATCGGATGCGCCTCAATATCGGAGATTTCGAAGTGCAGCTCGCCGAGGATCGGATCAAGCATCGACGTGTGTCCCGCACCCTTGACCTGCAGTTTGCGGGCGAACTTCCCCTCGCCTTCGAGGTACTCCACCAATTTGTCGACTGGCTCCTTCGGGCCACCAACGGTGGTCATACCCGGCGCGGCGTACACGGCGGGCTCAACCTTGGCGAACTCCGGGTGCTCGGCCGTGAAAGTGGCCAGCTCCTCCACACCGAACTCCACCACAGCCATGGCTCCCTGCTTGTCCTCCGGCAGCAGCTCCTCCCCCTCGCCCATGAGGCGCGAGCGGTGAGCGGCCACGCGGATCGCATCGGCCTTGGACAGACCACCGACGGCGTACGCTGCGGCGATCTCACCCATGGACTGCCCCACCACGGCGGCGGGCTTGGCCCCCAGGTGGTAGAGGAAATCAGTCAGAGCAATCTGAATACAGGTTATGCCCACCTGTGCGGATTCCAGGTCGAAGTTCTGCTCATCATCGAGGACCTTTTCCACGATGGACCAGCCGGATTCCAGCTGCACGTACTCGTCAACCTCGCGCAGGGCAGCAGCGAAGAATGGGGAAAGCTCGTACAGGTCCTTGCCCATCTTCCGGTGCTGGGAGCCGAAGCCGGAGTACACCCAAACCGCGCCCATGCTGTTCGGAGAATCAGCGGACTTGGTCTTGCCCGTCTGCTTACCAGCAGCCAGGCGATTGAGGCCGTCGATGGCCTCCTCGTAGTTCCTGGCCAGAGCCACACCGCGGGAGCGGCCGTGGTTGTGCCCTGCCAGCGCGCGGGCGATATCCGCGAGTGCTGGTGGGTTAGCGCCGCCCTTCTTCTCCTCCAGCCACGCAGCCAGATCCGCTGCTGCCGTGCGGCGGCGGGACGGCAACAGGCCACTGACCGGCAGGAGGTAGGTCGGCTCCACGCCAGCGGCATCCGCAGTATCCAGACCAATCGGTGCTGGTGCTGGCGTGTCAACGTCCACCTCGGCCAGGCCCTTGGCATCTGCCTCATCCGGGGCGGCGAGGACAATGTGGGCGTTCGTGCCACCGAAACCAAAGCCGGAGACACCCGCAATGGCGCGGCCGGAATACTCCGGCCACTCACGGCCGTCTTCCACGACCTCCAGGTGCTCGCGGTCGAAGTCGATGTACGGGTTCGGGCCGGAGTAGTTGAGGCTCGGCGGCAGCATGCCCTCGCGCATGGCCATAGCCACCTTCATCACTCCGGCCACGCCAGCGGCGGCCTCGGTGTGGCCGAAGTTGGTCTTCGCGGAACCCAGCATCGTCGGAGATCCTACATCCCTGTTCTTGCCCAGCACAGCTCCGAGGGCGGTGGCCTCGATGGGGTCGCCCAGGATCGTACCGGTGCCATGGGCTTCCACGTAATCGACGTACTTCGGATCAATGCCCGCATCCTGGTAGGCGGACTCCAGTACCGCTACCTGCGCATCGGGGTTTGGCGCGGTCAGGCCGTTGGAGCGGCCGTCGCTATTAATTGCCGAACCTTTGATCACCGCTAGTACGTGGTCGCCGTGGCGTCGGGCATCGGAAAGACGCTTGAGCACGACCACGCCGGCGCCGTCGGAACGAACGATGCCATCCGCATCCTCGGAGAAGGCGTGGATCGCACCGGAGGGGCTGAGCACTCCCAGTTCGGAGAACGCCACGGTACCGAAAGGATTGGCTAGCAAGTTCACGCCACCTGCCACGGCGATAGAAGAATCGCCATCACGCAGTGAGCGCACGGCCTGGTGGATCGCCACCAGGGAGGAAGAGCAGGCAGTGTCCATCGCCACGGACGGCCCACGGAAATCGAAGGCGTAGGAGACGCGGTTGGCGATGACGGAAGTCGAGTTGCCCGTCAGCGCATAAGGATGGGCCTCTTTCGGGTCGGCGGCGATAGTCATCGCGTAATCGTTGTTTGTCGAGCCGATAAACACACCCACCGGCATGCCGCGCAGAGTGTTGGCGGGGATGCCTGCATCCTCCAGGGCTTCCCAGGTCAGATGCAGGATGATGCGCTGCTGCGGGTCCATGTTCGCCGCTTCCAGTGGGGAGAGCCCAAAGAACTCGGCATCGAAGGAAGCGATGTCCTCGATGTAGCCGCCAGTCAGGGTGGCCTCCGCAATGCGGCGGGACATTTCCTCATCCCCGGCGAATTCAGACCAGCGACCGGCGGGCAGATCGCCGACCCCGGACTTGTAGCCGCTAAACATCTCCCACATTTCCGCGGCGTTGTTGGCACCCGGGTAACGGCCCGCCATACCGACGATGGCGATATCGCGGTCCTC
The DNA here is from genome assembly GCF_009026825.1 of Corynebacterium urogenitale. NCBI lineage: Bacteria > Bacillati > Actinomycetota > Actinomycetes > Mycobacteriales > Corynebacteriaceae > Corynebacterium > Corynebacterium urogenitale. The sequence goes on along the minus strand of NZ_CP045032.1, from coordinate 234,697 downwards.
CGGCTTCAGGGCAGATCCGGACTGGGAACGCGCCACAGCGCCAGCGCTCTCAGGACGGGAGCGGCCGTTGATGAGGTAGTCGGACAGTGCAGCGATGGAGTTAAATTCATAGGCCACGGTGGCATCCAGGGTGGTACCCATCAGGCGTTCGAGGTCGCCGGAGAGTACCACCACATCGCGACTGGACAGGCCGAACTCCTCCATGGAGCGCTCGTCCGTGATTTCCTCCAGCGACAGGTCTGTGGTCTCTACAATCCACTGACGCAGCCATTCGCGCATCTGCTGCACTGTCGTTGGACGGTTCGTCGCATTAATCTCTGCCATGCGGACCGTGGGTTCCTTCCTTTTTATCTTGCCGTGGGTGCGGCGCTGTGTTGTTTTGTTTTCGACGCCACCGCGTGCCGCATGTGCAAAGGCTACTGCTCCCAGCGGTGGGAGTGCACGGGGTCGTACATGCGACAGCGCCCACTGCAGCTATCTCGCTATATGGTATCGCGCACAGGGTGGTCAACCTACTACCCCGGCCTACATCCCACGTGAAGTTTTTTCACGCGTTATGGGCCGGGGTGCAGAAAGACTGTGGGTCTTAAGGTGGCGAACTAGTCGAACTTGCCTTCATTGTAGGCCTTGGCGGCCACGCGGCGAGCGATCTTATTCGCCGAGGAGCGCGGAATGACTCCCTCATCGACGATGCGCACATCCTCCGGCTGCACACCGTGGGTCTTGGTGACGGCAGTGCGGATCGCCTGGATCGCGTCCGCGTCACCGGACTTATCGGCCTCGGGGTCGCGCTCAGCGACGATGACCAGTCCTTCCACATCCTCACCAGGAGTGGAGAAAGCGGCGATCACGCCATTGGCGGTTTGGGCCGTGGACGCATCGGCGGTGGCTTCAATATCGTGCGGGTAGTGGTTACGACCTGCGACGATGATGAGGTCCTTCAGGCGACCGGTGATGTAGACCTCGTTATCCACGATCACGGCGAGGTCGCCAGTGCGCATCCAGTTGTCCTCCGGGGCGTTGGCCGCACGGGTATTCTCCAGGCGGTTGCCCACCGGCAGGCTGTTACGGAACGTCTCGACTGTCTCGTCTTCGCGATTGAGGTAGCCAGCAGCCATGTTGTCACCGTTGACCCAGATCTCACCAACGGTGCCATCTGCTACCTCCTTGCCGGTATCAGGATCGACGATGACGAGAACCTGTGGCGAACAGACCTGGCCCACGGACATGAGCGGCATCGCCTTGTCATCTCCCTCAGAAAGCTCTACGGCAGCGCCTTGAGCCAGCTGTTCGCGATCCAGCCACACCGTCGCTGGGCGCTGTTCAGTCTGCGGGGTGGTGACGAGGAGCGTTGCCTCGGCCAGACCGTAGGACGGACGCATGACCTCACGTTTGAGGCCGTACTCACCGAAGATCTCCATAAACTTCTCCATGGAGCCGCGGGTCACCGGCTCGGAGCCGTTGATGATGCCGTCGACATGGGAGAGATCGAGGTCCTTGAGTGATTCAACATTGGCAGGGTTGGCGTAACGGTTGGCTAGCTCCATCGCGAAGTTTGGAACCGCGGTGTAGATGTACTCTTCATCGTTGCGCTTGGAGAGCTGGCGAATCCACCGCGCTGGATCCTGGATGAAGTCGCGTGGGCTCATGAGGTCGAATGGAACCCCAAGCAAGACCACGAAAGCCGCCAGGATGATGCCCATGTCATGGTGCAGTGGCAGCCACGTGGACAGTCGCATTGGGGACTTCAAGTTCGCCGCAGCGAAGATCTGCAGAACGTTATTGACGATGGACCTGTGAGTCAGCACCACGCCCGCAGGAGTTCGGGTTGAGCCGGAGGTGTACTGCAGGAAAGCGACCTCAGAGGAGCTCGGAGCAAGCGATGGGTCCGCCATGATGGCAGCCATGGGGTTAACCCACTCTTCTGCGAGGGAATCAGGCAGCGCATCCACAGTGAGCACGCGAGGGCGCTCAGCGGCTGGGGTGCCCGCGAAGCACTGGCGCACGGCCGCAGCAGACTGCTTATTAGTCAGCACCACGGTCGGCTCGGAGGACCCAAGGACAGCTTCGAGGTGATCTGCGTGGCCAGGCTCGTTTGGATCGTAGAGAGGAACCGGCACCATCTGGGCGTAGAGAGCACCGAGGAAAGCGTAGAGGTACTCCGGCGAGTTATTGGCCAGAATCGCCACGCGATCGCCCTTCTGAGCGACCTGCTGCAAGCGCACGCAAACGGCCTTAATGCGCGTATTAACCTGAGCGCGGGTGATCTCGCGGACCGTGCCCTCACGAGACTCGGAGAAATCCCAGTAGCGGATAAGGGTGTCCTCCGCAGCACCTTCCATCTGCGCCATGGTGAAGAGCATCTCGCACATGCCGGAGAGCGTGAGCTGATCCGGAATGTTGATATTGCCCTTCTCATCGAAGAACTGTCCCATTGCTGCCTGGATGTCCATGCATTCTCCTTGTTTGTTGTAGAGGCTGTCTCGTCCGTGGATCGCAGTCCATGTTCCCCGCCCACGTAGGGGCACGCTTCCACGCCTCGCGGTAACTATTTAGTTTGTTGATCACAACCAGTCAATCACATCGCTGACCTTTTACGCGTTGTTACACGAGTTTATTGCTGCACAATTTCGCCTACCCAGCCAATGATCCACTCGGGTGTAGTCATGCCAGGCACAACATTCGGATTCGTGGCGTACTGACTGTGAACCACGTTGTTGTTCACCAAATCCTGGGCACGCTTGAGCACGTCGCCCAATTCGCGTGGCGCGTCGCATACGAGGTCGCGGGGAGCACAGAGGCTATTGACACGATCGTTGAGCTCGCCAAAGCCATCCGAACGCGGACCGCGCATCGTGGCACCGGGAACGATCGGCTGGATCACCCCACTGACCGGGTTGAGCGCGATCTCCGCACCCGTTCCCTTGATGCCCTTGTTGCCCACGAGGGTGCCCTTGCCGTCCTCTTGGCGACCATCGGCAATAACAGTCACCCCAGCAATGGTGTCCGCAGGGACAACGCCGCGACCGTTACCAATTTCGGCAGCGAGATCACCCGTGAGCACAGCGCCCTGGCTGAACCCGACGAGAAGGAAGCGCGTGGCTGGGCATGCTTCGTGCGTTGCACGCAGCTCAGCATTGATACGCTCCATCCCCTCCTTGCGCGAGTCGTCATAGCTCATCTCGTGCAAGGCATTGAAGTTGCGGAACTGCGCAGTGTAAGGAACCGTCCACACCTTGAGAGCTTGCTCGCCGAACTGTTCCTTGAGTGGGTTGGTCACCGTGAGCAGCAGAGAGCGAGGGTTCGCCGTGGGGTTCAGTGGGTCATCATTGGGGTTGGACTCCCAGGTGCCCGGCGCAGCAATGAGCTCGTAGGCGGAGCAACCCGGCGGGTTCACTGCCTCGATCTCGGAGGCCGGAGGGGTCGGCCCGGCGGGAGACGGCGGTTGACCGGGAAGAGGTCCGCCTCGGTGAGTGTTCATCCATTGCCCGACGCCGACAACGATCGCCGCGAGGAGAATGACAACAGCGACAACTGTGAAGATCTTGCGCATAGTTTCGTGCTAGTCCTAACTAGCGTGTCTCAACCGCAGTACGCAGAACGGGCAGCATCAACGATGATTGGCTGAAGTTCTTGCGGCTCACGGTCGATCACGCCTTGAGTCTTCAGCTGACCAGCGGCCAGCGCTGTGAAGACATCCGGGGAGCCAGCCTCTTCGGTTTGGCAGAATCCACGGGCGGCGGCAATCAACTGGTCCTCGATCCCACCTGGAGCATTGGCAGCATCAACCTTTCCCAGGTCGATCCCCCCTTCGCGGAGTTTATTTAGGTAGTCCTCGTCCTCCGGAGTCCTATTGGACAGCTCCGGGATGCTTTCTACCTCTTCTGCACCGGAATCCTCTGGGGCTGGCGCGGGGTTGTTCCGATCCGAGGCCTCGCTATCGGAGGTCTCGGCATCGCCACTCTCCTCTGCCGCCGAATCGCTCGGCTTTGCAGATTCACTCACGCTCGGGATCGCAACCTCAGACTGCGAATTATCGACGGTCGAATCATCGCCGCAGGCAGTCAGCCCAAACAGGGTGGTTGCCGCAGCGGCCACCAGGAGGGTGCGCAGGGGCCGCGCACCACGACGGGTCACGCCAGTCGGAGTTGCTGTACCGCGGGGTGAGTTGAGAGTCATGGGCGCCAGCCTACTTCCTATCGCTTGACCTCGGCAGTCGCCAAGGTGTGGATTCCCTGATGATTTCCTAGGCGTTCGGAGTGAACTTCACCTGACCGTTCGTCACGGTCACCGTACCCTTTTCAAACTTCTGGGAAATGCCACCGGCCGGGATATTCTTCTGAGCCTCCACTGGGAAGCCCCACTTGCCACCCTCGTAACCGGTCTTCGCCCATGCGTCGAAGATCTCACCGTAGTAGATCTCATGCGCACCAGTCTGCGGGCTCCAGTAGATGATGCCATTCTCAAACTCCGTACGCTTCGCACCACGTGGAGTGTTGAGTTCATCGGTCTTCGGGAAGCCCAATGGGGAATTCAGGTGACCGATCTCGAAGTAACGCTGGCTGATCAGACCCTGTACGTACTGGGTATCACCATTGGCATTGCGGTAGATCACACCATTCTGGAACTTCTGGTATGCACCCTTGCCCTCGACCTGCTGTGCAGCCTCGATTGGGTAACCCAGAGGGCCATTCTCCCAGCCGCCCTTGCCGTATTCCTCGACAATGTCGGACTTGACCGCAACAGCACCGGTCGATGGATGCCAGTAGATGTTTCCACCTTCGAACGCCACGAAGCGACCGCCATCCTTAATGGCAATCTCCTCAGACTTCGGGTAGCCCAGCCAGGAACCTGGACCGCCCATGCCGGCGTAGAGAGCTCCGATACGACCCCAGGTGTAGTGTGCACCGGTTGCTGGCGACCAGAAGGCCTGACCACCACGGAAGTCCTGGATCTTGCCTGGCTTCTTAGCGCCAGTCTTGCTTGCTGGGCCGTCGTACTCATTGGAGATGCACGCGCCAAGATCTGGAGCCTTGCTGATGTTGGCAGCAATTTCGCCGACAATCTCACACTGGGTGCCGCGGTCCTCTTCGGGGACCTTCAGCGCATCCGCAATGTATGGCCACGCCTCGGTCATCTCGAACTGCCAGTACGGCCAAGAGTGAGTACCGGATGGGCGGAACTTCGTCACCACATCCACGCCAGCCTTCTTGGCGTACTTCACGAAGGTCTCCGACGTCATACGGGACATGACCTCCAGACCCATACCAGCAGTATTGGTAGGCACGCCTGGCAGTGCGGAATCCTTGTCGTACTTGCCAGTATTGCCGTTACCGGCGGAAACATAGACGGACTTGCCCTTGAGATTGGCCACACCAAGCTTCGGGTCATGGTCGATCCAGTCCTGGGAGCCGAATGGGCCCCACATCTTGGTCGCATCATAGCCGCCACCATCATTGGTGGCGTAGGCGATTCCCTCCGGCATACCGAAGGAGGTGGTGTCCAGGTAGCCGGAAAAAGATCCAGCGAACTTGAACATATCCGGGTAGCGGGTCGCCAGGTTCATTGCGGCGGTACCGCCCATGGATAGACCCGTGACGGCACGCTCGCCGTTCGAGCGCCAGCCCTGCTTCAGCACATACGGCAGCTCCTTAATGAGGAAGCTCTCCCACTTGTAGTGCTTGCCGTTCTCCGGCTGCTGCCAATCGGTGTAGAAGGAGGACTCTCCGCCAACCGGCAAGATGACGTTGACGTTCTTATCCGCGTAGAAGTTGGCGATATTGGTCTCAAGGGTCCAGCCGGACTCGTCATCGCGGGCTCGCAGACCGTCGAGGGCCCACACCTCTGGGAAAGTCTTCTCCGGGTGGGTGTACCAATCACGCGCCAGCAGGATCTGCACCTTCATCTCCTGGTCGGGCATCGCTGCGGACTTAATGTAGACATTGGCCCAACGGGCGGTAATCCACTCAACGCGCAGTTCCTCCACGCCATCGGGCAGACCCTCGATATCGCGAACCTCAGTCTCAACCGGGGTGCGCTCTGGAATGGAATCCGGATCGAGGTAGTCGGTGCTGGAGCCAGGTCCCAGGGAGCCACCGAGGGAGGACTGGGCCTCTGCGGCTGGCACCACAGTCTGGTTCGCGGTAACTGGAATCAACGGGAGTGCCAGGGTCGCTGCGACCGGCAGGGCCAGGATTGCCGGCTTAATGCGGCGGGGGAGGATCGCGGCAATGCGCATAGGTCTGTCTTCCTTTTGTCAGCGTCAGTGTGAGCGTCAGATATGTATCAATGCGTCCGATGAACAAGCGGCCGAAGCCAGCCGCAGGCCGAGTGAGCGAAACCACGCGAGAAGAACTCGCCCGGCCGAGCCATCACCTCCGAAGCGGGTTCCCCTCCCGTTTCGAGTGCGATATCCGGCATGTGACACCTGTCATTATGGCAATAGTTGTGTCAAATACAGGCGCAACACGCTGAAAACCTAAAGGTTTACTTGAGAGTTAGCCTATCAGATGGACGCATTGCTTCCAACGACAAAAAGACCGCCCCCATTACAGGAGCGGTCTTCCCTTGATGAACCGCCGGCCATTTTCTACGCCAGCGCCCGTTCCCCACTGTGTGGGCAGGAGGGGAACCTCAAGCTAAGAGCGTTAGACACCCAATGCGCGGAGGATGTGCGGGCGAGCCTTAGAGAGCTCAGAACCCCACAGATCCCAGGCGTGGATACCGTTGATTGGGTAGCTAGCCACCACATTGGCACCGGAGGCACGCGCAGCGAGCTCGAACTTCGCGGTCGAAGTACGTGACAGCCACTCCAGGCTGACACCGGTGAACACACCCAGTGGGTCAGCAAGGAAGTCGTGGTTGGGTCCGGCAATTCCACCAGCAGCAGAGAGGAACATTGGCATTCCCGCGTACTTGCCAGAGACAGCCTGGATGGTCGGATCATTGCGGAAGCGACGTGGATCCAGTGGGTTACCCCACATGTTCCAGATCTGCGCACCCGGACCAGCGGAATCCAACATGGCAATTTGCAGACCAAGGTACATTCCCGGCCAGGTTGGGTTGGTGTAACCGGACAGGGAGGTCACTTGCTTGAACTGGTTGCGGTGATGAGCGGCCAGGTTCAGCGCTCCGGTACCACCCATAGACAGACCCACAACAGAGTTGTTGGTTGGCGACACACCGAAGTTACGCTGCAGGTACCCCGGAAGCTCACGCGTCAGGAAGGTTTCCCAGCGTGGGTTCTTCGGGCCATTGGTACCATTGAAAGGACCAATCCAGTCCGCATAGAACTGCGCCTGGCCGCCGACTGGCATGACGAGCGTGACGTTATCGTCAACAAACTTGTGAGGAGCCTTACCCCAGTAAGTCCATGCATTCCAGTCATCGCGCGCACGCAGACCGTCAAGCATGTAGACACCCGCAGAGCCACCGCGGGACGCAGGCTTGATCTGCACGGTGATGTTCTGCCCCATCGATGGGGACCACACCTTGCAGTTCTGAACGAAGTACTTAACCTTGCTCCATGAGCAGCCAGCCCTCAATTGACCTCGGGTATCGGCGGAAGCAGCCGGGGAGGAAACAACCGCCAATCCGAGGGCCGTGGCCATGGCAACCAGGAGAGTCAGGGCCTTCTTCGCCCAACTCTGAGTGATGTGTGTAGTGGTCATACGGTCCTTCTCCTGAAGACAATGAACAGGAAGGAATGTTACCAAAACTTTATGTTTGTACCCAATTTTTCCACTAAGGATTTAGCACCGCGTTTACCCCTTCCTCTCAGCTGCCGCTAAGGGACCTTCTGGTTCTGCCGCTAAAGGGCTGGCACCACGTAAGCTGCGACCCCCACACAAACTATCCATGCTAACGCCAAGATCTGTAGAGTGCGGTCCTGCAAAGCGATCTCATCAGGAGCCCCGCCCTCACCGCGGTCCACATCCGCGGCATAGCGCAGAATCGCCACAGTAAACGGCACCATAGAAACCTGGTACCACACGGCCGCAGCGCCATCGACCTCCTGGGAGAGCTGGAAACCCCACAGCGCGTAGCTCAGCACCACTGCCGTGGCAGCCAGAGTCCACACAAAGCGCAAGTAGGTCGGAGTGTAGCTCTCCAGAGACTTACGGATCTTCGCACCAGAGCGCAGGGACAGTTTCAGCTCCGCGTAGCGCTTACCCGCAGCCATAAACAGCGAACCAAAGGCGGCGACCAACAGGAACCACTGGGATAGCTCAATCGCCGCAGCCACACCACCAGCCATCGCACGCAGCATGAATCCGGAACTCACCAGCGCGATATCGATCACCGGCTGATGCTTCCAGCCGAAGCAGTAACCCAATTGCAAAGCGATGTAGATCGCCACGATGATCGCCAGTCCATGTCCCGAGCTAGCCAAGAAGGAAATGCCCAGCGCAGCAAAGATCAACACCACCGCCATGACATAAGCCAGTTTCACCGGCAGCACGCCAGCTGCAATCGGGCGGAAGCGCTTCGTTGGGTGCGCCCGGTCGGCCTCGACATCCCTGGCGTCGTTAATCAGGTAAATCGACGACGCCGAGAGGCAAAACGCCACGAAAGCGATGACAACATCGAGAACGACACTGAAGGAGAAGAGCTTATCGCCTCCAGCGGCCAGCGGTGCGGCCACGACGAGGACATTCTTCACCCACTGCTTCGGCCGCAGGGCCTTGATCATGCCATCCACGAGGTTCTTCGGTGCCTGTGGCGCCTTGGCATCCTTGCCCGCTGTAGTTGCGCTATTCGCCTCCAGACCCGACGTATGCGGCTCGGATCCTAGGAACGGCTGGGCTTGTGATTCGCTACTGCGTTCGTTCACCGTCACTCCTTGTCTGTGGTTGCTGCGTTACTTGTGGTCGATGTTCAATCGGCGGAGAACTTTCGCAGTGGCGTAGCCGATCAGGCTGCCCGTTGCGACATCTGTTGGGTAGTGTACGCCGACAACCATGCGGGACAAGGCCATGGCAGGCACCCCCAGCAGCGGTAGCTTACTGCCGGTGATATCCGAGAGCGAGACCAAAGCCGCCGTCGAGCTCGTCGCATGCGAAGAAGGGAAGCTCAACTTCGACGGCGTTCCCACACCGATCTTCACGCTCGGCGCATGTGGACGGGGACGGCGAACAATACGCTTGAGCACCACGGATGCGGCATGAGCGAAGAACGCCGATGCCCCCATGACGAGCCATTCCTTCTTCCGGCTCTGCTCCTTCTCCGTCACGTAGCCGAGCCCGGAAAGGGCAAACCAACCCAAGGCGTGCTCACCGAAATGGCTCATAGCCGTAGCCGTTGGCAACACCCCCGGCTGATCAAACAGAGCTGCCTGGATCCCTTCCAGAACACGGGTTTCACCGAAAGGGTCGCCCGCAACAGAGTTCGGTTTTTCCGCCCTCTTACTCACGATAGAGTCCTTCTCTTCCTTCAATCGCCTAGCTACTCTCACAACCTGACTCATTGGCAGTTGCCTAGCTGCCGCATCTCAGCCGGCCAGCAGGCGTCCCTACTTGGCCTCTGGTTCGAAAATTCGCTTCCACGCCTCACGGCTGGTCAGCTCAGGATGTGCCGCCTGGTAGCGCTCGCGCATCTCCGCGAAGCGATCCAGCACCTGCTTCTGCAGGGTCGCGGACTCCTTCGCTAGAGCCAGCATCTGGTCACGGTCACGCTTGCGGAACACCACGCCCTTGCCGTCGGCGGTCGTGACAGTCGCCCCATCCACACGGGACAGGCTGAACCAGCGCGCCTCGATCGGAGGAAGATTGACCTGCGGTGCCTCGTGGTGGCGTGCGTCTGCCGGCTTCGCATTGTTCACCAGCCCCTCCACCAGGGTCTTGACCTTGGTGATCGGGTTCAGCGGAATCTTCGTCAACCCCGGACGAGCACCGGTTGGAGCTGGCAGGTCAGCCGCCGAGCGGATAACGGTGGCGTCGGAGAAATTCTTGCGCATCGCATTGATCCGCGGCAGCGCGGTCTCCAGTATGTCGAAGAGGTGCTCCGGCCCCGCCAGGAAGTCCTTCATGGCCTCGTTCTGGATGGCAACCGTGGAGTATTCCAGGCACAGGAGGTGCTTGGCCGTGGCCTTCGCCATGGAAATAACCAGGCCCTTTGGATTGTCGTGACCCTGGATAGCGGCAACAATCAGGCGGTTGCGCAGGTGGAAGTACGCCTGCCAATCGATGGCGTCATCCTTATCAGACCAGGCCATATGCCAAATAGCGATGCCTGGCCAGGATGCGGTCGGGAAGCCTGCGTCCTTGGCGCGCAGGCCGAACTCGCCATCGTCCCACTTAATGAACAGCGGCAGCGGCTGACCGATAGTATCCGCCACCACACGAGGGATCATGCACATCCACCAGCCGTTGTAGTCCACATCGATGCGGCGGTGCAGGTCCTTGGAATTGACGATATCGCCGTTGACATTCCTTTCTTCCTTGGACTGCTCGCGGCCGCGATCGCGCAGCGGGTGCTTGTAGAAATCATGGTCGTAGTGGGTGTGAGGCGCTGCGGTCCACATGAAGGAACCGCGGTCAATCACCTCGCCCATGGTGTGCAGATGGCTGCGCTCCTGGAGATTCAGCATTTGGCCGCCGATGAGCATCGGATGCTTGGCGTAGCGGGCGGCAGCGAGGGAGCGGAGTACGGAATCCGGCTCGATGGCAATGTCATCATCCATGTATAAGATGAACGGGCTGGTGGTGCCACGCTCGTCGTGACGAGCTTCATACATGATGCGGGAGTAGCCACCGGATCCACCGAGGTTGCCCTGCTGCATGATACGCAGACGCTCACCGTAGTGCGCTTCCACCTCTGCGAACCCCGGCTGGTCTGCTGGGTGCTGCGTGCCCTGGTCTGGCATGATCACGGCCTCGACCACCGCATCGACCTCTGGGTCGGAGCTCAGAGCCTGCAGGGCGGCCACGGCGTCGGTCGGACGGTTGAAGGTTGGGATTCCCACGGTCACCAGTGCCTCGGCCGGAGGCAGCTGCTCGCCTGGGTTGAGGTGGCGCGTCTCCCCGGTCGACATGTCGCGGACCGTCGCCGGGGAGGTGAGGGTTTGTCCCTCTGCTTCCTTGGTCGCGTACCAGCCGGCTGCATGAATGGTGGTTTCGGTCTCACACGTGATGTCGAACCAAATCCATCCACCGTCTTCGAAGTTATCGAGGGGCACCGTGAACTCGGCCGTGCCACGCCCTTCGGCATCGGTCTCCACGATGCCTCCCGTGACGGCGATGCGAGAGCCGTCGATCTTGGAGCGGTAAATATCCACGCGCGCGTCGCCTGTGAGCTCTACACGCAGCTGCACCTCAGTCAGCTGGGACCAACGGCGCCAGTAGCTGGCAGGAAACGCGTTGAAGTAGGTTTCGAAGGAAACCTCGATTCCGGCGGGGATGACGGCCTCGGTACGGGACAGTGCCGTCACGCGACCTGGTGCGGCCTCATTCTCCACAATGTAGAGGGAACGAACGTCACGTGGTTCGCCTCGCTTCGGCAGTAGAACGCGGGCAAGGCGGGTGGTATCAACCGTGGCAGATGCCTTCTGTGCAGTTCCGGAGGTGGAATCAGACATGGAAAAAGCGCTGACCTTCACGAGTAGACAATAAGACAGAACCGATTATCCCCCATGTGGCGCCCGCTGGCTCTCTGCGCCACGCACCGAGTTAGGCATTGACGGTGATGTTCATCTCCTTGAGGAGCTGGAGAATCTGCTCTTCCAGCTGGTCACGGATGGCACGAACCTCTTCGAGGGACTTGCCTTTCGGGTCGACAATATCCCAGTTTTCGTAGCGCTTGCCAGGCACGCCTGGAATGTCCTGCACGCCCAGCAGTACGATCACGTCGGAGCGGTGCACCGTGCGTGGCACGAGGTTCATCTGCTCGAAGTGCGTGGGGTAGCCCTTTTCCTCCAGCGCTGCGATGACCTCTGGGTAGACCTCCTGGCGATGTGCTTCGAACTCCACACCTTCCGCGCCGATGTTCGCGCCGTGTTCCGTGGCTTTCAGTCCAACGGTGCGAACGATGACGCCCTCGCCAGCGTGGAACTTTGTGATGCTCGACGCCAACTGGGAGCGGCCCGCATCCCGCCTGCAGACGAAGAGAATCTCCTGGCGCGCAGTCGCGTCGCCGCCGGCGGCCGTAATGGACTCCTCCAACTTGGCTACCGTTTCGCGTTCTACGAGAGTCGGCAGAAAGGTCTTGATCTTGGCGGATGCCACCTGAGTGGTGATCTCGTGCGCGAGCACTTCATCGATGGCTTCCTCCGTGAGCAGGTGGCCGAATCGACGGTGCAAGTCGCGGCGAACATTGTCGAATTCTTTGCGCAGTGCGGGGTCGGCGATGCGCCCGATAGCTTCAGTCATGATTACTTCCCTCCCAAGGGCAGTGACGCCGGTTTTGTTAACCTTTTGTTTACTTTATGTTAGCCCAATATTTGTTCCGGAAGAAATAGGAAGCATGCCGAAAAATTCCTGGGCAACGAGATTTTTGCCACTGCCCCTAGCGACGCTCCACACCAACCCCTAGCGACGCTCCACACCAACCCCTAGCGATGCTCCACAAACAGCTACCACCCAAGGAAAACCCCACACAAGCAACAGTGATAACAGGAACTAACGCATGGAAAAACCGCCGCATCACGAAACGCGATCCGGCGGTTTTTCAGTCTTGAACGCTACCCCACATTCGCCATCCAGACGAACCTAACTGCGAGACTGAGGAGGCAATGTTAGTAACTAGAGAGCGCGGGCAATGATACCAGCGACCTTGTCGTTACCCTCGTGGGTCAGGTGAGCCGTCATGTTGTATGGCTTCGTATCGTTATCGATGAGGCCAGCGATCCAACGCTGGTTACGAGGCGCGCAGGTGCCGTGGTTCCAGGTCGGACGCTCGATATCGATGAAGGATGCACCAGTTGCGCGAGCCGCGGAGCGCTGCCAATCGTGAACCGCGTTGAGCATGTTGCGAATCGGGAAGACTGGGACTGGCGGGAAGGACACGCCATTGAAGTGCACCCAGCAGCTCATGCCGTGCTCACCCGCAATGGCCGGGTAGCCAGCGAAGGAGATCTTGGCATTCGGAGCAGCCGCACGGATACGTGCAACCTGACGCTTCGCAGAGTTGACGTAATTCCGCTTCTGGTTTTCGTAGAGATCCAAGCCCTTCAGCGTGTCATTGATGCCCACCTGCAACACCACGTTAGTGGTGGATCGGGTCAGCTTGCCGGAACGCAGAGCACGATCAACGAGAGTGCTGAAGCGCTTCGCGACAGACTCCTGGGAGTACACAACAGCGCCGTTGCAGGCGAAGTCATCAACCGGGCGGCCAATCTGATTCTGCAGGGACACAGCAATACGCTTGGATCCCTTAGGGCAGCCACCATCGAACGGAGCCAGACGAGAGACCTTGCCTGGACCCTGGATCTTGTCAGCGAAGTCGAAGTATGGGTTGGCCATAATCGAATCGCCAATGAGAACAACATTGGAAGGAGCAGCCTGCGCCGCCGGTGCGAGGCCCGCCATAGTGAAGAGTGCGGTCAGCACAGCGACAAACTTCGCCTTAAGAGTGAAGCGTCGAGAAGTCATTATTTCTCCGATTCTGGAAACGTCAGTGTGGAGCTCGAGAGGACTCATCCTTAGAGTCAGCTAAATTTCTACCCTATCGCACATAAGAGCCGTAGTGATAGTTTTAGCAAGCGAATCTATCACAAAGCCACATCCATCACATCCGCAACAGAGCCTGCCGCTAGGATTCCTCGCTCCCCTACTCCAACGTCAGCCAACACCACACTGTTACGGTTTCTTGATCTTTTTCTCCCTCCTCCCCCACTCCCTCGCTTTTTCGATGCGCCCATCCCTTCTCACCCGCCCCTTCCAGTGCCACCAGCTCCCCCCCTTCCAGTGCCACCAGCTCCCCCTCGGTCTGTTTGTCAGCAATCGCCAGGAAATAATGACTATTGAGCCCATTCAGTCGGTTTTTCTTGGCGATTCCTGACATCCCCCGTTGTCTAGCCGACAACCGCACGCCCCATCCGCAGCCCACATCCAAAAAGCCCCGCGTTCGGCCGAAATCCTCAGAACATCAGCCAAACACGGGGCAAGCGTGAACAGAGAGGGGAGCTAGAGCAGCTCCGCCAACTTGTTGTCGTACATCGACAGCGCCGCTCCGATCGCCATGTGCATGTCGAGGTACTGGTAGGTACCCAAACGACCACCGAAGAACACCTTCTGCTGCTCCGTTTCAGCATCAGCCAGCTCACGGTACTTCAACAGCATCTCGCGGTCATCCGGGGTATTGATCGGGTAGTACGGCTCATCGTTGTCTTCAGCGAAGCGACTGTACTCCTTCATAATGACCGTCTTGTCCTTCGGATACACGTCCTCGCGCTCCGGGTGGAAGTGACGGAACTCGTGAATGCGGGTGTATGGGTACTCCGCATCGTTGTAGTTCATCACCGGGGTGCCCTGGAAATCACCGGTGTCCAACACCTCAGTTTCAAAGTCCAGGGTGCGCCAGCCCAAGCGCCCCTCGGAGTAGTTGAAGTAGCGATCCAGCGGGCCGGTGTACACGACCGGCGCCTCTGGGGATTCCGCACGCAGCTCATCGCGTACTTCAAACCAGTCAGTATCCAGGCGAACCTCGATGTTCTCGTGCTTCGCCATGTTCTCCAGCCATGCGGTGTAGCCATCGACCGGCAGGCCCTCATAGGTGTCGTTGAAGTAACGGTTATTGAAGGTGTAGCGCACGGGCAGGCGGGAAATATTCGCCGCGGGCAGGTTCTTGGGATCGGTCTGCCACTGCTTAGCGGTGTAATCGCGCACGAAAGCCTCGTACAGCGGACGGCCGATCAGCGCAATGCCCTTTTCCTCAAGGTTCTGCGCATCCTCCACTGCAATTTCCCCGGCCTGCTCCCTGATGAGCTCACGTGCCTCATCAGGGCTGTAGTACTTGCCAAAGAACTGGTTGATCAGGCCCAGTCCCATCGGGAACTGGTACGCGGTGCCCTTATGCATCGCGAAAACGCGGTGCTGGTAATCGGTGAAATCGGTGAACTGGTTGACGTAGTCCCACACGCGCTTGTTGGAAGTGTGGAACAGGTGCGCCCCGTACTTGTGAATCTCAATGCCCGTCTCCGGTTCAGCTTCGGAGTAGGCATTGCCGCCGATGTGATCGCGACGCTCCACGATGAGGACGCGCGCACCCTTCTGGCTGGCAGCTCGTTCGGCGACAGTCAGGCCGAAGAAGCCACTGCCCACCACGATCAGGTCATACTTGCCGTTTTCGCTCATGCTCACACAGGTTACCGGCGTTTGTGGCAGTTGGCGGGATATGCGGCAGGCGGGTCAGGAAAGTTGCTGCCCTACTTCTCAAACAGGCGCTGCACCCACTCGGGACTACGGTCGAGCACCGGCAGAATCCAGTCCTCAGCCCAGTTCAGGCTCCCAGACCTCCACATGAACCAGAATATGAGCGCAAACACTGCCCAAATGACCAGCAGCATCACGAAGATCCACCAGCCCTTGACGAGCTTGCTTTGCGGCCGCCACCAATCTTCGAACTTGTCGTATTGCTTGATCCCCCAGCCCAGTACAGTGTTGGGCCACGCGAGTTCCAGCGAAAGGATACCCACGCCGAGGAACACGGTGAACCAGCCAGGCCCGGGGAATGGGATCGTAATCAAGCCAACCAGTACCACCAGCCACCCACCAATGAGTGTCAATGGGCGGACTACCCAACCATGTTTGCGCTGCTTAAGCCGCCGGTGATGCATGTGGATCTTCGCCACGCGCCGCGAAACAGCCTCACCCATTTTCGACATGACTAGAACCACATCTCCAGCACATCAGCCACGCCGTCACTGTCGTTATCGCCTGTGACGATATCCGCGGCGGCTTTCACCTCTTCATGGGCATTACCCATCGCCACGCCAAGCCCGGCCCAGGTGAGCATTTCCAGGTCATTGGGCATATCCCCGAAAGCCACGGTGTCGGCACCGGTGACTCCGATGTCGCTGGCGATCCATTCCAGTGCCGAGCGCTTCGAGGTTCCCGGCGCGCTGATTTCCACTAACCCCCCGCCCCAGCTGAAGGTGGCGGCGACTTCCTGCGGGTCCAGCAGCGGCGCGACAGCGTCGTAGAGTTCCTGGGAGCTCACCTGCGGGTTGCGCACGAGCAGCTTGACGGCGGGCTTGCTCACGAGCTCTTCCTCGCTCATCACATTGTGCTCGTCACTGATCCATGCGTGGTCGTACATCTCGGTGACGCAGAATAGTTCCTCTGCGCGGTCGAAGGCGCTGCGTCCCGTTCTCTCAACCGCGAAGCTCATGCCGTCCAACGCCGTGCCCGGCCTGTGTTCTCTTTCCGACGCCAACCTTCGCACCGTCGCAGCCAACGTCGAAGCCGAAAGCTCATTGGCTCTGACAATGGTGTCTGAGGCGCTGTCGTAGACCACTGCCCCGTTGGCGCACACGCACATGGGCTTGACGGATAGCTGCTCCAGCACGGGCAGCAGCCAACGGGCTGGCCGTCCGGATGCCAGGGTGAACACTGTGCCGCGACGTGTCATGTTGCTCACGGCTGCTCGCAGGCGGGGGCTGACCCGTTCCTTGGAGTTCAGGAACGTCCCATCGATATCGGAGACAACGAACAAGGGCGCCGGTCGCACGCTGAGCGTGCCCGGCGCCTTTCCTACCTGCGGAGTCCGAGCTGTGGTGTCAGTGGTGTTCGTCATCGTGGTTCATCAGGTTACTCCGGGCGCTACTTGTTCCGCATGGAGCGGAGACGCTGCTTGGCCTGGATCAACAGCTTCTTCACCCCGCTGGCTTTCTCTAGCTCAGCGCGGTTCTTCGCTTCCTCGACCGCACGGCGAGCGTTGTCCTCCGTACGCTTCTTCTTGCGGTTCTCCGCATCGCGGCGGTCTTGCACCGTTGCATCTTCCAGCGTCGGCGCCGTGCCGCCCATAGAGGCTGGCACCCAGTACTCACCCTTTGGCATCTCTCCGAAGCGCTCCACGTATGTCGCGCGGGCGGTTTCCAGCAGCTCCTTCATTGCCGTGTGCAGGCGCTCTGTGGTGGCAGTGGCATCGGCTGTGACCTCGACGGGTTCGCCGACGTACATGACGATCTTTGCGTCCTTCGGGCGCCATACGGATTTGTGCCCCTTGGTCCAGACCCGCTGGGAACCCCAGAGAATCAACGGAATCAAGGGCGCGTTCGCCTCATGGGCGATTCGAGCGGCGCCTTCGCGCAGCTCCTTAATCTCAAAGGAGCGAGAAATTGTCGCCTCGGGGAAGATGCCCACCAGCTCGCCCGCCTTCAGGCGGCGCACCGCTTCGCGCGCGGACTCTGCACCCGCCGCGCGATCGACCGGAATGTGCCGGCAGCCCCGCATGATCTGGCCCGCGACGGGAGTATCGAAGATCTCCTTCTTCGCCATGTAGCGCACCAAGCGCCCGCCGTGGAAGTGCGCAGGGATGCCTCCGTAGACGAAGTCCCAGTAGCCGGTGTGGTTCACGGCAATCATCGCCGGCCCCTCGGTGGGGATCCGCTCGGCGTGCTCGATGAACACCTCCAAGCGCTGGACGTACTTCATCCAGAACTTGGCTAGGGGAACCACGGTACGACCGTAGACCCACTCTTTACTCTCCGGGTGCCCGAAGGTTGGGGTGAAATCAGGCGGGAAGTTGAACGTCTTCACAGCTACGAATGGATCCTTTGCAAATCTGGGGATGAAACTGACAGTGCGGACACGCGGTGGCGTCGAACGAAAGGAGGGTGTCCACGCACCCTTAGCG
This sequence comes from Corynebacterium urogenitale, assembly GCF_009026825.1. Taxonomy (NCBI): domain Bacteria; kingdom Bacillati; phylum Actinomycetota; class Actinomycetes; order Mycobacteriales; family Corynebacteriaceae; genus Corynebacterium; species Corynebacterium urogenitale. The sequence goes on along the minus strand of NZ_CP045032.1, from coordinate 216,904 downwards.
AGGCGTCAGCACATCCTTGCCCACGAACGGACGCAGAGCCTCCGGAACCACCACGGAGCCATCGGCCTGCTGGTTGTTCTCGAGGATCGCCACGAGCCAGCGGGTAGTGGCCAACGTGCCGTTGAGGGTGGCGACGGTCTGCGCCTTGCCATTCTCATCTCTGTAGCGGGTCTTCAGGCGACGGCCCTGGAAGGTTGTGCAGTTCGAGGTAGAGGTCAGCTCGCGGTAGGTGTTCTGGGTCGGAACCCACGCCTCCGTGTCGAACTTCCGCGCTGCGGAGGAACCCAGGTCGCCACCGGCCACGTCGATCACGCGGTACGGAACCTCGACGGCGGCGAGCATCTCCTTTTCCATCTGCAGCAGCTTCTGGTGCTGCTCCTGTGCCTCCTCGGGCTTGCAGTAGACGAACATCTCTAGCTTGTCGAACTGGTGCACACGGATGATGCCGCGGGTGTCCTTGCCGTAGGAGCCAGCTTCGCGGCGGAAGCAGGAGGACCAGCCGGCGTAGCGCAGTGCGCCCGCGGACAGGTCGATGATCTCATCGGAGTGGTAGCCGGCCAGTGCCACCTCGGAGGTACCCACGAGGTAGAGGTCGTCCTCCTCCAGGTGGTAGATCTCATCGGCGTGGGCACCGAGGAAGCCCGTGCCCGCCATGACCTCCGGCCGCACGAGCACCGGCGGGATCATCAGCTTGAAGCCCGCGGCTGTGGCCTTCTGCGCAGCCAGCTGGAGCATGCCCAACTGCAGCAGAGCACCATCGCCGGTGAGGAAGTAGAAGCGGGCGCCGGAGACCTTGGTGCCGCGCTTCATATCGATGAGCCCCAGGGACTCGCCGAGCTCCAAGTGGTCCTTCGGTTCGAAATCGAACTCTGGCGGAGTTCCAACGTGTTCGAGGACCACGAAGTCATCCTCCCCGCCAGCCGGGGCGCCGTCCTCCACCACGTTGGATAGCTGCATCTGCAGGTCGTAAACGGCCTGCTCGGCGGCGTTCTGCTCCGCCTCCAGCTCTTTGACGCGCTCGGCCTTCTTCTTGCCCTCCTCGCGCAAGGCGACCTTCTCCTCCTCGGAGGCGGTCTTCATCTGCTTGCCCATGTCCTTAGAGAAGGACTTCTGCTCCGAACGGGCGTTATCCGCGGCGGCGATAGCGTCACGACGGCGCGAATCCGCCTCCAAGAGCTGATCCACCAGCCCCTCATCTTCACCGCGGGTGCGCTGGGAGGCGCGTACGAGTTCAGGGTTGTCACGCAGGAGCTTAAGATCGATCATGGTACTTAGCTTAGCTATAGTGGTCGCACTAGACCCAGTTAATACAGGCAGTGAGTATCACCCTGTGTTTTCGTGCCCGTTTTGACCGCCAACCGGAAGTGAAACCAAGCCTGTGAGCATCAGTCACTCAACGTGGACGCGGCGCATGCGCTCCGTCACTGTCGTCCTCATGGCCGCGCTATGTGGCGGTGTGGGCGCGGGTGCATATGGCGCGATGGCCCCACAGGATTCCAGCCCCCTGTCCGCATCCGCGCGCAACGCCTCACCCACGGAGTCCGCCCCGGTTTCCTTTACCGACGCCGACACTGGCTCCTGCGTGAACTGGACTCCTCAACCGGACGGGGTGAACTCGGGATTCACGACAGTCCCTTGCGCTGAGAAGCACCGCTTCGAAGTCAGCGCCCGGGAAGACTTAAGCCTCTACCCCACCAGTGAGTTCGGCGAGAATGCCAAGCGCCCAGATCTGGAGCGTCAGGGACAGCTGACGGCGGAGCTGTGCAACGGCCCTACTTTGTCTTATCTCGAGGGCCGTTTAGATCCGGAGGGACGATACCAAATCTCCCCGATCCTGCCGCCAGCCTCCGCCTGGGCAGAGGGCGACCGGACCATGCTGTGTGGCGTGATGGTTCCGGATGCCAAGGGTCGCTCCGTCGAGACCGTCGGCTTGGCTGCGGAGACTGATCAGTCCCGCGCATTCCCAGTAGAGACCTGCGTCCGCGTGGACAACAACATCCCCGTGGAGGTTCCTTGCCAGGAAGATCACACGTGGCAGGTCACTGAGGTGGTAAACCTCGGTGAGCAATTCCCCGACGCGTGGCCGGATGTCGAAGCGCAAAATGGCGCCCTCAACGAGCGCTGCACGGAGGCCGCACGCAACTTCCTCGGTGGCGATGACGCGCTGTACAACTCCACCCTCACCCCGTTCTGGACCACGATCCAGTCACAGTCGTGGGCGGCGGGTTCCCGCACCGTCAACTGCGCCCTTACCTTTGGCCGTCAGGGTGGTGGCTTTGCTGTCATCGCAGGCGATGCACGCCAGGAGTTCACCATCGACGGCAAGCCGCCTGCAAAGCAGCCTCCACGCAACCCACTGCGCAACCCTGCTGATAGGGCTCGATCCGGCCAGCCAGCACCGGGTGGGGCTGCTCCACAGGGAGCGCCATCAGGTGCCGCAGCAGGTGGCACTCCGGCCTCCTAACCCCCTCTACTCCCACCCCTCTTCCCACCTATCCACCAGCAGGAGCCGTGCACACGATGGCTGTAGACGTCACCGACGAAGAGTTTGAGGTGCTCGTCGACGAAGGCCTGCGCCGCATCCCCCGCGAGCTACTGCGCAATGTCGATAACGTCGCCATCGTCGTGGAGGACTTCAATGATGAGAGCCCAGACATCCTGGGGCTATACGAGGGCGTGGCGCTGACAGAACGCGATTCTGAATACACGTCCATCCTCCCCGACAAGATCACCATCTACCGGGCCTCGCTGTGCGACTTCGTGGACACCCGTGACGAGCTCGTGGAACAGGTTGCGATCACCGTCATCCACGAACTCGGCCATCATTTCGGCATCGACGATGAGCGGCTCCATGAGCTCGGGTGGGGCTAGACCACCACTGGGCGGCCATGCTCGCCCCACTCCACCACCGTGAACGCGCCGTGCCCCTGCTCAAAGTCCGCGGCGATAGTGTCCGCAATCTCCGGGAGATTCTCTGGCACCTCCAGCTGGATAAAGTGTGAGTTCCGCAAGTAGCCGTGGAACGCAAACTCCGGATCAATCGCGCCGAGGAAGCGAGCAATTAAGCGAATCACGGCACCATGACTCACCAGGGCGATATCCGCCGCCTCACCACCAGTATCAGCGCTCTCCTGCTGCGCTGCCAGCATGAGCGCCAGCAGCTGGGGAACATAGCCCTCCATCACCTGCTGGCCCGTGGACCCACCGGGCACTTCCGCACGGGTATCGCCCTGCAGCCACGTAGCCAGAACGCGGTGATAGGCCACGTGGGATTCGTGGTCATTCTTCATCTCCAGATCCCCGGCGGGGATCTCACTCACGCCGTAGATACTCGCCAGTTTCGGTTCAACGTCCCCGGCGTAGGAGACAGCGGTGGCGTCGCTCAAAGGGGACAGGTCCACACCCTGAAAGCGGGAGGAGAAAGCCGAGCCGGCGCCGGAGGCAAGCAACTCACCATCCGCGGCGTACGTAGCCGCTAAGAGGGCCGCCGTTTGCTGCGCGCGGGCGGCTTGGCTGGAGATGACGTGCAGGCGCGATGTCCGTTGAGCAAGGATGCTGCCGACGCCTTTGGCCTGCTCGCAACCCAAAGGTGTCAGATCGGCACCCGGCAGTGCTGTATCCAACGCCTGGATTTCATTCGACGTGGTCTGACCATGCCTGACCAGGTACACGTGACTCACTCGGGGACTGTCCTTCCTTTGCGGGCCGGTTGTAATGCTTTAGTGGGTTCCGCGCTCCAGCAAGGAACGCACCCACGCCTGCGATTCAGAATAATCGGGAGGCGTGGAACCCGCAGGTGGAATAGTGGGCTGTTCTTCCAGTACCGCCCGCGGCCAAGAGCCCAGAAACCGCAGCTCATTGGTGCTGCGGTGCAGCCCTGCCAGCGCCTCCGCCACGGAAGCATCTTCGATGTGCCCCACGATCCCCACGTGGAATCCGTAGGGGCTGTCCTCCTCGTGCGTCGGGCGCGAGCTGATGCGGGACAAGTCCACGTTGCGCGTGGCGAGCTGGGACAGCGCGGTCATCAAGCTCGCGGGCTCATTCTTGAGCGTGAAGATCACACCGGTGCGGTCATCACCGGTCCTCGGGGTGATCGCACCTGGGCGCTGCACGAGGACGAAGCGCGTATACGCACCGCGTACGTCCGCCACGCCTTCCGCGAGGGCCTGCAGCCCATGGAGCTCGCCTGCTCGGGCGGGGGCGGCAGCAGCATCCGCGCCGCCTTCCGCCACGGTCTGCGCCGCCGCACCATTGGACGTCGCAGGCAGGAACTCCGCGTTCGGCAGGTGCGCACCAATCCACTCGCGCACCTGAGCTTCAGCCACCGGGTGCGTGGTGAAGGTGCGCACGTCCTCCGCCCGAGTGCCCGGCCGCACGAGGATGGAGAACACCACAGGCACCAGCGTTTCGAAGATGATCTGCAGTGGCTCACCGGTGGCCAGGGCGTCCTCTGTTTGGGCGACTGGCCCGTCCACCACCGATTCCAGCGCCACCACCGCGTAGTCGGCCTCCTCGGCGCGCACGGCGTCCAGCGCGGCTTTCGGGGAGCTCACCGGCACACCTTCACTGTCTGCAGGCAGCTGGCCTGCGGAAATAAAGTTTTGCAGCGCCTGTTCCGTGAATGTTCCTCGGGGGCCGAGGAACGTGACGCGCGTGGGGGTGCTAGCGGTTGTACTCATGCCGTTCACCTTAGCGGGCTGCTGCGGGTTGAGTAATCTGTGTGGCCATGAGCGCTTCCTCCTTCGCCCACCGCCTCGCACACGCCAGCGCGGTGTCTGGTTTGAGCCCGGCGCAGTTGGGCGTGGCGCGTGTGTACGAGCGCCCGCATCGTCTCAGTTCGCCGACGCCACCAGCCAGCCCCCTCGACGGCACCGAGATCCTTATCAAAGACCTGCAGCAGGTGGAAGGCGAGGTTGCCTCATTCGGCAGTTCCACTCAAGAGTTCACGGCCATGTATCACGACACCGCCGCGCAGCGGCTGCTGGGCGCAGGAGCCGTGTTGGTGGGAGCGTCCAGTACTTCCGAGTTCGGCGTCACCGCATACACGGAGCCCGTGGGCATGGAGGAACCCATTAACCCGCTAGGACAGCAGTGGATGTGCGGCGGATCCTCGGGCGGGGCGGCAGTGGCGGTGGCCCGCGGACTGGTTGACGTCGCACACGCAACGGATGGCGGCGGCTCCATTCGCATCCCGGCAGCTTGTTGCGGGATCCCCGGCCTCAAACCACGCCACAACCGCACACTCGGCGGGTTCACCCCCACGGCACACGGACTGCTGGCCGGGGACCTCACCAGCACGGCCAGCGCCTACGGTCTGCAGATCCCCGACGTGGCGGATGCCGTTCGTTCGGGACAGCGCCCGGCTCTGCGTGTGGGGTACACAAATGCACCCCTGCACATCGAAGGCACCACGCTATCCCCCGCCATCGCCGCGACCACCAGTGCGGCGGCTGCGCTGCTATGTTCCACGGATGCCGTGGACAGCCTGAGCCAACCGCCCAACCCCTATGGCACGCACAGCGGTGCCGAGGTTTTCGGCTGGTTCGCGGAGATCCTCGCCGCCCGCTGCGCCGACCTGCCCGGCGCGCTCTCCCCCATCACGCGCTGGCTGAAGGAAATGGGCCGCACGGTCACCCGCGACCGGCGAGAAGAACTGCAATCGCTGCTGCGCAGTCTGGCCGACACCGTGGAGGCTTCCTGGGCGGACTACGACGTCATCCTCACCCCCACTATCGCCTGCGCTCCCCCAGCGCCCGGCTCATTCTCCGAGATGTCCCCGGAAAAGAACTTCCGCGCCCAAACCGCGTGGACCCCGTGGGGCACTCTGTGGAACATCACCGGCTGGGCATCACTCAGCGTCCCGCTCGTGAGCCCGCGCAGGCTGGCACCGCAGGCCGCTGCCAGATCCACAGCAGCCAATCCAATCCCCACCAGTGCGACCTTCGCCAACGCAACCCCCGCAGATGCGACCCCTGTCGACTCTCCAGCTCAGGGTCGGTGGCCAATCTCCCTCATGATCGGGGCGGTCTCCGACCGCGTGTCAGAGGCAGAACTCCTCGCGCTGGGCGCGATCGTCCAGCAGCAATGCGAGCAGTTTGGCGTCGATCAACTCAGCATCGCGGAACCGGGCACGATGGCCGAGATAGACTTCCCACCGAAACCACGTGGCCACACCCACTCAGACGAACACGGGCCAGGCCATGAGCACTGACACGAACACCTCATTCTCCTCCCGCACGGCGAATGGGCGTGCACTGCGATGGGAAATCATCCTCGTCCTCGCCGTCACCTTCGGCGTCTCCGGGTTGCGCTCCATCCTCCGACTCATCGAGGCGCTCACGGATACGCGCAACCTCAATGAACAGACCGCGGAGCTCAACAGCCAGCAGTCGCACCTGCCGTGGCTCGACCCGCTGATGCAGATCATCAGTTCCGGTGTCCTCTTCGCCTGGGGCGGACTGGCGCTGTTCCTGCTGCTCCGCCACGTGCCTTTGCGGACGAACCTCGCCCCGAGGACTATCTGGCGGATGCGCGCGAAAGACTGGGGGCACGGCGCGGGTCTGGCAGCGATCATCGGCGTGCCGGGGCTGTTGTTTTATGTCACGGCAGTGCAGCTTGGCTTGTCCAAACAGATCGACCCCTCCGCGATGGAAGACAGCCTGTGGAAGCTCCCACTGCTGGTGCTTAATGCCTGGGCGAATGGTTGGGCGGAGGAGATCGTGGTGGTCGCCTGGCTGGCCACCCGGCTGCGACAGTTACGTGTTAGCTGGGTGTGGGTCTTCGCCGGGAGTGCTCTTTTGCGCGGCAGCTATCATCTCTACCAGGGTATTTCCGCCGGCTTTGGCAACATCGTCATGGGGTTGCTGTACCTCTGGTACTGGCGAAAAACCGGCCGGATCTGGCCACTGATTATCGCCCACGGGCTCATCGATACGGTGGCCTTTGTGGGCTATGCCATGCTGGGCGGGGTGCCCGGGCTGTAGATCCTCCGCTACCATTTCCTCTATGAATTCCCGCCCAGGTGATTCCTCACACGACAACGGCGACTACGCCCTCGACCGTCACGGTAAGCCCATCCTGGATCGTTATGGTCGCCCCGTACGTCGCCGTTCCTCCCTGCCCAAACCCGCCGAGCCAGCCCGCGATTCGCGCCCTCTGCCGCCCGCTGATGGCGCCCGTCGTGGCCCGCGGCTCCGCGACCGGTTGTCCCCCTCCTCTTCCGACGACGCCACCTCGGCCCGGCCTGCACCTCCGACCTACCGTCGGGCTCCTCGCAACACCGGGGCTCCCTATGGCGCTGCTGCTGGTGGTGGCGCTGGCGCTGGCGCCTACGAGGCCTACCGGGGCGCTCAGAGAGCCGACAACTACAACGGTTCCTATGACTACCACGGCAACGAGGGCTACGGCCAGCCCAATGAAGGTTACGGCCAACCGCGCCAGGAACCAGGAGGCAATGGTGGCACCTACTCGCAGCGGGAGTACCCGCACGACATTCCTTCCCGGCGAGAGGAGCGCCTCGCCGCATTCCGCAAGGGTGGGCGAGACTCGTGGCCAACACCTCGGCGTCCCAAGCCACCGCGGCGGCGCAGAAGGTTCGGCGTTGGCAAGACCATCGGGCTCGTGCTGTTCCTCATCATTGCCCTCGTCATCGGCACGGGCGTGTGGGTGGACACCTCTCTCAACAGAACCGATGCCTTAGCTAAGTACGATGGGCGCGTCGGCAACACGAAGGGCACGAATTGGTTGCTCGTCGGTAGCGATTCGCGCGCGGGCTTGGATGCCGAGGACGCCTCACGACTCATGGCTGGTCAGCTCGACGACACTGTCGGGCGCACGGACACCATCATGCTCGTCCATGTTCCATCGTTTGGCGGGAAGCCGAAGATCGTCAGCTTCCCGCGCGATAGCCTCGTTGACATTCCTGGCCACGGCCAGGACAAGATCAACCAGGCATTTTCCCTCGGCGGGCCGCAGCTGCTGCAGCAGACCATTGAGCAGTCCACGGGACTGCGGATCGACCATTATGCGGAGATCGGCTTCGGCGGCTTCGCCAACCTCGTTGACGCTGTGGGCGGCATAAATATGTGCGTGCCGGAGCCTCTCGATGACCCAATGGCTGGCATCAATGTGCAGGCCGGATGCCAGGATATGGACGGCCCGACCGCGTTGGGTTATGTGCGCTCCCGCTACACCTCCGCCGGTGGCGACCTCGATCGTGTGAAGCGCCAGCGGGACTTCGTGTCCGCGCTCGGCGGGGAGATCGCCAGCCCAGGCACGCTGCTCAACCCCTTCAGGTTCTTCCCTGTGATCAGTGGGCTGACGGACTCACTCACTGTCAACGACAAGGACCACGTGTGGCACCTTGCGCGTCTGGCGGTGGCGATTGCCGGTGGTGCGGAGCAAGAGACCGTGCCAGTGGGTAGCTACCAGGATCTCGACGTGGGCAATGTCGTGATCTGGGATGAACAAGGCGCCCAGCAGCTCTTCGACTCAATGAAGTAGCCTCCGGGCGCCTCGGCCCAGCGTCCGGTCCGTCCACAGCGTCACACCCAGACCCCAGTGTCAGGCCCGACCACAGCGCCCGGCCCAGACCCCTGTGTCAGGAAAAGCCACGTTTTTCGCGGAAATCATGCCGATTTCTACAGAAAACGTGGCTTTTGCTGACATGCCCTAGCGGGGCGTCCCGAACGGAGCCCCTCCGCTGACATTTCCTCCCACCGAGTGTGGAAATATCCTCCCCCCCCAGTCGGTAAACCTAGCGGATGGTGACCTCGCGGGAGACGATCGTCTGCTTGGACTTCTGCTCATCGGCAGTCAGAGCCTCCGATGCGGACAGTGCCTCGGAGATCTTCTTGTCCAATGCCTCCAGGCCGCCCTTCCACTCATCGTGAGACTTGGAGCGGTCCAGATCCCACACCGGAACCAGGATGCCGTGGGTGCGGAAAACACCTGCAAACTTCGAGCCCTCACCCAGGTGCAGATCGCCGGCCGCATGCAGACGAGCCAGCGCGTGGAGCAGCTCGGTCTCACCCTCTGGGCGAACCCAGCGAATGTGAGCCTTCTCGCCCGGATCAATCCACCACGCGGCACCAGTGATATCAGCGTCCACGCGGTCGGATGGCAGCACGGAATCATTCGCGCGCTGCAGAGTTGCCGCAACCTGCGGATTCTGCAGGGCCTGCTCCGTCAGCCACCAGTTGAAATCCTGCGACACCGTGATCTCCGGAGTCGCGCTCTTATCCAACAGATCAGCCAGATCAGGCTCGGTACCGTCCGCGATGCCCACCTCCAGTGAATCGCCCGGCTGAGCATCCTTCACCCAGTTCAGAGCAAATGCCAGGTCACGGTTCGGGTTATCGCCACGGCGCTGGGTCTGCAGCGCCACGAAAGCATCCCCGCCATCCTCTTCGGAGCGCAGCAGGGCTGCCACCGCACCTGGCAAAACGGTTGCGATGGTGACCTTTCGGTCAACACCCTTCACATCGACTTCGAAGTATGCGGAAGGAACGAATTCCTGCAGCGCAATCAGGTCAGCCTCGTTGGCGAAACCATCGTATGGGCGTGCATCCTTCGCCAGCTTCGCGCGCTCTGCAGCGCGGGCGGCGAGCTTCGCCTGGCGACGGCTCATGCCCTCCGGCAGGTTCTCTTGGTTCTTCTTCTTTTTAGCCACGGGGCGATTCTATCCTGAAGTGACTCCGAAGTGCCCACGAGCTGCCGTTTGCTCTCCTTGAGCACGCCCCGCCATCTCACACCTCCGCCTTCTTAGGCCACACCCTCGCTCTTGCACCCCGCACTGGCGCGCTCGTCATCCCGCCACATCTTCGCGCGCCCGGGATAATTCGTCGCCAACCAGTTCACGCCGTGGCGCGCAGCCCAGCGCACCTCGTCTTCCTTATCGGCCGTCCACACGTACGTCTCCAAACCACGGCGCCCCACAATATCCGGACGCAAACGCGCCTTAGCGATGGACAACCCATGCGCGTCCACGACATTCATCGCCTCCATCCCCGGGTGGATCATACGCTGGTACTCCCGGCGCAGCAGAATCCGCCGGATCAGCGGATTAATCAGTTTGAACCTGACCAACGACTGCGGGCTGAAGGAGATGAGGTTCACCGCCGGGTCATCGACCATGCGAAACTTTCGCAGCGTCTCCGCCAACCTGTGCTCCACCCGCGAACCATAGCGATTCGGATGCTTCGTCTCGATAAATAATTCGCGCCCCACAGAGCCCCCCTCGCCATCGGGGCCATCGACATTGTCACGGCGGGTGTCCTGGTACAGCTCCAGCAGCTCTTCCAGCGTCATCACGCGCGCCGGCTCCTCGGGAGTGCCGATATTCAGCTGACGCATCTCATCCAGCGTCATCGCCGAAACAATGCCCTGCCCCCGCCCGAGCTTCTCTACCGCGACACGCTCCATCGTCCGGTCATGAAAACACACAAGGTGCCCGTCCCGCGTCAGCCGCACATCACATTCCAAACCATCGGCCCCACGGTGGACAGCCAGTTCATAGGCGCCCAGCGTGTGCTCCGGCCGCTCTCCGCTGGCCCCTCGATGTGCGACTATCCTCATGCCCTCTTTTCTAGTCGCCGCGCCCGGTCACGGCAGCGTGGTTAGCTGACTGTTCACTGACTCTTCCCCTCTTTGTTGCCCGACGACGCCACGAGGCCCGCGCCAGCCATGACATCCTTCAACACTCGGGCAGAGTGCTGGAATTTCTGATTCTCATCCTCATCCAAATCCAGCTCCACCACGTGGCGCACCCCACGCCGATCAATCACCGCAGGCGTGCCGATATACACATCCTCCAACCCGTAATGGCCCTCCAAGAAAGCCGACACCGGCAGCACCACATCCTGATTGTGCAAAATGGCCCGAGTGATCCGGGCCAACCCCATGCCAATGCCGAAACTGGTGGATCCCTTCGCCTGAATAATCTCGTACGCCGCATCGCGAGTCTCTTCAAAGATCGCGCTGGCGTCGTCGATCGGAAGGGCGCCATCCTGCGCCTTCTCCTCCGCACGGGCACGCAACATCTTCTTCAACGGCACCCCGCCCGCACTGCCAGCCGACAACACCGGAAGCTCAGTATCGCCATGCTCGCCAATCACATACGCGTGAACCGAGCTCGGCGCCAGATCGAAATAACGCCCCAAAGAATAGCGATAACGGGCCGTATCGAGAATCGTGCCCGAGCCGATCACCTGGCTCGACGGCAAACCGGACAACTTCCACGTCGCAAAACTCAAAATATCCACAGGATTCGTCGCGACCAAGAAAATGCCATTGAAGCCCGAGGCCATCACCTTGCCCACAATGTCCTCGAAAATCGCGACATTACGACCCACCAGATCCAAACGAGTCTCCCCCGGCTTCTGCGCCACGCCCGCGCAATTAACGACCACGGCAGCATCTGCGCAGTCCTCATACGTGCCCACAGACACCTTGACCGAATGCCCAGCCCACGGCACCGCATGGTTCAGATCCTGCACGTGCCCCCACGTCTTCCGCTCATTGATATCGATGATCGCCAGGTGATCACACAAACCCTGGTTCACCAGTGCATACGCATAAGCAATACCCACATCGCCCGCGCCAATAAGGACAATTTTTGCTCCAGTAGTAAGCGTCATGGCGCCCACCCTAGACGCCCAAACCGTGGGGAATATGACGGCAACATGAATGATTTATGACAAAACAACGTTGCACAAATCACCAAACATCAGGACACTGGGAGGAGTAACGAACAAATTTTGAAGAAAGGAAACCGTACGATGGCACAGTACGAACTTCCACAGCTCGACTACGCATACGACGCTCTGGAGCCACACATCTCCGGCGAGATCATGGAGCTCCACCACACCAAGCACCACCAGAACTACGTTAACGGTGCAAACGCCGCCCTCGAGAAGCTCGAGGCTGCACGCAAGGACGGCTCCATCGCCTCTGTTGTCACCGCCCTGTCCAAGGACCTGGCATTCAACCTCGGTGGCCACACCAACCACTCCCTGTTCTGGAAGAACCTCTCCCCTAACGGTGGCGGCCAGCCAACCGGCGCTCTGGCTGAGGCCATCGACCGCGACTTCGGCTCCTTCGAGGCTTTCCAGGAGCACTTCAACGGTGCTGCTCTGGGCCTGCAGGGCTCCGGCTGGGCAGTGCTGGGTTACGACCACATCGCTGGTCGCCTGGTGGTCGAGCAGATGACCGACCAGCAGGGCAACCTGTCCGTCAACCTGACCCCACTGTTGCTGCTGGATATGTGGGAGCACGCCTTCTACCTGCAGTACAAGAACGTCAAGGCTGACTACGTGAAGGCTGTCTGGAACGTCTTCAACTGGGAAGAGGTCTCCGCCCGCTTCGAGGCTGCTCAGAAGTAATCTCGCTAGGGTCGTGCTCTGGTAGCACCGACGTGCTCTGGTAGCACCCCGACGCTAAGCCTTTAAGCCCGCCAACGCGCCAACGCATTGTTTGGAGCCTGTTGGCGGGCTTTCGCATGAGTGCGCATGCTTGATGACCTGTTCGGGAGCCACCTCGCACCACCGCCACGCCTCGCCACACCACCGCCACGCCCCACCACGTCAGCAATCGCCAACTTTTCCGCGGAATCCACCTCCTATCCCTCACATTTCCTGGCGATTCCTGACACTTTCAGCCAAAATTGCTATCCGTCGCCGAAGATCCCGCGGATTGAACACCATCACCGCCGAAACCCGCATCACCACGTAGCCATGTTCCTGTAAAGTCGCATCGATATCGATGTCGCGATAATGCTGACCTTTCTCTCGGTGATGCTCGCCGTCGTAAAACAACACGATCTTGTACTTGGCGCAATATAGGTCAACAACAGTAAGCCAGGGCTCGAAGTGCCCCTCTATTTCCGCTTCCCACCCAGTTTCGCGGCTGCCATCCCGCATGATGGACACCTGCGACTCCCACTCCAGCTTCTCCCCACAGACCACAATCCCCGCAATAGTGAGGCGCATCAGGGTCTCCATGGGAGAATCCGCCCCATCATCGCTGGCTCGCACAATCTTCGTCAACCACCGGCTGTTAACCCTGCCACGCGCTCTCGCGACAAGTTCATCCACATCGCACTCCCGCCCGGCAATTCGCCGGACCGCATCGAGCAGTTGGATTCCCCTAATCTGTTCTGCCGAATAGCCCTCGATAGCGGGCACGTTCCACTTCATCGAATTGCTTTTCACGCTCTTCAGCGCACTAATTAAAGCCTCGATGGGGTCCACGCATCGAAGTTTTGGGTGGTAGGGATCGGGTTTCCACGTCCATGTCATTCGCGCATTTTCACTGCGGGCAGTCCTGCTCCTTGGCACGGCAGCTCGAGCTCTCCCTTCACGGCTGACCACGCTGAGCGCCGCTTCGTCTGCCCAATACCGGAGTCCGTGGTACGCGAGTGCTGCCCATCCCGCGATGATGCTATCCGGTCGCGCTAGGTGTTCTGCTCGTGCGCGTGTGATGATGTCGAGTTGCGTTGTGGAATTGTCTTTCCGCTCGCCCTCCCTTGCCTGTCCCGCACCGATCAGGCTTTTGTGCAGGTACACACCCTTGTTCACGCGATGGTAACCCCGCCGTCGCGCCCATTCGCTAACACCTTTTTCTTCCAGGCTCGTCGCTGTCTCGAGCATGCACGGGTTAATTAGCCGTTTGATCCCCTTCCCCATATCTCTGAGGTTAGCGTTTCGGTCTCCCGCCCCTCTTTTTTCGTTCGACGCCACCAGTCCTATTTCCGCAGGAGCCTGTGGATAAAAGCTGCGCTGTGGATAACTTTCTCGGCCCGCCGAGCCCGTCAGCAATCGCCAGGTTTTCCGCGGGATCCAGCCACTATTCCTCCCATTTCCTGGCGATACCTAACACGCCAAGCACTTCAACTACCACTCGGCGCGGAAACTACGAGCCCCAGCGATGCATCAGAGGATGCCTTAGAGAACTCCTGTCTGGCAGGTGACTCCATTTGGGCCATGATTGCAGTAGCCACCAGGATTCTTATGGAGGTACTGCTGGTGTTCGTCCTCCGCAAGGTAGTAGCGACCATCACCGACGACCTCTTCTCCACTGGCTGATGAGTCCCCACAGCCTACGGTTCCCCCGACACCTCTGTCAGCTTCGGCAGTGTCAACCGATCCGCGCACATCACCTGCATCGGAAGGTGCTGATGCCATGAGGCCTACCTCTGTGGTCAGATCTCCGAAACCTGCGTCCGTGAAAGCTTGCTGCCACGTGTCCAATGCTTTTCGCACTCGCTCAAGCTGCCCCTGAGACGAACAGTAGACCGCCGAGCGATACTGGGAACCCACATCGTTACCCTGACGGTCGCCGAGCGTGGGATTGTGGTTTTCAAAAGCCACCTTGAGTAACTCCTCCACGCTCACCCGGGAAGAATCAAAAACGATGCGTACTACTTCCGCGTGACCGGTCCTTCCCGTGCACACCTCGCGATAAGTAGGGTTCTTGGTCCAGCCACCCGCGTAGCCAACGGATGTGCCCAACACGCCCGGAACACCCCAGAAGAGCCGCTCCGCACCCCAGAAACATCCCAGCCCCACGATCAGATCGTCGATAACGGAAGCACCTGTCGCCCCAGCGTTAGCACCAGCACCACTTGACGCGCCCGCAGTTTCCGCAGCAGTTCCAGCCGACGCAGCCGCAATTGCAGCACCAGCACCACTTGGCTCAGCCTGACCTTCAGCAGCGGCACGGAACTCTGCCGCCCCACCAAGGCTGGTACCCAGGACAGCATTCGGACGAGGGTTTTCCAACACCGGATGACGACCACCCTTCAACGCCGTCTGCTCCGTTACCCTTTCGGCACGGTACGGCCCGTTCGTGTTCAAAGCCGCAATCCTTTCGAACAAGCTCGCCATGGCTGGTACTTCCTTCCATTAGTCGCGATCTTCGGCATCATCGCCCTTCGGTTCCATCCACCCTAGTCCCACCTATCAGGCCACGGTGTCCCAGAATCAGTGCTCACAGCGAACAGCCACCCATCCACATCACCCGAGGCCAAGTGCTCACAGCGAACAGCCGGGCTGTATGCCAAAGACAGCCTATTCAGCCGAACCCACCGAATCCCCCAAGTACAGCTACTTCGAGTAGCCAGCCACCCCCTAAACTCAACTACAGCGCGCGAATACCCGGCGCGCCCGCACGCAACCACGAACGAACGTGCGCATTCGCCACGCAATCATCCGCGTTATAGCGTTCCAGCGTGCGTCGCGCAGCCTGCGCTGCCCCCTGCGCAGGCCCCACAGCCTGTTCGAACAGCTCGACCGCAGCCTTCCCGTCCACGCCTTCCTGACTGAACTCGAAACCGGCCAGGGGCGCGACAGTCTTCAAACCCAGCGACCCCGTCCCAGCCACAGCATTTTTAACGATGCGATACAGGTCACACCACTCCTCGGAAGCGATGAATGCATTCACTTCCGCGAGATCCGGCATCGTGACACTGGTGGCGTCGGACAAAAGATACGTTCGCCCACCGTATTCGCGCGCGTAATACCGCAACCAGTGGTTTTCGCCCTGCGCGGCGTACACCCACACGCGCAGTCTCTTGTCATCTCTTTCGGCGGCGGCGCGACGCGCACGCAACCATGCCCAGAACTCGGCGACGTGTTGCCCCTCGTCGCCACCACGGGAAAAATCGCCGAAAGCCACGTACTGCGTGCCGTCGAAGGTGCCCCAGAGGAACGTGCCACGGTTGGGGTGCGCCTCCATGTCCACGTCAATGTCGATGACATCGCGGAGCTGCTCGGCCATGGGTTCCTGCCCTTGGCGCGGCATGGCGAAGGCGTGCCCGCCCCACAGTTCCGTGTCCGTGATCCATCGCTTGAGCGGTCTGCGCCGCGCGATTTCCCCGTTCATCCATGCCGACGCCAACGCGCTGACCTCTCCCCACCCTGCCTCGGCTAGCTCTGGGAGGGTGTTGTAGCCAGCTTCGCGAGCATCCCGATTCCGGTCGCCGGGGAGCATGAGGGACACGTCTTGGCGTTCGAGCAGTTGTGCTCGGCAGTGGTTGTGGAATTCGCACACGCCACATTGCTTCACCCTGCTGGGTGCGGCGGGGACGGGTTCGGCGAGGGCGGTGAGTAGTCCTGGGATCAGCGCATCGCCTGGGAAGATGTAGCAGCGTTCGGGTGATGTCCCGGCGCGGCCGATGAGCCCCACGTCACCGCTGGCGAATCCCCAGGCGTGGAGGATGGTGTGAGCCATGGCGAGACATTGTGCTTCACCGGCGACGGCACGGTGGCGTAGTGGGACGTCTGCGCCACGCGAGAGTCCGAGCGCGGGAATATCGATGACGCGGCAGTCCGCTGTTTGTGTGTTTTTCACGCGCTTGACGACGCTGTGCCCGGAGATCACGAGCGGCGCGTAGGCGAGGGTGGGGTCTGCCCCGTGGCCCATGTCGCGGCGGAGGAGGATGTCCACTTCTGCCGATAGCGGACCTTCTTCGAGCTGCGCTCCGATGATGAGGCGCGCCCCGGCCGCCATGGCGTCGAGGGTATCTTCCACTGCGTTGGGGCCGGGTGCGATGTCCACGCGGGTCGGGCGCACGCGGTCTCCCCGGCGCGGGCGTTGGGGCAGTTGCTGCAGGATGGTCTGCTTTCGCGCCCACGCATTGATGCGGTGACTGAGTTGCTCGATGGTTCCGGCGAGGTCTTCTGCCGTGCGCATGCGCGTGACTCCCGGCGGCTTTTCCATTCGACGCAGCACTGCTTTGTGACGGCATCCGACCACGTCAGAGGGGGCAAGGGGTAGCACGGATTCCGCAGCGGGGAGGTTGTTTTCGCCGCTGCGTGGCTCTGGGGTGGGCACGCTGCCTGTCATTGTGTGCACGGTTCTTCCTATCTTAGGAGCAGGGGAAGTTACAGCACACGGTGGCTCCTCCGACTACAGTGGGCAGGGAGTTTATTTACGAAAACCCCTACTGACAATCACGAGACTTGGAGAGACATGGGACTGTTCAGCACGATGCGTCGCCGCCGCCAGGAGAAGAAGGCCACCATTAAGGCAGCGAAGGTTCGCGCGATTGCGGAGACTAAGGCCGATGCCAAGTTGGAAAAGGCGAAGGAAAAGTACCTGCGCAAGACGGCGAAGAAGGTACGCAAGGCCGACGCCAAGGAGCTGAAGAACCGCCGCAAGCACGAGGAGAAGATGGCTTCCGCTGCTTTGCAGCAGTTGAAGGCAGGTAACTTCAACAGTCAGAACGTCTCGCGTTACGTGGGTGCTGCTCGTGTGGCGCTACCAGCGTTGTTGCCACTGTTCTACCGTGGCATGACCCAGATGAAGGAGGTCAACGAGCGCCAGAATCTCCAGCGTGCCGGCTTGGCGCCGACCACGAATGCTTCCTTCGCGGGCGATGGCCCGACGCAGAAGGCTCGCATCCGTCAGATCCGCAAGGATGTCTCCAAGGGTGGCGTGCCGATGGGCTTCGCGCAGGATGTTGAGGAGCGCATGGACGATCTCGAGGATGCTGTGGATAATACGTCCACGATGAACAACGACCAGACTCGCCACGCGCTGCAGGCGATTTCCCGCGAGCTGGATCTGGTGGAGGCCCAGATCCGCACGAAGCGTAGCTAGCGTGGTTTCTCACCGCTAGCCTGGCTTGTCACCGGGGAGCACATCCTCGGTGCGCTTCCCCCGTTGCACCAAGGGCGGCTGAACATTTGCCGAACGCCGGTTTAATTCTAGGCAAACACGCTGTTCACCGCATGCACACGTATTCGGGCACTTCCTCGAAGCCCGACAATTGCCCTGCGAAGAGGTGATCCGCGTGCTCAAATCACCTCTATGAATAAAAACATCAGCCGTCGCCGCGCTCTCCAGTCTGGCGCTGCCGCCACCGCCACCATCGCCGCCGCTTCCGCGATGAACTCCACAGCCTCCGCCGAAGTAGCGCAAGCAGATTCCCAGGACCACGCCGTCTTCCAGCACGGTGTCGCCTCCGGCGATCCCTATGCCACCAGTGTGATCCTCTGGACCCGCGTCACCTCCCACCCCGACGATTACGCTGGCCGCAATCGCGGCACAGCCACCGGAATTCGGTGGGAAATTGCCACTGATGAGGGCTTTCAGAACATCGTTACCTCCGGCCAGGTAAAGGCCACGCCTGACACAGACATGACGGTAAAGCCGGAGGCGACCGGCCTGAGCCCCTATAGCCCGTACTTCTACCGCTTCGTCGTCACCGATGGTCAATATAAGGGGCAGATCTCCCCTGTTGGCAGCACCCGCACCGCACCCGCAGCAGGCCAAGACCTCAGCGAACTTCGTTTCGCACTATTCAGCTGCTCTAACTGGGAGGCTGGCTACTTCAGCGCCTACCGCGATATGGCCAACCGCGGCGATATCGATTACGCACTGCACGTGGGCGATTACATCTACGAATATCCCCGCGGTGAGTACACCGGCAAGACCGGCGCTGTCCGCGGTCATCTGCCGCCCCACGAGATCGTGAGCCTGCAGGACTACCGCGAGCGCTACGCCCAGTACCATACCGACGCGGACCTTCAGGCAGCGCACGCTACCTGCCCGTGGATTGTGACCTGGGATGACCATGAGATTGCCAATGACACGTGGGCCGGCGGCGCGGAGAACCACCAGCCCAACGAGGGCGATTGGTCAGCGCGCCGCGCTGCTGCCATCCAGGCGTACCTCGAGTGGCTGCCGATTCGCGCCACTCCTTTCAGCGCTGGCGGCCACATCTACCGCAACCTGTCGTTCGGCAACTTGGCCGAGCTCAACATGCTCGATCTACGCACTTACCGCAACGAGCAGGTGGCCTTCCTCGGCGCGAAGAATACCGACCGGGAGGACCGCACCATGCTGGGTTCTGAGCAGTTCTCTTGGCTTGCAAGCAAGCTGGAGACCTCCCATGCCCGCTGGAACCTCATTGGTAATTCCGTGATGATGACCCCGGTTCTCATTCCACCATTGGATGCACAGACCAGTTCTGCCGTCACACAATTATTGGGACTGCCACAACAGGGCTTGGCATACAACTACGACCAATGGGATGGCTATGCTGCGGAGCGGCGTCGCCTAATCCGCCTGTTGCAAGATAAAGGCATTAATAACACCGTGTGGCTCACAGGGGATATCCACTCCTCATGGGCCTGCGATGTGCCCGTAGAACCAGGGGCTTATCCCCGCGAAGGTTCAGCGGCAGTGGAGATCGTTACCACTTCTGTGTCGAGTTCTAATATCGACGACATTCTCAAGCTGCCCGAGGATAACCCGCTCAGCCATACGGCGGAGTTTGCCTTCACGGAATTGAACAAGTACGTGAAGTACCTGGATTATGATTCACATGGTTATACCGTGGTCCAATTCACCCACGACTACGTCCATGCGGATTACATTCTGCTCCGCCCAGACGGCAAGCTTCGCCCGAATCAGCCACTGTTCTATCGCACCTCTGCCCGCGCTTATCACGGCAAGGGGATAAAGAAACACAATCAGCCTATCGATAAGGCGAGCCACAGCGGCCGCTAACAGCCGCGCTGCATTATTTCCGCTCCCCTTCGCCCTTGGCCTGCCCTAGGCCAAGGGCGAGTGTTGTTTTATAAGAGAATAAGGCCAGTAGAAAGCTCGGCCCATTCTTTACTGGCGCGGGCCTATTCATGTAACAATCAAGCAACAGTTGATTATTATTTTCTCATTCTCAGATGCTGCTACTAGTACGACTTGTAGAAAGAAAGCCCAAGAACGTATCGTACGAGTAGCAAAGGTAAGATTTGCTTTGCCTTCTCAGATCATTTCGCTAAATCATAGGCGATAGATAACTATCTATTAAGGAGCCAATCATTCATGGCACGTCAAGAAGTTACTCAGTATTTCGACGACATCGATAATTCCCCACTGGCCGAGGAAGAAGTGCAGGTTGTCGATTTCACCATCGACGGCGTGGAATACACCATGGACCTCGGACCAAAGAATAAGCAGGTCTTCGACGAGGCCCTGGCCCCTTACATCAACGCTGCACGCCGGGTTTCCAAGTCCTCTTCTCGCGGCAAGTCCAGCGCCGGCTCCTCCAATGCCGTACGCAACAAGCTCATCCGCGAATGGGCTCTGAACAATGGCATCGAGGTCTCCAAGCGCGGCCGTATCGCCGCTGACGTAGTCGAGAAGTTCAACAAGGCCCACCAGTAATGCGTCGCCCTGCCGCTCATAGGGGTCGCGCCACCCTCGCACTCGTGGCGTCGGTCTCACTCCTCCTCACCTCCTGCGGGCAGGACGGCGGCACGGCAGGCGGAGACTCGGACACCACGGCGGCAGAACGCACCGTAGAACCCGTACACGGTACTGAACTGCCTATCGACGCACGCCCCGCGTTCATCGGTCAGGGGCAGTTACAACCAGCTTGTCCCTACCTAGATACCGAGTGGGTTCAGAACACGAACGGCCAACGCATTACGGGCATCGGCGTGGACACGCGTTTCGACCCACCGGCATGCGTCTTCTGGTCCTACGAGGACACCCCAGCCGTCCAGGTCATGGTGCGGAAGATGACCACAAACTCGGATGCCGTGGCTGTCGTGGATCATGCTGCCCCGATCGACGAAACCCTCAAAGCTCTTGAACCCGAAGACTGGAGTGGTGGGCTCAAAGGCAGCAAAGACGGCGGAGGATCCCTCTACGCCGTATGGAAGGACGAGGATGCGGTCGTGACGTTCTCCGAACAGCCGGATTCTGCCAAACCACGTGACATCACCGCCGAGGCAATCAAAAACCTCGGTCTTTAGGACACGGCCTCTAGGACACGGCGACGTCATTCCACGGCATCATCGGGCCAACCCATGGGAAGACAACCTCCATCAACAGGAAGAACACTCCCACGAGGATGGCCACCACGATCGCCAACTTCACCCACCATGGGCCCGGCAGGGCCCGCCACAACGCTGCGTACATTTATGCCTCCCTCGTCATCTCCGGTGGCACGTAGCCGTCCTGCTTCGCGGCCGCCCGCACCAGCACAGCGTGCACGATCATGCGCTCCGCATTGGAAAACTGCGGATGGCAGGTGGTCATCGTCAAAAGTGCCGCATCATCCGGAGAGACCTCGATACTCGGTGTGCTCGGAACCGGGTTAATGACGTTGATATCGTTCGGGGTCGTAATGAAGCGCCCATTGACGTTGGCATACTCGCCGGTGGACATGCGATCCGCCAGCTGCGGCTCCATGCACTCCCCAGCCACGGCCCTGCGCTGCTCCGGTGCCGCATCGATGGGCAAGATGCGGTAGACGTACCATGCGCCAGCAGTCTCCACCACGATCGGATCGCAGCTATTGAGGTCCCCCAGATTATTGAACGGGGAACCACGTCCCACCCGGTGACCGGCCAATGCAAAATTGCCCGGCTGTCCTGGATCCTGGGTGTCCATGTAATGCCCAGGGCCCTTGTCGAGGTCTTCGTCCGCTACGCCCTTGACCACGGCATAGTTGTAATCCGAGCCAAAGCTAGGGATGAAAAGGCGGGCAAATGCCGCGCCCTCGGAGGGCTCCGTCAGGGGGCGGGGATTGCGGTCATCCCACTGGCCGTCGAGGTCCTGGGCCACAGCGGACTGCTGCCGACCCGACTGCACGTCCGTCCACACGACCTCCCAGAAGGCAAAGAGCAGTGCGATCACGCCGAAGGTCACCAGGAGTTCCCCGAGGACGCTGAGGGGATCCAACCTTGGACGCTGCTGGTGTTTGCTCATGGTTGTTTATTATCACACTCAGTCCCACGCAAATAACTCAATGTTCATGGAAGGCCACAACAAGGATCCTCGGTGGCTCATCGAGAGCGCAGGAACGAGGCTGACGCGGCGATCGCAACAATGCCCGTAGTAATCAGCCCGTTACGGTGGCTGCGCGCACCCCCACTAAGTATCCTCAATCTCATGATTATTGTGGAGTACCCCGTCGCCCTTGTCCTCAAGGCGTGGCACCTCCTTTTCCACAATGTGTTTGGGATGGATGCATCCCAAGCGTGGCTGTTCTGCATTCCCCTGTTGGTGCTGACTGTCCGCGCGCTCCTGCTGCCGGTGGCTTATCGCCAGTACCACTCAACGCGCGTACTGGCGAACCTCCGCCCGCACCTGCGTGAGATCACCAACGAATACAAGGACAAGAAGGATCGGCAATCGCAGCGTGAAGCGCGGCTCAAGCGCTTGGAGTTGCAGAAGAACGCGGAATACAAGATGCGCGATGGCTGCTTGCCAATGTTGATCCAAATTCCCATCTTCATCGGCCTTTATCGCCTGCTGCTGCACATCTCCAACCCGGCAGAGGGGCTCACGAGCACGCACGCCGGCCGCGGTCCGTTGAGTTCGGCGGACATTGACGCCTTCCTCGAAGCGCGTTTCTTCCATGTCCCCCTGCCCGCGTATTACGCAATGGACGACGCCCAGAGGGCCTTCCTCAATATCACTCAACCGGAGATCCTGCGGGTGGCTCTGCCCCTAATCATCTTCGCCTCAATCTGCACCACGGCAAACTTCGCCTATTCCATCAGGCGTTCTATGAGGACGATGGACTATAGCCAGGCTATCTCCCACTTCTTCATGCGGCTCCTATTTCTCATGGCACCGCTCGTGATGCTCTTCCCCTGGATCTTCGGCCTTGCTGGCCCAGCGCCGCTGGCCATCCTGATCTACTGGGTATGCAACAACCTGTGGACCGCGGTGCAGGCTGTGTCCATTCAGCGCTACCTTGACAAAAAGATGCCCTACACGGAGGCATTTCGTGAGGATTGGGCGGCACAGAAGCAGGCGTATAAGTCGCGCAAGGGGCCAGGAAAACACGCGGCACAGCGGGGCAAGAAACACTCCGGTCAGAATGTTGCAGAGTTCGTGGCTTCCCCCACCCGTGAGCACGCGGACAAGCAAGCACGCTCCAGTGGCCCACGGCACGCGAAGAAATAACGCCTCTCCCCTTCAGCCGGGAATTTCGCCTCTTGCGACAGGTGGGGACGCAGCGCTGACACAGCGCTCGTATTGCTTAGATGCTGTACATCGCAGGCGCGGTGAGCAGTAGCTGGCGCGCGAGATCGCGGGCGGTTTCCAGTGGCACGACGGTGCGGCTCATCTTGGAGCCAGCCAGTCCGCCGTCAAGGAAAACCATGAGCTGGTCAGCGAGGGTGCGGGAAGAGTAGCCGAAGCGCTCCTTAAGCAGCTCCGCCATGGTGTCGCGGCACCAGTCCCGGTGCTCCATTGCTGCGGCGCGAATGCGCTCCTCGGATTCACACTCCGGGCGCGGGTATTCACCAGCCGCATTTTGGAAGTGGGAGCCACGGAAGTTGTTTTTCGGTTCTTCGCGGATACAGAGATCGAAGAAAGCGATGATGCGGTCCTCAGGCTTCACCCGCTCGTCAGCCAGTTCTGTCCAGGCTGCGCGCCACTTGGCGTCGAGCTCCTCCAGATAAGCGACGACGAGGTTGTCCTTCGAACCGAACAGGGAGTACAGGGAGGCCTTGGCGACATCCGCATCGCGCAGGATACGGTCAATGCCGATAACGCGGATGCCCTCGGTGGTGAACAGGTTCGTGGCGCTAGCGAGCAAACGTTGCCGTGGCCCTGGGCGGTTGCGCCGACGGCTCGTGGTCTTCTTCGCTGCTGTGGCCATAAACCTTTCCTCGATGCTCGTGCCTTGGGTGCGGGCGGATGTCACTGCGCTCAGTAGATAGACGTATCGGTCTACTTTGCTTCTCTACTGAGCATAGCCGGTTAAGGCAAAAGAAAAGCGCATCTGTCCCCTTTAGCGGGCGCAGATGCGCTTCTCTACTGCTATCGGGAGCGTTAATGCTCCCGCCGAACAGGACCTAACCAGTCCCGATTGGCGCTAGTTTGCACTCTTCGGACGCACAACCATCATCGGGCACGGCGCGTACTGCAGCAGTGCACGGGAAGTGGAGCCCAGCAGCATGCCCTTGAAACCACCGCGGCCGTGGGAGCCCAAAACCATGAGCTGCGCGCCTTCCGCAGCTTCCTTCAAGGAGTGGATTGGACGCTCGCGCTCCACAATCTCGTCCACCTTGACGTTCGGGAACTGCTTGACGAATGGTGCCAGCTCCTCACCCAGCAGCTCCTTCTGCTCTGCGATGAGGGTCTCCATCTGGGACTGAGCCTCTACCACGCCGATGTAGGAGGAGTGGAACTGAGCATCGGACCAGGCATGCACGGCTCGGAGCACCGCTCCGCGGGCATCTGCTTCCTGGAAGGCCATCTCCAGAGCCTTGCGGGACACAGCGGAACCGTCCACACCGACGACCACCGGGCCGTACTTGTTCTCCTCGGTGACGTGGTTGTCCTTGCGCACCACGACCACGGGGCAATCGGCGTGGGAGACAACAGCGGCGGAGACGGACCCCATGACCAGGCCGGACAGCCCACCGAGGCCGCGAGAACCCATGACGATCATCTCCGCGGTCTCGGACAACTCGAGCAGGTAATCGATTGGGGAGGATTCCTTCACCTCTGCGGTGACGGAAATGGAAGAGTCGAAGTCTGCGACGATGCGGCGGGCGTGATCCAGCTTGTCGCCTGCTTCTCCCTCGAGCTCATCGTAGAGCTCCTGGGGTGGGACCATGCCGTCGGCGTACATGAACTGCGGCATGCTGTAGGCGGTCACCAGCTTGATCGGCTGATTGCGCTTCAGTGCGGTGTTCGCTGCCCACTGAACTGCAATGTCGGAGGCCTCGGAGCCATCGACAGCTACCACGATGTCCTTGACTGCTGGAGAGGTCATGTGAACCACGTCCTTTGCTTCGGTATCGGAAAAGTCTTAGATGTCAGTCACGTCTTCTATAACCCATTATCCCCCGTTTTTTGCCGCCCGCCACCACGGGGGCAAAAGAAAACAGCCGACGGTGTGGCGCCGGCTGTTTATGTGGGTTGAAGAGCTGAAATGTGAGTGGGTTGTCGGGGTTTGTCGGTGAGTGTTGGGCGCTTGGGCCTTTAGCCGCGTGGCTTCATGGTCTCCGGCAGTGGCACGTCGGTTGCTGCTGGCGCGTTTGCTGGGAACAGGAAGTGGTACAGTCCGCTCAGGAACTTGCCGATCATCGCACCGAAATCGGTAGAGAAGAAGTCAACCAGCTGCGAGAAAATTGCGTTCAGATCCATACGTGGGAGTTTAACCTGTGAAGAATGCTTTGCCAATACGAAGTGGTTTGAATCCCACGCGTGCTCAGGTGCCGTTGGAGTGGGCGGATCCGGTCGTAGCTGAGGACTTTATTTGGCATCTCATTTCCACCCAGCGTCACCGCCATCCGGAGGATGATCGCACCGCTGTCGCACAGCGCTTCGCGGCGGGGGAAGTAGTTCTCGATTCGGGTGAGCAGCTCGCCCCACAGGCGATGCTCCGGCAGGGCACGTTTGTGAACTTCTATCGCCGTCCTGCCCCGGAACGCGAGGTTCCCGGCGATCTCGACCTCATTTTCCAAGATGACACTCTGCTCGTCGTGGATAAGCCTCCGTTCCTTTCCACGCTCCCCCGTGGGCAGCACATCACGCAGACCGCCCTGGTCAAGGCGCGTGTCCAGTTCGGGAACTCCGACCTTTCCCCGTGCCACCGTCTGGACCGTCTCACCCGCGGGGTGCTGATGCTGACAACACGGCCAGAGGTCCGCGGGGCTTATCAGACGATGTTTGATCGTCGTCTGCCCACGAAAACCTACGAAGCCCTGACACCCCTTCCGCATGACGCTCCCTATGCAGCACTTGAGCGTTTTCACGACTGGCAGGAGTGGCCCGCACCAACGGAATCCGAGCCCTGGGTGCTTCGCCATCACATGGTGAAGATCCGTGGGCGTCTGTCCACGTATGTGGATGAGTCCGTATCCCAAGGGGAGATGAACGCAGTGACGCGCGTGCTTGGCCTTCGTGAGGAGCAGCGGGAAGGGCGCGGCGTACTGGTGTGGACGCTGCAGCCGGGGACGGGCCGCACGCATCAGTTGCGTGTCGCGATGCGTTCTTTCGGCCTGCCGATTATTAATGACCCGCTCTACGAGGCGCTCTCGGATGATGCCCTCACTCATCCCGATGCAGAGTTGCCGCGTCCTGTATTTGTGGAAGATGAAGATTTTTCGCGCCCTATGGGCCTGATCGCCAAGAAGTTAGAGTTCACGGATCCGATCACGGGGCAGCCGCGCTCCTTCGAGAGCCGTTTTTAATCTGCCTTTGTTCGCTCTGCGTCTTAGTCTTCGTCCTCTGGCAGTACATAGCCCTTGAGCTGCCGGCTGGTGACCGCCGCGCCGAGGAAGAGAATCACCGAGACCAATACCGCACTGCTGATGAAGGCGTCTAGGTAGCTGTCCGTCACCGCATTCATGATGTTCGACGCCAATTCGGGCTCGTACGACCCATCCTTGATGGCCAACTGGGCGTCCTGCAGGCTGTCATTCGCGCGTGCCGGGGAACCATCGGGAAGACTAACGCGCAGCGTGTAGACGAAGGACATGACGCTGCCGAGGATGGCAACGGCAAGGAGGGAGCCCATTTCATAGGACACTTCCTCCACAGAGGACGCCATTCCTGCGCGATGTGCGGGTGCATTGCTGATGATGAGCATGGAAGCAACAGACATCACCCCGCCAAGGCCCATACCGACAATAAACAGCCCCACGGCAATAAGCCAGGTTGCATCGACCACAGGCCCGATGGCCACTAAGGCCGCACCAACTGACGCAGCGAGGAAGCCCCCGGACACCAAAACCCGAGCACCAATATCGTGCAGCTTCGCTCCTGCAACCGCAGAGGTCAGCGCTGAACCAGCAGCTGATGCTGTAACGAGTACTCCAGATTGAAGAGGAGTAAAACCGTCCACTAGCTGGAACTTCTGGGTCACGAGGAACTCGAGACCAACCATTCCAATCATCGCGAAAGAAGCACCAATAGTTCCCGCGACGAACACTGGGTTGCGAAAAATGTCGAGTGTCAGCAGAGGCTGTGAGAGGCGCTGTTGACGTCGAACAAAAAGCACCCAGCCGAACGCGCCGAGCACAAGGACGACGAAGATGAGGCCCCAGTTCTGCGGTGAGTGCGCCAGCTCCTTAATCACGACGACGGTGCACACGAGCGCGAGCATGGCCTGGAGAGAGGACAGCCAGTCCCAGTGCTTCTCCGGATCGCGAATGGAGCGGGGCGCCACAAAAGGAATAGCAATCAATGACAGAACCGCAAAAGGGACGTTCAGCAAAAATACTGATCCCCACCAGAACCATTCCAGCAACAACCCGCCAACCAAGGGGCCCACGCCACCGGCGACGACAGCGAGCATTGCCCACACTCCGATCGCGAAAGACAATTCACGCGATTTAGTAAAAGTTAAGCGTATGAGAGACAAGGTGGAGGGCATCATGCACGCCGCGCCAAGGGCCAGCAAGGCGCGGCCAGCGATGAGGAGTGCCACGGTCGGGGCGAATGCAGCCACGACGGAGGCCACGCCAAAGATGCTCATCCCAATAGTGAACATTCTGCGGTGCCCGATCTTGTCCCCAAGAGTGCCGGTGCCAAGGAGGAGCCCGGCAATGACCACCGGATAGGCGTTAATGATCCACAGCATTTCGGAGCTGGTGGCGTCCAGGCTCTCCACGAGCGTTGGCAACGCTGTGTACAGAACCGTGTTGTCCAGAGTAATGAGGAAAACACCTGTTCCGACCGTCGCCAGCAGTAGCCATCGAGCCAGCGGATGCTGGGCACTAGGCTGCGGTGTTTGGGGCTGCGGAGAGGTATGCGACATTACGTTAGACAAGTTAATTTAGGTAGTTTTAAAGTTTTTGGGTATGCGAAAGTGGAGCATGGAAGAAAAACCCCAAACAGGTTCTTCTCCCACACTCCACAAACAACAAAGGTATAAAGCCGGCGGTGACCTACTCTCCCACACCCTCCCAGGTGCAGTACCATCGGCGCAGACAGGCTTAGCTTCCGGGTTCGGAAAGGGACCGGGCGTGACCCCGCCGCTAAAACCACCGACAAAACAAACAAGAACAAACACCCAACCACCACCAAAAGGCAGCCAGTGACCGTGTTGTCCCAGACACTGCACAGCAAACGCGACTATCTACACTTACGCAACAAAGCTCACAACAAGTGATTGTTAAATGTTTCGGTCAATTAGTACCGGTCACCTCCACACCTCACAGTGCTTCCAGATCCGGCCTATCAACCCCATAATCTATAGGGAACCTCAAAAGAAACCTCATCTCGAAACAGGCTTCCCGCTTAGATGCTTTCAGCGGTTATCCCTCCCATACGTAGCCAACCAGCCATGCCACGGGCGTGACAACTGGCCCACCAGAGGTATGTCCAACCCGGTCCTCTCGTACTAGGGTCAGCCTTTCTCAAGTTTCAACGCGCACGGCGGATAGAGACCGAACTGTCTCACGACGTTCTAAACCCAGCTCGCGTGCCGCTTTAATGGGCGAACAGCCCAACCCTTGGGACCTACTCCAGCCCCAGGATGCGACGAGCCGACATCGAGGTGCCAAACCATCCCGTCGATATGGACTCTTGGGGAAGATCAGCCTGTTATCCCCGGGGTACCTTTTATCCGTTGAGCGACACCGCTTCCACAAGCCGGTGCCGGATCACTAGTCCCTACTTTCGTACCTGCTCGACCTGTCAGTCTCACAGTCAAGCTCCCTTGTGCACTTACACTCAACACCTGATTGCCAACCAGGCTGAGGGAACCTTTGGGCGCCTCCGTTACTCTTTGGGAGGCAACCGCCCCAGTTAAACTACCCACCAGGCACTGTCCCTAACCCGGATCACGGGCCGAGGTTGAGATGCTCAATACGATCAGAGTGGTATTTCAACAACGACTCCACAACCACTGGCGTGGCCGCTTCACAGTCTCCCACCTATCCTACACAAACCGAACCAAACACCAATACCAAGCTATAGTGAAGGTCCCGGGGTCTTTTCGTCCTGCCGCGCGTAACGAGCATCTTTACTCGTACTGCAATTTCGCCGGGCCTGTGGTTGAGACAGCAGGGAAGTCGTTACGCCATTCGTGCAGGTCGGAACTTACCCGACAAGGAATTTCGCTACCTTAGGATGGTTATAGTTACCACCGCCGTTTACTGGGGCTTAAATTCTCCGCTTCGACCCACAAAGGATCTAACAGGTCCTCTTAACCTTCCAGCACCGGGCAGGCGTCAGTCCGTATACATCGACTTATCGTCTTCGCACGGACCTGTGTTTTTAGTAAACAGTCGCTTCCCTCTACTCTCTGCGACCACCAACAGCTCAAAACCAGTCTGTCACCATCAGTGGTCCCCCTTCTCCCGAAGTTACGGGGGCATTTTGCCGAGTTCCTTAACCACAGTTCACCCGATCGCCTTAGTATTCTCTACCTGACTACCTGTGTCGGTTTCGGGTACGGGCCGTACATGCACTCACTAGAGGCTTTTCTCGACAGCATAGGATCACCAACATCCCCACAACGGGTACGCATCACGCCTCACCCCAAATACAGAACGGATTTACCAATCCTGCGGGCCACACGCTTACACCACAATCCAATAAGTGGCTTGGCTACCTTCCTGCGTCACCCCATCGCTTGGCTACTACCAGATCAGGTCCCACGCAGCCGCATTCAGACAACTCAAAGAGCCGAAAGAACACATTTGGGCGGTTAGTATCACTGATTCACCATTGGTCGCACACACACGGGTACGGGAATATCAACCCGTTATCCATCGACTACGCCTGTCGGCCTCGCCTTAGGTCCCGACTCACCCTGGGAAGATTAGCTTGACCCAGGAACCCTTAGTCATCCGGCGGATAAGTTTCTCACTCATCATTCGCTACTCATGCCTGCATTCTCACTCGCATAGCCTCCAGCACTGGGTCACCCCGCACCTTCAACGGCCACACGACGCTCCCCTACCAACCCCACAAAAGTGAAGTTCCGCGGCTTCGGCGGTGTACTTGAGCCCCACTACATTGTCGGCGCAGAACCACTCGACCAGTGAGCTATTACGCACTCTTTCAAGGATGGCTGCTTCTAAGCCAACCTCCTGGCTGTCTTCGCGATCCCACATCCTTTTCCACTTAGTACACTCTTAGGGGCCTTAGCCGGCGATCTGGGCTGTTTCCCTCTCGACTACGAAGCTTATCCCCCGCAGTCTCACTGCCGCACTCTGACTTGCCGGCATTCGGAGTTTGGCTGATGTCGCTAAGATGATAGTCCCGCTAAACCAACCAGTAGCTCTACCTCCGGCAAGAAACACACGACGCTGCACCTAAATGCATTTCGGGGAGAACCAGCTATCACGGAGTTTGATTGGCCTTTCACCCCTACCCACAGCTCATCCCCTCAGTTTTCAACCTAAGTGGGTTCGCGCCTCCACAGCATCTTACTGCTGCTTCACACTGGCCATGGGTAGATCACCCCGCTTCGGGTCCAGGACATGCCACTACAACACACTAGTTAGTATTCGCTTTCGCTACGACTACCCCACATACCGGGTTAACCTCGCGACATGCCGCTGACTCGCAGGCTCATTCTTCAAAAGGCACGCCATCACCCCAAAAAAGGCTCTGACGGATTGTAAGCACACGGTTTCAGGTACTATTTCACTCCCCTCCCGGGGTACTTTTCACCATTCCCTCACGGTACTAATCCGCTATCGGTCATAGACAAGTATTCAGGCTTACCGGGTGGTCCCGGCAGATTCACAGCAGATTCCACGAGCCCGCTGCTACTCGGGGACACTCAACAACCCCACACATGCATGCTTTCACGTACCGGACTCTCACCGTCTACGGCAGGCCATTCCAAACCACTTCCGCTAACACACACATACAGGGCACAGCATGGCAGCACTGCACATCAAGACCCCACAACCCCACACACGCAACCCCTGCCAGGTATCACACGCATATGGTTTAGCCAACATCCACGTTCGCTCGCCGCTACTAGCAGAATCATTATTATTTTCTTCTCCTACGGGTACTGAGATGTTTCACTTCCCCGCGTTCCCTCCACACCACCTATGAATTCAGTGGCGGGTGACCGCACATAACCACGGCCGGGTTTCCCCATTCGGACATCCTCGGATCAACGCTCTATTGGCAACTCCCCGAGGCTTAACGCAGCCTTACACGTCCTTCATCGGCTCACTATGCCAAGGCATCCACCGTGTGCCCTTAACAACAAGTAACAACACACATAATCACCAACCCCACACAAAGAAGGGCTAAACGATCATACAGATGAACTTACAAAAAAATTGCAAAAAAATAAAGAAGATACTCGCGTCCACTATACAGTTCTCAAACAACACAACAACCACACCACACAACCAGCACACAACCAGCCGCACACCATGATCATTCATCCAGGAACAAACACTGCTCCAGACACCCAACAGACATGACAAACCAACAACAGATCCCACAACCCCACAACCAGCAGGGCCACAACCAAAAAATCAGGCACACAAACTACCCGAAAACAAAAAATAAAAACAAACTCCTTAGAAAGGAGGTGATCCAGCCGCACCTTCCGGTACGGCTACCTTGTTACGACTTCGTCCCAATCGCCGATCCCACCTTCGACAGCTCCCTCCAAACGGTTAGGCCACTGGCTTCGGGTGTTACCAACTTTCATGACGTGACGGGCGGTGTGTACAAGGCCCGGGAACGTATTCACCGCAGCGTTGCTGATCTGCGATTACTAGCGACTCCGACTTCATGGAGTCGAGTTGCAGACTCCAATCCGAACTGAGGCCGACTTTCAGGGATTAGCTCCACCTCACGGTATCGCGACCCTCTGTATCGACCATTGTAGCATGTGTGAAGCCCTGGACATAAGGGGCATGATGATTTGACGTCATCCCCACCTTCCTCCGAGTTAACCCCGGCAGTCTCTCGCGAGTCCCCACCATAACGTGCTGGCAACACAAGACAAGGGTTGCGCTCGTTGCGGGACTTAACCCAACATCTCACGACACGAGCTGACGACAACCATGCACCACCTGTACACCAGCCACAAGGGAAACTACATCTCTGCAGCGATCCGGTGTATGTCAAGCCCAGGTAAGGTTCTTCGCGTTGCATCGAATTAATCCACATGCTCCGCCGCTTGTGCGGGCCCCCGTCAATTCCTTTGAGTTTTAGCCTTGCGGCCGTACTCCCCAGGCGGGGCGCTTAATGCGTTAGCTACGGCACGGAAATCGTAGAAAAATCCCCACACCTAGCGCCCACCGTTTACGGCATGGACTACCAGGGTATCTAATCCTGTTCGCTACCCATGCTTTCGCTCCTCAGCGTCAGTTACTGCCCAGAGACCTGCCTTCGCCATCGGTGTTCCTCCTGATATCTGCGCATTTCACCGCTACACCAGGAATTCCAGTCTCCCCTACAGCACTCTAGTTATGCCCGTATCGCCTGCAGGCCCGGAGTTAAGCCCCGGGTTTTCACAAGCGACGCGACAAACCACCTACGAGCTCTTTACGCCCAGTAATTCCGGACAACGCTCGCACCCTACGTATTACCGCGGCTGCTGGCACGTAGTTAGCCGGTGCTTCTTATCCAGGTACCGTCACCACCGAAGTGGCTTCTTCCCTAGCGAAAGAGGTTTACAACCCGAAGGCCGTCATCCCTCACGCGGCGTCGCTGCATCAGGCTTGCGCCCATTGTGCAATATTCCCCACTGCTGCCTCCCGTAGGAGTCTGGGCCGTGTCTCAGTCCCAATGTGGCCGTACACCCTCTCAGGCCGGCTACCCGTCGTCGCCTTGGTAGGCCATTACCCCACCAACAAGCTGATAGGCCGCGGGCTCATCCCACACCGAAAAAACTTTCCACCACACACACTAAAGTGCGGTCCTATCCGGTATTAGACCCAGTTTCCCAGGCTTATCCCGAAGTGCAGGGCAGATCACCCACGTGTTACTCACCCGTTCGCCACTCGAGTACCCCTAGCAAGCTAGAGGCCTTTCCGTTCGACTTGCATGTGTTAAGCACGCCGCCAGCGTTCGTCCTGAGCCAGGATCAAACTCTCCATAAAAGCATTTTCAGCACTACAAAGAGCCAAAAACTGGCAAAAATAAATAAAACTACTGACAATTAAAAAATAATCCTGATGACCATCACCAGCCCACGGGGGTGGACCTCCAGTACATCAGCCACAGTAGACAACCACCCCAACGTGAAAATACGGGGCACGTTGATTACGTTTCACACAACTAAAATCTGCTCGTTACAGCAGACTCGGTGCGCACCATCAACACACAAACTAACACCCACACCACCTGGCTGTATGAACAGGCAGTGAACACCAAAAACTTGGCGGATTAGTCATGCTTGGTTTGTCCGTGACACCAACCAACAACATTGTCAGCCGGCACTGTGGAATCCAAAAATAACTTGGTTCATCACGCTATTGAGTTCTCAAACAACATTCGCACACAAAGCCACACACAACAGCATCGCTGCGCTTGTCTTCGTGACGGAATTCCGAGTCTAGATCATCACATTGCTTCAAAGCAAACTGCAGATGAATTCTTATTGAACAACCACACCAACTCGGACGACGTTGTGGTCAATGTCAGGGCCTGTTTTCCTGCCGCCGTTTCAGGCGGTGTCGGTCGCGCTGACTCGATTAAATGTACACACCACTACCGCGTTACACAACCCCGCAGGTCAGCACACATTTTTGAGCACTCTGCTTAGCAACAATAAGAGCAATGTCTCGACCTCTTGTCGAGACAATGCGCTTCACTCGCGAGTTGATTCCCTTCACTACCGAACTACATGCCAAGGTTGTCCTTCACCGATTCACCACTAAGGTCCAAGCGCGGAATCATCGCCCACAGAATTGCCCCACCAACGGCCAGCACGCCGGCTGCCATGGATACAAGCACAGCGATCACCAACCACGTTCCCCATGTTCCGGACGTGTTGAGCTGCCACACCGCCAACAGATTTACCACTGCCACGAATGCGCCCACCGCGCCGATGAAGAGGTAAGCGCTCAGGTACTTGACCCAACCCGATAATTGCATTTCGCCGACGAGTCCCGCCCAGGACATTCCCACGATCACTGCAACTGTCGCCAATCCAGTACATGCCAAGATCGCCATCGTTTCTCCTGCGGACCGATGCAAGGTGAACCCCAGCCGCCAACCGCGTTGGGTACCGAAGTACAGCAAGGCGCCGGCAAAGAGATGCATCACTGGGCCAATTGCGATCCATGGCAATGTGGCGCGGAACATCTGCGCGACCCAGGTTTTTTTCTTCCCGCCGAAGGTAATCCAGCCGCGCAATCCGGTGCCGAGCCCCGCGACGCACGCGATGAGAACACTCACGCTCGTAGCTGCGTATGTGACACCCATCGTGACCACGCCTTCTTCTTCGCTGGTGAACATCCACCACAGAAAACCGGCCACCACGGCCACGACCATTGCCGCTGTACACCAGATTCCACCGGTCAAGATTTTGCCCCACAGGAATACGACAAGGGGATCGCTTGCCTCTGCTTCCTGGTCTTCTTCTGCGTCTTCGTCGTTTGTATCAGCCACGGCAGCTAGGGAGTCGCCGCTAACCTCCGACTTTTCGGGCGCAACGCGGGAGTATTCGGTGCAAATGCACACCACATGTGCCATAGAAACCAGCCCAATGAGAATCCACGCGTTGCGGTTATCGAGTCCGATGGCCCAGCCAATAACCCACGTCAATACTTGAACAATCAGAATGATCGTCACCATGACCATGTACGCGACGATGCGGATCTGCCGGGTTTTCAAACCGAAGGTTCGATACGTGCTGTAATCCCATCCCGAAGTCCAGGGCGCGAGTCCCAAGGACACGGAAAATAGCACAATAATCAAAATGCCCTTCGGAGAGCGAAGGCCCTCATCGCCCAAGATAAGAAGGTAGAAGAACAAGCTCGGGAATACCACGAGCCAGGTGACAATCTTCCATGTGAACATGCTTTTCACGGCAATGCTCCACAGCTGCCCAGTCGTCAGCGGCTGGTTCACCGCGAAGCGGAGCGTGGCAGCGTCGGGCCCCCACGCTTTGCCATGACGTTGATGTGCAGTGACGTTCATTATCGCGTCACTCCGTTCATTGCGCTACGTTCTTTCTGCCCGACGCCAGTGGGTCCGCCGTGGGCATCTTCTTCTGCAATGTCGCGCCCAGTCATAGCCAGCACGGCCTGCTCCAAATCAGCCAGCCGGAAGCGCACACCGGTTCCTTCAAGGAGGGAGGTCAGGCGCTCCGGTCTCATAGGAATTGTCGAGGGGCAGGAATGTAGGTCCAGAGTGACTTTCCGGACTCCCGCGCTGGTGGCGTCGGAGAGAAGGGAATCAGGCGCGCACTGCAGGGCCGCCAGCTGCGCCTCCACAGCAGAAGAAGAGCCGGAGAGCAGTGCCACGCGCTCGGTGAGATCATTCAGGTCGCTGACCCCAGTGATACGACCGCGGTCCAGAAGCATGACGGCATCGAGGACGCGGGCGACGTCATCAATATGGTGCGTGGAGATGATGAAGGTACGCGGGTTGCGCTCCACGTCCTCCAGCAGGTGGCGATAGAACATCTCACGGTTTTGCACGTCCAGGCCCAGGTACGGCTCGTCGAGGAGAGTTACTGGGCACTGGGCCGCCAGGCCCATCACGATGCTGACGATGGATTTCTGACCGCGGGACAGTGCCGGCAACCGCTTGGAGGTATCAAGCTCGTAGTCTTCGATGAGCTTATCCGCATAGTGCTGATCCCACGTGGACCAGCGGTTCGCAGCGATGGCAAACAGCTTGGAGACCTTCACATCATTCGGCCACGGAACATCGGCGCCGGCGAGGATCAGATTATCCAGCACTACCTCGTTATCCCACACCGGCTGACCCTCATAAAGAATCTCGCCGGTCACGCGCAGCTGGCCAGCGAGCGCGCGCAGCAGAGTGGTCTTACCGGAACCATTGCGGCCGATGAGGCCATAGACCCGGCCCATCTCCAAGGTGGCGGTGGCGCCGTCCAAAGCTGGCTTACCACCTGTGATGGCGCGCTTAATTGGGCCGCCGAAGGTGCGTGCAACATTGTGAAGCTCGATGGTGGTGCGAGCGGTATTCATCGGTAGAGACCTCGACTCTCTGCAACTTGTTGGATCAGTGTGGTGAGTTCTTGTTGGTTCATGCCCAGCTTCGCGGCCTCGTCGACGAGAGGTACGGCGTAGTCATGGGCGAAATTCTGTTTTCGCATGGTGATGATCAGTTCTTTCGCTCCTACCTCAACAAACATGCCCACGCCGCGACGTTTGGATAGGATCCCCTGCTCAACGAGCAGCGTGAGACCCTTGCGCGCGGTCGCTGGGTTGATGTGATGGAAGGCAGCGAGCTCATTGGTGGACGGTGCACGCTCTCCCTCTGGCAGGGACCCATCGACGATCGCGTCGGCAATCAGGTCTGCTACCTGCTGGAAGAGTGGTGCCGTGGCTTCGTCCATCATGGCTACACTCCTGGTGGCTTCTGACTAGCTAGTTGGTTGGTTACTTGTGTAACTAACCCTATAACAAGATTTTCAGGCATGCTAGACGGGAACGAACTTTTATAGAAACCTCGTCATTTACAACGAGAAACAAAAGAAACGGACTGTTAATACCCATGCTTGAACGCACACTCATCTTTGTCGATACCTCCTACCTATTAGCCAGCTTTTACAATTCCTGGGACACAGGCGCCCGCGCCCAATTGGAAATCGACCTCCCCGAGGTCGTGGCCGTCCTCGGACGAATGGCCTCTGAACAGCTCAAACAGCCGATTCACAGGCAGTATTGGTACGACGGCATCCCAGATTCCGGCCCCCACCGTTACCAACGCTCGCTGCGCAGCGAGCCGGGTGTGCAGCTCCGCGCAGGGCAGCTCATCGAATGGGGCGACCGGCGCACACAAAAGGCCGTGGACACACGCCTGGTCGCAGACATGGTCATCGCTGCAATGAAGGGCAACGTCAGCGACATCATCCTCGTCTCTGGCGATGCCGACATGCTCCCCGGCGTAGAGGAAGCAGTCAACGCCGGCGTGCGCGTACACCTCTATGGCTTCGGCTGGGACTCCATGTCCTCCGCCCTGCGCTTCGCCTGTGATACGACGACAATCCTCGACCCACGCGAAGACTTCCGCGACACCATGCGCCTGCAAATCCTGGAGGGACCACTGGCACCCGCCGCGACAACCAGTGCGGATGTGGAGCGACCACTGGGCGATGCCGAGGAGCCCGAGGAACCTGGCCTCACCCCGGTTCCCATGTACGGCGAGGATGCATCGGCTTCCTCCCTCCCCTCAGAGGAGTCCTCTGAAGACGGCAGCACCAGCGCTCCTAAAGAAGCTGCCCCCGCGAACAACGACAGCCGCGAAGAAGGGACCCCTGAGCAGAAGGTTTCCATACGTGAATCCGCACAAGCGGCAGCAAATGCTGCTGCGGGCGAGCCTCCTACCGAGTCTGCGCCCTCGACGAGCTCCCCTGTCACGCCTAACGCCCTGGCGACAAATAACCGACCCTCCCCGGCCCACCTTGCACCAAAGAACACAATCCCTGGCCCAGTCGACCCCACCAGCCCAGAAGCCACCATCCCGCAGGAGGAAAAACCAACTCCCCAGGCCACACAGGCTTCCGGCTCCACGGTGAAACCCCAAGGCACGAACGAGGTGGCGTCGAACAAGAAAGAAACACCAGCGCGACCAAATCCGGGCATGATGGCACGGCACCGCAAGCTCCGCAGCCGCTACGTACCCCTGCCCAATGAAGTGTGGGCCAGCGCCGGCGAGCAAAACCCCTACGACATCGGCCAGCAATACGCAGTCTGGTGGTACGACAATGGCGCGACGGAGGAGCAGAAGGACAATGCCCACCTGCTAACCGGGGGCGGGCTTCCCCCAGAGATCGACCGTCCGCTGCTGCAATTCGCCTGCGAGACGCTGCACGAATACACGCTGACAGAAACGCAACGCGTTGGACTCCGCGATGGATTCCACGCCGGCATTCGCGGCATCATGCTGCGCCCAAAGTAAGCACAAAGTACGCACTACGCGTCTCTGTCCCGACCGTGTGAAAAGATAAGGGGCATGAGCGCCAGCGCAGCAGCATCCACCCCTGCTACGAACTCGAAAACCAAAGAGCAGCGGGGACAACAAGAACAGCACAACTCCGTCCGCGAAGGGCTGGGGTCCTCCTACGTCACGGACACCCTAACCCTGCCGCAGACGCTGCTGCGCATGGCAATTGCCGGTGTAGGGGCAGCACTCATCACAGTGATCGCCTGGCGACTATTCCACGTGGTGCAGCTGCCCTCCTACAATTCCTCCTTCGTCCTCCGTGCCCTCTCCACCGCCGGCATCGCCATGGTGGTGGTCTTTGTCGCGCTGGCGATGTGGCTGTGGCTGCACCCGCCGAAGGACCGACCAATGGACAAGTGGCTGCGCATCCTCGTACAAATCATCGCCTACATGGGGCCTGCGCTGCTCGTGATCGCCACGCTCGCCGTACCTCTATCCGCAACCCGGCTGTACCTGGATGGCATCAGTGTGGACCAGGGCTTCCGCACCCAGTTCCTCACCCGCATGACGGATAACCTCAGCTGGCAGGACATGGCATACGCGGACATGCCGAGCTTCTACCCCGGCCTGTGGTTCTTCACCGGCGGGCTGTTTGCCAAGCTCACAGGGCTGGCTGGTTGGGCGGCCTTCCAGCCGTGGGCACTCATCACCTTGGCAGTGACCGGTTCCGCCTTGGTACCTGTGTGGCAGCGCCTGTGCGGTTCCCTTGCCGTCGCCTGTGCACTAGCAATGACGACGACAGCAATCACCCTGCACATTGCTCCCGACGAACCCTACGCCGCGATCGTGGCCATGGGCATGCCAGCAGCGTTCATGATGGCTCGTCGCGCCATGGAGGGCGGCAGAGCAGCAATGGCAGGAAACATCATCTACCTCGGCCTTTCCGCCAACCTCTACACGCTCTTCACCGCAATTTCCGCGCTCACTGTGGTGGTGATGGCCTTCGTCGTGGCTTTCGTGGACAAGTCCATCAAGCCAATCTACCGGCTGGCCATCATCGGGTTGAGCTCCCTAGCGATTGCAGCCATCGGCTGGGGGCCATACCTGCTGGCGCTGCTCACCCGACCACACGGCCCCACGGGCACAGCCCAGCACTACCTGCCGCTAGAGGGCGCATCGGTGCCACTTCCGATGTTTGAGAACCTGGCGATGTTCACCCTCGGCGTGGTCGCTCTGATCTGGATGATCGCCCGCTTCCGCGACCCTGACGTGCACTCCCTGACCGTCGGCCTCGCCGTAGCCTACGGCTGGATCCTGTTGTCCATGATCGCCACCCTGGCGGGAACCACGATGCTCGGCTTCCGCCTGGGTCTGCCAATCGCCCTCATTCTTGGCGTCAGCGGTGTGCTAGCGCTGGCGGAGCTGCGCCTCTTTGGGCTGAAAAACTTCTACCCGCAACAGCTGCTGGCGAAGAACACGAAGGTCATCACGGGCGCCATGGCACTGTTTATGGCCGCGGTATGCGTGCACTTTACGTCCACCACACCAATTGAACTGCGCGACCGCATCGACCAGGCCTACGAAGACACGGACGGCGATGCTCAACGCGGTGACCGCTACCCGGCTGATGCCACCGTCTTCTACTCACTGATGGATCAGGTCATCCAGGACTACACCGGCCGGGCTCCGGCTGAGACTGTGGTTCTTACGGACGAGAAGAACTTCATGTCCTACTACCCGTATCACGGCTACCAGGCCATGACCGCCCACTACGCTAATCCTCTCGGAGAATTCGCCCGGCGCAACGAAGCCATCGAGGAATGGACAAAAATCAAAGACCCGCAGGAGCTGCTCGCCGCCATCGACCAAGCAGAGGCCGATAACGGCTGGCGCCACCCTGACGTGATGATCTTCCGTGGTCAGCTCGAGCTGAAACCGGGCACTGAAGATGAGGAACTGCCAACGGTGACCGGAACAGGCACGGAGCACTTCACCTACATGATTGCGGACGACATCTACCCGAACTATCCCAATGTTCGCTTCCGCAGTGTGAGCTTCAACGCCGAAGCTTTCGCATCTGGGTGGGAGCTGCGACAAGTCGGGCCTTTCGTCATCGCCATGCGAGAGCGCTAGCGCTGGTGATGGACGCCGCGCATTCGATACTTCCCACACCTTGACAGTTCCCACCTTGTTACTGGAGTGCCGTAAGATAACTACCTGTGACAAAATCCCAGGAAACCGTGACAGAAGCAGGGTCCGTGGAGCCTGAAAAACAGGCAAAGAAACGGGGATCTGCGCCGAAGAAAAAGTCGGCATCTCGTTTGAAGGCCCTCGCCATCATCACTGGCGTGATGGGCTTTATTCTGTTTTGCCTCACTCCAATTTTGCCGGTCAAGCAGACTCACGCTGAATTCAGCTGGCCGCAGGGTGACGATCTCACGAGCGTTACCGCGCCACTGATCTCCTACACTCCGCAGGACATTGACATGACCCTGCCCGTCAAGGAGATCCAGAAGCTCAACCCCGGCGAAACGACCGCGCTGTCCACCGTTCCTGAAGATAGCGCCCAAGCAACGCTGCGAGGCCTCTTCGTCCGTTCCACTGACAGAACAGTCGACGTGGTCATCCGCAATGTTGTACCGCTGTCCATAGATAAGGACACGCTGCGTCAGCTCCCGGATGATGCTGTATTGCGCATCACCTCCACCTTCGAGTCGACGCGCGTCTGGGTTCCGGATGCCACCAATGCCAATGGTGAACCACTGGATAGCACCATCAACGACGACATTCGCCCGATGGTGACCGGCATCTACTCCGAAATCGCCAATACACCGGAAACCTTCCAAAGCGCCAAGGACGCAGGCGTGGAGGCGAAGGTGACCGTGGATTCACGCTTCACCTCCACCCCGACCATTCTCAAGACGCTCGCGATGATCCTGGGAGTCATCATGACCGTCATCTCCCTGTGGACTTTGCACCGCATCGATTCCCTCGATGGGCGCAAGTCCAACCGCATCCTCCCGGCACGTTGGTGGAAGCTGCGCCCAATTGACTCGGTGGTGGGCGTGTTCCTGCTGGGGTGGTACTTCATTGGCGCCAACACAGCCGATGATGGCTACATCCTGTCGATGGCCCGCCTGGCGGATGCCTCGGGCTACATGGCCAACTACTACCGCTGGCACGGCGTTCCGGAATCCCCATTCGGATTCCCATTCTACGACCTGCTGGCCCTGATGACGAAGGTTTCCACCGCATCCATCTGGATCCGCCTCCCCGGCCTGATTGCAGGAATCATCACCTGGTTGATCCTCTCGCGCGAGGTCCTCCCGCGCTTGGGAACGAAGATCAACCAGCGCAAGGTCGCGCACTGGACAATGGCCGCCGCATTCCTGGCGTTCTGGATGACCTACAACAACGGCGCCCGCCCAGAGCCGATCATCGCCATGACCTCTCTGCTGGCATGGGTTTCCTTCGAGCGCGCCATCGCCACCCACCGTCTACTTCCGGCAGCGATCGGTACGATCATTGCCACCTTGGCGCTGGGTGCCGGCCCGACCGGCCTCATGGCCGTCGCGGCGCTGCTGGTCTCCCTGGGAGCCATCGTGCGCATTGCGATCCGCCGCCTGCCACTGCTCGGCGCAGAGAAGGGCAGCTCCAAGGGCGCCGTATTCACCGGCATGTTCGCCCAGATCGCACCTTTCCTCGCCGCTGGCACGGCAATTCTCATCGGCGTGTTCGGCGACCAGACTCTGCGCTCTGTGCTGGAGGCCATCAGCGTCCGTGGTGCGATTGGCCCTTCCGTAGCCTGGTACGACGAGTACATTCGTTACACCAGCTTGCTGGAGCAGAGCATCGACGGTTCCTTCACCCGCCGCTTCATCGTCATGATGATGTTCTTCAGTTTCGGCGTGGTCATCGCCTCTATGCTGCGCAACGGCCGCGTGCCAGGCGCCACGAAGGGCCCATCCACCCGCCTGGTGCTGGTGATCATCGGCACGATGTTCTTTATGACGTTCACGCCGACGAAGTGGACTCACCACTTCGGTGTCTACGCTGGTGTCGGTGCCGCACTCATGGGTCTTGCGGCCGTCGCCGCCTCCCACATTTCCCTTTCATCCCGGCGCAACAGGGTGCTGTTCATCGGCGCTACGCTGATGCTGTTCAGCTTCACCCTCGCCGGAACGAACGGCTGGTGGTACATCGGCAGCTTCGGCGTCCCATGGTGGGATAAGCCAATCCAGTTGGCTGGTATCGAGGCCTCCACCGTGATGCTTGGCATCTCTCTGCTGGTGCTCGTCTGGGGTGTCCTCGTGGGCTACCTCACGGAGTTCAAGACCGCCCGTGCGGAGACCAAGTCGGAACGGCGGGAAATCGACGCCGAGGAACGCCGCCGTACGCTGCGCTTCCAAGGCATCGCCGCAGCCCCCATCGGTGTCCTCACAGCCCTCGTTGTGGTCTTCTCCATGCTCTCCCTGGGCAAGGGCTTTATCTCCCAGTGGCCGGCGTACTCCATCGGCAAGGGTAACCTGGTGAGCCTCACTGGGAATACCTGCAACATGGCCTCCGACGTCCTCGTGGAAACCAACACGAACGATTCCTTCCTCGCGGTCGCAGGCGGAGGCGAGCTCAAGGACTCCCTCGTCAATGACGATTCGCGAGGATTCGAACCGAACAACATCCCAACGCGTATTGACCCCGGCGTGGACAACACCTCTTCCTCCTCCATGCCGCAAACGTCCGTGCGCGCAGATGGTGCAGGGGCTAGCGGTAGCTCGGACTCCACCAGCAGATCCAGCACAGGCAGCAACGGGGACTCCACGACCAACGATTCCTCCGATGCTTCGACCACCGGTTCGCAGGGCGAGGACGTGGCGTCGGATCAGAACCAGGAGACGACAGACGAGGACGCTAACGAATCCGGCACGCAGGGCGGCGTGGCATCCGATCGAGGTATTAACGGTTCCTACGCCAAGCTTCCGTTCTTCCTGGATAACCAGCAGGTGCCGGTCGTCGGATCCTTCCGCGAAGGCCTGCAGGTGCCAGCGCGCACCATTACTGACTGGTACGAAATTCCAGAGATGGGCGAGGACCAGCCACTCATCGTCTTCTCCGCTGCCGGCAAGGTGGCGCACGACGACATGAATGGTGTGTTCCAGTACGGTCAGGAGCTCAAGGTCGAGTTCGGCCGCGGCGAAGGTGACAACTACGAGATGATCGGCGAATACCAGCCCCTCGACATTGGCACCGGGCCGGAATGGCGCAACATGCGTGTGCCGAAGGATGCTATCCCTGAAGGCGCGAACGTGATCCGCATCCGCGCGATCGATACGAACCTCACGCCGGACCAGTGGCTGGCCATCACGCCACCACGTGCGCCACAGATGGTGAGCATGAACGATTACATCCCGGCAGAAATTGGTGATGACGCACCGGGCCTCCTCGACTGGTCCGTCGCCTTCCAGTTCCCTTGCCAGCGCAACTACGACCACTACGCCGGCGTGGCCGAGGTGGCCGAGTACCGCATCTCCCCTGATCACGGCGGACGCCGCGTACACAGTGGCGTGATGGATTACCTCGGCGGTGGTTCTGTGGGTCTGACCGAGATGACTTCCCAGTCCACCGAGCTGCCGACCTACTTGAAGGGTGACTGGCAGCGCGACTGGGGCGTGTTCGACCGCCTAGAGACCGTACCGAATGCCCGTGGT
This sequence comes from Corynebacterium urogenitale, assembly GCF_009026825.1. Lineage (NCBI taxonomy): Bacteria > Bacillati > Actinomycetota > Actinomycetes > Mycobacteriales > Corynebacteriaceae > Corynebacterium > Corynebacterium urogenitale. Next base: position 173,201 of record NZ_CP045032.1, on the reverse strand, counting down.
GAGCGCCCGAAGCCAGCTGAGCTGACGGAAACCAGCACCACCGAGCTAGGAACCTACTACCCAGGACCGATGAAGTACATGGCTGAGTAGTAGGCGCTGGGGGCTGAGCCTCCGCGTCAACCGTTAACCCACTGGTGCCGCACCGGTGGGTTTTTTCATGCGTGCTTGGCTGTAGGGGGTTGCCCGTACAGACGACAAGAGGGCCAATCCTCAGAATGAGGATCGGCCCTTGGGTTCGTGTCCGTGCGTTTGCGGAACGAAGTTCGCTTCCCGTGAGGAAGCGCTCTTTTGGCTATAACGAACGGATTGTTGGCATCTACTGGCCTGGGGTGCCGAAGCCAGCGTCTGCAGATGGAGCTTCAGGCGCGCCTGGTGCTGGAGCAGCTGCACCGTCACCGGCTGGTGCGCCCGGCGCACCCTGGGTCATTCCGGCCAGCGCGCTCTGGACTGCCTCCGGCGGCAATGGGGTGCCAGCTGGGGCGGCATTCACGTCACCAGCAGCTTCCGAGAGCTGCTGCAGTGCATTCGGATCTGCCGGAACCTCACCGTTTTCCAACTTGGCGGACCAGTTCTGGGTGCCACCGAAGGTCTGAAGAATGCCCAGCAGCTGGCCAACATTGACCTCACCGGAATTGCCCACCAACGCGGTAAGCGCATCGATCGGCACCTCCTTGCCGGAAGCGTTGAGATCGCGCAGCGCACCGGTGATCGCCATGATGGCGGACAGCACTTGCTGCGCTCCTGCGACGGAGCCGTTGCCACCTTCCGGTGCTGCGGCAGTCAAAGATCCAGCGGCAGCCTCCGGGTCGTTGGCAAGGCCCTCGAATTGCGCTGCTCCCTGATCCAGGATGACCTCCGGCCCGATGCGACCGCCCGCCACACCAAGCAGCAGCATGAGGAAGTCAGTGGTCAGTGGAACGTTGATACCGGTTGCGGCCTCAATCTGGTTAGCCACACCAGCTTCAATCTCACCTGCTCCTTGGATTGGGGCGAGGATGTTATTGATCTCCCCGACCAGCGTGCCGGATGGAGAGCCCTGAGCGAGCGCCTGCAGTTGGGCGTCGTCACCGTAGTACTTGTTCAAGTCCACGGTTCCACGCACGCCATTGACAGTGCCGGTTTCCGAGTACTGCCAGAAGGTGATGTAGTCCCAACCACCTGGCAGGTCAGTAGGAGGCGTGGAGCTCCAGTAAGCCAGCCACAGTGGCAGCTCGGAGAACTCCGTGGTGTTGCCCATGTAGGACTGCCAGAATCCGGGGCTCGTGTACATGATCGGGTCGCGTCCGGTGAGCTTACGGATCTCATCGACGAAGTCGCGGACCCAATCCTGCAGCTGGGTCGTGTTCAGACCACCGGTCTCCTCAAGGTCGAGCACTGGTGGCAGAGAAGGTTGGGATCCGGTGGCCAACGCCGCTGCATAGTAGCGAGCCTCGGCACGGCCGGTGCCGAGCTGCGGCTTTGCGTAGTGGTAGCTGCCTGGCATGACGCCAGCCTGCTGTGCCTTTTGGGAGTCATCGGCGAAGTAAGGGTTGATGTACCCAGTGCCCTCGGAGGCCTTGATGAAGGCGAAGTCCTGGCCAGAGGCCTTCACGGCAGTCCAGTCAATGGCGGCATTACCTGGGTGCTGGTGTGAGGCCACGTCGATGCCGTCGAGCGCCCACGATGGGACAGGTATGACGTCAGTGGCGACGAGTGCCGCGACCGTTGCTGCAGAACCGATCAGGGCCGCTGCAGTGATGCGGGCGGGGGCTGTGGTGCGCGCGCGACGGCGCCTTGGCAGTGAAAGCATGCGTCACACATTACTCAATAATCACAGATTTAACAGCTTTAACACGCGTAACGCTCGTGGACTGCGGTCTATGGGCCAGCTTGGCGACTCTATTCGCACAGGTCAACGGCACAACTCGCCTATGAAAATGCCAGAAAAAGTTAACGCCACCCAGAGGATTTCTCTGGATGGCGCAGTGGATTTCAGCTCTACCCTGCGTGACTTTCACCAGGTAGTACCCGCTGCTTCATACACCTCGCAACTATGACCTACATTCACTTCACGCGTTGGCTCATAGTGACCGCCGGCTCCAGACCGGCACGCTGCAGCGGAAGCACACGCCGACTTTGGGCAATATTCAGCCACACCAGCAGTCCCACCAGCACGATGTACACGATGATCTTCGAAACGACATTGACCACGAACTCATCCTCACCGGACGGCAAAATATTCCACATGTAGTGCCCACTGATCGCGACCACCCCCCAGAGCAGTATTGAACCCCACCGCTGCGCGCGTGTGAAATTACCGCCTTCATACATCAACCGGCCGAGTGCCCAACCAAAAATGCCGGTGAACATCACGTGCAGCAACGGGCCAGCAACCAGCCGCAGTGAGAAGACCTCCACCGCCCCCTGTAAATCAGACGCAGGATGAGTGATTCCCATAGTCACGGAGTACAGCGCATTTTCGTAAGCATCGAACCCCAGCCCAACGAGCATTCCAGCCACTAACCCATGCCAGGGGCGATTCCACCACGCACGTCCAATCCACAGCAGGAGCATCACACCGAGGGCTTTCACCAGCTCTTCCGGCACAGCGGCCCCAATGGACATGCTGTGGGAAAACCAGCCCATTTTCTCCGCAACACTCAGCCATGGTGGACTTAAGACACCGCCAGCCAAGGCCACGGCACTAAAACCACCCCATGCCAAGGCCAGGAAGATCAGCCGCTTCGGAGTGCCCTTAAAGATCGGAATTAGCCTGAACAAGCCAACCACCACTGCAATCTGCACGAGCGCCAAGAGGACTGCCGTCACAATTCCTTCCCCGACGAGGCCGTTGATGGGGGAAGACAGACGCATCATCACCAAGCACAGCAAGAAGCTCGGGACAGTGATGATCATGAACACCCAGAACCACAGGTCTTTAAACAACTTCAACTGAGGCCGGGCACCCTCCGGGAAACTCGTGTGGAATGCACGCGGAGTGTGAATCACAGCCCAGCGACCTTTTTGGCTTTTGGGGGTCACCGCTTGCGGGAATGGCGGTGTCCCCACACCAGCCGGCGCGGGCACCTCGGGCTGATGTTCGTGGTGAAAATCGCGATGGCTCATACGTCACTCCCTCCGGCGGAATTTACTTCGGAGCTCGGCGCAAGCCGTGCCGTCTCAACAAGCTGCTCGGCTCTCGCATGAGCCTCGTCCAACTGCTCACCACTTACCTGCACGGTCACAAGCAAGCCTTGAGAGTCATCCTCAACCATGGGTTTATAGAAGCCAACAGTGTAGTGGCTCAGCTCAGAGGCGTCATGCCCTCCAGCACCATCACCGGCAGTCTGCTCAGACGAGTAAGGGTCACTCATCCACACATCCTTCGCCCCCGAACGCTGCAGCACTTCTGGATTAATCTTCAGCGCTTCATCAGTGATCTTATGCGCACCCATATCACCGGTAGCGGAGGCATTTATCACCCGCACGCTGCGGCTCAGGGCAGTGGCAATGGCATCGTTGCCAGACTCAACTTCGGCCATTCCCATGATTTGAGCTTTCCATTGCCCGCAGTCGTAATTAACGGTCATCGTGTCCGCGACCCCACGGTCTACTTGGCACTGGTCGTCAAGCGCGCCGAAACGAAGTTTCCACTCGGTGTAGGTGGTGGAGAGGTTCGTTGCCATCGCCTCGTCTGCATCTTCAGCACCCCCTGCCCTGTCGGGCAGCTTGGCGTCGAGCATAAAAGGAATGGCCGCGAACAGAAGAAACAGGCCAAATAACACGGCGCTGTACTTAGCACGACGCCGACGGTCCAACGGGGCGCCTCGAAATTGGCCGAACGGATCCGCATGTGGCGCGCGAACGGCTGGCGGCATTGAGTTGGGGTGGTGAGTATTCATCGTCCCTCAGGGTAATACGCGGGTGCGACAGCTGTCCGAACCGCCGTCTATGGTGGTGTGCATGACTGATAATCACACCGAAACGAACATCCCCGATAACATTTCCGAGGCCCCATCCGACCAGGTCAGCGTGGCACAGGACTTATACCGCCACGTCAACGGGCGCTGGCTTAGTAGTCACGAAATCCCCGCCGACCGCGCCGTGGATGGAACGTTCCACCAGCTGCGCGACCGCGCGGAAAAGGACGTCCGCGCGATTATCGAGACCGCCGCTCAAGAGGAACCCGAGGGACGCATCGGTGCGCTGTACTCGGCGTTTATGGATGAGTCCGGCATTGAGAAAGCCGGCCTTTCTGTGCTCGACGCCGACCTGACCCCTGTGCGGCAAGCGGAGAATTTCGAAGAATTCGCTACAGCACTGGGCCAGCTGGACGTCACTGGTGTCGGTGGCGCTGTGGGTTATTGGGTGGAAAAGGATTCCGGAGGCGACGTGGAACGCGCCTACCTGGTACAAACCGGCTTGGGGTTGCCAGATGAGGCCTACTACCGCGAGGAGCAGCATGCGGAAACTCGCGCCGCATATCGACAATTCGTGGAAGAGATGCTGGAGCTCGTGGGCGAACAAGTACGCCCAGGACGATACGCGGAAGCTAGCACGGCGGAGGCCGCGGAGGCGATCGTCGCTTTTGAAACACGCCTTGCCGAGGGCCACTGGGACGTTGTGAGCAGCCGCGATGCTGATAAGACCTACAACCCCACCGCTGTGGGAGACCTACCGGAAGGCTTCCCGTTCAGGCAGTGGTTGGAGGCCACGCACATCGACACTGAATCGGAGGGCGGAAAGACCATCGTGGTATGCCAGCCGAGCTACCTTGAGCACGTCGCGGCCATGGCCAGCGGCGACAATGCTGAGGATCTCGACACATGGAAGCTGTGGGCATACTGGAACGTCATCACCTCCCGCGCTGGTCTGCTGCCGAAACGCATCAACGAGCGCAACTTCGACTTCTACGGGCGCACACTCTCCGGTTCCACGGAGCAGCGTGCACGATGGAAGCGCGGCGTGGGCCTCGTCGAGGGGCAGATCGGCGAGGAAGTGGGCAAGAAGTTTGTGGCAGAGCACTTCCCGCCAAGCTACAAGGACACCATGCTGAAGCTCGTGGACTACCTCATTGAGGCTTACCGTGAGCGCATCGAGAAGCTCGAGTGGATGACTCCCGCCACGCGCGAAAAGGCGCTGGTGAAACTCGGGAAATTCAACGCGAAGATCGGCTACCCGGATAAGTGGCGCAGCTTTGAGGGACTGGAATTTGGCGCAAGTGGCGCTGACTTGGTAGCTAACGTGCGGGCCGCCAGTGAGTTCAACCACGACTACCAGGTGACCAAGCTGGGTAAACCCTCCGACCCAGAGACGTGGTTCTGCAGCCCGCAGACTGTCAATGCCTTCTACAACCCCGTAACCAATGACATCACGTTCCCGGCAGCGATCCTGCGCCCGCCGTTCTTCGATCCGGAGGCGGATATGGCGGGCAACTTCGGCGCGATCGGCGCGGTGATCGGACACGAGATCGGTCACGGCTTCGACGACCAGGGCTCCAAGTACGACGGTGATGGCAACCTCAACAGCTGGTGGACCGATGAAGACCGTGCGGCGTTTACTCAGCTGACGGACAAGCTCGTAGCGCAGTACCAGGACCTCGTACCAACTGGACTGAAGCAGCGCGGTGTGGAGGAGCACAAGGTCAATGGCTCCTTCACCCTCGGCGAGAATATCGGCGACCTGGGTGGCCTAGGCATCGCGGTGGTGGCGTTGCGCCGCTACTTGGCGGATCAAGGCCAGGACTTCGATACCGCGCCAAAGCTGCCGGTAGAAGGGCTGGAGGATGCCGAAGGGAATCCGGATTCTACCGAATACACCGCCCTGCAGCGTGTCTTCCTGCGCTGGGCTCGCATCTGGCAGACGGCGATCCGTCCACAGATGGCGATTCAGTACGTATCCATTGACCCGCACTCCCCCGCCGAATTCCGCTGCAACGTGGTGAGCTCCAATATCGCAGAGTTCTACGAGGCCTTCGACATCACCCCGGAGGACGCAATGTGGCTGGACGAGCAGGACCGCGTGACGATCTGGTAGTGGATCAGGGGCTCCCCCCCAGTGCGGCACGGCCGGGGGAGCAGTCACCCCAGTTCACGCCACCCCACACAGCTCTCCCCCAGTGCGGCACGGCCGGGGTCTGCGCTGTTGCGTTCAGGTTCCCGATCAGTATGGCTGGTAGTCGTCTGGGGCGAAGAGGTCCGGCTCGTGCACCTCGTCCATCTCCGGGGTGTATTCCTCTACCTCAGTGATGTTGAGCACTGCACCGGTGGGATCCTGGATGGTGGCCATGCGGCCGAACTCGCTATCGAAGGCTGGGCGAACGACGGTACCGCCATGTGCTTCGACCAGTTCCAGTGCCTGATCAACATTGCGCACACCCATGTAGAGCGTCCACATGCTTGGCGATTCCGGCAGTTTCGCGGTATCCCACAGGCCGGCTAGAGGGTTGCCCTCCCACTCGGCGGTGGCGTAGTGGAAATCCTCAGTGTTGGATGCTTCCTTGATGTCCCAGCCGCATAGTTCGTGGTAGAACTTCGTGGTTTCCGCGAAGTTCTTGCCGATCATGAGCTCGTGCCACACTGGAGTGCCCGGCTCACCTGCGGCGAAGAATGCCTGTTCGTCGGCAGGTGATTTCAGACCGATCGTGGCGCCTGCCGGGTCGACGAGCACGGACATCGTACCGCGCGCACCGAGATCTCGGGGATCCAAGGCTGACGTGGCACCGGCGTCCACAGCGTTTTTGTGCACGGTCGCCAGATCTGGGGCATAGAGCATCAGCCCCCACACAGAGGTGTTGCCCTTCGATGGAATCTGCCCGAAGCCCGCGACTGGCATGCCAGAACGCTTTGCAATGATGTAACTTCCTGCGGAATCTTCGCCCTCGGGGGAATCCTGGGGAGCTTCGAACTCCCAGTCGAACAGCGGACCATAAAATTCCTGAGCTGTCTTAATGTCTGTGGTTGCCAGATCTAGCCAGATGGGCATTCCCGGTTCAGCGACGAGAGCGGGCATTACATGTTCCTCCACTTTTCAGGGTCAAAATCGTCATCGGCGGTGGCTTCATCGAAGTACTCACCCAGCTCGTCGTCCTCGTCTGGTTGTTGGTCGCTCGCCACACGTGCAGCCGCAAGGATTTCCTGCGTGTCGAGGTCACGAACGGCTACCTCGTCGCCCACACGCAAGACTTTGCCACGGCGTGTATCTGGCTCGCCGTTGACCAAAACGGCTCCAGATGCGATGAGCTCCTTGGCCAGCCCGCCGGTTTCCACGAGGTTCGCGAGCTTAACGAACTGCCCTAGGCGGATTTCCTCGTCACGGATTGTGACATCGTGAATCTGCATGTGGACAGTCTATCGTGCTGACCTTTTAGCAAGTGTTCTGCGTTGGGCTACCGCAGTTTTTCCGAACCACAGGCACCTGGTGCTGGCATGTACGTTTTCGGAACCACGAGTATTCCGTGTTGGCCTACCGCAGGTAATCAGCTTCCGCAGGTACGCCGTGTTGGCCTACCGCAAATAATCAGACACCGTGAGAATACCTTCGTAAAGCAGGAAGCTGGCCAGTAACACAAAGATCACGCCCGCAGCCATCTCAATGATCGGGTTTGCCCGCTGCAGTTTTTCCGCCCACAGTGGCAGACTCACAGCCCATGCGAAGCCACAGAACCACATCAGCCCCACGACGGTCATCATCAGAAGTACCGCTAGTCGTTCTGCCAAACTGATGTCCACCGGCAGGAACTGGGCGAAGACTGCTCCGAAGAAAAGTAGCGCCTTCGGGTTCGAGAGGTTTGTGGCGAGCCCCAGCTTCCACGCTTGGAAGTCGCTCATCTGGTGGCGAGACGTGGCCGTGTCCTGAGGTGGTGTGGCAGTGCCCTGAAAACCAGATGTATCGCCATCAGTAACAAAGCCAGATGTATCGCCATCAGTAACAATGCGAGCGGGAACAGTAGATCGTGAGCGGTAATCGGCAAGACCACCACGAAAGGAGCCGATGCCCATTTTCAGGAGGAAAAGGCCGCCGCCGATGTAGAGGATGGCGAGGATCCAGGGAAAAGCAGCGATGAGGGCAGCGAGACCAGCCATAGTGACAACGGGCCAAAGGATATTGCCGCTACAGATACCTAGTGCAGCGACAATAGCGGTTCGACGGGAGCGAGATCCCAGGCGGATCAGTTGCACTGTGTCCGGCCCTGGAGAGGCAATGGCTGCGATCCACGCGCCAAGTAAGCCTAGGTATGCTCCGATAGCCATGACCGATAGCTTACTAGCGGATGCTCATGAATGTGGTGGCTTCTCCAGCCAGTTTCCAGCAGTGCTGACCCACTAGTCCTGCTTCCCGTGACTGGTAGTCGCGCTTCCCACTCTCAACCTCACTCTCCCAAGCCCGCTCATGACTCTCCTCGACCCGCTCATGTCAGGAAAAGCCAGGTTTTCGTCGGTAAACAGGCGATTAAACACCAAAAACCTGGCGATAGCTGACAGACAGGAAAACCACTCGCCGGTTTCGAGCAGCCACCAGTGTGGCAAACAACCCTCGGCCGCTCATGTCAGAAAAAGCCAGGTTTTCGTCGGCAAACAGACGATTAAACACCAAAAACCTGGCGATAGCTGACAGACAGGAAAACCGCCGGGGCCGCACATGCGACCCCGGCGGAAAGCTCTCGCAGCCCAAAGCTCACCACCCTGGGCGAAATTAAACCCTAGAGCTCACCACCCTGGGCGAGATTAAACTCTAGAGTTCACGACCCTGGGCGAGAGGAAACCCTAGAACTTGCGGCCCAGCGCGACGTCCGTTGAGTTGATCGGACGTGGCAGTGCGGACTCGCCCATCAGCGCGCGGTCTACCTCGGCGGCCGCAGCGCGACCCTCGGAGATGCCCCACACGATCAGGGACTGACCGCGGCCAGCATCGCCGGCTACGAAGACCTTCTTGCGGGCGAACTCTGGAGCCTTCGCGGTGGCGCGGAAGTTCTCGTCGCGGACTAGGCGGCCGCGTGGATCAATTTCCAAGTCCAGGTCGGTGACAGCTGCGGACTTCTCCACGGAAACGAAGCCCATGGCCAGCAGGACCAGGTCGGCTTCCATCTCGAAGTCGGTGCCCTCGATGTTCTCCAGGCCGTTCTCGCCGAACTGGCACTTCGCACCCTTGAGGCCGGTGACCTTACCGTTTTCGCCGAACAGCTCCACGGTGTTCATCTGCCATGCGCGGTTGCCCAGCACATCGCCCTTCTGACGGTGCTGCAGGCCCAACTTCTCCACGAGATCGGCGGACTCTTCACCGGTCACCACGTACTCGCCCTCTTCGTGGGCGGTCGCGAGGCGCATCTGCAGTGGGTAGGTCGGCCATGGGGTGGACGCTGCACGGGTCTTCGGAGGCTTCGGTCCGATGTCGAACTGGTGCACGGACTTAGCACCCTGGCGCAGGGCGGTACCGAAGCAGTCGGTACCGGTGTCGCCGCCGCCGATGATGACAACGCGCTTGTCCTTGGCATCGATGTCGGAGACCTCGATATCGCCGTAGCCCACGCGGTTGGCTGGTGGCAGGTACTCCATTGCCTGGTAGACGCCCTCGAGCTCGCGGCCAGGAACTGGCAGGTCACGGCCCACGGTGGCGCCGATGGCCAGGAGGATCGCATCGAAATCCTTGAGATCCTCACCGGTCGGAGAAGTGTTCACCACAAACTTGGTGCCCTCAGCCTCCATCTGCTCCAGACGGCGGTCGATCCACTTCTTCTCCATCTTGTACTCCGGCACACCGTAGCGCATCAGTCCACCGATGCGGTCGGCACGCTCGAAAACGGTGACATCGTGTCCAGCGCGGGTGAGCTGCTGTGCGGCAGCCAGTCCGGCAGGACCGGAACCAACCACGGCAACGGACTGGCCCGTCTTAAAGGTCGGCTTGATCGGCGTGATCCAGCCCTCCTTGTACGCGTGCTCGACGATAGTGAGCTCGACGGTCTTGATGTTCACTGGATCATTGCCGATACCCAACACGCAGGCGCCCTCACAAGGAGCTGGGCAGAGGCGGCCGGTGAACTCAGGGAAGTTGTTAGTGGCATGGAGGCGGTCATACGCCTCCTTCCACCGTCCCTGGCGAACGAGGTCATTCCACTCCGGGATGATGTTGCCCAGCGGGCAGCCATCGTGACAGAACGGGATGCCACAATCCATGCAGCGGGTTGCCTGGATCTGAACCTTGTCGTCGGAGAACTCTTCGTAAGCCTCCTTGTAGTCCAGCAGACGCAGGGGTACTGGACGGTGCTCCGCTTCGGCGCGACCGTACTTTTGGAAACCGTGTGGATCAGCCATTAGTTCACTTCCTCCATGATTGCCGCGGCGATGCCGTCCTTATCCAGGCCGGCTTCCTCCGCACGCGCGATGGCATTGAGCACGCGGGCGTAGTCGCGTGGCATGACCTTGATCAGCTGGGATGGGTCCACCTCAACTTCGGATCCGGTCACACGCTTGTGGGTTGCGATGGTCTCTTCGAGCCATGCGATTTCTTCAGGGTCGGTAACCTTCTCCAGGTCCACGAGCTCCTTGTTGATGCGGTCTTCCACACCGGAACCATCGTTCAGGACGTAGGCGATTCCGCCGGACATGCCTGCTGCGAAGTTCATTCCGACCTTGCCGAGGACGAGCACGCGACCGCCGGTCATGTACTCGCAGCCGTGGTTGCCCACGCCCTCGACCACAGCTGTGACGCCGGAGTTGCGTACGCAGAAGCGTTCGCCGACTGCACCCCGGATGAACATCTCTCCGGACACGCCACCGAATCCGAGCACGTTGCCGGCGACCACGTCGTTGTGCAGATCCTCAGCAGCGTCTTCGGCCGTTGGGCGGATGACGATGCGGCCGCCGGAAAGGCCCTTGCCCACGTAGTCGTTGGCGTCGCCATTGAGCGTCAGGGTCATACCGGCTGGGACGAAAGCGCCGAAGGAGTTACCTGCGGAGCCGGTGAACTCGAGGTTTACGGTGCCAGCTGGCAGGCCGTCGCGGCCTGCGACACGGGAGACCAGGGAGCCGGTCATGGTGCCGACGGTGCGGTTGACGTTCGTGATTGGGTAGGACAAGTCGATGGAGACATCCTCGCCTGCAGCTGCGCGGCGAATCGTGTCCTCTGCATCCTCGCGGATCTTGTTGTCCAGCGCCTTGTCCAGGGAGTGGTCCTGATCCTTGGTGCGGTGCAGGTCCTGGTACATGAACGGGCTCTCCGGACGGGCGAAGATTGGGCTGAGGTCCAGCTTGGTGGCCGTCTTGTGCTCAACGTCCATCGTGCCCTGGGTCAGTACCTCGGAGTGGCCAACGGCCTCTTCGATGGAACGGAAGCCCAGCTCAGCGAGAATCTCGCGGACCTCTTCAGCGATGAACTGGAAGAAGTTCACCACGTGATCGGCCTTGCCGGTGTACTTTTCACGCAGCTTCGGATTCTGGGTAGCCACGCCCACAGGGCAGGTATCCAGGTGGCACACGCGCATCATGATGCAGCCGGAGACGACCAGTGGCGCAGTCGCGAAGCCGAATTCTTCGGCGCCGAGCAGAGCTGCGATAACCACGTCGCGACCAGTCTTCAGCTGACCATCACACTGCACGGTGATGCGGTCACGAAGGCCATTCATCAGCAGGGTTTGCTGGGTCTCGGCTAGGCCGAGCTCCCATGGTCCACCGGCGTGCTTGAGGGAGGTCAGTGGGGATGCGCCCGTGCCGCCATCGTGGCCGGAGATAAGAACGACGTCAGCGTGTGCCTTGGACACACCTGCCGCGACGGTGCCCACGCCCTGCTCGGCAACGAGCTTGACGTGGATTCGCGCGTCGGGGTTGGCGTTCTTCAGGTCGTGGATGAGCTGTGCCAGGTCCTCGATGGAGTAGATGTCGTGGTGCGGTGGCGGGGAGATGAGTCCCACGCCCGGCGTTGTCACACGAACTTCTGCGATCCATGGGTAGACCTTGGACGGCGGCAGCTGGCCACCCTCACCTGGCTTTGCACCCTGTGCCATCTTGATCTGAATATCGGTGCAATTGTTGAGGTAGTGGCTGGTCACACCGAAGCGGCCGGACGCGACCTGCTTGATGGCGGAGCGCTTCCAGTCACCGTTCGGTTCCTTCTCGAAACGGGCGGGGTCCTCGCCACCCTCACCGGAGTTGGACATGCCCTTGAGTCGGTTCATCGCGATTGCGAGGGTCTCGTGAGCCTCAGCGGAGATGGAGCCGTAGGACATCGCGCCGGTGGAGAAGCGCTTGACGATCTCGGAGACTGGCTCGACCTCGTCAATGGAGATCGGGGCACGGTCGGAGTTGAACTCGAAGAGGCCTCGCAAGGTGGCCAGTCGGCGGGACTGGTCATTGACCTTGTTGGTGTACTCCTTGAAGATTCGGTACTGACCGGTGCGGGTTGCGTGCTGCAGCTTGAAGACGGTCTCTGGGTTGAACAGGTGGTATTCGCCCTCGCGGCGCCACTTGTACTCGCCACCGATCTCCAGCTCGCGGTGTGCCTTTTCCTCTGGGCGTGGCAGGAAAGCGGAGCGGTGACGTGCGGTGACGTCGTCGGCGATCTCTTCCAGACCGATGCCGGAGATCGGGGAGAATGCTCCGGTGAAGTACTCGTCCAACAGGCTCTGGTGCAGGCCGGTGACGTCGACCAGCTGGGAACCGCGGTAGGAGCCCACGGTGGAGATACCCATCTTGGACATGATCTTGAGGATGGAGTAGCCCGCAGCGTGGATGTAGTTCTTCTGTCCCTGCTCGCCGGTGACGTCGCCTAGGCGGCCGGCAGCGGCCAGTTCGTCGATGGTCATGAGAGCCATGTACGGGTTGATCGCATCCGCGCCGAAGGTCAGCAGCATGGCGAGGTGGTGAACCTCGCGGGCATCACCGGACTCGATGATGAGGGACGCGCGGGTGCGGGTCTTCTCGCGCACTAAGTGGTGGTGGACTGCGGAGGTCAGCAGCAGAGATGGAATCGGGGCGTTGCGCTCGTCGGAGTCACGGTCGGTGAGGATGATGAGCGTGGCACCGGAAGCGATGGCGTCCGAGACCTCTCGGCGGATGCGCTTGATGGACTCGGCCATGCCGCGTCCTCCGTGGGCGACCTTGTACAGGCCGGAGATACGGGCGGAGCGGAACGCAGCGTACTTTTCGTGCTCACCCGCGGCGCGCAGCTTCTCCAGATCCTGGTTGGAGAGCACTGGGGTCTCCAGGTGGATGCGGTGTGCGGCCTTGGGGGTCGGGTTGAGCACGTCCTCCTGCGCACCCAGCTGGGTGAACAGGGAGGTGACCATCTTTTCGCGGATGGAGTCCAGCGGCGGGTTGGTGACCTGCGCGAAGCGCTGTGCGAAGAAGTCGTACAGCATGCGCGGGCGGTTGGACAGAGCGGCGATTGGCGTATCGGTACCCATGGAGCCGATACCCTCTGTGCCGTTGACGGCCATGGGGCGAATGAGGGCTTCGACCTCTTCTTCGGTGAAGCCGAAGACGCGCTGACGCAGAACCACACGCTCGTGGTTCATCTCAACGGTCTCTGCAGCTGGCAGCTCATCGGAGTGGATCAAGTTCTCCTCGACCCACTGCTTGTATGGCTGGTCGGCGAGGTGAGACTTGATCTCTTCATCGTCGATGATCTTGCCCTGAGCGGTGTCCACTAGGAACATCCGGCCTGGCTCCACGCGGGTGCGGCGCACGATCTCCGAATCCGGGATGTCCAGCACACCGGCCTCGGATGCCATGACCACGAGGCCGTCCTTGGTGATCCAGATACGTCCTGGGCGCAGGCCATTACGGTCCAGCACGGAACCGATGATGGTGCCATCGGTAAAGGCCAGGGCAGCTGGGCCGTCCCATGGCTCCATGATGGAGGAGTGGTATTCGTAGAAGGCTCTGACATCCGGGTCGATGTTCTCGTTGCGCTCCCAGGCCTGCGGAACCATCATGAGCACGGCATGTGGCAGGCTCCGACCGCCGAGATGGAGCAGCTCCAGAGCCTCGTCGAAGCGACCCGTATCCGAACCGTCTGGATCACAGATCGGCAGAACGCGGGAGATATCGCCGAGGATCTCCGACTTGATCATGGATTCGCGGGCGCGCATCCAGTTCTCGTTACCGCGGACGGTGTTGATTTCGCCGTTGTGGGCGAGCATGCGGTACGGGTGAGCCAGTGGCCAAGATGGGAAGGTGTTTGTAGAGAAGCGGGAGTGCACGATAGCCAGTGCGGACTCTACGCGCTCGTCCTGCAGGTCCAGGTAGAAGTCACGCAGCTGTGGCGTGGTCAGCATGCCCTTGTAGACCATGGTGCGGGAGGATAGGGATGGGAAGTACACGGTATCGCTACCGGTGCCTTCGCCTGCTCCCTTCGTACCGAGCTCGCGCTCTGCACGCTTGCGGACGAACCATGCTGCACGGTCCAGCTCGAGGCCGGAGAGGGTGTGGCCGTACTTGCCGGTACCGGCAATGAACAGCTGGCGGAAGATTGGTTCTGCATCGCGGGCGATCGCACCGAGGGAGGAGTTGTCCGTCGGAACCTCGCGCCAGCCGAGGAGGGTCATTCCCTCTTCAGCAATGATCTGCTCGATGTCGCGCATCGCGTCCAGGGCAGCCATGCGAGAGTTCGGGAGGAACGCAATGCCGGTGGCGTACTCACCAGCGGCCGGCAGCTCCACGCCTTGCTTCGCCATCTCTTCACGGTAAAAACGGTCCGGAACCTGGATCAGGATGCCGGCACCGTCGCCGGTATTCTTCTCAGCACCAGCGGCACCGCGGTGGTCCAGGTTCACCAGAGCCTGGATGCCTTTCTCCACGATGTCACGAGTCTTGCGGCCGTGCATGTCTGCCACAAATGCGACACCACACGCATCGTGCTCAAACTGCGGGTCGTAAAGACCCTGGCGTGCAGGGTAGTTCGTCATGTTCAAGTGGCCTTACTATTCGTCACTACGTCAATCGTCACAAGCAATTGCAGTTGCCTTTGGAGGGGCGCCTCCTTGGGGCAACAGCACTTGTCATATGTGTGACAGATCATCCGCATGGGTTTCGGAGTTAACCCAGTCACACTTGACAAGGCGGGTCTACTACAGTTGCGCACTTCCCCTGAGCTCACAAAATTAGGGTTCCCTAAATTTTCCGTTCCCTACGCAATGGTTGTGGCGTAAATCACGTCGAGCGGGGGGCAACAATCCATTTTACAGTCAAGAACATAACCTTCGAGGTTTTAGAGATAGTTTTGGCACCAGTTCACATGCCTGAAACATTTAGTACCCCCAACGCCCACACAACGGCCACCAACCCGCAGTCACCCCGCGCAAAACAACACACGACGTGGGAAAATTCCACAGGCGCACTGCCGAGTTTTAAGACCGCTCAGCCTCTCCACTTCCCTCCTCTACAACCCGATCATCCACCATCCCCGTCGCCTGCATCAGCGCATAGCACGTCACCGGCCCCACCATGCGGAAGCCGCGCCGCTTGAGCTCCTTGGCCATCGCAACAGACTCCGCGGACGTCTTCGCTATCTCCGCCACATGCCGGGGCCGCTGGTGCTCCCTCGGCGCGAAAGACCACAGCAACACTGGCAACCCTGGCACCAAGCGATCGGCCACCCTCCCGAGGAGCGCCCGCGCCGGAGCATCCTCCGCCAGAGCCTGCAACCCTGGATCCTCCCGCAGGGCGATCGTCGCGTCCGCGTTGGAGTACACCGATTCCTGCTTCACACGGTTGCGGATCAACCTCTCATCGGCCATGGCCGCAGCTTTCGCAGCATCATCCATCGCTGCGATCCTGGTGGCGTCGAAAAGGAAGAACACCTCACGGAAGGCTCGGCGCTTGGCCAACACCGTGCTCCACGACAAACCCGACTGGAAGGATTCCAGGCAGAGCCGCTCTAATAGGCCATGTTCCGTGATGATGGGGCGACCCCATTCTTGGTCGTAGTACTCCCGCTCCATCTCGGAGCGGTACGCCCACGCCGGGCGCGCAATGCCATCTGCCCCGACGAGCTGGCCGGCAGGAGTGGTGACGGTGGGAATATCCATTGTCTTCTGTCCTTAACTATCGAATACGGTGTATGCCCGCCAAGCTAGCGCAAAGGTGTGACATTCAACCCAAAAGCGCACCGCGTCTTTCCACAAGTAACACCCCTGTGCAAAACTACGACCAGCTACCAAGACAGCTGTTCAGCAGCACCCACCTGCGATCAGCATCAGCCCGTGTACATCATCCCCCCACTCACCGGAGGCCCACAGGAAGCCACAAAACTCAGGAGGTTCACAACAATGGCAGATCACGGCTCACAAGACCCTCATCGAACCAGCACCTCCGGCACTTCCTCTCGAGCATCCTCCCGCCATGCCAGAACATCCTTCCGCTCAACTTCCCGCGATGTCGGCACCTACCGCGCCACCACACCCGAGCGCGGAGGCTTCCTCGACCGCGATGGCAAACCCGTCACGAACAGCACCTTCGCGGAAGAACCCCTCACCGCTAACCCCTCAAACGTGGAGCTACCGTTCCTCGAAGACCCCAACCCGGAGCGCTATTCCCTCTGGCGGGCACTGTGGGTCTTCGGCGCCGTCATTATCGTGATCATCATCCTCATCGCCCTCCTGCTCAACAACATCGCGGGGCCATCGCTGGGCAACGCAAACAACATCATGGAACTCTTCGGCCAGTCCCTGGGACCTCTAACCTAGGAACCATGGCTTTTCCCTCCTTGCCCTCTGCTGCTGATCTGCCCTTTGCCGCTGGTCACTCCGCGCTGCTTCAGGCACTGCGCAACTCCGGCACGGCAGTAGTCCAAGCACCACCTGGAACGGGTAAGACAACCCTCGCGCCTGGCTACGTGCGGGAATTCCTCACCTCTGTGAACGACGACGCCACCAGCCCGCCCACCAAAGTCGTCGTCACCCAGCCTCGGCGCGTTGCCGCCCGCGCGGCCGCGGCCCGTCTCGCGGAACTCACTGCCACCACGCTGGGCGAGGACATCGGCTACACAGTCCGCGGCGATTCCCGCACCTCGACACGCACATCAATCGAGTTCGTCACCTCCGGAGTGCTCCTGCGCCGATTGCTGCGCGACCCTGATTTAGAAGGCGTGGGTGCCGTGATCATCGACGAGGTCCACGAGCGGCACCTGGAATCCGACCTTGTTTTCGGCATGTTGGCACAGCTGCGGGAGCTGCGGGAAGATCTGCTCCTCGTGGCGATGTCCGCCACGGTGGATGCCCAGCGCTTCGCGACACTGCTGGGCGCGCCGATTGTGGATGTTCCCAGCCCTATTCACCCGCTAGATATCCGGTACACCTCAGCCGGGCAGTCCATTGCCAGGCGGGATCCGCGGGCACGTTTCGGCGCAGAGGGCTCCATCGAGCAGCACGTACTGCACGCCATCCGGCAGGCGCTGGCAGACACGGCCACGCACCCAGATCCGGAGATCGCAGGTGGCGATGTCCTAGCTTTTGTCCCCACGATCCGCGGCACGGAGTTCATCGCGGAACAGCTCCACGGCAGCACCATCGGAGGTGTGGCGGTGGAGGCCTGCGCTTTGCACGGGCGCTTGAACCCGAAGGAACAGGCGCGCATTGTCGGCGGCCGTGGCTCTCGCCACTCGCCCACCAGCGCGAGCCCTTCCCGCCGGGTCATCGTCGCCACTGACGTTGCGGAGTCCTCCGTCACGGTGCCTGGGGTGCGCGTGGTCGTGGATAGCTGTCTTTCCCGCGTTTCCCGGCGCGATGCCTCCCGCGGGATGTCCCTGCTGGTCACGGAGTCCGCCAGCCAGGCTTCCACTGTGCAGCGTGCTGGCCGTGCGGGCCGCGAGGGCCCGGGGGTGGTGTTCCGCTGCCTCACTGCCGAACAGTGGGCCAAGCTCGCCGAGTTTTCCCCTCCTGCCATCGCTACCTCCGACCTCACCAGCGCTCTTCTGGACTGCGCGGTGTGGGGTGCGCCCGGGGGCGTGGATTTACCCCTCCCCGACCCTTTTCCGGAGCGAGCCGCCACTGTTGCCACCGAGGCCCTCGTTCGTCTCGGCGCGATCAGCACCACTTCCGATGGCACTTTCGGCGAGGTCACGCCTCTCGGCCGCCTGCTTGCCAGTATTCCGCTGGAACCGCACCTGGCCCGCGGCGGTCTGCTCGCCGCCCGCGCCCTTCCGCCCGGGCTCGTCTCCCGCATCTTGTCTGTGCTCGACGCCACTCCGAGCTCCCCGAACCTCTCCCGCGAGGTTGCCGCGGTGCGCCCGCAAGACCCTATGGTCCAGCGTATTGAGCGAATTCTGCGGCGTGAAAGCCCACGTGCGCACCAGCTCTTCGGCGATACTCACATATCAGAACAAGCGGATCTCACCGGCGATGAAGCCATCGCCTACACCGTGGCCTGCGCATACCCGCACCTCGTGGCAAGACGGGTCATAGATGCGCACGGGCAGCCCAGCGACCGTGTACTTACCGTCGGCGGCACCGGCGCCACACTGCACTCCGAGATCCCGGGCATGAACTCCCTGGCAGCTGACTCTGGCAGCCAGTGGTTCGCCATCGCCGATCTTGCCCGCTCCCACACGGGCGATGGCACGGGTGCCCGCGTGCGTAGCGCCCTGCCGATTCCAGAGGAGCTGGCGCTGGCGGCGGCTGGTGGCGTCGAGGAGGAAAGGAGGGCGACATTCGACCCCGAGACGCAGAAAATCCAGGTGCGGCAGACGCGGCGTGTGGGGGCCATTGAGCTCAGCAGCGCCCCAGTGCAGGCCACCCCGGAGGACAAGCGCACTGCAGTGGAGGAAGCTTTGCGTACACACGGGGCGGCGATGTTGTCGCTCGACGAGGGCACGCAGGCCCTCCTCCGGCGAATGAACTACCTGCACGAACAGGACGTGGAGGGCTACCCGAACGTGCGCCACGGGTTGCCTGAGGACGTGGTGAGCTTCGCCGCAGCGGATCTGGCGGCCGGACGCACGCCCGATATCGCGGGGCTTCTGCGTGGTTTGATCCCGTGGGACAAGCCCATTGATGAGTGCGCACCCGAGACGTTTGAGCTGCCGAATGGGAGGCGTGCGAAGGTGTGCTACCCCGACCCTGAGGGCGCCACGCCGGACGCTCCGCCAGTAGTCGCCACGAAGCTGCAGGATGCTTTCGGGCTGCACGAATCGCCCGTCATCGCTGGTCGGCGCGTGCAATTCCACCTGCTATCGCCCGCGCAGAGGCCCCTGGCGGTCACTGATGATCTGGCGAGTTTCTGGGCCGGGCCCTACCAGGGTGTGCGCAAGGACATGCGTGGGCGTTACCCGAAGCACGCGTGGCCGGAGGACCCGACCAGCTTCTAAGAGCTGTGGTGCGATTACGGGCGTTCGATGCTCACTGAAGCCATCGTGCCGCTGATGTGGAGATCCACCGTGTACTTCGGCTCCTGGTTCTTCGCGGTGGACGGTACCTCGTAGATCCGTCCATCTTCGCACTCGGATTCAGCCAAGAAGGTCCACGGGCAGTAGGTCGTCACGGTGAATGCTGGCCCATCCGTCTCCCGTGGGATCGCTATCTCCGTATGGGATGCCACGGAATGCAGGTACACACTATTCCTGGTCGGCGTTCCCGGGGTGGGCTCAGCTGGCATGCCCTGCGTGTACTCCCCGAAATCCAGTTTTCCGTTGGTTGCCCACAAGCGGAACTTGCGTTCACTGACCTTCGCGGTGGGCTTTTGTGTGTCCGTCCCGAATATGCGCAGGCTGCTGTTGCCTGACCCGCCTATGATGTCTGCGGCTCCGACTGCCACGGCCCCCACTCCAGCCACCGCCAGGATGGCAATGAAGGTGAAAGTTGCTGCGAGCACCCGGCTGGACTTCTTCTTCCGCTTCTTCGACTTTTCTTGTGGCCTCGCGTGAGCCTGCGCATCGAGCTCATCCGGGTCGGGTAAGTGCCAGGCAAACGGTGCGGTGCCCAGCGGGTCCCAGCTCGGCGGCGTGGACTGGGGAGCGCGAGCGTTGTCCTCGAAACCCTCCGCAGCGGTGTAAGCGTCCTCTTTCTGTCCGACGCCACCAGCCCCGCCCCCGGACGTATAGCTACCGTACGGGTTGGTTGCCGAGGTGAAAGAGACCCCGCCGGTGCTGGTGGGGGGTTTCGGCGAATAAGAAAAAGCGGTGGCATAAAACTGCCCCGGAGGCTCCGGTACGCGGGCATGGAGCAGACACACGGTCAGGCAGACCACAATCGCACCGAGCACGGTCGTGGATTCCACCGTGACGAAGGAACCAACGAGCATGATCAGCAGGATGATGCCCGCGCTCCATCCCATTGAGCGATCGTGGTTAAAGCGCTTGTCGTCGATCCCCTTGATAATGGCTTCCGCTGGCGATAGTGGCACGGTGTAGCGGGGCAGGATCAGCAGCAGCGCGAGGTAGGTCACTACACCAATGCCCGCGGCCAGCGACAGGACGACGAACAACAGCCTGATCAGTACCGGACTGATCTGGTAGCGCACGCCAAGCCCCTCCGCGATGCCTGCAAACCAGGCACCAGAGCCCTGCCGACCGGGGATCCGCACGGGACGCGTCCGCCAGACCTCGCGGAGGAAGGCCGTGACCTGGGAGGACGAATCTGCTTGTGGGGCATTCGAGTCCGCGGGCTGATCCGCCGGATGACTCTGGTGGGGAGCATTGTCTGTGGTGTTCATGTCCTTCATTCTGCAGCCGATCCAGCGCAGTCACATCGGGGAAGCACCCTGAAACTTCCTCCAGCCGGGGAATCAGGGTCTTCCCCGATACCCCTAGGCCACCGTCGCTGGCAGACTAAAGCCATGACCGCACACAGCACGCCCTACCCCACGTACTACCGGGTGAAGGACAACCGGATCCTCGGTGGCGTGTGCACTGGGCTAGCGGCACACCTGGGAGTGGAACTGACGTGGGTGCGGTTTGCCTTCGTGGCTTTGCTGGTTGCCCCGGGTCTGGCGATACCGCTCTACATCGCGTTGGTGATTTTCACATCCTCGGTGAACAGCGTCGCGGAGGGAACCTCACGGGTCGCACAGGAACGCATCGATCGACGGGTGGCGGGAGCTTCGCGCCCAGAGAACATCAATCGCCCGCATCGGAGTATTGACTGGGCGATGCTGGCCGTCGGTGCGGTGATGGCGATCATAGGACCAGCACTGGGCTCCCAGCAGTCCGTGTTGAGTTTGCTGCTGAGCGTGGCCGCCGTGGGTGTGTTCTTGGTGTGGAACACCTTCGGCGTGCAGGCGAGCTCCCGCAAGTGGCCACAACTGGCAGCGCTGGTCGGCGGCGTGGTGCTGCTCATCGGCGGAATTGGTGGCACGCTCTTGGTCGCTGGCACCAGTTCCGGCGGCGCGGACAGCGCGCGTGGCGCGATGGTCGGCTGGGCTTTTGTTGCGGCACTGTTGGCGATCATTGGCTTCATCGTGGTGCTGGTTCCACTGTGGTTGCGGCTGTGGTCCTCGGCGAACCAGGCCGCTGAGGAACGCGCCGCCGAGGCCGAGCGCGCGGAAATCGCCAGCCGCATTCACGATTCCGTTCTGCAGACCCTGACGATGATCCAAAAGAGCTCCTCCGAGCCGAACATCGTCACCATGGCTCGTTCGCAGGAACGGCAACTGCGCCAATGGCTCTTCGCCACGGACGAATCCGTGGTTCC
Organism: Corynebacterium urogenitale; assembly: GCF_009026825.1. Taxonomy (NCBI): domain Bacteria; kingdom Bacillati; phylum Actinomycetota; class Actinomycetes; order Mycobacteriales; family Corynebacteriaceae; genus Corynebacterium; species Corynebacterium urogenitale. The sequence continues at coordinate 151,606 of NZ_CP045032.1, read as the reverse complement.
GGAGACCCTCTTCGGCGCGGTCCGCGTGGCTTGCGGCGAGGTGGAGGATACCTACGGCATTCGTGTTCGCCCCGTCCTCGTGGGCGAGGACATGCCCAGTACGGATGCGCTGCTGGCGCTGGCCCTTGCCGGGCGCGAGGCGATGGTCAATGCGGCTAAACATTCTGGGTGCGACGAGATCCACGTCTTCCTCGAAGCTGAACCCGATGAGCCACGAGTGGAGATGTACGTGCGCGACCGGGGCCCGGGTTTCGATGCGGAGCAGATCCCCGAGGATCGGCAGGGTGTCCGGCAGTCCATTCTGGGGCGCATGCAGCGCGCGGGCGGTACCGTGGAGATCGATACTTCAGCTGCCGGCACGGAGGTCATTATGTCCGTCCCCCGTCCCTAAGCTGAAAACTCAGTCCGCAGCTCAACACCCACCGCACGGCCCGAAAACCGGTTCGGCACTCACGCCGGCGACATCCCCGACCATGTGCCTGTCGCACACCACACGCCAGTCGCAGAAAGTACTCATGACTACCCCTGATTCACCCGCCGAGGCCACCAACACACCCGCTGCGTGCATTCGCACATTCCTCGTCGATGACCACTCCATGTTCCGCGCGGGTGTGCGCGCCGAGCTCCACTCGGCAGGCGCTGGGCGCGTGGAGGTTGTCGGCGAGGCCGGTACGGTCGAGGATGCTCTGTCCGGCATCGCAGAGACCACCCCGGATGTGGTGTTGCTGGACGTGCACATGCCAGACGGCGGTGGCCTGGCGGTCGTGACGGAGTGCTTCGGCGGACGGGCTGGTGGCGTCGTCCCTCAATTTCTGTGCCTTTCTGTCTCGGACGCAGCGGAGGACGTCATCGCCCTTATTCGCGGCGGTGCGCGCGGCTATGTCACGAAGTCGATCAGCGGCCCGGAACTCGTCAGCGCCATCGCCCGCATCCATAGCGGTGACGCGGTCTTCTCCCCCAGGTTGGCGGGCTACGTCCTCGATGCGTTCTCCGCCTCCTCTGCGCTCGACGCCACCAGCACGCCAGCGGGAACGAACGCCACAAGCGGCAGCGCCGCTGGAGCCGGGAGGGGGAACGCAGGGGGTTCCGCCACGACGGAGGAGCTGCAGAGCCGCGGAGTGCCCGCCGCCGAGGTCGCGGAGGTGCAGGAGGGCGCGAACCTGCTCGATGAGCTCACGAAGCGCGAGCGAGAGGTGCTCAAGCTGCTAGCCCGCGGATACACCTACCGGGAAATGGCACAGAAGCTATTCATCAGCGTGAAGACGGTGGAGACCCACGTGTCCAATATCCTGCGCAAGACGCAGCACACCAACCGGCACTCACTCTCCCGCTGGGTCACCGACCACAATCTCTGATCACCCTTTTGCTCGCTGCACGCGAAAAAACGCCGAGCCCCCCGTGTGTGGGGAGACCCGGCGCTGGTGTTGATAGTGCAGTTGCCGTTAGCGCTGTGACTTATTGCCCATGAGCAGCTTGGCGATCCAGAGGAACACGCACGCGCCCACGAGGCAGGTGATGAAGGAGAAGATCCAGCCACCGGATCCGACATCGAAGATGAAGCCCAGGAGGAAGCCACCCAGGAGACCACCGATGATGCCGACCACGATGTTGGCGATGATGCCCATCTGAGCATCGGTGCCCATGATCTTGGAACCGATCCAACCGGCCAGGCCACCAATGATGATCCAGCCGAGGAAACCTAGAGGAGGGACAGAAGAACCTGCTGCGAGAATGAGAGTATCCATACACCCATTAGTACCTGAGTTTCCTGGCGCGCGCTGCCAGCGAGGCTGGAGCTTGCGCCCTAGGTGGGGCTAGAGCTTGCGCTCCAGCAGGTCTCTGACGTCCTCCGTCATCTGCCGCACCACATCACCGGCCTGCATCTCTTGGTGCAGCATGCCCACACCCTGACCTGCATGGAGTTTGATGTCCTCGGCGAACTCGCCCCCTTCTGCGCGGGCGGCGATGAGTTCCTGGTCCGTCACCTCGCCCCGGCGCGACATTTCCGCGTACACGTCCGTAAACCCATTGGCGACGGTGCGCGTCGGCCATGTCTTTGTGTCCCACGCCTGTTGTTCGGCGCGGTCGTAGATGTCCGTGAGCAAGGTTGATTTACTCGACGCCGCCACGGCCGCCTCCCGCAGTTCCGCCGAACCCAGCGACTCTGGGCTGGCGAGAAGGGCAGTGCCCACCCATGCTGCGTCCGCACCTGCTGCAAGAGCTGCGGCGACGCCACGACCGCTGCCGATGCCTCCGGCGACTGCGGTGGGGATACCCGGGGCGTTGAGCATGAGGTAGTCCAGCACCATCTGCATCAGCGGCATGGTGCCGATGTGCCCGGTGTGTCCACCCGCGTCCGTTCCCTGAATGCAGATGACATCGACCCCTGCGGCCACCGCTGCCTTCACCTGCGTGAGGTCATTGACCGGCGCGACCACGGAAATGCCCAGTTCTTGTGCCTGCTCCACGTAGCCTGTGGGATCGCCAAAGCCGAGGGAGATGACCTTGGGGCGGGCATCAAGGACGGCCTTCCAGACATCCGGCTTGTCCTTAATACTCCACAGCATCACGCCGATGCCGAAGTTCCCCAGTTCCTCGGGGATGTCCTGTGAGAGGTCTTGCCCGGTCGCGTCATTCGCACCAGATCCCTCGGCGCCACTCGCCGCACCATCTACTGCGGCCCCCTCCCCTGCACCGTCCTTGTGTGCTTTGTTGCCGAGCATTTTCTGTGCGATAGCCGATCCACCACCCGCGTGTTCCACGGATCCTTCACGGGCGATGCGGGCGTTTTCCGTGACCCACTCTGCGGTGGTGTTGCCACCGACACCGAACATGCCTAGGCCTCCAGCACGGGAAACAGCCGCGGCGAGTTCTCCTCCCGCACGCCCAGCCATGGGTGCGCCGATGATCGGCACGGAAATGTCCCATAGTCGTGTGAGTCGAGTGCTTAGCATGTGGGACACACTACCCGCCTCGATGGCTGTTTTCAGCCCCGGGGAGGGCGCTTCCGCCTGCTCTTATGGTTTTCCCAGCAATCAGTCAGCGAACTCCTTTGCAGTACCTACCTCCACACCCGTGACGAGGGGCTACGCTGATTCTCATGAGTTCGAAGAGCATTGATATTAAGAAGCCTCAGGACGTTAATACTGCGGCTGTTGTAGCCACCGGTTTGATCGGCGGCTGGTTGACCGCCCGTGAAACTGGTATCCGCCCGCTGGGTGGCGTGCTTCTGGCCGCTGCTGGCGGCTGGGCAGCACGGTCCTGGAACGCGAAGGCTGGCGCCCCCACCGCCGCTGGCCTCACCGCGGCATATATCGCCGCATTCGGCTTGTCACACCCGCTGGCGAAGAAGATCGGCAGTTGGCCTTCCGTGCTGGCCGTTACGGCTGGCACGTCCGCGGCCGCCCACTTCCTTTCCGACGCCAAGTAGTCGGCGCTGCGCGAGACGCTAGCCACGCTACGCGACGAGGGCTCCGACCACCGCCTGCGCCATCTCGCGCAGTTCCGCTAGATGCGGCTCGATCTCACCGGTGAACTCCACGGGTGGAGCCACCGGTGACCAGCCGTAGCCTGTGGTGATGCTCGTCATCGCCTTGGAGGCCCCCGTTGTGTCATAACCCCCGCGGATCCACCAGCTCATGGGAATGCCTTGCAGTTGCTCCCCGATGTCCATGAAGGTGGAATCGAAGTAGTGCTTCAGCGCGCCGGATATGTATCCGAAATTCGCGGTGGTCCCGAAGATCACTGCACCTGCCTCCCGCAACTGCCCCACGTCTGGGTGCAGCGCATCCACCTCGCACACCGTTATGCACTCGGCACCACCATCACCACCATCCGCGGTGAGAAATTCACTGGCCTCTGTGGCTGCGGACCTCGTGGCGTCGAGCACACAATCGGCGAGCGCACGGGTCGCGGGGGTTGGCGAGTGATGAACGACTAGAACAGTGGGCATAAAACCCACGATACGACGGCTGCGCACAACTAGCATCAGCAGGCCGGAGTGGAAGAATCACTGACGCTAGAGAGTGTCTACTTCGACTAACCCCGGCCGGTTGCCTACGATAGGTGCGTTATGGCTAAGGCAGCTAGCTCAAATTTCCGCACAGATATCGAAGGGCTTCGCGGACTCGCGATCGCCCTTGTTGTCGTATTCCACGTCTTCGTGGGAAAAGTCTCCGCGGGTGTGGACGTGTTCCTCCTGCTCGGCGGCATCTTTTTCTTCGGTAGCCAACTTTCCAACGCGCAGCGCAAGAACGGCCTGACGTTCTTCCAGTCGCTCTTGCGCATCATCAGGCGCCTGTTCCCGCTGCTCGCCGTCGTGGTCGCTGCCACGCTGGCGGGCAGTTTGTTCGTCATGAACAAGCTCACGCACGTGACGATGGCGGAGGATGCACGCGCGGCGCTGGGCTACTTCATCAACTGGCAACTGGCGTTCTCCGGGCGCGAATACACTAGCGTCCGCAATACCGTCAGCCCATTCCAGCACCTGTGGTCCATGTCCGCGCAGCTGCAGATCTATGTGGCATCCCTGCTGGTCGTGGTGCTGATCGCCTTCATTTTCCGCAAGTTTGCACGCCCCGTGCTGCTGGTGGTGCTCTCCGCCGCCACGCTGCTGTCCTTCGGTTACGCGGCGTACCTGAACGTGGACTACCAGGCGCTGAACTACTACTCCACCGCGTCCCGCTTCTGGGAAATCGGCCTGGGCGGCCTGCTCGGCATGCTGCTGCTCCGCAAGGGCAAGGATGGCCGATCCGTGGTGCCGCCAATGGGCCGCGTGCTGCGTTGGGTGCTGGGCATCGTGGGCCTGGCTGCGATCATCTGCACGGGTATTTTCCTCGACGGCGCACAGCAGTTCCCCGGCCCGTGGACGCTGGTGCCGCTGCTCGGCGCGGCGATGGTGGTGCTGGCCGGCACGGGTGGCCAGCCGGTGGGCGTGACGCGCCTGCTGGAAACCCGCCTCTTCCAGTTCCTGGGACGCATCTCCTACGCCCTGTACCTGTGGCACTGGCCGATCCTCGTGCTCGTCGTGGCGTACGTGGGCACCTCCGAGAGCGCAGAGAATGCCGCGGAGGCCACCGACCCGGGCGTGTCCGGTACGTCGGTGGATCCGCTCGTGGGCATCGGCGTAATGGCGGTGTCCGTGGTGCTGGCGTGGATCTCCTCCAAGATCATCGAGAAGCCACTGCGCCAGGGCGCGAAGCCGGCCCGCAGCTGGGTGCTCATCAGCCCGCGCTACTGGTGGAACTCCGTGCGCGTGTGGCCAAAGACAGCTTATGCCGTGGTCATCGCTGCGCTGGCAGCTGCTGTCGTCGTTTCCCCACCGACGCTGGAGCAGAAGTCGCAGGAGAATACCGCGGACCTGCTCAACGCGGCGGAGAACCGCGAACTGTACCCCGGTGGCCTGGCATTCTTGGAGAACAAGCCAGCACCGGAGGGCATGCCGATCGTGCCGCCGCTGGAGGATTTCCGCGCGCTGCTGCCACCGACTCAGCCGGATGGCTGCCAGATCGGCTTCGAACCAGCCGTGGTCATTACGCACAAGGAGTACAACCGCTCCGAGGAGGAATGCGCCTACGGCGACCTGGACTCCGACCGCACCCTGTACGTGATCGGCGGCTCCCACTCAGAGCACTTCATGCCAGCCATGGACATCGCGGGCCGGCAGATGGGCCTGAAGATCAAGCCGTTGCTGAAGATGGGCTGTCCCGTGGGCTCCACAATCCCGCTGTACACCGGCGAAGACTACCCTTCCTGCCGCGAATGGTCCGGCTACGTCATGGACTACATCCTGGAGAACCCTCCAACAGAGGGCGTCTTCATGACCGGTACCCGCCCGACCGATTACATGGGTAAGGGTCCTGAGGTTGTGCCGACAGAGTACGTGGATGTGGTGAAGCGGTTCGACGAGGCTGGCATCCGCAGCTACCTGGTGCGCGACAACGTGTGGCACGTGCGCCACGACGGTTCCGGCCAGCAGCTGGATATGCGCCGCTGCGTCTCCGAGATGCTGGACGGCACCTACGACGGCAACGGTGATCCGGTCAATGACGGCTCGAGCTTCGCGGGCGCGGCCGATCCGGAGCACCTGACGAGCGATGAGATCCGCCAGATCAACGAGGTCTGCGGCACACCGGTGGAGGCGGCGCTGCAGGAAGTGAGCCCGCAGTACGAGGCCTACAAGGGGCTGAACGTTCAGCACCTGGACTTCACCAATTTGTACTGCAAGGACGGCTGGTGTCCGGCGATCATCGGCAACATGGCTGCCTACCGCGATGCGCACCACTTCACGAACGTGTTCGCGGAGACCTTCGCGGGTGAGATTGTGCGCCAGATGCAGGCAGATCCGCCGTTCGGGCCGATTCCTGTCGAGCCGCTCGATGAGTTCCCGGAGGTTCCGGGTGCGGTTGAGGGCGGCGCGGTGCCGGGTGCGGCGCTCGACGACACGACGGGTGCTGCGGTCAATCCTTCCGAGGATGCAGCCGGTGCCCCTGCGGCTCCGGCTGCTTCCGATCCTGCTGCGACGGCACCAGGGCGCGCGCTCGGCGCATTGGATCCGAGTGTGTGGGAGACCCTGGAGCAGGGTGATCCGGCGGGCGCTGAGGGTGCCGCCGGCGGTCAGGGTGCTGCCGGTGGTGAGGGCGCTGGTGGCGGTGAGGGCGCAGGCGGACCTGCTGGTGGTGACGCTAATGGCGCTGCTGGTCAAGATCCTGCTGCCCCAGCGCCGGCACCGGCCGATCAGGCGCCGGTGGCGCCAGCTCCGGCACCGCAGCCCGCCCCTGTGCCAGCGGCGCCGGTCAGCCCGGTTGGTCCGCTGCAGCCATACTGGGACCCTTCGGTGGGCAAGTACTACGACCCGAACACAGGCTTCTACCTCTAGGACGAACGGTCTAGCGAATTCAAGCTTCCCAAGAGCTTCCTACCGAACTTCCCAATGTGGGAAGTTGTGGGAAGTTAAGTTGGGAAGTTCTCCTGTATTTAAGGAAATTTCAACTGCTCGCCAAGAACTCAGCGACCGCCATCCACCTGCACCTATTCGCTACAGGCTCTCCCGTTTGTCTATCGCACTACTCCACACCCAAGCTTCCCACGTCGTAGCTTGAGCTTTTTCGCAGATCCAGCACAGCCGTCGGCTATTCAATTTCCCTTCCCTACTTCATTCGTACGTCACATCCACTGACAGCGCTGATACTCCGTGCAACGGGTGCTCCCATTAATCAGATAGCGATGCTCATCCAGTCACAAATCAGGCAGGTGATTCGCATTTCCAGAACTTGGAATCAAACTATGAATGTGCGACTGGCGCTACCAGCCTGACTTGCCGTAAGAATCCACTGCAATTGTAAACTCAGCGTATGACTGTATAGCTGGTATTTCGCCGTCCTTGACCACCGGATCTACGGATAAACCCATTATCTAACAGTGGTTTCAAGCCATATCGAACTTGGCTCTCGGACATGTCTGTGTTCTCCCGCAGTTCCTGAAGTGTGAATGCTGCTTGAAAGTCGCAGGCAGCTGCATAGATGGAGGGAACATTTCGTCCAAGCTTCTTCAAAAGGTCTTCGTTTGTTCGTCCCTGCACATTCCTTACCCCGCGATTTGGGACAGTACCTTGTGGAACCGAGGCGGGTAGTGGCACCTCCGACACTCTCCACAGTTTGCAAGTGAACTTCACTCCCGTGTCTTCGAAGAGCGGTGGCTTTAGGCCAGCTGCTCGACACTCACGAATCATTGTCTGTATGCCGCCACCTTCACCTTCAATGATCCTGTTTCCTTGAGGATCACGTAGAGATTGGGCTAGCCGATAAAGGTGCTGATTGACCTCGACTCTGGTGAATTCCTCACTTTCGAGTTGTCTGATTGACAGCGATTTAAGACCACCTGGGTTTGTAATCACTAGGCACTTGTCGTAAAGCCGGATATCTACGGGCCGCCCCTGATCAAGTGCATTAGGGCCCAAGTCCCTATGGATGATGGCATTGGCAATTGCTTCTCGAACTGCCGTAAGTGGGATCTCTGGAACAGACTTCATATGGCCATCAGGCTGATATCGTTGGATCGTACCAATATTCCGCTTTACCCATTCCAAACTCTGGTCAAGCAAGTCCGTTACTGGTCCAGAAAACTTTTCCAGATTTTTGGTACGCCCCTCAAGACTGTCTTCTGGCAGTCTCACCGCCGCGGTAACGCTGAGGGTCGGATAGAACCCTTGAGGATAGCTAGCCAAGCCATACAGGCCAGAAAGGGTAAGTTCATCATTCTTCGTGCTCACACGCATGTTTCGAAGGATTTGACGATTGTTGTTCACCTTCCGAAATTGCTTGATCTCACCACGGAGCCGTTTCACAAGATCGTCTGCGAGGTCGGGGTCTAGATCTTCCAGCGAGCTATCTCGTACAACTCGCTGGTCGTATGCCTCGTCTGGGCTTACGTGCAGTTTTGCTGCGGCAATCATCTTTTGCTCCGAGAGTGGCATCGGATAATCGCCGTCAGCCTGTCGTAGGTACGGCTTACCTTTGTACAAGGCAGGCTTGTCATCGATATTAAGAGACCGGACTTGGGCAAGAACTAAGTGCTTCCCGTCGATCTCAACGATTGTAGTGTCCACAGCTGGCGCTGGTTTTACTGCATTCTGAGCCTGACTCACAATCCCAGATTCCAACTTTGCAGGATCTTCTACACCAACAATTTCAAAGTTTGCACTTTCTTTTACACCGAGCAGGATAAGTCCGCCATCGGGCATATTGGCCATGGCGCAGATCGTCTCTGGAAGACTCTTCGGAAGTCCCCCCTGAGCTGCCTTGATCTCTACAGAAACTGTATCCCCTTGGCGTGCCCGACACTCAGCTAGCGTGCGTTGGATCCATTCCTCTGTGACATTCATAGTTGCAAAACTAACTCACACTTTTAAAAGTTTCAATTGAAAGTTTCAAACTCTCAAAGAACTCCTCTCTCAAAGTCACACTTACTTCGCAACCGCCGTCAGCGCTGGAACTCCACGCGCGGCGGTTGTTCGTATGGACCAGGTGGCAATGCTGGTGAGGTCGGTGCGGTCGGGGCTGATCTCGATGATGGGCACGCCGCGCTCGGCGGCGATGGCGGGCAACCCGGCAGCGGGCCACACGACCCCCGAGGTGCCGATGATGACCACGAGGTCGGCGATGTTCATCGACCTTTCCGCGGCATCCCATTCTTTGTGCGGGAGCGGTTCCCCGAACCACACCACACCGGGCCGGATGGGGTTACCGCAGAGGGTGCAGTTTCGAGGCATGGCGCGTTCGATTTGGTTTTCGGGGAGCTCGGGCATCCGCGCGGGTTTGTGGCAAATGCTGCAGCGGTAGGCGAAGAGGCTGCCGTGGAGGTGGGCGATCTTCGGCCGCGGTTGTTGTAGCTCGTCGTAGGCGCGCTCGTGGAGGTCGTCGATGTTTTGCGTGGTGATGTGCACCTCGACGCCAGGAAGCCCGCCCCATTCAGCAATCCCGAGATGCCCGGGGTTGGGTTGTGCGCGGCGACAGAGTGTGCCGCGCCAGAGGTACCAGCCGAGCATGGGTTCAGGATCGCGGGCCCAGGAGTCGATGGTGGCCATGGCCTGTGGGTCAACGTGCGACCAGATGCCTGTTCGGGCGTCGCGGAAGGTATCGAGCCCGGAATCTTTGCTCATTCCGGCGCCGGTGAAAAACTCCACGTTCTGCGCGTTCTTCACCGCCTGGATGAGCTCCGCGGGCAGCAGCCCGGGGAGTGATTTGTCTGGGGTGTTGTTGGGAAACTCGATGACGGTGGTCATGGTTTGAGGTTAGCGAGGAATGTGGGATGGAATGCTGCGATCAAAGCTATTTGCAGAATGGGCAAACTAGCAATTTAAACTTGTAAACCTGCAAATGAAACCTTGAGACCTTCAATCATTAAAAGTTCGAACTACCCTAGGAAGGTTTAAATCTGAGGAGCAGCTTCTTCGATTACGTCATCAGGTCTAGCTCGCCGCCACAGGCGACCCTGGATAGGAAACCCCACGGGGTCCTCGGTCGGTACACGCGCACGGAGATCTCTTCGTCGCGTTTCGGCACGACAATCCTTACTGACTCAATCGATTTAATCGGGGAAACGGGAAGGTAGATCAAGTGTCGACACAGGCCTCGACTGAAAGGCAGGCTACCCAACGAACATGATGGAGAATCCGTCAGGTATGGCGCGATTACTGGGCGGCCACGGCCTGCACGGCCAGGAGAAAACCATCTACAAAACACAGAGTTAGACAGCAAACTCACAACTCAGCTAATTGTGCTGTTCAAAGTACTGCGCGCTGGCTGGGACCACAACGACCGAGCTAATGATTGCAATAGCATAGAGCGCTGAGAACCACCCCCAGTTTTCGATCTACGAGACATTTTCTCAAAAGACATCTAATAATAGGAGGTAAATTCTTGGCACCAATAGAAATGAGCGATCGATGAACATACCGGGTTACGAAGAGTACTCTGCTGAAGAGATGGAAGACTGGATCGCAGAAGCTCGGGATTCCCTACGCGGGAGCATGCACACAAACAAGGCAACTCTAGACCAAGCATTCGAGATCCTCTCAAAGACTCGGGCATGGAGACGAGATCGGCCGATCTTGGAAGAGGCAAAACGGCGAATTTGGAAAACGATCTCCGAGCTCAGGACACCTACCGATATCGTAACCATCGCCAAAGATAGCGCTGCCTGGAACGCTTGGTACGAAGGCCCTGATCCCAAGAACGACGTTTTCTGGCCCCCCGTATTCAATGGAATTAAGTCGAAGTTGGGCGCAAGCACAGCTTCATCAATCGACAATTCGTCCAGCAAGGTCGTTGCAGAAGCCGGTTACCCAAGCGCACCATCCCTGAGAACAAGAGGCCTAGTTGTTGGCTATGTCCAAAGCGGTAAGACTACAAACTTCATGTCGGTTATTGCCAAGGCAGCGGACGAGGGTTACCGACTAATAGTTGTGTTATCGGGAATGCTGAATAATCTACGCAAACAAACCCAAGATCGTCTCTATGAAGATCTCATGAGCAAGACCGAAACACATTGGACTATGCTCACAACTAGCAAGCAAGACTTCGACCAGACAATTAACGCAGCACTCCTAGCAAAACGCGACACAAGGATGATTGCTGTAGTTAAGAAAAATTCTCGTAGACTCAATAAACTCAACGACTGGCTTGACGGAGCATCACAGCATCTAGGCAGCGAAACCTTCCCCATCCTCGTTATCGACGATGAAGCGGACCAAGCGAGTATCAACGTGATGAGTTCTCTTAAGCAAAAGAATGAAATCAGCGCAATCAACGCACAGATTAGGACTCTGCTAAAACGCCAAAGAACTTCCTACATTGGCTACACTGCTACACCTTTTGCGAACATATTGATCGACCCTAATGAGCGAGACGATCTCTATCCAAAAGACTTCATCATGATGCTACCGCGACCAAAAGGATACTTTGGCGCAGAAGAAATATTTGGTAGGGAACCGCTACTAAATGAATCTATCGAGGACGCAGATTCTAAAATTATTGACGCAGTTAATTTCGTTCCCGAGGAGGATGAGGCAATCGTCCGCCCTCCATCTCGTGAAATTGAAAACTGGGAACCCGAAATGGTCAGCAGCCTAAGGGAGGCCATTCAATGGTTTGTACTAGCTACAGCTGCACGGTGGTGCCGCGGCCAGGCTGATAAGCACTCATCGATGCTAATTCATACATCACCGAGAACTTACGCACACGAACGACTAGCAGATGTAGTGGAACCAGAAATAGCGTTGATGCGTAGGCGAGTTCAGGAACACGATTTTCTTAGCGAACTCGAGCAAATGTGGGACCGAGAAATGTCCAAAAACCCTCAGTTCGAGCATGAAGACTTTGACGCACTCAAGCCCCATATCGCAGATGTTCTTTCCAGCACTAAATTAATCGTAGACAACGGACTTTCCGATAAACGTTTGGACTACGAGCGCGAGACTCAAACGGTAATTGCGATCGGAGGAAATACTCTGGCTCGCGGCCTTACGCTTGAAGGTTTATGCTGTTCTTACTTCGTTCGAATCTCGCGAACCTACGACACATTGATGCAAATGGGAAGATGGTTTGGGTTTCGCAACGGATACGAGGATCTCGTTCGCATTTGGATGCCAGAACTCCTATACAACTGGTACAAGGATCTCGCTACTGTTGAAGCTGATCTTCGACGCGAAATCGGGCGCTTAGAATATGAAGGGTTGGATCCTATCAGCTTTAAAGTAAAGATACGAACTCACGAAGCGCTCCAAGTGACCAGCTCAGCAAAAATGCGAAAGACACAAGCGGCAAACATGAGCTTTGCGAATCAAAGGATTCAAACAATTCTTTTCGAAGAAAAGAACCGTGATTTTCTCCGCCATAACTTCGACGCAGTCAAAGACTTTCTTAAAAGTATCCAGAGACCTGGGAAACAAATACGTCGACGTAATGGTTCCTTCATCATTGAGGATGTGCCCACAGAAGCTATCTTGAAGCTCATGGATGACTACCGATTCGCTGCCGCAACAGAAAATCAAGCTACACGATGGGAACTTCTATCAAAATACATTCAGAAGGAAAGTGCGCTGCAAAGCCTTCGAGGATGGAATGTGTCAGTTTTCGGCCAGAGCAAGACTATCGGGTCACAAGTTGACCTCGGATTACCTAGGCCCGTAAATACAATTCGACGCACGAAAATATCTAGTTCGCAATTGGGCCTCGCGAACATCAATACTCTCGTGGGACCTACAGATCGCATCAATGATCTCGATATTGACGATGAGCAAAGGAGCCAGATACATAAGCAGCTAAAGGACTGCGAACACAAATATAGTCCAGACTCAATACTAATTTCCGCACACGAGAGGTTTGCTGGACGCGGAATTGGACATTTAGGGATATATGTAATTGATGCTAAGTCAGCTCCAGACGTGGAAACGCCACTTGAACTAGCAAAGAATCCCTCAAGGGTACGTCGAGCATTGAATGCCGAAGAGCATGTCGTTGGCTTAGGTTTCTTCATGCCAGCCTCCGAAACTGATGCGGGTGTCGAATACATCTCTGGTGTCGATAGCAAGACCTTGACTGAGCAAGAGAAACAAGAAGTTGAAGCAGTTGCCAATGAGCTATTCGAAGAAATCGAGGATTCGAATGAAGACCTTTAATCGTGGAAAAAGTTTCGAAACGCTTTCTGACCTTCATGCAACGTTGGCTTCAAGAAATGTTGAACAGCTATTCTTTCCGTTTCCAGCATTCTCAAAGTTGGGTAGCTCTTACTTCGTTACTCAGTCTAATGAGTACGGCATCAAACTTCCTATCGATCCCGAATGGGCGTCTCGTTTTAAAAAAATCGAGGGGTCCTATAAATACCGTGCAGTTCAGACCAGCTCTTTCGCCGAGGGTTCTGCTTACTTTCTTCAAATCAAGCTAACCGAACCTAGTTTTCTCCAATCTTTTGCTTGGTTTATAGATAGCCTGATTGAAGACATGCCCGCCCAAATCGATTCGATTACTCCAATGGTCATCCGCCATTTGGAGCAATGGGAGAACCTTTTAAAATCCCCAGCCAAAGTTCTTCCATCTATTGAACTTCAGGCTGGCTTACTTTTCGAGCTTCTAACTCTGGAGCGACTTACCGCTCTCTTCGGTCCTGACGTTCTCGGTCGTTGGACTGGCCCCGACAGGCTCAGACATGACTTTGAGCTCCCCGATGCTTCCCTTGAATGCAAATCAACATTGAAACTTGATGCACTCACCGTAAAAATCAATGGGCAGCATCAACTCGAACCCATGGGAGAAAAGCCACTTCACCTATTGGTTCAACAGTTTGAAAAAGACCCTGACGGGCCACTCTCAATTCCAATCGTTATAAATCGATTATTGAAAGACTCTCACCTTAATCAAGATGACCTTTTTTTGAAGCTCGCAGACTTCGATGTTCACTATTCTCTATTGAATGAACCTGGTCACTTCCAACGATTCCGCAGAAGAGAGGCTTTCGCCTTTGTTATCGAAGCTGATTTTCCAAGGGTCAAAAGCGTAAGCCTTCACCCGCGGATTGATAGAGTCGTATATGAGATCAATCTTAGCGAACCAGAGCAGGTGCCTGGATATTACACCCCTTCCAAGTATTTGGAGGTCTAATGAATCAACTTTTTCACCATGAGGAAGCCGCGTCTGGCACCGGAATGACCCATGCAAGCACTACCGAGAAGGGACTTGGGACTTCTAAGACACTGAATAACTGGGATCTCTTCGTTCGCGAATCTCTGCAAAATAGCTGGGATGCTCGTGATACCTCTCGGGCCGACGACGGAGTTACCTTCGCAATTGATTACCACACAATGTCTGTAGATACCTCAAGGCTTATCAGACAGCACTTGTTACCCGTTACTGGTGGTCAGCCCAGGGCACTACGGACGGCACTTCAATCATCCAAAGTGCCCCTCCTCATAGTTTCAGATACAGGTACACACGGCTTGCGAGGTCCCGCCAATTCTGCGGTTGAGCCAACTGGCCCAACAGATTTTCGCAGTTTTGTCCTCGACATCGGTCGGTCCTCAGACAAAGAGCTAAAAGGTGGCACCTACGGCTTCGGAAAAGGAGCTTTCTACCGCGCTAGTCAAGCATCCACAATTCTTGTGTATTCGCGAACTACAGACGAACATGGCGCAAGAGTTCATCGGTTCATTGGGGTGGCGATTGGAGATGCATACTCCAAAGCTGGCTTTCAATATACTGGTAAGCACTTATGGGGTACTCGGTCTACGCTCACCCGTCCGAGTATCTACGGCAGTAATCCAACTGTAGAGACGATTGCGGAACCGGTCGCTGGAGAGGAGGCAGATAGAATTGCAGCCATTCTCCACATGGACCGACACTTCACGGAAGACCGTCAGACTGGCACTAGCATCGCCGTAGTAGCCCCCGATATGGAAAACCCTAAAGTAACAATGGAAAACATTGCCTCATCTTTAACACTTTGGGCATGGCCCCACATGGTCCATACCCCCGAAGACGAAGATGAACTGCATTTCGAAGTAAGTTATGAGGGGCAGGCACTGCGCATTCCAGACCCCAAAGAGGATCTATTACTGTCCGAGTTCGTCCGCGCATATAAAGACAGCCTCTCTCTTTCGGCAACTACCTCCCAAGGCCTACGGA
Organism: Corynebacterium urogenitale; assembly: GCF_009026825.1. Lineage (NCBI taxonomy): Bacteria > Bacillati > Actinomycetota > Actinomycetes > Mycobacteriales > Corynebacteriaceae > Corynebacterium > Corynebacterium urogenitale. The sequence goes on along the minus strand of NZ_CP045032.1, from coordinate 136,430 downwards.
GACGCCGGACAACCGAAATTTCAACAGTATGGTCAGGCAACCCGAAGGCCTTCTTGGGAAGGCTTGGCCTTAGAGCAATTGATCCCCTGAAGGCTTCCAAGCAATCCGAATTAACCTCGGACAGCGCCTCAAACATCAGTGTGAACAGTATCGCCTTGATGCGCAAACCGCGCATGATTGTCGAATACCTTCCTGGCCCCAACGACTCCTTCGGCCGTACTTACGTTGGTGTATTCGCTGCCGATAAAACCCTTGATTCAGTATTCGCCAAGAGCGAGCCTCCCTCCCATGACTCATGGAATCCCAAGTCCATGAAAAGTAGCGATTATGATTCAGAAAAATGGAAGAGGACCAACCCAGTAAATGTGGCACTCACTCGACTAAAGAGTTTGATCAGGGAGTGGTCAGATGAAAACGACAATGATCCCAACAATCAGAAACAAGATACCGCAACACGTACTATCGCCGAGCAACTGGGCGGTATCTTCACTGGTGTCACCGGCGTTTCTACTCGAGTATCTTCCCAGGCGAAGGCCTCAAGTAATGGTACGAACAGGAAACCATCTAGAAATCCTTCATTAGGCGCAAAACTCGTCAACATTCATGTGAATTCCGGTAACGTTGTTTCCATTTTCGAGTTGAATGATTCCGAACACCTAGCAGACGGCCTAAAGATTGCTATTGAAACGTTTGTCGTTGCTGATGGATCGAAAAAGCAGAAGCAAAAGAAACTACCCGAACCTATAGCCTCTATAATTGGTTATTGTTTTTCCCAACCAAACCTCCCCAGATCAAACTCAAGAGATATAGCCTGGAATCTATGCGATGATACGGCTTCCATCGAGATTTCTCCTCAACCTGGCCGCGCCCTCTATCTAGCTGTCAAACATCCAAAGCTAATTGCGACCGGACTTGATCTGAAAGTGATATCTGAAGAGAAGAAAGGTTAAGCCATGGTCGATAGCATCAGCTTCGGCTATCTACAGCCGTCCCCCTCTGTGGTTTCAGATTTATTCTTTTCTTTCCACACTCCAACCTCAGAATGTTCGATCGACCTCGACAATGGACCGTCCGGTGAAACCTTGACTTGCTGGTCGAGAGGTACAAACATCCGAGTAACCAGTAATTTCAAACTCGATCTACAGCAAGCTCTTACCGATATTGGCTTTGAAGAGTCAGCCAAAGCGACTAACCCACTCGGCGCTGCTCTACGCTGGTATTGTCCATCAACTGCAACTCGTTATTCAACCCCCTTCTTTCCGGTTCAAAATAACGAAAACTCTCTGGACTGCCTCATCGATGGGTGGCAGGTAAAGGAATCGGTCGACGTCCAATTAGTCATTGGCTTACGTGAATCTCCAAGCGCTATCTCAAGCCCTGCTTCCCCATCAGTTGTCGGGAGTATTCTTCTAACTTCCAGCTGCCGATTGCGTGTGGAGGGAATTGGGGCTCTACCATCTGTTCGAATCATCGATTTCGCCGAGAACAATTTCGCTAACAAGAACGCCCAGTGGGAAATCCGTCTTGAGCCAGATTTAGAAATCCATTCCACACGCGGACTTTCTGTCTATCTGAACTCAAGGAACCGCACAACGACGCGAGTTTTAAAGAGCCTCAGAACAAAAAGCCCCAGCTCGGAGGCACAACTATGGCTCAAATTCTTACAGGTTGAAGTTCGCAAAACGATGGCTTGGTTTGCAGCTTCGCAAGCGCTGGAAACTGACTTAAGCGAATTTGCAGACGACCCAGACTCCTTTGGTTACGAACTGGATCTGCTCCTTCATGGGTTATTCCCTGATGAAGACCGATCAACTCTGGCCGAGAAACTGCTTTCCAACCCTGGACTTATGGATGCGCGAATTCACGATCTTATGGAGGAACAGTGCAACTAGTAGCCCTGCCCTATCTCGACAAGATTCATGCAGAAAAACTCGTCGAGCGGACTGTCAAGGATATGAAATCGTCAGGTTACATCTATGTACCAGAGTATTCCCCGAAGGTGTACTTCCCTGACACCCCGCTAGCCCAGATTAGCGCCGAAGCCATCGATTCACTGAGGATGAGGGTCGTTGAAACTGCTCAACAATATGGGTTCGGGTCCAATGAGAAGAATGAGTATTCAGCTTTCGATAAGGCACTAACACCCATCATTTACCATCGCCTCCCATTGCCGGTCAACGAAGCAAAGAGCCCCAATGTATGGAATTACCTAACAACAACCGTACTCCTTGACGTCGCACTCTGGCGCTTTCCATTTGAAGAGAAGATATCTACTCTACGTCGATACTATAATGACTCGCTTCGTAATACCTTTGGTAGACTCTGGTGGAGATATCATCACCTCGGAGAACTCGCTTCAAGCATGGGAGAGGACGAGTTTGAAAACCTTTTTGGTCGCTCTTCAATTGCTGGCAACCCAGAGATCTCTCATCTTTTGTTTTCAATCTTCGATGAATTGGCGGGAACAACGGTCAAGAGCCGTATGAAATCTTTCAGAGAAGTAGCTACTCTCCTCAGATTTTACTCCACAACAATATCCTTTGAAGCACTCCCGAGGAATGAACTTGAAAGGAACCTTAGAGTTTGGATTTCTGGGGTACTAGCAAAGTATCGTAAGTAGATCATCCTCAAACTGCACCAAAAGGTTTTAACTTGTCAGTCCGCACTACTCGAGTAGCTCCCAGCGCTGGTCGTTTGACGCATTCCCTTCGCGACATCGGATACAGCTTCGAATCTGCCGTAGCTGATCTAGTGGATAACTCCATCGCAGCCGGAGCGTCAAAGGTCTCGATTGAGATCCAGTTCTCTGGTCTCGATTCGCGAATTCTCATTGCTGACAACGGACAAGGTATGGACGAGGAAGGCATCACTGAGGCTCTCCGGTTTGGCAGTAATCGTTCCTACCAAACAGGCGAACTCGGGAGGTACGGGCTCGGGCTCAAGACGGCATCTCTATCCCAGTGCAGGCGCATCAGCGTTTTTAGCCGATCTCGTACAAACAGCCAGCTTAGCTCCAGCTGTCTGAGCCTAGACTTCATTCAGCAAGTAAATGATTGGATGATCCTGGACACTGACGATTCCGATGTAATTGAGGATGTGTACGAGCTCCTCGAAGGCCCTCACGGGACTGTGGTGGTCTGGGAGGATCTCGATCGTCTGCTTCCTGCTAACAACCCTAATAGTCCATGGGCACGGAGGAAGTTTGAATCCCTAGTTACTCGTCTCCAGGCACATTTAGAAGCTGTCTTTCATCGTTTTCTCGCTGGCGAAGCCGTCAACAAAACTGACATCACCATTAACGGGGTTTCCCTGCAACCATGGGATCCATTCGCACGATCTGAATCTCACACCGAATTGGTCAGCAGCGACACATTCGAAATCACTTCAAAGTCTGGTACCGGCGCGGTAACAGTGAACGCCTACTGTTTGCCCGCCAAAACGCAGTTCTCCACCCCTGAAGCTTTCGACTCGGCGGCAGGCATCAGGAAGTGGAACCGTCAGCAAGGTTTGTATATCTATCGAGCTAACCGCCTTGTTCAATGGGGTGGTTGGGATCAGATGCGAACACTCGATGAACATACGAAGCTTGCAAGAGTGGCCCTCGACTTCGATACCGATCTAGATGACGAATTCAACATCAACGTCGCTAAGATGCGTGTCACAATTCCACAACAGCTCAAGAAACTCATGGCTCGTTGCATCGCTGATGTCTGTGCCCAAGCGGACTCTAGGTATCGAAAGGACCAAAGCAAAAACAGCTCCGAGAATCGCGAAGCAAACGAGTCTACATCCGAAGGATTCGCCCGAGGTGCTGAAGTCGGCCTAGCTCTTAAGTCTGCAGCAGCACGTTCCGGAAATTATGCAGCTTTTAAAGCGATCACCGACATCATTCGAAAAGATAACCCTGAGCTCGCCAATCTCCTAGGTCTCTGAGGATTAGCGTTCTTGAAGCGGGAGCGTTAGGTCTTCAACTCCAAATTTGTCGCACCACTGTTCCAAAGGACAACGCTCACAGATTGGCGAACTGACTCGACAACGAGAAACGGATAGCTCGACCAAAGCCAGGTGAGCCGCGCGAGAATTCTCGTTCAACCCAAGCATGCGAGCCACTGACAAGCGACCATCCGTCTGTCGATTCCTTCGCTCAGTTGAAACAGATTGGAACCTCGAAGTAAGGCGGATGACACCCGACGTTGAGATGACGGGCTCTTCCGACTTGTCTCCGCCCAGATCTTCAACAGGAGCGATTAGCTCGACCATCGCCGCTTCACCAGGATTAATCGTCGTTAGAGACTTGCGATCGATCTTGACTTCCCACAGTGCAGAAGGAAACCTCCTCATTTGGTCGACCAAGAGACGCAGACGTTCTGCCTTTTTGCGTTGCCCAATGCCCATCAACATATCTGAAAGGATCTCTACGGTTTCCTCCGGAACGGAAGGACTCTCCTTCGTCGGTGAAGGCAATGAATCAATTACCGGCCAAATCTGATCAACAGTTGCTTTCCGAACCCTCACAAGAAGCATTTCTCCCAGTAGGGCTTTCCAGCGTGAATCCGTCCATAGCCATGGCTCTATACGGTCCTTCTCGGGAAGTTCATGGAACCAGCTAGCTAATGCAGCGGATAGAGTTCGAGCCGACCAGTCCTTTGTTTTCTCTCTCTTCAGAGTTTCCGCAATCGCTTCTGCGATTGCCCCCGCGGCCCTCGGCGGAACTGCATTTCCGATCTGTTTGAAAGCAGCACTTGGTGGACCATTAAATCGGAAGTCATCAGGGAAGGTTTGGATTCTCGCAGCTTCTCGAACCGTCAAAGTTCGTGTCTGCCGAGGATGAATGTACCCATAACCATCTTTAGCAATATGCGCCGTGATGGTCCGAGAGAGGTCATCCTCATCCAATCGCTTGTACTTATCGTCGTAGATATCGGAACGGTAGCGACGAAGGTGTTCTGGCAGATCCGAGTACTTTGTCGTCGAATCCATCAACTCAAAGGCTTCTCGATCATCCTCGCGAACTGGCCGGGTAATGTGATCGAAAAGTTTGTGCTTGTCTTCGTCTGCAACCCGACGACGGATGTACCGTTGGAACTCGGTTAGCGGCTCGTCATACTCTTTCCAACCCTGAGCGCCACCTTCCGGTCGCCATCCGCCTTCTACCGCCGGCATCTCGCCGATAGCATTCCAAAGAGAAACTGGCTTGTTGAAGCCCTCCGGCCATGCGAACTCGTGCCCGTCACGGAACGCTACAAGTATGAGGCGCTGACGAGTCTGAGGCACTCCATAACGCCAAGTTTCGATAACCTTTTCGTATACTGAATAGCCGAGTTGCTCCAATTCCTCGATCATTGATCGAAGGATGAACATCTCTTCATCCAATGCCATATCTGGAACATTCTCCATGATGATGGCAGCTGGCCTAGCTCGGCTAACAATCTCCAAGTAGGAACGCCAAAGGTCACGTCTCTGATCATGGGCTTCCCTGAGACCCTTTTCGACCAAGTGGCGGATGCCATTTCGACCGGCTTTAGAGAAGGGTTGGCATGGAGGTCCTCCAGCCAAGATTTCAATTCCGCATTCCTTCATTAATTCTGCAACGCGAACGATTGATTCCTCGGTTGCCAGATCCCAGTCGGTAGAAAAACCACCAAAATGATGGCGGTGAGTCTTGACAGCTTCTACGTAGTGGTCGACACCCAGTACGACCTTGAAACCAGCTTCTTCCAACCCCAGGGAAATGCCACCTGCACCAGCAAATAGATCAGCAGCGAGCACGTGTCCCTCTAATCGCAACCGCGAGCAATAGTCCCGCATCTCATCCATGGTGGTGCAGTGTTCGGGATGTGGTTCTAGCTCGACGAAAGGTCCACGAATTTGAGTCACCGTGTAGTCCGGCTTTTCACTCACAATGAACCCTCCTTGACTGTCTGATACATTCTAGCTTTCAAATGGAACAGCCCTTTACACTGACTGGACTATTTGCCAAAAACGTCGATCCTGACTCGATAGGATGTGGCTCACTTCCACCACGTATTACTCGCTGCAGAATCTTCAACGCTTTACCGAACCGCGTAGTCACCGATTGGGTCGGTAAGATCGACACGACCACATGAACCACTCACAAAGGAGCAGCACACCATGATCGTCACCACCACCCCCACCGTCGAGGGTCACACCATCACCCAGTACATCCGCGTCGTCGCGGGCGAGACCATCGTCGGTATCAACATGTTCAAGGACATCGGCGCTGGCTTCCGCAACATCGTCGGTGGCCGCTCCGCCGCCTACGAGGGTGAGGTTCTCCGAGCTCGCGAGGAAGCTCTCGGCGAAATGGTGCAACGGGCCATCGAGCTGGGCGCCAACGGCGTGGTCGGCGTGGATATCGACTACGAATCTCTCGGCCAGGGCGGAATGATGATGGTCTCCGCCTCCGGCACCGCCGTTCAGCTGTCGTAGTCGCCCATCTTCACTCCCGCCCCGACAGGCGGGCTATCGGTTCAGTTTGTCTATCGCATACTGGGCTTCCTCCACAGTGAATTCATCCTGCTCCGTCAGCACACCAAACAGGCGCTCATCCAGATCATCCGACCAGCGCCACCATATGATTCGGTTGGAACTCCTCCGGGCTGTTCCGCAGTGACCTGCACGCATCTACATCACGTCAGCGGTACGGGCCTTTCAGCTTAAAATGCAATAAAGCTCGCGCAGGCTGGGCACTCCACCAAGCCCATGGATGGTTGGTTTGCGCACCAGCTGCTTGGGCCAACCCTCTCGCTGGACTTGTGTGCAAAGTTTTAAAATCGGCTGGAAGCAAAGCCGTCGATTTCAATACTCTTTGCGATTAGAAATCGCTAGAAAATGGAAAGGTAAGCCTTGACTTTCTATAAGTACATTTCAACTGGGATTTTTAGCGCTGAGAGCGCTCGCCATCGACGATTCATCTACATCAACGCCTTCGTTTTCTGCCTCGCCGCATCGATATTCGGCGGGCTCACTGCATGGCTTACTAACAGCATGTTTTGGATCGCCGCATCCATCATCGCAACTTTCCTAGCTGTCTACCTCATTAGCTGGACTATTTACCTAGAGCGAAGTCCAGAGAAGTAGGACTCAACTCAATCCCGACGGCTCAGTACACAGTTTCACAATTGTTCACTGAGCCGTTTCCTTGAGAGCCCAAACCCAAATTCCCAAGAAATTTTCTCCAGCAATAGGATGCCGCTACTCACATCACCTCTCCCCTCAGTTTCCCCGCAAACCAGGTCGGCAACATCGGCCTTCGCCGACACGGCGCGACAAACACTAGAGCGTGGGAACCCCCACGAACACGAAGTACACTAGTACAGCCAAAACCGCGAGGGAAAACAGAATGCCCACAACCGTCTGGGCAATCAGCGTCTTCGGCATCTTCCTCTGCTTGCCAACGGAATCTTCGGCTCGCTTCACCTTCACCGCCTCCGGCCGAGCCGCATCTCCTTGCGCCGCTTCCGGCGGCGTTGCTTCCGCCTGCGCCGCATTCTCAGACTGTTCGGCGCTCGGCTGACCACTCCGAACCGGCTCTTCCGCGCTTTCCGCGGGCGCCTCGCCCGCTGCGCTGGCTACCTGCTGTTCGGCGATCTCAGTCTCCGCGTCCTTACTCATGCCCAGCACCTTACCGCAGCGCGGGGCGCACCACGCGCACCTCCAGCACGCGCTACCTTCGCGGCGCCATGGTCGCCCCTCTCACAGCACGTGGCGCAGCGCGTGCAACTCCAGTGTTCACACAGCGCTCTATCCCGCTACACTTGATCCAACGGCTTGATCATGATCGTCTCCACATCCATGTGGCGCGGACGCGCAGCCAGCCACCGCACCGTCTCCCCCATGTCATCGGCCACAAGGTTGAGATTGTCCGCATACACGGCCGCAGCCTTCTCCTCATCACCCTTAAAGCGATTAAGGGAAAAGTCCGTAGCCACACGGCCCGGATCCAGCTGGCACACGCGCACCCCATGTTCCGCGAACTCCATGCGCATCACATCACTCAGCGCCGTCTCCCCAAACTTCGCAGCGTTATATCCCGCACCCCCGCGGTAAGCAGCACGACCAGCGATGGACACCACGTTGATGATCTGCGGTGCCTCCGCAGCCCGCAGCTGCTCGAACAAAGCCCGCGTCACCTGCAGAGTACCCATCACATTCGCCTCATACATCCACCGCCAATCCTCGGCATCCGCGTCCAGCACAGAATCCAAGCCACGCGCACCACCCGCATTATTGACCAGCAGATCCAGCGTCCCGCCACCAATCTCCTTCAGCTTTTCCGCGAAGGCATCGATGGACGACTGGCTGGTGACGTCGAGCACCACGACAGACGCCTTACCCCCAGCCTCCGTAATCCGCGCCGCGACCTCCTGCAGCTTCTCCTCACGACGGGCGGCCAACACCACATGCCACCCGTCGGCTGCCAGGAACTCCGCAGCGGAGGCGCCAATGCCCGCGCTCGCGCCGGTGACGACAGCTACGCGATCGGTCGTGTTCAAGGACTCATAACGCTCAATAATGCTCATGCCCTCCGATCGTAGCCACGCCCGGCCACACGCGCGGACAAATGTGCACTCCCCACGCCACGATCAGACACAGGCTCCGCAGCACGACCGACATACGGCCAGCGCCACAGCCAAGACGCTACGGCAGCAACACCACGGAACCGACAGTCTTGCGAGCCTGCAGATCCTCGTGCGCCTGTCGCGCCTGCTCCAGCGGATACTGCGCGCCCACATTCACCTTCAGCACGCCCTCGTTCACCAACTGCAGAATCTCCCCGGCGCGCATCGCAAACTCACCCTCGCGAGAGGTCCACGCGTTAATGCCCGGGCGCGTGAGGAACAAGCTGCCGTGCTTATTGAGAATCTGCGGATCGATCGGATCCACCGGGCCAGACGCCGCACCAAACAAGCACATCAGACCCGTCGGGCGGATGCACTCCAAGCTGGTGGCGAAGGTCGAAGCTCCCACGCCGTCGTACACCACATCCACGCCGACCCCATTCGTCAGCTCGCGGACGCGCTCGCCGGAATACTCCTCATAACGCAGTACGTGATCCGCGCCGGCCTTCCGGGAGATCTCCTCCTTCTCATCGTTGCTGAGCAGCGAAATTACCGTCGCGCCGTGGTGCTTGGCCAGCTGCGTGAGTAACTGCCCCACGCCGCCCGCGCCCGCGGTGATCACGCATGTGGAATCCTCGTTCAACTCGTAGACCCCGCGCGCCAGGTAGTGCGCCGTGATGCCCTGCAAAGTGACCGACGCCGCCACTGCCCTGTCCATACCCTCCGGTACCTCAACCACTCGGTCGGCGCTGACCAGGCAGTACTGTGCGTAGGTGCCAGTGGCGTCGCAAAAGGAAACGCGGGTGCCGACCTCGGGGAGCTTGGGCGCTGGGACATCGACTGGGGCATCGGGATCTGCAGCTGCCGGGTTTTCTTCGGTGGCTGATGGGGCGACTGCCGCGGCAGCCGATGAAATAGAGCCTCCCAGATCAGCAGCCGTGGTGGAAGGCCCATGGGCAACGACCACTCCCACACCTTCCTGGCCAGGGATAAGTGGGAGTGGTGCCTCGTAAATACCCTCGCGGAAGTAGGTGTCGATAAAGTTCACCCCCGTGGCTTCGAGGCGTACGAGGAGCTGGCCAGGCCCCGGCGTTGGCACGGCAACGCCCTCCTCCACCTGGAGGACTTCCGGCCCGCCGTGGGCGTGCTGGCGGATTGCTGTCATCTGCTGGGGAATCTCAACCATGGCCCCATAGTAGGTTCATAAGCCCCAACCCGCTTTCAACCGCGGACCCGCAAACCCCACAGCTGCATCTTCGAAAGCATGGGTCTACCCCCAGCTTGGCCCCAAACTAGGGTAACTGCACCCAGTGAAAAGAAATTGGCGCTAAGTTCATGGAACAAAATCACCACCTGCTTCATTAGAGCTTCCGAAACACTCACCACGACACGAGAGGCAATGGCAATGAATAACCCCTACGGCACCAACGGCGGTAACGACGGTAAGCACGGTGGCAATAACTCCGGCAACAACTCCGGCGGCGGAGGTAAAACCGTACCCCTGGTCATCGGAGGACTAATCCTCACCCTCGCACTCGTCCTCGGCGGCTTCTACTTCCTCAACAACAACGACTCAGAAGACGACAACTCCGAAGCTCAGGGAACCAGTTCGGAGACGAGCGAAGTGGCGTCGTCGACAGAGGAAACAACGAGCACCACCAGCGCCGCAAACAGCACCACATCCACCAGCACCGGCGGATACGCCAGCCCAGACAACTCACTCAACAGTGCACTCAACGGCAAGCTGCCCGTGGACATCAGCGACCTCGTCTACGACTGCAAAGACGCCACCTTCACCCTGCAGTACGAAGACGACCGCGCCGACCGCGAAATGACCGGTGCGCAATGCAAGGGTGCGAAAGACACACCGTGGAAGTACTCCAGCATCGACATTGTCGACGACGCAGAATACGCGGAAAACGCAGTCCTGCGCGTGCAAAGAGCGGGAAATAGCAAGATCATCGAGGATCAGAACGACAACTTCGCTGCGATGGAAGGCGACCCCACCCTGGACACGCTCGTGATCGCGAATCCGGAGAAGGATGTGGTTCTGGAGCTGGAGTATGTCGTTGGCGGCGAAGGCACGATGAAGGAAATCCTCAAGGAGCTCGGGTACGACGCTTAGGTGAGTGCTGGGGTTTAGGTGGCCGCGGGTATTCCGGTGGTAGCGGCCTGTGGTGTGTGATGTGAAATCCGCGGGGGTTTGGCGGCCTGTGGTGTGTGGTGTGAAATCCGCGGGGGTTAACACCATGAAACACCCCCCCTCAAATCGCACCCCTAACCCCCGCGAATTCTGCAATGTGCAAGGTAGACCCGGCCACGGGATCACAACACCCCTAACCCCCGCGAATTCTGCAAGGTGGCTGCGACTAGGGGCGACCAAGGACATCTGTCAGCAGGGGCAACTGCGTCCAAGAGCGACCTCAACCAATAGGAGCCTCACCCAAAGGCCGCCCCAGAAAACTCACCCCCCAGAACACCCAACCCCCAAAAAACCTCAGCCCCCCCAGAACACCCAACCCCCAAAAACCTCAGCCCCCCAGAACACCCAACCCCCGAAAAACTCAAACCCCCGGCCGATCCCCCCCTAGGAACGCGCCCGCTACTTACCTTCGTAAGCATCGGGGAACTTCACAGTGCCCGTGGGCAAGCCCTCCCCATCCAAAGACAGAGTCTGGAACTGCTCCGGATCGCGGCCCGGGTACTCCAAAGTCTTCGCTGGAGTAAAACCAAACCGAGCAAAGAACTCCCGATCGCCATACACCACAACACCCTTAGCCCCCAGGCCATGCAAAGCACCAATAGCATGGTTGACCAGCGCGGATCCATGCCCAGCACCCTGCAGATCCGGCATCACAGCCACCGGCCCCAGCGCATAAACACCATTGATCTTAGACTTGCCGTCCTCACCCGTGACCTCCACAGGGAACACCGCAATGTGCCCCACCGGGCGCCCCTCGTTAATAGACACAAAGCTGAACGTCAGCTGCCCCTGGTTACGCAGCCTCTCCACGACAAAGCTCTGGTGCCCATCGCCATCCGGCAAGTCCGCGAAAGCCTGCATGACGAGCGCGTTGATCACCCCGACCTCCGCAGGCCGCTCCGCACGAATGTGCGTGACATGGGTTGGGTCAAAGGCAAGATCCGTGTTCTCAGTTGTGTCAGCCATGCCCCCGAGGTTACCCGCGGAGTTTCTGATGTGCTGGCTGGTGGCGTCGAACGGAGATGATTACAGCGCCGCGAACGCAGCCTCAAGGTCGGCGATGAGGTCCTCCACGTTCTCGATCCCGATGCTGATCCGCACCAGGTCACGCGGAACCTCCAGCTGCGAACCGGCGACCGACTGGTGGGTCATCGTCGCCGGGTGCTCCAGCAAAGACTCCACACCACCGAGGGACTCCGCCAGGCAGATCAACGTCGTGGACTGGATGAGCTTCAGCGCCGCAGCCTCGTCCTTCAGGCGGATGGAGATCATGCCGCCGAAGCCCTTGCCGGTGGACTGCTTCTTCGCAACCTCGTGGCCGGGGTGGCTCGGCAGGCCTGGGTACAGCACCTCCACGACCTCCTCGCGCTGGTCCAGCCACTCGGCGATGGTCAGCGCGTTGGAACAGTGGCGGTCCATGCGCACGCCGAGGGTCTTCAGGCCGCGGGCGGTGAGGTAGGCATCGATGGGGCTGGCGATCGGACCGGCGCCGCCGAGGAGAAACTCGATCTGCTCGTCGAGTTCGGCGTCGTTGGTCACGACCGCGCCGCCGACCACGTCCGAATGCCCGCCGATGTACTTCGTGGTCGAGTGCAGCACCACGTCCGCGCCGAGCTCCAGCGGGCGTTGCAGGTAGGGGCTGCTGAAGGTGTTGTCGACGATGAGCTTCGCGCCGCTGCCCTCGATTTTCGACGCCACCAGGGCGATGTCCGTCACCGCCAGCAAAGGATTAGTAGGGGTTTCGACCCACACGAGTTTCGTGTTGGGCTGCAGCGCTGCCTCGACTTCTTCGGCGTTGGTGGTGTTCACGACCGTGAATTCCACTCCCCATTCTGCAAACACAGAGGCGATGAGGCGGTAGGTGCCGCCGTAGGCGTCGTGGCCCATGATCAGGTGGTCGCCGGGGCGAAGGATCGCGCGGAGGAGGATATCGGTCGCGGCCATGCCGGAGCCGAACACCTTGCCGTACTGGGCGCCTTCAAGGGCGGCGATGGTGTCTGCGAGGGAGACGACCGTTGGATTGGCAACACGGCCGTATTCGTAGCCACCGCGCAGGTCGTTCGGGGCGTTCTGCGCGAAGGTGGTGGAGGCGTAGATCGGGACGTTGATGGAGCCCATGAACTGGTCGGGCTCGTAGCCAGCATGGATGGCGGCGGTATCGAAGCCTTCGTTGTGGGTGCCGACTTGGTGGTGGGCGGCGGTGGTGTCGGCGTTGGTGAGGCGGAGGTCGTGGGCTGGGGCGTTGCTCATGGCGGTGGCCACGTGCTGGGCTTGGTTATTCGAGGTGGCTGGGTTGTTTGAGGTGGCTGGGTTGGCCTGATCTGCCATGGCTCTTGTCACTCTCCTTGGGGCGGCGGTTGGTCCGGTGGTGGATTCCACCCGATCACCCGTTCAACCGGTTACCGGCACGAGCTTGAGTTCCGCTCGCTGTTGTGGGTTCCGCTCGCTGTGTCATATAGCGAAAAATCTTCACCCAAGAATAGACCAAGCTGTCCACTTTCGGAGATTTAGGGTGATTTTTGAGGCGGATTGGTGCGGTTTTGGGGTGGGGTGGTGCGGGTTTGGGGCGGGGTGGTGCGGTTTTGGGGCGGTAGTGCTGTTTCGGGCGAGGCGGTGCTGTTTTGGGGCGGGTCGAGGTGTGAACTGCCACTAGGCGTCAGGAGATGCCAAGAAAAATGAGCTATACGGGCGATTTTCCTCAGATTTCCTGGCGAAAGCTTACGTAGCACCCCTCGAGCCACCGATTTCTGGCATAACCTGACACCAATTTCCCTCTACCCATCCATTCCCAGCGCTGCCGCCCCCTTCTGGCATGCCTGGCAGACACCAGCTTCCCAGACATTCGTTCCCGGACGCATAGCAGCAGGTAGTGACGGTACTTCAGCCCCACAACATGCCCCCAAGCAGTCAGTGCTCAGGCTTCCCCCGCACACAGTTCCACAACATCCTTCCCCCGCACACAGTTCCACAACATCCTTCCCCCGCACACAGTTCCACAACATCATTGCAGGGAAGTTTTCGTAATTCCGCCAGCGCATAGTTTCAAAAGATCCCCAGCGGGTAGTTCTGGGACAATAGCGCCATACCAAACACAAAACTGCCTGACCTTAAGAAAACCAAGCCGTGAGCCACCACGAACTACCAGCAGACAACGCCCGCCTCAATGGCCCCAAAGGGTCTACCCAACCCACCATCGCCAATACTGCGCCCCACCCAAACAACACCACACCCAACTCCGCCTGCACCGGCCCCCTCGACCGGCAGAAATTGCTCGAGGAGGAACTGCTCATGTCACCCGAGCAACTCCGCGAGCGTATCGAGGCCGAGCTACACGAAGACCCCGATTGCATGCTGAAGCGCATGAACGCCGGCCTGCTGTATCACGCGGGCAATCCAGCCATTCAGCGCGTGTCCCTATTCGCCAAAAGCCTCGCGCAGCACATCAGCCACCTCGACATTACCGACGAAGAAACTCGCCACCAGAAACTCGAAGAACTGCTCGGCACCTACGACCGCAGCGTGACGATCATGCCGTCAATCACTGTCGACTACGGCCACAACATCCATATCGGCAGTGACACGTTCATCAACTTTGATTCCATCTTCCTCGACATCTGCCCCATCACCATCGGTGCCAGCTGCCAGATCGGCCCCCGCGGGCACCCCAGCCAAACCCATCCGCAAGCTGTAGTTATTCCTACTGAGGTATCCGACTGTTTTATGACTTCCACAATTGATTTCAATGAGCGGGCTGATGACGTCGCTCCGCAGCTGCTCGGCGCGGTGATCTGGCGAGGAGAGGTGGGTATTCAGTTGACCGAAGTGGAGGCTTACCTGGGCGAGTCGGATGCCGCTTCGCACGCCTTCAAGGGTCCAACCCCGAGGTGCGCAACCATGTTCGGCCCACCCGGGCACCTGTACGTGTATGCGAGTTACGGCATCCATCGCGCGGGCAACCTCGTGTGCTCACCGGAGGGCGTAGCCGGCGGGGTTCTCCTGCGAGCGGGTCGCGTTATTGCTGGTCACGAGATCGTGCGCGAACGCCGCGGCCCGAAACCCACCGAGGACGGGCTAGCCCGCGGCCCCGGAAATCTCGGCGCCTGCCTGGGGCTCGACCTCCACCTCAACGGCGCCACGGTGCACCAGCTCAGCGAAGACGAGGCTGCAGCGTGGCGACTTTCCCAGGATAACTCGGTAGGCCCCGAGGGAGATCGAGCCGTGCACCAGCTCGGGGAGGGAACGCCTCCCAACTCTGCACGGGAAGAGTGCGCGCTAGGGCTGGTGGCATCGAGCAAAGAAGAGAGGGAGATCAGGGTCGGCAAGCGCATCGGCATCACAAAGAACGCGGAAGCGCCCTTGCGGTTTTGGATCGCGGGTGATCGCACGGTGACGTCGCCGCGCAGGTAGCACCGCACGTAGAATTCCCACCGGATCTAACCGGAGAAATTGAATCTGAGCGGTGCTGTTGCAAATTTGGGGCAGCACCCTTCTCTCGAGGTTTCCGCTCGCCAATTCCATATATAAGCAGAATAGATACCTCAACAAATCAGGCTCCCCTATGGCTTCTTGCAGCAATTCCTACACTAATTTTCCAGTAGTTTCCCTGAGATTTTGCAAGATTTTCCAACTATTCAGCCATTTTTCATTCCCGAGATACGTTTCTCACACTAAGCTCATTTCTAACCATCCACTACAGCGAAAGATGCCCCACCATGGCCAGACCATCTCGCATTATCACCACCTTCCTATTCGCCATCACCCTCGGCATGGGGTTCGCCCCTGCCGTGCAGACTCAATCCACACAACCACAAACAACTGCCAGCACACCAGCAGACAACTACGCTGATCAGGTCGCACCCGGGCGAGAAAACCTAGAACCAGCAGAACCGGGGTTCGACGACAACAACGTTGATAACCAAACAGGTAAGAACTGGCACCCCACCACCAACCCCAAAAGCAAAATCACTCCAGGGAAGATGCGTTCCGATAAAGAACAAATTCCCGGTGGATTCACGAAAGAACAAGCTAACCAAGCTGAAATCCAAGAAGCTAAAGAACAAGCCACACAGACACGCTCGGGGGGTACAGACGTTTGCCGCCGTTGATAACTGTCGGACGTATTGGCCTAGCCCTTTTAAAGTGTGCGGAAAGATCCGGGAAAAGTATGATTCCCTCGGTGGACCAAAGAGTTTCCTCACTTGGCCGAAGTCCAATGAGCTCGGCGTTCCTGATGGTGTAGGACGTCGCAATGAGTTCGTCAACGGGTTCATCTACTGGCACCCCCAAACTGGTGCTCATCCGATTACCACGCACTTTTCTGTTGTTTGGGCCCGCAATGGCTGGGAGCGTGGTGAGCTGGGATACCCCACCACCGATGAATTCGCTTTGCCGGACGGAACCGGCCGGAAACAGTCTTTCTCAAAGGGACACATCTATGGATCCCTTGCTGGTCTAGCAGCTATCAAGAGTACAATCTACGATAAGTGGCTGGAGACAGGTGCCGAACAAGGACAAATGCTCAGCTACCCAATCGAGGATGAGACATCAACTCCAGATGGAGTTGGAAAATTCAGCAGGTTTGTCTGGGGTTTTATCTACTGGTCTCCAGCAACCGGAGCCCATCCTATCTATGGTCCAGTTCTGTATGAATGGGCAAATAGCGGTTTCGAAAAAGGAAAATACGGGTATCCGACCGCAGACATCAAACCGACTAAAGACGGAGGGGATTTGCAGTATTTTCAGCGAGGGCTTATCCGGTCTCCTAATTTTCCTCTTCCGGCATACCAAGAAATATCAGCCTTCGGAGCCAGCCGGCCAGCCAGTAGATCAACCGATTCAGAGGAAGTTATCGGAGACAATTTTGATAGAATGCATGAGTGCATTGGCGGATATGACAACGGAAAACTTACCGTTTTTCACCACTCTGGCGTGAGTCTATACTGCAGGGATCTTTGGCATATTGCCGATAACCACATGCCCCCTCAAGAGGAGATAACGAGACAGGTTTGGGAAGACTTTCAAACCTGCGTAGCACATACGCTCCTATCACAAGAGTTCACCAATAAAACAAGCAGGCCTGGGACATACCTTAAAACAAGGTATAACACTTACTCTAAAGTCAGAAGCTACGCCATTGTATGGAGTAGCTCTTCTACCCTGCACAATGCCTACACGAATGACGACCGAGGCGGAAGGGATTGGGGAGGATGCCGAAAGTACCTAACCCGATAATCACACTGTTTCCTGAAGAAGGGATGGATTGGGGACTATGGTCAGAAAGGGATGACATACAGCGCGAACGTGAAGACGATTCCCTTCAGCCATCTGACCTACACCTCAGCATTGGCCTAATCGAAATCTTAAAACGCTGGAACCGCACTTGGATCGAAAACTATGGATATGGTGTTGGAACGTCGTTTATTTCTTGGTGGAGAGAGGGCTTTGACCTCAACAGCTGGCTACAAGAAGGGCTGTGGATTGCAAGACAGATAGAAGCAGAGGCTGATGTAACTGTCGATAGAAGATTCGCACACTATCTACACCGCCCCATCCCCCTAGCCCCTGCAAATAAAACATTTTCATGAAACACACCTACGTAATCATCTACCCCGACAATGCAAGACCCTCAGCAGTCTGGGGAGTAGATGAAGCAGAAGAAAACGCATTCTGTTCTGCAGCCCACCAAGCTTTAAAAAGTTCACCCCATACCTTCGATGGATGGATCAGAGAGTGGCGGGAAAATTTTCAAAGCGACGGCAGAGTTGGTGTCGCTCAGCGATGGAACAGCAGTTTTGATCCTCTCCAATGGATTGCTGACGGAGAAAGGCTTTCCTCTGTAATTGAAGCCAACACAAACTACCGCATAGTGCGAGCTTTTAAGGCCTACGCCCGTAATCCTAAAACGGTTAGATAAGAAGGGTGCTGTTGCAAAGTTGGGGCAGTAGAAAAACCGGCGTGAAATAATCACAGCCATGGGCATCTTCTCCGGTCGGCACTTCCCCCATGACATCATCCTGTGAGCGGTGCGGTGGTACTGCCGCTACGAGGGTGAGCTACCGCGATCTCGAAGAAATGATGACCGAGCCGGGTGTGCCAGTCGATCACACCACGATTCTCACCGCTAGGTGCAGAAATACGCCCCTGAGCTGGATAAGCACACTCGGCGCCACCGGCAGGTACCCGACTGGCAGGCCCGGTCCTGGCGGGTGGATGAGACCTATATCCGGGTCGGCGGCAGGTGGTGCTACCTCTATCGGGCAATTACCGCCGGTGGCCAGACCCTGGACTTTTACCTCTCTCCGAAGCGGAACGTGGCCGCAGCGAAGCGTTTCCTGACCAAGGCCCTCAGATCCAATGCGTCAGCCGGGTATCCCAGAGTGATCAACACCGATAAAGCACCCTCCCTAGCCAGGGCAATCGCCGAGTTGAAGTCAGAGGGAATCTGCCCGCCAACAGTGGAACACCGGCAGGTGAAATACCTGAACAACGTTCTCGAGGGAGATCATGGCCGACTTAAAAGAATCCTGGGGCCGAAGGGAGCGTTCAAAAACCGAATTTCCGCCTACCGGACGTTGAAAGGGATGGAAGCGATGCATTCATTACGGAAAGGCCAGGGCACGATGTTTGCCTACGGGCACCCGAACCCAGACGCGGTGATCGTCAACCGGATATTCGAGACGGCTTAAGCACCCCGGAGCAAGGACAACTGATGTCTTAAGGTTGGGCTTTTCGACCCTGGCCCAACGTTGCAACAGCACCAATAAGGCAATGGCGAGACGCTTCAGAATGTCCACTGCGTCCACCCCTCAATATCCACGCTGCTTTGAGAACCGCGTAGTGCGTCGAGCTGAAGATTCCAATCCCCGTCCTGCCATACAACAGCAAGACGTAAGGATTGATATTTGTCCTGGGAGGAATCTCCGTTACTTGGCCGGGAGTTTTTGGCGAAGTCAAAGACGATGTAATCATCACTGCAGGACGTAACTCGGTACGCCACCGGTGGAATCTGCTCTATTGCTGGGTCAACTGCTCCGCCTGCTTCCCTGATCTCATCATGAAGCTGCTCCTTGTCGGACTGACTCATGTCAAAGCGATTGTCCACAAGCCAGTGTGTGGACTCATCATTGCGGTACATCACGGCGTAGTAATTCCATGCTGCAAGGGAAGCTCCCTGTACGGTGTGGGAATAGCTAATTGGAATACCCTCCGTAACTTTTCCTGGACCATAGTTTTTCGACCACACCGTAGTGGGGTTAGTCTTCTGCATTTCAATATTCTGCGCGGGGGTCCGCGGAGACTCGCACACCTCTCCTGCACCCGTCCGCGGCTCGCCGAGAGGTACGCCTACACCATTGTTTGGAACGGTCACCTTACGGCCAAGAAAGTCAGTGGTGGGGCTCCCGAACCCCTTGTCTTCTGCAGGCTGCTCGGTGATATCGGGAGCTGATGCTTCCTCCTGCGGCGCGGAGCTCGGTGAAGTTACGTCATTGTTCGGTTCATCACTGGAGCGCCCCAGAAAAAATGCTGTTGCTGCAACCACGACGATTGCAACGATGATGAGCGGAATTGTGATCTTCTTATTCATGCTCTATCCCTCCGTCGAGAATTTCGTGAATTTGTCCAGGTTGTCGATCTCTATCGACTCGACTTTCTTATCCTGCGTGGGCAGAACCAGGCGCCAGTCCCCGCCCAGGCGTTCCAGCTGCACCGGTGCGGCCACGAGTCCAATTTCTGGGTAGTCGATCGCCAGCGTGACGATTGCCCGGCTTTCTGAAAATTCATTGACCTTGAAGCCCTTAAACTTCGCGGCGTCTTTCTCGTCTACCGAGCCTTGAACGCTTGCCAGGGCGCGTCCTTGCGCCCACTAGTCGCGCCCCTGGCCAGGAGCGATGATCAAACGCACCATTTCTGGCCATTCGCTATCACCCGTCACAGCAAGCTGGTCCTCAAGACTGGAAAATTTTCTCTCTTGTCCCTTGGAGTGGAAGAAAAGCGCTGTCACTCCAAGAATCGATGCAAGCACGCCACACACTAAAGCCAACGTATACCAACAGCCTTCTCCATCCCCAAGCTTAGGAAGCGATACAAAAATCAACGAAGAAGTAATAAGTAGTACAGCGCGGTTAATTAACGATTCGGCAGAACGTATCTGCTCTGATAACTGCCGATTGACCTCGGTGTCAATGATGTCCAAGACCGCACGAAGCTCTTCGTCCTTCGAACCGTTTTCGAACGAGTCCTGCTTCATGAAGCTCCAGCCACATCATCAAACTTCATACAATCTTCCCCAGGCTGCTCGAAATGGAAACAGTAGCTTCTTTGCCTCAATCACATGACTTAACCGCGGGGAGGGAAAGGATCGTCACCATATGAATTGCGCTGATGGATACGGCCGTCATCCTTACGATGCTTTATCCACTCACTTCCACTGTCTTTAGCGAGCTTCTGACTCCGCTGCCGAGCCTCAGCTTCTGAATCTCGATAGCCAGAAGCTCGGGAGGCTCCTTCTCTTCCAATCTTCCACTGCTGACGTTCACTATCCCACGACTGATGAACATTTTTGCCTGGGACTACGTTCTCCTCACACTTCATACTTATAAACTTTTATACAGCCATTATCCCCCCACGGGGAGCGTATGTTCTAGTGGCAAACTGGATCAGTGCACAATCGTCAAATGGCTAGTAGCTGCACAGGCCTAGAGCATTGGTCGAAATGGCGTCCTGGATGGCCAATCAGACAGCACACGCTACCTAAAGCCGCCTGTTACCTAAACCTGCGCGAATCTTTCAATACAGCCTTTTAGTCTGTGAACACCGTCTGCCAGAGTGATGTTTGGCCTTAGGGTAACTTGCATTGAACCTTTCCAAGGGTAGAATGAAGGTAGAGAGAGTGAGGACAAGGTCCCTCGCTATGAGTGAGGAAAGGTCTACAGGACAATTTGCGCCTGTAGGCCTTCCTCTTTCTCTACTGGGGGCGAGCCGAGTAAATTTTCTTGACGGTACTCGTGCCCGTGAGCCACTGTTCAAGAACTGGATCTATGCTACCGACCAGTGAAAACGCATCACCAATCACATCGAGAACGTCAACGTTGAGCAAACTATCCATGTGTGATACTCGATTACGCAGCAGATGAAGGTGAGCCACTCTCCAGTACGTCGTGTGCCCGTCAGGATCTACTTCATGCGGAAACGCTGCTTCTAGCGCTTCTTCCCACATCCGGACACGATTCTTATTCTCTTTCTTCTCCGGTTCAGCATCTGGATCATGGTTCGGGAGAATGTCTTTCCACATCCCAAACATGGTGTTCGCCAAAGCATCATCATGCGTAATCTCAGCTCCATAGCGAGGATGATGTATGGAACGATTGTCCGCAGACTTCCGCGCTCGCCTCAACGCCTCTCGTCGCTTACCTTGAGTAAGCCCTCGCAATGGGGAAGCTGGAGCTTCGAGAAGCCAACTAGGATTTCCGGTTTCCCAACGGTTCCACTCCTGCAAATGTTCCAGTGTTTTTACAGTGTTTTTTACTGCTTGCAGCAGTTGCGCTGCTTGTGTCAGTGCTGGCTGGGGCGATCGGTGCTTTGCGGGCGAGTGGTGGGGCGTTGTCGTGCGGCTCGCGGTAATGGAAAACGGTGTGCGGGACTCGGCTTGGCGTCGGTCTCCACGCCCAGGGTGCGAACACGTTTGTCCGAATCAGAACGGCTCTGTCTCTGTCGTTTCGTAGGCTAGTGACATGACGCCTGCTAGCTCCGCCACTGCCATTGATCGCGGTTCCATCCGCACCCAACTCAACAGCTTCGTATCCCACTGGCGACCACGCATCGACGAGTGGCGGGAGACCGGCAAAAAGCACACTGAGAAGTCCCACGCCCAACAGTTCTGGTCCGACCTCTTGCGTTGCTTCGGCATCATTCCCGAACGCATTGATCTGTTCGAGCGCGACGCCGCACGCGCCTCCACCGGCGGTGGCGGCTACATCGACCTGTTCTGGTTAGGAGTCGTCCTCGGCGAGGCCAAGTCCCTCGGCGCAGACCTCTCGAAAGCCTTCGACCAAGCCTTGGACTACCTCGCTGGAGGCTCCATAGGTCAGCACGAATGGCCGAAGTTCACTCTCGTCGCCGATTTTGAATACCTTCGTCTGCCACAGTCAGGGGAGGGCTCCTGGACACACGTTCACTATCGATGACTTAACCGATTGCCTTAACCGACTAATCTTCCCTGCCGAACAAGAAACCATCCCCACAGACGAAGAGTAAACCTCCCCTCCACACATCCAGGATGATTTCATCCCTCCAGTCACCAATTTTCATTTCAAAGGAAACCCTCTGGTGCTACGGTCGGATTTAACCACTCACCGCAGCGAAAGATAACCACCATGGCTCGACCATCGATCAACGTGGATACTTTAGAAAGTCATCTCCGGCTTACTGAACCATTTTTGGAGAGTATATAAGTGTTAGATTTTTTCAGATATAATAAAATTGGAGAGCCCACCTGGGATTTTCTATCAGATGTTAATATTTTATATCCAGAATACTTTCCATACGACATCGAAAATTCCGAATTTTTGGCGACTCTAGCACGCGACTACCAATACTGTATTGAAGTACGCGGAGAATTGACCCATCCTTCTTTCGTTAAAAATGATGACCCACCTCCATCTTGGACAGAACTAGGAAGACGTTTGGGAAGACCCGTTCTTCCTTTTCGTGATTTTAGGCAGGCTTTCGGAAAAATGAGCGATGAGACATTTCAGTCTCAAATATTAACAAATGTAGATTTCCCCTTTAATTCTAGTCTACAGCTATTTTGGTATCCACTACGGGCAGAATTAGGACCACCCCAATATTGCTATTACCTCTGGGAGGGATTCGATATGCCTCCATACGAAGAACATACGCTGAATGGACACTCTGTTTTAACAGGATCATTTACTGGTGAAGTTAAAGACGCGGGCTTCGACGGCACAATATTTGCTACAGCAGCTTGGCACTCCAACAAATGGTTGATATTTCTCGCACGATGCGGGACCCGCGTGATTGCCCTAGTTAATAATGATGACATTTGTGATAAAATAATGCTCAACCAAGATATAGAGACCACTCTTGTCTGGAGTGGATAGCATTCTTATAGATCGCTTCATACCTACCAAGTGTATTTCACATTCCTTTATTAAGTAGCCTAGATTTCCTAAACGTTGAGAGCAGGCGCCTTCGATATACTAAACAGAAAGACGTTATATAAGGAACTAATCAGCTAATTCACTGCAAGCAGATGTCCGATCCCCGATTCCACTCAGGAGCAATATGGCGGTGTTACTATCCCATCAGAGTACGACTACTGGTCTTGCATTGAAGGAAGTGAAAACTGGGATGGTATCGGTCGCCATGACTACTGCACCCAATCTCCAGACCAATTCCCTTCCCCTGGACAAAATGCTGAATTCAGTGGCGGTTGCGCTAGACATGATATTTGCATGGATGAAGTGGACAGAATAGGTATCGGGTACGGATCCTGCAATAACAAACTCTGGCAGGACATGGAAACGATCTGCACAAATGTTTACAGTGGCCCAGACCCAAGACGGTACGGATGCAGAGACTTCAGAGATACCTTCTGGGCTATTGTTACAGGAGTTCACGGCGATAATCTTTGATCGGAGACATAATGCTAAATGGAAATTTTCACCCTTTGCACTTTCTCTGGGTCGTCTTTATCTTGGTGCTGATCCCCACCGTGGTAGTTTATATTTTGATAAACAGGCTACCTGATGAAAAAGGAAATAACTCACGACTTTCATATAGAGACCCCATTGTATCTTTTCTTCTTGGACTTCTGTCAGCCGCAGTCTGGCTTTCATGGTCTCCGAGATCAAACATTGAAACGTTTTTTCTACGCGGCGCACCTAATAACTTCCCTGAATGGCAGATTATTTGTTGCGGAATTTTCCTGATAATCGGATCAAGCATTATCGCATATGTTAACTCTGAGTCCGTCAAGGAATCTCTCATTATATCCCTGCTTACCGGTTCTGGATTTAGCGCAGCTTTTGCGGTCGATGCATCTTTTGGAACATCATCCCAAGAAGGAATTGGGGTTGTTTTTGCCTTTGCAGGAGTGACACTACTTTGCATCCCTTTAAATCTGCTATCTGTCGCGATTAGACGAATCGCAAACCGAAGAAACCCTACTAAATAAAACCAGGTCGTTAAGCTATACACAACAGACCTGCGTCCCTCTATATAAAGAACACTTATCATCCGGAAACTCAACTCTTCCGTACCCAGGAATGCATCGTGGGCTCCCCTACCTCCACTCGCCACCCAATTCCCGCTCTCACACCAAAGACCACCTACCTCCTCAAATAAGCATAAAGAGTCGTCCTTCCCACCCCAAGACGTCGCGCAACCTCTGCTTTCGGCACCCCAGCATTGACCCACATGCGTGCCTGAGCGACCTGCCCATCAGTAAGCGCACGCGTGCGACCCCTGTACACGCCACGCGCTTTCGCACGGGCAATTCCTTCTGCCTGACGCTCCCTAATAATCGAGCGCTCAAACTCTGCCACCGAACCCAATAGCCCTAGCATCAGCTTGGCAATCGGGGTGGAGTCCTTCGAGTAGGTCTGCCCCTCCTTGAGGAACTTCACCGACACACCTTTGCTGACTAGCTCCTCAACAATGGCATAGAGATCTGTCAATGAACGCGCGCACCGATCCATCGATGTGACGACAAGCTGATCCCCCGCACGGACATACCGCATCGCTTCATCAAGACCAGGGCGTTCCCTGGAACCACCACTGGCCTTATCCGTGTAGTAAGTGAAGACCTTCTCCGTCTTGAGTTGCTCGATCTGGCGCTCAAGATTCTGATCTTTCGAATTCACTCGCGCGTAACCTACCTTCTGCCCCGAAATCACACCCGACTGTTCAGTGATCTCTGGAGGTAGCGACGGTTCTGTTCCGTTAGTCATGGAATCAGCCCTAGCGAACAGGAAGTCTTGTCATTCGCAAAGTGTTCGCCTGAGGTGTACACGCTGCTACAGCTTGAGGAGCATCTGACCGGTCGAGCGTGTGGACGACAATGATATCGCCTTCACGGGCCTGATCCAGTGCCTTGTGCAGTCCGGGGCGGGTGGTGGTGGATCCGAATTTCTTATCAACGTAAATGTATTTGCTGGCAATACCTTCCTGGCGCAGAGCGTCGATCTGTCGGTCAAGGTCCTGTTTACCAAGAAAAACTCCACCTCCGACTGCTGCGGGGTCAAGATCGTCACCGACGACGACACCGACACCACTGAGACTTCCAATGACCAGGAGGAGCGGCACCCGTAGGCTACGTCCTAACCCGACACATCCCGGTCTCTACCAGCGTGTCTGACTCCCGGACGAGGAGCTGACAGCCGGTGCAGACACCAACGACCCCGCGCAGAATTCGCGCGGGGTCGTTGGTGGTGTCAGGTGGGGTGGTCAGTTCTCGAGCAGCTCGGCAATGAGCCTGCGTACCCGGGTGTCGATGTCGTCACGGACCAGACGCATACGCTCCAGGCCCTCGATGCCACGCTGGGACGGCTCGTCAGTCACCCACCGCTCGCACGTACCGCGAGCTCCGTCGGGTAGCTCCAGCTGGGCATCACCTCCCAGGATGATCACGCGGTCGACCTCGCGCAACAGTTGTGGATCTACACCCTTAGGGTGGCCTGCGGACATGTCGGCACCAACCTCTCCGATGACCTCGACGGACTGGGGGTTGAGCTTCGTGCCGGGTGTCGTGCCGGCGGAGTGGATCTCAATCCGGTCACCGGCGTGCTTAGCGGCTAGGGCTGCGGCCATCTGTGACTTGCCGCCGTTGCCGACGCAGACGAACAGGACTGTTGGGTGGGTGCTCATGAGGTGAAGTTCTCCTTCTCGGATACAGCAGTCTGCGGAGACGGTGTCGAGGATACGGGTAGGGTCGTATCGTGGGGGAAGAGTTTCGGTCCCAGCCACAGCATGGTGTAGACCAGGCCGACAAGCACAGGGATCTCGATCAACGGGCCGATCGTGCCGGCTAGCGCCTGTGCGGAGGTCGCCCCGAAGGTGCCGATGGCCACGGCGATGGCCAGCTCGAAGTTATTACCCGCGGCCGTAAACGACACCGACGCCGACTGAGCGTAATTCATGCCCGACGCCTTCGCAGCAATCAGTGCGATGGCGAACATGCCGACGAAGTAGGCCAGCAGCGGCACAGCCAGGCGAGCCACGGTCCACGGTTCGGAGGTAATCTGCTCGCCCTGCAGGGAAAACAGCAGCACGATGGTATAGAGCAGGCCGATCAGTGCCAGCGGGGAGATCTTCGGCAGGTAAGTGTTTTCGTACCAGGCACGGCCCTTGGTATTTTCACCGATGATTCGGGAGGCCACGCCGGCGGCCAGCGGGATGCCGAGGAATACGAGCACGGAAACCACGATCGACCAGAAGGAAAATTCCACCGAGGTAGTCGCCAGACCCAACCAGTCCGGCAGGACCTGGAGGTAAAACCAGCCCAGTACGCCGAACATAATGACCTGGAACACCGAGTTGATCGCCACCAGCACGGCCGTGGCCTCCCGGTCACCACACGACAGATCACTCCAGACGAGCACCATCGCAATACACCGAGCCAGGCCAACGATGATCAACCCGGTGCGCAGTTCCGCCTGATCCGGCAGGAAGATCCAGGCCAAGGCAAACATGAAAGCCGGACCGACCAGCCAGTTGAGGACGATGGACACCGTCATCAGGCGTTTATCGGCGGCGATCTCGCCGGCCTTGTCGTAGCGAACCTTCGCCAGCGGCGGATACATCATCACCAGCAGGCCAAGTGCTATCGGCAGGGAAATCCCACCGACCTCTAAAGTGCCCAGGGCGTCACCAATACCGGGCACCACCCGGCCAATGAGCAGGCCAGCGGCCATGGCGAGAATGATCCAGACCGGCAGGAAGCGATCCAAAAAGGTCATACGTGGGCGGTGGTCAACATTCATACGAGACTTTCACAGTATTGACAAGCATCAATACAAAAAGTAGCCTTAATATTGATGTTTGTCAATATAGGATGGTTGGTATGACACTCTCACAGACTCTCCCACTGGCGGACTTGTCCGGCTGTTGCTCACTGGGTGCTGGCCCCTTGACCAGTGGTGAGGCCGAGCGCTACGCCACGTTGTTCAAGGTGTTGGCCGATCCCGCCCGCCTGCGTTTGCTATCGCAGTTAGCGGCCGAAGGCTGCGGCCCGACCAGCGTCGGGGAGCTGACAGAGATGTCGGGGTTGAGCCAGCCAACCGTATCGCACCACCTCAAGCGATTGACCCAGGCCGGGTTATTGGACAAGGTCCGGGTCGGCCGGAGGGTGACCCATCAGGTGCGCCCAGAGCTGTTCGCGGAGCTGCGCACCGTGTTGCAGATGGACTGATCCACCACCGACGGGCAGGAGACGATCACACACGTGACCAGCAAACGCTTCGAGGCGATCATTATTGGCGGTGGCCAGGCGGGCCTGTCCACCGCCTACTACCTGCTGCGAGCAGGCGTGGACACCCTGGTCCTCGACGATCAGGAGGGTGCCGGTGGGGCGTGGCGGCATGTGTGGCCGTCGATGACGTTGTTTTCCACCGCGGAGTTTTCCAGCCTGCCGGGCAAGCCCATGCCAGCCTACGAGGGGTTCCCACCGTCGGACCATGTCATCGACTACCTTGCGGGCTATGAGCAGCGCTACCGGATCCCCGTCGAGCGCCCCGTGCACGTGGACCGCGTCGAGCGGGAGGATGGAGGCTACCGCCTCCACGCCGGTGATCGATCGTGGACGGCTCCCCATGTCGTAGCCGCCACCGGTACCTGGTCTACTCCCTTCGTCCCGGCCTACCCGGGATTGTTTACCGGCACGCAGTGGCATTCGGCGAACTATCCCGGGGTGGGCCCCTTCCGGGGGTCGTCCGTGGCTGTGGTGGGGGCGGCGAATTCCGCCGCGCAAATCGCCGCCGAACTCACCGGTGTTGCCGAAGTCACCTGGTATACCCGCCATCCACCACGGTGGATGCCCGATGAGGTCGACGGGCGGGTGCTGTTTCGCAGGAACCGGCAACGCGCCCTGGCCGTCCAGCGCGGCGAGACCGATCCGGGGGCCGACTCAGAGCTCGGCGATATTGTCGTGCTGCCTGAGGTGCGCGCTGCCCGCGACGCCGGATGGTTGGCGGCGACGCCGATGTTTAGCTCCCTCAACGAAGTACGGGCCGATCATCTGATCTGGTGTACCGGGTTTCGGCCGTCCCTCGGGCCGGTGCGCCGGCTCCTGAACGGCACGACCCCGAAATACCCGGGCCTGCACCTGGTCGGTTACGGCGACTGGACCGGCCCCGGATCCGCCACGCTCACCGGGGTAGGCCCCTACGCCTAGCAGACCGCGCGGACCATCGCGGACTCATTCGGCATGACCGTCAAGTAATCCCCGCCTGGCTGGCAACCCCGAGGGGCACTCTGTCGCCAGCACAACGAGAGTAGTGGAGTTTCGATCGCTGCAGGAAAACACCGGCACCTCATCCTCTGGGGGCTGAAAAGTGTTCCACATCTTCCTGCCCGGCGGAGTTTGAATGTGATCTGATCCGAGAGCGGAGCCATGCCGGTCTGCGGGCGGTTGGTCTGTTTATCGCCACCAATATCGACGACATCATCGTGCTCTCGCTGTTCTTCGCCCGTGGAGCCGGCCAAGCAGGGACCACACTTCGGATCCTGGCCGGGCAGTACCTTAGTTTCGCGGGCATCCTCGCAGCCACGATCCTGGTCACCCTGGGGGCGGATGCCTTCCTGCCCACCGAGGCGATCCCCTACTTCGGGCTGATCCCCCTGGCCCTGGGACTATGGGCGGCCTGGCAAGCCTGGCAGGGAGACGATGACGATGACGCGAAAGTCAGCGGAAAGAACGTAAGCGCCTTGATCGTCGCTGGGGTGACCTTTGCCAACGGTGGCGACAATATCGGCGTCTATGTCCCGGTTTTTCTCAACGTGGATACCGCCACCGTTATCATCTACTGCGTCGTCTTTCTGCTCCTGGTGGCGGGCTTGGTCCTGTTGGCGAAGTTCGTGGCCACCCCGTCCACCGATCGCGGAGGTTCTCGAACGATGGGAGCATGTGCTGTTCCCGATCGTTTTGATTGGCCTGGGTATCTTCATCCTCGTCAGCGGCGGCGCCTTCGACCTTTAATAAGCTCATCCCCCGTGCCTCCTTTGGACTGGATGATGGAGACGATATGTGGCATAAGCCCCGCTTAAAGCGGGGCGTGATCAAAACCTGGGAGAGACCTGTGCGTACATGTACGCCTATGCGTATGCCCGCCCGCGGTGCGTTGGACGCGGAGAGGTAAGGCTCAGGCCACGGCCATGTAGAAAACACTCCCTAGGACCCCGTCGGGATGTGAGACCCCGGCCGCGACGTGGGCAACCCGCCCACCGTGTTTTCAGTACAATCGGCCTCAACCAACCAGACAGTGGCGCCGTTTCAGCTGAGGCGGCCGCCCTGGCGAGGAGGACACGTGAAAGCATTGACCTGGCAGGCGTCAAATACGGTGAGCGTGGAGGAGGTCCCGGACCCACAGATCCAGGAACCCACCGATGCGGTCATCCGGGTCACCTCGACCGCCATCTGCGGATCTGACCTGCACCTCTATGAGGTGCTGACCCCGTTCATGGACAAGGGCGACATCATCGGCCATGAGCCCATGGGCATCGTCGAAGAGGTCGGCTCGGCCGTCACTCACATCAAGCCGGGGGGATCGGGTGGTCATCCCCTTCAACGTTTCCTGCGGGCATTGCTTCATGTGCCGCCAGGGCCTGCAGTCGCAGTGTGAAACCACCCAGGTCCGCGAATACGGCACCGGCGCGCAGTTCCTCGGTTACTCGCGGCTTTACGGCTCGGTGCCCGGCGGGCAGGCGGAGTACCTGCGCGTGCCGCACGCGGACTACGGGGCGATCAAGGTTCCCAACGTCGGCGAAGACGAGCGCTACCTGTTTCTTTCCGACGTCGTGCCCACCGCCTGGCAGGCCGTGGACTACGCGGCGGTCCCCGACGGCGGCTCGCTGGCGGTGCTGGGTTTGGGCCCGATCGGGCAGATGTCCGCCCGGATCGGCAAGCACCTGGGCTACCGGGTGATCGCGACGGATGCAGTGCCCGAGCGTCGCGCCATGGCCGAGCGTTACGGCATTGAAACGCTGGATTCCTCCGAGGACGGCGTGGCGGAGCAGCTCAAGGACCTGACCGACGGGCGTGGCCCGAACTCGGTGGTCGACGCCGTCGGCATGGAGGCGCACGGTTCGCCGGTGGCCGGCGCGGCCCAGGCGGCCGTCGGCAAGCTGCCGTCGTCGCTGGGCCGCAAAGCAATGGAGAGGGCCGGGGTGGACCGGATGAGCGCGTTGTACACCGCCATCGACTCCGTTCGCCGTGGCGGGACGATCTCGATCAGCGGCGTGTACGGCGGCATGAAGGACCCGATGCCGATGCTGACGATGTTCGACAAGCAGATCCAGCTGCGGATGGGCCAGTGCAACGTGCGCTCCTGGACCGAGACGCTGCTGCCGCTGGTGGACGACCCGTCCGATCCGCTGGGCGTGCTCGACCTCAAAACGCACACCGCGTCGTTGGAGGAGGCGCCGGCGATGTACGAGAAGTTCCAGAA
Organism: Corynebacterium urogenitale; assembly: GCF_009026825.1. NCBI lineage: Bacteria > Bacillati > Actinomycetota > Actinomycetes > Mycobacteriales > Corynebacteriaceae > Corynebacterium > Corynebacterium urogenitale. The sequence continues at coordinate 105,963 of NZ_CP045032.1, read as the reverse complement.
GAAGGAGGACGGCTGCATCAAGGTGGTGCTCAAACCGTAGTCCGGTCACCCAATTGACCTCCGACCCCCGTCGAGGATCAGGGTCAACCTCTTTTCGGTGGACCCCTGTGGAGACGGAGTGGATAGCGCGGTTTGGGTTAGGGCGTGGCCCCTAAAACACGCAGCCAAGTCCAGACCATTTGCCAGGGGCCGAACTGCTCGCAGGGCAGCTTCATCGGCTGTTCCGACGGTTGACCTCATTAGCTGCGATCGTCTTGCAAAGCTCATTCGTTCAAATGGGGAGTCTGGTGTGAAGCTGCATCCGACTGTTGACACTCAGTGGTTCGACAAGTTTGAGTAGCTACCGTTGAGCACCAGGGCGTTGCACTGTAGTTAGTTCGTGGCTAACTCTGGGGGTCTCTACCTCTGCAACAGAGCCCGCCCCTCGGCTACAAGCACACACGCACGCGTGTGTGCTTGAAGAATTCTCACACTCACTGACCCACTGTATTCAACTTCTACGTACCAGAGCTCGAAGAAAATCAGCCTCAGTCTTCCAGCAGACTCTTGAATGATCTCAGCAGACACCATGGTGCCCCTGTAAGAGAGTGGGTTTCTCTAAAAGCTAACTGCCCCATAGGGGGCAGGGGAACCGTGTATTGCTTACGGTATGACCCCCCTAATCAGAAATCAAACCAGCTGCGCGTAATTCTCGTAGATGACGTTTAACAGTGGCTTCTGACAAACCTGTTTCGGACATAATCTCCTTGCGAGTGGGGAGCTTCCCTGTCTCTACAAAGGATTGACCAACAATCGTTTGTATCCTCGCACGAGTTGTCTGTCCTTGGACTCGCTTCTTCATATGGGTCTTACGGAGTTTCGATAGCTCCGTCTGTGCGTATTCGCTGTTGCGGTCTTTCCAGCGTTCTGCGGCTTTCTGTCCACCCTTGCGTCTCATCGTGGCGAGAGCCTTGCGCTCGCGCATGCCGACACCTCCAGCACTGCCAGAGAACGATGACGAGTCGGCTGCTCCACGGTTGCCGGAGAGGACATAGCCGCGCACACGGCGGGCCATCGTCTTCCGCTTCGCGCTGTACAACCTCGCGCTCGTCACCTGGCTCCTGGCGCAGAACTCCGCGTTGCGCATGGCCATGAGCCTGCTTGTTTTCGGCGTGCTCCTGGCCTTTTTACCCCTGCTGGGTAGCGGAGTGAAAAGTCAATTGGCAGTGTTAAAGGGCAAAGCAGAAGCTCCGGCACGAGAATACGATGCCCACGCAGTGGTACAACTCGGGGCGGCAGTCGCAACGGTGGCAGTAGTTACCGTGGCGACGGGCATACCCACCAGTGCCTTCTAGAACTGCACGTTCCTTGCGCATCCGCCACGCCCCTTTTCCGTGGTAAACCTGTTTAAGTGCGGAAATGACGGTTTAAATTCTGTAGATGACGGTGAAAGAGGTAGGACGGTGTCCGGCAACATTATTCCGCGGCCCACGACCGAGTTGCTTCACGCGGCTGCACGCTTGAGCGTGAAACAACGCGAGGTACTGGGGGCGCTCAGAAAGTTTCCGGAAGGCGCGCGCGTCGACGAGCTCGGTGACACCCTCGGCATGCACGTCAATACCATTCGCGGTCACCTCGACGAGTTGATTCAAGACGGCATCGTCTTCTCCATTCCAGCTGCCGCGGGCGGACGTGGGCGCCCCCGGCAGGTCTATTTCGCCCGGTCCCCGCGCCAAGACAGTGTGACCACCGAATACATCTCCCTCGTTGAGGTGTTAGCCCAGCTGCTGCCGGATTCTGATGTGAACACCGCCCGGGAGGCGGGGCGCGCCTGGGCTCGGCACGCCGCGGCGGGTTTACCCCCGGAGCGTCGGAGGGGCGAACTGTTCTCCAGACTGCGCGAGATGGGGTTCGATCCCAGGCTCCGCGACGGTGGCAACGAAGTTGGCCTACACGCCTGCCCCTTCATCACGGCTGGCGGGCATCGCCCCGCGCCTGCGATCTGCGCGATGCACGAAGGTTATCTGCAGGAAGTATGCGCATCCGAGGCGGTTAGCCTGTTCCCCTTCGACAGGCCGGGGCAGTGTGGGGTGCGTTTCGGTACAACCCCCGGCGATACTCCGGGGGTTTAACCCACGAGCCAATCATTCGGGCTGAACAGCTCGAAGTAGACACCCTTGGGGGATTTGTCGGCCGGCAGGGCTTCAATGTCGGCGCGCAGAGCCTGCAGAAATGCCACACCGCCGCAAAGATAGACATCGGCACCAGCAAGGTCGTATTCCGCGATGTTCACCCGCTGACCGGCATCCCTGAAAGACACTCCCATTGTCGCATCCGCGATTGTGGCAATGAGCTCGCGCGATTCCTCGCGCTGAGCCCACGATTCTTCGCTTACATCTGCGTGGATGTATGTCACCTTGCGGCTCGGCTCTTCTGCGGCGAGATGACCGAGGATACCTACCATCGGAGTGGAGCCGATACCGGATGAGACGAGCACTACCGGGTTGTCCCCCTCCTGGAGGACCAGGTCGCCAGCGGCGAGGGTCGCATCCACGGTGTCTCCGACTTCAATGTTGTCGCGCAAGAAGGTGGAAACCTCACCCTCGGTGAGAACCGCGATGCGGTAATGGTTCGCGTCACCACCGATGATGGAATACTGGCGCAGCTGTCGAGCACCGTCGGGAAGCTTGACACCGACGGAGGTGTACTGACCCGGCCGCGGCACAGAGAAGTCCCCGGTCAGAGTGTAGGCAGTCACATCCTCGCTGAGCCTTTTCTTCTCGGCGACCGTTGCGGTGCGAAACACCTCACTGGGGGTGACGTTATCGGAGGCGTAGAGCTTGGCCTCGTGTTTGATCAGGACGTCCGCCATAAGCCAGTAGACCTTGTCCCAGGCTTCCGCGACCTCAGGCGTGACGGCACCACCAAGCACATCGACGATGGCGGCCATGAGGTTGTCATGGACGATCTGATACTGGTCGGGGGTGATGCCGAGTGAAACATGCTTATGGGCAATACGGTCGAGCATCATCACCGGGTCGGGTGCGCTCGGGTCAACCAGCTGCGTGGCGAAGGTGGCCACCGATGCCGCCAGTGCTTTCTGCTGGGCACCCTGTTTTTGATTACCTCGGTTGAACAGGTCGGAGAGCAACTCCGGGTGCGCGGTGAACATCTTGGAGTAAAAGACGCGGGTGATGGTTTCGATATTTTCCCCGACCAGAGGCAGCGTTGCCCTGATGGTTTCGCTGTGTTCGGGACTTAAGTGGGCTGATTTGGTGTCGGGCAGATCGGTGACGAACACGTGGTGATCCTTTCACGGGACGGGATGTTTATAACCGAGTTTATCAGTGTTTAATAAGAGAGGTGAGGTCACCTCACCCTAGCCACACGGGGCCGGATTGGATGGATCCTCAGGCGAAGGAGGCTAGTCGGCGACTAGAGCCTTGGCCATCTTGTGGGGTTTCCCTTGCCTGTTCCAGAGGGTGCTGTTGCAAAGTTGGGCCAGGGTCGAAAAGCCCAACTTTGCAACAGCACCATCTGAGCAGTCAGAACCGTTGGGAATTTCACCGAGCTAGCAGCGCCCGAGCTCCCGGTCCATCGCATCACGCTCGGCAGTCGTGACCCACAGTCCATAAGTCGCCTTCACCCGGATCTGCAGCGTCACGTACTGGCAGCGAAAGGCCTTGTTAGGCGGCAGCCACGTCGCCGCATCACCGGCGCCCTTCTTCTGATTCTGCGGACCGTCCACGGCCAGCAGGTTCATCGTGTCGTTGCCGAATTGCTCGCGCTTCTCCGGCGTCCACTCCTGCGCCCCCTTCTGCCAGGCATCGGCCAACGCCACCACGTGATCAATCTGCACCGCCTGCGAAGTCTGCTGCCCACGCACAAAGTTGATGGTCTGGCCAGTGTACGGATCGTGCAACACCCCGCTGAGCACCTTGCACCCGCTCGGCGCATCCACCTGCGTCATGTCCCGAGCTAGGACGTCATTGCGCTGATCACACCCGTTGCGGTCCACATCCTTCCACCGCTGCCCGAACTCCGAACGCGCGTAGTTGTTTTTCGGCGCCCGGCCTTTGACCTGCAAACTCGCTAGTTGCACCCGCGCCTCCGCCGCTCCCCCTGCGCCCGCCTCCCCCTCCTGCCCGACGCCAGGAATCCCCGGCTCCGGCAACGGCTGCTGATCCGCTGGCAGCGGTACAGCCTCGGAGTCCGGCAGCGGATCCTCACCCGGTAACGGAGAACCCTCAAGGCCGGGGGATTGTTGATCACCCGTTGCCGAAGACATCCCCGGACCAAGCGACAGCGTGAATTCCGCACAACTTGCCAGCCCCAAGGAAAAGAGTGCAGCCACTACCACCGCAATCACCGCTCGCACACGTGCAGCCTTCACCTCACGCACGCCGTTCACCACTCGCACGCCTTTCACCCCGCGCTCCGCCTCAAGCGAAAGCTGTGCTGTCGGCTTCCTTGGATCCTGGCTCACATTCATGCCCCACACCCTAGAACACAGGTGGGACAATACCTCCCGGCCTACGCACCAACTGTTCGATTTTCGCTTGTGGCCTGAGGGGTGGTGTCTAGTGGCGTCGAACGATAGGCGGCGATAAGCAGCACAACGAAGAACAACACGCCGACAAGGCCCTGCGCATTGCCGATGAAGTACTCCGGAAACGCGAAATCATAGTGAGGCTGTTCCGGCGGATAAATCTTGTGCTGCCCCATGTAATGAGTGACAATGCTGAGCACCGCCACGCCCGCAACCCACTTGTTCGCCGCGCGGAAAACCAGCGGGAACAGGAGCACAACACCCGACCAGTGGTGCGTCACAGCCACCGGTGTGGCCAGCACGATACCCATGATCACGAGCATGAAGGAGTGCACCGGACGGCCAGCGCGCTCGAACCGCCACGCACCCCACAGACACAGCACCGCGATGAGCACAAAGCCCGGCTTCATCACCATCTGGGCGAACTCATTGGAAGTCCCCAACCGCGCAATCAGCCCGGTCAGCGCCTGGTTCGGCGGGTAAGGAGGGGCGCCACCACGGTCGGAGACAAGGAACTCCTCCGTCCAGTAATAAATCGACTCATCCCAGCGCAGAACCGCGCCAATAATCGCCGTGACAAGGAAGAACACAAAGGAGCGCGCAAGTGACCACCAGTCCTTACGCACCAAGAAGATCAGCGCGTAGGCCGCCGGGGTGATCTTGATACCCGCAGCCACGCCAATGCCGATGCCGCGGATCTTGCGCGGGGTGTATCCCAACACATCGGCACACACGAGCAGAATCAGAAAGATGTTGATCTGCCCATACATCACGTGCGCACGTAGGGGCTCGATATAAAAAGCCATGCCGGCAAGGCCAATGCTCCACAGCCACCACTTGCCGAGCTGCAGGCGGTGCACTGCCATGGCGACGACGAGGAACACGGCCACGAAAGTCGCAATGGTCCACACCACCTCCATGAGGTTCTCCTCCATCCACGCCAGTGGCTCAAACAACCATGCCGCGAATGGCGGATAGATAAAACGGAAGCCGCTGCGGGTCGGGAAGTCCTCCGAGTACAGCGGGAAATTATTCATCATCGCCCGACCGGCATCCTGGAATACGCCGACATCCAGCAGGTATTGCTCGATAGCGTGACGGATACCGCGGTACAGGGCGATGGCACCCACGACCAGCCCGACAATCACGACGACGGGCTGCAGCCTCGCCAACCAGGGGTGAAGCGGCGGGAGAGCGCGTTGCTGAGAGGCCTCTACGGTTTTTGGCATGGACAACACTTTAGCGACTCGCGGGACAACAACGCAGGTGCCACCTTTTGCCACCTTTCACGAGCAGGCAAAGACCCGGAGTAAAGTAGGAGCACGTGAGTTTTTTGAACAAAGCCCCTGACGTACTCGCCAACGCCCGCTCCAGCTTCCGCAAGCTGCCGAGCACACTGACCGCACGCGCGATGGAAAACCCGAAGAGGCTCAAGCGCTTCACGAACTTGTGGCCGCCGCTGTGGGGTTCCGGTATTCAAATCACCGACATTTCCGACGACTGGCGCCGCGCACGCCTGCAGCTGAACCTGCACGTCTGGAGTGCGAATATGCACAATGCCGCTTTCGGTGGCGCGCTGTACTCCATGACCGACTTCCTGTTCGGTACTCTGGCCGCTCGCGTGCTAGGTCGCGACTTCGAAGTGTGGACCCGCACCGGAACCTTCCAATACATCTCCCCCGGCCGCGACGGCGCCTACCTCGAGGTGGAATTCACGCCCGAGCATGAGGCGTGGGTCCGCGAGACGGTCGCCGAAGATGGCTACTGCAACGTGGCTTATACCTGTGTGGTGAAGAATGCCGACGGTTCCGTGGTGGGCATTGGCCAGCAGGATATGCACGTACGCCCACGCGGTGGCGGTAAGCGTTCCGAGCGTCCGAAGCAGGCGACGCGCCCGCGTGGCCTAGTGTTGGAAGCCATGGCGACGACACTGATTTGGCATGTTTTCAAGGATCAGCCTGAAGTTCTGACGATCCTCATGTCCGAGCAGCGCCGCATTCCGCACCCGAAGGATCAGATGAAGCACGTGTGCAAGGCCGTGCTGGAGAAGTCCGATAAGACTCGTGAGGATCTCCTGGCGCTGGATATCCCAGAGGAGTACCTGCCATAGACCAGCCGAGAGTCCGGCGGGAACGACCTCCCGACAGCTCTCTGCACAGAAGAATCCCCTCGGAACTCATCTCTCCCTCCCCGCGCTATGTGGGGCAGCGGAGTGGGTGATGATGTTCCGAGGGGATTCTTTCTGACTTTTCTTCAGTCACCGTGGTGCGAGAACCAATACCGAGAGATCAATCCCGGCGGGAGCCTCAGCCCCACGGCAGCTCAGCCCTGAGGCTTAACTCCTTACAGGGAGCCTGCGATGGAGTTGAAGATGCCGGAGAAGAGGCCCAGAACGTTGGCGCCTGCGGTGCCCAGCAGGGAGAAAGCGTTGTTTACAAACTCTACGATTGCGTCGATCATTGGATTTCCCTTTCGGAATAGGTGTGTAGTACTCAAACAAACAATTACCAGATAAATCATCGCCCATGATCACCACGATCGCTTGGCGATAATTCGCTATGTAATTCTTTGTTCTTCACCCAAACTACCGACAAAGACCAGCGAAGCGTTACACGGAAGGAACTTTTTTCCTACAAAATTTTCAAGAGTTTTGAACTCACATTTCGTAAAATGGTTCTGACCAGCTGTTTCATTGACATTACATGCTGCATAATTTTTCTGAAGAACCTTGGGATCGGGGGCACCAGAGCGACAACTCAGCTCAATCTCCGACTTATTTTCGCGCCTCAACGCCCCCTCGTCTCCCTGGATCATTTCTCCACATCTCACCAGCGAGACATAAGTGATGCGTCAATTATTATGGTTTCATCACTAAACTTCACCATAAAACGACGCGGAATTTTCGCGCCATTCATATTTTCTCCCCACAGAAAAATCCCCCTGCAATGAAAGCAGAGGGATTAGCGACGCATCAGTGAGCAGCGCAGCCCACAGTAAACGAGTATTGCCACCTACCGGCGCATGCGCACATCAGCGGCTTCAATGCGCGGACGCGTCGCGTACGCCGTCATGGCCGTCGCGACAATGCCGGTCAAGGTAATCAGAGTGCTCCAGTCGCCATCCAGCAGGCCACCGAATAGCACCCAAACCACGGCCGCCACCACAGCCAATGCGATGATCGCCAGGCCGTAGAGGTGCTCGTTACCGGTGCCAACGACAGGGATGTACAGCAAACCAGCGAGTACACCCACGAGGCCAGCGATCACACCAACGACGATTGCCGTGCCAACTCCGCCGGAGGAGTATCCGGCGAACTGGCTGATAATCAGATCCACGATGAACACCGCGGCGAAGGTCACCGCCGCCGACAGCACGCCGAGGACGATGAGGTTAATAATGACCTTCTTCGCCTCAAACCGACCGGCGATCAGGCCGGACTTCTGAGGCTGCCCCCAATTCTGATTCGGTCCGCCGTGTCCACCGTGGCCCCCCTGACCACCGTGGCCGCCTAGACCGCCGTAGCCACTTTGCCCGCCTTGGTATCCCTGTTGTCCTTGCGGGTAGCCCTGCCCCTGCTGGTAGCCGCCTCGTTGCTGAGGGTAGCCACCGTGGTTGGGGTTGAACTGGCGGGTCTGCTCGTCGTAACGCGGGTCGTAGCCACGGTTATGGTTGTTGGGGTTGCTCATCGTGTAGTCCTTTCATTCGCAGCGCCGCACACTGCCACTCGATGCTACCGGCATTCCCCCACTATGCGACTTTTGCCCCAACTGTCACAGCATCCTGCTGGTCTTAGCCGAGCACGCCACCGCAGTTTGGCCATGCACCTGGGCCCTGGGCTGCCAGGACCTTCTCAGCCACAGCAATCTGCTGCTCCTTGGTTGCCTGGTCAGCGGTTGGCGCGTACTCCTGTCCGCCGAAGCCGTTCCAGGTTTGAGCGGCGAACTGCACTCCGCCGTAGAAGCCGTTGCCGGTGTTGATGTGCCAGTCGCCGCCGGATTCACAGGCGGCAACTTGGTCCCACTGTTCGACGGTGGCTGCCTGCGCGCCCGGCGCGACGGCTAGTGCCATGCCAGCTGCTACGCCGGCACCGATCAGGAAGTTGCGGGTCTTCTTCATTGGTTGATAGCTCCTGTTTCTATTCGAGACGGGAATTCTCATCCAAGGACGGCCCTTGGAACCCATGGCGAGCCAACCTACGCGATGCCCCCTCCCCCGTGTCAAGTATCGTCTCTGCGTTTTTCCCTTCCCCCTTTCCTATTCGACGCCACCAGCCTCCACACGGCCCCCCAAATCACCAGTTCAAGACAAGTATTTAGGACAGCATCCTCCTCGTTCACAGTCTTTGCAGACGTGAGTAGTCCCACGTGGGCGGAATTGGTGCACAGGTGGCCTAGCCGTCTAATTCGGCCTAGCTGACTACTTCACGGTCACTGGAAGATCGCCGGTGTATTCACCCTCGGCTCGCGGGAAAACCACCCCGCGAACAACGCGAGCGTTCGCCAGGCGGTCAAACATGTGCGCGCCGGTGCGCGAGAGCACGCACATCAGGAACAGCACGATCCACAATCGGTTGAAGGGGTTAACCTCCCAGTGCAGTCCAACAATCGGCACGCAGACCACCCAGGCGAGGATCGGCACCAGCAACCAACTGTTACGGAGCAGTACTCGCCACATGAGGTGCTTGTGCGGCTCCGGATACGAGACCTCCATGTGGAAGATGTAGCGGCCCAGCGTGTGGTGGCCTGTCGCTTCCGCCCCGCAGCGCCACACAAAGAGGATGCCTAGCGCCACCATGAGTGCTGGGTAATTGGGGTTCGCAATATCGAGCTGCCCTAGGTTCCCGTCGACCAATTGCAGCACGGTGGCAACCACGGCTTGAAGTACGATGATCTCGAAGTACGTGGCCGCTGCGCGAGGGAACACGTAGCCGAAGCGCCCGCCCTGGTAGAGGGGACCCGAGTTAAGCCCCGGCTCCCTGCTCTCGAATCGGTAGGTGCTCAACCGCGGAACTCTCCGGCGTGTCCGAGCATGCACGAGCCGCTGGCTTTCCTGCTGCTGCGTTTCCTGCTTCTGTTCCCGCGTTTCCTGTCCCTGCTGTTGCATTTCCCGTCACCTTCCCAGGGCGGTGGGTCCGTAGTGAACATCGGCGCCCGCCCAGCGATCAAAGATGTGGAGACCGCCTCGGCTTCGATACAGCGTAAACACCAAAATGAGCGCCACGATTCCAAAGATAAAGTCATACAGATCCACGATCGATTCACCACTGATACCGCTCGCGACGGCCCACACCAGCACGGGGATGAGGACCCAGCTATTGCGCATAGCCGCTTTCACTAGGGCATTACGGCTCACTTGAGTGTTGCCCTTTGTCGGGTAGCTCACCCACACTCCCATGAATTGGTGCCCCCAGGTATTCCTTCCGGAGGCCTCGATGATCGTGCGCCCCAGGAAGAACACCACGTACACCAGCACCGCATTGCCAGTAGGCGTGGTGATCCAGGAGATATCCCACGAACCACCGGTGTCCCCAGCGCCGGTCGCTGATGTGCTGGAGTCCCTCATGTTGTAGTCGACGAGCAGGCTGAGCACATAGATCGGCAGGCCAAAAATTAGGGCATCCAAGAACAGGCCACCAGCACGTGCCACGCAGCGGGACAGAGGATCCCGAGTCCACGCTGGACTCCGAACCTTTGATTGCTTCAGTTCCGCTGCTGATTTCACCATGCCCACATGCTAATCCGGTCAATCACCTACTTCTAGTGCTGCACCCCACGCTTTACCGAAGTTTTACTTCAACGTGATCTAACTCGCTGCACTCATCTGAACCCCGTCAGCCATCACTCGCTTGCACAAAGTTCAACCTCGCTGCCCTGCACCCGCTCCCGGAAACCCACGGCTCAGCTTAGCCAAACCAACCACTACCCCCGTTCTGAAATTGATTGCAAATAGGTGCAAAGTAACGATATTCTCAACCACCATTATTGAAACCCATATCAGTTAAGGATGGTGTTCACCTCTTGTCCCTCCACCCGACCACAACCACCAATACACAAACCACCCAAGCCACAGGCACCCGCGCCGCCCAGTGCACAGACCCACACACCACACGCACCCGTCGGGCACACACCACCGGCCGCGCCACCCTAGCAGCACTCGCCGCCGCGGGCCTCCTCCTCACCGCCTGCTCCACCGACAACTCCGGGGACACCGCCAACAACACCAACCCCGAAAACTCCGCAAGCGCCGAAAATGGGCAAAGCGTGGCGTCGGACAAAAAGGAACAAAGCGCCCCCGAAGAAACCGCAGGGCCGAGCCCGCGCCTCGTCACCACATACGACGGCGGCATCCTCACCCTCGACGCCGACACGCTCGAGATCATCGACGACACCAAAATCGACGGCTTCAACCGCCTCAACCCAGCAGGCGACGGACGCACCATCCTCGTCTCCACCAAAGACGGCTTCCAAGTATTCGACGCCGGCGCCTGGACCGAACCCCACGGCGACCACACCCACAGCTACGTCACCGAACCCCTGCTCACCGACACCACCTACCAAGCAGAAAAACCAGGACACGTCGTGCCCCACGGCGACAGCGTCCTCCTCTTCGGCGACGGCGACGGCAGCATCCAAGAACTCACCATCAGCGACTTCGCCAAAGCCTACGAAGACGACATCCAGCCCGAAGTCACCAACAAACGCGACATCACCCCACACCACGGCGTAGCTGTCGCCCTCGACGACAGCAACATCCTGCGCACAGAAGGCACCGAAGACGAACGCCACACCGTGCTCGTCGAAGACAAGGACGGCAAGGAAATCGCCAAGACAGAAGAATGCCCCGGCGTGCACGGCGAAGCGACCGCCAAGGACGGGGTGATCGGAGTCGGCTGCGAAGACGGCATCGTGATCTACAAGGACGGCCAGTTCTCCAAGATCGACGCGCCAGACGACTACGGGCGCATCGGCAACCAGGCAGGATCCGAGGAATCGCCGGTCATCCTGGGCGACTACAAGGTAGACAAGGACGCCGAGCTCGAGCGCCCCACCCGCGTGAGCCTCACCAACACGCAAACCGGTGAGCTGAAGCTGGTCGACGTGGAGGCCTCCTACAGCTTCCGCTCGCTCGGGCGCGGGCCGGAAGGCGAAGCGCTGGTGCTCGGCACCGATGGCTACCTGCGCAAGATCGACCCGGACAGCGGCGAGATTGTGGGCAAGTACAAGGTCACCGACGAATGGCGCGAATCCGAGACGTGGCAGGACCCGCGGCCGACGCTGTTCGTGCTGGGTGACTACGCGTACGTGAGCGAGCCGGAGGCGAAGAAGATCCACAAGGTGGATATCGCCACCGGAAAGGTGCTGGAAACTGCAGAAACTCCGGAGGCTCTCAACGAGCTCACCGGAGTGGAGGGATAAACGGGGGCTAGTGGGGCTGGTCTTCGCAGAAGCCGTCGAATTTTACTGTTTGTAGTTTTCGCCGCCGCATTTCCCCAGGTCGCGCATTCGCCAGAAAAGCAAACAGTAAGATTCGACGGATTACGCCCCGCAGTTACCGGCCACAGCTGCCGTTACTTGGCGCCCGGCCACTGAGTAGTCGGAGCATCGCCGTCGATATCGCCGGGCATCTGCTTTGCCTGCTGGCCCTGGGCACCCTGCTGGGAACCGAACTGCTGGCCGTTGCCGGAGTTTTGGGCTCCGCGCGCCTCGCCGAGGTTAATCTGCTCGGTGCGCTCATCGGCGAAATCACGCTTTGCGTCCACGCCACCGTACTGGCCCGCACTTAGAGCGTCAGCCGGAGCACCCGCCTGACCTGCACCAGCCTGGGTGCCGGCGTAGGAGGAAGCACCGGTCTGCGCGCCCGCGTAACCTGCATCAGCCTGGGTGCCGGCGTAACCAGCGCCACCGGTCTGAGCACCCGCGTAGCCGCCACCGACCTGGGCGCTCGAGTGCTGAGCGTCCGCGTACTGGGCACCATCGACCTGCGCATTAGCCGCGCCTTCCTGACGCAGCTTCTCATCACGCTCCGCTGCCTTAGCCTCCTTGCGCCTGCGGAAAGGCGTTGCGAGCAGGTAATCCAGGGATATACGACCCGCGCCCGCAGCCGACAGGGCCAGACCAGCAGCACCAATCACCGCCACCAGCTCCCAGCCACCATCAGCAACGAAGATGCCGTTGTCGCGGTGCGCGAACCATGCCGCACCAGCCATCGCCACAAACAGCAACGGACCCACCAGACGCACAAGCAAGCCGAGGATCAACAGCACACCACCGGTGATCTCAAAGTACGTCACGATCTGAGCAGACAAATCCGGAGAAGGCACTCCCATCTGCTCAAAGTTCTGGCCCGTGCCCTCCACCGTCCAGTCGTTGTACTTCTGCCAACCATGAGCAATCAGGACCACACCGAGGATCACGCGCGCTATCAACAAGAAAAGGCATCGAATAATGTTCATGTTCGCCACCCTACAGACACATGCCCCCTCCCGAGTCTCAGAACACCACGAGACAGCCGCCGCGAAGCGCTCGCGCAGCCGCAAGGAGGCAATGCCACAGTCTCGGGGAAGTGCTGCGGGGCGGGCTAGTGGCGTCGAGCGGAAGAGGCGGCGGAAGTCACCCGCACGACTGGGACGATGGACGCCAGCGCGACGAACGCCCCGCGGGTGGAGTTTCCGCAGCTTCCACGGCGGCGTCGCCCACGGCGGCAGCGTTTTCCCTACTCTCCTTGCCTTCGTTACTCAAAGTTCCGCTCCCACGTCTCCAGCTCACCCCGTTCAACGATCTCGCGATACATGATGATCTGCCTGATCCCACTCACGAGCATGCGGGATTTCAGCATCCCCTCCCACCCGAGCGACCAGGTGACCTTCGACGCAATCTCCCACACACTCTGCTGCGGGTCATCGGAAAGGATCGCGCGCACCTCGCGCGCCCGTTTCATCACGTGCTCGGCGGTTTCGTAGCGGCGTGTGCGCAGGTCGGTGAAGCAGTAGCCGTGTCCGGGGATGACGGTGTAGCCATCGAACTCCCGGAGGCGGTGCATGGCTTCCATGTACTGGCTGATGGGGTTTCCTCCGAGCATGCCGACGGACAGCCCGAGCCCAGGGAAAATGATAGGCATGATGTGGTCGGCGGCGATGAGGATTTTCTGTTCGCGGTCCACGAAGCTGAGGTGCCCATCGGTGTGTCCGGGCGTGTGGACGGCCTCGAGGGGAAAGTCCTCGCTGAGCCCGAGGTCGGTGAGCTTGTCCCCGTCGTTGATGAGGATGTCCGGGGTTTGTTTTGGCAGGTACCAGTGGTCGCGCACCTGGCGGACTTCCTCGAGCATCGGTTCCAGCACACCTTCCGGCGCGCCGACCTCCCGCGGGTTTACGGCGTAGTGTTCGTTCGCGTTGGCGGCGTCCTTCCCCTTGCGCGCGATCTCGATGCTCTTGTTTTCTTCGACGCCGACGACAAGCCGCGCGCCCGTCAGTTCCGCCAAAGGCCCGGCTGCTCCGATGTGATCGGGGTGCGCGTGGGTGGCGATGACGGTAGTGACTTCTTCAATGCTGCGGCCGCGTTCGCGCAGAAAGGTGTCCAGCGGGTCGAAGGTAGATGTTTGGATGTCCTTGCGGCTGGGCCAGCCGGGATCGATCACTGTGACTCCGTCTTTGCCCAGGTGGACGGTGGAGTAGACGAAGTTCATTGAGCCGCGGCCTGGCATGTCGAGGGCCCGTACCCACAGCTCATCGCGCCCTTTTGATGGGTTGGCTGTGGTGCCCGCGTATCCCCCATGGTGACCGTACACGCGCAGTAGTGCCGGGGTCTCACCGGCGAGTGCGGACTGGTACTGCGCTTCGGATAGGGGCGTGTTCATGCCTCCGCAGTGTAGTCCGCCCGGCAAAAGTTGACACCCAGTCAGAAAATGCCAACGTTTTTCGCCATTCAAGGGTGAAAACGAGGGCATTTTCTCACCGGCTGTCAGGAAATGCCAGGCGACCGTGGCGGGGTTGGTAGGCAGCCGCCGACCACCGGGAAGCGACCACCGCTAACCGCCGACCACCGGCAAACCATCACCGGCCAACAAACCACCGGCCAACCAACCACCACCGGCCAACCACCCGACAACTATCAGCACCCACCACCCTGCTATACGCGGGCACCCACGAACGAACCCCCGCGCCCCATACCCACGTACTGCCAGCCAGCCGCTGCCCACACCTCTGGGCTCAGCAGGTTGCGGCCATCAAGGATGCAACGCCGCGCCACCAACTCGCCAGCGGTGGCTGGGTCAAGCTCCCGGAACTCCTGCCACTCGGTCAGCAACAACGTCATCTCCGCACCGGCGAGGGCCTCCGCCGCACTATCCACCACCGGCACATCCGGGTACTCGCGCCGCACACTCGCCCCAGCCTGCGGATCGTACACAGCCAGCTCAGCCCCTTCAGCCAGCAAGCGACGCGCAATATCCACTGCCGGCGAGTCGCGAATATCATCACTATTCGCCTTGAACGCAGCACCCAACACCGCGATCTTCTTACCCGCGACATCCCCACCACATCCGGCAAGCGCCTCCTCGACCACGCGCTGGCGGCGTCGGAGATTAATCGCATCGACCTCGCGCAGGAAACCCACCGAGTCCCCGCACCCCAACTCCGCGGCACGGGTGGCGAAAGCGCGAATGTCCTTCGGCAGACAACCGCCACCGAAGCCCACGCCCGCCTTCAAAAACTGATTGCCGATGCGCACGTCGTGGCCGATAGCCTCCGCCAACTGCGTAACATCACCGCCCGTCCGCTCGCACAACTCCGCCATCGCGTTGATGAAACTGATCTTGGTCGCGAGGAAGCTATTCGCCGCCACCTTCACCAACTCCGCCGTGGAAAAATCAGTCACGACCTGTGGAATTCCTGCCTCGAGCAGGGGCGCATACACAGCATCCAGCGCCTCTTTTCCGCGGCGGGCGTGGGCGGCGCTGGTGGCGTCGGAGGAGGACGGAAGGCCGTAGACGATCCGATCGGGGCGCAAGGTGTCCTGCACGGCCGTACCCTCTCGAAGGAACTCGGGGTTCCACACCAGGGCTGCATCGCGCTGGGCGAAGCGCTCGTAGAGGCGCTGCGCCGTCCCCACCGGCACCGTGGATTTACCCACCACAACGGTGTTCTTGCCGCCGTCCGGCCCGTCCGGCAGCGCATCGAGAATCGCCTGCGCAGCCGCATCCACATAGCGCATGTCCGCAGCTGTGCCCTCCGCGGACTGGGGTGTGCCGACGGCGATGAAGTGCACGTCGGCATCCGCGATCGCCTCCGCAGCTGGGGCTAGGGCGAAGCTCAAACGGCCGGAGTCCAGCGCCTGGGCCAAAACCTCAGGAAAGCCGGGCTCGTAGAACGGCACTTGTCCCGCCGCGAGCATGTCCACCCGCTGCGGGTCCACGTCCACGCCGATGACGTCGTGGCCCAAGGTTGCCATGCAGGCCGCGTGGACCGCGCCCAGGTATCCGCATCCGATGACGGAAATTTTCATTGTTGTCGTGCTCCTCGTTCGCGCTGTGTTGTTGATTACTGTGTTGGTCGTTGCTGCGCCATGCTGTGTTGTTGATTGCAGCGTTGTTCGTTGCTGTGTTGCCCGTGGCTGTGTGTCCTGTTGCCGAGCTTCGCGTGCTTCGGCCTACTGCTCCCCGAGCGCACCCAACTCGCCGCCGCCGAGCGCGAGATCCGTCCATTCCTCCAGCCAGTCCTCGCTGGTCGGTCGGAATGCGTACAGGCAGGCCAGGCGCACGGCGGTGCCTCTAGCGTAGGCGTTGAGGCGGCGTGCGCTGATCTCGTGTTGGTCCGCGAAGGCGCGCAGCTTGGCATCCAGTTCGGCTGCGAACTGCCCGCTGTAGATGCCCTGTATCCTGCGCAGATGTACGTGCGCCAGCAGATTGCCGAGGTCCAACGCGCCTTCACCCCACGCGGCGGTATCCACGTCGAGGACGCTGAGGGTGGCCCCGTCCCACAGCAGTTGCTTGTCGTGCAGGTCGCGGTGCAGCAGCACGTGCTTGTCCGGGGTTTTCCACAGCTCGCCCGCCACGGTTCCCGCTGCGTCTTTGAGTTCTCCGATTCTCGGGTGCGCGCCGTAGCGTTCCACCGTGGTGATCCAGTGCGCGAGCGTGGCTGCTTCCCTGTCCGCGCCGTAGACCTCTTGAATCTCGACGCCACCCTGTGCCCCCATGAAGCCTCCCCAGAGTTGAAGGAAGGTCTCCCATCCGGGCTTGCCGCGGTCGCCGAGTGTGTGCAGGGTGCGCCCTGGGAGGAGGGAGTAGGTGACGGAAGAATCCGTCTGGTCGCTCACTTGAGCTGCCCCGAGGCCGAGGGGCCGGCAGATGCTACGCACTTGGGTGGCACGCTGGGCGATGGTGGCGGCTTTGCCTGGGCGGACGTATTTGGTGATTGCTTCGCCGTGGTGGATCACCGCGCGCTTGCGGTAGCGGTGCACCAGCAGTTCAGCCTGCGTTTCCGCGAGCTGCTCGGGATCGAGCAAGGGGAGTTTTGGATCGGTGGCGTAGGGCAAGAGGTGAATGTCACCGTGGGTGTCGATGTGCCCGGCGCGGATGTGCCCGTTGTCATCGACTTGTTCGAAGATGATGGCACCGTTTTTCGCGGGCCAGCCGCGCCGAATACCGGGGAGGGAGTAGAGGGTATCGATGGGGCTCATGGTGTTGTCTCCTGGGCGGTGCGGATGAGTTGTTCGATGGTGTTGAGGGTCTGGTGTGTGGGTTCGCGCCAGTTGGGGTCTGCGCTGCGCAGTGGTCCTGCGAGCCGCGCGATGTGGGAAAACGCGGTGGCCAGACGGATGTGCCGATTCGTCGGTAGCCCCGCAGTGGGTTGCGAGTAGCTAGCCGAGCTGCGGGCCGCGCTCCGGTAGCCTTCGAGGAAGACCTCCCCATCGTCTGAGGTAGCAACGGCAAGGTAGGAGCCAACATCCATCGCCGCTGGCGCACAGTGCATACGGTCAAGGTCGGTGAGCCACAGTGGCGGCTTACCGGGCTGCTCGGCCACGCCAAGAAGTACTTGGTCTGGGGAAGCATCGCCGTGCACGAGGACTGGCTGCTGCCGGAAGAACTCTGCCATCAGTGGCTCCATAGTGGCGAGGAGCACGCGCAGGCGTTCAGCGATAGCGGGATCCACAATGTCGAATAGCTCAATGTGTGCCGCAGCTTGGACCGCGGGGTTCACAGCTCGGCCGCTGAGGCTGGCCATCTGCTGCTGAGGGAGATATTCGGTGCTGGCATGAAGGTGCGCGAAGAGTTCACCGGCACCTCTTGCCCGCTGAGGGTTCCCCGGCACCTGCAGAAGATCGGTGCCGGAACCCACGAACGCGAGTTCACTGACGTGTGGGTTGTCCCCGCTGTCGAACCGCTGTGGCACGGCAACATGCTGCTCCAGCGCGCGGTAAAGCTCGAGGGAGATGGGGTTCTTGCTCACCGTCAGCCGGAGCACGCTCGCGGGCTGTTCACCCAGCTGCTGCCGCGCCGCGGTTCCCAGTGGCTCCGCGTCAGCAGGTGTGCCGAGCCCCGCCTGCTCCAACCCCGCAGGCGTGCCGGTCGCCAGCACCAGCCGGCGCCCAGGGTTGTAGCGCAACACCGTGCCACCGCTATTCACACCAGCTTCGGCGAGAATGTCCATCAACTTCGGATCGCTTGCGACCTCACCGTGCTGGAACAACAGTTCGCCACCCAGCGCTGTCGTCCGCACCGCAAGCCCCCGAGACTCTGCCACGCGCTGCAGCTTCTCGGCTTTCCTCGCCCCATCCGGCCACAGAACACGCGCCCAACCGTGCACGCCATCGGCGCTGATGCTGCCCGCGGTGATGGAGGTATCCGGCTTGATGCGCAAGCTCGTCGCCCGGACCTCGAAGCCCAGCTGTTCGCTCAGCCACTGCGCATCGGCGAAACGCTCGATCAGGCCTTTGAACAGTGGATTGACACTCATGACTTCTCCCCTACTCTGATGTCATCGCTGTGGGCATTGGCAGACACCCAGAGTCGGAAAGTGTCGCTTTCCCGCATCAACACCGCGGGGGCGCCGTCCATGAGAATCCGCCCTTCTTCCACCCAGATCACGCGGGAGGAGCGGCACGCAACCTCCGCATCGTGAGTGACTGCCAGGGTGGTGCGACCCTCGATGAGGCGACCGATGGCGTCGAGTACCTTGCGCGAAGCCGCGGGGTCCAACCCGGTCGTGGGCTCGTCGAGGACGACGATGGGGGCGTCGCGCAGCAGAGCGCGGGCGATGGCAATGCGTTGGCGCTGACCGCCGGAGAGGGTTCCTCCACGCTCGCCGACGACAGTCTCGTAGCCATCCGGCAGCTTCATGATGTAACTGTGGGCGTTCGCGGCCTTCGCTGCCTCCACGATCTCTTCATCGGTGGCATCGAAGCGCCCCATGCGGATGTTCTCCCGGATCGTGCCGGTGAACAGAATCGCCTCCTGGTGCAACAGGGACACGTTCTGGCGCAGGGTCTCCAGGTCCAGCGAATCCACCGGATGCCCGTCCACGCTGACAGTGCCCCAGCTGGGGTCCTGGGCACGGATGAGCAGGCTGACCAGGGTGGACTTGCCCGCACCGGAAGGCCCGATGACAGCCACGGACTCGCCGGGCTTCACGAACAAGTCCAGCCCACGGAGCACCTTGTTCTTGCCGTAGGTGGTCTCCACGTCCTTGAACTCCACGTAGCCAAGCACCTCCTTCGGCGCGTAGGCCCGCTGCGGGTTCTGGATATCGGATACGCGGTCCAGGAGATCCGCCACGCGCTCGCCGGAGGCAGAGGCACGAGCGATGCGCCCGGTGTACTTCGCCATATCGCGCAGTGGCTTCATCGTGGTCTTGAGGTATGTCGTGAACAGCACGAGGTCGCCGATGCTCATAGCACCTTCCATCACGCGGTAGGCGCCACCGATCATGATGGCGGCGGTGGCCACGCCAACGATCACGTCCGTCCCGCGTTCCAGCCGGGCGGCCAGTCGGCGCGCTTTCACGCCGTCCCTCAGAGACTTCTTGTTCGCCGCGGTGAAGCGCTTGCTCAGGTGTTCCTGCAGGCTGTAGGCCTGTACGACGGAGATGGCGGCGAGGGATTCCTGCGCTGTGTTGGCCAGCTGGCCTTCGGCTTTGCGCGTTGTGCGGCTGGCACTCGTGATGCGTGCGGTGGTACTCCTGCTGATGAGCGGGAACACGATAAGGGCGGCGACCACGACCAGGGAGAGCCAGAAGTCCATCACCATCATCACGATGAGCATGCTGAACAGCGTGATCACGTTAGCGACGAGCGGCAGCCCCGCAGTCACGGCCACTTCCTGTAGTTTGCCCACGTCACCGACCAGGCGCTGGACGGTATCGGCGGAGCGGTTCCGGGAATGGAAGCCTTGCGATAGTCCCTGCACGTGGTGGAACAGGCGGGCACGCAGCATGGTTGAGGCGCGCGAACCTACGAGGGAGAAAGACACCGTGGCGAGGTAGTTGCACAGGGCGCGCATGCCGACGAAGAAGATGAGCGCCACCGCACACCCGATGAGCAGCGGCCACGTGGCCGGGGTACCGATGTGTTCACCCTGGTCCACGCCGAGGGACACGGACACGGCGTCCACGACGAACTTCAGCGGCCATGGTTCGAGCACTCGGAAGGCGACCTCGAACAGCAGCGCGACGATGCCTCCCGCCGCCAGCTTCTTATGCGGCGCCACGTCCGGCGCAACGAGCGCCACGGTGCGCTGTACTGCGCGTTTCTCAATCTTCTTGGACATGCGGCCCTGCCTCTGTATGTCCGACGCCACCAGGTCCCCGGCCGGCACCGACCCGCGCATGGCGAAGGATGGTCGCCAGAACGCTGTCCCAGCTGTGGTTGTCCTCTGCACGTTGGCGAGCATTTGCTCCCAGTTGTGCGCGCAGGGCGGGATCGGCGACCAGCGCGTCGATGGCCTCGGCGAGTTCGCGGGCATTGGAGCCTTCCACGAGCACGCCACAGGCTCCGTCGTCCGTCGTGTTGTCCGCATCGCCGAGCAGTACCTCGGGCACCTGGCCGATGCGGGTTGCCACCACGGGCAGGCCAGCGGCCATATATTCGTAGACCTTCAGCGGGGAGAAATAGTGATCGCTGGCCTCGCTGGGCTTCGGGTACGGGGCCACGCCAATGGCGGAACCCGCCAGGTGGGTTGGCATCTCCGCCGGCGCCACGGCACCTCGGAAGTCCACCTCCAGGTCCAGCACATCCGCCAGCTGCTGCAGGCGCTCGCGTTCGGGGCCATCGCCAATGATGCGCAGGTCCCAATCAGTTGTCGCGAGTGCACGGGCGCGCACCGCGTCCTCCGTGCCATGCCATGGCTTGAGGGTGCCGACGAAGGTCACCACGGGGCGCCCAGCCGCTTCCGGCTGTGGGGTGATGCGGCGGGTGTTCACGCCGTTGGCAACGGCGTGAACCCTATCGGCATTCCCCGTGGTCTGGCGTACCCACTCTGCCACCTGCTCGGATACGCAAATGGTTGCCTGAGCAGCGCGAACCTGGCGTCGGATGGCAGACAAGGGCGATTCACGGTCAACGAGGACGCGATGGCGAGCCTGTTCATCGATGAGCGGCGCATTGACCTCCAGCACGGCGGGCAGCCCGGCATCGGCGATAACGGTGCTGAAGAGGGAATAACGCTCGTAGATGAACTCCGCGCCATCGGCCAACAGCTGTTCAGCGATCGCTGCGGATGCCTCCTGCTGCGCAACCTCGCGCGCGGCCGGATCCTTCGTGCCCAGGGCGAAATGGTGCACCGTGAGGTCCTGCAGATCCTCGGGCACGTCCTTGCCGATGCGGGTGGCATACACTGTCACCTCGTGTCCAAGCGCGCGGAAAGCGCGGATGATCTCCTGCACATGCACGGATGCACCCTTCGTGCCGAAGACGGGAATGCCTGGGTCTACGCACACATAAGCGATACGCATTTACGCCACCTCCGAGTGATTCTTGGAATCTTTGTTCGCCGGAGTGGGGTTCGTTTTGGCGTTATGGGCAGCCACAACGCGCTCAGCGGCGGCATTACGCTCGGCAGCATCAACTTCAGCAGCCGCGCCGCCTTGCCACACGGACAGGGCTTTCGCCTGCTCGCGGTTATCGAAGAACTCCTCGATCAGCGCGCGGGCACCGTGAGTGAGCTGGGACGTCTCCGTCTCCCCACGACTGAACGCTGCCAACGCAGCGGCGAGCCCCTCCACGTCGTTCGGCTCCAGCAGCACGCCGGTCTCGTCATCGCGAATCACTTCCGGCAGCCCCGTCACGGCCGTGGCGATCACCGGGGTGCCCACCGCCATCGCCTCCAAAACAACCGTTGGCAGGCCATCGATGTTGCCGTCGGCGGAAGGCACACATGGCGCCACGAACACGTCCGCCTCACGGTTGAGCTGCGTGACCTCCGCCTGGGTCAGCGGGCCGAGCAGTTCCACCTCCGCAGTCAATTCCAAGTCGATGATCTGCTGCTTGAGCTGGGCTTCCAACTCCCCAGAACCAGCGAGCCTGATGCGGAAATCGTGGCCTTGATCCTTAAGGATGCGCGCGGCATCCAACAGATTGCCAAAGCCCTTCTTCGGCACCAGGCGCCCCACCGCAGCGATTTCCAGGCGTGTATTCGGGGTCACCGACGGGCTGAACGTGAAGCGCTCGAGCTCCAGAGCGTTGTAACGCAGCACAACACTGGCACCCGTGTCTTCCAGCACCTCCTCCAAGTACCGCTGGTTGAAGCGGCTGATCGCGATGACGCGGTCGGCATCACCGCAGATTCGGCGGAGCCACGTGCGGTCTACCGACTCGTGGAAGATGTCCTTGGCGTGCGTGGTGACCGTGTAACCAATGCCCGTGAGCTGCGACGCCACCCACGCCATGCGCCCAGCCAACGACGCAAAGTGCGCATGAATGTGGGTGATGTTCCGTTCCAGCAGCCGCTCCGCCAGGGCGATTCCCTGCGCGACGTCAGAGGCCTCCAGCGTGGACAGCTCCGGAAGGATGCGGAGGAAGTTCTGCGCGATCGTCGAGTGGCTCAAGC
Organism: Corynebacterium urogenitale; assembly: GCF_009026825.1. Taxonomy (NCBI): domain Bacteria; kingdom Bacillati; phylum Actinomycetota; class Actinomycetes; order Mycobacteriales; family Corynebacteriaceae; genus Corynebacterium; species Corynebacterium urogenitale. Next base: position 83,402 of record NZ_CP045032.1, on the reverse strand, counting down.
TGGGGTGCATTTGCTGCCAGAAGGCGCTGGGCTTGTCCGGACGTGCAATCCACTCCACGGGAGCCTTCACGCGGGCCAGCTCCGGGTGGAAACGGGTGTCCGTCGTCGGGCGCAGAGCAAAGATAGAAATGTCATCGCCGATAGCCTCGCGACCCAGAATCTCCGTCACCACGAAGGTTTCCGAAAAGCGTGGGTAGACCTTGAGGATGTACCCGATGCGGTTCATGCGCTTACTCCTGCGTGTACTGGGATGGTGAAAACACTTTTGTGGTCAGTCCCACCGTCGGGCAGAGGCTCATCGTTGAGCAGAGTCTCATCGTTGGCCAGAATCTCAGCAGCGAACTCAGCCATGCGTGCCAGACCATCACGTTGAATGTGGGAACGATCCACTCGGCGAGTCACCGCGCTTTCCGCCCACTGGGAGAGGAAATCCGTGGTCAGCGTGTGGATGCGGTGGTAGTCGGCGGCGGTGGCGTCGAATAAACAACGTGCTCGGATGAGCTGCTCAACGCGCGGCTCCTCGCGGGGCACGATGAGAGCCGGCGTGGAGGTAGCGAGGATCTCCGCGCAGGTGTTGTACCCGCCCATGGAAATCACGGCAGCGGCGCGGGAGATCATGCGGGACAATCCGGGCCACGAGCGGTGAACTTCCGTGGCGGGCCCGGCCAAGCGTTGGAGGGTGCGGAACTCGTTGTCCTCCAGCTGGGGACCTGCGATGACGATGTGCCGGTGACCAGAGGGAACGCTCATGGGCAGTGCCCGCTGCAACAGCTCTTGGCCATCAGCGCCACCACCGACGGTGGTGAGGATGAAAGGCTCGTCGCCGGCCGAACGCTGATCGTGCTCGAAAAGATCCCGGCCAGTGGAGAGATAACCGGTGAAGCGGAGGCGATCGCACAGATACATGGGGATTTCTCCGGTGGTCGTGGGGTCATGCACGGCACGGTCGCCGAAGAGCCACACCTGATCGATCAACGTTTCCAGATCTTCACGAGCATCAAGGCACTCCCACTCTGCAGCGGCGATGGCGGGGGCGTCCAGGATCTCGCGCAGGCCCAGGATGATGCGCGATTTGGGCTTTTCACGCTTGAGCCTGCGGAGCGGTTCCTGTAGTTCCTTCTGCACACCGAGAATGTGACGGTCCACGATCACCAGATCTGGGCGGAAGGTCGCCAGGGTGGTCTCGATGATCATGGACCGCAGAGAGATGACGCGGTCCATGGACTGGGCGAGGTTGCGTGCGCAATAGCCGTTATGACCTTTGGTGATGCTTGGAATGAACAGCCAGTCGAACCCGCGGGGCAGGTTGAAAGCGGTGGCATCGGCAAGCCCGGAGACGATCAGCCCTGCGATGGGGCGGCCGGTGAGCTGCGGAAGGTCGCGGACGAGTTGGTGGGCCAGGGCAAGGTTACGGCGCACGTGGCCGATCCCCATCGAATCGTGGCTGTAGAGCACAACCTTGATAGGCTGCTGCGTCGCCACGGTGCCCGGCGCGCAGTCGGTGATGCGGCGAGCGGTGTCTGGTGCGTTCATGATGGGCCTGCGTTCATCTAACTCGGTGAAGAGTGGAGTGTTGCGCTCCACGAGTGGTTGGATAAGTTGACCTTAAAACGCTTTTGGCCTGCATAAACAGTTCCTAAAAGCTTTCTCATGAGTGACCGGGGACTATGAAAAAGCCTTCACGCTTCGGGGGTGTTTTGGCTTCCCCCTGCGCCGCCAGCCGGGGGAAGTTGACACCCATCAGCCGCCAGCAGCCGCCAGCCTGCCACTGGCATCCGGCATCCGGCAGTGGTGACCGGAGGTGGTGGTAGTGGTGACCGGAGGTGGTGGTAGTGGTCGGCAGCCTTAAGGCGGGCCGGCAGTGGTGGCCGGAGGGGCACCTGGCAGAAGCTGACATGCTGTTAGAAAATGCCAGCGATTTTCACCAATCAAGGGTGAAAACTAGGGCGTTTTCTCACCGGCTGTCAGGAAATGCCAGCACCCTATCCCCCCGACACCCGGCGGCAGCCTCCCTCACGTCGAACAGGTGGCGGCAACCCACTCACCTCCAACAGGTGGCGGCAACCCACTCACCTCCAACAGGTGGCGGCAACCCACTCACCTCCAACAGGTGGCGGCAACCCATTCACGTAGAACAGGTGAGAAAAGCGAGGACAGGGAAGGGAATATGTGAAAAATCTAAGTACTTCGAAAGCCGCTCTTGCAGTCATTTGCAGGAATAGGGTAACGGCTCACCAACCTGCGAGTTATCACTCATATGTCGGCATTCTGCGGAGGAGGAATGGCGAGCAATCATGCATATTGCGCATGTGCGCAGCTTAGAAAGCAGCACACACCGGGAAATACTGCCGTAACATGACCCACTTTCAGCAGGTTGACGCATTCACAGCAGGCAGCAACATAAGCCCTCACTCTCTTAGTTGACATAGCACCTAGATCCCACTTTTCTGCATTCTATTGCAGTATTGCAGAGCATTTCGCCCCCATCTGGGGAGGCCACCCCGAGCAATGTTTTCTAGCCGTTGCAGCCCAGGTGAGTGGCTACTTACGATTCCGCGGTAACTTGACCGGTCCCAGGCCAGCGAGCTACCAGGCGTTTCCACAACGTTTCGGAAAGACTCTCAATGGCCTGCCACATCCCCCAAGGAAACTCCATGTCACGCCTCCATCCACTGGGGCAGCGGCGTAGGTCGGCGCGAAAAGTCGTTATCACCGCCACAGCTACGCTCATGAGCGCCAGCCTGCTGCTGCCCGCCACCGCACAGGCGGATATCCCACCACACCCGCAGGAATACCCAATCCCCAACCTCTACAAATCCTGCGAACCAGGCCAAGTCACGCCGGAATGGCACTACGGCGAAACCGCCCGCCGCTACCTCAACGATGGCTCCTTACAGTTCACCAACAGCACGGACCAGGAGGTGGACTACACCGCGAAGGTGGAGACCAGCACCAATCACGAGATCGAGTCGAACTCGCGCGCAAAGCTTCCCTCCGGCTGGAGCACCACAGCGAAATCGGACATCGGCCTCAGCGTGTCCAATGGCTGGATCGACGGGGAGACCTTCGGCCCAATCAAGCTCGAGCCCGGCGAGTCCTTCAAGGTCGAGTACGGCGTGCTCGAAAAGGACTTCGTAGCCATGTTCACCACTTGCCAAAATGGCGTGATCCGCAACGGGCAAGGTGCGGATGTCATCCGCGGCACTGGCCCAGCTGAGCGCTATGCCTGCGCCTACGTCATCAAGGCCGATGGCACGGTGTCCGACTTGGCGATAGACATTCCTGCCCGCGCTCAGGGCGCGAACTCGCAGCCCCGCGGTGGCTCGTACACCAACCTCAGCGGCCCTTCCCTGGAGAAGCTCGCTGATCCGCAGAAGGATCTCATCGTCGAACCCGTCGCCCCACTCCAGCGCGATGAGTTCTGGCCGAAGCTAGGCCAGAAGTGCGACGGCTCCGACCGCCGCTGGTACCCGCTGGATATCACCGCAGTGAACCCCACCTTCCGCAAGCCCGGCTACTCCCAAGATTTCCTCAACTGGTCCAAGGGTGATTACACCTTCAAGCCGGTGACCGACCACGTGGTGGGTGCGGTGTGGAACGGCGCCACCAATTTCCGCAACGATTACCGCCTGCCAGATGGCTGGTTGGAGTCCGTCGGGGCGGTTCAGCGCATGCACATGCCGGTCAATATCGCACTAAAACCCGTGGAGCTCAAGGCCGGCGAGCGTGTACGTGTGGAGTACGGCACCACCATGACGCGCATCAACTACCGCGAGATCAACTGTGGCGAGGATAAGACCTACAGCAGGATCTCCAACCACAAGCAGTCCTCGGCACCGTCCGGTTTCTGGGCGGAGGCCGTGGTGACCAGCCCAGATGGTTCCACGCGCACGGTCGATGTGACTCCTGACGAGTGGGCGTCCATGCCGGTTCCGACCCAGTCCACCAACTAGTCCATCAACCCAATCCATCAACCCAATCACCAACTAGTCCACCAACCCAGTCCACCACTTTCCCACCACTTCACGAGGAGTTTTCCCATGTCCCTGTTCTCTCGTTCTCTGCGTTCCGCTGCTGCGGCCACCCTTGCCGTCGCTTCCGCCGGCCTGTTCCTTTCCCCGGCCGCTCACGCTCTGCCGTCGAAGGATTTCGGCACCGCGAACCCCACCACCATTGGCCAGAAGTGCTCCAACCCTGGCGATACTGGCCAGACCATCAAGATCACCCGCACCTACTTCGATTCCTCCGCGGGCACCTGGACCGTCTCTAACCACAACGATGAGCCACTGCCTGTGACCCGTTCCATCAAGGAGACCAAGACCAAGGAGTGGAATGTGTCCGCTGGTGTCGAGTTCCCCATCCTGGATCTGATCAAGTTCACCTTCTCCACTTCCTACACTGATTCCTCCACCTACGAGGTCGGCGAGACGGTCGGCCCTTACGACATCGCCCCTGGTAAGACTGCTGTTCTGCGCGCCGGCTGGGTCGTCTCTGACTTCGAGGGCCAGTACACCGTCTGCGGCAGCAATGGCACCTGGGAGGGCACGGGCCGCACCTTCAGCGCAACTTTGCCGAAGGAGCGCCACGTGGAGGTCTCCACCCGAGATAACCAGGTCTTCGGATAAGCCATGAGTGTTTCTCTTTCTTCCCCTCGCCGCGTTCGCCACGCTGTTGTTGCCGTTGCGGTCGCCGCGTCCTCTCTTGTGTCTTCCGTTTTCCTGTCCGACGCCACCGCGATCGCGCAGAGCGACCCGTCCGCTCCAGCCCCGGTCGATTCCCCGGCTCTCAAGCCGTCCCGCACGTCTTCCGATGGCACTTTCGCGGGAGCTTTCACGCTGCCACAGCGGTGGAATGACGATTACAAGCCGGGAACGCGCTGCACCCCTCCGGGCAGCACCGCGAAGTACTTGACGGCCAAGAATCGCTGGTTCAAGCAGACGGATGCGGCGAGCGTGGCCAACCGCAATGATCACGCCGTTCCCGTGACTCAGAAGGTGGTCAATGAACGGGTGCAGACCACGGAGGTCTCCGGCAGCGTGGAGCCCACTGGTGAGTTGGCCAAGCTGCTGAATCACACCTATGGCTTCAGCTACGTGTTTGGTTCTTATTGGCGCACCACGGAGACCGTGGGGCCGTACCAGCTGGGCCCGAATAAGCAGGGCAAGCTGGTCTGGGGTTTCACCATCTTGGATGCGGACGTCCAGGATGTGCGATGCTCGGAGGATCTTGTCTGGGAGCCGGTGGGCTCCCCGTACAAGGTGTCCGTGCCGGAGGGCCGCTATTCAGAGCTGCGCATCGATGATGCGCCCGTCTTCGGCTAGCCTCCACCTCACCGGTGGGTCGCTGAGCTGCAGTTCGCTGCTAAGCCAGTGGGTCTCCCCTGGCGACCAGCCGGCGAGCAGGCACCAGGCCGAGCCATCTGGTAGCTCAACCCGCTGGGGCGTCCCAGAAAGCAGCAGATATGCCCGCGGCGTGAGGGTGACGGCATCCCACTCCTCGGCAACCGCAGCGTAGTTGGGCATAACCCACCGGCCATTGCAGCACGAGGCGGTAGAGAAACGCGCGCCCGCGAAGGGTGTCCGACAAGCCTGGTGAGGTCATGGCTGCATTGTAGAAAAAATTGCGTGTAACGTTGCGGGGCTCTGTGACACAAACATGATGGAAAGCATGCTCACTCGTGCTTCCCCGGGTGGGCACCCTCCACCTGGACCACATTGACATCGCCAGGTCAGCCCACTGAATCGCCAGGTCAGCCCACTGAATCGCCAGGTCAGCCCACTGACCAGTGCGTATAACAAGTTCCGAGGAGGAACCCCACATGTCCACCAACAGCACCCGCGCAATCATGGCCTTCACCGGTGCCGGCCTGCTCACCACCGCCGGTGTCCTCGGCACCACACTGGCCAATGCCAGCGAAGCTTCCCAGCCCGCCGATCACTCCCCTGCTGCTGTGACCCGCGAGGTGGATGTTGATCAGCCGGCAGTGGAAGTGGCTGTGGATGGCTTGGTGAAGCCCAACGGCGAGCTCACCGTGCTCTCGCCATGCACGGAAGGGGATACTAGCGCCCGCATCACCAGCACGTTCGGTGTGAGCGCGGATATGGGACCGGCAGCCGATATGGCCAGCCTCATCGGTTACCTCACCCTGCCGAATAACATCGGGGACACCGCCGACCACGGGCCTCACCACCTCACGGTCACCTGCGCGTCGGGTGCGCGGAGCACCGTAGCCCTGGACGGTTACAACGCACACGGTGCTGGCAGCCCGTACCTGTTGGATGCCCTGCGAGCACAGTAACCTCACCTCCACGACCCCCTTTCGCCCCCTAGAGTTCCCCATAGAGTTCAGCCCTTGAGTACACCCTCCGCGGACGATCAGCGCCAATTCACGCTGACGTATAACGAGACCTATACCAAGGTTCTCGCGTACCTGCGCCGTCGCAGCGATGCGGATACTGCCGCCGACCTCACAGCGGAGGTCTTCGTCCGCGCGTGGCGCTCGCGCGAAGCTCTGTGGGATGCGAAGCACGAATTGGCGTGGCTGTACGGAGTGGCCCGCAACGTCTTGCTGGAGTTCTACCGCCAGCGCGACCACGACCAGCAGGGAATCAGTGCCCTGGAAGGTGGTGCGAGCACTCAGCGCACCGGTGGACTCCCGCAGGTGGAGCACGCCGCTCCGGATGTCACAGCCTCCGTTGATTCCGCACTCGACATCTCCCGCACCCTCACCTCACTGACCCGTTCCGACCAGGAACTACTCACTCTCCACGCCTGGGAAGGGCTCGACGCCCCACAGATTGCCGAGGTCCTCGGCATCGCACCCGGTACCGCCCGCGTCCACCTGCACAGGGCCAGGTCACGGCTGGCGGGTGCACTGGCGGGAACCCCACAGACTCACTACGGCAGCAAGGCGACACGATGACACGCTACGACGAACACCCCGAATCCCACCCGCAGGCTTCACCCGAGGACGCGGCACTCGCTGCCCTGCGCGCGGCCAACCCTGTCCCACACGCCGAGGAGCTCAGCTCCGCCGACATGCAGCGCAAGGAGGCGACTCTCGCAGCCATCTTCGCAGGTGAAGATATACAAGGAGAAGCGAAGGCGGATGTCGTGGACTTCGCTGCCGCCCGAGCCGCACACCCAGGAACCCGCGCAAGCAAGCCCGCCACCCAGGGCCGTTCCTGGCGTGGCCGTTGGGCGGGGGCTGTGGCCGCTGCGGTCGTGCTCATCGCGGGTGCCATCGCCGTGCCGATGCTGCTGCCGGACTCCGTCACCCCGCGTGCCGATGCCTCCGAAATCCTCCAGCGCGCCGGCGATGCTGCGGGCCAACGTCCTTCGTTGATCGACGTCAACGTCCGCGGCAAAAACTATCAGCACCGTATTGATGAGGATGCCACCGGCAGGATCAGCACCACTGTGCAGATCGACGCAGCCCATGTCGCCACGACCGAAACCACCATCACAAAAGAATCCGGTCGCGAACTCAGCACAACGCTCAAGGAGCAAGCCACCCAGTTCAACAACTGGAATGGGAAAGTCCTGCACGATGTGGCGGACCTGAACGGGGGCGCTGGTGGCGTCGAACAGGAAGGACAAGGGGCGGAAGGCGGTCACACCGCGCGCGAGATCGTGCAGAAACTCACGCTCCCCGGCGTGGACGGTGAGATCCGTCAGCAGCTCTTCGACCGGCTCGCTGGATTGGAGGGTAATGAGGTGGCCGTGACGCCGGCGGTGAGCGCGCACAGTAATGATGAGGTCGTGACGATCGAGCGGCCGAGCAATGGGCTCAGCGTGTCCTTGCTACCCTCCACCGGTGAGGTGATCGCGGCGGACGGGCTGGTGGGCGAAGGCGTGCGCACCACCATCGATGCGGTGGGAATGCTCGGGTGCGTGAGCGTCATCGGCCACGACGGACCCGGCAAAGTGAGCCTGGCCTGCGCCGACCAGAACAACGTGCTGCGGGACCTGAGGTGGGACAACTGGAATGCGCCGGAGGCCACCGCCACCGGCACCGCGTGGCTCAACGACTGCGACCCGAGCTGCGCTGAAGACGGAGTGAAACCCTACCCGGTGAAGGTAACGGTCAGCCGCCAACGCGATTGCGGATACAACCTCAACGTGTACACGCAGCTCGAGGTGACATACCTAGAGGCGAAGCCGAAGTACGAGCAGCGCACCGAGAAGCACGAGATCGGCTGTGTGAACGAGGGCAACTAGAGGCGCGGGCTAGGCTTCGTTCCCTTCCTCATCCGTGGCGAGTCTGCCGTACACGGCGAGATCGTTGTAGCTGCCGTGGAGATATTCCGCCCCGCGCGCGATGCCTTCGAAGCGCATGCCCGCTTGCTCCATGACGTGGCGGGAGGCTGCATTGTGCACGGCGGCCTTGCCCTCGAAGCGGTGAACGCCCTGGTCAAAGCAGTAGTTGAGAACCATCCTCAGCGCGCGGGTCATGATTCCTTGGCCCCGGAACTGCGGGGAGGTCATGTAACCCACATCAACACACCGCGCACCCTCGTCGATGAGGCGTACCTCAATATTGCCGGCGTAGCGGTCATCCGCGAGGATCGCCCAGCGGACAGTGCCCGGTTGGTTAACGAACTCCTGGGCCATCGCCTCGGTGTAGCCCTCGGGGACGTGTGTGAACTCGAGGATGAGTGGATCCTGGCAGGTAGCAACGTAGTCCCGCATCACGTCGGCATCTTTGACCGCGGTGGCGAGTTCCACCAGCTCCAGGCGGGGTGAGGTCGTCGTGGTGGTGAGGGCAGTGGTTGAGTTTGAATCCTCGGTAACGGTGGTGAGGTTTGCGGGTTCGTCCGCAAGATGCGCGCAGTCGAGCGGCCAGTTGAGTGACATGGTCACAGGGTACCGGGAGGAAGTGGTGCCGGTCTAGACTTTCGTGCAGCTCAGCCAAGGATCTAAATCCATCGCGCAAGGCATGAGATTGAGTCAGATCTTCACGGGTCATTCTTCCGAGGCATTCCACGTAAGCGAGAAGTGAAAAGGAACGCCAATCAAACGGGTTCAGCAGTAAAACTTCTACAGACGCGACAATTGAACCGTCAGCAGTCCGACAGCAATTGCGATGGCCGCAACGATGAATGAGGCCGTGATGGAATCAGCGAACACCAATCCAATGATCGCCGGGCCTGCAACCTGTCCTAGGCTGTACCAACTGGTGAGTCGCGCCGACCCACCAGAGATGCCATGTGCCACACCGGTAGAGATAGTCAGCATGGTCACGCCCATGAAGGTCGCACCGAACAAAATCGAAGCAACAATGAGCAGCACCGTCGAAGTCCCGAAAATAGCAGCCACAGCACCAATGACTTGGAGAACGTAGCAACTCAGCAGGGCTCTCCTACGTCCAAAACGTTCAGCCAGGGAAGACCAGAGGTACGGGGACGGCACCGCAGCAATGCCGGCGACTACCCAGGTGATGGCTGCGGCCGCTGAACCGAAAACAGGTCCGGCCAGAACCACCAGGTACGTACCAATGATGATGTATCCGAACCCTTGGAAGAAGTAGCCTGCATCCAGCAAGCGAAAAGCTCTACTGAGATCCTCAGCAGTCCGAGCGTCCGACGACACGCTCGTAGATGGCGATATTGCTGTTTTCCTGTTGACCGGCCACTGCCACGCAACAGCAGTGAAGATTGCGCTGATCGCGGCTGCTACCAGCCAGAGTTGCGACCAACTCATCGAGTGTCCCAGCAACCAAGCAACAAGACCAGAGACGGTAATACCGAGACCAACTCCGCCGTAAACCACTCCGACGTGGGATGGCGTGTGCACGTTCTGGTTCACGAATTGGGTGACGCACACGAAGATTGCGGCTGACGCTGCTCCGGCTATCAAGCGCAACACAACATGCACCGCCGAATTGTCGGTCATCGCCATTGCAGCAAGCAACAGCGTAGAAATGACCATCGACCCGCGATACAGCGCGGTAGTGGCGGAAAGCCAATTTCTCGATAGCGCCACCGAACCAAGCAGGTATCCAAGGTAGTTTGCCGCCGCTATCCACGAAGCCACTGAGTCGGACCAATTCAGTGCCACCATCATGATGGGAAGCAGAGGAGTATAGAAGAACCGTCCAATACCCATCGCCACCGAGAGGCCTAATGTGCCTTTTGCGGCGAGGGATGAATCCGACATTTTTGAACTCCTTCCTCGGCGCACACGCCGGACTTCCTACAGGTTTCCGCAGGATAGTGTGACGCGCAACACTTTTAGAGCGGAAATAACTGACACTCCTTTCGGCTGTGACACCTATACTCCGCCCCAGAAAAAGTGACGCCATCAGGCAGAACGCTCTCTGTTCGAGAAGGCAGTCTCAGACCACTTTGACTACTGTGTCGATCTGCACTGCAGCTCCCAAAGGAAGCGCTGCTACTTGCAGCGTTGTGCGCACTGGGTACGGCTGAGAAAAATACCGGGCGTAGACCTCATTGATGGCATCGAAATCGGCGTAGTCCGTGAGGTAGATAGTTGTGCGGACTACATCCTGGAAGTCCCGACCCACTTCATTCAGTAGGATCTTGAGATTTTCCATCATGTATTCACACTGAACCTCAGTGTCTTGCGAGACCACGGCACCGTTCGTGCGATCTTGGCCGATGATCCCAGAGGTGAAGCCCCAACCGTCCGACTCAGCGAAGTGAGAGAACGGCGCACTGGACTGGTGGAGTTGAGAACTAAAGTGGTGATTCATCCTTCAACCCCTACATGAAAATCTTTCGCGTGGATTATCTTTCGCCGAGACGATGCATCAGCATCGCGCGTGATTGCAACGCTGTGGATCTCATCGAGGATTAGCTGCCGCGGAACAGTTTCCCAACCAATTCCTTCCAGAGCTAAAGCGATGAAAGCCGTGCAGCTATCCCGCTCCAAGTATGGACTTATTTTAGATACTCGCTGGTAGGAAGCGCTTCATGGCGGGAAGAGTAAGCGAGATGACGGTACACACGTCGGTCATCGAAGTCGAATAGGGAGTCCGCGAAAGTTCGCTATAGCGCCAAACTAACTGACTTCGGAAACCTCATCTTTGATGCGCTCCGTTTGCGGAGAAACTGGGCGCATTCACTGTCTTTGTAGCCTGTCTTATTTTAGTCCTAGACGATAGCGTCATTCGGAGTTCATAGAACACGAAGGCACCTTTTTGAGCGCTCCTAATTCTGATACTCGGGACTCACACGGCAGTGGCCGACTATCTCCCCAACGACAGCTCCAAGCTATTCAGCGATGCCTAAAGGCAGACAAACAGCTATGCAGAATAACGTTAAGCGTCTTCCTACTTCTTTATACGGATCCCCAACTGTTAAGTCATTTTCTCTCCCCAAAGAAAGCATCCTCCACTATGGTCATCCTTAGCCAATCGCCACAGCGGAAGACACCCCACCATGACCAAGCCATCTCGCTTTATCTCTGCCCTACTGTTCACCCTCACCCTCGGCGTGGGTCTCACCCCGTCCGCGCAAGCACAGCCCACACAGCCACCAGCAGCAGCCGGCGCAATAGTTGACAACAACGCAGATTACGCCGCAACTGAGCGCGAAGATCTCGAGCCGGCTGAACCGGGCTTCAACGACAACAACGTTGACAACGATGCTGGCGCCGACTGGAAACCGACCGAAAACCCCAAGAGCACGGTCATCCCAGGACAAATGCGCTCGGATATAGAGGGCGTGCCTGCTGGTTTCACCAAGGAGGAAGCCGACACAGCCGAGGTTCAGGAAGCTCAAGAACAAGCCACTACGCGCCGCATGGGTGTACAAACCTTCGCAGCGGCCGTACCGACGAATTGCCGCACCTACTGGCCTTCTCCTTTTAAGGTCTGTGGCGAGATCCGTAAAAAGTACGACGCCTTAGGAGGCCCGAATAGTTTTCTCACGTGGCCAAAATCTGACGAGCTGGGGGTTCCGGACGGAGTTGGACGCCGTAATGAGTTCGTCAATGGCTTCATCTACTGGCACCCCAACTACGGCGCACATCCTGTGACGACGCACTTCTCGATCGCGTGGGATCGCACAGGTTGGGAACGCGGCGCATTGGGATACCCCACAAGCGATGAAATCGCTCTGCCAGACGGGATCGGGCGAAGGCAGTCCTTCTCGAAGGGTCATATTTAGTCATATTTATGGGTCACCCGCTGGTTTGGGAACGATTAAGGGTGCGATCTACGACAAGTGGGTATCGATTGGGGCAAAAAAGGGTGTGTTGGGCTATCCAACAACTGATGAGATCACCACACCAGATGGAGTTGGCCGGTTTAATCGGTTTACCGGCGGAATGATGTACTGGCATCCACAGCACGGAGCGCATGATGTTCGAGGGCTACCACTGACAATCTGGTCGCTAAGAGGATATGAAAAATCAGAGTGGCGTTACCCAACAGGGTCGGCTGAGGAAGATTCTGATGCCCCTGTGCTCATTAGGCAGAATTTTTCTAAGAAACAACTGGACGCTCGAAAAGTGATTGATTCCGCCGGGGCATCTCCGGCTAATGGGAAGATGATTAATAATTTCGTTCTGGAGCTTTTAGACTCGAGAGGACTGACTCTTTCAACGAATTCCGCACGTAGGGATTCGATAGAACAACAGACTTTGACACGCGCAAGCAGTAAATGCCCACTGCCTGATTCCAGCCAAGAACACTATGGCGGTATTACTATCCCCCAAGACTATGACTACTGGGCGTGCTTTGAAGAAAGCAAACACTGGAAGGGCATTGGACGTCACGACTACTGTACAAATTCTCCAGATCAGTTCCCGTCTCCCGGTCAAAATGCCGAATTTAGTGGCGGCTGCGCACGACACGACATGTGCATGGACACAATGGAAGAGATGGGTCTCGGTTACGGCTCGTGTAATAAACAGCTACATCGAGATATGGACACAATCTGCACAAATGTCTACGGTAGTTTTGATCCTAGACGTCACGGTTGCAGAGATTTCAAAGAAACCTACTGGACGGCTGTAACCGCACGTCATATCAACAATCTTTGATTGGGGCTATATGCACACTGAAGGTTTTAACTTGGAGAGCTTTATCAGCGGAACCATCCTCTTAGTGATCGTTCCAACTGCAGCGTGTATCTACCTGCTGAAAAAAGGGTTACCCGGTGCAGATTCCCCTTCGAAAACGTTACTGAAGGGTGGAGCACTGGCTTTTCTGGTGGGATTTCTTGCTGCTGCCGTCTGGCTAGCCTGGTCGCCGACCTCCGGCTTATCTGATTTTCTGCAGCATGGCGCACCAACAAAATTTTCACAATGGCAAATTATCGCTTGCGGATTAACTGTTGTTATCGGGTCGACACTGGTCTCTCTTTTCTTTTCAAAATCCTTTAAAGATGTCTTGACTATTTCGCTCATCACTGGCGCCGGCTTTGGAATGGCGTTTTCTGCAGGTGTTTCCTTTGGTACTACATCCCAAGAGGGTGCTGGGATTTTCTTCTCATTTATCGGGATATCTTTACTATGTGCGTTTCTAAATTCGATGTCCTTCGTCTTATTTAAAGTGTTTGAGCGAATAGCGCCCTAAGGAAAGAGCTGGCCGCCAATTCCTTAGGGAACTCATCAGGCAAAGACATGTCACAACCAGGGAATCCCCAACCGCAGGTAATATCACCAGGGCGCTAGGAAATAATCGAAAATGTCTGTATGGAGAATACTTAAAAACTAGACGCAGAGCACTACAATTACGGGGAACCAAAACCATTCCTCCCGTCCATAGCCGTAAGTCGAATAAGCAATAGTAGCGCCCCCTTAAGAAATCGCCAGTTCCCATTCTCGTATTTTACACACCGCTATAGGAACTGAAATAGGGATTCTAGCGTTAGCCTTCGCTAAGGCTAGATCGGTTTTAATTTATAGTTATCTCGCGCGGTTTCCTGCTAAATACGGATACGATCTAGGTTACAATCAGGCAAAACACCATAACGTCAGCAAGCGCCGAACCAATGTAACAGTTTTCCTAGCGCACACAATGAAAGCCGTCATAAATATAATAACTAACGTGAAAATTACGTTTGACACATTTTTTCCAGCTCTCATTTTCCTATTTCAATGAACCTCGCAAGATCCACCAGTGCCTTTAACGTTGAAAAACTTAATTCCGGTGCTGGTTCGGCGCAATCCTTTATATCCCGCTTGTTAACCCAAGCCCAAGCTGTAATCACCGCAGTTGAACTTGCAACGTTAGGAAACCTACCGGCAGTCTCGGACGCCACGGCATTTGCATCCTGTGCGTTGTTCCAAAGTGACGCTCAGACAAGGGGCGCAGAACGCGCAATCATCGTGACCTCGAGCCGCTTTACCTGCCCCGCCCGTAAGGCGGCAACGTCTACGTTTTTTACGGTTGATCTCATCAATGGCGACCGCCTTGTTGAGCTGATTCATGCTGACTGCGAATCCGGCGTGCAACTACGGCCAACTGCCGATACTCGACGGTTCTTCAAGTTCAAGTAGTCTACCATTGACTATTGGTCGTCTGCTTGACGATGATCGGACCTTAAGTTAGGTACTACCCCTAGTAAAGAATTAGCAGGGTCCGACTACTGCGATAATCCCTGGGACGGTTACCCTTCGAAGAACAGTCTGACCTTCTCGATCAAACTTAATGATTGAGAAGTCTAGATCGGATAAAGGAGAAGTAAGACTTACGCCATAGAGCGCAACTTTGGATCTCTTCCAACAATACCCCTATCCCACATAGCCTCCATGTTTTAGCAAGCCAGACAGATCTCAAATAGACCCGGAAACTCAGGTGCAAAATTTCGTGCCGAATGTGGGACATTCCGAACTTCCTCACGCATGCTGGCAGCGTAAAGCTAAAATCAGTACAGACGCGCAAAAACCGATGGTCACAAACCCTTTCGAGTTTGTGACCATCGGCCTTACGTGAGCGTGAACCGCTCGCTGTGTGATGTTCACGATGGCAGCTCAGGACTGTTTTTTAAGAAGCGGTTCCCGACCTGCATGTATATAATCTCCCGAGAATTAATTCCGCTATTTAAGCTCTTCAATCGACCGCGAAATAGGCCCTAAAATCACCGCCCGTCCACTCACCTCTTGGGCCTAGCACATAGTGCGGACATGAGAAAAGCTCGTCCAGCATGGCCAGGCGAGCTTTAGAACATTTGTCTTATAAAATTGTCCAGAGCTTTTAGCGGACGAGATTCCATCACTAGGAGTCAGTCTCACCCGTTCGGATTCTCAAAACGCCAAGGCGCGGTTTCGGAGGATAAGGTTGTAAGCATCATCTCACACCAAAGACGAGCCGCATTCACAGCCAGCTCCGCATGCCGCTGCTCTAAACCTGACCTTAAACTCCCAGGTCCGTGCCCAGTCCCATAACTGTTGCGCAGTTCGGCAAGACCCATGGCAACATTACCGGCACCATTAAGTATCTGCCTTACAGCCTGAAGTTTGTCCGGTCCGAGCTGTTGATTTCCGTCCCACAATCCAATGGAGTGCTGGGCTTTTCTGAGTAAAGGTCTCATTTCGAGTTTCGGATCGTATTCAACCTTTCGCTCGTTGAGAATCAACTTTGCGGTGGTTTCAACAAGTTCCTTCGCTTGCCCAATAACCAATTCTGGATCCGAATCGCGTAAGGCCCCAGACAGACGATCTAAGTGGACAAAAATAGCACCCGGATCGGTTAAACCTTTCAAATCTTCCGGCGAAATCTCAAGACTCTGCGGCAACTGAATCAGCCACTTGTCCGAAACTTCAAGACCCGCAGCCTCAATTTTGCCCGTGAGCTTGTCAAACTCTCTGTCACGGTTAACCAGGTATTCTTCTGACCATCCATTCCAAACTTCCAACAGAGTTTCTTGAAAGACCCTTAGAGCACGTGCGACCTCTCCGTGAGACGTCCAGTCGACTTGACGAATATATGCTTCATACAAGGACACCCTCTCCCCTCCGATTGGTTCTATCGAAGAAGGCTCAGAAAATCCCTCCGACTCCCACATGCTTCGAATTTCACGAAGCACAATGCCGCTGGTCATATCACGCACAAAGACACGAATACCTACAGGCACAAGCTCTTTCGGGTCCATTCCACCTCTACCATTCATCAGGTCCAATTATCGCTATCGTACCCCGCAGTCTTTGACCTAAACCGCGACTTCTGGCTCCATCAACTTCAATTTGCGGGCCGCTGAAGCCGTATATCCTCAGCCCGCAACTCACCCCAGACAGAATCGGTTATACGTAGGACTCCCAAGTACACAATTACGTTCGGGGCGGGACCTTGGCCAGGTCTCGGCCGGTGTCTTCACGGACCATGCGCAGTCGTCGTGTCATCGAGTCTTGACCTGCGGTTTTCCGCTCGAATTGCTCTTGGATCGCGAGATTCGTTGAGGCCACCCACAGGGCGAGCGTGATGTAGAGCATCGGCTCACGCCTCACACCGCGCTTGAAGGATTCCATGCCAGTAACGTGGGGTGATTTCATAATGGAAAAACGCTGCTCAGTAATAGCACGGGCTGCCTCATAGTAGGTTGCGTGCTCCCAGGAGCCAGGAACCAGACCCCATTGGGCACGTTTCCACTGTTCAGGGGTAAGCGTGTGAGTAATACTTGACCGCGCGCAGCATTTATAGCGATCTGCGCTCCAGCTGGGTGAAATCTCCGGGGCGTCCTCGGGTGATTGAGTCATCGACGCCGGTTTGAGTGGGCATCGCACTCGTCCCTGCACAGCGGGGCATACCAAATCAATTTTCACCGGCTTCTCTGAATTGTCTTCCTGCTTACGAGGGCGGCCACGTCCTTTACGCGCACGATAGGGCCTCGAATTCGTGCCCATGATCAGCGGAAAAAGGGCTTCGAGTCGAGCATCGTGGCGTTCAAATCCGTCGTCCTCTGCCAGCAGTTCCATCGTGCGTCGAACTATTTTGCCGTCACCTGCGATCCCACGTGCAGCAGGACAGTAAAACTCACCGGCGATTTGCAGTGGCCCACTAGCAGGTTCTTCACCTGCAGTGCTGTCAGATGCGAAAACGGTCCGCCAGGATTTGGGATAGCGAACAACAGGAGCATAGCCTGCGGCCAGCAATTCATCGTTGAAATTCTGCTTGACGTTATAACCCATATCGACGGTCAGTAACGGCAAACGTCCACGCTTAATGCGCTGGTCAAAACCATTTTCTTGATGAAATCGAATAGCACGCGTCAAATCCTGGACCGAGCCCGAACTCGGTTTGTCAATCGAAATCCCCGTAATCACCGGGGCAACCGAGTAGACCGCTTTCGGGGGCCCGACGCGGCACACAGCAGTAATACCAACGGCCACGCCACCTTTGGTACTGCGACGGGTGCCCAGCTCGGAATGCAACGAATGATCCTCCCGATCCCTGATGTAGTATGCACCCGAGTACGCGGCACCGCGGCGTTTCGTATCGCGGCTGCCTAACCCCATCGATTGGCCTGCCAAGTCGATGATGGTCTCGTCGGCGATGATATCGCCGCGATATCCTTTGGGGGCTTGCTCATGGATTGAGCCTGCCACCAAGGCGTTGACAACCTGATGGAGCCTTTCGGAGGCGATCTGTGACGCTTCTTCTTGCTCCGGAGAACGCGCGGCCATCATTCGACGATGATCAGCATTATTCACGCGGCGCGCAGGAGCCTCCGGCAGTGAATCAAGTGGTTCAAGCCGCCGTGTTAGCCACATGGCAAAAGCCCTGTAGGTGCCCTCGCCACAAGAAAGATCTAGATCAAGCCGAGCCTGTTGGGCAGGCTCTAGCGTCCATAGGGTGCGCCAGATCTCCGCCATCGAGGGCACACGCCGAATACCAATCAAAACCAAACCCACGGTGAGCACCCCCAGCATTGAGTATTTCGGGCCGGTGGATCTCCGTCCGCCCACGCCACGGTCCTGGGAGAAGTAGAACTCTATCAAGTGGTGTGCTCCGGATTCTTCAATCACAGCCGCGCAGCTGTCCACATAGCCCGGGGAGATCATCAACCTTTGTTCCTGCACCGCAACGGTCATTAGAAGTCCTCCCCCTCACAGTGCAGCAAAGCTTGTGCCTCGTCTTCCGGCGAAAACTTCGGCAGATCCGCTTCCAAATCGTGCAGAACCCGCAGGTCAGCAATGCCTGCCATTTTCATCAGCATCGCAGCCGGGACCCCCGGGCCGGAGGCCAGTTTTACCACCCAACGATTCCGCAACGCCGCCGCATTAAATCCGGGAAAACCCTGCTCAACGAGCTCCTCCGAGACATGACAGATCGCATTTCGAGGCATGGTTTCCCCAACAATAGGGAATACAAAACCGCTGCCGACCTCGCGTGCACGAGTCAAAAGACGATGACCTCGAACCGGGCACACGACCGGCACCACGCGAGAGACAACGCCCCTTTTCCTCACAGCGATCTGCACTACCGTGCGTTCTGCCAGCTCAAGAGGAGAAATATCACTGCCGCGCAGGTGACGGATCTCCTGAGACGACAGCCCCGCGCCCGTAGTCAAATCTAAGATCGTCAGCAGTTGCGCGCGTAGCATCGGTCGCAGGCTCGGAGCAATCGCATACAGCTCATTCTCTAGGGATGTTTTCGCGGCCGGAACCGCTTTGCGGCGCGGTCCTCGTTGACGATGCGGCTCAGGAAATTCGTGAGGATACAAAACGCGGCCTGCGGCATAGAGGATCGTCCTGTATGTGCGCTGTGACCTGCGAGAAAAACGTCATCCCGGAACAGCCATTTATCCACTTCAGGGCGTGTCAGCGCTCGCTCTTCGTCAACACTGTTAAACAAAAGCGCCTCATCGTAGAGGTATCGAGCTACAACACGCGCAGCTTTGGCATCAGCGATCTCGTCAAGCACTCGGGTGTGCGCTTGGACAAGCGCTGCACGGTCAATAGCCTCACTCCGCAGTGGTCCCGCAGGGCGCTGAATTCCGATCTCCCTCAGCCTCAGATAGCGATCCGTATCAGGTAGCGTGCGTCGAGTAAGTCGGCGCACCCTCGACGGGGATGCCTGACCAATCACCGACACAGTTGGGACACTGCTACGCATTGATTCCTCAACACCCGCTGGTGCTGCTGCAATTGCCGTGAATCTACCCACGCGCGCTCACCGCCCTCATGCTTGAGGCGTTGGCTCGAGCGGCACTGTTGCTAAATATTTTGAGGCATGACAAGATAGACGCATCTCCATTCATGTAACTTGCAGTGAATTGATTGGATTCTTTCGCTCAACGTTTTGCAGAACGTCGGCGACCACAGGGCGCGATCTTGCAGGATCGGGCTCTGATTATGTTTCGGATTTGTCCGATAATTGCTATTAGGTCGGCATGCCCCCTTTTGCCTCCTGCGAAACTCTAGTTTCGCCATCGAGCACATCAAGCTCTCGCAGCCAACGCGTCATAATCCGCGACATTGAACAGCCAATTGCCGCCGACTCGGCAGCCAGGCGTTGGACAATCGGTGCAGGAAGCATCAGCTCAACACGAACGCATTCGTTCGCGGAGACTACGCGTGTTTTCCTCCGGCCAAAATGCGGGGGCGGGATTTCCATGAAACAAGTTCCTTCTACACCATCTGAGTAACGATCCGACGATCATTTTCCGGTTTCCCGGCAACGGCAAACGTTTTGCCGCACGTTCACGATGGTTTCTCCCGTTTTGGGGTGGTTAGTCCCAGGGTCGTTTCACGTAAAAGCCAGTAAGTACAAGGACTGCAAGCTGACTAAACCTTGAAAGTCACTATGCACACTACCGGATGGAACCGGCACTCGCAGTAGAAATCAGGAAAAGAAATCACAATGAAGTGTTTTCCCAGATAGTGCAATAATAAATCCGCAGATTTGCGGTGCAATATGCACCAAAATTCTTGAAACAGCAGCTTCAATAACTAGTAAATGCAGCTACGAGCCAGACATCGAAAATCGATCTGCAACAATTAACGATCACAACTGATGTTGAAAATCTCGCCTTCATTCGTCGACCTGTGCCCGGATAAGGCCTTCGCTCTGCACAAGAAAGGCGCCAATTTTGCTCACCCCACAAATCGTTCTGGTCAAGTCCTTTTGAGTGGTGTTTCTGTTCCTTTTGAATCTGGGGCTTCGAGAGGTCTAGTTGTGGTGTCTGGCGCGGGCTTGAGTTCGGGTCGTTAGGCGGCGTCGTTTCTGGGGTGTTCGCCTGTGTCGACGGTGTTGGCAGCGATGAGCGCTCTGGTTTGTTCAAGGCTGGCTAGTGACATGTAGCGCTTTTGCTGAAGCCAGTCGTCATGCTGTTCGGCGAGTACCACTCCGACGAGTCGGACGACTGCTGCTCGGTTGGGGAAGATTCCGACGACGTCGGTGCGCCGGCGGATTTTACGGTTGCAACGCTCTGTCGGATTGTTCGACCACACCTTTGTCCACACCGCTTTCGGTGTGCAGGTAAACGCGAGAATCTCCTCCCAGGACTCCTCCAGATAGTCTGCAACCTCGGGGAAACGCTGGTGACAAAACTCAACAACTTCCCTTGCCTGGCCCCAGGTGGACCTAGCGTCAGCTTGCTGAAATATCGAATGAAACATCCCAGACAAGGTTGTCCAGCCACGCCTAGAGACTTTGGACGAGAGGTTCTTTGCACAGTGCGTGCGGCAGCGCTGCCAGCTAGCCGTCGGCAGCACCTGGGCCACGGCTGCTTGGATGCCAAGGTGTGCGTCGCTGGTAACGAGGTAGACCTCGCCTAGTCCGCGGGCTTTAAGGTCTTGGAAGAACCCGGTCCATGATTCCACCGACTCTGAGGTGGCCACCTGCATGCCTAATAGTTCCCGGTAGCCTTCGTTGTTGACGCCGGTGGCGATGAGCACGCTGGTTTTGACGACGCGACCGCCTTCACGAACCTTCATCGTGAGCGCGTCACACGACAGGTAAAAGTACGGGCCTTGGTCAAGGCGGCGGGTTCGAAACTCGTCGACCATGGTGTCAAGCTCTTTGGCCATGTCGGAGATTTGGGACTTCGACAGGTTGGATATCCCAAGGGTGGCAACAAGATCGTTCATCCTGCGGGTAGAGACCCCTTTGAGGTAACACGTGGCGACAACGGTGGTCAGGGCTCGTTCGGTGCGGGAGCGTCGTTCGAGCAGCCAATCGGGGAAGAACGAGCCTGTGCGCAGCTTCGGGATAGCCACATCGATGGAACCAACACGGGTGTCGAGTTGGCGATGGCGGTAGCCATTGCGCCTATTCGTCCGCTCTGGTGACACGGTGGCGTAGTCAGCCCCGCACACACTATCGGCTTGGGCCGAGAAGAATTTGGTTGATGAAGTCAGCAAGCATCTGCCGCATCAAGTCCGGGGAGGCTTGGGTAAGCAGTTCTTCGAGATAGGAGGTTGGGTCGATATGATGAGGATCAGCGGCCATCGCAGGGTACGTCCTTTCGAGGATATGTAGGAGTTGATTCGAAAGGTTCCCGCGATGGTCGCCTCATTGTGCACCGGCACAAGGCCTACCGCGGGCTACAGATACACCACGCCAGCGGACGCAACCGGGGCCAGTGTGGTTATCCACAGAAATCCACGTTGGTTACAGTGTTCGATAGCATTTAGGCGGGCATGTCGGTATGGGCCTCTAGGCTCAAGGCCATGGGCCTTTTAGAAAACCTCCTCAACCGCTACACCCCGCGCACATCGGGCACGCCGGTCTTTGCAGTCATTGATACCGAAACCACCGGCTTTAACAAGCGCTACGACCACATCATTGAACTTGCTGCCGTGCGCGCTGACGCATACTTCAAACCCGTCGACTCCTGGCACACACTGCTCAACCCTGACACCAACGCCGTGTCCACTACTCGGGGGACACCCCCGCCCACCTCGGCGCTCAACCCTGCTGTGGGGGTTACTCGTAGCGAAGCGAGCTGACCATCCCGGTTTCCATGTGATAGGCGTTATGGCAGTGAAATGCCCACTCCCCGGGGTTGTCAGCGATCAGGTCGGCGATCATGGTTTCACCGTGGCGGAGAAGGACGGTGTCCTTGCGTAGTCCGCCGCTGCCGGGCAGCGCCCACGTGTGGCCGTGGATGTGCATGGGATGGGGCATCATGGTCCTGTTGCGCATGACCATCCGCAGGCGCTGGCCCTCCTGCACGGTCGCGGAGGAGGATTGGCCGTCGGTGAGAATGCGCCATTCATATGGCATCATCTGCCCGCCCAGGTCGATGCTGACTTCTCGGTCTGGTGTGCCCTCGGGCAGGAGTGCACGGTCTGCTGGCTTCAGGGAGGACAGAAGCAGTCCGGTGGACGACAACTCGGGGAAGTCAACATCGGGGCGGGGGGCCTGGCCGCCGGCGGTGCGGATGACGGCGAAGGCGCGGTCGTCCTTACCCACCGCCAAAGCCGTGAGCGGGAAGACGCCGTCGCCGAGGATGACCTCGACGTCGACACGCTCGCCCATCGACAGGTAGATCGATTCGGTCTCCCAGGGCTGGACAGGGAAGCCGTCGGTGTGGGTGACGGTCATGCGGTGACCACCGAGGGCCACCTTGAAGATGGTGTCACCGCCGGAATTGATGAACCGCAGGCGGGCTTTGTCGCCCGGGCGAGCCTCGAAGGTCCGGTGAGCACGGGGGATACGTCCGTTGATGAGGTAGTGCGGATACATCACATCGCCGGCATCCCCGCCCAGTACCCGGTCCGGGGTGCCGTGCATCATATGGCCGTGACCTCCCATCCCCTTCTTCCCGTTATGGTCGCCCGAACCCATTCCGGTGAGCTTGTCGAGCTCATCGTCGGGAGTGCCCTGAATGCCATCGACCCAGTCGTCGAGCACGATGGTCCACTCGACGTCCTGGTCCTCAGCGTCTTGCGGGTCACGGACGATCAGTGGGGCGTGGAGACCGCGATCAAGCTGCAGGCCGCTGTGGGAATGGTAGAAGTAGGTGCCACCGTGGGGGACTTCAAAAACATAGGAGAAAGACTCGCCAGGTTCAATGGGGTCCTGGGTCATGCCGGGCACACCGTCGGCTGCGTTGTGGAGTGCGATGCCATGCCAATGGATGGAGGTGCTCTCAGGCAGTTCATTGGTGACATCGACCTGGAGGACGTCGCCGGCGGTGGCCTCAATGGCCGCATCCCCGGTGTCAGAGACGTATCCCCACGTCTTGGCTTCGATGCCGCCGATATCCAGAGAGAGGGGCCGGGCGGTCAGTGTCCGGCGCACCGTCGGCTCACCGAGCGCATTGGGGGTGGGAGTGGGGCGAAGGGAGGAACCTGGTGCCGAGGCAGCGGGTCCAGGGTCGCTGGTGCAGGCGGCCACGGCCCCGGTGCCGGCGAGGACGAGCCCGCCGAGCAGAAACTGTCGTCGGGAAAATCCGTTTATCATGATTTAACCTTCCTTGGTGTTAGATTTCAGTGATACGGGAGACAGGCGCAGGTGAGGACCCTGCTGAGCCATCACGTCAGGTGCAGGTCTGTGACACAGGTGGCACCGTCGTCGGCGGTGGAAAACTCCGTGGTGCCGGTACGCCCCTGGTAGCTGACCTCAATCAGGCCGGTGACATCATCGGGAAGCCAGAAGCCAATAAACCCGTTGTCGAAGGTGGTTGTCGCCTCGTCCACCAGCACCTCACCGGTCGCCTCATCGGTGATCGTGACCTGGATGTCCTCATTGTCGAGTTCCCCCAGGCAGGTCGTGAGGCTGTGGTAGAAGCAGTCGTGGGTGGAGGTGAGATAGGGGGCGATCGAGACATACGTCTGATTGTCGGGAAGATCGACCACGACTTCCTGGTCATCGCTCGAGAGCAGCAGTTCATCGGCACGCACGGAGGCGATCAGATCCGTGGGGCGCTCAGTGACCTTCTGCCGGTCGAGGTGATCAATGATCTCCACCGCGTCCATGGCGGCCAGGCCATGGGTAGTCAGGAATGTATTCTGGGACACCGTCCCGTCGGCGGTGGGTTCCGGGTCGGTGGCCGAACACCCCGCGAGGGCGAGGGCAAGGGCGGCGGCTGCGATCGCTGCTCGGTTCACGTCAATCTCCTTGGATCGTGGTAAGACGGTGAGAAGACACCGCCTCAAGGTCAATGCCATACTTTTATCTAGCACGGGTGCCTGACGGCCCAGAAATAAAAAACCCTGCTCACAGCCTTATAACAGGGCGAAAAGGGGGTGACTCCGGTGGGCTGGGTCACCACCGGGACACCACCCCACAGCCGTGGGCGATGTCCTTCTACCCGCCCCGGGTATGCGGTGCAGGCAGTGAAATCCCTGGTGGCGCCTGCTGAGCTGACCAGGGGAGGCGATGCCGCCGACCCGGGGTGGGGCACAGGGGTGACGGCGGTCGACGGGTGATGTTTGAAGATTTGATGAAGATTTCCCGCCGGGCACTGAGCGAGGGTGGTATTCCCCCCTGGCCGGAGCGATACTAGGGCCTATGGCTGACCGCACACCGACCACCGCCACGCCCCCGGGGCGGGTGCTGGTCGTCGATGATGAACAACCCCTAGCTCAGATGGTGGCTTCTTACCTCATCCGGGCCGGCTTCGATACCCGCCAGGCGCACACCGGCACCCAGGCCGTGGACGAGGCCCGTCGCTTTTCCCCCGATGTTGTGGTGCTGGATCTGGGGCTGCCCGAACTCGACGGCCTGGAGGTGTGCCGACGGATCCGCACCTTCTCGGACTGCTACATCCTCATGCTCACCGCGCGTGGCAGCGAGGACGACAAGATCAGCGGTTTGACCTTGGGGGCGGATGACTACATCACCAAACCTTTTAGCATCCGGGAACTGGTGACCCGGGTGTATGCGGTGCTGCGCCGCCCGCGCACCAGCACCACCCCACCGCAGGTGACCACTCCCTTGATCGTTGGTGACCTCATCCTTGACCCCGTCGCCCATCAGGTGCGGGTGGGGGAGACGACCGTGGAGCTCACCCGCACGGAGTTCGAGCTGCTGGTTGCCCTGGCCCTGCGCCCCGGCCAGGTGCTGACCCGCCACGACCTGGTCTCCGAGGTCTGGGACACCACCTGGGTCGGTGATGAACGCATCGTCGATGTCCACATCGGCAACTTGCGTCGCAAGCTCGGCACCGACACCCGGGGCCGGGGGTTTATCGACACCGTGCGTGGCGTGGGCTACCGGGTGGGGCAGCCATGAATCACGGACCCGGCCTGACCTTCCGCTTCCTGGCCGCCCAGGTGTTGGTGGTGGTGATTAGCCTGCTGGTGGCCGCGGCCGTGGCCACGATGGTGGGTCCGATCCTGTTCCATGATCATATGTTGATGACCGGCCGGGAGGACCCCTCGCTGGAGCTGTTCCATGCCGAGCAGGCCTACCGGGGCGCCAGCCTGATCACCTTGGCCGTCGCCCTGCCCACTGCCTTGATCAGCGCCCTGCTGGCCAGCCTGTGGTTATCGCGTCGTCTGCGCACCCCCCTGCAGGATCTCACCCGCGCCGCTACCAGCCTGACGGCCGGCAACTACCGTATCCGCGTGCCCGCCGGAGAAGCAGGCCCCGAGGTCACCACCCTGGCGCATGCCTTCAACACCATGGCCGACCGGCTGGAACACACCGAACAAGTCCGCCGCCAGATGCTCTCTGATCTGGCCCACGAAATGGGTACCCCCTTATCGGTGCTCACGGTCTACCTCGATGGTCTCCAGGACGGGGTCGTGGACTGGAATAATGCCACCCACACGATCATGGCTGACCAGCTCACCCGCCTGACGCGGTTGATGGAAGACATCGACGATGTCTCCCGGGCCCAGGAACACCGGATCGATTTGGACCTGGCGGAGGAAGGGCTCGGGGATCTGCTCCATACCGCCGCTGCTGCCGCGGAGGAAGCTTATGCTGACAAAGGCGTCGATTTACAGGTCGAGACCATTACGGACACCATCCGGGTGCTCGTGGACCGGCAACGCTTCGGCCAGGTGATGAGCAATCTCCTGTCGAACGCGCTACGGCACACCCCGGCCGGCGGGCAGGTCCGGATCAGCGTCCATCGACAGGGGGCGTCGACCGCGCTCATCCACGTCGCCGATGACGGCGAGGGCATCCCACCTGACCAGCTCGGACACATCTTCGAACGCTTCTACCGGGGGGATGCCGCCCGCAGCCGGGACGACGGCGGGGCCGGTATCGGTCTGACCATCTCCAAGGCATTGATCGAGGCCCACGGCGGCACTCTTACCGCCACCTCCCCCGGACCCGGTCGCGGAGCGGTGTTTGCCCTCCGCCTCCCGCTCTCCCCTCCCGACAGTGAGGAGGCTGCTCAGTGACCACACCCTGCCCCGCGTGAGGGCCGTGCCCTCCACCCATTAAAAATATACCCCCAGGGGGTATATGCTAGAGAGTAGCATCACCGCATCCCACCGACCCGTAGGAGCTTTCCCATGATCACCTCCCCGCCCCGTCTCTTGCCGATGGTCTCCCACGGCTGCAGCTGTTGCGGACCTGCCTCACGTGCCGACACCGCCTCCATCCCTGCCGCCAGCGACTCGTCAGCAGGAGGGTCCTCCCCTAGCTACCAGATCACCGGCCTGACCTGCGGGCACTGCGCGAAAAGCGTGGCCCAGGCCCTTCAGGCCCTCCCCCAGGTCGACGACGTCCAGATTGATCTCGCTGCTGGTGGTGTTTCCACCGTCACGGTCACCGGTGTCGTACCTCCGGAGATGGTTCGCCGGGCCATCGAGGAGGCCGGCTACACCGTCTTGTCCTGATCAGTTCTACCCATCATCTCGACCCCGACCGGGTTGAGCGAAAGGAACGTCATGAGCACTCCCCATCATTCCGGCGATCACCATGGTGATCACCCCGCTCCGGAAACAGACCACACCCACCACCCGGATCATGCCAGCCACGAACACCACGCGGATGCCGACACCCACGGCCAGGCGATGCCCCACGATCACCCGCACTCCGCCCTAGACGAAGACCACCACGTTCATGGTCACGGCGAACACGCCGGACACAGCACCGCAATGTTTCGGGGCCGCTTCTGGTGGTCGCTGATTCTGTCCATTCCCGTCGTTATTTTCAGCCCCATGGTCGCCCACCTGCTCGGCTACCATCTCCCGGCATTCCCTGGTTCCACCTGGATCCCCCCGGTGCTGGGCACGATCATCTTCGTCTACGGCGGAACGCCTTTCCTCAAGGGCGGATGGAAAGAACTGAAATCCCGCCAACCCGGGATGATGCTCCTGATCGCCATGGCCATCACCGTAGCGTTTGTCGCCTCCTGGGTCACCACTCTGGGGCTGGGCGGTTTTGACCTGGACTTCTGGTGGGAGCTGGCCCTGCTGGTGACCATCATGCTGCTGGGCCACTGGCTGGAGATGCGCGCTCTCGGGGCCGCGTCCTCCGCGCTTGACGCACTGGCTGCCCTGCTGCCGGATGAGGCCGAGAAAGTCATCGACGGGACCACCCGCACCGTGGCCATCTCCGAGCTGGTCGTCGACGACGTCGTGCTGGTGAGGGCCGGTGCCCGGGTGCCGGCCGACGGAACCATCCTCGACGGAGCCGCCGAATTCGATGAGGCGATGATCACTGGCGAATCCCGTCCCGTCTTCCGCGACACCGGTGACAAGGTGGTCGCCGGTACCGTGGCCACCGACAACACCGTCCGCATCCGGGTGGAGGCTACCGGCGGGGACACCGCCCTGGCCGGGATCCAACGCATGGTTGCCGACGCCCAGGAGTCCTCCTCCCGGGCCCAGGCCCTGGCGGATCGGGCGGCAGCGTTATTGTTCTGGTTCGCGCTGATCTCCGCTCTGATCACCGCGGTGGTGTGGACCACCATCGGCAGCCCAGACGATGCCGTGGTGCGCACGGTTACGGTGCTAGTCATCGCCTGTCCGCACGCCCTAGGCCTGGCGATTCCGCTGGTCATTGCGATCTCCAGCGAACGGGCCGCGAAATCCGGGGTGCTCATCAAGGACCGGATGGCGCTCGAGCGGATGCGCACCATCGACGTGGTGCTCTTCGACAAAACCGGCACCCTGACCGAGGGTGCGCACGCGGTCACCGGTGTCGCGGCAGCTGTCGGCGTCACCGAGGGCGAGCTGCTGGCCCTGGCCGCCGCCGCCGAGGCCGATAGTGAACACCCCGTGGCCCGCGCCATCGTGGCGGCCGCGGCCGCCCATCCCGAGGCCTCCCGTCGGCAAATCCGTGCAACTGGTTTCAGCGCCGCCTCCGGCCGGGGGGTCCGGGCCACTGTCGATGGCGCTGAGATCCTCGTGGGTGGGCCGAACATGCTGCGCGAGTTCAACCTCACCACCCCGGCCGAGCTCACCGACACCACCAGCGCCTGGACCGGGCGTGGGGCCGGCGTGCTCCATATTGTCCGCGACGGTCAGATCATCGGTGCCGTGGCCGTCGAGGACAAGATCCGCCCCGAATCCCGCGCCGCCGTGAAAGCCCTGCAGGACCGCGGGGTGAAGGTCGCGATGATCACCGGTGACGCGCAGCAGGTGGCCCAGGCAGTGGGCAAGGACCTGGGGATCGATGAGGTCTTCGCCGAGGTCCTGCCCCAGGACAAGGACACCAAGGTCACCCAGTTACAGGAGCGTGGCCTGAGCGTGGCCATGGTCGGTGACGGTGTCAATGACGCCCCCGCTCTGACCCGCGCGGATGTCGGTATCGCCATCGGTGCCGGCACGGATGTGGCCATGGAATCAGCCGGGGTGGTCCTAGCCAGTGATGACCCGCGGGCAGTGCTGTCGATGATTGAGCTGTCCCAGGCCAGCTACCGCAAGATGATCCAGAACCTGATCTGGGCCTCTGGCTACAACATCCTCGCCGTGCCGCTGGCTGCCGGAGTGCTTGCTTCGATCGGGTTCGTGCTGTCCCCGGCCGTGGGCGCGATCTTGATGTCTGCCTCGACCATCGTGGTGGCCCTGAACGCCCAGCTGTTGCGCCGCATTGATCTGGAGCCGGCTCACCTGGCTCCGACCGACGGGAAGGAGGAACACAGTGGGTCGATATCCCCCGTAACCGTTACTGACTGACCTTGTCTCTCGACCCCTAACTCACACCACCTTTGAAAGGAACACTCATGAAACGCAGTATTACCCTCGCCGCCTTGGTACTGACCTCCACCCTAGCGCTGACCGCCTGCAGCGACGCCACCGACAACTCCGACGATGCCGACACCACCAGCACCACGACGGCAACCGCAGAGACCCACGAGACCCACCAGCAAGACACCAGCACTGCCGACGAAGAGCACGGCGGGCACGACCACCCTGCCGACGGCGGGGTACCGCCGGCAGGCATTGAAGAGGCCGAGGATCCCACGTACCCGGTGGGCACCGAGGTCATCCTCACCGCTGACCACATGCCCGGCATGGACGGGGCCACCGCCACCATTTCCGGGGCGTTTGACACCACGACCTATTCGGTCAGCTACACCCCCACCGAGGGTGGGGCCCCGGTTACCGACCACCGCTGGGTCGTCCATGAGGAGCTCGTCGATCCGGGTCAGGCCCCCCTGCCCGACGGGGCGAGCGTTGTCCTGGATGCCGA
Organism: Corynebacterium urogenitale; assembly: GCF_009026825.1. Classification (NCBI taxonomy): domain Bacteria; kingdom Bacillati; phylum Actinomycetota; class Actinomycetes; order Mycobacteriales; family Corynebacteriaceae; genus Corynebacterium; species Corynebacterium urogenitale. The sequence goes on along the minus strand of NZ_CP045032.1, from coordinate 53,941 downwards.
GCACATGTCCGGCATGAAGGGTGCTGAGGCCACCATCGATTACTCCACCGAGGAGACGGTCTACATGGTTGATCTCACCGTCGACGGGATGACGATGACCAACCACAAGTGGGTCACCGAGAGCGAGATCCAACCCGCCGAATAGTCCAGCCACCCTGAACGGTGCTGTTGCAAAGTTGGGGGCAGTAGGAAGAGCGACGTGAAATAATCACAGCCATGGGTATCTTCTCCGGTCGTCATTTCCCCGTGACATCATTCTGTGGGCAGTGCGGTGGTACTGCCGCTACGGGGTGAGCTACCGCGATCTGGAGGAAATGATGACCGCGCGGGGCGTGCCAGTCGATCACACCACGACCTACCGCTGGGACCAGAAATACGCCCCTGAGCTGGACAAGCAAACACAGTGGTACCGGCAGGTACCTGACTGGCAGGCCAGTTCCTGGCGAGTGGATGAGATCTATATCCGGGTCGGCGGCAGGTGGTGCTACCTCTATCGGGCGAACACCGCCGGTGGCCAGACCCTGGACTTTTTACCTCTCTCCGAAGCAGAACGTGGCCGCAGCGAAGCGTTTCCTGGCCAAGGCCGTCAGATCAAGACAACAATCAAGATGACTTATTGACACCATCGAAAACAAGAGTTCGACAGGCGAGAGCGGGAGTTAGGATGTAAATCCCCACACTTGCAATCCTCGACCGCTCAAGTTCAGAAAAACAAAGAATCCGGAGGTCACAAACCCTTTCGAGTTTGTGACCTCCGGTGTAGCAGTTTGTTGAACTGCTCGCTGTGGGCGAAGGGGGACTTGAACCCCCACGTCCCGAAGGACACTGGCACCTGAAGCCAGCGCGTCTGCCATTCCGCCACTCGCCCGAGTGGATTTGCATCCGCATGGTGTTGCTAGGCGAGTTGTTACCAACTTGTGCCTTGCGACAAAGTGAAACTATAGCAGCATACCGCAACACATCCAAAAACACGCAACTACCTGCTCAAACACCACTTCAAACCGAGCGTTTACATGAAAACATCTATTCACATCATTCACTCTCGTCACAAACCCGAGCCGGAGTAACCGCTTTCCACGTTTCACCTGTGCAGCTTTTACGGTATATATGCACTACACAGGGACGTACGGCGCTCTGTTCTGCAGCGATGCCCTCGCTGCCTGAACACCCCTGGGCCCCGCTTCCCCGCTCTCACTCAGAGCACAACTGGAGCTAGGGCCCTCGACCATCGGAGAAAGGACCGTCCTCGTCATGGATTTGTTTGGAAGGTTTCGCAAGCTGGACAGCTCGCTGCAGCGCGGGTTGGATAACGGCTTCGCGCGCGTTTTCGGCGGCGAAGTTGTGCCAGCTGAGATCGATGAACTGCTGAAGCAGCAGGCCGAATCTTCCGTCATGATGGATCCGGACGGCAACCGGTGGGCACCATGCCACTTCATGGTCAATGTTTCCCAGCGCGATTACGATTCACTCGTGCAGAAGCACCCCGATCTGGCCGAGGATCTCTCCGACCGCCTGCAGCGCTTCATTCGCAACTCTGGCTGGAGGACCAATGCCTCGGTCCAGGTCCACATGGATACGGACGCCAACCTGCACACCGGCCAGCTCAAGGCGAACTCGCTGTTCAATGCGCCTCCTGCCCCACGCGCTGAGTCCTCTGGTTCCCCTTCTTCTTCGTCCGACGCCAACCCTGGCCTGTCCTCAGTAGTTCAGGAAGCCCCGGGTTCTGAGCGCAGCCACGACTACAGCCAGGCGGATTACGGGCAGAGCCGTAGTGCCACATCTGGGGCGGACGCCGACCCCCAAGAAGCCTCCGCCCCAGGTACCGCTGGCGCCTCCGGTGCCGCTGCCGCTGGTACCTTCACCAACGAGTGGAACCGCCATCCCGGTGAGGACGCGTACCAGTCCTCCCAGCAGGACTCCTACCCGCAGTACTCGCAGCAGGCACAGCAACCGCAGCAGAACCCTGAAGCCAACGCATCCTATCCTCAAAGTGCCCAGCCTCAAGGTGCTCAGCCAGGCTCGGAGCAGAACCCGAATAGTTACCCTCAGAGCTACCCAGGCACTGAGGTGATGGCGCAGAACGTTTATTCGGAAGACCCCATCACCGGAGCCTCCGGCGACCACAACGAGGCACAGACGCAGGTCACGCTTATCCTGCGCGATGGCTCCGACCGCCGCTACGAACTCCGCGAGGGCTCCAACCTCATCGGTCGCGGAAATGGCGTGGATCTTCGCATTCCGGATACAGGAGTATCCCGCCAGCACGCAGAAATTGCCTGGGATGGCTACGATGCGGTGCTCACCGACCTGCAATCCACCAATGGCACCTCCGTGAATGAGACGCCGATTGAGAACTGGCTGCTAGCCGACGGCGACATCATCGTCATGGGTCATTCTGAAATCGAGGTTCAATTCGGCTAAAAAGCCCCTGCTCATTGGGCGCCTTCGCCACATCCACTCCCTCTTGTCCCACTGGTCTACTAGGCTGTTCACGGTAAGTACTTCTATCCCTACGCGCGAACCGCCGCGCCCGTCAGCACTGGCTCGCTGTCCCTGCAGCTCCAGGGCATTACTGACAACGGCGATACAGACAACTAGGAGTGACCAACCGTGCAAGCCACATTGCTACTGGTAGCCAAGATCGGCCTGCTCTTACTCCTGTGGTTCTTCATCTGGATGACAGTCCGCGCGATGCGTTCCGATGCAGACCGCGCCTCAGGCCTGTCCGCAGCGGCTCCCGTCGTCGCAGCTGCACCTTTTGTGCAGAATGAGGACAACTCGCACAACGGCGGCGGACGTGGCTTCGGCGCATTCCGGCGCGCCAAGGCTCCGAGTGCCCTGACGCTCGTATCCGGGCCACTCATGGGAACGCACCTTGAGCTGCAGGGATACAAGGAAGTTACGATCGGCCGCTCCCAGAGCGCCACGCTCGTACTGGAGGATGACTTCGCCTCTGGTCGCCACGCGCGCCTGATTAAGCGCGGTCCCGATTGGTTCCTCGAAGACCTCGATTCCCGCAACGGAACCTTCATTGGCAGCCAGCGCATTGACCAACCAGAGAAGCTGTCTGCGGGCATGGAAGTCCGCATCGGTAAGACTCTCGTGAGGATGGAGGGCTAATGAAGCTGACCCTCAACTACGCCGCATGCTCCGACCGTGGCTTGGTGCGCGGAAATAACGAGGACTCCGCCTACGCGGGACCACGGCTGATCGCCCTCGCGGACGGCATGGGTGGTCACGCCGCCGGCGAGGTCGCCTCGGCGTTCATGATCAAAGCCCTCGAGCCCCTGGACAGCCCACTCATCGAGGACCCTGACCACCACGAACGCCTAGAAACCCTCCTCGCCACGGCAATGGATGAGGGCAACCAGAACATCGCGATGCACGTGGATGAAAACCCCACCCTCGCAGGCATGGGCTGCACCCTGTCCGCGCTGCTCTTCCGCGGCTCGGAAGTTGGCCTGTGCCACGTGGGCGATTCCCGTGGCTACCGGTTGCGTGACGGTGAGCTGGAGCAAATCACCAAAGACGATACATTCGTTCAGTCCCTCGTCGACCAGGGAAAACTGGATCCAGAGGACGTCTCCAGCCATCCCCAGCGCTCGCTCATCTTGAAGGCTCTCACCGGCCGCCCAGTCGAACCGACACTGGACACCTTCGAGGCACAGGTAGGCGACCGCTACCTGCTGTGCTCCGATGGTCTCTCCGACCCGGTGAGCCGGGACACGATCCTCGAAGTCCTCAAGTCCTTCCCACCTGCCCAGGCGGCACGCAAGCTGGTGGAAATGGCGCTGCGGGGAGGGGGTCCGGACAACGTTACCGTCGTTGTCGCCGACGTCGTTGAGTACGACGACGCCACGGGCCAGCCGGCAGACTCCTCCCTCACGCTGCCACAGACCGCCATCACGGTCGGCGCAGTCGCTGGTGAGGCGGTAGAAGAACAGCGCCCGGATTCCCCAGCCTCCCGTGCCGCCGCACTCAGCGGCCTCAAGACCACAAACAGACCCGCGGCGCCATCGAGAAAAGCTGAGGCCCAGGAAGCGACCCCCGCCAGGAAATCACGCGCGCCGAAGAAATCGAAGCGGGTGTGGGCCATCCTCGCTGTTCTTCTGCTCATACTCCTCGGAGTTGGTGCCGCCGGATATATGGGCTACCAGAAGATCCAAGACACCTACTATGTGGCAGAAGATGGCGAACAAATCGTCATCAACAAGGGCATGTCAGAGCCGATCGCGGGAATCCAGATCAGCGAGCGCTACCAAGAGGTCTGCCTGACGGAGAAGTCCAAGGTGCTCATCCTCGGGGATCAGTCGCCGTCTGACTGCCACCGATTTATGACGTCGGACCTCACGCCTGCGGCACAAGGAGCCCTCGAAGCCCTACCGGAGGACAACTACGATGCCGTGATCCAGCAGGTCCAACGGCTCGCCGAACAAACCTTGCCCGTATGCGTGACACGCAGCCCCGCACAAACCGATAACAAGGATGACCGCGATCGCGCGGACAGTGCACGCGACAGCGGTGGCCGCGCCGGCGAATCGTCGAGCCAACGGCGGGATGACAGAACTGACAGCCAAGACGGCAACACAGATAACGACAACGCACGAGAAAGCGAGACAGCAGCCCCGCAATCGTCAGCTCCTGAAGATCTGACGACACCGGGTGTTTCCTGCCGGGAGGTGGAATAAATGAAGGCGATTCTCCGTCGAAAGACCGAGGCCGGCCTGCTCCTCCTTGCAGCACTCGTGGTGCTCGTCGCCCTGGTGACGCTGGAGCTCTCGCAGGGCAACGAGCTCACCGGCAACGTATTCCTGCTCATCGGTGGATTCATCGGCATCTTCTTGGTCGCGCACCTCGTCATGTGCAAGGTGGCGCCAGACGCCGACCAGATCATGCTGCCCGTCGTCGCCCTGCTCAACGGCATTGGCTTGGTCATGATCTACCGCCTCGACCTGGCCAAGGGCTACTCGCTGGCGAACTCGCAGATCGTCTGGACAGTCGTTGGCGTGGCAATGATGATCGCCGTGCTCATCTTCCTGCGCGATCACCGCAGTTTGGAGAACTATTCCTACATCCTCGGCCTGTGCGGTCTGATCCTGTCCGCACTGCCCATCGTGTGGCCGAAGTCCGCGATCAACGCGGATGCCGCGGTGTGGATCTCCATCGGACCGTTCTCCATCCAGCCAGGCGAGTTCGCAAAGATCATGCTGCTGCTCTTCTTCGCCGCCCTGCTGGTCAACAAGCGCAAACTATTCACCGTGGCCGGCAAGAGCTTCCTGGGCCTGCAGTTCCCGCGCCTGCGAGACATGGGACCGCTGTTCCTGGTGTGGGGCATCGCGCTGGTGATCATGGCGCTGCAGAACGATTTCGGCCCTGCGCTGCTGCTCTTCGGCACCGTGCTGGGCATGCTCTACATGGCCACCGGTCGCGCCTCGTGGCTGGTGCTCGGCTTCGGCCTGGCTGCCATCGGTGCGGTTGGTGTGTACCAGATTTCCGCAAAGATCCAGGACCGCGTGGCGAACTTTGTCGACCCCGTAGCGAATTACGAATCGAATGGTTTCCAGCTATCCCAGGCACTCTTCGGCATGTCCTGGGGCGGTGTGACAGGTACCGGACTGGGCTCTGGCTACCCGGACAACGTGCCCGTCGCGCACTCTGACTTCATCCTCGCCGCCATCGGCGAGGAGCTGGGGCTCATCGGTCTCGCGGCCGTTCTGCTGATGTACGCACTGCTGATTTCCCGTGGCTTCAACGCAGCGATGATGACCCGGGATTCCTACGGCAAGCTCGTCGCCGCTGGCCTGTCCCTCACCATCGCCGTGCAGATCTTCGTGGTCACCGGTGGTATCTCCCGCCTGCTGCCAATGACCGGACTGACCACGCCATTCCTGGCACACGGTGGCTCCTCCCTGCTGGCGAACTACATCCTGCTCGCGATCCTTCTGCGCATTTCCCACTCGGCCCGCGCCGTGATGGAAGTCAGCGCGTCCCCAAAGCAAGGCTCGGACGCGCAAAATAAGGAGGCTGTGGCATGAACAAGTCCATCCGCGCGGTGACGATCTTCTCCTTCATCCTGGTGCTCGTCCTCATCGCCAACCTCACGTTCATTCAGGCTTTCCAAACCAATTCCCTGGCCTACAACCCGCTGAACTCACGCCAGTTCCTGGCGGCCAAGTCCGTCGAGCGCGGCAAGATCATCGCCGGTGGGCAGATCCTGGCGGAATCCTCCGCCGATGACAACGGCCTTTTTGACCGCTCCTACCCCACCAACTCCGCCGCCTACGGCTCCGTCATCGGCTACCTCTCCGACCGCTACGGCGCCTCCGGCATCGAGTCCAGCCAGAACTCGATCCTCACGGGTGAGGATGATTCCCTCTTCGCGCGCCAGATCTGGGACCAACTCACTGGCAAGGTAAAGCGCGGCGCCAACGTGGAGCTGACGCTCAAGCCGAACGTGCAGCAAGTCGCCTACGAGCAGCTGAGCAGCCAGGGCTACTCCGGATCTGTCGTGGCGATCAAGCCATCCACCGGCGAGGTGCTCGCCATGGCCTCCACCCCGAGCTTCGACCCAGCCCAGATCGTCCAGCCGGACGCGGACGCCTCCGCCAAAGCCTTCGAGGCCTACTCCCAGGATGCGGATGCCCCGCTGCTCAACCGCTCCACGCAGCAGACGCAACCCCCGGGTTCAACATTTAAGGTGATCACCACCGCGGCTGCCCTCGCCGAGGGCGAAAGCCCAGATTCCATGGTCACCGGCGCCAACCAGATCACCCTCCCGGATACCGTCACCACCCTGGAAAACTACGGCGGCGCCACCTGTGGCGGCGGTGGCCAGGTGACCTTGCGTGAAGCCTTCCGCCGCTCCTGCAACACGGCGTTCGTGGACCTTTCGACCCGTCACGATACGGAGAGCTTCCGCAAGACCGCGGAAGGCTTCGGCGTGGGCGAAAGCATTGATGACCTTGGCCTGCCCGTCACCCCATCCCGCCTCGGGGATATCCCCGACCAGGCTGCCCTCGCGCAGTCCTCCATCGGCCAGCGCGATGTGGCCCTCACCCCACTGCAAAACGCCGTGATCGCCGCCACCATCGCCAACGGCGGAACCCGCATGGAGCCACACCTGGTCTCCAAGGTCACCGGTGCGGACCTCAAGACACTGAAGACAACGCGTCCAAAGAAGGCTGGTCAGGCGATTGATCGTGGCGTCGCTGATCAATTGACCGACCTGATGAAAGATGCCGAGCTCTACGCTGGCGGCGATTCCACCATCGCTTCCAAGACCGGCACCGCGGAACACGGCGAGGATTCCCGCAACTCCAACCCGCACGCCTGGTACATCGCTTTCTCCACCACCGGCGACGTGGCCGTAGCCGTGCTCGTGGAGAACGGAGGTAACGCAGGCCAGGCCGCCACCGGTGGTTCCCTCGCAGCACCCATCGGCCGCGCCGTGATCAACGCGGCTGTGCAGGAGGAGCAGTAATGGCACAACCCGACCGCACAGATATCGAACGCATCCAGCGCCTACTCGGCGACCGCTACGAACTCAGCTGGATCATCGGGCGCGGCGGTATGTCCACTGTCTGGCTGGCCTGGGACCACCGCGAAGAGCACGACGTCGCAGTGAAGATCCTCAAGCCGGAGTACACCGAGAACGAGGAGTTTCGCTCCCGCTTCCGCAATGAGGCAGAAGCGTCCGAAGACTTTCGTAGCGAGAATGTCGTTGCCACCTACGATTACGGCGAAGTCAAGGACGAGGGCGGGGCGATGTTCTGCTTCATCGTCATGGAGTACGTGCGCGGCGAGTCCCTGGCGGATGTGCTCTCCCGAGAGCGCACGCTACCCGAAGCACTCGCCCTGGATGTGATGACTCAAGTCGCGCTGGGGCTGGCCACGATCCACGAGGCCGGCATGGTCCACCGCGATATCAAACCGGGCAATCTGCTCATCACCCCGCAGGGTGTCGTGAAAATCACGGACTTCGGTATCGCCAAAGCCGCCGCCGCGGTTCCGCTGACACGTACCGGCATGGTCGTTGGCACCGCCCAATACGTCTCCCCGGAACAGGCGCAGGGCAATCCCGTGGGTTCGGCCTCCGATATCTACTCCCTCGGCGTGATGACCTACGAGATGGTCGCTGGCAGGCGTCCCTTCAGCGGCGATTCCACGGTGTCCGTGGCGATCAAGCACATTTCTGAAGCTCCGCCAGCACTGTCCGATGACATCTCTGGCCCCATGCGCGAGCTCATCGGAATCTGCCTGCGCAAAAACCACCGCGCACGCTACGCCGACGGTGCGGAGTTAGCTGCCGCCGCGCAGTATGTCGCAATGGGCCAGCGCCCACCACAACCGCACCTCGTCCCTGACGTGGACGTGGATACACAGCAGCACACCGAGCAGCTGGGTGCCGTGGCCACCGGGAAGGGAACTGCTGTTCCCCCACGTCAAGGCCCTGCCCCTTCCGCCCCTTCCGCTGCCCGACGCCACGCTGGGCCCGCCGCCCGGCGCGATTCCGGCACTGCCAAGAGGTCTGCCTCCCGTCAGCCGCGCAAGGAGTCCTCCTCGGGCAACGGTAAGGGCGCGCTCATTGCACTGGGGGCGGTCGCGGCACTGGCCCTGGGCGCTATCGGTTTCCTGCTGCTATCTGGGGACGATGAGCCGGCACCGAACTCGGAAACGCTGACCGTCACCAGTGAGGTGACGAGCGAGCCGACCTCCGAGCAGCCAACCACGCTGGAACCGCTGACGACGATCCGGCAAACTACGCCCACCGACACCTCCGAACGCCGTAGTACCAGCGAGCGTTCATCGACCAGCCAGCGACCATCCCCATCGCCGGAACGTCCCGCTCCTGAGCCGGAAGACACTGCTCCACCAGTGGAAACACCAGGTGAGCCACAGGGTCCCGGCAACGGTACTGGTGGCAACGATGGCGGCAATTCCACCGACAACGGCGACGGTGGCGCCAGCGCCCCCACTGGCAATGCTCCGCCAGGCGGGCAGGCTCCACCGGGACTGGAAGACCTCTTCAACGGACTGGAGCCCACACCTGGAAACTGACATGGAACCGGACGAGCATAGGGCGTTATTTACTATTCTGTAAGCAGATGATGTAAAAAGAAGTTTTTCATCGGGTGGCTTAACCTCTATCCGTAAACATCAACTACATCGACAACGTACACAACAAGGAGCACAACGTGGACCGACGCGGCACAGTTTTGGGCGGACGCTACCGCCTAGACGCCAAAATCGGCACCGGCGGAATGTCCGATGTGTACGCAGCGACCGATGAACTGCTCACCCGTGACGTCGCCGTCAAGATGATGCGACCCGACCTGGCTCGCGACACCACATTTCTCGAGCGTTTCCGCCGCGAAGCTCAAAACGCGGCGCGGCTCAACCAGCCCAATATCGTGGCCGTCTATGACACCGGTGAAACACCGGAGGAAGATGGCTCTGTGCCGTACATCGTGATGGAGCGCGTGCACGGCGATACCTTACGGGACATCATCAACGACCAGGGCAAGATGGGGCTCACGGAAGCCGCCAAGGTGATGTCCCAGGTCTGCGATGCTCTGCATTTCAGCCATGAAGCGGGCATTATCCACCGTGACATTAAGCCCGCCAACATCATGATCACCAACACCGGAGCAGTGAAGGTGATGGACTTCGGCATCGCCCGCGCCCTGTCGGATTCTTCCGCAGCGATGACCCAGACTGCGGCGGTGATCGGCACGGCACAGTACCTCTCCCCCGAGCAGGCGCGCGGCAAATCCGCCGACTCCCGCTCCGATATTTACGCCGCAGGGTGCGTTTTCTACGAGCTGACCACCGGCCGGCCGCCATTCGAGGGCGAATCCCCCTTCTCCGTGGCGTTCCAACACGTGCAGGACGACCCGAAGCCGCCGAGCAGCGTGCAAGGTCTCCACCTGTCTAAGCGCGAGGCGCTGTCCCTCGATTCCATCGTGCTCACTGCGATGGCGAAAAAGCCGGATGATCGCTACGACGACGCCAACCAGATGTCCATCGACTTGCGGCGACTCAGCGAGGATCAGCTACCACTTGTGGCCCAGGCCTACGTGGACGACGAGGAATCCAACACTTCTGTGATGCCCGCCGCTGGAGCTGCCGGACTTGCGGGCGCTGCGGGTGCCGCAGCTGGTGCCGGAGCTGCAGGTGCGGCTGGAGGCGAGCACGCGGCGGCGTCGAATAATCTGCCGGACGAATACGATAACGCCGACTTCGCCGGTAGCGCCGGTTCCGCAGCCCATGGTTACGACCAAGGCTACGACGACGGATACGGCGATGGCGATTATGACGACTACGACGACGAGTACTACGAAGATGAGTACTACGACGGTAAAAGTCGCCGCCCCTGGGTTCCCATCCTGTGGACGCTTGTGGTTCTCGCCCTGCTCGGTGGTGGAGGCTACGTAGCGTACACCTACCTCAACAATGACGAGCCTCGGACGGAAGAAACCGTCAAGGTCGCCATCCCCGATGTCGCCAACCTCAGCCGTGCAGATGCCGAGAAGAAGCTGCGCGAAGCCAACCTCGAGGTGGATGTCACGGAGCGCTCGGACGCGGAAATTGAACGCGGCATGGCCATTGGTACGGAACCGGAACCGGGTTCCTCCGTGCCGTCTGGCTCCCGCGTCACGCTCGTGATCTCCTCCGGCAAGGAAATCACCGACGTCCCCGACCTCACCGGCCTGACGACCGACGCCGCCCGCCAAGCCTTGATCGACGCCGGGCTGGAGCTCAATCCGCAGGTCAGGGAGGAACCAAGCAGCGATACCCCGGCCGGTCAGGTCGTGTCACAATCCCCTGATCAAGGTTCCCAGGTGTCGAAGGGCACCAAGGTGACCATCACGGTCTCGAGTGGCCCAGAGGAGATTCGCGTGCCGGTTGTCACTGGGCAGGATCTCGAGGACGCTCGCTCCAACCTGGAGGCCGCTGGGTTCGTGGTACTCGTGAACTCTGTGGATTCCATGGAGCCGGAAAACCAGGTGCTCTCCGCCTCCAGCGAAGGCGAGCGGCTACCTGAGGGCAGCGAGATCACCCTCACCGTCTCCAAGGGCAACCAGTTTGAGATGCCGAGCCTGCAGGGCAAGAAGTTCAACGAGGTTTACCGCGAGCTGCAGCGCGCAGGTTGGCGTGGCACGCCGGAGCAGATCAAGCGCCGCAACGTGAACACCGCGGATCTGGGACGTGTCGATCAGGTGGCACAGCAATCCATCCGCGCTGGTGAACCCGCCGGACGTGACGCGTCCATCACTATCGACGTCTACGTCTTCAGCCTCCTGCCGTAGGGGCACTCGCGAGAGACTCGCTTTCCCCGGCGCCCCTCACGGGCCAAGGCTTTTTGCCGCGGGTCGGGGCTCACCGCCCGCGAGTCAGAACTATCACCAGCGCTACTTACAGCATGTCGGCAGTGGCGGAGATCGCGCCGGTCACGGCCAGCTGCTCCCGCTCCAGCTTCCCCACCAGCTGCTCATCCACCAGGTGACCAGCCTCAGCCAACCAGTTAGCGAGCATCCGGTGGCCGTACTGCGTCATCACGGATTCCGGGTGGAACTGCACCGAGTGGATCGGCAACTCCCGGTGGCGCATGGCCATGATCATGCCGGAATCGCTCTTAGCAGTGACGATCAGCTCCCCCGGCAACGTCTCTGGATCAACAGTGAGCGAGTGGTAGCGCGTCACCCGGAACGGGCTAGGAACATCTACCAACACGCCGGTGCCATCATGCTCCACTGGGGAAGTCTTGCCATGAAAAAGCTCCTCGGCACGCACCACGTCGCCACCGAAGAACTTGCCGATCGCCTGGTGACCCAGACACACGCCGAACAGGGGCTTGTTGAGTTCCACAGCCACATCGATCACGTCCATCGTGCGACCGGCCTCGGATGGTTCGCCCGGTCCAGGGGAGATCAGGATGGCGTCGAAAGAAGAAACAACGGCGATAAGATCCTCGCGGGAGGCGCCAAGCTCCGGCGCGTTATTGCGCCACACCGTGCACTGCTCGCCGGTGAAGCCCAGCTGACCGACGTACTGCACCAAGTTGTAAACGAAGCTATCGAAGTTGTCGATGACGAGGATGCGCATGTTCATAGATTTTAGCCATGACCGCAGGCTGCTAGAATCCCCGGTGTAACTTTTGCCCACAACCAGCCCTGAGGTGCCCACAGCATGCCAAAGTCTAAGGTCAATTCCTACGACGATTTCTCCAGCTCCAGCAGTGGCGTAGACCGCCGCTCACCCGTCAAGCTGAACTCCGCATCCACCCCGCGCTGGTACATCATCCTCATGCTGGGCCTGATGCTGCTGGGTCTGGCGTGGCTGGTTGTCAACTACATCGCCGGCCCTTCCATTCCGCTGATGGCTGAGCTCGGTGCGTGGAACTACCTCATCGGCTTCGGTCTGTTCATCGTGGGGCTGCTGATGACCATGGGCTGGAAGTAGCCCTATTCACCACCCGTGGCCCACAGCCCTCGCGTGGTCGTGGCGAGCAGCCATGGAGCCGCAGGCGCTGAAAAGCCCCGACGCGCCTGGCGCCAAGGAAGCTAGTGCCAGAAGAAGCCTGTGACACCGGCCCAGCAGGTAAAAACCGTCAACGCGACGGCGAACCCTGCCAACCCAGGCCCCACAACCAGGCGCTCGCTAGCCATGCGTCCCCTGCCACCCAACCCCCTTTCGCGCAAGCCACTGCCGCGAATCCCCTGGCCGCGCAATCTCCTACCGCGAACCCGGCCCCCACCAGCCAGCAGCACGGCGATGACCGCACCGGTCACTGCCCCTCCCACGTGGCCCCACAACGACACCCCGCCGGCGAAGAATGTGTAGCCAAAATTCACCGCCAGCAGCACAAACGGCGCAACAAGGCCCTGTTTTCTCACAAACGCTAGGCCAATCAACATCACGCAGAAGGCATACCCAATGGTGGACGCCCCTCCCATCGGCACCTCCGGCTGCATCACCAGGCACGCCAGCGCACCACCGCTAGCCGCGGCAAGCATCGACCATCCAACAACCACTGAACCGTAGTACTGCTCCAGCTCACGGCCGATAAGGAAGATGAGGAACATGTTGAAAAACAGGTGCGCCGGGTCCAAGTGAATGAACGCCGCACTCAGGGGCCTCCACCATTGGCCGTAGGCTTCCATCCTCCCGGCGTCGAGCAGAAAATCCCAGCCCCAGTCCGCGGGCGTGCGCACCGGATTGCTCACACTCCGCCCCAGCAGCGCCGCCAGCGCGTAGGTAGCGCAGCACACAGCCACGAACATGGCGACGACGGGCGCTCCGGCGCCAAGCTTCCTCAACGGTTGCGACTGTTGCGACATGCCTGACATGCTAGCGGCCAGTTCCCGCCCGGTCTGCGGAAGCCTCCACCGCAACCAGCAAAAACGCCCACGCAAGCTGCGCGGGCGCTAGTAAGTCCGGTGAGCGGAGATCTTACTCCTGGATCTCGATGGACTCAATGACCACGTCGTCGTTTGGACGATCCATGCGGTCGGTCGCCACGCGGGAGATCTTGGCAACAACCTTCTGGGACTCGCTGTCCGTGACCTCACCGAAGATGGTGTGGCGGTTGTTCAGGTGTGGGGTGGCGGTGACGGTGATGAAGAACTGGGAGCCGTTGGTGCCTGGGCCTGCATTTGCCATGGCCAGCAGGAATGGGCGGTCGAACTGCAGTTCTGGGTGGAACTCGTCACCGAACTGGTAGCCAGGGCCGCCACGGCCGGTGCCGGTTGGGTCGCCGCCCTGGATCATGAAGCCATCGATGATGCGGTGGAAAATCGCGCCATCGTAGAACGGTCCTTCGTTGGTGCCGCTGGCGTTTGGCTGGGAGTACTCCTTGGTGCCCTGCGCGAGGCCGACGAAATTGGCGACGGTCTCTGGCGCGTGGTTACCGAAGAGGTCCACGGTGATGTCTCCGTGGTTGGTGTGGAAAATTGCGGTTGCAGTCTTGTTAGTCACGTTGGCGATTGTACGTGTGTTGTTCTGCTCGACGCCACCAGTCCGCGCTTTTGGTTGTGTGTTGATCGGCGGTCTAGGGGTTATCAATGGGGCGGGTAGGAGCCGGGTCTGTGGCTCGATCTTTTGCCATTCTGTTCAGCGCTGGGTGGCGACGGTCGTAATGTTAAACGCTGTGGAGGCAATGAGCCTTCGTGACTTTGACCGTTCTATCACCGTGCAACAAGGGGAGTTACTCCTGTGGTTATGAAAGTGCTGCGCGTCGCGTTCGCGTTCGTCGGAATTATCGTCGGCGCGGGCTTTGCGACCGGCCAGGAAATCATGCAGTATTTTGTCGCATTCGGCGGCAACGGCATCTGGGGTGCAGTGCTTTCTGCAGTGATTATGAGCTTGTGGGCCATGATTATCCTGCAACTCGGCAGTTACTTTCGTGCCTCCGAGCACGGCGAGGTGTTCCGGCGCGTCTCGCACCCGATTTTCTCCCGTGTTCTGGATATCGGTGTGGTGATTACCCTGTTCGCCACTGGTTTTGTGATGTTCGCGGGTGCTGGCGCGAATTTGCATCAACAGTGGGGAACGCCTGTGTGGGTCGGTGCCGTGATTATGGTGGTGATCACCATCGCGGCCGGGTTCCTCGATGTTGACCGCGTGACCACAATCATCGGTTCGATCACCCCGTTCATTGTGGCGTTTATCGTCCTGGCCAGCATTTATACGCTCGTTTTCACCGATCCGACTCGTGTGGCGGAGCGTGCCGACGCCGTTGCATCCGTCCCAACAACCCTTCCGCATTGGACAGTCGCGGCCGTCAACTATGTGGGCTTTAACCTGATGGTGGCCGTGTCGATGGCAATCGTCATCGGCGGCAGCATGTTCAACCCTCGTGTTGCTGGTCTCGGTGGTTTCCTCGGTGGCCTCATTTATTCGGCACTGCTGCTAATCTCCGCGATCACGCTGTTCTACACCGTCGGCACGGTGGCGACGGATGCGGTGCCGATGCTCAGCGTTATCAACCGTTTGCACCCGTGGCTTGGGCAGGCCATGGCAGTGGTGATCTTCGGCATGATCTTCAATACCGCGCTCGGCATGTTCTACGCGCTGGCTAGGCGCCTGACTGCGTCGCGCCCAGAGCGTTTTCACGTGGTTTATGTCGCGACCGTGGTGCTCGGTTTCGTCCTGAGCTTCGTTGGCTTCCAGAACCTCATTGGCTGGGTGTATCCGGTGCTCGGCTACATCGGCCTGCTGCTGATCGCAGTCATGCTGGTTGCCTGGCTGCGTGGCCGCGGACGCATTAGCGAGGAAGCCAGCCGTCGTGGTCGCATTGCCCGGCTGCTTGCGGTCGGTGACCGCTCGGAGGCACGCCGCGAGATCGAGGACTCCAACCTTTCGGCGGCGCAGGTCAAGCAGGCCATCGACGGAGAATAGCGACTAAATTCTTAACTCGTCGACTGATCCCAGTTTCGGGGAATGCCAAGACTAGCTGCATTTACCAATGGGTTAGAGAGAAAAGACTCCTTGAGTAGTTCGAGAACCTTGTCCGGACATGTAGTTCCTGGAGATACACCTCGAAGGAGGCGCGCCATGACAACGAGGGTTCCAAACACTCTTTCGCTCTGCCCGGCGGGAAGCAGTGTCAATGCTCCAGTTGATTTCAGTCCTTCCGCGACTGACCGCTGATCATCTGAACTTATCCCCGCATATAGTTTCGAAATATCAACAAAATCTAGGGTGTCTGCAACAACCCAGAGAGGAAATTTTCCAGCGTAGTTGGATTGATAATGCTTGATGGGTTCGCTCCGGCTTTTTGCATGGGAAAGACGATTGTAGACTGTGCGCATCCAATCCAGATGGTCGAAATGGTCGAATTTAGAGCGAAAATGCGAAGGGTCTTCGTCAACAAGAGACCCCAAATCATCGGTCAAGCAAAGATGGTTAATAAGCGGACGGCCGACACCGACTTGACTTGATCCGCTAGGCCTCGCACACACAGGTAAACAAGGCTTCAGCCCGCTTTTCCCACGCCGCTCATCCACCAGACTGGGGTTCTTACCTGGGAGAACACATATTCCTCACCCCCCAGCCAGCGCTTTTGCATAGTATGGAGAGTAACTCGTTAGGCGTGGCGGTGAGCTGCGCCTTCTCAACGAATACCAATAAATTTTCACTTTTAGTGACACAGAAGCGATACGCGTGAAGGAGTTCGCAGAGTATGAACACCGCTAGCTTGAAGCTCGTGCTCAACGGCGCTCGGCAGTCAAAGGGGCTGCTGGATAAGTGGAAGCAGGATCGCGAACGGAAGAATTTCGACGCGATCGATTCCCTCCGTCGCAGCATGCTGACTGATGAAGAGCGCGATGCGATGCTGGCTAACTCCCCTGCACACATCCGCGCAGTAGCCGAGCACATGCGCAAGGAGGACGGCGCAGCGAAGGCTTTGCAGAAGGCCCGCGCCTACGCATTGGCCCACAGCGAGGAAACCCGCGACAACGGACTGAATAAGGCCCGGGGCAACGCTTCTGAGACTAATTCTTATGTAGGGACTGAGGCAGCAAAGGCTGCAGCAGCCCAGGAGAAGGAGAACCGCGTGTCCAAGAAGCGTCAGAAGAACGCTGATCTATCCGCTAAGTTGAAGGGCTTCCGTAAGAGCGCTGCCGTCGCCGCTAAGCAGACCCAGGGTCAGGCTGCGGATCTGGCCTCTCAGGGCGCCGATCTGGTTGCCGAAAAGACGGGCGTGGATAAGAAGGAAGTAGCTAAGCGCGCGAAGAAGCTGCGTAAACAGGCATTGAAGAACACCAAGCCACAGCGCAAGGCACTCAAGAAGTCCTTCGCGAAGAACAAGAAGGCTGCTGCGAAGCAGTCCGAATCTTTCAAGAAGCAGGCATCCGCGCAGTTCGCCGCCGGTCAGGCAGCCCTGGCACCGCGTGTGGAGGCTGGTCGTGAGACCGTCGCCTCCCGCAGTGCCGCTTTTGCCGCTGCGGCCAACCAGGCGCTGGACGGAGCCAAGGAGCGCGGAGCTGCGCTGGAGAAGGATGTTGTGGCACGCGCAGGCAACGCGGAGCAGAAGCTCCAGAAGCGTGCTGCACAGGCCGAAAAGAACCTGAAGAAGCGCAACAAGGCAGCGCAGAAGCAGGCGAAGAAGGACGCTAAGCGCAACAAGAAGGCCTACCTGAAGAACAAGAAGAAGTTCCAGAAGGATGTGGCTAAGCGCAAGGCCGTCGCCGGTAAGAAGGCGGATAAGATTCTGGCCTCCAAGGGCCTGAAGAAGCAAAAGAAGTCCAACAAGTTTGGCCTGTTCTTCCTGCTGCTCGCCTTGGCTGCGGGCGCGGCTGCTGCATTCAAGTTCCTCACCGCGAAGAAGCCTGCACCGGCAACCACCCCGAAGGTCCAGGACTTCGCGCCGTCCACGACTGGTGCCGCAGCGAAGGCCAAGGCCGCTGATGCAGCGAAGGCTGAGACCGTAGAGTCCGCTGCTGCGAAGGCTACTGAGGACAAGCCGGAGAAGGTTGCGGAGGCCAAGCCAGCCACCAAGCCAGCTGCCAAGCCTGCCGCTCCTAAGGCTGCCCCTGCTGCCCCGAAGCCAGCCGCGAAGCCTACAGAGACCGAGAAGGATGACGCTCCGAAGCCTTCCCAGATGCCAGGTGCTCCTGGTGTGCCGTCCGCCCCAGGCGCACCGGCAGCTCCAGCTGTGCACCATGCACAGGGCAAGGATGCAGAGACGAAGGATTCCGAAGCCGCAACTGAGCACGATGCCGACAGCGACTTCCCGCTGACCGACGGCCCAGGCGAAGGCCCAGATGAGGGTGGCCGCCACCGCCTCTAACCCCGTGACCTCGCACCCGCGAACACGTCATTTAAACCCCGTCCACCACTGAGACGCGACAATCTCCCTGGTGCGGCGGGGTTTCGCCTATCCGTCCCCGTGGGCCCGCCTACCCGCGCGTCTCCCCGGTTCCCCGTGGGCCCGCCTCTCCGCGTGCCTCACCGTGCGCCTGTTTGCACCGGTGCTGACCCGTCGCGCATGATTTTCTCATGCTCGCTCTCCACCTCTTCTGCCGCACCGTCCCCGGCGTTGTCGCTGCCCCTGCCGTGGTGGATTCCCTCTTTCCCGACGCCACCACCCTCGCCTTCCTGGACTCCTCCCTGACAAGCAGCGAGCCCTATGCCCAGACATCCTCCATCATTTTCCCTGGTGGGGAGCATTCTGGACCTCTCGGCTTCACCTTCAAGCACTGGGTTGTGGATCAGGGGCCTAACCATGGTTCAGGGCGCTACGAGATTGAGGGGGAGGGAGCTGTGGCCACAAGCGTCCGCTCGGTGGTCACGGAGACTCACGCTGGCCGCGCAACGTTCTACGACGTCCTCCGCGCGGGGCTCACACCCCAGCTGGTGAACTCCCAGGTAGATGACGAGTTCAGCCTTGGGTGGGTGGGCGCCTTTGGTTATGAGCTCAAACACCATTCGGCGATGGTTCGCCACTCTCCCACGGCCATTTCCAATCCACACACCAGTCCCCTACCCGATGCCGCGTTGCTCTGGACGGATCGAGCAATCGTCGTCGATCACGCCCGGCAAGTGATGCGGGTGCTCTATCTGGAACCGGTCCACCGGGGCGGTTCCGATCACGAAACCGCTGACAATGCGGCGATGGCACGCGCGCAGCGAACATGGGCCACAACCACGTGCGCGCGGTTGGAGGAGCTCGTCCGTGCAGCTTCGGCGGAAGAACCCACCAGGGAGGCTAATTCCGACCATCCAACGGCACACTCTGAGCACTCGTCTGCACACTCTGTGGAACCGTCGGCACACTATGTGGAAGCCCCGCTGCGCTTTCGTTTCGACCAGAACCACGCCCAGTACCTTGCGAGCATCCGCCAAGCACAGCAATCCATTGCCGCTGGCGATAGCTACGAAATTTGCCTGACGAACACCGCAGAAGGACCACCACTGAGCGATCCATGGCGGGCCTACCTGCAGCTGCGAACCACCAGCCCTGTTCCCTACGGCTCCTACCTGCGCTTTGACGATGTGCATATTCTTTCCGCGAGCCCCGAACGCTTCCTCTCCGTCTCTGAGGCGGGTCAGCTGTCTGCCAAGCCGATCAAGGGCACGCGTCCACGTTCGGGGAGGGGTCGGGATAGTGACTGGTGGCGTCGTGACTTAATGGAGAGCGAGAAGGACAGGGCAGAGAATCTGATGATCGTCGACCTGCTGCGCAACGACCTATCCATGGTCGCCGCACCTGGGACCGTGCGTGTGACGCGGCTATTCGGGATCGAGAGCTACAGCCACGTGCACCAAATGGTGAGCACGATCGAGGCGCAGCTCGCAGAGGGGAAGACTGCCGTCGATGCGCTGGAAGTGGCCTTTCCGGGCGGGTCGATGACCGGGGCGCCGAAGGTACGGACGATGGAGCTCATCGAGGACTTGGAACGACGAGCGCGCGGGCTGTACTCGGGGGCGATCGGATGGCTGGGGCTGGGCGGCGCGGCGGATCTGGCGATTACGATCCGCACGCTCGTCACGGATAGGAGCGCGACGACCTTCGGTGTGGGCGGGGCGATCGTGACGGATTCGGACCCAGAGGCGGAGTGGCAGGAGATTTTGGTGAAGGCGAGTGCGCTGCTGGAGGCGCTCGGCGCGGAGTTTGTGGATGAGGTGTGAGGGAGTGCCGGGGCGCGGAGCTGAAAGCTGGGGGTTAGTTCGCTGGCGAAGGCCTGAGAGTTAGTTTTGAGGTCCGCATTTACCCCCTCATGCTGCGGGGATTCCAAGTATCCTCGAAAGTGATACTGTGAATTGATAGGAATACGCATCCACAGCTAAACGACCAATTAGCTTTGCCTATCTGAGAAGATTAAGGAAGGTTATCCACAATGTCTGATGTTGATCAGAGCAAGGACGTCCCCGCTGGCGATACCCAGCCGGACACCAACGACGCCCAGGGCGGCTGCCCATTCGGCCACGGTAAGGCCGCAACCCCTCCAACCGCAGGCGACCAGAACCAGCGCTGGTTCCCAGAGCGCCTGAACCTGGACCTGTTGGCCTGGAACTCCCCAGAGCGCAACCCATACGGCGCCGACTTTGACTACCAGGCTGCCTTCGAGTCCCTCGACCTAGACGCCCTGAAGGCCGACATCGCCACCGCGATGAAGACTTCCAAGGACTGGTACCCAGCTGACTTCGGCACCTACGGTGGCGCCTACATCCGCATGGCATGGCACTCCGCCGGTACCTACCGCGTGCAGGACGGCCGCGGTGGCGCCTCCACCGGCCAGCAGCGCTTCGCCCCACTGAACTCCTGGCCAGATAACGTGCTGCTCGACCGCGCACGCCGCACCCTGTGGCCAGTGAAGAAGAAGTACGGCCGCAACATCTCCTGGGCCGACCTCATCGTCCTGGCCGGCAACGTGGCCATGGAGGACATGGGCTTCAAGACCTTCGGCTTCTCCGGCGGCCGCGTAGACGCCTGGGAGCCAGAGGAGGTCTACTGGGGCCCAGAGACCACCTGGCTGGCCAACGAGCGCTACTCCGGTGAGCGCGAGCTGGACAACCCACTGGCAGCAGTCCAGATGGGTCTGATCTACGTCAACCCAGAGGGCCCGGACGGCAACCCAGATCCAAAGCTCTCCGCGATCGACATTCGCGAGACCTTCAAGCGCATGGGTATGAACGACGAGGAGACCGTCGCCCTCATCGCCGGTGGCCACACCTTCGGCAAGACCCACGGTGCCTCCACCCCTGACCAGATCACCGAGTCCCCTGAGGAGTCCCCACTGGAGCACCAGGGCATCGGCTGGCGTGGCCCAACAGGTAACGACACCCTCGGTGGCGGCCCAGAGGTCACCTGGACCTACCACCCAACCCGCTGGGACAACGAGTTCTTCCACATCCTCTACGCCTACGAGTGGGAGCTGATGGAGTCCCCAGCTGGTGCCAAGCAGTGGCGCCCAATCAACGGCGGCGGCTCCGACATGGTGCCAATGGCACAGGGTGACGAGCGTCGCGAGCCTCGCATGCTGACCTCCGACCTGGCACTGCGCTTCGACCCTGAGTACGACAAGATCTCCCGTCGCTTCAAGGACGATTTCGACGCCTTCTCCGATGCCTACGCACGCGCATGGTTCAAGCTGATCCACCGCGACCTAGGCCCGAAGACCCGTTACGTGGGCAAGGAAGCCCCAACCGAGGACCTGATCTGGCAGGACCCAATTCCTGCTCCGGAGCACGTCGTCACCGATGCGGAAATTTCCACCCTGAAGTCCGCCATCGCCGAGTCCGGCCTGTCCGTCAGCGAGCTGGTCTCCACCGCGTGGGCTTCAGCATCCACCTTCCGTAACTCCGACTTCCGCGGTGGCGCCAACGGTGCTCGCATCGCCCTGGCTCCGCAGAAGGACTGGGAGGTCAACAACCCAGCTCAGCTGTCCAAGGTTCTGGACAAGCTCAACGAGGTGAAGTCCTCCACCGGTATCAACGTCTCCCTGGCAGACCTCATCGTCCTGGCCGGTGGCGTGGGCATCGAGCAGGCTGCCAAGGCTGCCGGCAAGGAGCTGACCGTGCCATTCACCCCTGGCCGCGGCGACGCTACCCAGGAGTGGACCGACGAGGAGTCCTTCGGCTACCTCGAGCCATGGGCTGACGGCTTCCGTAACTACGATTCCGGCAAGCACTCCCTGCCTGCCGAGCACCTGCTGATCGACCGCGCTAACCTGCTGGGTCTGACCGCGCCGGAGATGACCGTTCTGGTCGCTGGCCTGCGTGTTCTGGACACCAACTGGGATGGCTCCAAGGATGGCGTGCTGACCGACCGTCCGGGCGTGCTGACCAACGACTACCTGGTCAACCTGCTGGACATCGACACCGAGTGGACCGCAGCGGACGAGAAGTCCACCCGCTACAACGGCACCAACCCAACCACGGGCAAGTCCTTCACCGGTACCCGTGCTGACCTGGTCTTCGGCTCCAGCTCTGAGCTGCGCGCCGTCGCTGAGGCTTATGCTTCCGACGATGCCAGCGACAAGTTCGTCGAGGACTTCGTTGCCGCTTGGGTGAAGATCATGGAGGCGGATCGCTTCGATCTGCACCGCTAAGCCCTCGCTGACTGTGGGTGTGCGTTCCTGTCCGTCGTCGTTCGACGCCAGCAGGTCCGCACCCCACACCAGTGCCGCTCGCGCGAGCGCGAGCGTGGCGTGAATTCATGCCTAGGCGGTGCGGGGACAACACCTCCTGCAGTGGTGAACCGCAGCGTTGAACACTGCCCTACCGCCGTTCGGGCGGTTGCTAGTATCGACAGGCATGAGTGAGAGCCTTGCCCATCGCGTCGGATTTGATCGCGCAAAGTACATCGAACTGCAGTCGCACCACATCAAACAACGCCGCGAACAACTCGGTGGCAAGCTCTACCTAGAGATGGGCGGTAAGCTCTTCGACGATTTCCACGCCTCCCGAGTGCTGCCGGGCTTCACCCCTGACAACAAGGTCGCGATGCTCGACCACATTCGCGATGAAGTGGAAGTCCTCATCTGCATCAATGCCAAGGATCTCGAGCGCCAAAAAATCCGCGCCGACCTGGGCATCACCTATGAAGACGACCTACTACGCCTCGTGGACGTCTTCCGTGACAGGGGCTTCCTTGTCGAGCACGTGGTGGTTACCCAGTTCGAAGAAGACAACCGCCTGGCTGTGGCCTTCATCCAGCGCCTTGAGCGCCTGGGCATCAGCGTGGCCCGCCACCGTGTGATCCCCGGCTACCCCTCCAACCTGGACCTCATCGTTTCCGAAGAAGGCCTGGGCCGCAACGAGTACGCAGCCACTACGCGCGACCTCGTCGTGGTCACCGCCCCCGGCCCTGGCTCCGGCAAGCTCGCCACCTGCCTCTCGCAGATCTACCACGAGCACCAGCGCGGCATTCACGCAGGCTACGCGAAATTCGAAACCTTCCCCATCTGGAACCTCCCGCTCGAGCACCCGGTCAATCTGGCCTACGAAGCCGCCACGATCGACCTCAACGATGCGAACGTCATCGACCACTTCCACCTCAGCGCCTACGGTGAGTCCACCGTGAACTACAACCGCGACGTCGAGGCGTTCCCACTGCTCAAGACCCTCTTGCAACGCCTCACTGGCGAGACCCCCTACCAGTCCCCCACGGACATGGGCGTGAACATGGCTGGCCTCTGCATCACCGACGATGCGGTGTGCCGGGAAGCATCCAACCAGGAAATAATCCGCCGCTACTTCAAAGCCCTGGTGGAGGAAGCCCGCGAAGGTTTGGACTCCACCCAATCCGAACGCGCCGCTGTGGTGATGGCAAAGGCGGGAATCTCCGCGGATCAGCGAACGGTGGTGGCGCCGGCTCGTGGCGTCGAAGAAAGAACACAGCAACCCGGCGCGGCGCTGGAGTTGCCGGACGGCACCATCGTCACTGGCAGCACTAGTGATCTGCTGGGATGCTCGGCCGCGATGCTACTCAACGCGCTCAAGCACTTGGCGGGTGTTCCGGACGATGTGCACCTGCTGTCGCCAGGTTCCATCGCGCCGATCCAGACGCTGAAGACCAAGCATCTGGGTAGTCAGAACCCGCGCCTGCACACCGACGAGGTGCTCATCGCGCTGAGCGTGTCCGCGGAGACGAGCCCGGAGGCCGAGAAGGCGCTGGCGGAGCTGAAGAACCTGCGCGGGTGCAATGCGCACGTCACGACCATTCTGGGATCCGTGGACGAGCGGGTGTTCCACAGCCTCGGCGTGCTGATCACCACCGATCCGAAGTTCCAGCGTAAGCGCCTCTACCGGAAGTAGCTCACCTGGCCGCCTCTACCGGAAGTTGCCCACCTGGCCGGCTCTACCCGGCGGGGAGGGGTCTCGGCCAGGTTTGAACAAATCTCCCTCACGTTGCTGCTTTGGAAATCGCGACCTGGGATTTTGCCGGCGCGGTGTGCAACGTGAGGGAGATTTGTTCAAATGGCGCGGCTGCGAAGGGCTACCCACCCAGGCCCACTCAAAAGCACCAGGCAATTGGCCGGCCGGCCAGCCAACTAGCCAGGCAATAACCCCCGTCGGTCCCCATAGGCAGCCACTAGAGGAAGAGCAGCAGGGAAACCGCCATCACGGCCATGCCAGCGACCAGGCCATAGATAGCCGAGTGGTGCCTGCCCGTGGCGATGGCCGCCGGCAGCAACTCATCGAGGGAGATGAACACCATAATGCCGGCCACCGCGGCGAAGATGACACCCAGCGTCATCGGCCCCAACAACGGCATGAAAAGCAGGAAACCAACAAGCGCCCCTGCGGGCTCTGCCAGGCCAGAGAGCATCGCCCAGGTAAAGGCCTTCTTCCGATCACCCGTCGCCTCTCGGATCGGCACGGCAATCGCGATGCCCTCCGGGATATTGTGGATCGCGATCGCCACCGCCACCGGGATCGCAATGGTCGCATCCCCCAGCCCCGAGACAAACGTGGCGAAACCCTCCGGGAAGTTGTGGATCGCGATCGCCACGCTGGTCATCATGCCCGTCTTCATCAGGGCCTGACGCCGGAGCTTCTTTTCTTTTTCGGACGTCATGTCCGGCTCGTGCGGGTTAATGTTCTCCGGCACCAACCGGTCGATGACCGCGATGATCGCAATGCCCGCGAAGAACGCCGCAACGGCCAGCCAGTTGGCGCCCTTCTCCGACATCTCCTCCGCCAGCGAGGACACACCTTCCGGCAGCAGTTCCACCATGGAGACGTAGAGCATGACGCCCGCCGAGAAGCCCAGCGACCCGGCGAGGAAGCGATCCGTGGGGTTCTTTTTCAGCACGGAATAAAGACCACCGACGCCAGTGGCCAGGCCCGCAAACAGCGTCAGGCCGAAGGCGAAAGCGACTGTCGCCGGTGAGAACTCCACGAGTGTTTAGCTCCTTGGGGCCGTGGGATTAAGGAAAACTAGACCAAAACTAACAGTTTGGGCGCGCGATGGCTGCATGCACGACCGTCATCACCCCCTACTGGTAACTATTGTCGTTATTTTTGGGCGATGGCTACCAGTTGCGCCGTCGCGGCGTCGATCATCTCCTCATCCGCGTGCTCAGCGGCGAGCGATTGGCCGACCAGGAACAGCGCACCGATGATCGCGGTCACGGTGATGCGTACCCGCTGTACATCGGCAGGCCTGCGCGCATCGCCAGACCGCTGCGCATCCACTGGCCTGCCCGCAACTTCCACGGAACCGATGCGAGTTTCGGCAACAGCTTCAGCATTAGCCTCAGCGACAGAGTCGGCGCCAGAGTCGGCAGCGAGATCATCGACGAGCGTGCGCGCTAAACCCATCTCATGCAGAATCTCCATCACCGGACGATGCACACCCTCCACGAGCGCATCCTGGGCGAAATTCCACGGCGAATCCGGGCGCGTGATCTCACTGAAGATTGTGTGCACGGAGGCGTGGTTATTCACCGTGAGGTTCAGCACCGCACGGAAGACAGACTCCAGAGCATCCACGCCCTTCAATTCCCCGCGGGCCTGCGAAACTGTCATGGACATGACGTCGATCAGCGTGCCAAGGATGTGGCGAATGAGCTTTTCCCGCGAACCGAAGGAGTAAAACACCGCGCCCTTGGAGACGCGCGCATTGGCGGCAATGCGGTCGATCGGCGCGTTGTGGATCCCCTGATCGAAGATCGCCTCCACTGCGGACAGCGTGATGCGCTCCTTGGTGTTGTAATCTCCGGAATCCAGCAGCTTGCGGAAGCGCTCGCGCCGCTGCTCCGGCGTAACTGCCTCGGCGTCGGGGCCGCTCAGCGCCACGAGCAGATCCGTCACGCGCGGTGTAACGATCGCGGTTCGGGGTTCTTGATTAATCGACGCCATTGCGGGATTCTCCTCATAAATTACGTTGACATCTGTCCATTTTATCTACGGGCAACGAAGCTCTCGATCGCACGTCACGCAAGCATCAGGCCACCGGAATAGCTGGGTGCAGCTCGCGCATCGTGAACACCTTGCGCTTCGCCGCGCCAAAGATGGCCACGGCCATACTCACGGCGAGCATGGCGGACAGGTACGCGATCGTCGTCCCATAGCCACTGCCCACAGAGCCAATCAACGCCTCTCGCAAGCCCTGCACCACGTGGTAGAACGGCAGCGCCGGTCCGATCGCGCGCAGGCCCGTTGGCAGCGTCTCCAGGGGGTAGGTTCCGCCAGCACTCGCCAGATTCACCAGCAGGAAGATAATCGACAGCAGCCGTCCAGGCGCAGGCCCCACCCAGATGGCGAAGGTCTGCTGGATGGAGGTGAAAGCCCAACCCGCCAACAGCAGCAGGAAGAACGCCGGAACCCAGCGGTCGGCAGAAAGACCGAACAGCACGATGGCGATTCCGACCAGCAGCACCACCTGCACCGTCGCCAGCAGCAGCCCCGGAGCAAGACTGTGGATCATCGCGCGGAACGCACTCAGGCTAGCGCTCAGTGCGCGGCGGGATAGCGGGCGCAAGGCCTGCCATGTGAAGATGCCGCCGATAAACAGAGCCAACGCGGCGAAGTATGGAACCATGCCCTCGCCGTTGTTGACCTGGCGATGGAGCCATTCCTTCTTCACGCTGACGGGATCCGCGACCACCTCACCATTGTCCTTAGCCTGCTGCGCGCTGTACTGCGGGATCTTCTCCCTCGCATCGCCCAAACCTGTGCTGAGCTGCTGGGTGCCCTCAGCTAGGCGCCCGGTCCCGTCCAGCAGCTTGCCATTGATGCCATCGGAGAGCTTCTGCACGCCCGGCACCAGCTGGTTATTGATGCCATTCGACAAGTCCTGCGCGCCCGGCGCGAGCTGCTCGCGCACGGACTTCTCCAAATCATTGGTGCCGTTGAGCAGATCAGTATTGATGCCATTGCTCAGCTGGTTGGCTCCATCGCGGGCCTGAACTGCACCATCGTTGAGCTTCTCCACACCATCAACCAACTCCTCGACCTGTGGAATCTGCATAGCCAGCGGATTTTCCCGCAGAGGGGCAATCTTGTCCTGCAGCTGCTGCACACCATCGGCCAACCGCCGGTTGCCGTCCGCCAGCTGCGCGGCACCTGGACCCAACTGGTCGCGAACGGAATCGCGCAGGGTTGTTACCCCTGGCAGCAACTGGTTGTTCACGCCATCCGCAAGCTTCGCCGCGCCCGGCCCCAGTTCGTCCCGCACAGAGTCGTTCAACTTCGTGGCCCCTGGGGCAAGCTCGTCTCGCACGGAGGTGTTGAGCTGCTGGGCGCCATCGTTGACTCTGTTGGAGCCATTAGCGGCATCCCCCACGCCCTGTGCGATCTGGTCAATGGACACAAACACCTTGTCGGCTGCCTGGGCACCGATCGAGGTGGCGACACTGCTGTGCAGGTTATTGATGATCGTCTCCACGATGGTCTTGGCCGTGGAGCCGGTGGCGTCGTTGTAATGAACCTCCAACGTGCCCGCGCGAGGCTCCTTGCTGCCGATCGACGTCACCGCGGCGGAAAAGTCTTTGGGA
Organism: Corynebacterium urogenitale; assembly: GCF_009026825.1. Classification (NCBI taxonomy): domain Bacteria; kingdom Bacillati; phylum Actinomycetota; class Actinomycetes; order Mycobacteriales; family Corynebacteriaceae; genus Corynebacterium; species Corynebacterium urogenitale. The sequence goes on along the minus strand of NZ_CP045032.1, from coordinate 26,489 downwards.
ATCGTAACGGAGACGAAGAACCGGCCATCGCGCAAGCCATCGGCTGCCTCCTGCGCGCTGACGAACTGCCAATCCACCTTGTCGTTTTCGCGCAGGTTATCCACGATTTTTTGCCCGGCCTGCAGCTGCTCACCGTCGGAGGTCTTTGCGCCGGTGTCCTCATTGACCACCGCGACGGCCATGTTGTCCACCTTCTCCGTCGGGTTCCACATGGACCACAGGAACATTCCGCCGTAGAACAGCGGGATCAGCAGCACGACCATGATCATGGCCGGAAAGGCGCGGAATCGCCGGATCTCACTATTGCCGTGCCACCAGCGGGTAGCGCGAGGACGGGACATTAGCGTGTCTCCTTTTCTTCCTTGGGCCGGTGCGTGACCGTGCGCGGGATGTTCTCCGGCAGCGTTTCGGTATTCGTCGTGGAGGCCACCACGGTCACGCCGGTTTCTTGGATGCGGCGCAGCATCCCCCACGCCTTGCGCTGGTCTTCCGGGGCGGAGAGCTGGTCCACGTTATCGACCAGGAGGATGCGCGGTTCGCTGAGCATCGCCATGGTGATACGCATGGCGAAATCCTCGTACGCGCTGAGGTTGCGCACCCAGGTCTTCGGTTCCAGCTCGGGGATGATGAGCTCGCGCAGGGCTTTCACGCGGGGCGCGTGCCAGGTTTCCGCCCGGCGCAGCAGTGGGGATGTCAGCCCGAGCAGTTCGTTGACGATCTCGCCGACCTTCGTGGATGTGTCGAGGTCATCGATATCGCGGAATCCTGCGATGGCGGTCGCGTTTTGCACTGTGCCGAGCTTGCCGAGCAGTTGGGCGAAGGGACCGTGTTTAACCGGCGTTCCATCCACGGTGAGCTCGCCTTCCGAGAACTTCATCCGTCCGGCGAGCACGAGCAGCAGTGAGGAGCGCCCGGAGCCTTGCGGCCCCACGAGCGCGTGAATGCTGCCAGCCGGGATCTCCAAATCCACGTCGTGGAACACGGCGCCCTGCCTGGTGCGCAGGGTCAGCCCGTGTGCGGAGATAGCGGCGGCTGGCTGCTCTTCGGTTTCTTTGTCTGTGCGAGCCTCGGCCTCGTCGCTGACTGCATTATCGAGTTCGGTCTCGACGTCGGCGCGGGCCTCGGCGGTCTCGACGTCGGCGCGGGCCACGGCGCTCTCAGAGATGTAGTGTGTTTCGTCCACGCCGCTATCCTAAACTGACCGACCAGTCAGTCACAAGAGCTACGCACAACGAAGTAGCATCCTCACAGCCATTTCCCAGCGTGGATAACTGTGGCCTAGCATGTAGGCACCACGCTTTCGCCGCACCGTCCCCACACACTCACCGCACCCTCCATCACGCCCCTATCAGGCCCCCATCACACCTTCATCACGCAAGCGAGATTCCTTAAGCATGACCTCCAAACCCCCCCGTCGCCCGCGCCACCTGCACCTCAGCACGCGCTCGAAGTGGCTGATCACCGTGGCCTCCATCCTCGCCATGGCCTGGATCTTCTTCGATCACACCGGCATCCGCTACGCACTGGACGTCAATGTCTACCGGCTCGGTGCGCAGCGCCTCCTAGACGGTCAACCCCTGTACGAGGGAAGCTTCCCCATCAATGAGGACATCTCCCTGCCCTTTACCTATCCCCCGATCTCCGCGATCCTCTTCGTACCCCTGACCCTCTTTGGGCCACTGTCTGTTTCCATTGCGATGAACTTCGTGAACATCGCGTTGCTCTACGGCACGGTGTGGTTCCTCCTGCGCCGCTTGGGCAATCTTGATCGCACCTCCGCATCGTGGGTCGCCGCCGGGCTCGCAGCGGTTCTCAGCTTGATCGGCCCCATCGTCTCTACCCTGAACTTCGGGCAGGTGAACATGCTGCTCGCGGCGATGATTTTGGCGGATGCGCTACTCGTCCCCCGCAAATTCCGTGGCCTGCTCACCGGCTTCGCCACGGCGCTGAAGCTCACGCCTGCCGTTTTTGGCCTGTGGCTATTGTTGCGCAAGGATTGGGCGTCCATTGTTCGCATGGGCATCGGCACTCTTGGCCTCACCGCGATCGCCCACCTCATCACCCCGCGCGATTCAGCGGACTATTGGCTGCACACCCTCGCGGAAACCGAGCGCATCGGCGGCCTCGGCTACTCCTCCAACCAATCACTCAATGGCGAGTTATGGCGCCTGGGTCTGCGCACGGAGGACGCGGGCAGCGTGGTGTGGATCGCCTTGGTGCTCGTAGCCCTGGCTGCCACGGTCGCCCTCATGCTGCGACTCCTGCGCGCTGGACAGCCTCTGCTCGCGTTGTGCGTCAACGCCTTTTTTGGCCTGCTAGCCAGCCCGGTATCTTGGGCGCATCATTTCGTGTGGGTGCCGATTTTCCTGCTCGTCCTGGGTCTCTTGGCCTGGCGCCAGCGCGTAGAGACTCCGGCCTCTTCGGCCGTTGCGGAGCGTTTCACGTGGAACATCGCGCAACGCCGAGTATGGATGTGCCTCTCAATCATGGGAGTGCTCTGTTTCGCGCTGATCCCCACGGCCTACACACCATCGACGGGCAATGTGGAGCTGGAATGGAACCTCGGCTGGCACATTATCGGTAACGCGTACCTGTGGTGGACGCTCGCGGCCTATCCAGCGTTGTGGTTCCTCTTCTCCCCTCCTGCCCGACGCCACCAGCCCGCACCCTCAGGTCATCGATGAACTTTTCTAAGCGTGGCCGTCGGCAGCACCGGTTCCAGGCTGCACGGTCCACTCCGGTGGGACATCCTTGCCGGATTCCTCGTCACGCTCGGCATCTTCGGCGGTTGCCTGCACGATGCCATGAGCGTGATGGACTGGGGCGTAGACGGTGTAGAGCTTCAGTGGCTCGTCGCCAGTGTTGATCACGTCGTGCCACTTGCCGGCGGGCACGAAGATGGACCAATCATCTGCGACCTCCTGTTGAAAGTCCAGGTTGTCCTCGGAATCGCCCATGACACACCTGCCGGTGCCCTGTTCTAGACGGAGGAACTGATCGGTCTCTGGGTGAACCTCCAGGCCAATGGATTCTCCGACGGGAATGCTCATGAGCGTGACCTGCAGGTACTTACCGGTCCACGCGGTGGAACGATAGTTTTCGTTGGCGAGGGTTTCCTTCTCGATATCGAAGGCCTGTGGCTGTGGTCCGATGTCATCAATTGCCATGATGTGCTTATCTCCTTCGTGGTGAATGGCTTCTACTACCCACTGTAGAGAAAAGGACAGCTAGGCGAGCTACATCAATTGATGCCAAACGCGGCGAAACGAACACCGAGGAATTTTTGCACCCCTCTGGAACTTCTGTCTACTGCCATAACTATGTTTCTATAAGGTTTTGGCGTGCAAATTTCAGCCTGATTTCTCCAATTTCACCCCCATAGGGCGGTTTTCAGGGGTGTGCAGGTTGAGTAATCAGGAAACAGCGCACTCTGGTGTTAGCATTCGCCCATGAACGCTCGGACCTCCTCGTTCCTCAATAAAACGGGAAAGACCCTCCGCAAAGCAGCGCGGGGCTCGCTAGATCAGGCGACCGAGGGACCATTGAGCCGTTTCCTCGAGACCTTCACCACGCCACTGACCCCCGTCGACTATGTCAGCCTGGTCAATCCCCTGCGGGGCCGTGAAGTCCGCGGACAGATCACGAAGATCGACAAGCACCCAGACTTCCTGACGGTCACCCTCACACCAGGGCCCGGTATGCCGACCAATTTCCACGCCGGACAGTTCATCGGCCTCGGCCTGCAGATCGACGGCCGCTGGCGTTGGCGCTGCTACTCACTGACAGACGCGCCGAAGCGCAGCCACCGCTCCCTCACCGTCTCCATCAAGCCCGTTCCCGGCGGCGAATTCACCCAGCACATCGCCGACAGGGCAAAGGTCGGACAGATTATCCGCCTCAGCGCCCCCGGCGGGGATTTCTACCTCCCGCAACCCGTCCCCTCAAAGCTCTTGTTCCTCACCGCAGGCGCTGGCATCACCCCGGTGATCTCCATGCTCCGGTGGCTCAAGCAGGAGCGCGATTCCGGCACGCCCTTCCCCGATGTGATTCACGTCCACTCGGAGCGCGGCCCCGCAGCCGCCGACCCCTACGGAGAGGAACTCGCCACCCTGCACGCCGATGCCCCCGGTTACCGCCTGGTCAACTGGGATTCCAGCGAGCGCGGCCGCCTTACTCCGGCGGACTTCCCCTCCCTTGTTCCCGACGCCACCAGTCGGCAGTTCTACGCCTGCGGCCCAGGCCCCATGCTGGATGCCTTCAGGGCGGACTACCCGGGCATGCGCTCGGAAAAGTTCCACATCGACGTGGATGGCTCCGACTATGGTGGCGAGATCACCTTCTCCGCTTTGGGCAAAACCACCACCTCCACCGGATCCACCACAATCCTGGAGGCAGCTGAGGCTGAGGGCATCAACCTCATACACGGCTGCCGGATGGGCATCTGCCGCACCTGCGTGGCCCCCATCGAGGACGGGGCCGCCGTGGACCTGCGCGACGGATCCACCTACGGGCCGGGAGAGCAAATACGAACGTGTTGCAGCGTCCCCTCGGGCACGCTGACAATCCCAGGCAAATAAACCCGAACACCTCGCGCAAACACCTTGGCGGTGTGGGCGCGGTGGCGTCGGAGAAAAAGAAAGAAGGACCACGAAAAATGGCAGTTCAGGACATCAAGGCCTACGCCCATCTCACCGACGAAGATGTCGAGGAGATCGGCCGCCGCCTCGCGGAAATCGAACGCGAACACCGCGAATCCCTCGGTGAGAAGGACGCGCAGTACATCCGCAACCTCATTCGCACCCAGCGCACCACCGACCTCGCGGCTCGAGTAGCAACAATCCTCTCCCCCGCCGCAGCGATCCCCGCAGGTGCGGCGCTGGGGATCGCCAAAATCCTCGAAAACCTCGAGATCGGGCACAACGTCATGCACGGCCAGTGGGACTGGATGAACGACCCGGAGATCCACTCCTCCACCTGGGAATGGGACAACACCGGCCCGTCCAGCGGATGGAAGCACAGCCACAACGTTGTGCACCACACCTACACCAACATCCTCGGCATGGACAACGACGTGGGATACGGTCTGCTGCGCGTCACCCGCGACCGTAAGTGGACCCCGGACATGCTGCTGCAGCCAGTGAAGAACGTCATCCTCGCCTCCCTGTTCGAGTACGCCGTGGGCTTCTACGATGTAGAGCTGGGACGCTTCTTCGCAGGTCGACAGACGTGGGAGGAGACCAAGCCGCGCCTGTTCGAAACCCTGCGGAAAGTCGGCAAGCAGGTCTCCAAGGACTACGTGGCATTCCCACTGGTCGCCGGCGCTGCTGGCTACCTGCTGGCCGGCGTTGGATCGGGATCCGGCAAGAAGAAGGGCCTGTTCGCTAAGAAGTCCAAGCTGGGCTGGAGCGGCAAGAAGGCCCGCCGCACCCGCTTCGCGGAGGCCAAGCACAGGGCAACCCGCGCTGGCCAGGCCGCCCTCGCGGCCAACCTGCTGCGCAACGTGTGGGCCTACGCGGTGATCTTCTGCGGCCACTTCCCGGACGATGTGGAAACCTTCACCAAGCGCACGCTGGAAGAGGAAAGCCGCAGCGAGTGGTACCTGCGCCAAATGCTGGGTTCCGCCAACTTCCGCGGCGGCAAGCTGCTCACCGTGATGTCCGGCAACCTGAACTACCAGATCGAGCACCACCTCTTCCCCGACATGCCATCCAACCGCCTGGCGGCAATTGGCAAGAAGGTGGAGGGTATCGCCGAGGAATTCGGTCTGCCGTACAACACCGATAGCTTCCCAAAGCAGTTCCTGGAGGTGCAGCGCACCCTGCTGAAGCTGTCCCTGCCGAACAGCATGCTCAAGGCGGATGCTTTCAACGCCCCGGAGGTCCGCTCCGACGAGGCCTTCACCCACGTCGGTGGCGGCTACGACGAGGTTCGCGAGTCCACCGGACACCGTGAGCTGCGCAAGGGCCTGAAGATGCTGAAGAAGCTGCGTCCGCACAACGTGCTGTCTTAAGGCTGCAGAGACTCGGTCCTGCTAAGGGTGGGCGTCGTCCTTAGAAACGCCGCAACTCATCCTTGGCAGGATCGTATTCGGCCTGGACGAAGCACGGCGTCCACACGCTGTCTCGGCCATGCCGTTGATCGTCGGGAAAACCGGTGGGAGCATCTTTAACGCTTGCAGAGTGAAATCGGGCTGGACAAAGAAATAGGTGTCATCGACGGCCACTGGACGCATCCCCTCGTAAGCGACGGCGTGGATCAGCACCCTATAGGAATCCAAGAGTGGCTGATGGCGCTTGTCTGTGAAGAAGCGCTCGGCGGTGTTCTTATCGCTGAATCGCAGCGTCCACAGTCCCCCTTCCCGGTCGTACTTCATTCTGTACTGCCCCTTGTGTTCGTACAGTGTGCCAGGCTCGGGTATGACGACCTCGATGGTCTCAGCACGCGACGCAGTCAGCTCACGAATTGCGTCATAGTCAATGGAGAACTCGAGTGACTGGGCATCCATTCTGCCGATTAGAAACCCCTTCACGGGCGCCTCTGAGTTGGCTTTAGTGCGCCCGTATGCGAGGACTTCCGCACCAACCCCGCAGTGAAAAACCACAGAATCCCTGATCGATAACGGCACCGTCTCCATGATGCGGTGTTGGAAGGATGCGAGCTGGTTGAAGTACACAATCTGCTGTGCCCATCCGCGCTCAACCAAGCTCATCAGGTAGGCGATGGTGACGCCTCGAACACTGAACCATCGAGAGCGAATCGCCCGGTAAACGAGATCCCCGCTCTTCAAAGCGACGATATTCATCAGTTCCAGAGCGTCCTTGAGCGGCAGACTGACAACCTGTTGTCGGAAGCACTCAGGATCCTCAGCTACGTCCCAACTGAATGGAACAGCCAGACCGTCCTTGAAGTACTCCTCAAGGTAGGAAAAAGCACCCTCAGACAGCCGACGCTCTTCGAATGTCCTCAGTCGCCTCCACAACTCTAGGTCGGTCTGATCATGTGCCTCGATGCGGAGACAGAATCGCGGATCCGGTTGGTCCTGTGCATCTGCGAGTAGCTCGAAGAGGGTGAAAGCTTGCTGTTGCTCCCGCCCCTGGTTGCCCTGATCTTGATTACCCCGCCCACGCATATCGCGACTGTCGTCGTTGTTTTCTGCCACTGTCCTGGCCTCTCATTCGATCTTCCCCGGGAACATCTGCCACCGGGGCGGATCTTCCTCCAAGAGCACCGTGCGAATGATCGCGGTTGCTAGCTGGCCTAGTGGAGGGCTTAGAGCCACGCTTCTTGATCCACCAAAAACCTTAACAGACAGCTTGGTCTATTTCTACTCGCCGACCACGCGCTCTTGCTCGTCCCCAACCCCCGAACGACTACACGCCCCGAACCTCGAGAAAGGCAGCGCACCCTCGGCCCGAAGAACAAAAGCGCACCCTCGGCCAGTAGTGCTACAGCGCACCCTCAGCCAAGATCGAACCGCTCGGCTGCTCGCTGCCAGCCGCCGGCTCTTCTGTGACGCGCACCTTCATCGTGGCCGCTGGCAGCGGCATCCACACATTGTCGTGCGGATCCTGGCCGATCACTCCCGCCGAGCGTGCATTCTCCGAAATCCGGAGACGTACCTGGGTGTGGAGCGTGCCCAGTACTTTTCCAACCCGGCTGGTGAGTACACGGCCGGGGACCATGACTTTGCCAAGGTGGATCCCGCGGAGCTGCACTACAGCCTGGAAGGGCTGTGGGTGCTGGATCGGCAGTCTACCCGCACTGGTGGCGATGGGAAGAGTTCGGTGCTGCGCCTGAACTACCGGGCGGCACGGGTGCAGCTGGTGGTTTCCGGCCGGGGCGAGGTGCAGGTGACCTTCGGCGACGGCTCCACTAAGGCGTTCCCGGTGCGATCCGATGGCACGATTGATCTGTTCAAGGAAGACACTCAACAGCTGGGGGAATTGGCGCTGCGGGTGACTGGTGACGTCGAGCTCTATTCCTTCACCTTTGGCTAGGTCCTCTACTCCTTCGGTGCGGGCGGGGGCGCGGGCGACCTGCAGGCATCCTGGCACCAGAATCCGCGACGCACGCCTAAGCGCACGAGTCGCGGGCGGGTCGCAGGGTGATTGCGGAGGTGAGGATGTCCCAAACAGCCCCATGCACGACCTCTGCAAATTCATTTCCGCAGGTCGCTGTGACAGATGTGACATAGCGGCGTGGGGTCTGGGGCTGTTTGGGACATTTCCCCGACCTCGCGCCCGGATGAACACCCCCACGACTTTGAACCCGAGAGCCGGGTCGCAGTCCACACCGCAAACAGAAAAGAGGCCCGCCTTCCGGCGAGCCTCTTAGTTGTGGAGCATAGGAGAATCGAACTCCTGACCTTCTGCTTGCAAAGCAGATGCTCTACCAATTGAGCTAATGCCCCGAATCTCATTCGAGAGTGTCCGAATGGTGGGCCTAGGAGGACTTGAACCTCCGACCTCTTCGTTATCAGCGAAGCGCTCTAACCGCCTGAGCTATAGGCCCGTCGAACAAGAAAGTACTCTACCTACCAACGTAACTATTACCAAATCCGCTGGTCAGAGCACTAAATTACGCACATCCAATGCTTAAGTATTCAACCTTGTTCTGCACCCTAGTTATCGAGCTTCAGTTATCGAGCTTCACGCGCAACCCGCCGAGCAGCTGCGCAGAGGCGTTGTAGGCCACTGCCGCCACGGGGGCCAGCAGCGTCAGCACCACCAACTCCAGCAGCCCCAGGGCGAACACCGCACCGAAGTACGTTCCGAACCCGAACTCGCCCGTACCCGTCAGGTCACCAATCAGTCCATTGAGCTTGTCCCAGACTCCGGCGATTGCCAACCCGATGTAAATCACCAGCGCCGCAACGAGCCATACAGCAAAGAGGGCCGCGCTCATCAGGAATCCCACCTTCAGCGCACTGATCGGGTCGATGCGCGTGATCGACCGTTCCTCGTACACCCGCTCGTCCCGCGACCCGAGCCCCCAACCAAATTTCCGGCTGGTTGCGGGCTTGTCTGCGCCCTTGTCCACGGTCTTATCCGCGTCCTTGTTTTCCACACTCGACGCCAACTCCTTGCCGTTCCCAGCCGCCTCACCCGACGCGCCTGCCGTGGCGTTACCAACCACGCTGCCGGTGGCGTTCGACGGCGTGGATGGTGTGTCTTGCTGCGGCTGCTTTTCCGTCTGCGGAGCTTGCTGCCGCTGCTGCTCAGCGGGCTGCGACTGTTTCTGCAGGTTCTGCGAGTTCTGCTGCTTTGCCCCCTTCTTCCGCTTCTTCTTGCTCTTCTTTCCCGCAGCCGGCTTCTGCCCCGGCCGTGGTGCCTTACCCGCCCCAGCGGCGTTCTTCCCCTCCGTGGCACCCGGTGCCTTGGCCTGCCCAGCGGCAGAGCCTGCCTCCCCGTCCTTGGAGTACGGGTTGGAACCGTCCTTGCTCTGGTGTCCGTTGCCCGGGCTGTGGAAGGCCATGCTCGTTGTCTCCTCACGCGTTTGCGTTTTGTGTTCCCTTAACCGTACCCGCTCACCCTTTTACCCGACGCCACTTCCCCGCCCCCCACACACGAGAAACCACACACTAGAAACCACCCGTGTCAGCAGGTGCCGCATGGCACCCCGTCACGGGTGGTTTCTGGTGGTAGCAATGCCACACAGCGCTGGCTGTGTTACTTACCGTCTTCCTTGGCCTTCGCCTCGGCGTGCTCCTCAGCTTCTTCTTCGATGTTGCGGTCCACAGCCAGCAACTCCACGCCCTTGCCCAGGTCCACGAGGCGAACGCCCATGGTGGCTCGGGAGGTGGATCGAATCTGCTTGACCTCGGTGCGGATCACGCCACCGGCGGAGGTGATGGCGAGAATCTCGTCGTCAGCACCCACGGTGAGTGCGCCGATGAGCTTGCCGCGCTTCGGGTCGTACTTGAAGGTGACAACACCCAAGCCACCGCGACCCTTCGCTGGGTACTCGTCCATCCGGGTCTGCTTGCCGTAGCCGCCGGAGGTAGCGACGAACAGGCTGGAATCCTCGCGCACGCGGGTCAGCGCGAGGAGCTGGTCCTCGCCTCGGAAACGCATACCCTTCACACCGGCGGTCGCGCGGCCCATTGGTCGCAGCGTCTCGTTGTCCGCGGTGAAGCGGAGTGCCTGGCCTTCTTCGGACACGAGCAGCAGATCGTCGTTTTCACCGCACAGCTGCGCACCTACGAGGCGATCGCCCTCGTTGAGGTTGATGGCGATGAGACCACCGGAACGAGCAGTGTCGTAATCCGTCAGGCGGGACTTCTTCACACGGCCGTGCGCGGTCGCCAGCACGAGGTACGGTGCGTCCTCGTAGCTCTGAATCTGAATAACCTGGGCGATCTGCTCCCCTGGCTGGAATTCCAGCAGGTTCGCCACGTGCTGGCCGCGCGCGGTGCGGGAGGCCTCTGGCAGTTCGAAGGCCCTCAGGCGGTAGACGCGACCGAAGTTCGTGAAGAACATGATGATGTCGTGCGTGGAGCAGACGAAGAAGTGGCGCACCACGTCGTCCTGCTTCAGCTCGGCACCACGCACACCCTTGCCGCCACGGCGCTGGTTGCGGTAGCTATCCACCTTCGTGCGCTTGGCGTATCCCGTGGAGGTGATGGTTACGACCACGTTCTCGCGGGCGATGAGGTCCTCTTCGGACACATCGCCGGAGGCTGCGATGATCTGGGTCCGGCGCTCATCGCCGTACTTGTCCACGATCTCGGCGAGCTCGTCGCGCACGATCTCACGCTGGCGCTCCTCGGAAGCGAGGATGTCCTTCAGGTCGGCGATGATCTCCTCGATCTCCGCCAACTCGTCGATGATCTTCTGGCGCTCCAGGGCCGCAAGGCGGCGCAGCTGCATCGCGAGAATCGCATCCGCCTGAACATCGTCAATGTCCAGCAGATCCTTCAGGCCTTCGCGGGCGATGTCCACGGTGGCGGAGCGGCGGATCAGCGCGATGACCTCGTCGAGCATGTCCAGGGCCTTCACCAGGCCACGCAGGATGTGGGCACGCTTTTCTGCCTCATCCAGGCGGTATTGGGTGCGGCGGACAATGACGTCAATCTGGTGATCCACGTAGTGGCGGATCATCTGGTCCAGGCGCAGGGTCCGCGGCACACCATCGACGATGGCGAGCATGTTCGCACCGAAGCTGGTCTGCAACTGGGAGTGCTTGTAGAGGTTGTTCAGCACCACGCGCGGAACGGCGTCGCGCTTGAGGGTGACGACGATGCGCATGCCTACGCGGTCGGAGGATTCGTCGTCAATCTTGGAGATGCCGGCGATCTTGCCGTCGCGCACCTGCTCCGCGATGGAGGCGACCAGGTTATCCGGGTTGACCTGGTACGGCAGCTCGGTGATGACGATGATCTGGCGGTTGCCCTCCTCCTCAATGGAAGTCACACCGCGCATGCGGATGGAACCGCGGCCGGTGCGGTAGGTGTCCTCAATGCCCTTATCGCCGACGATGAGGCCGGCCGTTGGGAAGTCTGGGCCCTTCACGCGCTCGATGCATGCCTCGAGGGCATCACTTTCCTCCGCATCGGGGTTTTCCAGCATCCAGTAGATGGCTTCCGCCAGCTCGTTGAGGTTGTGCGGCGGAATGTTGGTTGCCATGCCCACGGCGATACCGCCGGAGCCGTTCATCAGCAAGTTCGGCACGCGGGACGGCAGCACGGTCGGCTCTTGGGTCTTGCCGTCGTAGTTCGGCTGGAAGATGACGGTGTTTTCGCGAATATCGCGCACCATCTCCATCGCCAGTGGGGTCATGCGGCACTCGGTGTAACGCATGGCGGCCGCGCCGTCGTTACCGCGGGAGCCGAAGTTGCCCTGGCCGTCGACCATTGGGTAGCGCATGGACCATGGCTGGGCGAGGCGCACGAGGGTGTCGTAGATCGCCGAGTCACCATGTGGGTGGTAGTTACCCATGGTGTCCGCCACTGGCTTGGCGGACTTCACGTAACTACGGTCCGGGCGGTAGCCGTTGTCGTACATCGCGTAGAGGATGCGGCGGTGGACGGGCTTGAGTCCATCGCGCACCTCCGGCAGGGCGCGGCCGACAATCACGCTCATGGCGTAGTCGATGTAGCTGGACTGCATCTCTTCTTGCAGGTCAATGGGTTCGATCCTGTCGAAGAGGCTATCTCCGCCGTTAGTATCGTCGCTCACGTGAGAGCGTTCCTTTCTACTAGGGACAGACCGAACCATTCTAGCACGTTAAGGCGCTAATCCGGCGCTTTGGGCGCAGCAAAAACCCGCCCTGTGCGCGGGCGGGTGGCGGGCTTTCAGGGCCGACTGTGACGGGCGCGCTCGTGGCGTCGAAAATGACGGGGCTTTAGCGCGCGGAGTCCTTGAGGCTCCCAGTCACGCCGCCTTGAGGATCGAGGACGATGCACTGAATCGTCCGGTCTTCCTCCTGATCCCAGCTGGCTTGCGTGGGGTGCAGGAAGTGAACCTTGAACTCGGATTTGTTGCCCTTTTCGCCGATGAATGGCTCGAATTGTTCGGCGCAGAACTGCTGTGCCTGCTCGCTGGCAGCTTCTGGGCCGGGGAAGGTGGACTCGGTCATCTCGGTTTCGGCGTAGACCTCGGCATCGTGCTTTTCTTCGCAGTCGCGCTTTTCTAGGTCTTCAACCTCGCCGTCGACGCTGTCGCCCAATTGCAGGCAGTCGCCCTTGGTGACGGTGAAGACGTTGTCTTTTTCTTCCGCCTGTTCGCCTTCGTCCGGCGTGCCGTTATCCGCCTGGCTTTGCTCGGCGGCTGTCGCGTTGTTATCCGGCGCCACCTCGCCCCCCTCCTCAGTGGAACATGCAGCGATGCTCAGTGTAGCGACAGCGCACAGGCCGGCTGCGGCGAGACGCACGCGGGAGCGAGAGCCTGAGCGGGAGCCGGTGGGCCGAGCGGAGCTGAGGGCGGTGGTGCTGCGCATGGATAATTCTCCTTGTAGGGATTCGCCAGCGTGTTCTTTGCCTGCCATTGTTCCACACGCAAGCGCAGGTGCGCTGGAGGCTGGTGGGGGTGGCAGGGGCTGGCTGGAGCGCAGGGAGGTTCTCTCACCGCGCTCCATGGCACTCCCCGGATTAGTTCTCGCGGCGGCGAGCAATCAGCAGCGCAGCGCCCGCAAGAGTCAGCAATGCTGCCACACCCAGAACCACAGAGGTTCCGCTGACACCAGTCAGCGCAAGCTGACCACCACGCTGCCCAGCCTGAGGGGCAGGGGAGGTGTTAGGGCCTTCGCTAGCTGATGGCTGGTCAGGGGTCGCAGGGGACTCAGCATCTGCTGAATCCCCCGGCGTCTGAGGACCCGCTGGGTCCGCCGGAGACTCAGAGGAATCCGGAGTCTGTGGATCCTCAGGGGTAGAAGGGCTCTCAGAATCCGCGGAGTCACCCGGAGACTTTGGTGCATCTGGGGTGGAGGAATCAGGGGTAGACGAGCCATGAATGGAGCTACCCACGAGACTGCCGATAATTCCGCCGACGACAACGCCTGGGACGAGGCCAGAGGAACTGCTGCCATCGGAATCATCGGAGCTACCAGCCAGAGAACCTTCGGTAGATCCCGGCAGGGATCCGAGTGGCTCATCGACTACTGGGGTCTCGGTCGTCGCCTCTGGGTCACAGTTCGGATTGAGGGTGTCCTCCTGTGTAGTGAGAGTGTTGGCGAGAGACTTATCGCCCTTGCCATTGACCTTTACCTTGTAGGTCACCGTCGCGGTGGAGTTCGCTGGCACAACGCCTGAAATATTGAGGCTGTATCCGCTGAGGTTGAGATCCAGCGGAGTTTCCTCAGTATCCTCCGCAAAGCCTTCGGAGGTGATGCTGTCGCCCAGCAGTTCAGCGTCGTCGAGAACACCGCGAAGATCATCACGGAAGGCAATCGGCACTGACTGATCCTTGGTGTTTTCGAAGGTGAGCGTGTAGGTCAGTTCATCACCGGGAGCCACCTGCTCCTTATCCACGGACCTGGAGTAGTTCACACAATCGTCCAAGGTGCCCACGAGGTGATGGTTGAGGTAGATGTCATTGTTCTCGCCATCGGAAGCAAATGGAACATTCACCGAAAGCGAGGAATTCGCTGGCATGTAGTCAACAGTGATGGTGACGGTTTTACCGTCCTCGCTGACCTTAACCTCTGCGCCTTCAACCGCCACTTTGTAGCCGTTACCTTGCAGCTGTCCGCCGCCTGGTGAATCGATCTTCACATTCGCGCTTGGATCAAAAGCACCACCCGCTTCAGCCGTGATCACATAGGTTGCATTGCGGATGGCCTCGCGGGTTGCTGCGAAGAGACGCGTGGTGCGCTGATCGCCCTGCTCCCATGCATCAGCGCCAACACCGAAGCCGTCAGTGCTAACCTCACCCCAGAGTCCACCAGTTGCGGTGTCAACTTCGCCGTTGAAGAACTTCACGCGCTCCGGGCCTCCGCTGGCCTTGTTCCAACGGCTTTGACCCGCGAACTCAACCACACAATCTTCACATTCACCGGTCTCGGGCAGAGCTGGCACCTCTTGACCCGACGGGCAGGCTGCGTAAAGGCCACCCTTGTAGTACTCCTCAAAGAAGCGGTAGTCCCGCAGGTCTTCGTAGGCCGTGCCCTGAGCGTAGGTTGCTACTAACTCAGCCTTGACTTCGCCCTCCTCTGGAAAAACGATGCCTTTGTTTTTCAACGGGAAGCCCAGCGTGACACCGCTGGAGGAGGAACCTTGGATGCTACCCACGTACACATCCCACACGCCTGGGCTGACCTCGGTAATTGTGAGTTCACCAGCTGGGGGAATACGAGCGGGATCGTAGCCGGCGGCGACAGCAGCCTGAAGAGCCTGGTTACTTTCAACTCTTTCACTACGTATTTCGGGCACATATCCTTCGGGCAGCTGAGTACCCTCTGGCATGCTGATGCGTACAACCGAGTTGAAGATCGAATACTCGGTTCCTACTGCAAGGCTAATTTCTCGGTAATAAGTCGAGACGTTCTCCGCCCTAGCATCCAAGTGAAGTGAGCCGAGTTCTTCCCGCGTTTCGCCTACCGGTCCAGCGATGTTGCCGGTCGTGGACCACTGAATTGCATCCTTCGCGCACTGCTCAGCAGTGAGCATATCTGGGAGCACGGGGGTCTCTTGTGCGGTCGCTACCGGGGCAAATACTCCCCCGAGAAGCGCCAGCGATCCAGCAAGTGAAAGCACTGAGCGTGTCTTTTTCGTCATTCTTCCTCAAGTGAGAGCGTCATAGTGGGACATGACCCGACACGAGAAGACACGTCAAACGATGAAAATCTAAAAGAGTGCCATTGAGCCTGAGCTCTGTATGCATCGAGTATATCTAAGCAGAAAATATCACCGCGATAACGCCAGCTCAATACTTAATCTCAGACTTTTTTCAGACCTTCCCTAGTAACCTTCCAGGTAGTGAGCAGTGCGATACCACACCACTACTGACCACCACCGAGCCAGCCTGGTCTACATTAGAATTTCTCAGCAATGAAGTGCTCAAGACGCGTGGAAACCACCTCCGGCTCCCGTGCCCAGCGGTTGTGCCCCAGCAGCCCCTTGCTCTTGGGAAACTCCTCCACCTCAAGATCTGCCTTCGGCAAACTCATCGCCAAATTCTCCGCGGACTTCACCGGACAATCCTCGTCATTGACGAAGCGCGTCAGCAAAATCGGCTTCGTGACCTGCTTTTTCGCTTCCTCATAATCCCGGTCCGCATCCATGAGATCCGTCAGGTGATTGGTCTGCGAGTAGCGAATCCACTCCGTGAGGTGCCCCTTCGCCTGGCGGCCGTACCCAGACAGATCCAAAGCTCCCTCGGGCTGATAGCCGAACACGGTAATGATGCCCTTGATCAGCCACGCACCGATACGCAACCGCCAGTGTTGCTTCCCCTCGAAACCACGGAAGTACGGCGTCCCCGTGCCCACACCCATGAAGCCCAGCACGTTGAGCTCGTCGGCCTCTTCCCGCGCCATGAACAGCGCCGCGATCTGCCCGCCCATCGAGTGGCAGAGAAACACCGTGGGGTAATCCGCCGGGAGTCCGAACGCCTTCTTCGCCGCGCGGACCGTTTCTGGGTAGTCCTCCGACGCCACATGGTGGTATCCCCACGTCCGCTTCCTCGATGCCACGGCGGTCGATGACCCCTGGCCCCTCAGCTCCCCCGAAGCTACGTGGAACCCTCGAGCTGCGAGCTCCCGGCCGATCGGATCATAGTAGCGGTTACCCACGCCGAAGCCTGGCCAGATCACAACTAATGGCCGCTCGTCACCGCTTTCGCCTGACGCACTTGAGCTGCCCACAGTAGGGGCGAACAGGCGGAGCGTGGAGGTTTCACCATCCGGCATCCGCGCATCGAATAGACGCGGGGACTCCTTGGCACCCGCCCCAGAGCCGGTGCCGGAGCGGGTGTTGTTAGCGAACTCGGAACTATTGCTGGGATCAGAAGTAGTCACGGAGACCATTTAACGCCACAAAAGGCCTCCGCATGCGGAAATCCCACCACTTAGTTCGCGAAAACTCCTAGACGTCTAGGAAGCGCACGTCGCGTGCGTTCTGCGTGATGAAGCTGCGGCGAGCAACAACATCGTCACCCATCAACACGCTGAACAGCTCGTCTGCGGCCGCAGCATCCTCCAAATTCACGCGGCGCAAGGTACGGGTGGATGGATCCATAGTGGTTTCCCACAGCTCCTTGGCATTCATCTCGCCCAGACCCTTGTAGCGCTGGATACCGTCGTCCTTGTTGATCTTGCGGCCGGCAGCCAGACCCTCCTCCAACTGCTGGTCGCGCTCGCGGTCGGAGAAGGCAAAGCCTGGCTCGCCCTTGGCCCACTTCAGCTTGTACAGCGGTGGCTGCGCTAGGTACACGTAGCCGCCCTCAACCAGTGGACGCATGAAGCGGAACAGCAGCGTCAGCAGCAGCGTAGCGATGTGCTGGCCGTCCACATCGGCATCGGCCATCAGAACGATCTTGTGGTAGCGCAGCTTGTTGATATCGAACTCATCGTGGATACCCGTACCCAGTGCGGTGATGATGGCCTGGACCTCAGCGTTCTTCAGGACCTTGTCCATGCGCGCCTTCTCCACGTTCAGGATCTTGCCGCGCAGCGGCAGGATCGCCTGGTACATGGAATCGCGGCCGGACTTCGCGGAACCACCTGCGGAGTCACCCTCCACGATGTACAGCTCGGAAGCCTTCGGGTCCTTGGAACGGCAATCGGCGAGCTTGCCAGGCAGACCGCCCATATCGGAAGCAGACTTGCGACGAACCAGGTCGCGAGCCTTACGTGCAGCATCGCGGGCATGCGCGGAAGCCACAGCCTTATTCACGATCGTCTTCGCCTCCGCCGGGTTGGCATCCAGCCAATCCGTCAGGTGCTCATTGACCGCGCGCTGGACAAAGCCCTTGATTTCCGTGTTACCCAGCTTCGTCTTGGTCTGGCCCTCGAACTGCGGATCGCCAACACGTACGGAAATCACGGCGGCCAGGCCCTCGCGGACATCGTCGCCGGTGAGGTTGTTTTCCTTATCCTTCAGCAGCTTGTGATCGCGCGCGTAGCGGTTCATCAGGGAGGTCAGTGCCGCACGGAAACCCTCCTCATGCGTGCCGCCCTCGAAGGTGTTGATGGTGTTAGCGAAGGTGTGGACGGACTGGGTGTAACCGGAGTTCCACTGCAAGGCGACCTCTACCTCGTGATCCTCACCCTTGGCCTCGAAAGCCACAACGGTGGGGTGCACCTCGGTCTTCTTCCGGTTGATGTGCTGGACGTAGTCCTTCAGACCCTCCGGGTAGTGGAAGGTGCGGGTGCGTGGACCCTTCTTCTTGTCCTCTTCAGCCTTCTTTTCCTCGGCGGACTTCGGGGCAGCAGCCTCGTCCACAG
Organism: Corynebacterium urogenitale; assembly: GCF_009026825.1. Lineage (NCBI taxonomy): Bacteria > Bacillati > Actinomycetota > Actinomycetes > Mycobacteriales > Corynebacteriaceae > Corynebacterium > Corynebacterium urogenitale. The sequence continues at coordinate 8,609 of NZ_CP045032.1, read as the reverse complement.
TCTCCGCCAGCACGTCCTTCTCCGGCTCCGCCTCGGGACGCTCATCGGTGAGGTTGATGGTCAGTCCCTTGTTAAGGAATGCCATCTCCTGGAGGCGCTTGGCCACGGTATCGAAGTTGAACTCAACGGTTTCGAAGATCTCCGCATCCGGCCAGAAGCGCTGCTTGGTGCCGGTGCCGCGTGCCTTCTTCACCTGCTGGAGCTCATCGGGCACAGCGTTGATGAAGTTCTGGTGCCACAGGTAGCCATCGCGCTTGATCTCGGTTTCCACGCGGGTGGACAGGGCGTTCACCACGGAGATACCCACACCGTGCAGACCACCGGAGACCGCGTAGGACTCGGAGTCGAACTTGCCGCCGGCGTGCAGCTGGGTCATCACAACCTGCACTGTTGGCATGCCACTGGGGTGCATCTCCACAGGGATGCCGCGGCCGTCATCTTCCACTTCCACGCCACCGTCTTCGAGCAGGGTGACGTTCACCGTCGTAGCGTATCCCGCCATGGCCTCATCGACAGAGTTATCGACGACCTCCCAGATCAGGTGGTGTAGGCCGCGCTCACCGGTGGAGCCGATGTACATACCTGGACGCTTACGGACAGCTTCCAGACCCTCGAGGATCGTAATGGAATCCGCACCGTAATTGCTCTTTGGCTTAGCTTCTGCCACGTTGAGTCAAGCTCCTTTAGCTGTGGACATTAACCACCCCATCTTACCCCGTCGCTGGTCTAAATTCATGAAGGCTGTGGCCCGCTGTCCTGCTGGCGTCGTTCCTCATCACCGTGCCTCCCCTCCCCCCGTCAAGCTCGACGCCACCAGTACCCCAACGAAGATTGTTTTCTCCCCCGAACGAGGGAGCTGCCACTCGGGGTTTTACAGGAAATCACAGCAAATCTCGCGAAAATCCAGCGTGCTATTTCTTTTCCAAACATAATCGTCCGCATGATCACCACACACACTCTCCGCGGCGCCCTCAAGGCCGCCAGCTCAACAACCACCGCCCTGGCCACTGCAACGGCACTGCTGACATTCCCCGTCGTCGCCCACGCCGCCGACGACTCCGAAGATTCCGGCGCGCAAGCCAGCTCCCTGCTCTCCTCCGTCAGCGACAACCAATACCCCAACGGCCCTTCCACCGGCTCCTCCTCGCCCAACCCCCGCACCGAAAAGGGCGACGTAGACCCGTTCTACGAAACCGGCGACCTCACTCCAAGCAAAGCCGGCGAAATCCTCCGCGACCAAGAAACAAATATCTCCGGCCCACTACCCGGCGTACGCCTATCCCTGCCCAAGACAGCAACGAAGGTCATCTACACGACGACGCTGGCCGACGGCACCACAGTGCCCGTTTCCGGCTACATGGTGGAACCCAACACTCCTTGGAAAGGCGAAGGCGAGCGCCCAACCGTCGTCATCGGGCGTGGCACAGTCGGCCAAGGCGACCAATGCGCGCCATCACGGAACTGGCCACTCAACGACGCACCGGACCCTTTCACCACTGGGCGACTCGTCTCCCTCGAAGGCCTCTACGACGGCATCTTTGCCACTCAAGGCGTGCGTGTCTTCGTCACCGACTATGTGGGCATGGGCACTCCCGGCATGCACACCTACATGAACCGCCTAGAGCAAGCGCACGCCATGCTGGATGGAGCCCGTGCGGCGCGCAACCTCGTGGAATCCCGCGGCGGCAACTTCGGCAAGGTCGGCTTCTACGGCCACTCCCAGGGCGGCGGCGCCTCGGCTGCTGCGGTGGAGGAAGCCGCAGGCTATGCACCGGATCTAGATGTCGCAGGTGCCTATGCTTCCGCACCACCGGCAAACCTGGACGAAGTGCAGAAGAAGATCGATGGCTCCGACCTGATGGGGGCAATCGGCTTCACCATCAACGGCCTCGTTGTCCGCTACCCGCACCTGGCGGAGGACCTGAACCGGCACCTCTCCGAGGAAGGTAAGGCCACCATCGAGGATCTGTCCACGATGTGTACGGATGAGATCGAAGACAAATATGGCTACCAGACCACTGGCCAATGGACGGTCGATGGCCGTTCTCTGGATGAGTTGCTGGACGACCTGCCAGAGGGCGAGAAAGCCATGAATGAGCAGCGCATTGGCAATGGCACTCCAGCAGCGCCGGTGATGATTATCTCCGGGCGCTACGATGCCAATGTGGAGTACAACCAGGCCAAGAACCTGGCGAAACAGTGGTGTGAGAAGGGCTCGCAGGTCGTCTACCGGGATGACATCATGCCGCCACTGGCTGATTACAACCACTTCATCCAGGCTGTCTCCGGTGGGCCTTTCGGCATCGGCTTCCTGCTCAACCGCTTTAACAACCGCCCACTGAGCGGCACCTGCAGTGGTTTCAATGGCAATGGCTCAGGCAGCAGTGCGGCTAACTCCGGCGGTGATAACCTGAGTGGCTCCTAAGAGGGCTCTTCTGCAGGCTCCCCCCAACTCCGCAGCACTGGGTAACTCTTCCTACTAGTTCTGACTAGTGCCCTTAGGGTTCATCTCGCGACAGGACTGCCCGTTCTTTGCCTCCCCAACAACTCACGATCTGAGGTTTTACATGAACTACAGGTCGTGAAGACAGCTAAGACCTACAATCGGCAAAGAATGTGTGGCTGTGTGGAATCTTCACTCAATAAGCTCGAAGATAATCGCTTTTCTCCTAATTCCGGTGGGGCTCACCCACGGCTTTTCCTCACCAGTCCGTTGGTACCCTAGCTTCTCCCAGAAGCCCATGGCCCCAGAATTACTATCAACCACTGCCAAACGCCACACAGTGGCATCAGGAATCCGTCTCCTCAGCGCTTCATGTATCTCTCGCGCAATTCCCCTACCCTGCTTTGAGGCTTTAACCTGTAGTAGCCCAATATATGCGATCCCTTGTTGTGGCCAGTCCTTCACAACATGAGCAACCGCAACAAGCTCCTCCCGCTTCATATCACTAGCAGGTTGAAAAGCTCCAAGGACAAGCTTCTTCTCTGCCGCTACCTCTGGCGGTACTGAATCAAAGAAGCCTTCCAGGTCTGCATCAATGAATGGCCTGCCATTCACTCGCTCGGAGAATCCCCCATCATCCTGGAACACTTCTGCAACGTGTGCTCGATCAGTAACATCCAACGCACGAAAAGATAAGTCCTCCATGACGATCTATCATACGTCTGCTTCCAACACCGGGAAGTACCATCAGCCGTAGTCGTCACGCGGGCCACGCCCCTTGACGCGGAACCGCCCCTTCGGCTTCGGCCCTAAATCCGGCGCCAGAATCTTCACCTCGCGCACCAGATCCTCGCCCGCCAGTCGCTCGATGGCCTCGAGGATCTGTGTCTTCATAAAGCGCAACTGTGTCGCCCACGAGGTGGAATCGCACTGAATCACTAATTCCCGCTTTGACTTGTTGAAACGCACGGGAGTGGTCCGCTCGGCCACGGTCGGCCCCACGATCTCCTCCCAGCTGTTCATCACCGAGCCGATGGCAAAATCCTCGGCCCAACCAAAGCGCCCAATCGTCTTCTGAATGAGGTCGTGAAACTGCGCGGGATCCCTGTAACTCCGGTCGGCCCTCCCGTCCTGCCCGGTCGGCCGTTTGTGCACGTTGGGGCCCTTGCCGCGGGTATCCCTCATCCTCTTTTTCGACGCCACCGGCGGCAAATCACCAGTTGGCTGCCCACCGGCACGGCGGACTGCTGCAACAGCCTGCGCCACTGGATCCAAGTGGCGGTCCTGTGGTTCATCCTGGTTACTCATCAGCACCACCAGCACCGGCATCACTGACATCAGCACCACCGACAGCACCCTCACCGACGGCGGGTTCTATGACCTCAGAGATGCGGCCATCCTCTGTCACCCGGGCCTCAATGTTGATGATGCGGGCACCATCCTTGAGCTCGGCGGGGATGTCCTGATCCACCGCCGCAGTGATCAGTACCTGTTCGGCTTCCTGTGCCAGACCCACGAGAGCCTGGCGTCGAGCTGCATCGAGCTCCGCGAAAACATCATCGAGGATGACCACGGGCTCCATCCCGTCACCGCGCTGCATGAAAAACGCCCCGAGGCGCAGCGATAGCGCAAAGGACCAAGACTCACCGTGCGAAGCGAAGCCCTTCGCCGGTTGCGTGCCGAGCATGAGGATCACATCATCGCGATGCGGGCCCAAAAGCGTGGTACCGCGGTCGATTTCCTGCTGCCGCTTGTCAGCAAAAGCCTGCAACAGCGTGGCTTCGGCAACCTGTGGCGTGACCAGGGCAGTCGGCTCACCGGGAACCGAATGGGCCAGCTGCACACCGGACTCGGCGAGCAGAGCATCGATGGTCGAGGTGTACGACATGTGCGCAGGACGGGACTCTGGAGCGAGGCGCTTGTAAGTCTCCGCAAGGTGTGGCGCGAGGTCGTGAACAATCTGCACACGCGCGGAGATGATCTGACCACCGAGCGCGGCCAGCTGCGCGTCCCACACGTCCAACGTGGTGAGCGCCGCGAGTTCATCCTCCGAATGCTTGCCACCCACCACGGCGGTGCGCATGGCGTTGGAACGCAGCAGCGCATTGCGCTGGCGCAGTGCTTTATCGTAATCCGCCTTGACCGCCCCCAGGCGTGGATAACGGGCGATCATGATCGTATCCAGGAATGTGCGCCGCTGCTCCGGCTCTCCGCGGACCAGGGCGAGATCCTCCGGGGAAAACAACGTGGTGCGCACAATCCCCAGCAATTCGCGCGTAGTGGCCAGGGTTGTTCTGTTGATGTGCGCCTTATTGGACCCGTGGGGGCGAATGGTCATGCGCGCGGTGAGCTCACGAGTGCCATTGACCGCCGTGGCGGAGACCATCGCCATATTCTGGTTCTCCCGTACCAGCGCGGCATCGGAGTTCACCCTGTGGGACCCAAGATGCGCCAGGTAGCCGAGGGCCTCGACGATATTGGTTTTCCCGTGCCCGTTTGGCCCGGAAAAGACTGTGACGCCCGGCTCTAGCTCCAAATCGAGGGACTTCCACGAGCGGAAGTCCTCAAGCTGCAAAGAACGGACGTACATAGCTATAGATGATGCCTTCTCTGGGACTCAGGCGCGAATCCCACAGAGCTAGGGCTCGCCGCGCCGACTTAGCCCGGCAGGCGCACTGGCATCAGCAGGTAGATGAACTCCGTGTCAGGGGTCGGGTAATTTCCGTCCGCATCAGCCTCCGGCAGTTCCTGTGGCTCAGGAATGAGGATCGCAGGGCGCGAAGGCATGGTGAAACCGAAGACAACACGCTGCGAGTCGATAGCCGCCAGGCCATCCTTGAGGTAACCAGGGTTGAAGGCGATCGTCAGTGGCTCACCAGTGAAAGCGCAATCCAGCTGCTCGGTAGCCTTACCCACCTCGGAACCGCCAGCGGACAGGGTGAGGGAACCCGGTGCGAATTCCATCTGAATCTGCGCATTTCGATCCGCAACCAGGGACACACGGCGAATTGCATCATTGAGCGGAGCGATCTCCACGCTCGCCAGTGCGGAATGGTGATTTGGCAGCAGTGGACGGAATTTCGGGAATTCTGCGTCGAGCAGGCGGGTGGTCATGTGACGCTCATCCATCTCGATGCCAAGCAGCCCATCCTTGCCGATGTTCTCCCCGGAGCCCACGGCAATTGAAATGTCCTGGTTATTGTGCGGATCCAGGGACCTCGCGGCGTCGTGCAATGTACGCGCAGGAACCAACAAGGTGGCCTGAGCAGAATCGGCAGATGGGTTCCACGTGAAATTACGGACAGCCAGGCGGAAACGGTCGGTCGCTGCCATCACCACATTCGGACCATCGATTTCCACGTGAATACCTGTGAGCATCGGCAGCGTGTCATCGCGCCCTGCTGCGGTAGCGACCTGGTTGATGGCCTGGGAGAATAAGTGTGGGTCGATGGTGCCGGTTGTTTCCGGCAGTGCCGGCAAAACGGGGTAGTCCTCAATCGTCATCGGTCGCAGCTCGAAGCGCGAGGAACCGCTGGAGAGGGTGACAGTCGTCTCCTCCAAACGCATGGTGATCGGCTTGTTTGGCAGGGAACCAACAATGTCGGACAGGAGCTTGCCTGCGACCAGGATGCTGCCGGGTTCATCGACCTCTGCATTGATGTGGACGCGGGTGGAGACCTCACGGTCGAAACCGGAAAGTTCCAAACCTTCGTCATTCGCCACAATCATCACGCCGCGAAGGATGGGTTGGGTTGGCTTGGACGGCAACGAGCGTGCAACCCATGCCAGTGCGGAGGCGAAGTCATCCTTCGGCACGGTGAAACTCACGTTCTGCTGATCCATAGCGCTATAGCCATCCTTGTCATTCATTGCCGTCCGCGCGGGCTTGGCCGCGCGTGGTGTGCGAGATGTGTTTCAAGACTAACTCACAACCCCAAGTTGCTTCTCTTTTTCTCTTAGTTAGAGATTTAGTAGCAGTGTTAGGTGCTGTGAGTTGTGTGAGTAGCTGCCATCACCGCTGGTCAAAGCAATTTTTCGGTTGTGAGTTTCCGGTGGAGAAGACTGTGGATAACTAGGGGCTCTTGTGGATAACTTCCGAACCGAACGAGTTTTCCACAGGTTCTCCACCTCTCTGTGCCCAATCCACGCTAGGTTATCCCCAGATTGAGAATGAAATTACAGGTCTGGGATTCTTTCGCCGGGGTCACCCGAAATTACAAATTTGTAATTACATCTGTGGAAAACACTGTGGAATTGTGGATAACTTCGGTCTGCACAGGTGAATTTGCGAATTTTTATCCACAGGAGAGTCCACTTGTCCCCAGAAGTCTGTGGATAACTGTGGATAACTTCGCCGCGAACCGCCCACCGTGAGGAAAATTTGCTAATTCCTTGCGCGAGTCTTAATCCTCTGCGTCAACTCTTGCACCTCGTTGAAGGTCTTGTGATCTTCCTGGATCTTGTCGTTAATACGGCGCTCCGCATACATCACGGTCGTGTGATCGCGACCGCCGAACGCCGCACCCACCTTCGGCAGGGAGAGGTCAGTGAGTTCACGGCAGAGGTACATACCAATCTGGCGGGCATTAGCGATCGTGCGCGCACGTCCCTTCCCCAAGATCTCCGCGGACGTGATGTTGTAGAACTCGGCCACAACATCAATGACTAGCTGTGGGGTGATCTCCGTGTCCGCGTCATCCGGCATGATGTCCCGAAGCGCAGCAGTAGCCGATTGCAGGCTCAGCGGTTGATGCCCCAGTGAGCAGTACGCAATCACACGGGTCAGGGCGCCCTCCAGTTCACGGATGGACTTCTCGTAGCGGCTGGCTATCAGTTCCTTGACATCTTGCGGCAGCTCCACATTCCGGGACTCCGCCTTGCGGGAAAGAATCGCCATGCGGGTTTCCAAGTCCGGGGTCTGCACATCGGTGATAAGACCGGATTCGAAGCGTGTGCGCAGGCGGTCCTCCAGCGTCGTCAGCTTCTGCGGTGGACGGTCGGAGCTCAGCACGATCTGCTTGCCGGCCTGGTGCAGCGCGTTGAAGGTGTGGAAAAACTCCTCCTGGGTGGATTCCTTGCCCTGAAGGAATTGCGTATCGTCCACGATCAGCAAGTCGAGGTTACGGTAGCGCCGTTTAAAGTCATCCCGCTGACCAGCAGAAATGGAGTTAATAAAGTCGTTCGTCAGCTCCTCGCTGGAGACATACTTAATGCGCATATTGGGCTGCAGCTCGCGGGCATAGTGCCCGATCGCATGCAGAAGGTGGGTCTTGCCCAGGCCGGATTCGCCCCAGATCAACAGCGGGTTATAAGACGCACCAGGGTATTCGGCTACCGCTCGACACGCGGCATAAGCCAATTGGTTGGAGCTGCCCGTCACGAAGTTTTCGAAGGTGTACGCGGGGTTGATGTGCGGTTCTTCCACACCGTTGTTCTGTGGAGCAGGTCGTGGCGTTTGACCGGCGTGCGTCTGTCCTGCGTTGCCGCCGTGGGCCTCCTGGTTTTCCTTCTGTGTCGACGCCAACCCTGTTCCACTAACGCTTGGATCCGTGGGTGGAGCAGTTGTGTCCAGGCTGGGGCTAGCCATGTGGCCCCATCCTTCAGGATTGGGTGAAGGCTCTTTGTCATAACCGTGGAGGGAGGCTTCGTAGCCCCGTGCGTGTTCCTCTGCCAGCTGTTGCCGGGTAGGAGCCGCAGGTTCAGTGGTCTGAGGTCGATGGAAGCGTTCTTCGCCGGAGTGGGGGCGGTGCTCTGCGGCTGATGGGGAGGAGTGCTGGCTTTGAGAGGCCCGATGAGCCGGTGCGCCGCCGGAGTGCACCTTGCCTGGCCCTGCCTGCTGAGGTTGTGCGTCACCGCTGAGCTGATCGTTTTGCTTGACGTCGATCGTGAGCTTGATATCGCGTTCCAATTCGCGGCTGAAAACAGTGAGAATCTTCGGCCGTAGGTTGGATTCCACCTCTTCGCGGGCATAGCGGCTGTCCGCCTCGAGAATCATGTACCGGCCAGCGAGCTCGATCGGGCGAATCTGTTGGAGGAGGGAGCGCTGCCGTCCGGTTAGTTGTGGATACTCCGGGTCTCCGGCTTCCGCCGACATCCAGCGATCCATGATGTCATTCCACTGGTGCCGGAACAGCTCTTCTGGAGACATGGAGGGGGAATCATTCAT